>CAWHLB010000009.1:0-312048 GCA_963830115.1 uncultured delta proteobacterium
CCGGAAAACGGGCGCTGAACGTGCTGACGGTTTTCCCCGGTAGAGACGGCGACCCGCGGTAGTTTTGCCCGTCCATTTCCCGTCGGCGGGCAGGACGGCCCGCGCTTGCCGCGTCGCGCAGCCTCGCGGACGACGGCTGCCGTTGACACCCCCGGCACTGCGATCGAGGATCGCTGATCGTGCGTGTGTGGGGGGCATACTTGCCAGGGGCGCCGTGTCCGCGCTCAGTCGGCAACGCTGAACGGGGGCCAGCAACAGGCGGATGATGACCCAGGCATCGGGTGCTTCCTCGCCGTGCTCCGGCTTTATCGGCGTAGGGATCGCCCTGGCAACGGGCAGCCTTCACTGGCCGAAGGGGCTCTTTCACTCCGCGCAGGCGACCCCAGAAGCGCGGGATGCCGGTGCCCGGGCCGATGCCGGCCCGACCGCCGCGCAGCGCATGCAAGCCCTAAAGGCACGGGTCGACCAGCTCTCGGCACGGGTCGGCCAGCTCGAGCAGCGGCAGCTAGGCATCGGCTACTGGGAGCCCGCCTGGAAAACGTCGGCGGTGCTCGCCGACCGAATTCAGCCCAGCGACCTACGTGTCCAACCGAACCCGGAGAATCCTCAAACGTCGTGGGTTGCTACGGACTTCGTGGTCCGCGGCCAATGTCCCCACCACCTGCGGGTTCGCGTGGAGGCAGGTAGTCAGGAGGTCTCCGATCAACGCGTGGACCCGAGCGCTGGGGGCGAGTGCGGACATCAATCATTGTCCCCGCCGAGTGGCGGTCCGTCACAGAGGTCCGCTTCAGCTACTAGCGCAGAAACACGGAGACCGACCCCGATGCCCAACCGGATCCCTCCTCGCAGCCGCCATCGCGTTCGCCACCCTCGCCGGCATCGCCACCGGTCGCGCCCTGGCCGCGACACCGCCCGTCCAAGCACGACCACCCACGCCCGCCCTCAACTATCTATGCTGCGACGGAACGCGATCGCCGACATCCGAGTGCGGGGAGCCGCGTCGGGGTTGCTGCTCGCATCATGGCGGGGTATGCGGAGGCTGTGAGTAGATGGCGACGGCCAAGATCGATCTCAGCGGTGGTCCGGACGTGTGCGCGAGACATCGCCGAAGCCGGGTTGCCGGAGACCGCGGCGGCTCGCCACCACCTCGTTCGACGGCTTCTCGCGGCACTGAACGCGCTGAAACGCGCGGCGGCGCTCGAGTTCGATGAGAGCGACGGCGTCGACCTGGAAGGCGCCGGCTGGAGGCATGAGGCCCTCGCGCAGGATTGCTGACCACATTGCGTCCACCAACGCGCCTTTGGACGAGGATGCGCACGACGATGCTAGCCTACGCATCCTCGCCGGCTTCTACTTCAATGCCGCGATTGAGCGGCTGCACGCTATCCTTTTGGCCCTCCGGGACAAGGGCACGGGCGCAAAGACAAGATTACTGTCGCCGCCGGGTTGAGCATCGAGGATTTGGAGGTGTGGTCTGGCGATGAGTGGCTCGGCAGCGATGTCAATCGCCTCAAGCACTTCGTCGGCGGCATGTTCGACGAACGCGAGGGCAAGGAGGGGCGGTGGCTCGTTGTTGGGCGTGTCTGTGAGCTTCTGCCGAAGATCACCCATGCCGTGCTTGCCTTCGTTGAGAAGCAGGCGGAGCTCGCACTCGCGCGCTGACGCGACGGAGTAGGCGATGACCGAGATGCTCACCGGAGCGGTGGCGATGTTCGATGCGCTTGGGTTCAAGGGCATCTGGAACAGACACCAACACGACAAGGTGGTCCAGAGGCTGAAAGGGATCGAACGGGCAGCGGACAAGATTCCTGCGACGTACCGGCCCGGGCTCGAGGAGCCGTCTGCTCGGGCCACCGTGGATGTTCGAACGGCCCTGCTTTCTGACACGGTCGTCATCGGGCTGAGCGTTCCGGAGGAGACCAAGACCACGGCGTGGGAGGGCGTGCCGCCCCAAACGCTCGACGACCTCGCGCTCGCGTTTGTAGCAAAGCACGTTGGTGCGCTCATTTCCGAGGCAGGGCGGCAGGAGCCGGTGCTCGTGTATCGCGGAGCGATCTCCTTTGGGGGCGCTATTGGATTGAAGACCGGTTCGTTGTCGGACCCGCGATTGATGACGCGGCGGCCCACATGGACCTTGCCCAGGAGGCAGCGGTCTGGCTGACGCCTTCTCGGCCATGGACGCTGTGAGTGACGCACGCCTCCTGGACGGGCGCATGCTGAAACACCGCGTTCCGTTGAAGGGTGGCGAGTCGTTGGAGACGTGGGCTGTAGACCCGCTCGCGACGTTGCCGGCGGCAGAGCGTGAGCCATGGACTCGCCGGGTCCTCGGCTCGTTCACCGAGCCTTCGGTCCACGTCCGAGCGCTCCAGCAAAACACGAAGGCGTTTCTGGCCCACGCCACGGACCACGCTGCGAAGCACGCTCTCGTCTCGTCGGTCGAGCCAATCGTCAACGCGGTGCTCACACCACGAGACAAATAGCTTTCAACTGCCTCCGTGGTCGAGCGATTTTTCCAACGGCCGGCCGCCTCCGGGGACGCAAGTGGCGCCGCCCGCCGCCGATGACGCCCCATGCACCCCCAGCACCGGTTCTGGTCCACCGGCCCTGACACCGCCGTCCTCCAGCTGGACGAGCGCCCGTTGCCGTTCGGCTCGCGTCATCTCGCCCTGGAGCTCGAGCCGCACCTGCTGCCGGGCGCCACGGTCGGCTTCTGGCTGTTCAGCGAGACGGGCGAGGTCGTGGCGGCTGTGCGGGCGGGGGAAGCGTAGCTGATAAGACGCACGTTGCCGCGGCCTTCAGGGATGATTACCCTATGCCTCAATTCGCGAGCAACGCCCAGTGATCCCAGAGTGGAATCACGACGGCATCATCCCGCCGGTGGCGCCGGGGAAGACTCCACCGGCCGAAGGCGAGCGCCCTACCCCGCGACGATGGCGCAGCTTGTGCGGCGATACTGCGTGTCCGAGGAGCGAGCCACCATCCTGAACGGCCTGCTTCAGCTTCGGACCGGCCTAACGGGCCTCGGACTCACGAACGGCTTTCAGTGGGTCGATGGTAGCTTCGCGGAGAATGTTGAGGCCCTCCGGAATAGGCCGCCCGCCGACGTCGACGTCGTGACGTTCGTTAAGTTCGGCAACGCCGATCGTCAGCGAGAGCTGCTAGCCAGCCAGGGCGACTACTTCATTCCGTCGCGCACAAAGGAGCGCTTCCACGTCGACGCGTACTACAGGAACCTCGACGATCCGTTGACGCGAGTGAGCGCTCGCGACGTGACGTACTGGTATTCGATGTGGGCACACCGGCGGGGGGATCGCCTCTGGAAAGGTTTCCTCGAGATTGATTCTGTCGCCCGAGGATGACCAAGCCGCAATCCGAACCCTCCAGCAACTCACCAACGCGGGCTTCGGACGGGGGGCCGAAAGGTGAGCGAACGCGCGATGGTCGAGTCAGAGATCTCCATGCTGAAGGAGATGCTCGCGTCGACACCGGAGGATCGATGTCATCGAGCGCGCCGGCCTTGAGGCGCGGCTTCGAGACATGGAGTCGGAGTTGGCCGCCCTCCCGGCCCACCGTCGCCTCGAACTCACGTTCCGCGGGGCCCCGGTTACGGAAGCCGGGCCATCGAGGCCGAATTTGGCGGCAAAGCTGCGGCCTTGTTCGGCGAAGCCGTCGCCACGATAAGTGCCAGTCTGTCAACGCAGCTCGGCAGCACGGGGCCACTCCCGCAGGTTGCAGCACGCCAGCTCCGCATTGTCGGAACAGCAACGGGCTCCTTTGGTTTTGAACTCGAGCTTGCTGCGCCCGACCCCGAAACGATTCCAGGGCTCCTCCCCGAGATGGCTGACGCGGTTGAGAGCGCCCTCGCACTTATCCGCGACGCCAACGCAGGCGATGAGGAGGCCCTCTCGGAGGCCATTGCTGCGATCCATCCTCGCGCTGTCGCGAAGGTTCAGACTTTTGTCAGGCACGTGGTGGACCGGGATGCCGTGTTTGGTGTGGTTTTCGGCGAGCACCGTGTTTCGATCGGAGACGCCGGCGACGGCCGAGCGCTTCTAGAAAAGCTAAGCGCGGACGACATCGTGCAGGACGATGTCGTGGTGCACGCACGCCTGCTGGGCGTACTCCCAGAAGCTCGACGGTTCGAGGCTGCCGCCGCAGACGGTGATCTCCTGGCGGGGCCGGATCGACCGGGCCTGCAGGAGATCCGCGGGAGCTCATGCACAGGTGGCTGGAGAAGCCGACGACGCTTCGGCTACGAAGAACTCGGATTCGCGCCGCGCGGCCAAGCTACGTGCTGCTGAAGATCGGGGCCGCTGACGCGCCGAGCCCCGAATAGAGTTGCAGCGCGGGCCGGCAACGCCGTGATCCCGGGAGCCACATCCCGCGTCAGATGGCGGCCGGAAACAGACCGGGATCAAGCGCGCGGGATCACACCACATCGCGCGCGAGGCGTGAGGGTCACCCACCCGCACCCCATCGCTTCTGTCGGGCACCGATGGCGGCGCCACTCTCAGTGGGTGGGCCACCTGGTTGGAAAGGTCGTGCGGTGAACGAGCTGCTGGGGCGGCCGCGGTGCTTCCTCGGGCCACTGTAGACCGCTCAGATTGTCGAAGCGAAACTGCTGGGACCCGGCCTCGAAGACGTTGACCTCGAAGATGGCCGCATGTGCTGCACGGATCGTCCCCAACAGCCGCTGCTCGCCACGTAGGAAGATCATGCTGTCCGACGCATCGCTGGGCCCCGCGCCGCTCAAGGACTGCACCTCACCGTCGTCGAACTTGGCATGGACGCGGCAGCCGCCGACTTCACAGGGAGCTGTCCCCGGTCGATCGCCACCCAAACGTTCAACCCGTCTGAGGGCCGCTGGCGGAGGCACAGGTCCAGGTGCGATCCGCCCTGGTAGGGGAACCCGAGAACGATTGCGTTCGAGGACCTGGTGCAGGCCAGTCGCGTTGTCGTGTTGCGCATCGCGTCGTGGTTCTCGGTATAGGTCCAGTTGCCGGAGGTCGCGGGCGCTGACGATGGCCCTGGCGGCGGACGGTCTGGCGGGTTCGGCTTCCCGTTGCGAAGAGCCCCCTCCGCCTTGTCGGCCCGCGCCTGAGCAGCAGCGAGCTGGGCTCGACACTCCCTCAAGTCGGCGGCGGCGCCGTCGTCACCGCAACCGGTTCCCACAAGGACACCGACCAGAGCCAGCCATCGCCACACGCTCTCCCCCTGCGTCAATGAGACTTGTCTCACCATACGCAAGGAGTAGGCCGCATTGCAACCCCGGACCGGGCGAGGCGCCCCACTGCACCGCCAGAGCGCCCACTGCACCGCCAGGGCTCTCCGGGAAGCGCGGTTGCCGGACCGCGCGCCGCTGCATCCACCCGAGTGAGACGCCCATGTACACCATGCCGTCCCGCTCGTTACCGATGGGCGGGCTGTCTTCGTCCATGGCTACGCCCCGACCGTGAGACCAGCGACCGCGTCCCGGAGCTGCTCTGCGCCCACGTGCGCGTATCGGTTCGAGAGCAGGATCGTGCTGTGCCCGAGCAGGTCTTTCAGCACGTCGAGGCCATGGCCCGCGCGCCGGACGCGCGTGGCGAACGTGTGCCGGCAGTCATGAAATCGGAAGTTGCGGATTTTCGCGGCCTTGACCGCAAGCCGCCACTGCGCGCTGAACGAGTCAACCGTGTACGCCACCCCCCGTGCGTTGACGAACACGTGCTCCGTCCCGCTCGCGTCCATCGCGCCTTCGAGGATCGGGACCAGCGCGTCGGCGATCGGGATGCGGAGCGACTTGTTCGCCTTCGTCCGCTCGATCACGATTTGGCCGCGCTTCAGGTCCACCTCGGACTTCTTCAATTTGCACGACGTTGCCGCGGCGTAGGCCGGTGAGGAGGGCCGTCGCGACGATTGGGCGGATTGGGGAGTCGCCGATGGCCTTCCACAAGCGCTTCTCCTCGGCCTCGGTGAGCTCACGGACGCGCCCGGGGGGCTCGGCCAGCTTCTTCACCTTGCGCAGGCGCGCTACGATGCCATCGTCGAGCCAGCCCCACTCGGCCCAGAGACCGCACGCATGGAGCAACATCGCGAGAGCGCGATTCGTCGCCGCAGGGCCGGCCCCAGCCGCCTTGCGCGTGCCCTTGAGGCGCTCGAGGTCGAGGAGCACGAGGTCGGCGAGGGGCTTGTCCCGCATCTCGCGCTTGAGGATGCGCACGAGGGACGCCCGGGAGACGGCCGTCCGCGGCCGCTCGGCGGCCATGTGCTTGATGTACGCGTCCAGGGCTTTGTGCAGCCCCTGGCGCTTCCTGGCGCCCGCGTCGGCCTCGGCCCGGGTCTGGTAGGTCCCGGCCATTGCCGCGGCGAGGACTTCGGCCGCTCTCCGCTTCGCCGCGGCGCTCTTCGTCCCCTCGGGCAGCACCTCGCGGATGCGCTGATACTCGTTCGTCGCGGGGTGCCTGTAGCGGAGGTCGATTCCGCAAGCGGTCCCCCCGCTTCGTCAGCCCCCGAACCCCGTACCGGTTCGGTCGTGCCATGGCCTGCCAGCCTTTCCGATTGCCGTCGGTAACCGACGACTGTTGATAGTTTTGCCCGTCCTTTGCCCGCCGGTCAAGGGTCGCCGGCAGGTTACATGGGGTTTCGTGCCAACCTCGTCGGTCTTCAAAACCGACGTGGGGCGCAAAACCGCGTCCCGGGCGGGTTCGATTCCCGTGCGTTTCCGCTACGGACCGCGATGACCGATGCGCCGGGCGAAGAGCGTGTGGATGACCTTCGGGCGCTTCCGGCCGTGGGGGCCTTGCTGCTCCGGCCGGGCGTCGGGGCGATGATCGCCGAGCACGGTCACGGCCCGGTCGTGCGGGCGGTGCGCGAGGTCATGGAAGGGGCGCGCGCCACGCTGAGACAGGGGCGCCCCGCCCTCATCTCGGAGCAGGCCATCCGCGAACGCATCGCGGCCGGATTCGGAGAGCTCCCTGCGCTCCGTGATCAACGCGACGGGTGTGCTCGTCCACACGAACCTCGGACGCGTGCCCCTCGCCCGCGAAGCCCTCGACGCGGTCGAGGCGGTGGCCGCGGGCTACTCGACCCTGGAGTACGACACGGCCGCCGGAAGGCGCGGGCATCGCGACAAACACGTCACCGATCTCTGCCGCGCGCTCACCGGCGCCGAGGACGCGCTCGTCGTGAACAACAACGCGGCGGCCCTGCTCTTGGCCCTCGGGACCTCTGCCGGGGGACGCGAGGCGATCGTGAGCCGCGGCGAGCTGGTCGAGATCGGCGGCGGCTTCCGCATCCCGGAGGTCGTGCAGCAGTCGGGCGCGCGGCTGCGCGAGGTGGGCACGACGAACCGCACGCGCATCGCCGACTACGAAGCAGCCATCGGCGACGACACGGCGCTGCTTCTCAAGGTGCACCGCTCGAACTTCGCCATCGTCGGTTTCACGTGCGACGTGGACGTGGCGTCCCTCGCCGCGCTCGCCCACGGGCGCGGCCTGCCCCTCGTCTACGACGCGGGCTCGGGCGCCATGCCCGCCGTCTCCGACCTCGTCGGCGAGCCCGCGGTCGCGGACCACGTGGCGGCGGGCGCGGACCTGGTCACGTTCTCGGGAGACAAGCTGCTCGGCGGGCCGCAGGCGGGGATCGTCGTGGGGCGGCGTGCAATGGTCGAGCGCCTACGCCGGGCTCCGCTCTACCGCGCGCTCCGGCCGGACAAGATGACGCTGGCGGCCTTGCACGCCACGCTACGACTGTGGCGCGACGCGCCCGAGAAGCTCCCGCTCGTGCAGATGCTCCGGGCGACCGTCGCCGAGATCGAGGCGAGATGCCGAGGCGTCGTCGATCGCGTCACCACACCGGCGCAGACGACGGCCGAGCTCGACGTGGTGTCCACGAGCGCGCGCGTCGGAGGCGGCGCGGCTGCCTGCGCTCGAAGTCGAGAGCCGTGCCGTCCGCGTCCGCGGTGTCGATGCGGAGCGCCTCGCCGCGCTCCTGCGCACGGGGGAGCCGCCCCTGGTCGCTCGCATCGAGGACGGGGCGGTGATGCTCGACCTCCAATCCGTCCGTCCCGAGGACGACGAAAGGCTCGCCGACGCGCTCGGCGGCGCCCTCTCGGCCCTCCCATGACGCGCCCTTCCCACGCCGTGATCGGGACCGCCGGACACGTGGATCACGGAAAGACCTCCCTCGTCCGGGCGCTCACGGGCACCAACTGCGATCGCCTCCCGGAGGAGCGACGGCGCGGCCTCACCATCGACCTCGGCTTCGCGCGCTGGGACCTGCCCGACCGCACGGTCAGCGTCGTCGACGTCCCGGGCCACGAGCGCTTCGTGCAGACCATGGCAGCCGGCGCAGCGGGACTCGACGGCGTGCTGCTCGTGGTCGCGGCCGACGACGGCGTCATGCCCCAGACGCGCGAGCACCTCGCCATCTGCGAAGAGCTCGGCGTCCGCGCCGGTGTCGTGGTCGTGACGAAGGCCGACCTGGCCGACGAGGAGATGGGTGGCCTCGTCGCCGAGGAGGTGCGGGCCATGACCCGCGGCACGTTCCTCGAGGAGGCACCCGTCGTGCCCTGCTCGGTCCGGGAGGGGCGCGGGCTCGAGGAGGTGACGCGGGCGGTCGCGGACGCCCTCGGCTCGACGGTTCCTCTCTCGTGCGAAGGGCCGCCCTGGCTCTCGATCGATCGCGTCTTCTCGAAGCACGGCTTCGGCACCGTCGTGACCGGCACGCTGGTGCGCGGCGAGGTCGCGGTGGGCGACGTGCTCGACGTGCTCCCGAGCGCGGACGGGCCAATCCACGCCGTGACGGTGCGCGGCTTGTCGGTGCACGGCGGCGACGTCGAGCGGGCGTGGGCGACGACGCGGCTGGCGCTCAACCTGCGGGGCGCCGACCGCACGTGGCTCGGCCGCGGAGCCGTGCTGTGCGCTCCGGGCGCGCAACGACCGACGCGCGTCGTGGATGCGGAGGTGCGCCTCTTCGCGGATGCGCCCGCCCTCGACCGGCAGACGGATCTGGTGCTGCACGTGGGGACGGCCCACGCGACCGTCCGGGCCCGGCCCCTCGCCCCGCCGGGGCCGGCGCCGGGGGAGCGGGGCGTGCTGCGGCTCACGAGCAAGACGCCCTTTTCGACCTACGCCGGCCAGCGCTTCGTGCTGCGTCGCCCCGACCTCGGGGACCATCGGACCGTCGCCGGCGGCGAGGTTATCGACCCGCACCCCGAAGGCGGACGGCGAAGCAAGCGCCGCGCGACGCCGCCGTCGCTCCTCGCGGAGGCGAGCCTCGAGGAGCGCATCGGGGCGATGGTGGACCTGAGCGCGGGCGGCATCACGACCCGCGGTCTGGTCTCGCGCCTGCCGCCGGGGTCCGCCGCCGACGCGGTCCTCTCGCGTCTGGTCGGCGCGGAAGCCCTCGTCCCGGTAGGCAGCGGCGACGAGCGACGCTTCTTCTCGCGGGCCCATGTCATCCGGGCACGGCAAGCCGTCCTCGATGCGCTGAGCCGCTTCCACCGCGAGCACCCGGCGGCCTCGGGCGCGACCGTTGCCGAGCTCGCAGGGCAGCTACCTCCGGCGCTTCGCCCGCTTGCGGCCGAGGCCAGCGGCCGCCGCTCGTGCGTGACGGATCGGTCTCGGGGGGCGAACACGTGCTCGCTCCCCGTGCACGACTCGCGCCTGCTGTGCGATCGGGTCGCGGAGGCGTACCAAAGAGCCGGGCTCGAGACCGGCTCGGACGAGGCGGTGCGCGAAGCCGCCGGGCTCGACGCGCGCACCTTCCGGGAAGTGGTGGCCGACTGTTGCGACAGGAGCGTCTCGCCCGCCTCGCCGCCGGGCTGCACGTACACCGAGAGGTGGTCGAACGCGCTTCGCACGCGCGTGCTCGCCCACTTCGAAGCCCACGAGACCCTCTCGCCGGGAGACTTCAAGGCCCTCACGGGGCTCACGCGCAAGACGGCGATCGCCTTGCTCGAGTGGCTCGACCAGCACGGCGTGACGCGTCGTCGCGGGCCGCTCAGGGTGCGCGCCTCATGACCCGAAAACGGACAGGCCCATGACCAAGATACGTCTGACCCAGATGGCGAAGCGGGCGGGTTGTGCCGCGAAGCAGCCCCCCGACTACCTCTTGCCGCTCCTCGAGAAGCTACCGGCGATCGAAGACCCGCGCGTGCTCGTCGGCTCACGCACCGCAGACGATGCGGCGGTCTACCGGCTCACCGACGAGGTCGCCCTCGTCACGACGACCGACTTCTTCACGCCGAATCGTGGACGACCCGCGAGACTTCGGCGCGATCGCGGCGGCCAACGCCCTGAGCGACGTGTACGCCATGGGCGGGCGGCCCCTGTCAGCCCTGAACCTGGTGGGCTTCCCGGCCACGAGCCTCGGTCCCGAGGTGCTGGTCGAGATCCTGCGCGGCGGGGCGGACAAGGCGAAGGAGGCCGGGATCGAGATCGTGGGCGGGCACACATTGCAGACCGACGAGCCCATCTACGGTCTGGCCGTGACCGGGACGGTGCACCCGGACCGGATGGTGACGAACGCCACGGCGCGCGACGGCAATCTGCTCGTCCTCACCAAGCCCCTGGGCGTGGGCATCGTGTGCACCGCCGCCAAGAACGACTGGGACCACGAGGATGCCATCGGCGAGGCCATCGCCCAGATGAGCACGCTCAATCGGGCGGCCTGCGAGGCCATGCTCGAAGTGGGCGTGCACGCAGCGACGGACGTCACGGGCTTCGGCCTGCTGGGCCACCTGCGCAACCTGCTGCTCGCGAGCGGCCTCGGGGCGACAATCTGGCTCGACGCCGTCCCGTGCATCGCCGCGGCCCCGAAGTACGCCGCCGAGGGTGTGGCGCCGGGCGGCACCCACCGAAACCGGCGCTTCCTCGCCGCCTCGGTCGAGTACGAGGAGAGCATCGACGAGGCCTCGGCAGCTGCTGCTCGCCGACGCCCAGACGTCGGGCGGCCTGTTGATCGCCGTGGACCCCGCCCGCACCGACGCACTGCTCGAAGCCCTCGCCGCACGCGACGTGCCCTGCGCGAGCATCGTAGGCCGGCTCACATCCGAGCACACCGGCCGCACCCGCGTCCGCCGGAGCCGCCCATGACGATGCGCGATGCCCGCCGTGCAATCCTGGGAAGGCGTCGGCCTCGGGTCCGACGAACGCAACGGGTCCATGCCTTCGCAGCCCAACCTGGGCTGCTCGGCTCATCAACCTAACGGTGGGAGGCAGAGCCCGCTTTCGGGCTCGGGCATGCTGCCCGCACCGCAGGCGTCCGCGATCGCGTCCGACGGTGGCGCATCGGCGGGCGACCCGTCCACCGACCCCGCATCCATCGAGGCATCGACGGACGCGTCGGGCCCGGGATGGCTCTCGCCGCACCCCGCGAGCACGACCACGGCCAACACGGCCGGCATGCAAAGCTTCTTCTTCATGGCCGAGGCGATGGTAGGGCGGCGCCCGGCAGACGACAAGCGAGAGGGGTGGCTCGATGATCGGTGAAGACGTGCAACTCGTACGCGCGGTGGTGGTCCTGGCCATCGAGTCCACCGATGGCCTCGCCCTGCTCGGACCGGGCGACCGCGTCACGAAGCTCGCGGGCAGCTCGGGGGATCTCGCCTCGGCGGTGCTCGCCTTCTGCGTGGACCGTCCCCGCTCCCGCGCAGCGATCCTCGAGCACATCGAGACCCTGAGCGGCGAGCCCCTCGGCGACCCCACCGTCGTCGACCAGCTCCTCGAGCTGTTGCAGGGCCTCGGCGCGTTGCGCGAAGCGAAGCCCGTGCACCCGCCCGAGACGGCACCGCCCGCAGGCCCCCGCGTCCTCGTCGGGGTCAGCGGTGCGGTCGCCGCGATGCACGCTCCCTCTCTCGTCCAGCACCTCCAGGCACGAGGCTTCGACGTGCGTGTGGCCGCCACCGAGAACGCCTTGCGCTTCGTCTCACGGGAAGCGGTCGAGGCCCTCACCCACCGCGCCGTCTTCTCCTCCATGTGGCAGCGCGACGAGGGCGTGCAGGTGCCGCACATCGAGCTCGCAGAGTGGGCGGACCTGGTCGTCGTCTGGCCGGCGACGGCCGCGACCCTGAGCCGCATCGCGACGGGCGACTGCGCAGAGCTGCTGAGCGCGACGGTGATCGCCACGCGCGCGCCCGTGCTGCTCGCCCCCGCCATGAATGACGGCATGTACACATCCCCCGCGGTGCAGCGAAACCTCGCGACGTTGCGAGACGACGGCTTCCACCTGGTTCTGCCCGCCCTCGCCCAGGAGGTCGCCCTCGCCCCGCGCGACCGGGTGTTCATGGTCGGCGGTGCGCCCGGGCCCGAGGCCATGGCGCGCCTGGTGCAAGCGATGCTGCTTCTGGGCGGGAACCACCGCGCCCTGCCCGTCGACGCCGCCGGCTGGGAGGCCCTGCATCGCCGGACGCCCGAGCGCTCCCAGGCGTGGTTCATCGAGGAGGTCGACGCCCCGATCGCGCGCGCGGTCACCGCCCACGCAAGCACGCCGGCACGCCTGCTCGACGTGGGCACGGGACATGGTGCCTGCGCCCTGTGGGCCGCGCGGCAGGGCTTCGAGGTGGTGGCGACCGATGTCTCGCGCACGGCCCTCGATCGGGCGCGGCGCCGCGCGGGCGCGTTGCCAATCACGTTCCTCGAAGACGACATCACCCGAAGCGCCCTGAGCCTGCGCTTCGACGTGGTGGTGGACCGGGGCACGTTGCACTGCCTGCCGCCGGCGCGCCGCGAAGCCTACGCACGCCAGCTGCGCCGCTGCCTTCGCGCGGGCGGCGTGGCGATCCTCGAGGTCCACGCGCCGCCCGCCGACGGCCGCGTCGCCTCCCATCCCATGACCACCGAGGACCTGGACGCGCTCCTCGGTCCCGAGATGCAGCGCGTCGCCGCCGAGCCCGGCACCTTCGCCGGGACGGTCGACCCGCCGCCGCGCGCCGTCACCTACGTCTTTCGGCACACGCCTGCCGCCGCCGACGCGGGGCCCGGCTGAGTCACGCGGGTCCGTCCCCTCGGCCCTCCGTCTCGAGGGCGCCGCCGCATCACTGGAAGTGCCTTCGCAGCCCAACCTGGGCCGCTCTGCTCATCAAACTAACGGCAGGCACATCCCGGTGGACGGATCGTACTCGCTGTCCGGCGGACAGGCATCCGGCCCCGCATCCCTCGGCGGGGCATCGGCCGCGGAGGCGTCGACCGACGCATCGGCCACCGGATGGCTCTCCCCGCAGCCTGCGAGGGCCACCACGGCGAGCACGATCGGAACCCGGAGCTTCCTCTTCATGACGTGCCCATCGTACGGCGTCCGGCCGCCGGTGGGCAACGTCCGAGGTGCGCGCGGGCGTTCTTGGGCGTGAGCGGAACTTGCCGCCCGCCCGCCGTCGCGCGTAGCGTTCGATCCGTGCCCCGCCTCCACCACGTCAACGTCATCGTGCCGGTCGACGGCGTCGCCCCGGTGCTTTCGTTCTACCGTGACCTGATTGGTCTCCGGCCCATCGAGAAGACCGCGGGCAACCTCGATCGCGGCGCCTGGCTCGAGCTCGACGACCGTATCCAGCTCCACCTGTCCGAGGACGACGGCAGGCCCCATCGGTCGCAGCACTTCGCGGTGCAGGTCGACGACCTCGACAGCATCGTCGCCCGCCTGCGCGCGAACGGCCATCCCTTCGAGCCCGCCGACGGCGCGTTCGGCACGGCCCGCGGCTTCACCCGTGACCCCGCGGGCAACCGCGTCGAGCTCATCGGCGCACCGCAACGCTCGGCCTGAGGCACCGGTCGCCATCGACGGAGCGGCCGGACGGCGGAGTGCTCACGGGGCCGGCGCGTGTGCCGACGTCACCGGCGACACAATGACGTGGGGTGCCGGGCGCGCTCGGAGCACCGACCCACGCGCGCCTGGGCAGGCGGCGGGGCGGTGGCGTATAACCAGCCGCATCGCCATGGTACGAGCAAGCACACGACGATTCGCGCCGGGGCTCTTCGCGCTGGCGCTCGCCCTCGGCGCGGCGGCCTGCGGCTCCCACGACGCGCATCACGGAGACAAGGGCGCGACCAGAGCCGCGAAGCCGCGCATCATCGCCGTCATCCCCAAGGGCACGACGCACGAGTACTGGAAGTCCATTCACGCGGGCGCGAACCAGGCCGGCGCCGAGCTCGGCGTGCGAATCATCTGGCAGGGGCCCGATGCGCGAGGACGACCGCGCCGCCCAGATGAAGGTGGTCGAAGACTTCCTCAGCCGGGGCGTCGCCGGGATCGTGCTCGCGCCCCTCGACGACACGGCGCTCGTGCCGCCGGTGACGCGAGGCGAGGCGCGCGGGGATCCCGGTCGTCGATCATCGACTCGGCGCTCAACGGCGACGACTACGTCAGCTTCGTCGCGACCGACAACTACAAGGCGGGCGGCTGGCGCGCGGCGGCCTGGGCCCGCTGCTCGGCGGCAAGGGCAACGTCGTCCTGCTGCGCTACGAGGAAGGCTCGGCCAGCACGATCGCAGCGCGAGACGGTTCCTGGAGGACGATGCGAAGGCTTCCCCGACATGCAGATCGTCTCCGTACGAACCAGTACGGCGGCGCGACGACGGAGAGGCGCCTACCGCGACCGCGAGAACCTGCTGTCCGCTTCCCGGACGCTCGACGGCATCTTCACGCCGAACGAGTCCACGACCTTCGGGATGCTCCGGCCCTCGAGGACGCCAACCGCGCGCGGGCACGGTCAAGCTTCGTCGGCTTCGACAGCAGCCAGAAGCTCGTGAGGGCCTGCCCGACGGGCAAGATCGACGGGCTGGTCGTGCAGGACCCGGTGAAGATGGGCGAGCTCGGGGTGGAGACGCTGGTCGACCACCTCGACGGGCAGACCGTGCCGCGAGCGCATCGACACCGGGCGTGCACCTGGTCACGCGCGAGAACATGGACGAGCCGGACCGTGCACGCCCTGCTGCATCCGGACCTGAGCGACCTGACGCGCGGGCTGACGACCGATGACACGCGCGCCGCGACCTGCGACGCTCCGGATGCGCGGCGTCGCAAAAGCGCTTCGGCGCCCGGTCGGCGCTGGGCGGCGTCGACCTGGAGGTGCGGCGCGGGGAGGTGCACGCCCTCATCGGCGAGAACGGCGCCGGCAAGAGCACGCTGATGAAGGTGCTCTCGGGCGCGCACTCGCGCCGGACGCCGGCGAGATGGAGCTCGACGGCGCGCCCTACGCGCCCGCACGAGTCCGCTCGAAGCCCGCCGCCGCGGCGTGGCGATGATCTACCAGGAGCTCACGCTCGCGCCGCACCTGACGGTCGAGCAGAACATCGTGCTCGGGCGCGAGCCCGACCGCCTCGGCGTCGTGCGCCGGCGCGCGATGCGCGCCGCGCGTCGCGCGAGGCGCTCGAGCTGGCTCGACCACGCCGGAGCTGCGCGCCCGAGCGGCTCGTCGGCGACCTGTCGCCCGCGGCGCCCGGCAGCTCGTCGAGGTCGCCCGGGCGCTCGTCGGCTGACGCGCGGGTCGTCGTCATGGACGAGCCGACCAGCTCGCTGTCTGCGCGGAGAGCGAGCGGCTGTTCGAGTCATCGATCCGGCGCTCGCGCGACGCGCGGCGTGGCCGTCGTCTACATCAGCCACTTCCTCGAGGAGGTCCGGCGCATCGCCGACCGGTTCACGGTGCTGCGGGACGGGCGCAGACCGTCGAGTGCCGGGAGACGCGGCGGCCGACGTCCATCGACGCACGTCATCGAGGCCATGGTCGGCCGCACGCTCGACGCGACGTCTTCCCGCGGTGCCCCACGCGCCGGGCGAGGTGGTGCTCGAGATTGACGCGCTGTCGCGGGTCCGACTGCCCGCACGGCGCCGCGCTCGCGCTGCGGCGCGGCGAGATCCTCGGCATCGCCGGGCCTGGTGGGCGCGGGGCGCACCGAGCTGCTCCGGGCGCTGTTCGGCCTGGACGCCGGTCCGGAGCGGGCACGGTGCGCGTCGGTGACGGCTGGCGACACGGGGCGGCGCGCCCGCGGGCGCGGCTCGACCAGGGCGATGGGACTGCTCTCGGAGGACCGGAAGGAGGAAGGGCTCGCGCTCGGCCTGATCGGTCGCCGAGAACCTCACGCTGTCGCGGCCGCGTCTCGCGGTCCGGGCATCATCGCCCGCGCGCGCGGCAGGCGCGCGACGCGTCGCGGTGGCTCGAACGGCTCGCGATGCGCGCGCGCGGCCCGCGGCAGGCCGCGTGGCGGAGCTGTCGGGCGGCAACCAGCAGAAGGTGGCGCTGGCGCGCCTGCTGCACCACGACATCGACGTGCTGCTCCTCGACGAGCCGACGCGCGGCATCGACGTCAGCGAGCAAGGCGGAGATCTACCGGCTGATCGGGTGAGCTGGCCGCGGCGCGGCAAGGCGATCCTGTTCGTGAGCAGCTACCTGCCCGAGCTGCTCGGCGTGTGCGATCGGCATTGCCGTGATGAGCCGGGGCCGGCTCGGCGATGCGCGGCCGGCGGGGCAGTGGACCGAGGCACTCGCTGCATCGAGGAGGCGACCGTGGCGCGAGCTGAGGCGTCGCGCATCGACCGGCCGAGCGCGCGCGGGTGCTGCTCGGCCTGCTCGGCCCGTTCCTGGGCCTCGCCCTGGTGGTCGCGCTGCTGTTCACCGTCGCTCGCGCCCCGATCGCTTCCTGTCCGCCTACAACATGCAGACCGTCGCGACGCAGACCGTCATCGTCGGGCTCGGCGCCATCGGGATGACGTTCGTCATCGTCAGCGGCGGCATCGACCTGTCGCGTGGGCTCGGTCATCGCCCTCGCATCGGTGGTACGGCCCTGCTCCTCAAGGACGGCTGGTCGCCCCTGTCGCCGTGGCGGCGGGCGTCGCTCACGGGCGCGGGCTGTGCGGGCTCGCTGAACGGCGTGCTGATCACGGGCCTCAAGGTCGTGCCCTTCATCGTCACCCTCGGCACGATGGGCATCGCGCGCGGGCGTCGCGAAGTGGCTCGCCGACGAGCAGAAGATCGACGCGCCCGTCGCCTGGCTCGCGGACTTGATGGACAAGACGCCGACCCCACGCTGGCTGCTCCTTGCGCCCGGCGTGTGGCTCATCTTCTGCTCGCCGCTCGCCATGGGCTTCGTCCTTCGTCGCACCGTCTTCGGCACCCACACCTTCGCCATCGGCTCGAACGAGGCGACGGCGCGGCTGTGCGGCGTGCGCGTGCAACGCACCAAGGTCGTGGTCTACGTGCTGGCGGGCCTGTTCGCGGGCCTCGCGGGCGTCGATGCAGCTCGCGCGCCTGACCGTGGGCGACCCGACCACCGCCATCGGCAAGGAGCTCGACGTCATCGCCGCCGTCGTCATCGGCGGCGCGAGCCTCAGCGGCGGCACCGGGCGGCATCCTCGGCGCCATGATCGGCGCGTTCCTGATGTCGGTCCTCGCCAACGGGTGCACCCTCACGGGGGTGCCGAACTACGTGCAGGAGATCCTCGTCGGCGCGATCATCATCGCCGCCGTCGCCGTCGACCGACTCCGCCACGGCAGCCGAGCCCGGGCCTGAAGGGGCCCGGACGCGACCGACCGGTCACCCGAAAACCGGGGTCCGGGGGGAGCGACACCTGTCGAGGGGAACCCTTCACATGAGGTCAGTCGTACCGGGGCCTGGGAGCGCGGCGCATCCTGGGCTCCCGGCGGCGGCCCCGGATAGGCAAGCGCAGCGGAGAAAACGGGCCTGCCCTGCATGGTACGGGGGTTGCACAGACCCCTGACGTGCCCGGCTCGGCTGGCGACTCAAGGAGACGACGTGAAGCACCGACATGCACTGGCCACGGGGAGTGTCCTGTTCCTCAGCGTCTCGATGCTCGGCTGCGCGCAGGGAACTCCGACCGGCAGCTACAGCAACACCGGCGCCCCGCGGGCGAGGCCGGACGCGGGCGTCCCCACCACCTCGTACGCCGACGCCGGCTATCCTCCAACGAGCTACGATGCCGGCACGTATGGCGGATACGGGGGTTATGGCGACGCCGGGGCCGGCGGGTACGGCGGATACGGTGACGCCGGGGTCGGCGGGTACGGCGGCTACGGCGACGCTGGCGGATACGGCGGCTATGGCGGCTACGGCGACGGCGGCTTCGGCGGTTATGGCGGATACGGCGACGGCGGCTTCGGCGGTTATGGCGGTTACCCCCCCGTCGGCGATGGCGGCTATGGCGGCTATGGCGGCTATGGCGGATACGGCCCCGTCGGCGATGGCGGCTATGGCGGCTATGGTGGGTACGGCGGCTACTGCGACGGCGGATACGGTGGATACGGCGGATACGGATACGGATACTGAGAACCGGCCCGGCGGGGGCACACCCCGATGCCACGTGGGGGAGACCACGTGAAGCAGCGACCGGCACGGAGCACCGCAGTCATCGTCTGCCTCGGGGTGTCCGTGCTGGGGTGTGCGCAAGGTGTCTCGCCGGGCACGGGGTCCGGATTCCCCCGGACGCGACCCGATGCAGGTGCCAACCACGGCGTCGACGCGGGAACCTCCTCCCCGGTCGACGCCGGCTCCTTTCCGCCGCCGGCCCCGGACGCCGGCTCCTCTCCCCCGCCCGGCTACGACGCCGGCGCCTTCCCCCCGCCCGGCTACGACGCCGGCTCTCCCCCCAGCAGCACCGGCCTCTGCACGCCGTGCACGCCCGGTCCTTGCGGCAGCGCGGGTGGCGTCTGCCTGATCAACAGCGCGGGGCAGGCGTTCTGCGGGCAGGCGTGCTCGGGCGGAGGCTGCCCGGCCGGCTTCACGTGCACGACCGTCACCAACGGCTCGGCGTCCATGCAGCAGTGCTACCCGAGCAGCGGGTCCTGCCCGTCCACCTGAAGACCGTGCGCGCGGAGCGGGATGCCGATGCGCGGCTCGAGGCCCCAGCGGGCGGCGGTTCGTGCGAGTATCGGCGACATGACATCTTCGTTCGCCCGTTGCCGCGCGCCGCGGCTCGCCACGACCTTGGCCTTCGCCCCGTCCCTGCTCGCGCTCGTCGCCCTCACCGCCGGCTGCGGTGGCGATTCGACGCAGGCCCACACCGACGCGGGCACCGACGCGGGCGCGACCCCGGACGCCGGCATGCCCTGGCCCGCCTGCGCGGGGATGCAAGGTCCCTGGGACACCCAGGTCGTACCGGGAACGGCCGACGGCCCGGTGAGCATGGCCATCGCCGCCGGGGGAGCGCCCACCGTGATCTTCCAGGGTCCGGGCGACGGCGGCTCCGGCGAACAGCTCTACCTCGCCGAGCGCGACGCGATGGGCGCCTTCGGCAGCGCCAAGCTCGACCTGCTCCAGGCCGCCGCCAATCGCCTCTACGATCCGACCCTCGCGAGCGACGACACGGGCGCCGTCTACGCGGTCTTCGGCTACATGGGCGGAGGCGGCGTTCAGGGGGTGGTCCTGACGGCGCTGGACGGGACCCACATCGAGTCAGTCGACCCCACCGGCCCGTCCCACCTCGACTTCGCGATCGCGCCCGACGGCACCGCGCGCATTGCCTACACGAGCGGTGCGGCCCTCTACTTCACCCAGCGCGGGCCGACCAGCCACACCCAGGACACGATCGACAACGGAATGGTCGCAGGCGCGACGCGCTCGGCAGGCGCCGGCGTCGCCGTCACGGTCGACGCGGCCGGGACTGACCATGTGAGCTACGCCACGTTCTCGGACGGCGGCGTCTGGTACGCCACCGACGCCGGAGGAAGCTGGACCACCGATCAAGTCGCCAACGACGGGCACGACGGGGCGGGCACGGCGATCGCGGTCGCTGGCGACGGGACCGTGCACGTCTTCTACCGCCGTGGCGACGGATCGCTGCAGCACGCACAGCGCGCCGCCGACGGCACCTGGGCCGTGGACACGGTGGACGCCTCACAGACTGGTGGCGACGGCGTGGTCGCGGCCTTCGACAGCGGTGGCACGCTCCAGGTGATCGAGTACGACGGGAGCTGCCCCTTCGTCCGTCACGACTGGTACGCGTCGGGGAGCTGGCAGAGCGAGGGCGTCGCCGCCGGGGGCTCGTCCGACCTGGATTTCGCGGTGGACCCGGCCGGTGGGCTCTACGCCGCGTGGCGCGACGGCACGCACGTCGTGGTCGGCCACCGAGCGCCGTGACGACAGGGGGCCTGCGCTGGCGCGGGCGGGGCCGCGTGCTCCCGATCAGGGCGGCGGAAGGGCGTGCTGGCTCCGCGCCTCGGCGCACGCCGACAAGGCATCGGGCTGATCGATGCTGCCGGCCAGGAAGGCGCGCAGACACACGTAGGCGGGATCGGTGCGCGAGGAGAGCTGATCGCGGCCCAGGTGGTAGGCGCCGCCGGCTCCGGTGGCCAGCGGTTTCTCGAGAACGATGCTGTGGTCCAGGTCGCTGGCGCCCGGGTCCACACCGAGCAGCGCCTCCACGTTCGCCTGGTACTCGGCATCCGTGAGGGGGGCCTTGCGGTCGGTGTTGTCGGGCGCGCGCAGGCCGGTCTCCGCGTAGAGGCGCAGGGGACGGCCCGGCTTGCCGTGGCAGTCGAGGGTCGCGCAGCTCGTCTCGAGGATCGGGTGCAGCTCCGTTTCGTAGGCGGTGACATCACCCGATCCCACGACGGACTCGCTCTGGACGGGCATGGCGCAGGCCCCCGCGAGGGGCACGAGCGAGAGCAGGAGCGGCAAGGCGATGGGTCTCACGGCGCCTCCGGGATCGCGAAGACCTTGCCGGGCGAGGCGGGGCCGGCGGTCGCCGTGTGGCAACCGGCGCAGCTCCCCTCGCGCTCGATGAAGCTGCGCATGGGCGTCCGGGCGGTCGCCGCTGGCGCGGTGACGTCGACGCGCAGCGGGAAGACCAGGGTCCATGGGACGTCGACGCGGCCCCGATCCTGCTCCGACGCGACCGTCCCGCCTCCGCGCGCCTCCACCATGAAGTTTCCCGCCCCGTTGGTGTGGACCGTGAACGAGTGGGGCGGCTGGGCGGCGTCCTCGATGTGCACCGCGGCGCTCGGCATGCCGGCGGCGTCGGTCGCGTGGGCGTAGACGGTGCCGGCGACCACGAAGCGGCCGGTGTGGCACAGAAGGCACGGCTGGCCGGGGCGGTGTTCGGGGCCACCGTGCTCGCCGCCGCCGGGCAGGGCATTGCGCGCTTTCTGCTCGGGGCTCGTGCCGAGGCAGCCGCCTGCGAAGGGGGCCAGGGTGAGCACGATTACCATTGTGAGGAGCACGCGCGTCATGGGGTCCACCGCACGCCCACCTGCCCGATCAGCGCGTAGCGATGGTCGAGCAGCAGGAACTCGGGCCAGTGGGTGTACATCAACCCGGCCTGGGCGTAGACGGCCCACGGGTCGCCGTCCCACTCGATCCGCGCACCGCCGGTGATCGAGAAGTAGCGCGACAGCTCGCGGTCGAGCGTGCGGTAGCGCGGGATCGCGTTGGGCTGGCTCACCACGTAGGTCCGCTGCCAGAAGGTGGCGCCCTTCTGCTGCAGGTAGAGGCGGGCGTAAAGGGAGAGGATCGTCTGCCGCGACAGGTGGACGGCGACGACCGGCTCGACCGTGTGAGCGACGATGCCCCACGAGTCGACGTAGAGCTGGTAGTCGAGGCGGAGCGAGCCGTGGATCGCACGCACGTAGCGCAGGGCGCGCAGCGAGAAGGCGTGGCCGATGCGCAGGTCGGGCACGTTCTCGGGCGGGCGCACGGGCAGGCGGTAGCGGTCGAAGGTGTCGAGGCCCAGGGTCACGCCGTCGGCCTTCGCCGCGTCGATGCCCGCCTGATCGAAGAGCGGCACGTAGCGGTAGGGCTTGGCGAGGTAGCCCGACTCCACGGTCAAGGTGTAGACGCCGCGCAGCACCGTCTCGGGATCGATCACCTGCGTGAGGGAGACGTCGCCCGTGTGTACGACGAGCGACTTCGAGAAGACGCTGAAGGGCGTGTGCGTGCGGCCGACACGGTCGAAGTCGATGCCGTAACCGAACGAGAGTGTCGTGTCGGACGAGCCGAGACGCGTGGCGAGGGATCCATTGACGCCGTTCGCCTCGTAGTCGGGCTCGACCGACAGGCGGTAGCCGAGCTGCGGGAGCAGGTCGCCGAAGGCCTTCGAGACGGAGAGGTCGGCCTCGGTGCGCACCTCGTTGAAGCGCGTCGATGCGTGGGAGACCACGTCCACCGAGGCGGCGCTGATGATGTCCACGCTTCCGCGCGCGCTGACCTCGCCGCCGTCGTCGTCGAGCTTGCGGTGCACGGCGACCTGGGGGCTCACGACGGTCACGTTGTCGCTGTCGTCGTAGATCTGGGTGTCTTCGGTGATGCGGAAGGGACCGTCGGCGTGGGCGACGGTGGGCAAGGCGACGAGCAGGGTGACCAGCGTGAGGGCGGGACCGCGGCCGCGGGCGGCCCGGCTCCCTCGCCCGGCGCGCCCGCCTAGTTGCACCCGCAGCCTCCGCCGGCGCCGCCGAAGCCGCCGACGGCGCCCTCACGGGTGCCGAGCATGTGGTCGTGGAGCGCGGCCCGGTCCGGGTCAGGGTCCGGCGACATGGTGGGGTCCGCCAGGTCCTCGCGCTCCCAGGGCTTCGTCGTGGCGCAGCCACCGAGAAGCACCGAGGCGGTGATGGCCAGGACAACGACTACAAGCCACCGCATGTCGGGCTCAGCTAAGCACAGGGCCGCCGCCGCGCCAGCGAAAAGCGTGCGCGAACGAGATCACCCGGGCGCGAGGGGCGATGCCGATCCGTCAGGGGGCGGCTGGCCGCGCGACCAGCGTGCCGCAGCCGCCGTTCGCTTCGAGGCGGGCGCTAGAGCTCATGCGCACCGAGAGCCCCGCCCCGTTCATTCGCGCATACACCTCTTCGTACCGGCGCCGGTCCACGCCGCGCAGGGGGCTCGTCGGCACGGCATTGTGGGCGTAGAGGTGGACGGCGAGGCCGAGGGGCCGGGCGCGCGCGACGAACGCGTCGACCTCGGCGTCTCCGTCGTTCTCCCCGGCGAGCAGGAGATAGGCCAAGGCCACCTTGCGCCGGCGCGATCGTGCGAGGGCCGACAATTCGTCGCCGAGGCATGCGAAGAGGGGCGCGAGGGCGGGGCCGCGTGGGACGAGACGCGCGCGCGTCGCCTCGGTGCCGGCGTGGACGGACACGGTCAGGCCGTTGTGGTGGAGATGGAGGGCCGCCGCGAGGCGCCCGAGGGGACCGCCGCTCGTGGTCAGGCTCGGCCCGATGCGGCCCGCGCGGCACCAGTCGATCAGGGCGGCCACGGCCGGCAGGTTGTGCAGAGGCTCACCGATGCCGCTCACGGTGAGACGTACCGGGGCGTGACCGCGGGAGCGCACCGCCTCCACCTGACCGACGAGCTCCTCGAAGCGCAGGTTCCGCCCGAAGCCGTTGTGGCCCGAGGCGCAGAACGGGCAACCGACCGCGCATCCGACCTGGCTCGAGACGCACAGGGTGTCGCCCCGGTAGAGCACCGTCTCGACGCGCGCGCCGTCCGCGAGGGCGACGACGAAACGGCGGTTCTGCACGCCCGGATGCTCCGCCACGATGGTCGCCGCGGCCGCCTTCGGGACGGCGGACACAACGTCGCGCTCGTGTTGCTCGCTCATGTCGACCACTCAGTCGCCCGAGGCCTCGGGCACGCGAAGGACGGCGTCCTCGCCGCCGAAGCCGTCGGACACGTAGGTCGTGGCGCCGGGCGGGCGACGGGGCTGGCCGTCGACCAGCAGGCCGTAGCGGTGACGCCCCGGCGCGGCCGGTAGCACCCCTTCGAACCACCCGTCTGCACCTCGCGTGAGCTCACCCCGCTCCGGGTTCCAGGCGTTGAACGACCCGATCACCTGCACGCGCCGTGCATCGGGGAAGCGGAAGCGAAAGCGCACGCCGCCCCGCACGCGCGTGGCGGGCCCCTGGGCGATGGGCGCCACGGTGCTCGGCAGGGGAGGCGAGGAGGTGCTCTCGAGCGAAACGATCACACCGCCCAGCACCTCGACCCGGTCGTAGGACAGGGCCTGGGCGTCGCCCTGGGCGTGGCCCAGCTGAAAGCTGGCAAACAGACCGAAGATCGGGATCGGGCGGACCTCGACCCGCGCCTGCAGGATGTGCTCGATGCCGTTGCGGTCCGGCATGTCGAAGGTGCGTAGGAACATGGCGTAGGAGACCTGCGCGCGAAACGGACCGGCCGTCATCTCACCGGCCAGCCACGGCGTCACCTCGAAGCGGCGCGCCTCGGCGACCGTGCTCTCCCGGCGGTCGATGTCGGCGCCGAGGGCGATGCCGAAGATGCCACGGCGAAGCTCCGCGTCGAGCCCCGCGCCTGCCGTGAGATCGGTCTGACCGCCCACGTCGTAGCGGCGCGTACCGAGGGTGCCGAGCACACCGAGCGACAGGCCAAGGCCGGGCGCGAAGGCGAAGCGCAGACGCGAGCGGCCGGCCCACGAGCCGTCCTCGGTGCGGCTGCGGTCGTAGCGCGAGCCGGCGAGCAACAACGCGGCCGAGAGGTTGCCCGTCCGCACTCCGCCGTCGAGCCGCAACGCCTCCTCGGTCTGGGTGTCGGCCATGGAGCGGAGACGCCCGTCGAAGGAGAGCCCGAGCCGCGCCCACAACGCCCGACCGACCGAGCCGCGCGTGTCGACGTGGATGGCCCCCTCGGGGCTCGGGACGACGTCCGGCAGGGGCATCCCACCGCCGTGCCGCTGGTCCGGCGCCGTTGCGAGGTCCGGGTTCGAGTCCCAGCCCGCGCCCGCCTCGGCGCCCATCCACAGGCGCCAAGGCCAACGGCCCTTCACCGCCAGGGGCGCATCGGACGGGGCGCCTCGCCGGCCGGCGGTCGGTACGTCGTCGCGGACATCGCGCGTGCCCTGCGCCTCGGCCACCGAGGCGAACCCGAGGGTCACGACCGCGACCAAAAGGAAGCCGCTTGAAGCGTGAAGGATGACTCCGCTTGGACGGAGGCGCACCGTGATGCGCGTATCACGTGGACGGCGTGGACCGCAACGCGATCACTCGATACGCAGGACCGCGTTCCTGTGACCGAAGCCGTCGTCGCGGAAGTTGGTGGCGTAGGGATCGGTGACCCACCGCTGCCCGTCGACGACGAACATATAGGCATAATCGCCAGCCCGCAGGCTCAGGGTCCCCACGAAGATGCCGTTGTCGCCGGAATCCCGGAGCTCGGTGGCCGACGGGTCCCAGCCGTTGAAGTCGCCGGCCACCGCCACGGTATGGGCGCCGCCGGCGGGCAGGACGAAGCGTACCGGTACCCGGGCGGGCTCGCTCGCGGACGGACCGGCCGCCGCCGTGGCGATCGGAGGGGCGGACGACGAGGCGCTCGATGCACGCACGTCCGGCGCGGGGTGAGCCGGCCCACCGCGGGACCCGGGCCGGCCGGCGAGCACGAGGAGGACGACCGCCGCAGCGAGCAGGGGCCCCGCCACCGCGCTCGGCACGATCCGCAGGCGCACCACCCGCGGCTCGGTCAGAAGGCTCAGCCATCGCGCCGGACCGCGAAGTGACTTCTCTGCCTCACGTGCGGCGACCGCGGCTCGGACCGAACGCTCGACCAGGTCGCCCGGCGGCTCCACCTCGGTCTCGGCGGCAAGCGCGGAGAGGTGCGCCGCGAGGTAGCGGGCGTCGTCGAGGGCGCGCGCCAGGGCGGCGTCGGACGCGGCGTCCGCCTCGAGGGCCATCGCCTCGGCGTCCGTGAGCTCGCCGTCCACGAGCCGGCGCACCCGTTCGTCCGGGCTCATGTGCCGTCCTCCTCGAGCAGCAGGCGCAGCTTGGCGCGGGCGCGGACGGCGCGGATCTTGAGCGCGGTCACCGGAGCACCCGTGATGCGGTGGATCTCCTCGTAGCTCAGCTCCTGCAGGTCCTTGAGGACCAGAACCTCGCGGTGGGTGGGCTTGAGGCGATCGATGGCGGTGTGCACCCGCGCGGCACGGCGGCTTTGCTCGAGCAAGGCATCGGCCCGCATCGAATCGTCCGCCGGCGTGTGTGCCTGCACCGCCGACAGACCGCGCGGCCGCTCGCGTCGCCGTGGGCTCTTGAGGTGATCGCGGCAGGTGTTGAGCGCGATGCGGTAGAGCCAGGTAGAGAGACGGAAGGCGGGGTCGAAGCTGTCGAGGCGACGGAAGGCCTTGGCGAAGGTCTCCTGCACCACGTCCTCCGCCTCGGTCCGGTCGCCGATCATGCGAACTGCGAGGGCGTAGAGCCCGCGATGATGTCGCTCGACGATGGCGCGGAAGGCGAGGGCGTCGCCCTCGAGGGCACGATCGATGTTCGCCTGCTCCCGGCGTCGCTCGGCTTCGACGTCGTCGAGCGGTGCATCGAGAACGAAGTGATCCGAGACAGCCAAGAACATGAGGATACAGGTCTCCGGGGCCGGCTGGCTACCGCGCGTTCACGGCCCGCGCGTCGGGCGGCCCCGATGCTGCCCCTGGTTGAGGGAGTCGTCGTGGGCGGGCCCGCCGTGATCGTCGGGGCGACCAGCGCCGTGGCCCGGGGGCGGGCCGTGGCCGAGAGAATCGTCGAGAGCGCGGTCGAGCGCGTGGCGGCGCTGGGCCGGGTCCCGACCGTGGACGGTGCGGGCCGCGTCGAGGAGAGCGGCCAGGCCCGGCACGCCGGCGCGTGTGAGGGCACGGGCGGTGACGGCGGTCGCATAGGCGGTCTCGAAGCCGCGCTCACCGAGCTCGGCCACGGTGATCATGGCTTCGCGCACGTCCTGCCAGCTCCGGAGCGGGTCGTGACGCGCCCGCGCCGCCAGGACCGCGATGTGCGCGAGGGAACGTGGATCACCGCCCGCGCTCAGCGCGTCGACCGTCGCCCTGAGCACCGCCTGCCGGTGAGCTCGGTCGGCACGCATGTGCGTCGGCCCCAGGATCGCGTCCCCCAGGATCGCGTCCGCCGTCCGCATGCGCGCGAGGAGCCCGTCGACCGCCGCCGCGATGATCGGGGGCGGGACGTGCTTGGCCAGGCCCTCGGCCACCTTCTCCTCGATCCATCCCGCCGGCAACCCTGCGGCGCGTGCGGCCTGCACGCTCGCCGTGAGGCGGTCGTGGACGGCGGCGACACGCGCGTCATCGACAGGCGAGGCCGTTCCGTCTTGTGCCCACGCCGCCGGCACGCCGAAGGCGAGACCGAGGAGCACACAGAGGATGGGCGAAATGCGAGACATCATCCAAACGGCTGGCAGCAACCCGTGATGCAATAATAGCCCGTCGCGCACGGCGAGTCCCCCGGCAGGCCACATGCCTGCACGCCCGTCGTGCAACGCGGCCCGTAGCCGCCGTCGGGCGTCGGACCGGCGTCGTAGGGAAGCGGGCCTCCGTCGGGATAGGTGCCGGCGTCGACCGGCGGCGGCGGCAGGCAGTCGGGGGGCAGGGTCGTGCGGCCCAGGCACAGCTCGCAGTGTCCGCAGGTGTTGAGGCAATCGGCCACCGGCGTACACGGATGACAGGCGTCGTGGTCTCCCGCGTTCGCCTTGTCGACGGTGCAGGTCGGGTTGCCCGCGGAATCGAGGGTGCCGATGAAGACGTACTCGCCCGAGCCGGCCGGCAGCTCGCAACACCCGAAGCAGTCGCAACCGTTCGGCGTGAGCGGGCCGCAGAAGGAGTGGCACATGGCGCTCTGGGGGTCCGGGCATTTGGCGGAGGGAGGTGGCGGATCTTGGTAGGCGCACATGGGGTTGCTGTCGGGCGAGAGGGGATCGCAGCGCGAGTCCCAGGCGCAATCGTCGTTGCCCGAGCCCTGGTCCTGGTCGTAGTAGCAGTCGCGCGCGCAGCTCGGCGTGTCGCCACCCGGGATGTTCAACCCGAAGCCGCTCTCGTTGTTGTCGCACGGACCGAGGCAGTTCGGGTCGTAAGCGTCGATGAGCCCGTCGCCGTCGTTGTCCATGCAGTCGCCGCACTGGTACTGGTGACCCTGGCAGGTCACCGGGTGGCATCCGCCGTCCGGGAACACGCCCCAGCCGCCGTCGGTGGGCGGGGCCACGACGGCACCGTCGGGCAGCTGCACGGCCCCGTCCCCGAGCACCACCGAGCCGTCGGGATAGCCGACCAGGGAGCCGTCCGGCCCGACCCCGCCGCCGTCCGTGGGAGAGCCGTTGCTCGCACCGCAGCTGCAACCGTCGACCGACGCGAGGAGCGCGAAGACTGCGAGAAGCCAGTAGCGGCGGACCATCGTGCTTCCTCCACGGGTGCCCGCAAGACGGGCCCTCATCTCTCTTACGAGTGGCCCCGTCGCGGGTGACACCCGCGGTGGGCCGTGCATTGTGGGGCGGGGGATGGGTCGAGCACCGACGGGCCCCGAATGGGCGTTCGTCAGCGGGCGTGGCTGTAGCCGGGCGGGACGACGGGGACCGAGGTCGGCCCGCCGGAGGTGGAGGTGCCGATGGCGTCCTCCACGGTCAGCTCCAGGTCCATGTCCGGGTCCCGATCGCGGATCGAGGCGACACCGTGCACGAGGTCGAGGTGGAGGGTGGGGTCGCCGTCGGCCCGGGTCCCGTCGTCATCGTCCGCGGACAAGAGGCGACCGTCGTCACGCGTGGCGCACCGGTTGTAGCCCGCGTCCGGCAGGCCGTAGGCCAGGTCTCCGCCACACACGATGCGGATGCGACAGTTGAAGTAGGCGCCACGCACGTGCGTGACGCGGATGGTGCAGAGGTCGCCGGTCGAAGCCGGCGTGCCGCCCGTGGCCCGGATGACCCGTGCGCGGTAGATGCGCGGTGCGCCGACCTCCTGGTCGGGCACGACGGGCGGAGCGGTCGCACAACCGGCGAGCGAGGCCAAGACGACGAGCGACGCGGCGCGCCGGAGCAAGAGCACGCCCGGCGTGGGCGCGAGGCAATCCGGGAGGCGAGGATCCATCGGAGTGGGCGGGCATCCGATCCGTACCACGGATCGCGGGAGGCTCGCGACTGGCGTTGACAACGAGGCGGCCGCCGCATAGTCGGAGAGCCATGCCGATCCGCGAAGGCTTCCACACCGTCACGCCCTACCTCACCACCCACGACCCGGATGGCCTGGTCCGCTTCATGACGCAGGCCTTCGGCGCGACCGAGACGCTGCGTGGCGCGGGCGGAGGCGGCGGCGTGCACCTCGAGGTACGCGTCGGCGACTCCATGGTGATGGTAGGCGGGCTCACCAACCCGGAAGCGACGTCCCAGACGGGCATGTTCTACCTCTACGTCGACGACCCGGACGGGTGGCACGCCCGCGCGCTCGAGGCCGGCGCGAGCAGCATCATGGATCCGGCAGACATGCCCGACGGCGAGCGCCGAGGCGGCGCCCGCGACCCCCTCGGCAACCTCTGGTTCTTCGGCCGCCCCGCCACGGGCTGACGAACGAGTCTCGAGCGGGCGCTCCGAGCCGGCGAGGAGCGCGGGTCGAAGCGCTACAGCGGGAAATGGCGACACGCACGGCGGCGCGGCGCCAGCCGCGACGACGCCGGAGACCATTTCACCCGCCAGGCCGCAGCGGTCCTACGGCAGGGGAGTGGGAAATGGGATTCGCTCCGACGGCGCGGCGCAGCCGCGACGACGCCGGAGACCATTTCACCTGTCAGGCCGTAGCGGTCCTACGGCAGGGGAGCGGGAAATGGGATTCGAACCCACGACTTCAACCTTGGCAAGGTTGCACTCTACCACTGAGTTATTCCCGCAAGAGGTGGGGTGGTGTAGTGCGGCCGCTCGGGGCTGTCAAGGTCGCCGCGCGCCGGCCGGCGAGGCCGGGGCACCGAGGCGGCTCGACGCTGCCGAAGGCCTGACGTGAGGCTTACCTGCGGGGCCGTCGCGCGTGCCAGGCGACGCTCGGCAGTCGTGCGCCGCGTGGGTTGGCGACAGGGCGCGAGGCGGCCATGCGCGAGCGCCCTCCGGCCACCTCGACGGCTCCGGGCGACGCGCTCGCGATCCTGCACTGGCCGCCGACCCCGCAACGGAGAAAGCCTACCCGGTCGGCCGTCCGCGCGCGTACGACCTGCGAACCGCGTCAGCGGCCTCCCGATTAGGGGCCGCCGCCGGCTGCGAATACTAAGTAGCGCTTTACTGCTCCACGCGACCGGTAGGGCTCGGCGGCAGGCGGGCGGGCGCGACCAGGGGCCCCGGCGCCACCACGACCACGCCGAGGCGGTGATCCTCAGTCTCGGCGGCCACGCTCCCGACGGTCGTCCACTCGCTCGGCAGGTGGCCGACGATGCGCCCCGCATGCGCATCGCGGCGTGCGTGCAGGGCGGCGTCGCGCGCGTCGATGCCTTCGACCGAGCGCCACCGCGGCCGCCCTGCGAGCGCGAGCTCGAGGGGCCGGGGCACCGCGTGGGCCGTGCCGAGGTTGTTCGGGTGCAGCACCCAGTGCCAGGGCTGGGGCAGGCCGTAGATCGCGCCGTCCTTCGTCCACAGCGTGCCGCCGCCCACCAGGTGCAGCGGGTGAGTCTCGCCCGTCGCGAGATCGATGCGGTCGACGACCGACGCGTGCAGCCCGCCGGAGAAGCCCTCCTGGAAGGCGACCTCCTCGAGCACGGCCGGGTCGATCCCCTCGCGGCGCGCGACCTCGGGGATGTGATGGCGGCGGTAGCCGACCGAGTCGACGTGGCGCGCGTCCACCACTTCCACGTCGCGCGAGCACACGACCGCCGAGCCGTCCGGTACGAAGGCGTAGTCCCACGCTTCGGCACGCAGCGCGCGACCGGTCGGCGCGTCGAGCACGAGCAGGCTCCCCGGCGCCGGCGCATCACCGCCCCCGCGATGGAAGACTGCGAGCGCGTCGCGCCCCGATGCGTGACTCACCTCGAGGAAGGCCCCCGACCCGTGCACGCGCACCGCGAGCGGCGCCCCCACGAAGACCGGTCGCGCGGCAGCGAGACGAGCGCTCACCGGCGGCGCGAGAGCGCGCGGCGTGGCGACCGACCAGCCCCGCTTGCCGGCGGCAACCAGCGCATCACGCGTCGCGCGCGCCACCGCCTCATCGGTGAAGAGGCCCAGACATGCACCGTCGCCCGCCTCGCCCGCCTCGCCCGCGTCGTCGATTCGGCCGAGGGCCGTGCCCGCACCCAGGTCCGCCGACCCGGCCGGGACCGCGAGGCAGTAGTACATGACGGTGGGCGCGGCATGTGCCACCGCCCCCGTGTTCCCGCGCCCGCCGTGACGACCCAGAACCTCGCCGCCGCTGCTCCCGGTGCCGCGCTCTGACGCACCCGCGCTCGCCGCTGCCGCTCGTGTCCTCTGCGCACCACCCGCACCCGCACGCGTCGAAGCGCCACCACAACCCGCCACGACGAGCACACCCGCGAGCAGAGCCCACTTCGCGCTCCACGTTCGCTGCATGCCCCATGCTGTGAAGGAGCCGCGCGCGAGACGCAAGCGCGGGGTCACTCGTACCGCACACCGTCCGCGGGCAAGAGCCGCGCGGCCCACCAGCTCGGCAGCATCGTCGCGAAGGTGCAGATGCCGATCGCGATGAGCGCGGTCGTCACGAACTCCATGGGGTTCACCAGCACCGGCAGGTGGTCGATCAGGTACACCTTCGGGTCGAGCGGAAACCGATAGGTGCTCAGGTACCCCACGACGAGCCCCCCGAGCACGAGCCCGATCAGCGTGCCGAACACGCCGATGACCACGCCCTGCACCAGGAAGATGGACAGGACGCCACCGTCGGTCGCGCCCATCGCCTTGAGGATCGCGATCTCCCGCTTCTTCTCGAGCACGATCATGATGAGCGTCGCGACCACGTTGAAGGCCGCCACGAAAATGATCGTCGCGATCACCAGGCTCAGCATCACTTTCTGGATCGCGAGGGCGGTGAACAGGTTGTGGTTGAGCTCCTCCCAATCCATCGTGTGGAAGGGGCCGCCGCCCAGCGTCCGATCGAGCTTGCGCGCCACCTCGGGCGCCTTGTCGATGTCGTGCAGGCGCATCTCCACGCCCGTCACCGTGTCGCCGTTGTCGTAGAAGCGCTGTGCTTCGTACAGATCGGTGTAGACCAGGCGTGAGTCGTACTCCTGGAAGCCCGCCTGGAAGATGCCGATCACGCGGAAGTCGCGCGAGCGCGGCGCCCGATCGCTCGGCCTCCACATGGAGACGTCGAGGCCCGCGAGCGGCGAGATGAGCTTGACCCGGTCGCCGACCCCGAGGCCCAGGTTCTTCGCCAAGGTCGTGCCGACGACGATGCCGGGAAGACTGTCGGTCCCGTCCTCGTGTTGCTGCTCCCGCTCGGCTTCCTCGGCGAAGAACTGCTTCTCCTGGGCGTCGGTCGGAAGCGCGCCCTGCTGATTGCCCGGCTGGTCGAGCGCATGCTCGACGTCCTCGGGGCTCGGCACCTGAACCTGGGGCAAGGGTGCGCTGGGCCCGGCCCCGGCTGCGGCGACCGTCCCCCCGTCCGCCACCGCCCTCGCCAAGGCCTGGTCGGCGCCCGGCACCGTGAGGCCACCGTCCGGCAAGAAGATCCCGCCGCCGTCGCTGTCGAGGATGTGCTCGATGAGCGCGTGGTCGCTCACCCCGGGCAGCGCCTGCGGCTTCCCGGGATGGGTCGGAGGCCCGCCGCCCCCCGCGGGCTTCGCCGTCGTGCCCGCCGCTCCGGCCGTGCCCCCATCACGCGTCAGGTTCGAGAGCCAGCTCCAGTCGTCATCGTCGGCGTTGCTCTTCTCGACGTCCTGTGGACGCAGCGGAGGCGCGGTCCCCGGGATGCGGAGGCCGTCGAGGGAGCCCTGGATCATCTGGTGCGGCAGGTCGAGCACCGTCGGCATCAGCTTCGGGTCCACGCCCTTGACGAGCACGCCGCTCAGCCGATCGTTCTTCGCCAGCATCATCTCGTTGATCAGAAACGGCGCCGCACCGGCCACCTCCGGCATGCGCCTGGCCTTTGCGATGACGTCGCGATACTCGTCGAAGTCGAGGCCGTACTTGAGCACCAGGACGTGGGCGTTGACGCCCAGCACCTTGTTGCGGAACTCCTGCTGGAAGCCGCTCGTGATCGACAGCACCGACAGGAGCGCGGCCACGCCGAGGGCGACGCCCGCCACGGCGATGAACGTGATGACCGAGATCGTGCTCCGCTTCTTCGAGCGGAGATAACGCATCCCGATGCGCAACGAGTAGGGCATCGTTCGGCGGTCCCGTATCACAGGCGATGGCGCCGAGCCACCCGAGGCGACCTCTCGCCCCTCTCCCCACATCGCCCCACTCACGTCTGCAGTTGGTTGGCCCGACGTGGATTTGGTGGGTATTCTTGGAGTGTGCTTCTTTGCTTGAAGGTAACGATGGGGAGGTGTTCCTTCCCTCTCGCGCTTGGTCTCTTGCTCGCCGGCTGCAACACCCACACGGTGCTGCCCGCCGAAGGCGACGGTGGGACGGGCCCCGACGCGACGGCCTCCGCGGCGCGCCTCGAGGTGCTGCCGCCGACCGACCTCACGCTCGGCTTCGAGGAGCAGGCCACCGTCTCGGTGCGCTACACGGAGAACGACGGCACGCCCATCGCCGAGAGCGCGGTGCGCTTCGGCCTCGAGGGCACCGCCCACGATTCGAGCCTCGACGCGTTGACGGCCACGACCGACGCAGACGGTCTTGCCTCCGTCCATGTGATCGGCGGCACCACCGTGGCCACCTTCCGGGTGCGAGTGAGCGCCGACCGCGCCGCGCCCGCCTACGTGGACGTGGCCGTCAGCGATAGCGGCTTCGGCTCCCTGCGCGCCAAGCTCCACTACGACGGCTCCCGCACCCTGGCGACTCGCACGGTGGCCCTCTTCGCCGACACGCACTGCACCGACCCACGTGTGCAAGGCGCGGGGTCGGATCGGTACGGTCGCCTGCCGGACGAAGCCGAGGATCACCTCTTCGTCGGCCTGCCGGCGGGCGGGACCTATGCGGTCGTGGGACGCGGCGAGGGCCCCGACGGCGCGGTGCTGGCCTACGCCTGCGTCGACGGCGTGCACGTGACCCAAGGAGCCGAGGCGGAGGCGGATCTCGACCTGTCCGACGTGGCGCTCGTGACGGACGGCGACTACGCCAGCGCGCTGAGCATCGACGCGACCGAGGTCGGCACCGCGACAGCCGAGATCGCCCGAACGTCCGCGATGGCGGACATCGACAGGGCGGGGGGCGACGCACCGTTCCTGCTGGACGCGGTGGAGACGGCCATGCGGAACGCGGGACGGGGAGCCGCGGCCGACGCCCTTTCTGCTGGACGGCTCGGCGGCGAAACCGAGTCCTCCCTGGCGAGCGCCCTGTCCGCTTCGAGCCGAGGCCCGAGCGTCGCGATCACGAACGTCGCGGCCACGCTCGGCGACTACCTCTCGCAGGTGACGGTGGCCGGGCAGCTGAGCATCGACACGTCAGGGGCGACGACGCCCGTCGTCTGGACGACCGGCACGGTCGCGGTGGGCGCCGGCGGGCCGGACTCCCCGCGGCTGCCCCTCGACCTGTCTCCCTTCGGCGTCGAGCCGGCGGGCATGCTCCTCGCCCACCTGATGTCCTCCCGGAGCGCGCTCGCCTTCGACGACCTCTCCCTCGTGCTGCCCCTCGGCACCCTGGGCAAGGCGACCCTGGCGGGGATGGCTGCATCGCGACATCTCGACTCGACCGCTGCGCTGCTCATGGACCAGGCGGGATGCGACGTGCTTTCGAGCTGGGGCGCCTCCGAACCGACGATCGGGCCGGCGTGCAATGCGGCGTGCCTGAGCGACGCGTGCAATGCGGCCCTCGAACAGGTCTCCTCCGACATGAGCGGAGCACTCGATGCGGTCGACGACATGCGGAAGACCGTGGAGCTGCGCGGGTCGGCGGACCTCGTCGACAGCAACTCCAATCTGCGCGTCGACAGGATCACGTCGTCGAATCTGACCGGAAGCTGGTGGGGCACCGGAGGGGGCGAGGGATCCGTGACGGCCAGCTTCTCGGCTGCGCGCGCGGTGCCCTGAGGGTTGCCCGCGGACGTGACGACCTCCTGCTAAGCTCGTCGTCATGACGCGAGGGCGCTACCCGCTCGAGGCGGCCCGCATGCTGCGCGAGCACGAGCTCGACGAGGCGAAGGAAGCGCTGGCGGCACGCACCGCGGAGCTGACCGACGCCGAGGCCCTGGTGGCGCGGGCGACCGAGGCAGCACGTGCGCACGCACGGGAGACCGAGACCGTCACGGCTCGGGAGCGCGGCCTGGACGAGGTGGGACGTGCGGTCGCCGACACCCTGCGGAGCCAGCGTTACCTGGCGGGGCGCCAGAGCGAGGCCGAAGGGCTCGGGGCGCGCATCGAGGAGGCGCGGGAGCGGGCACGGGCCGCGGCGGACGCCGTCACGCAAGCGCGGGAGGTCCTGGCGGCGGCGCGGGCGGGCCGGGAAGCGGTCGAGCGCCACCACGATCGCTGGCAAGATGGACGACGCCGGCACGCCGAGTCCCGTGCCGAGGCTGAAGCCGAAGACATCGTCGCCGCCCGCCACGGCCGCAAGGACCCCTGAGGCGAACGAGCGGAAGGCGAGCCGCGGGACGAGTCTCGAAGCGGGGGGCACGGGCCGCAGGCGAATAGGGAAAATTTGCCGTCGCGACGCTCGCCCCCTAGCTTCCATCACGATGCACCGACAGGACGTTGCACGGCTTTTCGTGATGGTCCTCACCGCGTCGCTCACGACTTGTGATGCGCGGGTCGCGGCGCCGAAGGCCGCGCCGACGGTCGCACCGCCCCGGCCCCATGTCTTCGATCCCGCCGCGGTCGCGCTGGCTCCGAGCTCGCCCACGGCACGCGCCCGCGCGGCCCTCGACGCAGACGACCCGGCGGCCGCCACGCAGATCGCCCAGGCGTCCATCGGCACGGCCACACAGGCCGAGGCCGGACGCCTGCGTTGGCTCGCGGCCGTCGCCGCCGAGCGGACGGGTGACACGGCGCGCGAGAGCGCCCTCCTCGATGCCCTCGCGGGCTCCCACCATCCCCTGGCCCGATGGGCTCGGCTGTGGCGGGCGACGCTCCTCGAGGAGACCGACCCGACCGTCGCGGCCGACTTGGCCAGCGGTCTGACCGACGACTGGGCGGGCCAGAGGGAGGCACGCTCCATCGAGGCGGTGGCGCTCGCGCGCGCCGGCCGGGTCGGCGAAGCGATCCCCAAGCTGCGCGCCCTCGTGGACGAGTCCGCCCGACCGAGCCGGTGCCGCCACGCCCGGAATGCCGCTGGCCAAGCTGCTCGCGGCGCGCGATGACGACACGTCGCGCGAGGAGGCCCTGGCCCTCTATCGCCGCATCGCGACCCGCGCCCCCCTCTCGCCCGTCGGTGCGCGTGCAGCCGATGCGGCGAAACGAGTGCTCGCGAGCCTCCCACGAGCGCGGCGCGAAGCGTTGGCCGCGTTACCGATCGACGACGAGCTCGCACGCGCCGAAGCGCTCTACCACGGGCGCCATCACGCGGAGGCCGAGCAGGCCTTCGCCGCCCTCGCGAGACGCCTCGTGGGCCACGCCCAGCAGCGCTGCCACGCGCGTCTCATGGAAGGGCGCGCCATCTACCGCCTGCGCGATCGCGACCGCGCCGTCGACGAGCTCGACCAGGTCGCGGCGGACTGCACCGACCCGGATGTGCAGGCCTGGGCGCTCTATCTGGCAGGCCGCGCCCTCGCGGCCCAGGGCAAGCACGCGGACGCCATCACGCACTACGACGCGCTCGATCAGCGCGCTCCGGAGAGCAGCCTCGCAGACGACGCCCTCTTCCGCGCCGCCTTGAGCGCACGGGAGCTCGGCGACACCGACGGCATGAAGCGAAGGCTCGAGGCCCTGCCCCGCCGCTACCCGCACGGCGACATGCAGGGCCAGGCCCGGTTTCTGCTCGCCTGGCAGGCGCGCAACGACGGACGCCTCGAGGACGCGCTCGCGGAGCTCGACGCGCTGCTCGCCCAGGGGCCGGACGAGAACCGCGTGGACGAGCACGGGCGAGCGGCCTACTGGCGCGCCCACACGCTCGCAGACCTGGGACGCACGCACGAAGCGGTCGAGGGATACGTGACCCTCGTGCAGAGGTGGCCGCTCGCCTATTACGCGCAGCAAGCCCTCGCACGGCTCGACACGCTCGACCAGGACCGGGCCGCGGCCCTGCGCGATCAGATGCGACAGACGACCGCCCCGGCGCCCCTGTCGTTCGCCTGGCGAGCCGCGTTCGAATCGGCCCGCCTTCGCGCGGGCGGTATCGCTCTTGCGGGTGGGCGAGACGGGGCGCGCCATCGAAGAGCTGTCGGCCATGGGCGCGACCGGCCCGAACGCAGACCCGACGATGGTGGCCGTCGCGGCGTCGATGCTCGACCGGGCGGGCGCCCACCCCGAGGCGAGCCGCCTCGTGCGCAGACGCCTGCCCTCGTTCCTCGGGCGCATGCCCCGCGGCCACGCCCGCACCCTCTGGCGCATCGCCTATCCGCACGCATTCGCGCCCCTCGTCGAGCAGGTCGCCCAGGCCGAGCACGTGCCCGCGACCTTCCTCCGGGCCGTGGCGCGGGAAGAGAGCGCCTTCGATCCCCACGCCGAGTCCCTGGCCAACGCCTACGGCCTGGTGCAGCTCATCGCGCCGACGGCGGCGCGGTTCGGGAGGCAGCTTCGGACTGCCGAGCGACCCGGCCGCGTTGAAGCAGCCCGAGGTGAACCTGCGCATCGGCGCCCACTACATCGACTTCCTGTGGCAGCGCTATGCCAAGAACCCGGCCGTCGTACCGGCCGCATACAACGCGGGCGAGGGCGCGGCGGATCGCTTCATCCGCACGCGTCCCGACGAGCCCCTCGACGCCTGGATCGAGGACATCCCCTACGACGAGACGCGCCACTACACGCGCCGCGTGCTCGCCACCTGGGGCATCTACGAGTGGCTCGATCACGGCCGCCTGCCGGCCCTGCCCACCCATCTGCCCGCGCGCTGAGCCTCGAGCTCCTCCAGCACATCGCGAGGGAGGCGCGCCCGGCGTGGAGGGCTGGCGAGATGCCGAGAGGGGGTCCTCGGGGTCCGCCCCGGCCCGAATGCCGACCGCGCGCTACTTGCTGCCCAGCTCCTCGGCGAGCTGCTCGAGGATCTTCTTCGCGCGCTTGGAGAGCTTCTTCGGCACGTCGACCTGCACGATGTTGATGAGGTCGCCACGGCCGCGACCGTCGAGGCGAGGGACGCCACGCCCGGCGACGACGACCGTCTGGCCGGGCTGGGTCCCGGACGGCACCTTCACCTCCGCCTCGTCCCCCTCGAGGGTGGGCACCGGGACGCGTGTGCCGAGGGCGGCCTCCGGGTAGCTCAGGTGTAGCTCGTGGACGAGGTCGTAGCCGTCGCGGTGGAAGAGGTCGTGCAGGGCGACCTCGACCGTCACGTAGAGATGCCCCGCCGGGCCCCCGTTGCGCCCCGGCTGACCCTGCCCGGCGAGCCGCAGCGTCTGCCCCTCGTCGACGCCCGACGGAATGCTGACGCGCACGGTCCGCTCCTCGCGCACCTCCCCATGGCCCCCGCAGGCCTTGCAGGGGTCGGTGACGATCATGCCCTCTCCGCCGCACTGGGGGCACGTCGTGGAGATGACGAAGGCGCCGCGTGCGTGGGCCACCTGCCCGTGACCGCCGCACGTGGAGCAGCGCTCGCGCTCGCCGCTGGCGGCCCCGCTGCCGCCGCACTCGCCGCAGGGCGAGGGGTGGCTGATGCCGATCTCCTTCTTGGTGCCGAAGGCCGCTTCCTCGAGGGTCAGGTCCACCGACGCGCGCACGTCGCCGCCGCGCATCGGCGCGTCCCGGCGCGGGCGCCGTCCCCCCATGCCCCCGCCGAAGAAGTCACCGAAGATGTCCTGGAAGTGGCTGAAAATGTCACCCAGATCACCGAAGCCCTCGTACCCCTGACCCGCGAGCCCCGTGTGGCCGAAGCGGTCGTAGACCGAGCGCTTGTCCGGGTCGCTCAGGACCTGGAAGGCCTCGGACGCTTCCTTGAAGCGCTCCTCGGCGCCGTCGTCGTCGGGGTTGCGGTCCGGGTGGTACTGCAGCGCGAGCTTGCGGTAGGCCTTCTTGATCTGCTCCGCGGTGGCGACTCGATCGACGCCGAGTACCTCGTAGTAGTCGCGCTGCTCGTGCATGCCCACAGGGCCACACCCGGGGGAAGGTGGGGGACGGACCGTGCCAAGATAAGCCGGCGAGCGCGAGGGTCAAGTACGACCGTCCGGTGACGCGCCCGGGAACCTTCGCCCGAAGGCGGTGTCTCGGTTCACAGAGCACGACGGCCGGGCCATGCGGGAGACGCTCGGCCAAGCCCCACCCGCCCGAGGACGGCGCGGGGGCGATAGGCCCGAGCCGGCGCCGGGACCGCCTCGAAGCAGGGGCGGCCGTGGCCCGGTGCGCCCCGAGCCCGACCCTCGAGAGGAGGCCTTCGATGAATCGACGTGGAGATGCGCTGCAAGTGGTCCTGAGCTGGCAGGGGACGCCCGAGCACGAGGCGCTGTTCGACGGCACGCGACCGGTGCGGAATCGGGGAGGCGCGCTCGCCCTTCATCCTGCCCGACGAGGTCCTGCCCGAGCCCGTGACCCTCGCGACCCTGGACGCCGACGGATGGACGCTGCACGTGCCACCCGGAGCGTCCGTGCACGCGGCGCGGTGGGCCGAGGACGGGACCTGCGCGGGCACGGTGGACGTGGCGGGCGCCCTCGCGGACGGGTCGCGGCAGATGGCGCTCGCCGCCGACGTGATCGCACAGGTCGAGCTCGGTTCCTTCACGTTCCACCTGCGTCGCATCGACCGGAGCGAACGCGTCGCCGCACCGACCTTCGACCTGCGCCCCTGGCGCTTCATCGCCCTGTCGGCAGCCTTCCACCTGTTCCTGGTCGGCACCTTCCTGCTCGCGCCGCCGAACGCCGCGGCCATGACGCTCGACCAGGACGCGGACCGCACGCGCTACCTGCGCTACGAGCTCGCTTCGGTCGAGCCGCCGCCGGACGACTCGTTCCTCGACCATGACGCCTCGAGCGGGCAAGCGATGAAGGGCGCGGAGGGCGCAACGGGCAGGCCCCACGAGACACATCGCGCGGGCGGTGTGGCGGTGCGTGGCCGGAGCCACGACCGACGCGTGCCCCTCAGCGCGTCGAGCGTGCACACGCTCAGCACCTTCGGCGTGCTGGCGGCGGCCGCCCAAAGCCTGTCGGCGGTCACGTCGCCCTACGGCGCGGCGGACGCCCAGGGATTCTCTGAGCAGGACGCCTACGGCCCGCGCGACGCAGCCAATCTCGGGTTCGGGCCGGGTCATCTCGGCTTCGGCATGACGGGCACCGGACACGGGACCTGTCGGCCGGGCCAGCCCTGCGGCGATGGCACGGTCGGAGTCGGCGACCTCGGGCCGGGCACCGGTCGGTGCAGCGCCACAGAGCTCCACAGCCTCGAGGCGAGCCTCGGCCATGCAGCGGCCGTCGAGCGGTGCAGTGGCACCGGAGGCCACGGCGTCGGGACGCCCCTTCGCCCCCATCACACACGCGTCCCGACGCTGCGGCCCGGCCCGGTCCACACCACGGGCGGCCTCGGCCGGGAGCAGAATCCAGCGTGTCGTGGCGCGCAACCTGGGCCAGGTCCGCTTCTGCTACGAGCAGCAGCTCGGAACGCGACCGGACCTGCGAGGACGCGTGATGGTGCAGTTCGTGGTGCAACCGAGCGGGAGCGTGCTGTCGGCGAACGTGGGCGGGAGCACTCTGGGCAACGCCGACGCGGAGCGATGCGTCGCGCAGGCGGTGCGGCGGTGGACCTTCCCGCAGTCGGCCGGCGTGACGGCGGTCTCCTACCCGTTCCTCTTCCAGCCGGCCGAGTGAAGCGTCGGCGCGGCGCTCAGGCGACGTGGCGCGGCGCGGCGACGGTGGCCTTGGAGACGGCGGCGAGTCGAGGGGGCGTTCGCCAGCAGGCGAACGTCCCCAGCGCGTCGAGGGGCGCGTCGAAGAGAATCGATGCCGTCGAGGATGCGCGCCGCTTCGCCCGTGACGCCGAGGAATGCCTCGATGTGGTCCGGCCCGTCGAGGGGCAGATAGCGGAAGCGGGCACCGCGCGCGGCGAGCAGCGCATTGGCGGCTGTCATGAGGGCAGCGACGGTCACGGTGCGCTGCAGCACGACCGGCCCGTCGGCGCGGGGCAGGCCGAGGGTGCCGATGGCGATGCGCGCCAGGTAGGCGCGCCCGCCCGGCGTGTGGAGCACCAGGCGCTTGCCCCGGCGCGTCTCCTCCTCCAGCAGCTCGACCGGACCGAGCTCGGGAGCGTTCCATCGCAGGCGAGCGACGAGGGTCGTGGCCGTGGCGTGCTCGCCCTCGCGGTGCGCCACGTAGCGATCGCTCCGCGCCCGACGCATGGCCACCCGCGACAGGCCGTCGCCGCGGTAGTAGTCGTCGAGCAGGGCCGAGACGGCGTCGGGTGACGGTGGCCAGGGGGCCCGTGCGCCGAGCCGCACGCCGAGGCTCCGCGGGTCAATCTCCGGGCCGACGCCGGCCTCCTGCAGCGTGGCCAGAATGGGCGGCCAACCGGGATGGAGGGGCAGCCGCGAGGCGCCCTGCCCGGCGGTCACCTCGAGCCAGTCGTTCGACCCGTCCGTGGCGTGGACCCCCATCCACCCGGACCGTGCAACCACCGGACCAGCAACGCGACACCGGGTGGGTCGGTCTCGGACCTGCTCGAGGTCTTCAGCCCGGGTCGGCCGCCCGGTGGCCCGCGTGCCGCGAGCGAATGTCCTCGACCAGGGCGTCGGGGAGCCGGCGCCTCCCGCTGGAACGCGCGCATGTGCAGGATGGGCTCGCCCCCGAGGTCCGCAGCCGTTCGGCCCGCGATGGTCTCCATATAGGTGTGGGGCGCGTAGGGGGCCAGGTCCGCCCCGGGCACCACGTCGAGCCGGCGCAGCACGTCGAACAGGCCGTCCAGGGAGCTCATCTTCATGTAGGGGCAGGTCGCGCAGCCGCCCTCCACCGAGCAACCTTCTCCGCCCGCGACCCCCGGCACCACGGAAAGCTCCGCGTCTCCGGTCGACATGATCGCCTCCGAAGCCACCGGGAAGATAATCTCCACCTCGACCTCCGGCGCACCCTCTGCGCGGTGGGCCTGGAGGGACTTGCGCACCCTTCGTACGAATCGATGTGATCATTCCCGCCTCGGTGCCGAGCACGAAGCGCAGCCGCGTCGCCTCCCCCCGGGCCTCCGCCTCGTCCACCTTGGCCCCGATGAAGGCCAGGATGTTCGACGTGGAGCCGACGACGCCGCGCCCTTGCCGCTGCCCCGCGAGCGCGATGGAGAACATCTCGCCGGGGACCTCGAGGTGCGCCGTGACGAAGGCGTCGGCGTAGTCGCGCTGCACCCGCTCGGCCACCGCGCGCCCGAACATGCGGTGCACGATGCACGCGCCTTGCTCGTAGCAGTGGAAGCCCTCGACCACGCGCGCCATCGACGCGCGATCGTGCGCCGGATGGAGCGCGCGAATGGCGGCGTCGTCCATGGCGGCGTAGGCGGTGAAGAGCGCTTTCAGGTTGTGGCCCATGCACGTGTCGGGGCCGAACCACACCGTCCCTTCCGGCACCTGCGCGAAGGCCGAGAGCACGGTCTGCACCACGTTCGACGACGTGCACGTGATGGTCGGCACGAGGCCGTGGGCCTTGGCCTTCGTGCGCAAGCTCGTGTTGATGTAGACGACGTGCAGGGAGCTCGGCACGCGCGCGGCCTGCATGAGCCATGCGCCGTAGCCCGCCGTCTCGGCGGCGGCCGCGAGGGAGCAGCCAATGGGCTCGGCCGCCACACGGTAGACCGCCACGTCCCCGAACCCCGCCGCGTCGAGCATGGCCCGCACGTTCTCGCTCATGAAGTCGACGCCGAGCACGAGCACCGTCCGCACGCCCGCCTCCGCCATGGCGATGGCCCGATCTGCCATGGCGAGCGAGTCCGAGACGTGTACGTGGGGCCAGTCGCTCGCGGAAAGGACGCCCTGCAGCTCGGCGTCCATGTAGAAGTGCGCCACGACGCCGGCGTTCTTGGCCGCGAGCAGCTCCGTCAGCTCGGCGACGAGGGCCGGGTCCGGCTCGAGGTATGCCGCCTGCGCCTCGGCAAACGACCCGGACGGCTCGAAGCCCTCGGCGCGGATCACCAGGGATGGGAACGGGCTCGCGGCGGCGTGCCGCCTCCGAAACGGTGCGGTGATGTCCATGGCTCCCTCGCGCGGGTCGCCAGCGGGCTGTCGAGAGGTCGACCGGTGCCGGCGTTCCACGCCCGAGGAATAGGGCGAACGGAACGCGATGGCCAGGGCCCCCGGGCCCAGGATCGGTGAAAGGGGGCTCAGGCCGCTTCGGGCGAGAAGGGACCGGTGCCGCCGCCGCCGTGTCCGCGACCGGCGGTGAAGAGATGAACGACCTCGAGCTCCGAGTCGTCGACCTCCATGGGCTCGTCGAGGTCGGTGATCTCGATGATGTCGATCAGCTCGATGACCGGCACGGGGGCTGGGCGCGCGTAGACGCCGGAGTCGTCGGAGTCTGGGCTGGCCACGTAGGCCGGGAGGTCCACCTCCGTGTGCTGGTCGAGGTCGTCGTCGTCGAAGAGGTCGACCACGTCCTCGTCCGCCGCGATCGGCGGCAGGGCGATCATCGGGTTCGTGTCCACCTCCCAGGGCTTGTTCAGCGCAGACCAGAGCCGCTGCTTGAGGGCGCTATCGGTCGCGATGTCGACGCGGCCCTCGGCGGACTCCACGGCGCGAAGGAGGCGCTCCGGATCGATGCCACGAACCAGGCAGCAGTCGGCGAGCGGGTAGGCGCTCTCGAGCTGCAGGTCGACTCCCACGGCGTCGAGGACGCCGACAGCGCGAGGCCGGAGGACGGTGAAGAGGCCGATGGGGGTCTGGGTGTCGTCTTTGCGCATGGCGAAGGGGCTCCGTATCACCCGCTCCGGAAAGCAAGGGCCGATCCAGGAGCCGCCTCGTAGAGACGATCGTGATTCCGTACACTTACAAGTTGGCGCCCTGGCTACTCGCCCCGCCACCGGAGGTCGATCAATCGGCCATTGGCGTGCGCTTGCGCACTGCTCCAAGCTCCGAGCCCATGCCGGCCCACGGCGACACCTCTGTCTACGTGCACTTCCCCTGGTGCCTCAAGAAGTGCCCCTACTGCGACTTCGCCTCGCGGCGCATCGAGCGCGCCGAGGTGCCGCACGGGGCCTACGCCGATGCCCTCGTGCGCGAGCTCGAGGGGCGGGCCCCGTCCCTCGGGGGGCGCCGCCTCGTGTCGGTGTTCTTCGGCGGGGGCACGCCGTCGCTGTGGGAGCCACGCGAGCTCGGCCGGGTGCTCGCGGCGATCCGCGGGGCCTTCTCGGCAACGGCGGAGGACCTGGAGGTCACCGTCGAGTGCAACCCCTCGTCGTTGACGCAGGCCGGGGCCCGTGCCCTCTGCGAGGCGGGCGTCGGACGGCTCTCGATCGGCGTGCAGTCCCTCGACGACGGTCGGCTCGGCTTCCTCGGGCGCAAGCATGACGCGGCCGAGGCCCTCGCTGCGGTGCGCGGCGCGGTGGCCGAGCTGCCCCGCGTGAGCGCCGATCTGATGTTCGCCATGGCAGAGCAGTCGGTCGATGGCTTCCTCGCCGACGTGGAACGGCTGCTCGCCCTCGGCGTGCGCCACCTCTCCGCCTATGCGCTCACCATCGAGCCCGGGACGCTCTTCGGCGAGCTGCACCGGCGGGGGCGCTTGCCCCTCGTGCACGAGGACGACGGCGCGGCGATGTTCGAGCAGGCCGAGGAGGCCCTCGGTGCGCGCGGCTTTACGCACTACGAGGTGAGCAACTACGCGGTGCCGGGCGAGGAGGCACGCCACAACCAGCACTACTGGCGGGGCGGGGCCTATCTGGGGCTCGGCGCGGCGGCGGTCGGCTGCCTCGACGAAGGGCCCGGAGCGGCGCGCCGGTGGCGGAACCAGACCGAGCCCGCGCGCTACACGGCCACGGCAGGCGACCGCGACGTGGAAGAGTGGGAGGAGCACCTCGGCCCCCAGGAGATCGTGCGCGAGGCCTTGATGCTCGGGCTTCGGACGCGCGAGGGGGCCGATCTCGACGACACGGGGCGACGCGCGGGAGTGGATCCGCGCGCCGGGCGTGAAGAGGCCCTCGAGCGCCGCCTCGAACGCGGCGACGTGATCCTCGACGGCACCCACCTGCGCGTGCCGAGCGATCGCTGGCTGCACCTCGACGGGATCGTCGCGGACCTGTTCTGACGATGGCGTCCAAACGAGCGCAGGTCGAGACCCTGACGGGGTTGGAGAAGTCGACGCAGGAGGCGCCCTCGCCTACCCTGGCCGCGGTGGCGTTCGAACGGGTCGAGGCGCGCGGTCTCGTGAAGGTCTTCGGGGCGACGCGCGCGCTCGCGGGCGTGGACCTGACCTTCGAGACGGGAGCAGTCACGGTGGTCGAGGGGCCGAACGGCTCGGGTAAGAGCACGCTCCTCGCCATCCTGGCCCAGCTCACCCGTCCGTCCCGGGGCGAGGTGCGCTACGGCACGCTGGCGCCCGGGAGCACCGCGCTGCGCCGCCACATCGGCGTGCTCGGCCACGCGGCCATGGTCTACCCCGACCTCACCGGCCGCGAGAACCTCCAGCTCTACGCACGGCTCTACGGGCTCGGGGCGGGCACCGACCGCATCGCGGCCCTCATCGACCGCTTCGAGCTCCGCCGCTTCGTCGACAGGACGCCGCGCACCTGGTCGCGGGGCCAGCTCCAGCGCGTGGCCCTCGCGCGCGCGCTCATGCACGAGCCCACGCTGCTGCTCCTCGACGAGCCGTCGACGGGGCTCGACGTGCATGCGGTCGAGCGGCTGGTGGGGGCGGTCGACGTCGAGCGCGTGCGGGGCGCCATCGTCGTTTTGGTCACCCACGACACGGTGCTCGCCGAGCGCATCGCCGATCGGCGCGTCCGGCTCGAGCGGGGCCGCGTGGCGAGCGACGCCATGGCGCGGAGAGAGCCGTATCGCACGCCCGCGGAAGGTGCATCGTGAACGTCCTGCGCGCAGCGGCTCTCGTCGCCTGGAAGGACCTGCGCATCGAGGTGCGCACCAAGGAGATCGTCGTGACGACGGGCCTGTTCGCTCTGCTCGTCACCGTCCTGACGTCGCTGTCGTTCTTCGTCGACACGGACACGGCGCGACGCATCGCGCCCGGCGTGCTGTGGATCTCCATCGCCTTCGCCGGCATCCTCGCCATGGGCCGCACGTGGGCGCGCGAGCGCGATCACGATGTGATCGTGGGCCTCTTGTCGAGCCCCATCCCGCGCGCGGGCATCTACCTCGGCAAGGCGGCGGGGGCGCTGGTCTTCCTCCTCATCATCGAGGCGCTGCTCCTGCCGCTCGTGGCCGTGCTCTTCCAGGTCGACCTCCTGCCGTCCCTCGGCTCGGTCGTGGCGCTGCTCGTCCTCGGCACCCTGGGCTTCGTGGCGGCCGGCAACCTCTTCGCGGCGATGGGCGTCCGCACCCGGGCGCGCGAGCTCATGCTGAGCATCGTCGTCTTCCCGCTCGTCACACCGGCCCTGCTCGCGGGCGTGGTCGCGACGCGCGAGGCCCTGGGCGGCGCACCCCTGAGCGAGATCCTCGCCTGGATGCGCATCCTCGCGGCCTTCGACCTGGTGTTCGTCGCCTCGGGCACGTTCCTGTTCGAGCCGCTGATGGCGGGCTGAACGGACGGGGGGCGCGCTATCTGAAGCTGTCGATCACTTCGGTCGACAGGGCGTCGGACCAGTCGCGGCCGCCATCGACGCGCAGGCGGATGATGCCCTTGGGGTCGATGACCCAGGTCTCGGGGAAGAGCTGGGTGCCGTACTTGCCGTTCACGATGCTGCGGTCCGGATCGAAGAGGACCGTGAGCGGCATGTTCTGCGGGAAGAGGGTCGACACGGAGCTCCAGCCCTTGTCCACGGAGACCGCCACGACGTCCACGTCGTGCCACTGATCCTCGGCGACGCGGGACAGCTCCACCAGTGTGGGCATCTCCTGCACGCAGGGACCGCAGGTGACGGTCCAGAAGTTGAGCACGACGACGTGGCCGCGGTGGTCGCGTAGATGCCAGGGGTGGCCGTTCTTGTCGCGCAGCGTGAAGTCGGGCGCGAGCCTGTCGTCGCCCATGTAGTTGAGCGGGGTCTTCTCGCCGGCGGCCAGCTTGTTGAAGTCGTCGTTGCCGATCACGGCGCGGATGGGCGTCTGCTCCTGGCGCGTGACCCCGTCCGCGATGGCGCGGGAGAAGAAGAACAGGAGCGGCGCACCGAGCGCGATGGCGATCAGCGCCGCGAAGAGCTCGCCTTTGGGCATGGCCGCGCGCAGCCTAGCAGCCGACCGGCGACAGGGCCACAAGGGCTCCGAAACTCACGCGCCGGTGAGCGGATCGTCGCGCACGGGCGGCTCGAAGCGGCGGCCGGCGAGCTCGAGGTAGATGCCGCGAGCGTCCTCGCCGAGCAGGGGCGCGAGCTGGGCGGCGGCGTGGCTGTCGAAGCGGGCGGGCAGGCGCCCCTCGCGGACGTCGCAGTAGAGGACACCGTCAGGGCCCTGCCTCAAGGTGGCCGGGTCGAGCCGCTCCTCCAGGTCGCCCGAGAGGCGCAAGACGACCGCGTCGCCCTCGATGTGCGCCGCCCGCACGAAGACCGGCGCCCCCTCGACGGCCACGTACGCCCAGTTGATGTCGTTCGACAGACAGAAGCGCCCGTCCGGCGCCCGGTCGAGCCACTGATCGAACGATTGCACCAGGTTCGGGTGCGTGATCGGCTCGTCGCCGTTGAACCACCGCCCCCGCGCGTCGCGCCGGATACGCGTCTCGCGCGAGCGTCCGGGCGGCAGCGGATCGTTCGGGTCCATCACCATCGATCTAACACGGCGGCCGCCGTGGGGCAGCGACCCTGCCGGGCGCTCACTCCACGTTCAGCGTGTACGTGTTGGTCGCGTCAGCGTAGCCGTAGACGTGCACGTAGAAGGGGCCGCTCTCGGTGACGCTCTCCTCGTCCCCGCTGCCGTTGCTGATGCTGAGTTGGTTGCCGTCCATGTCGACGGCTTCCATGTCCAGGTCGCCCGCGCTGCCGTCGAAGTCGATGGTCACGGTCCACCTACCGTCGGCACTGACCTCGTACCAGTCGTCGTCGCTCGCACAGATCTGCGCACCGACGCTGTCCGGGGCCCCGACCGAAGTCGCGACGTCCATCGTGTCGTTCGCCGTATCGGGATCGCAGGAGCCACCGGCGCCCCCGCCGCCGCCGCCCCCGCCGCCGCTGCCCCCGCCGCCGCTGCCGTCGGTGCACTCGGACTGCGTCCAGAGCCAGTCGCTGCAATACGCCGACGTGGGCCCGCCCGAGCTCCCGGGCTCACACCTCTCCGAGCTGGCGCAGTATCCGCAGCCCGCCATCACCGTGCAGTCGCCGCAGGCGAGCGCGTCTCCGCAGCCACCGGTCCCGCCGCTGCTCCCACCGTCGCTCGCGGCGCTCGCGCTCAACGTGTAGGTGTTGGTCGCGCCCAACTGGCCGTAGACGTGCACATAGAAAGGACCGCTCTCGGTGACGGTCTCCTCGTCGCCGCTCCCGTCGCTCCGGCTCAGGGGGTTGCCGTCCGGGTCGACGGCTTCCATGTCGAGATCCCCTGCGGTGTGGTCGAAGTGGATGGTCACGGTCCAGGACCCATCCGCGCGAACCGCGTACCAGTCGTCGTCCTCGGCGCAGATCGCCCCGTCGATGATCGCGGGGCCGGTGATCACGGTCGCCGCATCCATCGTGTCGTCGCTCCCCCTCGCGGGATCGCAGCCGCCAGCGCTGGCGTGCCCGTCGACGGTGCTGCCGTCGCCACTGTCTGACCCGTCGCCGAGGGGATGATCCAGGTCGACGACCCGGCTCGACAGGTTGCCGGGTTGAACGGTCATGTCGACGTGCATGTAACCGCCGGGGCCGAGCTTGACGGTGTACGTGTTGGGCGCGACGTCGTAGAAGGTGACGGTTCCGTTGTCGTCGGTGGTCGCGTTCAGTGTGCCCAAGGAGACCTGGAGGCCGACCGCGGGGTCACCGCTGACGGAGTAGCGCGCGGTCACCAGGAGCCCGCCCGGGGTAGCGTTGTCCGGGGGCAGGGCGCTCATCTGGGTGTGGGTCATGACGCCGTTCGTGTAGAGGTCGTCGGCGCCCAGCACGACGAGCAGGTAGCGGTTGTTGTCCGGCAGGGTCAAGGTCGTGTCGACCTCGTAGGCGTGCCACGTCCAGGAAGTGCGTTGGTCGTCGAGCCGGAGCAGGGACCAGTTGTGGCTGTCGGTGACGTCGCTCGAGCCGGACGCGGGGTGCCACTCGAAGAGCACCTGGGTAAGACCCGAGCGGCCCGCCCCGAGATTGAGATCGTGCAGCTCGTAGTCGCGCCACGTCGTGATCTCGACGGGGCCCGGCACCGCATGGAACGCGTAGGCGACGTACCGGCTGGGGTCGAAGGCCTGATCAGCCTGCGCGAAACCCAGCTCGGCGGGGTCGAGCGCACGCTCGAAGAAGAAGCCCCCGTCGGCCTTGCCCTCGAGCAGGTCTCGGGCGCCCGTTGGAGCCGCAGTTCCGGCCGGCGGAGCGCACGCGGTAAGGGTCAACAACGCGGCGAGGCCGCCGAGCCAGAGGCTTCGAGGCGTCATCGTGGGACGGGGTCGGCTGGTCATCGTCGTGCTCCTTCGTCCACCGGTGCCTCTCCCGGTGCAAGCCAGGTGCCACCACGAGGCACGGCTGCCAGCTCCTCGCCAACCCTTCGAGATCGTTCGGAACAGGGAGACGACCAAGGGCCTCGTGCACACCGCGGAAGCGTGCGCCGCGGTGCCTCGTGGACGGGGTCAGTTGCCACCCGGAACGAGCAATGCGCCGCGGGCGCCCTCGGGGTCGTTTCCGACCATCCGGGGCGCCCAATCCTTCCCTGGCCACTCGGCGGAGCGTCCGCCCGCAGCGGGCTCACTCCACGGTCAGCGTGTACGTATTGGTCGCGCCGCTGTAGCCGTAGACGTGCACGTAGAAGGGGCCGCTCTCGGTGACGGTCTCCTCGTCGCCGCTCCCGTTGCTCAGGTCGAGCTGGTTGCCGTCGGTGTCGACGGCTTCCATGTCCAGATCGCCCATGCTGTTGTCGAAGTCGATGGTCGCGGTCCAGCTCCCGACGGCGTCGATCTCGTACCAGTCGTCGTCGCCCGACGTGATCTGCGCCGAGACGCTCGCCGCGCCCGAGAGCACGGTCGCGGCGTCCCTCGTGTCGTTGCCGCCCGGCGGATCCGGAATCGCGGACGTCATCGAGCCGCTTCCACTGGTGCTGCTGCACTCGGACTGGGTCCACTGCCAGTCGCCGCAAGACCCCGACGTCGGCCCGCTCGAGCTGCCCGACTCGCAGGTGCCCGAGCTGGGGCAGAACCCGCAGCCGGCCATCGCCGTACAGTCACCGCAGGTGGCCGCGCTTGCACAGGGGTCGCTGCTCCCACCGCTCGATGCACTGCCGCTGCCCGCGCCGTCACTGCTCGCGGTCAACGTGTACGCGTTGGTCGCGCCGGCGTAGCCGTAGACGTGCACGTAGAAGGGACCGGTCTCGTCGACGCTCTCCTCGCTGCCGCTGCCGTTGCTCACGCCAAGCTGGTTGCCGTAGGAATCGACCGCTTCCATGTCCAGGTCGCCCGCGCTGCCGTCGAAATCGATGGTCACGGTCCACTGCCCGTCGCCGTCAATCTCGAACCAGTCGTCGTCGCTCGAGCAGACCTTCTCGGAGACGGTCGTCCCGTCGATCCGGATCACGCCCGCGGTGTCCTTCGTGTCGTTGGGGCCCACGGGATCGCAACCGAGGTCCATCCCGCCACTGCCACTGCTCGTGCCGCCCCCGGTGCTGCCGATGCTGGTGCCGCTGCTGGAGGGCGGCGGCGAATCGCCGAGCGGGTGGTCGAGCTCGACCACCCGGGTCGAAAGGCCCGCGGGCTGGACGGTCATGTCGACGTGCATGTAGCCGCCGGGGCCGAGCTTGACCGTGTACGTGCTGGGCGGGAGGTTGAAGAAGGTGACCGTGCCGTTGTCGTCGGTCGCCGCGGTCTGCGTGCCCACCGAGACTTCGAGGCCGACCGCCGGGTCGCCGCTGATCGAGTAGGTTGCTGTCAGGAGGAGCCCGCCCGGAGTGGAGTCGCCGGAAGGCGCGGCAGTCATCTTGGTATGGGTCATGACGCCGTTCGTGTAGAGGTCGTCGGTGCCCAGCACGACGAGCAGGTAACGGGTGTCGTCGGGCAGGTTCACGATCGTGTCCACGTCACCCGAATGCCAGGCGGAGTCCGTGCCGGAGTTCTCCCGGAGCAGGGACCAGTTGTTGCCATCGGTCATGTCGTCGGAGCCGCCCTTCGGGTTCCACTCGAACAGGACGTGGGTCATGGACGGAGACCCCCCCCAGGAGGAGAAGAACCCGTAGTCGCGCCACGTCGTGAGCTCCACGGGCCCCGGCGTCGACTGGAACCAGTACGCGACGTATTGACTCGGGTCGAAGGCCTGATCGCCCTGCTGGAAGGTCAGCTCCTGGGGCTCGAGCGCTCGCTGAAAGAAGAAGCCGCCGTCGGTCTTGCCTTCGAGCATGTCGTGCGAGACGCCCGCGGGAGCGGATGGGGCCGCGGGGGCTGCGCACGCCGTCAGGCCCACGAGCACCGCGAGCCCCGCAAGGCGGGAGCATCGTGTCGTCATCAGGTTGCGTCGCATCGTCATCCCGTTCCCCTTCAAGTGGTCGGCGGCCTGGAGTGCAACCGGGATGCCATGCCACAATGCACATTCCGGACACCTCGCCGGCGGCACGCGGCGTCCTCAAACGCCCCGAATTCGGGGAGCTGACGGGGATCGGCAGAACCCTCCGCATCCCTCCGAAGCGCGCGCCGGGGCCTGGGAGGGGGGAGACGAGTTGCCACCCGAGAACGAGCGGTGCTCCGGGACCCTACTGCGTGCCTTGGGTGCAACGACGACGTCGTGGGGCAAAGGCGCCCGCCTCGGTGGCGTGCCTGGTCCGTCGATGACCCCGCTTTTGCGATGCGGCTCGACAGACGCGCCATGGTCGGGCGCGCAAGGCCACCCGGGCCGTTCAGTCCACGGTCAGCGTGTAGGTGTTGGTCGCGCCGTCGTAGCCGTAGACGTGCACGTAGAAGGGGCCGGTCTCGGTGACGCTCTCCTCGTCGCCGCTTCCGTTGCTCAGGTCGAGCTGGTTGCCCTCCACGTCGATGGCTTCCATGTCCAGGTCGCCCGCGCTGTCGTCGAAGTCGATGGTCACGGTGTGCTCGCCGTCGGCGTCGACCTCGTACCAGTCGGCGTCGCCCGAGCAGATCTGCGCGTCGATGCTCGCACCGCTCTCGACCGGAGTCGCCACGTACATCGTGTCGTTGCCGGACGGAGCGCACCTGTCCGGGGCGCTGCCGGTGTCACCGCTGCCGGTATCACTGCTCGCGGCGGCGCCGCCGTCGCTCGCGGCGCTCACGGTCAAGGTGTACCTGTTGCTCGCACCGCTGAAGCCGTAGACGTGCACGTAGAAGGGCCCGGTCTCGGTGACGCTCTCCTCGTTGCCGCTGCCGTCGCTCACGCTGATCGGGTTGCCGGCTAGGTCGACGGCTTCCATGTCGAGATCGCCCACGCTGGTGTCGAAGTCGATGGTCGCGGTCCACTGCCCGTCGGCCTGGACCTCGTACCAGTCGTCGTCGCCGGAGCAGATCTGCGCATCGATGCGCGCCTCGCCCGAGAGCGTGGCCGCGGCGTTCCGGGAGCTTCCTCCGGCGGGATCGCAACCGCCACCTCCGCCGCCGCTGGGGCTACTGCCGCCGGCGGGAGGCGGGGAGCCGAGGGGCAGGTCGATCTCGATCGTCCGGCTCGACAGCGTCCCCGGCTGAACGGTCATGTCCTCGTGGACGTCACCGCCCGGACCAAGCTTGACCGTATAGGTGTTGGGCGCGAGATTGTAGAAGGTGACGGTGCCGGTGTCGTCGGTCGCCGCGGTCAGGGTACCCACCGACACTTCGAGGCCGACCACGTGACTGCCGAAGACCGAGTCAGTCGCGGTGATCTGGAGCCCGCCCGGCGTGGAGTCGCCCGGGGGGAGGGCGGTCATCTGGGTATGGGTCATGGCGCCCATCTCGTACAGGCCGTCGACGCCCAGCACGACGAGCAGGTACCGGTTGTCGTCCGGCAGGTTGGCGATCGTATCGACGTCGCCGGAGTTCCAGGGCCAGGAGTCCCTGCCGGAGTTCTCCCGGAGCAGGGACCAGTTGTTGCCGTCACTCATGTCGTCGGAGCCGCCCTTCGGGTTCCACTCGAACAGGACCTGGGTCATGAGCGGATTGGCCCCCACCTTGATGAGGTAGTCGCGCCACGTCGTGATCTCGACGGGCCCGGGCGACGACTGGAACCAGTACGCGAGGTACTGGCCCGGGTCGAACGCCTGGTCGGCCTGGTCGAAGGTCAGCTCGTCGGGCCAGAGCCCCCGCTGAAAGACGAAGCCGCCATCGACCTTGCCCTCGAGCATGTCGTGCGTGGCACTCGGAGGCACCGTTCCGGTCGGGGGAGCGCACGCGGCGAGGCTCAGCAACACGGCGAGCGCACCCATGCAAAGGTGGCGTGTCGAGCACGTGGAGTGGGTTGGCGTGGTCATCGTGTGGCTCCGTCGAAGATGCTCGTGCCTCACGGTGCAACCGGAATGCCGGGCCATGGTGCATCTTCCGGACACCTCGTGATGGCCGCTAACACACCGACATCATTTTGAATACACCGATAGTGGAGACTTCTAACCTCATTCGGGAGGCCTGCTCCTGGCCACGTGGGGCGAGGACCGGAGTCTATTGACCCCACATGTCGCCTTCGAGCACCGGCGTTCGGAGCGCGCTCGAGCGCGTGCAACGGTAAACTCAAGCGTTTGCTTAACCGTTGCAGGAAGGGTGCGGGGCTGCCGGCCGAGTGGACACTTTTCGTCGCTTCTCAGCCCCCGTGCTACCCTGATAGCCCGTCTGGACCGTGATACGACGCACCGGCTTCAAGTGGCGTAAGTGGGCGATCATCCTCGTGATTTCGATCGTCGGTGCCCCGGTTTCGGCTGCGCTCGTCCTGGTCCGCACGCGCTGGGGTCGAGAGCGCATGCGGGATCTGGCCATCTCCGCCCTCCACGACGAGCTCGGCCTGCGCGCCACCATGGGCGACGTGCGGGTCGGCCTGTTCCCGCTCAGCGTCTCGACCCGCCACATCACCCTCGACGATCCCGTCTACGGCCGCTTTGCCGAGGCGCGCGGTCTGTCCATTCGCCCGTCGCTCGGCGCGCTCCTGCGTGGGCGAGTCGACCTGCGCTCCATCGAGCTCGATGAGCCGACCATTCACCTGGTCGTGCGCGAGGGCGAGGTGCGCAACCTCCCTCGCGCGCGCGGAGGTGGCGGGGGCGGCGACCTCCCGTTCCGCGACCTCACGGTGAAGGGCGCCACCCTGTCGGTCGACGCCTCGCCGCTCGGCAGCGCCAATCTGTCGGACGTGGACCTGACGCTGCACGTGACCGACGGCCACATCCTCGACGTGCGCATTCGCCACGCCCACGGCCGCGTCACGCACGTCCGTGGCACCGAGATCGTGCAGCGCCTCGCCATCGACGCGCACGTCGATCCGGATCACGGCATCGACGTGCGCTCCGCCTCCCTGCGGACGCCCTACCTGCACGCCGACCTGCGCGATGCTCACGTCCCCCTGCCCCTCGGCGCCGACGGCTGCACGACGAGCCTCGCGGACGGGAGCGCCGACGACGCCTGCATGGGAGGGCACGTGGAGCTGCGCGTGGCCCTGCGCCATCTCGCGGATCTGCCGCTCGCCTGGGACCTGCCGGATCTACGCGGCCACGTGCGCACGTCCATGGACCTGACCGCGCACCGTGGCGGCGGCGCCGTTGGCCACGGCGAGGTGCACCTCACGGACGTGGGCGTCGAGCAGTTCGGCCTCGGTCACCGCATCGACCTCGAGCTCGGCGTCACCCCCGACCGCATCCGCATCGGCCACGGTGCCGTCCACCTCGCACAGAAGGGCGGCGTCGTCGGGCTCGCCGGCAGCGTGGGCCTGCGCGGCAACATGCCCCTCGACCTCACGCTCGGCCTCCACCACCTCGAGTTCGCGAAGCTCATCGCGCAGCTCGGCGTCACACCCAACGCGATCGTGAGCTGGATGATCGACGGCACGATCGGCCTGCACGGCACCCTCGCGCCCCTCGATTTCAGCGGACCGCTCCACCTCCGCACCCGCGACTTCCTGGTGACGAAGGGCCCCTGGCACGCGCTGCCCCACGACCCGATCCTCGGCGTTCCGCGGGCGCGCCTCAGCGCTCGCGTGGCGGTGCGGAGCGACGGCCTGCACTTCGACCACATCGTGGCGGACACGGCCCACTCGCGCCTGCGCGGCGACGTGCTGATCGGCTTCCACGACGCGCTGCGCGTGGCGGTCCGCACCGACCGCATCGACGTGGCGGACGCGGGCCCCCTCGCGGGCTTCCCCATCGCGGGCCAGGGCAGCGCCAAGGTCGACGTGAACGGCACCTTCTCGAACGCCGTCCTCACCTCGCATTTCGCCCTCCACGACTTCCGCTTCAACACGTTCCCCCTCGGCGACATCAGCTCGGACGCACACCTCGAGAAGGACGGCCTCGCGGTGCGCTTCCCCGAAGTCGTCGCGACCAAGCGACAGAGCCGCTACCACGTCGACAACCTGTTGCTCGACTTCACGGGCGGCCGCGTGGAAGCGACCGGGACGGTGCACGCGCAGCGGATGGCGCTCGCCGACTTCTTCCACATCTTCCATTTCGAGAACGACGATCGCTTCGCGCCCTACCAGGGCGTCGCGACCGGCACCGCCAAGATCCACTACACGCATGGCTTCCCGGACGACGACCCCGGCGGGACCCTCGTGGCGGACATGGACCTGGGCTTGCCGACGCTGAACGTCCACGGCTTCGCCTTCACGGACGGCCACTTCGCCGGGCGCTGGAAGTGGTTGCACAGGTCCCAGGGCTACCGCGGCGGTCAGCTCACCGTCGACGACCTGACGCTGCACAAGGGCGACGGGACGCTGGCCGTGAGCGGCACGATGGCACTCGGCGGCAAGCTGCAGATGAGCGTCGCCGCCGATCAGATCGGGGTGCAGGACACCGAGGGGCTCGCCGACCGGATGCCGAGCCTCGGCGGTGTCTACAGCGTGACCGGATCGGTGAGCGGCAGCGCCAACCTGCCGCGCGCGGACCTGGACGTGTCGCTCACGGGGCTGAGCTGGGGCGCATCGATGCTGGGCGACGGACGGCTCTACGTGCGGCTGACGGACCGGGACGACCCGTGGGTGAAGGCGGCGGCGGCGTGGGATCCGAACGCGCTCCCCGACACGCCCTGCGCCCACGCGCGAGAGGGCTTCGCTCACGGGAGCTGGCCGGCCGACCCGCCCGTGCACACGGTCGACGGCCCCGAGCCCGCCCTCGACCAGCCCATGGCCTTCCTCGTGTGCGGCCAGGTTCTCGGTGGACACGTGAAGGTCGACCTGGCGATGGGGCGCACCGAGGTCCATCCCCTGCGCGGCGTGGTCGACCTCGACCACATGGCGCTCGGGCCGCTGTTGCCGCGCAACGCCAGGAAGGACGGTTTGGGCGGGACCGTGTCGGGGCGCGTCACCTTCCGCGACGGCGCCATGCTCGCGCCCGAGACCCTGGCGGGGCGCGTGCTCCTTACCGAGCTGCACGTCGAGCAGCATCAGGTCGAGCTGCAGAATCGCGGGCCCATCGACGTGCGGCTCGATCACGGCAGCTTCCGCGTCGTGCACGCCGCCTTCGAGGGGCCCTCGTCGGCCCTGCGCATCACGGGCGGGGGCGGCGTGCAGGACGGGCTCGCGCTGCAGATCGACGGTCAGGTGGACCTGGGGCTGCTCGCCACCCTGACGCCGCGTCTGTCGGAAGCGCAGGGCAGCTTCGCCATGCGCGTGCACGTCAACGGCCCCTTCGCCGACCCGGCCGTCTTCGGCGAGGCAACGGTCTCGGACGCGGGCTTCCGGTTCGCCGGTTTCCCGGAGCCCCTGTCGGAGCTGGGCGGACGCATCACCTTCAGCGCACGTCGTGTGCTCCTCGAGGGCTTCCACGCGCGCTTCGCGGGCGGTGACCTCACCCTGCACGGCGCGGCGGCCCTGCGCGACCGGGGCATCAATCACTACGACCTCACGGTCGACGCGCACAATCTCGCCATGCAGCCCGATCAGGGCATCGAGCTCGGCCTGGGCGGTCACGCGCAGCTCGCCTGGGCGCGCGGCGACCGGCTCCCGACCCTGCGCGGCACCGTGCGCATCGACCGCCTCCTGTACTCGAAGCCCATCCAGGTCGAGACGCTCACCGAGCTGTCGCGCCACCACCGGGCCGAGGTCGAGCAATACGACCCGAGCGAAGACCAGGTCGCCTTCGATCTGCGCGTCGAGAACGAGCAGCCCCTGCGCATCGCCAACAACGTCATCGACGCCGAGGTGCGCATCGAGGACTCGGAGCGTCCCTTCCGGCTCGTCGGCACCGACCAGCGCTTTGGCGTGCTGGGCACGCTGCAGATCACGCGCGGCACGGTGCGCTTCCGCAAGGCGGAGTTCGACGTGCGCCACGGGGTCATCGACTTCGACGATGCCTTCCGTATCGACCCCCAGTTCGACGTGCGCGCGGTGACGGACGTGCGTCGCAGCGGCGATCTGGCAGGACAGAACTGGCGCATCACGCTCCACGCCCACGGCAACCGGGACAACTTCCAGCTCGACATGTCGAGCGAGCCCCAGCTCTCGCAGGAGGACCTGGTGCTCCTTCTCACCGTCGGGATGACGCGGGCCGAGGCCGAGCAGATGCAGGCGGGCGACCTGACCAGCACGGCGGCCCTCGAGGCCCTGGCCGCGGCGACCGGCGTGGACCGGGAGGTGCGGCGCGCGGTCCCGGTCATCGATGACTTCAGCATCTCGAGCGCCTACTCGGTGCGCTCGGGCCGCACCGAGCCCCAGGTCTCCATCGGCAAACGCATCGCCGACCGCGTGCGGCTCACCGCGTCGACCAACCTCCTCGGGGAGCAGCGGGAGGTGCGCGCCGGTCTGGAGCTCCGGCTGAGCGACCAGACGAGCGTCCAGCTCGTGTACGACAATCAGAACACCACGAGCGCGGTACCCTTCGGCAACGCCGGCACGGACTTCCACTGGCGACTGGAATTCGAGTGACGCCCGAGAGCAAGGGGTCGGCGGCGACCACCCGATCGGCGGGTGGGCGCGGGACGGGTGGGTGCCTGCCACGGGTCGCGTTCGGCGTCGTGCTCCCGCTCGCGCTCTACGCCTCGTCGTTCGCTGCAATCGCCCGAGCGGACGTGCCCCTCGAGCTTCGCGGCCGCCGCGTCACCGAGGTGGTGGTGGCGGGCGAGACCGCGGGCGTGACGCCCTCGCGCGACGTGGGCATCCCCCTCGGCGCGCCCGTCTCGCGCCGGCTCCTGCGCGGCGCGGTCGAACGGCTGGTCGCCTCGGGCCTGTGGGCCGACGTACAGCTCGACCTGGTGCCCGCGGCGCACGGCGTGCGGGTGGTGGCCCACCTGGTCCCGCGCCTGACCCTGGCGCGGGTGGACATCCGCGGCAACGACGTCTTCGGCGACGAGGACATCGAGCGAAGGATCGGCCTGAACAGCGGCAGCGAGATCCGGCGAGGCTCCCTCGACACCATCCGCCACACGATCGAGGCCGCCTACGCGGAGCGCGGCTACCGACACACCCGAGCGCACACCCTGCTCCGCGACACCGACGATCCAGCCCGCAAGGTGCTCATCGTGGAGATCGACGAAGGCGCACCGACGCGCATCACGGCGATCCACTTCGAGGGCACCGCGCCACCCGACGCGAGCGACGGCGTCTCGGCGATGGATTTGGCAGTCGGGGACGTCTACGACGTGCGACACGTGGCCGACGCGGTGCGGGCGGGGGCGGAGCGCATGCGGAAGCGGGGCTGGCTCGAGGCCGATCTCGGTCCGGCCGAGGCGCGGCCTTTGCCTGGCGGCGTCGCCCTCTATGTTCCGTCGACGCCGGGCCCGCGCTACGAGGCCGTCCTCCGGGGGTATGGACCGCTTACGCGCGACGAGGTCACCGACGCGTTGAAGCTCGGCAGCGAGCGGCTCTCGGGGACCGCCGCGATAGAGGGCATCCGCACGCGCGTCCTCGACCTCTACCAACGCTACGGCTTCCACGACGCCCGGGTAACGATCGCGCGCGCGCCCGGCCCCAAGCCCGGCACGGCTCGTCTGCTCGTCACGATCGCGCCGCGCCAGAAGCTAGACGTGGTCGCGGTGAGCTTCCCCGGAGCCACGCACTTCGAAACGAGCTTCCTGCGCGACCAGGTCTTCAGCTACCTGCAGGAGGACCTGCCGGGCTCGAGCATCCTCGAGCCGGTCGACACCGAGACGGTGAAGCTGCTCGGCTTCGGGGGCGAGAGGTGGCACGGGCGCGAGGTGCCGCGCCCGCTCGACGTGGACCCGCGCCACGTCTACTACGAGCCGACCTACCACGCGGCGGTTCAGCACGTGCGCGAGCTCTACCAGGCGGCGGGCTACCTGGCCGTGCGTGTCGGGCCCGCGCAGCTCCATCGGATCGGCGGCGGCCGCGCCCTGGTCTCGGTGCCGGTCGTCGAGGGCCCGCGCTCGATGCTCTACGACGTGCGGCTCGAGGGCAACCATGCGATCGGGGCGCGCGCGATCCTCGAAGCCACCGAGCTTCGGCGCGGCATGCCCTTCAGCCACCTCGCCCTCGAGCAGGCGCGCATCCACGTGCTCGACCTCTACCGCGAACAGGGGCGGATCTACGCGCGCGTCGAGCCCCACGTGCGCTTCTCGGGCGACCGCACGCGCGCCGAGGTCACCTTCCAGATCGTCGAGAGCTATCCGGTGCACGTCGGCCGCATCGTCGTGCACGGGGCGACGCGCACGAGCGAGTCGCTGATCCGCGATTTGCTCGAGCTGTCGCGGGGCGACCTGTTCCGCCCGTCCCTCGCGCGTGAGAGCCAGGAGCGCCTGAGCGAGCTCGGCATCTTCCGGGGCGTCACGGTCTCGCCCGAGGACGCGAGCTTGCCGGCGCGCGTCAAGGCGGTGGTGGTGACGGTGACCGAGCGGTCGACCCAGTTCCTCGACTTCACCGCGGGCCTATCGACCGGCGAGGGGCTGCGGGGCGGCATCGAGTACGGCTACCGCAACCTCTTCGGCTGGGCCATCGGCTTCCACATGCGCGCCGAGTTCGCCTACCAGTTCTTCTTCGTCGACTCCGTCGTCGCCGACCGCCTGCAGAAGCTCTCGCTCGGCGACCGCCTCGAGCGCCGCGTCACGATGGGCCTGACCGTGCCGCACATCCCCGGCCTCAGGGCCACGCGCGGGTCCCTCGACCTGGTCCACCTGCGCGACAACGAGCGGGACTTCGGCTACGACAAAAACGGCGTCGACCTCACCGTCACCTGGCATCCGCTCCGGCCCCTGACGGCGTCGATCTCGGAAGACTTCGAGAACAACGACATCCAGCTCTTCGTCGCCGAAGACCTGAGCCAGCTGCTCAAGAACACGACCGACCCGCGCTTGCAGCGCCTTCTGCGCGTACCCCAGGGCGCTTCGACGCTGCTGGCGACGCGAGGCTCGGTGAGCCTCGACATGCGCGACAACCCCTTCACGCCGACCAAGGGGTTCTACGCGTCCATGACCGCCGAATGGGCGCGCACCCTGACGACCCAGGCGATGTCGAGCGCCGACATGATGTCGATGAGCCAGTTCCACAGCAACCACCTCAAGCTCTCCTTCACGGCGAGCGGCTACGTGCCCGTCGTCGAGCACGTGGTGCTGGCCGGTCAGCTCCGACTCGGACGAATCGTCCACCTCGACCCCACGTCCCGGACCTATCCGAACCGCAGCTTCTTCCTCGGCGGCGTCGACACGATGCGCGGCTACCTGCAGGACGCCCTCATCCCCCAGGACCTGGCCAACGAGATCGCGGCCAACCCGGACCTGGGCCCGAACGACGCGGTGCACGGCGGCGACGCCTTCGTGCTGCTGCGCGTCGAGCTGCGCTTCCCGATCGTCGGCCCCCTGCAGGGGGGCGTCTTCGGCGACTTCGGCAACCTGTGGGCCAGCACCGACGAGCTGAAGCTCGCCGACGTCTTCGACCTGCGCCCGACGGCCGGCCTCGGCCTGCGCATCGCGACGCCCGTCGGTCCCATCGCCTTCGACTACGGCTTCATCCTGCTCCGGCGCGCCATCCTCAACGAGCCCGTCGGCGCCTTCCACTTCAGCATCGGCCTGTTCTAGCTCTAGCCGGCGTTCTCACGGGCACGCTGAGCGTGCCAAAGTCGCGCGGCGCGGGAACACCGAAGCAGCACAGATAGCCATCCATCAGGGGCACTGTGAAAGCAAGCACATGTCCTGGGTGCCGAGGCGCAGGCCGGAACGGGTGCGGAGCACGAGGTGCAGCGGCAGGCCGGTGGAGGGCGCGGCGCTCGAGCACGCTGGCTGCAGGTCGACCTCGAAGTGGACCGTCGTGCCCGGCACGACGCTGTCGAAGCCGTCGTCCCGCAGGGTCGCGGCGTCGGGGGGATCGGCGGCCGTTGGGCGGATGGCCGTGACGAGCGACGCTCCCGGCCCCTCGGCGGAGAGGACGACGTCGAGGGGCACGTCGTCGCGCCACCGCCGAACGATGGACATGATCCGATCGGCCATGTCACTACCGTCCGGCAAGGCGTGCGCGACGAGCGGGCCATCGGGGTCTACGGCGTCTGTGGCAATGGCCATCGCCGTGAGCTCCCAATCCACCTCGTTGTTCCCGGAGGAAACACCGGCGGCCGGAATGTCTCGCTCGGCGAGCTGGGCCATGACCGTGTCCCACTCGGGGGGAGGGTAGGGGCCGAACTTGCTGGGATCGTAGGGGTCCCTCCCGCCCGGCCCGTTGTGGAAAGGACTGTCGGTCACGACCACGGCGAGTCGCGGCTCGTCGCGCAGGCCGGCCAGCCGCCTCCCCAGCTCCGCGACGCCGGGCACGGCACCCGCGCCCCCCTGACGTCTCGTTCGACGACGTCGCCAGTCAGCATGGCGAGTGCCACGATCTGTGCCTCCGCTGCATCGCCGCCATCGTCGATATGCATGTCCATGAATTCGAGGGCGCCGGGAAGGTCAGCGGGCAAGCCCGCGGCGAGGAAGCGCTCCACCGGCGCGTCGGTCGGGCCCCCGTAGGTATAGACCGGGTAGTCCGCGATGCCGGCGAGGGTCACGTGCAGCTCGTCGAAGCTCCCGGCGAGGACGCGAGCGAACGCGCCCGCCTGGTCCGTGAGCCCACTGACCTCGTCCCACGTGGAGCCCGTGCGCTCGACGAGGAGGAAGAGCGTCGCGGCGTGAATGCGCGCCTCGAGCTCGACCGGCTCCGTCCGGTCGGTGCCGGGGGACAGCACGAGACACCCCGCGTCGGGCTCCCCCGCGTCCGGCTCGACCCCGGCGTCCGGCTCCGGAGCCGTTCTACTCATCGCGCAACCGGCGAGCGCAAGCGCCAGGGCCAGCGCCGCCAGGCCAATCGACGGCCTGCCGGACGGTCGCTCACGCACAGGGGTCATCAGAGCCCGAAACCGCAGTCAGGCCCGACCCCGTCCACAATCCCGTCGCAGTTGCGATCCTCGTCGTAGCAGCCGGGCGGAGTGGGCGCGCCGGGATGGACGAGCTGGTTGTGGTCGTTGCAGTCGATACGGCAAGGATAGCCATCGCCGTCGTCGTCCTGGTTGCAGCAGTCGACTCCGTCGCAGTTGTCGTCGATTCCGTTGCAGGGGATCTCGACGTGGCCGCGGTACACGTTTGGATTGTTGTCGTCGCAGTCATAGGGGGCGGGCTCGCCGTCGCCGTCGTGATCGCAGGGGTCCACGCCGTCGCAGTCCTGGTCGATTCCGTCGCACAAGATCTCCGTGGCCCGCGGGTGAATGCTCGGATCGTGGTCGTTACAATCCCGATCGGCCCTGTACCCATCGCCGTCGGCGTCCGGGAAGCACAGGTCAACCCCGTCGCAGTCCTCGTCGACGCCGTTGCACTCGACCTCCACGGCGCCGGGATGGGCGTAGTAGTTGTGGTCGTCGCAGTCCTCCGGGGGCGAGTAACCGTCCGCATCCTCGTCGTTCGGCCGGGGGTCGCGGCAGCCGCTGGCGCCCCACGCAAAGCAGCCTGCGTCGACGCCGGCGTCCTTGCCGGCCTCCCGCACGCCCGCGTCGGCTCGCCGGCCCGCGTCCGCGCTCGACGTTTCACCGGAGGAATGGCAACCGAGCAAGCCGACGAACGCGCAGAGGAGAAGAACCCTCTTGGTACCATGCATCTTCATCCCCTCAGTTCACCGACCACTGGCTCGACCACAGGCCCGACTGGGTCACGTGGCCGCTCCGGGACTCCGGAAACGTGTTGTAGGCGCGGTAGCCGACGGCCGACCCTTCGCGGTACTCGCCGAGGAAGAACTTGTGCCGACCGGGACCGCAGTGGAACGGCAAGTCTGCCGGATCCCAGTGGGTCTGGAGGTCGACCTCCGCCCAGCTTGCGCCGCCGTCGACCGAGTAGGCCTCGTAGTCGCTCGCGGTCGCCGTGGGCGAGACCTCTCCTGGCTCAATCGACGCGTAGTCGACGACGAGGAACCCGGTCTGGTCGACGGTGATGCTCGGCAGGAAGTAGTGCGCCGAGCCGCTGCTTCTCTCGTTGACGCGGATCGGCGACGTCCAGGTGCGAAGGTCCATCGAGACCGTGTGGCTGAAGTAGATGGAGGCCGTGTCGTCGTCGGCGGTCGGATCTCGCGCCTGCCACACTGCATACAGCTCGACCACGTTGGGGTCCGCCGCGATGTCCATTGGCTGCTGCGTATCGAAGCACCGGCGGTAGGCGCCGCTCGAGGGGCACTTCCGGTGGATCGACTCGTCGTATGCGCCGCTCGCTCCGAACGTGATATCCGGCGCGAACGAGATGAAGCTCGGATCTCCGACAACCTGCAAGCAGACGCCGGGATCCGGGGAGACCTCGCAGAGCTCGGGCCAGATCCCGCCCACTGTCCATACGTAGACCGCGTTGCCCGCGCCCTCGAGGATCACGGGGGCCGCCGTGTAGACGCCCGGCGGATCGACAATGGCGTTGACCGCCACCGGGGGCTGGAGCACCCCGGCGGACCACGTCCTGTAGAAGACGGTGGCCGGCGCTGTGGTGTTCCACCATGTCATGTGGGCGGTGGCGTCCGCCCAGCTCCGACAGGGGCTCCGGGAAACCGCCAGGCCGATCGACGGCCTGCCGGACGGTCGCTCACGCACAGGGGTCATCAGAGCCCGAAACCGCAGTCAGGCCCGACCCCGTCCACAATCCCGTCGCAGTTGCAATCCTCGTCGTAGCAGCCGGGCGGAGTGGGCGCGCCGGGATGGACGAGCTGGTTGTGGTCGTTGCAGTCGATACGGCAAGGATAGCCATCGCCGTCGTCGTCCTGGTTGCAGCAGTCGACTCCGTCGCAATCCTCGTCGATGCCGTTGCAGGGGATCTCAGGGTGACCAGGGTAGATGTTTGGATTGTTGTCGTTGCAATCGGCGGGAGTGGAATGACCGTCACCGTCGTTGTCGCATGGATCAATCCCGTCGCAGTCCTGGTCGATTCCGTCGCATAGGATTTCCGGTGCTCCCGGATGGATACTGGGATCGTGGTCGTTGCAGTCGCGATCGGCCCGGTACCCGTCGCCATCGGCGTCCGGAAAGCACAGGTCGACACCGTCGCAGTCCTCGTCGACGCCGTTGCACTCGACCTCCACCGCGCCGGGATGGGCGTAGTAGTTGTGGTCGTCGCAATCCTCGGGCGGCGAATAGCCATCCGCATCCTCGTCGTTCGGCCGGGGGTCCCGGCAGCCGGTGGAGCCCCAGGCGAAGCAGCCGGCATCGACGCCGGCGTCCTTGCCGGCCTCCCGCGCACCCGCATCGGCTCGCCGGCCCGCGTCCGCGCTCCCTGCGTCACCGGACGAAGGGCAACCGAGCAGGCCGACGAACGCCCAGAGGAGAAGAACCTTGTGGGTACCGCCCATGTCCATCCCCCTCAGTTGACCGACCACCGGCTCGACCACAGGCCCGATTGGGTCACGTGGGCGCTCCGGGATTCCGGAAACGTGTTGTATGCGCGGTAGCCGACGGCCGACCCCTCGCGGTACTCCCCGAGGAAGAACTTGTGCCGACCGGGGCCGCAGTGGAACGGCAAGTCTGCCGGATCCCAGTGGGCCTCGAGGTCGACCTCCGCCCAGCTTGCGCCGCCGTCGACCGAGTAGGCCTCGTAGTCGCTCGCGGTCGCCGTGGGCGAGACCTCTCCTGGCTCGATCGACGCGTAGTCGACCACGAGGAACCCGGTCTGGTCGACGGTGATGCTCGGCTGGAAGTACTCCATCGTGTCGCTCGTCCTCGTGTTTAGGCGAACCGGCAAGGTCCAGTTATCGAGTGTCCCCTGCAACGTGTGGCTGAAGTAGATGGAAGCGGCGTGCGCAGAGCTGTCGGGGTCGATTCCCTGCCAGACCGCGTAGAGCTCGACCACATTTGGGTTCGCTGCGACGTCCATCGGCTGCTGCGTATCGAAGCACCGGCGGTAGGCGCCGCTCGAGTTGCACGTCCGGTGGATCGACTCGTCGTATGCGCCGCTGGCTCCGAACGTGATATCCGGCGAGCTGAGCATCGGACCGGAACCGTCGGTGACCTGGACGCAGACGCCCGGGTCCGGAGAGACCTCGCAGAGCTCGGGCCAGGTCCCGCCCACTGTCCATACGTAGACCGCGTTGCCCGCGCCCTCGAGGATCACCGGGGCCGCCGCGTAGACGCCAGGCGGATCGACAATGTCGTTGACCGCCTCCGGGGGTTGGAGCACCCCGGCGGACCACGTCCTGTAGAAGACGGTGGCCGGCGCTGTGGTGTTCCACCATGTCATGTGGGCGGTGTCTACGCCTCCACTCGTGGTAACCACGAGGCCATCGTGGTCCAGGCCGTAGTCCTCGGCCACCTTGACCAGCCCTGGGCCGCCCTCGCCCAGACCGGCGATCTCTTGGGCGCCTCCGCCCATCCGCAGAACGATCTGGCGCTGGAACGGCTCGGGGATGCACTGGTAGTTGGGGTCGTTGGGGTCGGGGCCCACCGGAGCTTGGAGGGAAATCTGGTAGGAGGTTCCGGGCGGTGCCGCGCTATAGGCCGTGTACGGATCGGAGATCGAGTCGATGACGTTGTTCGGGTCGTCGGACGGCAGCGGGTCGACCACATAATCGGTCGACCAGGAGAACGCCGCATCAGTCGAGTCGCTCACCACGACCTGCCAGGGCGGCATGGTGTTCCGGCGGATCGCCGTGGCAAGACCGGTGATGGGCGAGACCGACACCGTCGACTCCGTCGCCGGGTGGATGCCGATCGTGCCGCCCCCCGGTTGGTCGTAGCCGGTACCCATCACTTCCGTCGAGGGCGGCTGTTGATAGCGGATGTGATCGCGGAATGCCGTTCCCCTCGCCTCGCCGAGGCCCCAGCCCCCTAGGACGAAGGCGTAGATGCCGTACACGCCGAAGACCGTGGGCGTGACGCCGTAGCACGTCGGGTGTTGCTCCGTAGCCGCGCCGGCGCCCGTGCCGAACCACTTCTCGCCGGCCGGAGGGGTCGCCACGGCGAACCAGTAGCTCTCCCATCGGGTGTCGTTCGCGAGGATCCGGTACAGGGTTCCGTCCGCCGCCGTCAGGTAGAAGGCCATGGCCGGGGTGCAGGCCCAGTTTGGTTGTATGCATTGTAGGCCACAACCGTGACGGCATCGAGACCGACCAGGGGCTTCGCGCCCCCGGGCAAGGCCGGCAACTTGTCCTCGGTCGGGGAGCCTGACGCATTCGACCGGACGAACGCGGGCGTGCCGTCCACCGCCAACCCGACCTCGGCGTACCCAGGCTCGATGCTGCTCGCCGTCACCGACACACTGTCGGCCATGGTGCTGCCCGGTAGGCTCAAGTGGTCGAGGGAGTAGGAGTTCGCACCGACCCGATGCAGTCGCTGAAGCACCTTTCCACCGGAGTAGAAGAACACGGGCGTGCTCCCGCTCTCGAGCGCGATTCCCGCGATGTCAGTACCCGCGGTGCCAGCGTAGCAGGACGGGGAAGTCGAAAACCCGTGGAAGGTACCCTCCCACACACACACATGGCCGGCTTCCATGATAGCAGCCACTGCGATGTCCTCGACGCCGTTGTCGTCGAACTGGACCGCGGCCACGCTGGTGCCCGATACGAAGCTGTAGCTACTGGTCGGAAGCGGGGCCGCGATGGGGACCATGTCGTCGTAGCCAATCTCTTGGAGCCTCTTGGATGCGACGTAGAACACCCGCTGCTCGAGAACGCCGCCCGCGAGGGTGGTGACCCCGCCGAGGCCGGACGTCACCGAGGGCCCGCCGTATCGCATCCAGCCGTGGACGGGCTGATCGACGTCCTTCGAGACCAGCTCGCCATCCCTCGTCGCCATCCAGACACGGGCCTGCAGCCCGACCGTCGCCGAGGTGTCGGTCACGGCCATGCGGCTAGGCACGGGATCGAAGCGCGCGTGCGCCGCGTGAGGCACGGCGACAACGGCCAACCCCGCGAGCAACGCGACCGGCCCGGCCTGGCGATGCCGAGCCGGCCACGCGAAGGCGCGCGCCCGTTCCGCGCCCTCAGCGCGGCGTGTCCCTGCCGCCGCCGGTCGCTGCCACGAGGCACCAAGACACCCTACGAGCGAGCGAGCAGCGAACGTGCCATCTGTGCCCCTCCTTGCAGACCGAGCGTCCCGCCGACCGAGGGGCGCGTCAACCCCGCGGACGCAGAATTTGTAATTTGGGCACTTGGCAGGCGCTGCCCTCCGAGCAGTGTCAGGGCCGAACCAGCAGTGGAGCTAGACCAGACCCGCCGCCCCGTGGGCAGTTGGGAAGGACTAGCATTGAGGAAGCGAGGTGGGACGACCATGACTCCGACGTCGAATCCCCGCGCACCCGGGACGCATCCTCGAGAGGGAGTTCCTCGAGCCCATGGAGCTCACCCAGTGGATCTCGCGCGGCGGCTCGGCGGCTCGGCATTCCGGTCCAGCGGGTGAACGAGCTCGTCAACGGCAAGCGCGGGTCACGGCGGACACGGCCTGGAAGCTCGCCCGGTACTTTCGCAACACTCGCCCGAGGTCTGGATGAACCTACGGACCGCGTTCGACCTCGCGCGCGCCCGCGACGCGGCGTAGGAGCCGCGAAGAGAGGTCCGGCGCGCACCCAGATCGCCGTGCGCGGCGCACATGTCGGCCCTTCGCGGCAGCCCGGCGACTCCAGCAGGGCTCCAGCTAGCCCGCGTCCTGGCGAGCGCGCTGAGCGCGCCACGGGTCCCAGTCCATCTGGAGACCGAGCCAGGAATTGAGGGGAGCTCTTGAAAACGCGCGCGAGCCGAAGGGCCGTCTCTGCCGTAACACCACGCTTGCCCTTGATGATCAGGTTGACGCTCTGAACGCTCAGCCCGGCGCTCTCCGCCAACGCCTTCTGCGTCATGCCGAGCGGCCGCAGGAACTCCTCCACCAGCATCTCACTCGGCGAGGTCGGCGGTCGGTTCTTCGGCAGCATGGCGTCGCCTAGAGCGATAGTCGCACACACAACGTCGTGTGCTTCGTCAGGCGCCGTGCAGGACGGCGCGGTACTCCCGAACGGCCCGGGTCATGGGACGCACGTCGACGAAGCCGAGGAGCTCATCGAGGTCGATGCCGGGCAGCACGAGGCTCGTCTCCGCCAGCGCGTACCCCTCCTCGTTCAGCGCGTGCACCTCGATGGCGCCGCGCTTCCAGATCCATACCTCCCGCACCCGGAGCCCGCGGTAAATCTCGAGCTTGTCGACCCCGGCGCGGGTCCAGACGACCTCGATGGCGAGGTCCGGCCGCTTGGGGTCGTCCACGTCGCCGACCACGTAGCACTCGTCCGGCTCGAGCCCCCGGGCCACGTTTGCGTCCGCCAGGGTCCAGGAACCGTACGGTGTGATGTCGACGCCCTTGTCCATGCACCAGGCCTCGACGAGGCGGCCGATCATCGATTTGATCGACTCGTGCGATCGCGACGGGCTCATGATCTCGAGCCTCCCCTCCAGGTAGGCGAAGCGCGGCACGGGGCGCTCGCCGCGGATCTCGAGGAAGCGCTGGAAGTCCGCCCATGTGACCCCCTCCAGCACCACGACGTCGTCGTGGTCCCGGCGCTCGAGTGAATCCGCGGTGGTAGGAGCGCGCCGCATGGCAACTCGAATATACGCCCACGCCCGGGGGTCGGCGAGGGCGTGGCCGAGCCTGGATGCGATCGCGAACGGTTGGTTGCGGACCGACCGCGTGCGAAGCGAGCCCGAGGCCGAGCGAGAGCGAGGACTCGAGGGGGGCTCGGGGGGTCTCCCCCCGGGAGGACTACGGGTGGGGGCGTGCGGGTGAGCCTCCCCCAATCTCGTTGACACCTCCGGAGAGAGGATGGGAACGAGACGCTACACAGAAGAGCTCAAAGCCGACGCGGTCCGACTGGTAGAGAGCACGGACCGTACAATCCGGGAGGTGGCCACGGACCTGGGGGTCAACTTCTGGACGCTGCGGGAGTGGTACCGTCGGGAGATGGCGAAACGCGCAGGGAGGAGGGCGCCTGGCGGCTGTGGACGCCCGGGAGCTAGCTGGCGTCCTGGAGGGCGCGCTGCGCGTGCCACAAGTCCCAGTCCATCTGGAGACCGAGCCAGAACTGAGGGGAGTTCTTGAAGACGCGCGAGAGCCGAACGGCCGTCTCCGCCGTCACGCCGCGCTTGCCCTTGATGATCAGGTTGACGCTCTGAACGCTCAGCCCGGCGCGCTCCGCCAACGCCTTCTGCGTCATGCCGAGCGGCCGCAGGAACTCCTCCACCAGCATCTCACCCGGCGAGGTCGGCGGTCGGTTCTTCGGCAGCATCGCGTCTCCTAGTGATAGTCGCACACGCAAACATCGTGTGCGTCCCCCCGCTCGAACCGAAACACCACGCGGTACTGGTCGTTGACCCGGATGGAGTATCTCCCACCGAGATCTCCGCGGAGCTTCTCGAGTCGATTGCTCGGTGGGATCCGCAGGTCGGCCAGTGATGTCGCCCTGTTGATCATGTCCATCTTGCGACGCGCCACTCGCCAGATTTCCTTGGGGAACCGCCTCGCATCCCTGGAGCCCGACCCGTGATAGAGGTCCGCTGTCGCCTTGTCCGCGAAGCCTCTTATCACGCCATGAACCTAGCATCGTCACCTATTAACGCAATACCGTAATTGCGTTCGGCCCCGCGCTCGTCACGCGCGGGGGTCGACCAGCGTCCGCCCGTCGGAATCTAATTAAGTGTCAACCCAGGACATCGACACCCAGAGCGGGGTCCACGTGGGACGCGCGCTTCGCCTCGGGCCCGTTCACGACACGGGGCCCGGGAGTCCGGGCGGGACGTGGGGGCAGGCCAAGACCGCCGGAGGCGGCGTGGTGGGGGACACCTGTACGGACCACCAGGGCCGTTGGTGACGACCTCGCGAAGGGGTGCATTTCAATCCTTGACGCTCCGCGACGGTAAGGCATTGTTGGTTGACTGGTCGGTCAACCATGCCGCGACCTCGGGACGAGAATGCACGCATCCGCGACGAGCGACGCCAGGCAATCCTGCGCGCCGCCCGGGCGGTCTTCGCCGAACGCGGCCTGGCCGCCTCGAAGATCTCGGACATCGCGGCCCGCGCGGGCCTGAGCCACGGCCTCGTCTACCACTACTTCCGCAGCAAGGATGCCGTCTACACGGCCATCATCGAAGGCGCCGTCCGCCGGGCCCTCGCCGACACGGAAGCCGCCCTCGCCCGCAAGGGCTCCGCCTGGGACCGGCTCCAGTTCCTCGCGAGGCGTATGCTCCGCGCCGTCCGCGAAGAGCCCGACTCCATGCTCCTCATCACCCAGGCGCAGCTGCCTCACGGTCCCGGACGGTGCGCGGTGCACGCTCCGGGACTACGGCATGCGCACCTTCGCGAACCTGCGCGCCCTGAATCCGCGAAGGACAGGACGCGGGCGAGGTCCGCGGGGGCGACCCGAGCGAGCTCGCCTATGTGTTCTTCGCCACAATCCAGGGGTTGGCAATCAGCCGTGCGCTCGAGCGCGGCAAGGCTCGACGTCTGCCCCGCGTCGGTACCCTCCTGCACACGCTCTCGGCGTGACGAGACAAGCGATGGCCCATCAATCGTTCACGGCATTTCTTTCTCCGAAGTCCAACGTCGCCACTGCGCTCGCCCTCGCGCTCGCCGTCACTGGCTGCAAGGGCGGCGGCAACAAGGGCGCGAGTGAGCTGCGACCGGACCAGAGCCCCCCGGTGCAGATCGGGTCGGTCGTCGCCAAGGGCCGTGAGGTGCCGAGGGCCCTGTCGCTCACGGGCACGCTGCAAGCCGACGAGCAGTCCAACGTCACTCCGCTCGTGCCCGGCCGCGTCCAGAAGGTGATGGTGGAGATCGGCCAGCACGTCGACAAGGACGCACCCATGGTCGAGCTCCGGACGACCGACTACCGGCTGGCGCGCGAGTCAGCCCAGGCGGCCCTCGACCAGGCCCGCGCCCACCTCGGCCTCGCGGACGGCCAGGCCAGCCACGTGGACCCGACCCAGCTCCCCGACGTGCTCGCCGCGAAGGCGAACATGGACCTGGCCGACGACAACCTCTCGCGGACCGAGCAGCTCTCGAGCTCCGGCGCGGTGAGCGCGGCCGAGCTGCAGGGCGCACGCCAGCGCGCTGCTGCGGCACGCCAGCAGTACGCCGCCTCCCTCAACGGAGCGCGCGGCGCCGTGGTCTCGCTGCAGAACGCCCACGTCGCCCTCGACCAGGCGCGCCAGAACCTCTCGGACTCGGTCGTGCGCGCGCCCTTCGCTGGCGAGATCGCCGAGAGGCACGTCGCCGTCGGCGAGTTCGTCGCCCCCCAGCAACCCGTCGTGACCCTGGTGCGGAGCGACCCGCTGCGCCTGCGCGTGCAGATCCCCCAGGAGGACATGTCGCGGGTCCACGACGGCCAGGACGTGGACGTGCACGTCGACGCCTTCCCGAATCAGGTCTTCCACGGCAAGGTCCGCTACGTGGGGGCGTCGATCGGTGCGAGCAATCGCTCCCTGACGGCCGAGGCCGTCGTGCCCAACGCGGACGGCAAGCTGCGCCCCGGTCTGTTCGCCACGGTGCGGCTCCTCCTGGGCGGCACGCAGACGATGGTGTCCCTGCCACCGTCCGCCGTGCTGAGCGAGTCGGGCGTGCACCGCGTCTTCGTGATCGACGGCGACCACGTGGAGGAGCGGGTCGTCACCATCGCCAATCAGACCGACGACTCCATCCTGATCTCCGACGAAGTCCACCCGAACGAGCACGCCGCGACCGGACAGCTCGACCAGCTCGGCGACGGGTCGCACGTCACGGTCCACTGAGCCCCGAGGTCTCCCATGCAGTGGCTAGCTTCCATATGCGTCCGGCGCCCGGTCTTCACCTGGGTGCTCATCCTGTCGTTCACCGTGGTGGGCTTCGCGAGCATGCTGGGGCTGGGCGTCAATCGCTTCCCCAACATCGACTTCCCGATGGTCGTGGTGACGACCACTCTGCCCGGCGCCGCGCCCGAGCAGGTGGAGACCGAGGTCACCGACAAGATCGAGGAGTCGGTCAACTCCATCTCGGGTCTCGACGAGCTCCGCTCCCGTTCCTACGAGGGACTGTCGGTCGTCATGGCCCGGTTCGACCTCGACAAGAGCACGACCGTCGCGGCCCAGGAAGTCCGGGACCACGTCAACCGCACGATCCCGACCCTGCCGAGCGACATCGACCAGCCCGTGGTCGCGCGCATGGACCCGGACGCTGCGCCCGTCATGCTGGTCGCGCTCACGGGCCGCGGCACGATCCGCGAGACGACCGAGTTCGCCGACAAGGACATCAAGCGGCGCATCGAGTCCCTGGCAGGCGTCGGCGGTGTGACCATCCTCGGCGGTCAGCAGCGCCAGGTGAACGTCGTGGTCGACCCGATGACGCTGCAGAGCCTCGGGCTGACGGTGGTCGACGTGCAGCGCGCCCTCGCGACGCAGAACGTGGAGATCCCGGGCGGCCGCATCGACCAGGGCGCCCGCACCTTCCAGCTCCGCGTCCAGGGGCGCGTGCAGACGGTGAGCGAGTTCAACGACCTCACGGTCGCTCGTCGCGGCGACCGCATCATTCGCCTCGGGGACGTGGCCAAGGTGGAGGACGGGCAGGCCGACCTGGACTCGGCCGCGGTCTACGACGGTCGCCGCGTGGTCATCCTCGGGATCCGCAAGCAGTCCGGCACGAACACGGTCGCCGTGGTCGACGGTCATGCGCGACCGGTCGCCGAGCTTCAGCGACCCTGCCGGCCGGCTACTCGATCGACATCGTGCGCGACAACTCGAGTTCGATCCGCAACGCCATCGCAGCAGGTCGTCGAAAGCACCTCGATGCTCGGCGCCGCTGCTGCGCCGCCCTCGTCGTGCTGCTCTTCCTCGGCAGCCTGCGCTCGACCATCATCGCCGCGATCGCGATCCCGGTGTCGATCATCGCGACGTTCGCGCTGATGAAGGCGTTCGGGCTTCACGCTCAACATGATGACGCTGCTCGCCCTGGCGCTAGCGGTCGGCATCGTGATCGACGACGCGATCGTCGTGCTCGAGAACATCTTCCGGTTCGTCGAGGAGAAGAAGATGAAGCCGTTCCCGGCCGCGATCCACGCGACCAAGGAGATCGGCATGGCCGTCCTGGCGACCACGCTGTCGCTCATCGCCGTGTTCCTGCCGGTCGCGTTCATGAGCGGCATCATCGGCCGCTTCATGCAGTCCTTCGGCCTGACGATGGCGTTCGCGATCGTGATGTCGCTGCTCGTCTCGTTCACCCTGACGCCCATGCTCTCGTCGCGCTGGCTCAAGGGCAGCAAGAAGCCCAAGCACCCGCTGCACGAGGGCCCCCACGGCAAGGGCGAAGAAGACCCGGAGCTGAGGAGGAGAACACCGCCCTCGACCTCGAGTTCCCCGACCCGGCTCCCGAGCCGCGCTCCGTGGAGCGTGCGGAGCTCTACCAGTGGCAGCGCGGGGTGCGCACCATCCCCGCCCAGCACGGCGCGAGCTGCACGCCGGGCCAGGAGCCTCTACGGGCGGTTCGAGCGCGCCTACCTCCGGATGCTCGCCTTCGTGATGCGCCATCGGTGGATCGTCGGCATCGCGATGCTCGTGACGCTCTTCGCCATCGGCCCCCTCGGCAAAGCCGTCGCGAAAAACTTCCTGCCCCTCAACGACGAGTCCCGCTTCGAGGTCTCGATCCGGGCGCCGGAGGGGTCGTCCTTGTCGCAGACGGAGCTCATCTGCCAGCGGCTCGCGCGCCGCATCCGCGCCCTCGCGGGCGTCGACCACACGGTCATCACGGTGGGCAGCCCCCCGGGGACCCGAGCGCCCAGGGACCCAACCAGGCATCGATCTACGTCGGTCTCATCGGGCCCACCAAGCGCGCGGCCAATCAGCAGGACATCATGGGCGAGGTGCGCGACCAGGTGATGCCGTCGTTCATTCGGCGGGACCACCTGCGCGTCATCGTCTCGCCGGTGAACGTGTTCGGCGGGGGCGGCGCCGACAGCGCGGCAGTCCAGTACGTCGTCCGCGGACCCGACCTCAGCAAGCTGGCCGAGTACTCCCAGGCCATCCTCAACAAGATCAAGCACGTGCCGGGCGTGGTGGACGCGGACACGACCCTCGTGGTCGGGCGGCCCGAGCTGGTCGTGCACGTGGACCGTGCGCGGGCGGCCGACCTGGGCGTCAACGTGCTCGACGTGGCCATGACGCTGCGCACCCTCGTCGGCGGCGAACAGGTCACGACCTACAACGAAGGCGGCGAGCAGTACGAGGTGCACGTCCGCGCGACCGAGGACTACCGGAGCACGATCGACAAGATCCAGCAGATCACCGTGCCTGCCGGGCCCGGTCGCTCGGTCCCCCTTTCGGACGTGGTGCGCGTCGACCACGGCGCCGGACCCGCGGCCATCGAGCACCTCTCACGCCAGCGCGAGGTGACCATCTACGCCAACACGACACCCGGGGCCTCCGAGGAGGCGATCATCCAGAAGTTCGAGGCAGCCCGGGAGTCGCTCCACGTGCTGCCCGGCTACCACGCCGAGCTGGCCGGCCGCTCCAAGGAGCTCGGGCGCGCGCGGCAAGAACTTCATCGTCGCCTTCAGCCTCTCGTTCATCTTCATGTACCTGGTGCTGGCCGCCCAGTTCGAGAGCTGGATCCACCCGATCACGATCCTCGTCGCCCTGCCCCTGACCGTTCCCTTCGCGCTCCTGTCCCTCGTCATGCTGGGGCAGTCGCTCAACATCTTTTCGACCCTCGGCATCCTGGTGCTCTTCGGCGTCGTCAAGAAGAACAGCATTCTGCAGGTCGATCACATGCGCGACCTCAGACGCCGAGGCCTATCGCGCGCCGACGCCGTCATCATTGGCAACCGCGACCGGCTCCGCCCCATCCTCATGACGACGACGGCCTTCGTCGCCGGCATGATCCCCCTCGTCGCCTCCTCGGGCGCCGGCGCCGGCACCAACCGGGCCATGGGCTCGGTCATCATCGGCGGCCAGACCCTCTCACTGCTCCTGACGCTCGTCGCGACCCCCGTTGTCTACTCCTGGTTCGACGACGCCGCCCACTCGCGAGTCGTCGCGGGGATCCGGCGCACCCTGCTCTTTCCCCTGCGCCTCGTCGGAGGGATTCTTCGAGCGCGAGGATCCACAGCCTGCGCCCGAGAAGCGCACCGCCGAGTCGCCGGCCGAGTAGGGCCCCTACAACGGGTAGGTCGACACGCCGATCCGCCGGCCCTCCGGGTCACGGAAGTAGCTCGTGTGAGCCGTCTCACCGTCGAGGGGCACGCCACGCGCGCGCAGGCGTGCCCGGACCGCCTCTCGCCCGGCCTCGTCGACGCGGAAGGCGAAGAGCTCGCCCGTGCCCGGTGCCACCTGCGGCTCGCCTTCGGACGCCGGCTCGATCATGAGCACCGCCCCCTCGAGCCCGAGCCACACCGAGCCCCCGGCCTGCACGCGCACCACCTCGATCCCGAGGACGTCACGATAGAAGCGGCTCAGCCCGGCGACATCGCCGGTGCGGAGGGCCAGGTGATGGACGGCGAGGGGCGGCATGGGAGACCGGCATCTTGCACGCCGCGGGCGCGCCGGGCGAGCCGCGACCGGCGCCCTGTTGCAGGTCCGGAGCCGGTGCCTACCTCGGAGCCGTGGCCCGGTACGTCCGCGAAATCATGAACCCCGAGATCTTCCGCCTGTCGCCCTCGACGGCCTGCGCGGAGGCGATGGGGGACATCCTGGCGCTCGGCATCACCGCGGCACCCGTCGTCGATGCGAACGGGGTGCCCATCGGCATCGTCTCACTCCGGGACCTGATCGGCCCCGGCGGAGACCGGGTCGAGGAGCGGATGAACGCTCCGGTGACGACGATTGGCGTGGGCGTGGCCATCGACGAGGCGGCCCGTGTTCTGGTGGAGAACGGTCGCCACCGCCTCGTGTGTATCGACGCCGAGGGTCGTGCCGTCGGCGTCGTCTCGGCGGTCGACGTGCTGGCCGCGGTGCAGGGCCTGCCGGTGCGCCACCCGAATGGCTTCCCGCACATCGACCACGTGACCGGCCTCTCCTTCACGGACGAGGCGCCGCTCGACGCCGATCACGTCGAGATCGCTCCCGACGGTCCTGGATTGATCCTGCTCGTGCATGGCGGGGCGGGCGAACGTGAGACGCCGATATGGGCGGAAGCGTCGCCGAACGTCCGTACCCGCCTGTACGAGCTCTCTCGGTCCCCCAAGCGGACCCGGTCCTCTCGCGCCTGCTCGACATGGGCCCCGCAGCCCTGCGCTTCCGCGCGGCGGCGGTCTCCGGGCGCAGGCGAAGGGAGGCGGCCCTACACAAGCTAGAGGCCGAGGTGGCCCGCGTCTCGGGCCTCGCCGCCCCCTCACCCCGCGCCGTCTGAGCGAACCAACCAAGGCGCCGAACGGGGCGAGACCCGGGTCAGAGCCAACCCGAGCTCCCGCCTCCACTGCCACTGCCACTGCCGCTGCTGCTCCCGGTCCAGGGTGGCGGCGGCGCCTGGGTCTGGGTGTGGTCCGGCGGCGTCTGGGTCTGCGCCTGGTGCGGGGGTGCGGGCGGGGGCGCCTGGGACGGAGGCGCAGGCGTGACGCCGGCCGGCGGCGTCGTCCCGTCGCCGGCCGGCGGCTGCACACCGTGACCGTTGGCCGCCGTGGGCGAGAACATGGGCGGCAGGCCCCAATCGATCCCGTCGCCTCCATGGGTGCTGCCGCCCTGACCGTCCGACGGCTGGTGGGTACCGCCCTGGGTCGTGGTCGGCCCCTCCTCGTCATGCCCAACCCGGGCCCTTCGCGGGTGACCCACGGTCAGCTCGGTGCGCAGGGCGTCGTCCTTGCCGCCCGGCAGGTCGACCGCCACCGCGTAGCGGCCGGGATGGGCGAAGGTGTAGGTCGTCACCCACGTGCGCGCGGTCTCTCCACGGGCGCCGCTCAGGTCGTCGCCGATCAGCCGGTTGCCACGCCACACGCGAAAGTGTGGATGCTCACCTTCTGAAAGCGCCATGGCAGGCGGCAGCACCGCCAGCAGCTTCGCCGGATCACCCGCCTTCGGCGCGTCCGGCTCGAAGCGGATGCCCGGCGGGCCCGGGTCGGGTCGGACCGGCTCACGCTCGAGCGCATCGAGGGCGTCATCGGCTTGCCGTAGCTCGGGGTCGAGGGCGAGGGCCCGCTTGTAGAGGTCCTCCGCCTGGCTGCGTCGGCCCGCCGCCAGGGCCCCATCACCCGCGAGGCGGAGCTTGTCGGCCGCCCGCTGCCTGAGCGCCATGGCCGTCGAGTCCCGCGGTTTCAGGGCCAGGAGGCGAATCGTGAGATCGGATACACATTCTCCCGGCGGCGAGTCGTAATGTCCGAGGGCGAGGGCCTGCTGGGCTCGGCTCGTGAGGGCAGCCGCGTCGCCGGTGGAGTGCTTGCCGCGCATGATCCCGGCGACCCACGCACCGGCGGCCACCGCCGTTGCACCGAGGAGGAAGGCCGTGAGCACGAGGGTCACGGGCCCGGGCGGCCCCCGCCGGCGCTTGCCCAGACCGGGCACCTCGAGGGCGGCGGTGCTTCCGCCGAAGGGGCTTGGTGCCGTGATGGGCGTCGGCGTCGCCGTGCCCCCGGGACCATGCGCCCCGGGCAAGGACCCGGACGCCACCACGGGCACGGGCACGGCGGCCTCGGGCGCGGCGGTGCCGAGCTGCGCCGTCGGAACCGAAGGGCGGCCCGCCATCGCCGGGTCCGCCGGCCGCCGCGCCGGCGTCACGGGCGCGATGGGGCCGCGCGGCGTGGCGGGTGAGTGGCTCGTGCGCTCGGCGGCGATCAGGATGCCCGCCGAAGTGGCCGCCTGCCGGAGGGCCTCGCCCAGGGCCTGGGCGTCCGCGTAGCGCGCGTCGGGGTTTTTCGCGAGGGCGCGCATGATGACGTCGCCCACGGGGCCCGGCACCTGCCCGAAGGTCCGCACGTCCGGAGCCGGCTCGTGGATGTGCTTCATCAGCAGCGCGACGGGCGACGACCCCTCGAAGGGCGTGCGACCGACCAGGAGCTGATAGGTGAGGACGGCGATCGAGTAGACGTCGCTGCGGGCGTCGGTGGTCTCGCCCGAGGCGCCCTCCGGCGAGATGTAGCGTGCCGTACCGAAGATGAGCCCCGACTGGGTCGCCACCGTCTGCTCGCCCCAGAGGAAGCGTGCGATGCCGAAGTCGAGGACCTTGACGAAGTCCGGGTCGCGGCCGCGGGTGACGATGTAGACGTTGTCCGGCTTGACGTCGCGGTGGACCACCCCGTGGTCGTGGGCCTCGCCCACCCCGTCGCAGATCTGGGTGGTGATGTGCAGGGCGCGTCCCGTCGCAAGCCGCTGCTCGGCGCGCAGGAGGTCCACCAGGGAACGCCCACGCAGGAATTCCATGACGAGGTAGAGGCTCTTGTCGGGGAACTGCCCGAAGAGGAAGACCCGCACCAGGTTCGGGTGGTCGAAGGCGGTGCTCACCCGGGCCTCGCGGTGGAAACGCCGCACCGCGTCCGGATTCTGCACCAGGTCCTGATGGAGGATCTTGATGGCCACGTCCCGGTCGACGGTCGTCTGGCGGGCGCGGTAGACCACCCCCATCCCACCTTGGCCGATGGCCTCCTCGATGCGGAATTGTTCGAGAAGGACCCGGCCGATGTAGGGATCGGGGGCGTCCTCGACGAAGGTCAGGGGAGCGCCGTCCCTCTGACAGAACGTCGCCGCCGCGTCATAGCGGGTTCCGCACCGAGGGCACTGCTTGACTGGCGAGTCCATCGTGCCGACGCGCCGGATCGCAGGCGTCTCTTTCGAAGTAGCATCACGCTTCGCCGGTCTCAAGCCACTCACCGCCAATTGGACGTGCGAGGGGCCGAAAGGATTCGGGGTTTTTGTCATGGGCCCGGCCGGCCGGAGCGCATCACGCGAGTTGCCCCGGCGGCCCCTAAGGCGATATTGTCGTCCCGTCGGATAGGGAAAAGGAGCCCGCATGGCGCGCATCGGTACAGCTCTGTCGTTGGCCTGCATGGCGGCCTGCTTGGCGGCCTCCGTGGCCATCGCGCCCGCTCCGGCACGAGCCCAGGGCAACACCAGCGTCATGGTCCTCGGCATCCGCTCCATCGATGGCGACGACGACTTCGCACGGAGCCTGACCGGAGCCCTTCGCTATGCCGCGGCTCAGGTGCCGGGCTGGTCGGTCAGCAACCGGGACGTGTCTCTGGCCCAGATGAGCCTGGCCCATGGCTGCGACGAGCCGGACGCGGCGTGCATGGCCGATATCGCCCGGGGCCTGCACGTGCAGCGCGTGGTGTACGGCACGATCCGTCGGACCAGCGCCAGCAGCAACTACAACTTCGCGGTGTCGCTCTACCTCTACAACGCCCAGAGCGGGCAGATCGAGGAAGGCGTCACCGACTCGATCCCCCCGTCGTTGACCGACATCGACAACCTTCGCACACGGGTCCGTGACTACATCGCGCGGCTTGCGGGGCAGACACAGCCCGGCTCGGTGCGCATCGCGACCGGTGTGGCGGGCGCAGGTGTGGAGATCGACGGCCGCCAGGTCGGACGGACCGACGCCCACGGCGACTTCGTCAAGAGCGACCTTTCGCCGGGGCACCACGAAATCCGCGTGATCGCGCCGCAGCACGAGCCGTTCCAGGGCACCGTCACCGTGGTCCCGGACCAGGAGGTGAGCCTCTCGGTGACGCTCGGCGCAGTCGGTTCGGGCGGCTCGGTCAACTGGCTGGCCGTCGGCTTGCTCGGCGGCGGAGTCGTGGCCGGCGGTCTGACGGTCTTCAGCTGGATCACGATGAACAACATCAACCACGATGCTGACTTCCAGGACTATCGGCACGCCGTTCCCGACAAGATCACGGACGTGTGCGCCAACCTGAGCGCCGGCCCCTACGGCCTGATGCCCGCTGATCGCTTCCGGCACGTCCAATCCGAGTGCTCCCAGGCGAACGCGTTTCAGGTGCTGCAGTACATCTTCCTCGGGGCCGCCATTGCAGGGCTCGGCGCCGGCACCTACCTGCTCGTCAAGGGCGGCAGCCACGACAACGGCCAGGAGACACCGAATGCGTCGGCGCAGGGCGAGGGCCTGCGCCTTTTGGCGGTCAATCCGTCGGTCGGGCCCGGGGGCGCCTCGCTCTCGGCCACCCTGAGCTTCTGAGGGTCGCGCGCGGGACGACGGTGAGGATTGTCGGCGGCGCGCTCGGTGGGCGCAGGTTCGACGCACCGCGGGGCAGCGCGACCCGGCCCACCTCGGAACGCGTCCGCGAGGCCCTGGCCTCCGCCCTCGAATCGCGGGACGCCATCGCCGGGGCCCAGGTGATCGACCTCTTCGCCGGCAGCGGAGCCCTCGCATTCGAGGCCCTGTCCCGGGGCGCCCGGAGCGCGCTCCTCGTCGACCGGGACCGGCGTGTTCTAGGCGGCATCGCGGCGAGCGCGGAGACGCTCGGCCTCTCGGAGAGGGTGCGCACCGCCTCGGTCGATCTGTTGCGCGCCCCCGATCGCGCCGCGGCCCGCATCGAGGCCGAGGCCGGCACCCTCGCCCCCTTCGACCTGCTCTTCGCCGACCCGCCCTGGGCCGAGATCGAGGCCCTCCCCCCGCTGCTCGAGGCCCTCCTCGCTCGCCACCTCGTCGCCCCGGACGCTCTGCTCGTCCTCGAGCACGGCGCGCGCACGCCAGTGCCCGATCTGCCCGGGCTCGCCACCGAGGCGACGTATCGCTATGGTGACACAGCCGTCCTGCTGGCCGTCCCCGCCCGCGGCCGTGCGGGACGCGAAGCGCCGTAGCCAGGCCCCCTTCCCCACGGACACGATGCGTCATGACCACCGCTATCTACCCCGGCTCCTTCGACCCGATCACCAACGGCCACGTGAGCATCATCCAGAGCGGGCTGGTCGTCTTCGAGAAGCTCGTCGTCGCGGTGCTCGACAACCCGAAGAAGCAGCCTCTGTTCAGCGTGAGCGAGCGCATCGAGCTCATCAGCGAGGCGCTCGCGGCAGAGGGGCTCGCGGGAGATTCGATCGAGGTCGACGACTTTCAGGGGCTGCTCGTCGACTACGCGCGCAAGAAGGGCGCTAGGGTCGTTCTTCGCGGGCTGCGCGCCGTGGCGGACTTCGAGTACGAGCTGCAGATGGCCAACATGAACCGTCACCTCAACGAGGAGATGGAGACGGTCTTCCTGATGGCGAACGACGCCTACTTCTACGTCAGCTCGAACCTGGTCAAGGAGGCGGCGGCCCTCGGAGGGGACGTCTCGAAGCTCGTGCCCGACGTGGTGGCGCGCAAGCTGCGGGCCAAGCTCGGCCGGTAGACGGCGGGGCGCACCAGCCCTTGGGCCGCGAGCGCGCGCATGGGAACGGCGTCGGCGAGCCCGACCTTGCCGGAGCGGAGCTCGTCGACCGTCACCTCCTCGTCGGACAGGGCGCGGCGCACCCGGAGCCAGCCGAAGAGATAGCCCACGTCGCGCGCCACACCACCGCCGCGGAAGGCGCGCTCGGCGAGGGCCACCGCGTCGACGGCCGAGAAGCCGTGGTCGCGCATGAGCTCGCGCGCCGTCTCGCCGAAACGACTGCCGCCGTGCATACGGTGAGCGCTGAGGACGCGGGCGGCCAGGATGCGCGCCCGGTATCCGTCGAGGACGCCCGCCTGCTCCTCGAGCCAGATCGACAGGCCCTCCTGGTCGGCGAAGGAGCCGGCCGTGCCGAGCTCGAAGAGGCGCAGGGGCTGGGCGCGTCCGTTGGCGCTCGCGACCAGGTGGCCGAGCACCTCGTGGACCGCCAGGCGCACGGCCTCGCGCGCGCCGAAGAGGCGGTCGGCCACGAAGACGGTGCGGTCGCCCGCCGCGGCGCCGGCCACGAGGCGGGGCTCGACGCGCACCTCGATCTCGATGCCCGCGGCCGCTCCCATCGCCCGCATGATCGACGCGAGGGTGCAGTCCTGGGGGTCCGCGCTCGCCGGGGGGACGACGTGGCGCTCGGGCGTGTCGGCCACCGTGGCCAGCATCGCCTCGGCCACGCGCCACAGGGGCACGTCCGCGTCGGCGCTCGGCACGCGCATCTCCGGCGTGCCGAAGCGGCGCGCGGCGAGGGGGCGGATGCGCCGCGCATCGCCGAGGGCGTCCATCATGCACAGGTCGAGCTCGACCTCTTCGAGGCGCGCGAGATACAGGTCGCGGGCCGGCGAGGAGGCGGCGAGGCGGCGGGCTTCGTCGAGCCACCGGAAGGCGGCCGGATCGAGTCGGTGGCGTACGATGCGCCAGGCCGGGACCGGGACCTCGCCCCGCTCGAGCACCTGGACGAGACGGCGACGCTCCTCGACGGCGTTGCCGGCCATGAGCGCGGGCAGGATGCGCGTCACGTCCGTGAGCCGGCGCAAGAGGACGTCGAGGTCCCGCTGTTCGGTTTGAACGATCACAGTAGCTGGGTCGCGCGCTCGGCGAGCTCGCTGCGCTCGCCCTTGGTCAGGAGGACGTGGCTCGAGATGCGCTCGTGCTTGAACCGCTCGGCAACGATCGTGAGGCCGTTGCTGGCGGCGTCCACGTAGGGGTTGTCGATCTGGTAGGGGTCGCCGGTCAGGACGATCTTGGTGTCGGCGCCGCACCGCGTGATCACGGTCTTGACCTCGTGCGGTGTCAGGTTCTGGGCTTCGTCGACGATGAGGTACTGGGTCGGCAGGGAACGGCCCCGGATGTAGGTCAGGGGCTCGACCTCGATGATGCCTGAAGCGGTGAGCTCCTGGTAGCTCCGTCCTCCGGTCATGGTGCGGCGCCCCGTGGTGAAGATGTACTCGAGGTTATCGAAGATCGGCTGCATCCAGGGGTTGAGCTTCTCTTCGATGGCGCCGGGCAGGTAGCCGACGTCGCGGCCGAGGGGGAAGATGGGGCGCGAGACGAGCAAGCGCGCGTAGGTGCCGTCCTCGATGATCGCCTTGAGGCCCGCCGCGATGGCGAGCAGCGTCTTTCCGGTGCCGGCCTTGCCGACCAGGGTCACGAGGCTGATCGCAGGGTTGAGCAGCATGTCGAGGGCGAAGTACTGCTCCATGTTGCGGGGCCGCACGCCCCAGGTGCCCTCGCGCGCGACCCGGAGGGGCACGATGCGGTGCCCGTCGGCGTCGAGGCGGCCGAGGGCCGTGTGCTTCTCGCGCTCCTGGTCGCGGAGCACGACGCACGCGTTCGGGAAGGGGTCCTGGTCGTCGAGGTCGCCCGCGTCCACCGGGTTCCCGCGCGCGAGCAGGTCGACCGTCTCTCCCGCCACGTCGGCGGTCAGGATGCCGGCGTAGAGCGTGTCGAGACGGATGCGGCCGCCTTCGTAGTTCTCCGCGCGCAGGCCGAGGGCGTCGGCACGAATGCGGAGGTTCGAGTCCATCGTGACGAAGATCACGGGGGTGGAGGCGTGCTCCTCACGGATGTCGAGGGCGGTCTGGACGATGGCGTGGTCCATGGCGCCGTGGTCGAGCGCACGCCAGGGGCGACGCTCCCGCGGGACCGCCACGCGCAGCCGGCCGCCGTTCTCGATCTCGACGCCGGACTGGAGCGAGCCCCCGCTCTTCTCGCGCAGGTCGTCCAGGATGCGAGCGACCTGGCGGGCGTTGCGCCCGAGCTCGCTCATCTCCTTCTTGAACTGGTCGATCTCCTCGATCACGTAGATCGGGATGACCAGCTCGTTGTCCTCGAACTTGTAGATCGCCCTTGGGTCGTGGAGGAGGACGTTTGTGTCGAGGACGTAGATTTTCCGCACCGGCCGACGGTAGCAACCGGACGGCCGGTGGCAAGGGAAACAGGCCTCACACCCGGAGCCTGGCAGGGCGGCGACGAGCCGCCTCCCCCCCTTGACCGACGGGCCCCCCGGCGACAAAAAAGAAGCGTCGGCCCTCCCGCGCGTGTGGTGCCCATGGCGATGTCGCCCTCCGATCGTGATTCCAGGCGTTCCCGCTCCACGCTGCTGGTCGTCGTGGGGGGCGAAGGCGTGGGCTTCGAGCGGGACCTCCGAGAGCTCCTCGGTGCCGCGGCCGGCAGCGCGGACGTGGGTTTCGTGGTCGTGCACCTGGGTGCGGAGGCGCTGCAGCCGGCCGGGATGTTGCCCGACGGGCACCTTCGGGTCGTGCACGTGAGCGGTGCGGTGGCGCCCGAGCCCGGCACGGTGCAGGTCGTCGCGGCGGGCATGGTCTCTCCGGCGGAGGGGGTGCGGGGAGGCCCGGGCGCAGGCGAGGACCCGGGCGATCATCCCCTCGATCGGTTGCTCGAAGTGCTCGCCCGCCAGCGGAAGGGGGACGTCGTGGCCGTCATCCTCTCCGGCCACGGGGTGGACGGCGCCGAAGGGGTGCGCGCCGTCAAGCGGTTCGGCGGGAGGGCTTTCGTGCAGGCACCCGAGGAAGCGGCCTGCGACGAGATGCCCCGCGCGGCGCTCGCGACGGGCCTCGCCGATGCGGCGGTGCCGGTCGGCGCGATCGTTGCGTCCCTGCGAGCCCGGATCCGGAGGTGCGCGGCGCGGGCGCCCACCGAAGCGGCGGCCCCGGGCGACGAGCCCACGGCGCTGCCCGTCGAGGCGCGCGGGGACGACGGCTCGGAGGCCCTGCGCGACGAGCTCCGCCATCGCGACACGCAAACACAGAAGCTCGAGGGCGCGCTCCGCGCGGCGGCCGTCCGCTTCCGGTCGACCATCGCCGACATCGAACGCATGAACGAGTCGCCTTACGTTTCCGGCGGCGAGCCGATCTCGATGAGCGAGGCGCTTCGGCCAGCGAGCGAGGAAGGCGCGACCGTCGACGCGGATCGAGCGAGTGAACAGGACGCGCTCGACCGGCTCGACACCGAGGTGGTCGGCCAGCTCGACAGCACCCTCATGCCGACGCTCTTCCTCGACCGAGCGCTCCGCATCACGCGCTTCACGCCGGCGGCCACGACGGTGTTCGGGCTGATCCCCGGCGACCTGGGGCGGTCCATCGCCGACATCGCACCGCGCTTCCACGGCGCCAACCTGGTCGCCGAGGCGCAGGAGGTGCTGCGCACCGACAAGGAGCGCGCGGCGCCGGTGCGACACGAGGACGGTCGGACCCACATGCTGCTTCGGGCGTTGCCCTATCGGGGACCGGACGGCACGGTCGACGGGGTCGTGGTGACCTTCCTCGACGTGACGGCGACGGTCGAAGGGGAGAGGCATTGGGCCCTGCTCGCCGCCATCGTCGAGGGGTCCCAGGACGCGATCCTGAGCAAGGAGCTCGACGGCACGATCCGGAGCTGGAACGGGGCGGCCGAGCGTTTGTACGGCTTTGCGGCGGAGGAGGCGGTCGGCCAGAACATCGCGATCATCGTGCCCGACGATCAGCGCGACGAGCTCGACCGCCTCCTGGCCAGCCTGCGCGAAGGCGAGCGCATCCCTGCCTACGAGACGGTGCGGCGGCGCCGTGACGGCAGCTTGGTCGAGGTGTCGCTGACGATCTCGCCGATCCGCGACCGGAAGGGCCGCGTGGTCGGGGGCTCGACCGTCGCACACGACATCACGCGCCAGCGACGCGCGGAGGCCCACGATCGGCTCCTCGCCTCGTGCGGCGAGGCCCTCGCCCAGCCCTTGGACGAGGGCGATGCCCTCGAACGCTTCGCGCGCGCGCTGGTGCCCGACCTCGCCGACGGATGCGTCATCAATCTGCTGGGCGAGCAGGGCGACCTCTCGCTCACCGTGGCCTGGGACGGCAATCCGGCCGCTGCCCGCGCCGTTCGCGATCTTCGCGCGATGCATCCCATCGGGCTCGATGCCGACCACGGCCCCGGACACGTGGTGCGGACCGGCAAGACGGAGGTCGTGGCGCGCCTCGCCGACGCGCCGTGCCTCGAGGCGGTGTCGGACGATGCGCTCTGCGAGACGGTACGTCGCATCGGGGCCGTCTCCCGGATCTGTGCGCCGCTGGTCGTTCGCGACCAAGTAGTGGGCGCCCTTACCGTCGTGATGGCCAGCTCCGGGCGCGCCTTCGCGCAGTCGGACGCCCGGCTCGTCGAAGAGCTGGCGTGCCGGGCGGCGGCGGCCGTGGAGAACGCACGGCTGCTCCGAGCCGCGCGCGCAGCGAGCCAGACAAGGGACCGTTTTCTGGCGGTGCTCAGCCACGAGCTCCGGACGCCGCTCACGCCGGCCCTATCCGCGGTCAGCGTGCTCCGCGAATCCACCGACCAGCTCGAGACCCAGCGCCTGCTCGACATCGTGCAACGCAACATCGTGCTCGAGGCACGGCTCATCGACGACCTTCTGGACCTCACGCGGATCGGGCGAGGGAAGATCGACCTCAGGGTCGAGGACGTCGACATGCACCGCATCATCGGCGACCTGGTCCAGGATCTCCGTCCTGTCGCCAGCGAGCGGGGACTCTCAATCGAGGCGCGGCTCGCGGCGGAGCATCACCACGTGCGCGGTGACGTCGCACGCCTGACCCAGGTGCTCTGGAACCTGCTCGGGAACGCGATGAAGTACACCGAGCCGGGGGGACGCATCGCGGTCTCGTCACGCGACGAGGAGGGCCGGCTCGCCGTCGCGGTCGAGGACACGGGGATCGGCTTCGACGCGGAGGAAGCCGGCACCCTGTTCGCCGCCTTCGAGCAGGCCGACCCCGGGCGCCCCGGGTTGGGCCTCGGCCTGACAATCGTCAAGGCGCTGGTCGAGCTGCACGAGGGCTCGCTCGAAGCGACGAGCGAGGGCAAGGGGCGGGGCGCCACCTTCACGGTGCGGCTACCCCGGGAGCCCGCGACGAGGGCCGATACCGTCGCCGCCCCGGAGAGCAGTGCCTCCGAGAGCGGGCCGAAGGCCCACATCCTGCTGGTGGACAATCACCCGGACACCGTCGAGCTCACCAGTCTGTTGCTGCGACGCGCGGGCCACGAGGTCACGACCGCGGGCAGCGTCGCCGAGGCGCAGGCGGTCGCGGAGGGGGCGTCCTTCGACCTGCTGATCAGCGACATCAGCCTGCCCGACGGGAACGGCCGCCAGCTGCTCGGCCGGCTGCGCGAGCGTGGCGGGCCCGGGTTGGGCATCGCAATGAGCGGCTTCGGCAGCGACGAGGACATCCAGGCGAGCCTCGACGCGGGCTTCGACGTGCACCTGGTCAAGCCCTTTGACAGCCGCTCGCTCTTGGCAACAATCGAGCGATTGCTCGCGGGTGCGAAGCGCTAGTCACCGGCTGTCGGTCACTCGAACCGGACCAGGACGCGGACGATCCTCCCGGCCTCGCCGACGACCTCGATGCGGCCCGCGCGCCGTTCGGGGTCGGCGCCCCAGGCGTAGGCGCCGTCGTCGTCGAGCAACCGGAGCGCGTCGCTCGGGCCGTGATCGCGGAACGCGGCGGCTACCGCGTCCTTGCCCACGAAGGGGCCGACGGGCGCGCCCTCGAAGCGCAGCTCCCCATGGGGGGCGAAAAGGTCGAGGAGACGCGAGAAATCCCGCGTGGACACCCCCTCGTTGTGCCGTGCCACGTACTCCCGCAAGAGGGCGACGCGCGCAATCTCGGCTCCGTCACGTTCGTCGGACATCGTCTGCTTTCCGCTCGCCGGAGCGATCGTCGGTAGCACGCGCGCGCTCCGCCGGTCCAGGGTGCATCGCCGATGCGGGAAAGATCCCGCACCCGGTGCAGCGGCAGGAGACGTGCCTACGTCGAGGTCATGCTGAAAGAGCTCAAGGAGTTCGCGATCAAGGGCAACGTCGTGGACATGGCCGTCGGCATCATCATCGGCGCCGCCTTCACGACCGTGGTCCGATCGCTGGTGGACGACGTGCTGATGCCGCCCATCGGGCTGGCCACCGGTGGCCTCGACTTCGCGAGCCACATGATCGTGCTGCGCCAGGGCGCGACCGCCGGCCCCTACGCGACGCCGGAGGCCGCAAGGGCCGCAGGCGCCGTCGTGATGGCCTGGGGGACGCTCGTCAACGCGGCGATCAGCTTCACCCTCGTCGCCATCGCCCTGTTCTTCATCGTCCGCTGGGTGAACCACCTGCGCCGCCCGCAGACCCCCGCGGCGCCGACCACGCGCTCCTGCCCCTTCTGCAAGTCGAGCATCGACAAGGGAGCGAGCCGCTGCCCCTTCTGCACGTCGCAGATCGAAGGAGCCGCGACGGCCTGAAGCGAGACGGCCCTCGACCGGCAGCGCCAAATCAGTCGCGACAGATGAAGCGGGTCGCGCGCATGGGCCCGAGCGCTATCTGGCGCCAGTCAGTGAAGGCTGCCGTCTGTCGCGGACTGGAGCTTCGCCAGCACCGTGTCCAGGTTGAACGAAGCCGGCCTCTGCCGCGGCGGGAACTCTTCGAAGGACTGGATCTGCGCTGCCGTCAACGCCTGGGCTGCGTACAGGGCAGGGACGTGGCGGATCACCCAGTCCCAGTAGGTATTGGAGCTCTCGTCGGCCCGCTCGAAGGGGTCGCGCCGGAGGTTGAAGATCTTCGGCATGCGCAGCGGTACGAAGGGCTCCGCCCAGACCATCATGCCCTTGGCGCGCTGCTCCAGGAACACGATCTTCCAGTCGTGGATGCGGATGGCAGACACTTGACCGTCGTCGTTGGTGTAGAAGAACCACGTGCGCGGTGATTCGGCGACCTCACCGGTGAGGTTACGCCACGGTGTGATGGCGGCGTCGGGCCAGGCGTTGAAGTGGGGCCCGTTGTCGGTCGAGTACTGCACGATCGTGTCGCCCGCGATGCCGAGCTCGTCCAGGACGTCGAGCAGCCGCCCCACGCCACGGTCGTGCAGCACCATGGCGTCGTTGTAGCGACCCTGGCCGCTGATCCCCTCCGCTTCCTTGGGGATGTGGGTGTACAGGTGCATGTGCGTCGAGTTCCACCAGACGAAGAAGGGCGTGCCGGCGGCGTGGGCCTTGCGGATGAGCTCGATGGCACAATCGGTCACGTCGTCGTCGATGGTCTCCATCCGCTTCGTATTCAGGGGCCCCGTGTCCTCGATGGTCTGCTTTCCGACGCGGCCGAAGCGCGGGTCCTCGGTGGGGTCGTCCACGTCCGTGGCCTTGCAGTGCAGCACGCCGCGCGGCCCGAAACGCGCACGGAACTCCGGGTCCTTCGGGTAGTCGGGGTTCTCGGGCTCCTCTTCGGCGTTGAGGTGGTAGAGGTTGCCGTAGAACTCGTCGAACCCGTGGACCGTCGGCAGGAACATGTTTCGGTCGCCCAGGTGGTTCTTGCCGAACTGTCCCGTGACGTAGCCGTGGGGCCCGAGCAGCTCGGCAATCGTCGGGTCCTCGGGTTGAAGTCCGAGGTCGGCGCCGGGAATTCCCACCTTGGTCAGCCCGGTGCGAATCGGGTTCTGGCCGGTGATGAACGCGGCGCGGCCGGCGGTGCAGCTCTGCTGCGCGTAGTAGTCGGTGAACTCGATCCCTTCGCGGGCGATGCGATCGATGTTGGGCGTCCGATAGCCCATCGCGCCACGGTTGTTGTGGCTGATGTTGTACCAACCGATGTCATCGCCCCACAGGATCAGGATGTTGGGCTTTCCCTTGGGCATACAGCGCTCCCTTGCGGGTCCCGAGTCCCGATGTGGTTGGGTCTACGTGCACCGTAAGAAGTCCGCACCGACCGGCAACGGCGGTTTGCCGTCGCGGCGCGTGGCACCAATGGAACCCCGGGGCGCGACCGAGGGAAGATCGTGCGCGCGAAGACGTAGACCCTCACATGCTCCGCGTCTGTGCCCTCACGTGCCCCGTCCTGCTCGTCGCGTGCGCGGCCGGCGCCAACACGCCGCCCCCTTCGACGGCGGGGGCGAGCCCTGCCATCGGCGCGGCCGAGCCGCCGTGCCCCCCGGCGCTGCCGCCGAGCCATGACGCGACCGCCGGCTGGCCCACGGATCCCCAACAGCTCGTCGCCCACCTCGACGGCTGGAATCGCGACGAGCTCGAGCTCGTGGCCCGCCCGGCGCTGCATCCGGACCAGGCACCGTCGGGCGAGACGAACGCGTGGGTGAACGAGCACCGTACCCGCCTGAGCGCAATGGGCGTGCACATCGCGTGGAACCGGACGGATCGCTGCTTCGGGATCGTGTCGCCCTAGCGTCGCCCGAGGTCGAGGGTGAACTCTTCCGCCGGGCCGGGGCGGGCGACGCCGAGGGAGGGCGCCCACGTGCGCACACGAGCGCGGGTCGCCCCGTCCTCGAAGGAGACGATGCGCAGGAAGCTCGCGCCGCCTTCCTGTCGATGCTGGTAGTTGGCGAGCATCTGGTGGACGGGCGTGCCGTCGGGGCGAACGTCGGTGCGGCGTGCAGCGCCCTCGTTCAGGACGTGCCCCGAGAAGACGAGGCGCACGTTGGGGCAGGGCTCGATGAGCGCGCGGAACAGGGCCTCGCCGTCGTGCGCGCCCGCCGGAATCGGAGGCGACTCCGTACAAGAGGGGGCTCCAGCGTTGGTCCTCGCGCGCCCGGTCGTAGCGCGTCCCGTCGCTGTAGAGATAGGCGTGGGTGACGATCATGGCCGGGACGTCGCGGTGCGCGTCGAGCACGCCGCGCGCCCAGGTCACGACGGCATCGCGCGGTGCAAACTCGAGCGCGAAGGCCAGCCACGGCCCGTCGGGCGTCTCGAGGCGGTGCCACGCGTTGTCGGCGCAATCCGGCGCGAAGGAGCCGCCGAAGCTCGGCATCGCCGTGAACCGCTCCATGGGGAGGTGGTCGTGCAGCCGCGTCGCGCGCGTGTCGGCCGCGCCGCGATCACCGTAGTCGTGATTGCCGAGGGCGAGGACGTAGGGGACGCGCCCGTCGAGCCGACCGAGGGCGGACGCGGCGACCCGCCATTGGGCGTCCGAGCCGTCGTCGGTGACATCGCCACAGTGCAGCAACGCCGCGATGCCGAGCCGCTCCCGCTGCTCGAGGACGAACTCGGCCTGCGCCTCGAAGTGGTGCGGGTAGGCGCGCGCGTAGATCTGCGTATCGGGAAGGACGACGACCGACCACATGGAGCGAGGCTACCTCCGCGAGCCACGACGCGCCCGCCGGTTGCGGGTGATCGGCTCGTGGGCCGGCCCATGGTCAAGTGAGTGCTTTACTGTCTCACTGGTCATCTCCCGCCGAGGTTTTCGGTCGCGCGCGGTCGGCGACGCGACCTCGCCGGGAGTCAATCGCCGACCTGTCGCAGGAAGTCGTCGAGCGTGCGGCCGGGTTCGTCCTCGAAGAGCTCGCCCGTGTCCTCCACGCGCTCGATGCGGTCGAGGCGGAAGGTGCGGAACGCTTCGCGGACCTCGCACCACGCCGTGAGCGACCAGGCGTGGCCCCAGAAGAAGAGGCCGAGCGGGCGCACCGTCCGATCGCTCTCATCGCCGTTGGGCTTGCGGTAGCGGAGCCGCATCCGCCGGCGCTCCTCCACGGCCCGTCGCAGGGCGGGCAACCCCTCACGCGCGCCCGCCGGAATGTGGAAGCTCGGCGCGAACAAGGCGGTACGCTCGATCGCTCCCTGCGTCTCGGGCGGAAGCACCGCTTCGATGCGCCGGAGGGCGGAGCGAACCGCGCGGGCCAGGTCGGGATCGCCCCACGCCTCGACGATGCGGATGCCGAGGACCATCGCTTCAATCTCCTGGCGCGTGAACATCAGGGGCGGCAGGTCGAAGGTGCGGGGCAACGCGTAGCCGACGCCGGCCTCCCCCTCGATCGGCACGCCGGAGCCCACCAGGTCCCGGATGTCCCGGTAGATGGTCCGCTCCGACACCTCGAGCGCCTGCGCGAGGCGAGCAGCCGTACTGACGCGGCGGCGCTGGAGGATCTGGACGATCTGGAAGAGCCGGTCGGCGCGGCGCATCGCCCCGCACGATACCTCACGCGACCACGTACTGTGCGAGCTCCTTCGCCACCTGGGTCTCATGGCAGACGTAGAGCCCGACGCCCGCGGGGTCGAGGACCACGAAGCTGCGGTCCCCCCAAGGGTTGTCCTGGAGCGGCCGGACGACCTTCAGGCCGGCTTCGGTGAGGCGCGCGTGCTCCCGGTCCGCGCTCTCCACCGACACGTTGAAGGAGAGGCCGCCCGCGTAGGCGCGCTCGCCCTCCATCGGCGTGCGGAAGGCAATCGTGAAGGGACGCTTCGGGTCATCGGCCGCGAGCGCGACGTACGCGTCGCTGTCCCAGACCGGCTTCATGCCGAGGTGCTTCATGTAGAACCGCTTGCACTCGTCGACCTTGTCGGTGAGCACGGTGGGAACCAGGTTGTTCATCTTCATGGCGTCCTTCTCCTGTCCAGCTCGTTCGCCCGCCCCTTCGCGGACGACCGATACCTACCAGGGGCCTCCTGACAGCGTTCTGTCAGGACGATGCGGCGCCCGGCGCCCTGGTGACACCACGCTGTCAGGAAGCGCCCCGTCATCATGCGAGACGCTAGCGCGGACGAGTTGGCCGCGGCCCCTGCAAGAGCGCTATGAGCGGCTGCGAGCAGATGTCTGGCCTTGACGAACGGCGGCCTCGACCAGATCGGTGACGCGATACCCGTCGCGTGCAATATCGGATTCCCAGAAGCGCATCACGTGCCATCCGTCGACCCGGAGCCGCTCGGTGTTCGTGGCATCACGTTCCATGTTCCGCTCGATCTTCGCAATCCAGTAGTCGGCATTGGTGCCGCGCCACAGCTTGCGACGGCGACTCGGCCATTCCTTGCCGTGCCAGAAGTCACCGTCGCAGAACACGGCGACCCTGGCCGCGCTGAAGACGATGTCGGGTCGGCCGGGGAGCTTCTTCACGTTCTTGCGAAAGCGGAGGCCCCGATGCCAGAGCAGGCTGCGTAGTAGGCGCTCCGGTCGGGTGTCGCTCTTGCGGCTGGCGCCGCGCGCGGCCTTGCTCGCGTTCTCCGAAGCCGGACGCAGACCTTCGTAGCTCGGGGACGCTTTCGGCATCACTAGCGTGAAGCCCGCCCGCCTTCGGACTGGCGCCGCCGGGCACCGAAGCCCTTGCCCGTGCCAGGATGAGGGGAGTGGGACCCTCGCAAAGGCAGGTACTTCTTCGGCACCGTTCGAACCGGCTCGGGAGGCGGCGCCTGTCCGCGATCGAGCGGGAGAAGCCTCAGAGGACCGCGCACGCGCTGGCCGAGCAGCTGCGACCGCATCGCGCGCCCGAGCACCTCGGCAAGCAAGGAAGGCACCGCATTCCCCAGCTGGCGCTGTACCGCTCCGCGGTTTCCGGTGATGACCACGTCATCGGGAAACGTCTGGAGCCGGCAAAGCTCCCGCATGCTCAGGCGGCGATTCTCCCAATGGAAGGGGCCGGTGGCCGGACCGGGCTGAGCCTGCAGCGTCCAAGACGGGCGATCCTTCGCGAGCTTCAGTAGAAAGCACCAGAAGCGCCGACGCCAACCAAACAGCGGCTCGCCGCCTCCCCGTTCGGTATGCCACAGATAGTTGTTCCCTTCGGGAACGCTCGGAAGGAGGTCGGCCCACTTGCCGCGCAGGGCGAGGTCCTCGTCCGGCTCGGGCCGAACGTCCGCCAACGCGTCCCAAGCAGTTCGATAGGGTGCAGCGTCTACGAGGCTGAGCTGTTCGCTGTCCTCGACCGCCGCGGCGTGCGTGGGTCGCGGAAACGAAAACGGTTGTCCGTCACGCGCGGCAACCAGGAAGAACCGCTCGCGGAGCTGCGGCACACCGAAGTCTGCGGCTCGGAGCACCCGGTGGCACGGCTGGTAATTGGTTCCAGCGTGACGATTGATGTCGCGGATTCGATCCAGGAGGAGTCGAAGCCCCTCCGTCTTCCCATCGAAGGCGAGGCCCCCAACGTTCTCCAACAAGAAGACACGAGGCAAGGTGTCTTCGACGACACGCATATAGGCGTCGAGCGTACCAGCCCGGGGATCCGCCAGGCGCTTCGTATCGCCGCTGGCCCAATACCCGGACTTGGAAAAGGGCTGGCACGGTGGGCCGCCGATCACGGCGTCGATCTCACCTCTGTCCACGCGTGTGGCCTCGAGGAGCTCGTCCGACGACACATCAGAGATGCTGCGCTCGAACACAGCGAACGACCGGTTCCGTCGAAGGGTCTCGCAGCAGTCGTGGTCCATCTCGACCGCTGCCTTGGTCTCGAAGCCGGCCGCCTCGAACCCGTAGTCGAGCCCACCCGCCCCGCTGTACAGGCTGATAACCTTCGGCCGCCGTCCCATCCGAGGCCCCCTTGATAGCACATTAGGGCGAGCTGTCGGCTAGCCGATCGCGGCGAGGAGCGCCTTCGCAGGATCGGCCAGCCAGCGGGCGTCGACCCTAACGTTGCTATCGAGTTTTCCGGGACATCGACGATGAGGCGCAAGCCCGACTGACGGAACGAAGCGGAATTCCCACTTCTCGCTCACGGCGTGCAGGCAGGCAGCCACTACCCCAAAGTCCGTGGGGCTGTAGTAGCGGGAGCAGGGGTCGCTCATTGAGGCGCGCGTCCGCTGGAAATCCACCCGGGGCAGGCCGGCAGCCGTCTTCTTTCGCAGGACGTTCTTGCACTCGATGGTGAGCGGCTGGCCCCGGAAGCGAAGCCCGATGTCGGGCTGTCCGTCCCGCTTGAGCCGCTCGCAATGGGTCACGCCAGGCACCTTCGACACGAGCCGGTAGAGGTGCTCTTCGGCAACCCACCCCCGGACGGCCATCTTCAGCCGCGGGAACCCCTCGATCAGGTTGAGGACCTCGGTCTCGCTGAGCGCTAGCTCCTTTGCAAGCCGATGCAGCTCCCTGGGAGCGGGACCCGCCGGATGCCACCGTGTCCGCCCGCCACCGATCACCTTCTCGGCAAGCAGTTGCCGGTGCCCGGGGTCCTCACGGAGAGCCTCGCGTTCGAAGCGAACGTACCGAAGAAAGCTCTCCGCGGTGCCACCGACCAGCACCTCAACCGGCTCGTCGCCGGCGCGGCGATCCCGCTCCCAAGTGTGCCATCCACTGCGGAAGGATCTCCTTCATGTGCACATCTTTGAACTCGATGGAGATGAAGAACTTGGTCGGACTGTGGAGAACCGGATCGGCCGCGACGAAGAAACCCGCCTTCGGATTGATGCCAACGAAGAGTGTCGTGTACAGCCCGTACGGGTCCTGCCACAGCTCGTGCAGCCTCCCGTCCTTCTTGCCGTACTTCACTTGGAAACGATGCTCGTCCGAGGGACGGTTCTTCGTAAGCCGCTGGTTCGCAAGGAACGCATACGCGACGATCCCCATTCGTTCTCCGTCCGGTGTCTCGAACGTGAGCCGAAAGGGCGCTTCGCTCGGATCCGACACGAACAACATGCGGCATCCGGAGTCGCGCAGCGCACGAACCATGAACGCCACGAGCGGCGCCTTGTCGCGTGAGCTTACCCCAATGCTCTCCGGCAAAGTCGCCGACATGGCTCGTGATCTTGCTATCAAGGGCCGTCCGCCCGCAACCGTTCTCTGCCGGCATCATGATCAGCCCCCGTACAGCCGCGCCGCTGGGCATCTACCCAACGGTCGCGCACTTCAATCGGTCCGGCCTCCGGCAGCGCGAGCCAGCACGGATTCGAGGCGGTCGAGTTGGTCGAGGACACTTGCCAGGTCCGCCGCGAGAACGTCAGGGCGTGGGAGGCGGCTGTGCGATGCGGGTTACGTTCGACGCGAAGCGGCCGAGGCCGCGGACGATGGTGGGGGTCGGTAGGTGGCAGCCCCAGTTGTGGTCGAGGTAGGTCGCCTTCGTGCCGTCGGCGCCGGTGAGGATGAGTGTGTTGGGGCCACCGTCGTAGGCGCAGGAAGGGCTCGGGTCGATCCACAGGGCGTCGTACTCGGCAGCGATGCGGACGCGGTCCTGCGCGCCGAGCACGCCGTGACGCGTCGTGAGGGGCGCGTGCGGCGGCGTGGGCGCCCTCGGCGTACCCGGCGGGCATGCGCCGTAGGTCCAGGTGTTCGCGCGCAGGTCAATCGCCACCCGCCACGACGTGCCGTCACAGCGCATGGTCGAGGGGCCGCCCTGGCCGTGCTCGAGCGTCAGCGCGCGCAGGCTCGCGAAGGAAGCGGGGTGCCGGTGGCCGTCCGACGGCACGGGCGGCGCAGGCGGATCGGATGGAGGCGGAGTGCGCGCGGGCGTTGCCTCCACGTCGGACGCCAGCGTGGAGGCGTGGTGGCCGCAGCCGACGATGGCGGAAGCCGCGAGGGTGACCAGGATGGTTGGTAGGCGGAGCATTGGGGGCGCGCGGGGCGGCAGGGTAGTCCTGCCGACGTCCCCCGTGGGACGCCACGGTCGTGGGGAGCGTTGGTCGGCGGCAGCCTGCATCACCGGCGCCGGCGGGACGTGACCGGCTGCGTGCCCACGGGCAGCGCCTCTCATGGCTGAAATCCCCCGCCTTCGATGAGGCTCCTCAGGATTGCACGATCCCACTAGCTAGTAAATCCCCCCGGAGGCAGATCCTCGGTGTCCCCCTTTTTCTTCCGAGGAGGACACCCCGTGGACCGGCCGACCATCTACGCGATCGACTTCGGCACCAGCAACAGCCTGCTGGCCGCCGCCAACCCCGCGCGCGTCTTCGATCCCATCCCGCTCGACGACGGCGCCCGCGACCCGACCATCTTGAGAAGCATCCTCTTCTTCCCGGACGCCACCCACGTGTTCTACGGCAGCGAAGCCCTGCGCGAGCACGTGGCCCGCGGCATGACCGGCCGCCTCATCCGCTCCATCAAGAAGCACCTGCCCTCCCGCGCCTTCGTCGGCACGCGCATCGACGAACGCCCCATGACCCTCGAGGACCTGATCGGCGCCTTCCTCGGCGAGCTACGTCGCCGCGCCGACCGCCACTTCGGCGTCGAGGTGGACCGGGTCGTCCTCGGCAGGCCCGCGCGCTTCTCGAACGACGACGCGGAGGACGCCTTCGGTCAGCGCCGACTCGAGCGGGCAGCCCGCCTCGCCGGCTTCCGCGATGTCGACTTCTGCCCCGAGCCGGTCGCCGCGGCGGGCGCCTTCCGCGGGCACCTCGACCAGCCGCGCGTCGTGCTCGTGGGCGACTTCGGCGGCGGCACCTCCGACTTCACGGTGCTCCGCATGCGGCCCGACGGCTACGACACCGAGGACGTGCTCGCCGTGGGCGGTGTAGCCGTGGCCGGCGACGCCCTCGACGGGAGCCTCATGCGCCACAAGGTCGCACGGCACTTCGGCGCGGAGGTCACCTACCGTGTGCCCGCGGGACGGAACGTCATGACCATGCCCAAGTCGCTCGTCGACAAGCTCTGCTCACCCGCGGACCTTTCGGTCCTCGAGGAGCGCGACGCCCAGGCCTTCCTGCGCGACCTCCAACGCTGGTCGGTGGGCCCGGACGATGCGCGCGTCCTCGACCAGCTCCTCATCCTCGTCGACGACGCTCAGGGCTTCTCGATCTTCGAAGCCATCGAGATGGCCAAGTGCGCGCTGAGCGACAGCGAGCACGCCGAGGTCGTCTACACCTATCCCGGCATCGGCGTACGCGAACCGGTGACCCGAGTCGATCTCGAGACCGGGAGCCGACGCGAGACCGCACGCATCTTCGAGGCCCTCGACGAGACCCTGGCGCTCGCCGGCGTCGAAGCGACCGACGTGGACCTCGTCTTCTGCACGGGGGGGACGGCCCACGTGCCACACATCGCCCGCGGCCTGCGCGAGCGTTTCGGCGCCGACAAGGTCCAGCGCCTGACCACGTTCCATTCGGTGATCGGCGGCCTCGCCGAGCGCGCCCGCGCCCGCGCCGCCGCGTCCTAGCCCGGAGCCTCGCGGTCGCACCCCGTCGGCCGGGCGTTCCGCCATCGATCGATGGGGAGGTCGCATCGACCGCGCCGTGCGGCGCGCATCGGTCCCCCGACGGTCGCGACGAAGACGGCGACCCGGCGGGCCTCGCAAGGCTTTCGGTTCGAGCTTCTCGCTGGTCTACCCTCGTCGCGTGGGTCGGTGGACGGTGCTCGCCGCCGCGGTCGCGATCGCGATCGCGATCGGGGGAGGGGTCGCCGTGCGAGTAGCGCTCGCGCGGCGCGCCTCGGATCCCATGGTCCCCATCTCGAAGGCGCGCGCGATGCGCGATGCCCGACCCCTGCTCGCGGCAGCGACCGCCGCCGGTTTTCACGTCGAGCGCGAGGTGCGCCTCGAGGCGACCGAAGACGCGCACGGAACCATCGACGTGCCGCGCGTGCCCGTCGACTCCTCCACATGCGCCGCCGTGGTGGTCTCCGCCTCGGGCACGGTCGGCCTGGGCGACGTGCGGTTCCTGCTCGGCCCGAACGCCAATCCTGCCGTGCACTGCGGCTGGGAGCCCTTGCGCCAAACCTGTCTGACGCGACTCGCCAACGCCGTCGCCGCGTGCCCGCCCCATGTCTGGGGCGTCGTGGACGTCGAGGCCCGCCGCCTCGCGCCGAGCGCCGAGCGGGCGCACGGGACTGTGCATGTGACGGTCCTACGCGCCGCTCCCGGCGCGAGGCCCGGCACGAAGCTCCCCCCTGCACCCGCGTTCCACGATCCCATCCGTAGAGGCGCACACACCGCGTCCCTGCGCGCAGGCATGCGCGCCGGCGGCGAGGCGCTCGGCATCGTGGCGCTGGTCGAGGCGCTGCTCCTCGGTTTCGTCCACTTGGTGCGGCGCCGACGAAGGGCTCGCCCGCGACTGTAGGGCACGCTTCGCTCGGGGTATGCTTGGGGCATGAGTGGTGGTGAATGGCGTGTCCTCGGGGTGGTCGCGGTGGCGGGGAGCCTCCTGGCCGGATGCGGCGGCGCAGCAGCCGAGCGAACGGAGGCGAGCCCACGCACGACGGCAGCCACGGATGTTCTCGCGGCGCACGGCTCCCACAGGGACACCGCGGGACACGAGGGCGGTGGTGCGGTGGTCGCGCAGCAGTACCGGGCCGCGGGCGATCGCGGACCTGAGGCCGACCGGGCGACAGGGCGAGGCGCTCGCGCGGCGACGGTTGCGAGAGCCCCCGGGGCGGCGGCCGAGGCGCAGGCCATGGACGCGGGCGCGCCCCATCAGGCCCCCGAAGCGGGAACCCCCGGCGCCACGCCCGACACCCGCGCCGACACGTCGCCGTCGCTGCACATCGTCGCGTTCGGCCCCCACGCGGCAGACGAGGACGCCGTCGACGCGTGGGTCGCCGAGCGCGTGCGGCGGGCACGGGCGGGCGGGCGCGAATGGGTGCGCGTCCCCCTCGTGTTCGCCTCCGACGGCTGGGGCTGCACCTGCCCCACCAACTACGTCGGCTCCGATCCCATGAGCAACGGCGGCCACGCCAACTGGGTCCGCGTGCAAGCGGCGAACGGAGTGCAATTCCCGGTGGCGCCCTTCGACGTGATCGAGGACGGGACCCACATCAGCCGGGGCATGGTGGTGCGCGTCGACGGCTATTTCACGGGCGAGACGGTCGTGGAGGACGACCACGACCGAGGCGACCCCGACTCGACCGACGGCATCTACCGCCTGTCCGTGCTCCACGTCACCCACGTCGACCGCACCATCCCGGACGAGCGCGCACAACACTTTCGCCTCGCGCTCCTCGCCCCGGACGACGCGGACCACGCGCCCCATTCCGATTGGGCCTGCGGCCGTTCGGATCACCGGCGTGTGGCCGAGGGGCGGCCGGGCGCGGTAGAATCGTTGGTCGTGCGGGCTTTGGAGCGGAAGGAGGCGTGGGTCGCGGTCGTGCTCTCTGCGCTGACGGCCGCCGTCGTCCCGATGCGCCCGGCCTCGGCGCAGCAGCGGTCCCATCCGCACGAAAGCCACCACGCGCGGTCGGAGCCGCACGAAGCCGGCCCGCCCGTGCCCCTCGAGCTCGAGCGCGCCGATGACCAAACGCGCTTCACGCTCGTGCCCCAGACGGTCGACGGCGGCTTCGACGCCCATGCCCTCGACGTCGCGGCGCAGGCCTTCCAGTCGCGCATCGACGGGAGCACCCATCCCATCGCGCCGCGCCTGCTCGACCTCGTCTACCGCACCGCCCGCCACTTCCACCGGACCCGCGTCGAGCTCGTGAGCGGCTACCGGCCCGACCGCTGGGGCAGCCGCCACACCCATGGACGCGCCATCGACATGCGCATCCCGGGTGTGCCGATCCGGCGACTCGCCGCCTACGCGCGCACCCTGGGCTTCGTGGGCGTCGGCCTCTACCCGCGCAGCCACTTCGTGCACCTCGACGTCCGCGCCCAGAGCTACTTCTGGGTCGACTGGTCCCGCCCCGGCCACCGCAACCGCCCCCATCGCATGCTGGCTTCCTACGGCTTTCGCGAGGACGCCAAGGCACGCGCCCACGGCGTCCTGCCCACCCCTGACGTGGGGCCGCAGCCGCCCCCCGAGCCCACCATGCTCGTCACCACCGCGCCGGCTGCCGCGCCCTGACCCCCCCCTTTCGGCCGGAGCCCTCGGGACCCACAGTGGACCGGCCGGCCGCCGTTCTACCGGCCGCCGTTCTACCGACCGACGCTCGCTACCGTGGCAGCGCCCGAGGTGGCGACCCGGACGAGGGGTGATACCCTTGGTCCAATCACTCCCGGAGGATTCCCCCCATGGCCCAAATGGTTTCGCGGATCGCTGCGCTGCAGGACTTCGACCAGTACCGCGATCTGCACTGGGAAGGCTCGTTCGAGGACTACCTGAGCCTCGTCCGCGAGCATCCCCAGGTCACGCGCAACGCCTACCAGCGGCTCTACGACATGATCATGAGCTACGGCGAAGAAGAGTACATCGACAACAAGAAGAAGCTCATCCGCTACAACTTCTTCAAGGATCCGATCGGCACAGCGGCAGGGACGCGATCTTCGGGCTCGACATCCCGCTGATGCGGCTGGTGAACGTGCTTCAAGGCCGCGGCGCAGGGCTACGGCCCCGAGAAGCGCATCATCCTGCTGCACGGGCCGGTGGGCTCGTCCAAGAGCACCATCGCGCGGCTGCTCAAGAAGGGCCTCGAGCACTACTCGCGCACGCCCGAGGGCGCCCTCTACACCTACCGCTGGACCAACCTGAAGGACTACGGGCTGGCGGGCGACGACGACGCGTTCCCCTGCCCCATGCACGAGGAGCCGCTGCGCCTCATCCCGCCCGACTGGCGCGATCGACGCCGTTCAGCGAGCTCGCCCTCGGCGACGACCGCAATGCGGTGCACGTCGAGGGCGACCTGGACCCGGCCTGCCGCTTCATCTTCAACGACCTGATGGAGCAGTACGGCGGCGACTGGGCCAAGGTCATCAGCAACCACGTGCGCGTCAAGCGCCTGATCCTGAGCGAGAAGGACCGCGTCGGCATCGGCACCTTCCAGCCCAAGGACGAGAAGAACCAGGACTCGACCGAGCTGACCGGCGACATCAACTACCGCAAGATCGCCGAGTACGGCTCGGACTCGGACCCGCGCGCGTTCAACTTCGACGGCGAGTTCAACATCGCCAACCGCGGCATCATCGAGTTCATCGAGGTGCTCAAGCTCGACGTGGCGTTCCTCTACGACCTGCTCGGCGCGACGCAGGAGCACAAGATCAAGCCGAAGAAGTTCGCCCAGACCGACATCGACGAGGTGATCATCGGTCACACGAACGAGGCCGAGTACAAGAAGCTCCTGAACAACGAGTTCATGGAGGCGCTGCGCGACCGCACGATCAAGATCGACATCCCGTACATCACGAGGGTGTCCGAGGAGATCAAGATCTACGAGAAGGACTTCAACGGCGAGCGGCTGCGTGGCAAGCACATCGCGCCTCACACGCTCGAGGTCGCGGCCATGTGGGCGGTGCTCACGCGGCTCGAGGAGCCGAAGAAGCACCAGCTCTCGCTGCTGCAGAAGATGAAGCTCTACGACGGCAAGATGCTGCCCGGCTACACGCAGGACAACGTCAAGGAGCTGCGCAAGGAGTCGAAGCGCGAGGGCCTCGACGGCATCTCGCCGCGCTACGTGCAGGACAAGATCTCGAACGCGCTCGTGCGCGACGGGACCGAGGGCTACATCAACCCCTTCATGGTGCTGAACGAGCTCGAGAAGGGGCTGCGCCACCACTCGCTCATCGCCGCGGAGGACCAGCCGCAAGCGCTACGCCGAGCTCATCGGCGTCGTGAAGGGCGAGTACGAGGAGATCGTCAAGAACGAGGTGCAGCGCGCGATCAGCGCCGACGAGGAGGCCATCTCCCGGCTGTGCGCGAACTACATCGACAACGTCCGCGCCTACACGCTCAAGGAGAAGGTCAAGAACCGCTACACCGGGCGTGACGAGGAGCCCGACGAGCGGCTGATGCGATCGATCGAGGAGAAGATCGACATCCCCGAGAGCCGCAAGGACGACTTCCGGCGCGAGATCATGAACTACATCGGCGCCCTGGCGATCGAGGGCAAGAAGTTCGACCTACAAGACCAACGACCGGCTGCGCCGCGCCCTCGAGATGAAGCTCTTCGAGGACCAGAAGGACTCGATCAAGCTCTCGAGCTTCGTGTCCAACGTCATCGACAAGGAGACGCAGGACAAGATCGACGTCATCAAGAACCGCCTCATCAAGTACTACGGCTACAACGAGGCGAGCGCGACCGACGTGCTCGCGTACGTGGCGAGCATCTTCGCCCGCGGCGACGTCAAGGGCTGAGCCACAGAGCCCTCCCCCCGACCCCCTCCCGCGAGCGGGAGGGGGCGCCCGGCGCCCGCTTGCGGGAGGGCGCGCGGGCCGATCGACTTTCACCACCGGCCGCGAGGCGCGCGAGCATCTTGGCGAGACGGGCCGAATGTGGTCTGCTGTTCGAAGCCTATGCCGAGACTTCGATTCTCTTTGGCGATCGTGGCGGTTTTTCTTCTTCCGGTCGTCTCCGTGGCCCAGGCGCAGCAGACCCAGGGGACGAGAGCCGCCGGTAGCTGGAATCAGGACGCCCAGAGCACGGGCGGCAGCGCTACGAGCACGGGCGGCAGCGCTCAGACAGCCCCCGGAGGCGGCGATCAGGCGGCCACCGGCGGAGCGAGCGCCCAGGCCCGCCAGATGTTCCTGCGCGGTCAGTCGGCCTACCAGCAGGGCGACTACGACACCGCCATCCAGCAGTGGAAGGCCGCCTATCGCCTCGATGCGCGGCCGCTCATCCTCTACAACCTCTCGCAGGCCTACGAGCACCTCGGCCGTGCACAGGATGCTGTCCACGCCCTCGAGCACTACATCGACACGGCCGACCCGAGCAATCCCTACATGGCGGACGCACGCGCGCGTCTCGCGGCGCTCCGGGAGCGGGTCGCCCACACCGGCGTGCGCATCTCGGGGGGGCCCGAGGGCGCGACGATCACCATCGACGGGCACGCCTGGGGCCTCACGCCGCGTCCCGACCCGGTCCCGGTCCAGCCGGGGAGCCACCAGCTCGTGATCAAACACGCGGGCGACGAGGACTTCCGCTCGTCGGTGTCGGTGCCAGCGGGACAGGTCATCGACGTGCAGGTCCAGATGGTGCACGCGCAGACGGCGCCGGTTGCCGCGCCCGGCCGTTCGCCCTGGCCCTACGTGCTCATGGGAGCCGGCGGCGCCTTCGCAATCGTCGCGCTCATCGTCGGGGGAATCGCCTCGGGCGCGGCGGACGCGGCTCCGACGCGTGACGGGGCGCAGGCCGAGGGCGCCCGGGGCGCGGCCCACGCAGCCGACGGCATCGGCGTCACCTCGCTCTTGATGATCGCCGGCGGCTTCGTCTGGTGGCTGCTCGATGCGCCGGCCGCGCCCGCGCATCATGACACGGCCACGGCCTCGCTCCGGCTCGCGCCGTACGTGTCGCCCGAGGGTGGCGGCGCCGTCGCCGTGGGGAGGTTTTGAGCATGGCGCGCGCGAAGACGGTGCGTTCGGGTTTTTTCGCGGCGCTGGTGGCAGTCCTGGCGATGTCGATGGGTTGCACGTCCATCGTCGACGGCAAGCTCGCGAAGAAGCCGGCCAGCGGGGCCGACGGCGGGCAAATCGACGGGGGCTCCTCGCAGCCCGACGGGGGACAGCCGCCAACCGACGCCGGAGCCCCGCAGCTCGACGCCGGACCGACACCCGACAGCGGGTCCGGCTGCCCCGTGCCCTGTGACGACGGCAACCCCTGCAACGGCACGGAGACCTGCTCCGGCGGCATCTGCCGCGACGGAACGCCGCTGGCCGAGGGAGCCGCGTGTGGAACGACCGACGGCTATCAGTGCCACATGAACATGTGCCTCCCGCCGCCGCCCCCCTGCACCTTGAACGCCAACTGCGCCTGCAACATGCGCTGCATGCTGACCTCACACACTTGCGGACCCAATCCCTCCGGGAACCGCCTGCCGGGCGAAAACTGCACGGACCCGGGCGGAAGCCCGGGTACCTGCACGGTTGGAGGGATGTGCGCGCCTTGACGTGGGTCCCACGGCCAATCGACGTGGAACGCACGCGCTCGACGCTGGCCGCCCGGACGGATGGGCCGTAGAGTGGGGCTGTGTCCCTGAAGATCGACCAGGACCACTCGCGCTTTCGCCAGATCGTCCGCGGGCGGATCCGCCAGAATCTCCGCAAGTACATCTCCCAGGGCGAGCTGATGGGCAAGCAGGGGAAGGACGTCGTGTCCATCCCCATCCCCCAGATCGACATCCCCCGCTTCCGTTTCACCGACAAGCAGCAGGGCGGCGTCGGGCAGGGGGACGGCGAGCCAGGTGACCCGCTCTCGCAGCCCGGCCAGGACGGCGACGGCACCGGTGAGGCAGGCAGCGATCCGGGCGAGCACGTCCTCGAGGTGGACGTCACCCTCGAGGAGCTGGCCGACATCCTGGGCGAGGAGCTCGAGCTGCCGCTCATCGAGGACCGGGGCAAGAACTCCATCATCGACAAGAAGGACCGCTACGTCGGCGTGCGCAACGTGGGCCCGAGCTCCCTGCGCCACTTCAAGCGCACGTTCCGCCACGCGCTCAAGCGGCAGATCGCCTCGGGCACCTACGACGAGAAGCGCCCCGTCATCATCCCGTCGCGCGAGGACATGCGGTACAAGTCCTGGAAGACGGAAGAGGAGCCCGTCGCCAACGCCGTCATCCTCTACATGATGGACGTCAGCGGCTCCATGGGCGATGAGCAGAAGGAGATCGTGCGCATCGAGTCCTTCTGGATCGACGCCTGGCTCAAGCGCAACTACGCGGGCATCGAGACGCGCTTCATCATCCACGACGCGGTGGCGCGCGAGGTCGACCGGGAGACCTTCTTCCGGACGCGCGAGTCGGGCGGCACGATGATCTCGTCGGCCTTCAAGTTGTGCACGGAGATCGTAGAGGCGGACTACCCGGCGGCGGAGTGGAACATCTATCCCTTCCACTTCTCGGACGGCGACAACTGGAGCGTGGACGATACGCTCCTGTGCGTGGACCTGCTCAAGAACAAGCTTCTGCCCGTGTCGAACGTGTTCTGCTACGGACAGGTCGAGAGCCCCTACGGCTCGGGTCAGTTCATCAAGGATCTGCGAGAGCACTTCAAGGAGGACGAGCGGCTCATCACGAGCGAGATCCGCGACCGCGACGCGATCGTGGGCTCGATCCGCGACTTCCTCGGCAAGGGCAAGTGAGCGCGCGATGGCCAAGTTCGCTCTGAAGACCCAGATCCCTGCGTACCTCAGGGACTGGCAGCGCAAGATCGAGGGCTTCGCGCGGGAGGAGGGGCTCGACTTCTTCCCGACGATCTTCGAAGTCCTCAGCTACGACCAGATGAACGAGGTCGCCTCCTACGGAGGCTTCCCGACGCGGTACCCGCACTGGCGATTCGGCATGGAATACGAGCGCATGTCGAAGAGCTACGAGTACGGGCTGTCGAAGATCTACGAGATGGTGATCAACAACAACCCGTCGATCGCCTACCTGCTCGAAGGCAACAGCCTGGTCGAGCAGAAGCTCGTGATGGCCCACGTCTACGCCCACGTGGACTTCTTCAAGAACAACTACACCTTCGGGACCACGAACCAGGGCGTCGATGCCCAGACGGGCGCACCGCTGCGCAAGTGGATCGACACGATGGCGAACCACGGCGCCATGGTCAGGCGCTGGGCGAACCGCGTGGGCATCGAGAAGGTCGAAGAGCTCCTCGACGTCTGCCTGAGCCTCGAAAACCTCATCGACCCGAACCAACCCTTCGAGCCGCCCCCGCGGCCGATCCACCGGGAGTCGGACGAGGAGCGGGAGGAGCCGCCGGAGGAGCTCGGCCTGTTGCGCGTCGACAAGGACTACATGGAGTCCTTCATCAATCCGGAGGAGTTCGTCGAGTCGCAGCGACGCAAGCTCGCCGAGGAGAAGGAGAAGACGCGCAAGTTCCCCGAGAACCGTGTGCGCGACGTGCTCGGCTTCCTCATTGAGCACGCGCCCCTCGAGCGCTGGGAGCGCGACATCCTCGCGGTCGTCCGCGGCGAGGCCTACTACTTCCTTCCCCAGATGCAGACGAAGGTCATGAACGAAGGTTGGGCCTCGTTTTGGCATTCGCGGCTGATGACGACGCGAATCTGCGATGCGTCGGAGATCGTCGACTATGCCGACCGGAACGCCGGGGTGATGGCGACCGGGAGCGGGCAGCTCAATCCCTACAAGCTGGGTGTCGAGCTGTTCCGGCACATCGAGGAGCGGTGGGACCGGGGGCAGTTCGGCAAGGAGTGGGAGGACTGTGACGACCTCGACGCGCGCCGTCACTGGGACCGGCGCACCGGCCTCGGCAAGAAGAAGATCTTCGAGGTCCGCAGGCTCTACAACGACGTGACCTTCATCGACGAGTTCTTGACGCCCGACTTCGTGGCCCACCAGAAGCTCTATTCCTTCGGCTTCAATACGCGCAACGACCGGTGGGAGATCGAGACGCGGAAGTTCGAGGAGGTGAAGAAGCGCCTGCTGTTCACCCTGACGAACGCCGGCAACCCTTTCATCTACGTCGAGGACGCGAACTACCAGAACCGGAACGAGCTGTTGCTCGTCCACGACCACCAGGGCATCGACCTACGCCTCGACTGGGCGCGGGAGGTCCTGAGCGCGCTCGAGCGCCTGTGGCGCCGACCCATCGAGCTGCACTCCATCGTGGACGGCAAGACGACGCTGCTCCGCTACGACGGCAAAGAGCACGTCCAGCGCCAGGTCAAGTAGCCGCCTTCCCAGGATTGCCCTGGGCCGGGCTGCCTCCTCGCGCCGGCTCTTCACCTACACACGAGCGCGGCGCGGCGGCGTCAGAGGCCGTCGCAGTTCTCCAGCGTGAACATGAAGGGCTGCGAGCGGGCAGAGGGGGACGTGCCGCCGCTGGTCACGTCGCGCACCAGCATCGACGGGTCGACCGGCGCCTTGATGTTGCGGCACAGGATCGAGCCGGTCACCTGTGGGCCGCTCATGGCGTCCATGATGCTGACGCCCGTGATCTGGCACTGCTGGGCGTCCGTCGGCGGGTTGGCGCCACAGGTGCCCTGGTAGCTGTTGCCGCTCTCGAGGACGCGCATCGTGCAGCCGGCGCCCGAGAGGTTCCCGCTCGACGGATCGAACGCGGCGCCATCGACCTGGATGCCGTATTCGCTGCCGCTGTAGACGCGGAAGCTGAGGATCTTGAGCGAGCCCGAGCTCGAGACGGAGCAGCTGACGGAGTGACCGGCCTCGCCGTCGACGTTCGACACGTCGCGACCGGGTGAGTCCTGGGGACAGCCGCTGTAGCCCGCGGGCGGCATCGACGGGCAGCGCACCTGCCAGGCCACATCGGCGAACCTCGGTCCGTTGCCGCCCCCGCAAGAGGTGACGGTCAGGGATACGAGAGCGAGAGCCACGACCAGGCCGAGTCGGCGCATGCGTTCCTCCGGGTTCGGCGAGAAGGGTAGAACGGGAGCACGTGCGCGGCAAATACGGAGGGATTTCGCGGTCGGTCACGCCCCGCGGGCGGCCGACAGCCCCGCTTCGAGGTCGGCTCGAAGGTCATCCACCGCCTCGAGACCCACCGAGAGCCGCACGAGGCCGTCCGAGATGCCGAGCCTGGCCCGGGTCGCCTCCGGCACGGCCGCATGGGTCATCATCGACGGGACGCCCACGAGGGACTCGACGCCGCCCAGGCTCTCGGCGAGGGTGAACAGGCGCGTCGTCTGGACGAAGCGCCTCGCCGCGGCGAGCCCGCCCCGCACCACGAAGGACACCATGCCGCCCGGCGCCCGCATCTGGCGCGCAGCCAGGTCGTGCTGTGGATGGGTGGCGAGCCCCGGGTAATGGACCCGCTCCACCTCGGACCGGTCGACCAGGAAGGCGGCGAGGGTCGCGGCGCTCGCGCAGTGACGCTCCATGCGCACCGGCAGCGTCTTGAGGCCGCGCAGCACCAGGAAACAATCGAAGGGCGAGGGCACCGCGCCGATGCTGTTCTGCAGGAAGCGCAGGCGCTCGGCCAGGGCGTCGTCCGAGGTGACCACGGCGCCGCCGACCACGTCGCTGTGGCCGTTGATGTACTTCGTGGTCGAGTGGACGACGATGTCGGCGCCGAGGGCGAGGGGCCGCTGCAACATGGGCGTGGCGAAGGTGTTGTCCACGGCCACCTTCACGCCGTGGGCGTGGGCCACCTCAATCGTGCGGGCGATGTCGATGACCTTGAGCGTCGGGTTGGTCGGCGTCTCGACCCACACGAGCTTCGTGCGCGGCGTGATCGCCGCTTCCAGGCGCGCCGGATCGGTGAGGTCGACCCAGCTCGTCTCGATGCCGAGGGGCCCGATGACCTTGTCGAGCAGGCGAAAGGTGCCGCCGTACACGTCGTCGCAGGCGACGATGTGATCGCCGGGTGCCAGCGTGTGGATGAGGGTCGCCATGGCGGCCGAGCCCGAGGCGAAGGCGAAGCCGTGGCGGCCGCCCTCGAGCGCGGCGATGCACGCCTCGAGGGATTGGCGGGTCGGGTTGTTGGTGCGCGCGTACTCGAAGCCCCGATGCTCGCCCGGGCCGGGCTGGGCGAAGGTGCTCGACAGGACGATGGGCGGCATGACGGCGCCCGTCGTCGGGTCCGGCTCCTGGCCGGCGTGGATGGCGAGGGTCTCGAGGCGGGCGGCGGGGCGGTCGGACATGGCGTGGGACCTAGCCCGGCCCCCGCATCGAAGCAAGCTGGCGAGAGACCGGCGGCGGGAGCACCTCCCCTCGATGCTGCAGACGGCGCCCGCGGCGACGGCGACGCCTCCCTGAGCGCCGATGGGTCGCAGGACACCGACGACCGACTGTGACTCCGCCGCGGGTGCTCTCAGCAGCCTATGTTGACGTTGCCGGAGCACGCTCTGTTCGTGCCGGCTCCGGACACCGTCGTCGGGGAGAAGGCGTAGCTACCGGTGATGGACAGCCAGCTTCCATCGTTCAACTGGAGCAACCCGCTGCCGATCTCGGCGTTGTTGATCGAAGTCCACCGGCCGTTGTTGATGACGATCGGCGAGCTGAAGACACATCCGTTGAACACGGTGATGGCCGAGTTGGTGCCGCCGTCCGAGATCACGACGCTGTAGGAGTAGGTGCCCGAGAAATCCGTCTGTATGAAGTGGTTCTCTGCGACGCCGGTTCCGGGGAAGTAGGCTTGCTGACGAAAGGCGTAGGTGGTCGGCGTCGCTCCCTGGTCGATCTTGTCGCGCACGTACCAGTTGGCGCCGGTCGAGTTGATGCCGCCCCCGCCGCTGTTTCCCCAGCCCGCGAAGTAGACATCCTCGTAGAGCCCGTCGACCCCTGCGGTGTCGAGGGCGAAGTTGCCACCCCAGATTCTCGAGTCGCGGATGATCACCGGCACATTGTTGCTGACGTGCACGACGTTGTTCGCCGGGCTCGAGCTGTCGTGCTTCCCCACGATCCACATGTCGCGGACTCCGGCGTAGTTGCAGCCGACGTCGAAGTTCAACGCGACGATGTCGGCGTTGGCCGTCGTGATGACGCTGATGGCCTGACCCGCTCCGACCAGGGTGACCGCGCCCTTTACATGGATGGTGCTGGTGATCTTGTAGCTCCCCTGCGGGAAGAAGAGGAAGCCGCCAGCGTGGGTCGTGTTCAGATAGTCAATCTGGCACTGTATGGCGGCGGTGTCGTCGGCCGAGCCGTTTCCGATGGCCGCGGCGCAGCCGTTCGCACCGGACGTCACGTCATCGACGGGGAGGTTCGGCAGCCCCGCGTCGGGAGCGGGCGGGTCGTAGTCGGGAGGTGGGATCGGCACGCTGGCGTCGCCACAGGTCAGGATGGAACCCCCGTCGGCTTGGGCGACGCTGCACGGCGCGCCAGGACCCGGTCCGTCGGGGATCGGCACGCTCGCGTCACCGCAGGTCAGGACGGAACCGGCCTCGGTCCGGGAGATGCTGCACGCCGCCCCGGGGCCTGCTCCGGGACCGGCGTCCGCCGGGTTCTCGGCGCCTCCTATGGTGACGCTCTTGCCGTTGCAGGTGAGCGTGCTCGTGCCGTCGGCGTTGTCGGTGATCGAGCAACTGCTTCCGGCCGAGCTGGTGCACGCGACCGTCGGTCCGAGCATCAGTGCCGTGAGGGCTGGCAGCCACCAGTACCGTGAACGCTCGATGTTCCTCATCCGATTCCTCCGGAGACCGGCGATCGATGGCCCCGGTCCCTTGCGCGTCTGGAAGGCCGTCGAAGCTTCGCATCCCGCACGACACCGTGCGAGTTTCGCGTACCGCTCGACGGACCCGGCGTCCGGACAGAAGCAAAGCTCGCCGCAGCCCACGCCGAGACCGCCGACAACCGGAGACTGCAGACCCCACGCCGGAACAACGCTCGATCGTCGGCGCGGTCGGCCTCTCCTCACCTTCACCGAACCGCCCGGCATGAGTTCAATGATTCCTATACGTTGCACCGTGTGTCGCTGGGGTCGATAGGCCCCGGACCGTACGAAGACTGCACGATCTCTTGGCAGCGCGCTTGCACTCGGTGGGTCCCAACTTCGATCGCGCTGCGAGGAGGGGAAAAGCCATGATGAAGAAGACACGATGCCTTGGCCTGGGCGGCCTCGCCCTGCTGACCCTCGCCGCGTGCGCGCCGGCCTCGGGAGCTCCCGACCCGAGCACCACGAGGGGCGCGGGCGACACCCTGCTCGGCGCCGGCGACACTTCCTTCGATTTTCATCGGAACCTCGAGTTCGAGGTGATCGACGGCACTCATCGGGGCGACTGGACCTTCGACCCGAGCCGGTACGTCGGCTACGTGTTCGACGACAACATCCCGGGTCGCCTCCAGATCACGAGCTGGCACGACTACGACCTGGCGACGCGCAGCCGGGATCCGGAAAGTACGCACTTGGTCGAGATGGCTCACGCGCTCTTCGAGTGGGAGCCGGTGGGCGATTCCACCAATCGCAACAATCCAAACAACTGGCGGTTCCTCGAGGAGAGCGACAGCAGCCCCGACGACCTGAACAGTGTCGTGACGATCCCGGATTCCAATACGTACCTGCTTCTCGTGCTCGGCAACCAACAGGCCTACGATCAGGCCATCGAGTGCCACACCGAGCTCGGCTTTCTCCCGAGCGAAGGCACTCCCGGCGGAGAGGTTCCTGGCGAGCTCATCGTGCACCTGAAGTACCCGAACGGAGAGCCTGCCGAGGCGATCAACGTCACGACGGGGACGACGATAGGGAATTCGGACATCGACGGCATCGTCATGTTCGAGCTGCCCCCCGACAACTACGTGGTCCAATTCGGCGACGGGTCCGAGGAGGCGGACATCACGATTCAAGCCGGCAGCATCGCCCAGCGGACCGTGATCATCGACGACTCCCTTCGCCCGACGACGGATCCATCCCCCGGCGGCGGTGACGGCATCGGCACCGGGGGCAGCGGCACTGGCAGCGCCAGCGGCACTGGAGGCGGCAGCGACGGCGCGAGCTGCGCTCCAGACGGCAACGACACGATGGACACGGCGACTCCCATCGATCCAGCATGGGACGGCGCGATGCCGGGGCTCCGGATCTGCACGGGCGACGACGACTGGTACTTGATCGCTGCCGACGGCGCTTGGACCGCGACGATCGCCTTCGACAGCAGCGCAGGCGATCTCGACATGGAGGCCGTCGACGGCAGCGGTACCCAGATCAGCGTGAGCAGCGGGAGCGGCAACGAGGAGAGCGTCACCGCGACCGGACCTTTCTACGTGCACGTCTACGGCTACGACGGCGCGACGAACTCGTACGTGTTGACCGTGGACGTCGCCTCTCCCGACACCAGCGGCTCCGCCAGCAGCGCCACCGGAAGCACCGGAAGCAGCAGCAGTGGCAGCTGCACCCCGGGCAGCAACGGCTCGATGGCCTGGCCGACCCTGCTGCATTCAGGCGATTCCCTGACGGGCTTGCAGATCTGCTCGGGCGGCGACAACTGGTACGAGATCGACACCGACGGAAGCTTCACGGTGACGATCGACTTCGACGACAGCGTGGGCGACCTGGACATGGAAGCCGTCGACACGGACGGCAACCAGTTGAGCCTGAGCAATGGGAGCGGCAACGAGGAGAGCGTCACCGCGACCGGGCCCTTCTACGTGCACGTCTATGGCTACAGCGGCGCGAGCAACTCGTACACCTTGACGGTGGAGTGAGCACCGCGTCCACTGCCACGGGCAAGCGGCTACGCCAGCTTCGCCGCCTCCCGGAGCACCCCCGCCGAGCGGAGGACGGCGTCGTGCTCGGCGGCGTCGAGCTCGGGCTCCACGACCTCGACCGCGCCGCCACCGCCCACGATCGTCGGCAGGGACAGGGCCACATCGGACAGGCCGAGCGCTTCGTCCTGCTCGCGCGACACGGTCAGGATGCGCCGCTCGTCGCGCAGCACGCATCGAAGTAGCGACGCGGTGACGAGGCCGATGGCGTGGTTGGTCGCGCCCTTGCGGCGGATGATCTCCTGGGCCGCGCGCCGGACTTGCTCACCCACCGACACCTCGTCGGCGCGCGTCCAGCCCCGGAAGCGTCGCAGGGCGATGCCACCGACGCGCGCCGACGACCAGAGCGGGACCTCCGAGTCGCCGTGCTCGCCGACGATGTAGGCGTGGACCGAGCGTGCGTCGACGCCGAGCCGTTCGCCGAGGATCTGCCGGAGGCGCGCCGTGTCGAGCATCGTGCCCGTGCCGATGACGCGTGCCGCCGGGAGCCCGGAGGCACGTGCCACGACCCGCGTGAGCACGTCGACCGGGTTGGTCACGACCACGATCACGCCACGGCTGCCTGCGAGGCGACGGGCGATGTCACCCACGATGGCGGCGTTGTCCGAGAGGAGGTCGAGGCGGCTCTCGCCAGCGGTCCCGCCGCGCCCGGCCGCGATCACCACCGCATCGCAGTCGCGCATCGCCTCGACGCTCGCCGTGCACACGGATGCGGCCGGGTAGAAGGGCGCCCCGTGGGAGAGGTCCATCGCCTCGCCCTCGGCGACGAGCGACTTGACGTCGTTGAGCAACAGCTCGCGCGCCACCCCGCCCGTGAGCGTGGAGATGGCGACGCTCGAGCCCACCCAGCCGGTCCCGATGATGCCGACCCTCACGGCCGTCACGTAGACGCCGATCGCGCGCCGTCCACGCCCCTCAGCGGTGCATGAGGGGGATGTCCACGTCGCCGAAGGTCGTGGCTGTGCGGGCGTCCACGAGCTGTGTACGGAAGATCACGTATTGGTCCTGCTCTGTCTCGTCGCGGAAGTAGAGGAAGCCCGTCAGGGTCGCGCCCTGCCCGAGGACGCCCTCGGGCAACCCCTCCTGCACCATGTCGGTGCTCGGCAGGTGGGCGGGCCACTCGGCGTAGTGGGTCCGGTAGTAGTAGGGGTCCACGTTGAAGGGGCCCTGCCAGGCCGAGGCCTCGCGCTTGTAGTAGGGCTCGTAGGGCGAGGCCACGTAGAACGCACCACGCCATGCGAAGGTCGGGTCGTAGGTCGTGACGACGGTGCTCTCGCCCTCGGTGTCGTGCACGCTCAGGGGCGGCAGGGCCGTGAGCCGCTTGCCGTCCCGCCGGACCAGGGCGAACTCGTCGTAGCGCAGGCGCAGGGCGTGGCCGCTCCCGTTCACGAACGAGATGCGGATCGGGAGGATCGGCCCGAGGTCGGGCGGGGCGCGTCGCCAGGCGTCCGTGTCGATCACGACGCGCACACCGCTCCCTTCGGCGGTGGCGATGGTGTCGTGTCCACCGACGCGCTCGGCCGCCGCGGCGGGGCGCAGCTCCGGACCACGCGCGCAGCTCGCGAGGCACAACACCACGGCGAGCGCACACGGCAGCGTCGCTGTTGATCGCATCTCGGCCTCCTCCCGGCCAAGGTGTGCAGCCGGGCAGGCGCCGCAACGGCGGGAAAATGCGCTGGCGGGGGGGCGCTAGGGAGCTTCTTGCTCGAGACGCGCGAAGAGCGGGGCGAGGTCCCGGCGAGGGCGCAGCGGCGCGCAGAAACGGCTCGCGCTCTCGAGCAGGGCCTGCTCGAGACGCTCGACCTCGCGCCCGGTCGAGACGATCTGTTCTTCCGACGAGCGCCGATCGGTGTCGTAGCTGGCCTCGAGCCGCTCAGACTGCTGGCGAAGGGCGGACACCTGGAACTCCAGGTCCTCCACCTCCTTCACCTTGGCGTCGACCCACCGGTGGGCTTTGTCCGCTGCACCCCGCGCGAGCAGCCAGTGGTCGAGGGCGTCGACCGCCTCACGGAGGGCGGACACGACATGGGGGCGCGGCGCGTTCATCTCGTGGTACCCGCCGGCACCCTCGAGACGCTTGTGCGCGCCGTGGTAGGCGGCCTCGGCCTGGCGGTCCTGCTCGAAGTAGGGCTCGACCTCGAGGCGCGCCTGACGCGCCGCCTCGCGCGCCTGGGACAGGTCGACCGCGAGCGTATGCACCGCGTGTCCGAGCCGCTCACGCCCCTCCCGCACGTTGGCCTCCATCGCCTCGAGGCGGCGCTGGCTCTTGAGCCCCTCGGCGCGCAGATCGTGGGCCGTGGCGAGCGTCGTGAGGATCGCGTCGAGGGCGCGCGTGAGCTCCGGCGGGCCGCCGCCACGGGGCCATGCGTGCTTCAGCATCTCCTCGAAGACCAGCGCGCGCTTCTGCCAGCGCTCGAGCGTCGTCGGCGGCAAGGTCGGCGCCACCTGCCGGCCCGGGCTCGTGGTCGCCGGCACCAGGCTCTGGCGCCCGTCGTCCGGCGCGAGGGCGCTCAACTCCTTGATGACCTGGTGCGCGTCGACCGGTCGGTCCTCGGGCTTCTTCGCGAGCAGGGCGAGGATCAGGTCCTCGAGGCGACGCGGACAGCGCGGCGCCAGCGACGAGGGCCGGGGCGGCGGCTCCTGCAGGTGCTTGATGAAGAACGCGGGGATCTGATCGGCCTGGAACGGCAACCGCCCGGTGACCATCTCGAAGAGGATCGCGCCGAGGGCGTAGAGGTCGACCGAGGCGCCGGCGTCGATGGACGTGATGCGCTCGGGCGCCATGTACTGCGGCGTGCCGAAGATCTCGCCCTTGTTGGTGAGGCGTGGGTCGTGCATCGAACGGGCGATGCCGAAGTCGAGCAGCTTGACGCGGGAGCGCTGGTCGCCGTCGTGGCAGACGAAGATGTTCTCGGGCTTGAGGTCGCGGTGGATGACGCCGAAGTCGTGGGCGCGCGCGAGGCCCTGGGCGATCTGCAGACCGAGGGCCGCGACGAGCTCCGGGTCCATGGGGCCGCGGGCGATGAGGTCGCTCAGGGGCTGGCCGTCGAGCAGCTCCATCACGAGGAAGACCGAGCCGTCGTCCGTCTCGCCCGAGTCGTGGATCTCGATGATGTTCGGGTGGGCGAGGGCCGCGGCGTTCTTGGCCTCGCGGCGGAAGCGCTCGCGGAGCGAGGCGTTCTTCGCGAGGTGGGCCGCCATGATCTTCACCGCGACGGGCCGGTCCACCAGGGTGTGGCGCGCGCGGTAGACGGTCGCCATGCCGCCCTCGCCGAGGATCGACTCGATGAGGTAGCGGCCGGCGATGACCGTGCCGAGCCGTTCGTCCGGCACGTCCTGGAGCACGGCTCCGTCGACGAAGCACTTCTGGTCGTCGTTCGGATACTTGAGCTGGCAGCGAGGGCAAACGCGCATGGGACCGGCTCGGCGAAGAGGCCCGATGATACGGGAGGCCGGGGTCCGCCGTCGACCGGAGACGACGGGCCGCAGGCGGTGCGCGGGCGAGCCCTCGCGACGCAAAGGCGCATCGAGCCTTGAACTCGCGACCCCCAGGCGCTACGTCCGTGGCCCCCCATGTCACTGAACGCCTCCCAGCGCGCCGCGGTCGAGCACGAGCAGGGCCCGCTCCTGGTGCTGGCCGGCGCGGGCAGCGGCAAGACGCGGGTCATCACCCACCGCATCGCCCGGCTCATCGACCGGGGCGTGCGGCCCGAGGCGATCCTCGCGGTGAGCTTCACCAACAAGGCGGCGGCCGAGATGGTGGAGCGCCTCGAGAGGCTCACGGGCAAGAAGGCTGCCTCCACGGTGTGGATGTCGACCTTCCACTCCTTCGGCGTCCGGTTCCTGTCCGAGGAGAAGCACGCCTTCGGCGGCGACGGCCGCTTCGTCATCTTCGACCAGGGCGACAGCCTCGGCATCGTGCGCGACGTGATGCGGCGCGAGCGGGGTGGTGAGCGCAAGCTCGACGCGGCGGCCATCCTGGCGCGCATCTCGCTCTGGAAGAACGCCTTCCTCGCGCCCGACGAGGTGCCCGAGCGGGACTTCGAGTACGACGCCATCGCCCGCGAGGTCTATCCGCGCTACGAGTCGACGTTGCGCTCCATGCGCGCAGTGGACTTCGACGACCTGGTCGTCCTGCCGGTGCGCGTCCTGCGCGACCGCCCGGACGTGCGCGACAAGTGGCAGCACCGCTTCCGCCACGTGCTCGTCGACGAGTTCCAGGACACCAACAAGGCCCAGCTCGAGCTCGTACGCGGGCTCGTGGGTGGCTTGCGCAACGTGTGCGTCGTCGGCGACGACGACCAGTCGATCTACGGCTGGCGCGGCGCCGAGGTGGGCAACATCCTCGACTTCGAGCAGCACTTCCCGGGCGCCAAGATCGTCAAGCTCGAGGACAACTACCGCTCGCGGGCGCAAATCCTGGCCGTGGCCAATCACGCCATCGCCCGCTCGACGATGAAGCGCCACGGCAAGGTGCTCAGGCCGACGCGCGGCGACGGCGACCGGGTGCGGCTCGGCGCCCTGTCCGACGCGGTCGCCGAGAGCAAGGCGGTGGCGCGCGAGATCCGGGCGCTCGCGAGCGAGGGACGGCGTTACCACGACATGGCCGTGCTCTACCGCTCGAACCTCTCGGCGCGCCTCATCGAGGAGGAGCTGCGCGTCCAGGGCGTCCCCTACCGATTGTTCGGCGGCACACAGTACTTCGACCGCAAGGAGATCAAGGACGCCATCGCCTACCTGCGCGTCGTCGTGCATCCGGACGACGAGCTGTCGCTGCGGCGCATCCTGAACAACCCGCCGCGCGGCATCGGCGACACGACCGTGCGCCGCCTCGAGCAGCACGCCCTCGTGCGCGGTGTGCCCTTCGCGCGGGCCCTCGCGGACATCGACGGGCTTTCGGACGTGCCGGACGGCGCGAAGCGGGGGGCGGCCAAGCTCTGCGCATCGCTCGCGGAGGCGCGGCGACGGCTCGGTGCGAGCGACCCGCCGAGCGCCGTGGCGAAGGACCTGTTCGCAGAGGCCGGCATCGACGAGGACATCCGCTCGGAGGGCGGGACCGTTGGCGCGCGCAGGCAGGAGAACCTGAAGTTCCTCCTGCGCAGCATCGAGCGCTTCGAGCGGGACGCCGCGCGCAGCAAGACGTCCCTCGGCACGTTCCTCACACGCATCACCCTGCGCATCGACGACGAGGAGGAGAGCGACCCGGGCAACCGCGTCACCCTCTCGACCCTGCACGCCGCCAAGGGCCTCGAGTTCGGCGTCGTGTTCCTCATCGGCTGCGTCGAGGGCCAGCTCCCCCACAGCCGCACGACCGACCCGAAGGTGACCGAGGCCGCCCCCACCGACGTCGAAGAGGAGCGGCGCCTCTTCTACGTGGGGGTGACGCGCGCGCGGGACCGCCTCTACATCACGCGCCCCCTGCGCAAGTCCATGCGCGGCAAGGTCCTGCCCCAGACGCCCAGCCGCTTCCTCGACGAGCTGCCCGACGACGCCATCGAGCACTGGACGCCTGCCGACGAACCGGCGGTCGACCACGACGAGGCCGCCGACTACGCGCGCGCCATCCTCGAGCAGCTCCAGGGCGGTGGCTGACCTGGCCAACCTTCGGCGCGGGGAGGTCCCGACGGCCTTCGGCGTACGCTCGAGTATGAGCCGACGACGCTCCAACATGGGCCGCTCGGTTGCCCTCGCCGGGCTCCTCTGCTTCGCGCAGATCGGCGCAGCCTGTGCCCAGACCTCCCATCGAGCCCGCCCGACGCCCCACCCGGCGTCGCCCACTCCGGTCATTCCCCAGACGCCGTCGACGCCCCCGCCCGGCACGGCGCCACCAGCGCCGTCCACTGCCTTGCCTCCGTCGACGCCCATTGGTCCGACGACCTGCGGACCCTTCGGTGACTTGCCGCTCGTGGGCGCGGTGCCGCTCCTCGACGACCGCGTTCGCATCCGCCCCCTCAGGGGCATGCGCAACGAGGCGCGCGGTCACGACATCATGGCGGCGGACGGGGCGACGACAGCGGAGACCCGGCTCGTGATCGGCGCCCACCATCGCAAGCTGGTCGTCTTCACCACCGAGCTCGGCGCGCGCGCGCCGCGCGACCTCGAGAAGGCCGCCCGCGCCTCACTCGCCGACCTGCTCTCCCAGCCGGCCTCGGCCCTCACGCCGGTCTCCGTCGACGCCATGGGGCTCACCGTAGCGGCGTTCGTGCCGGGCCCTCCGCAAGCAGGCAGCGACGGCGTGCCGGTGCTGGCGGCGATCGTGGTCCCGCCCGACCATCACCCGATCGCCGTCCGGTTTTACGTGACGCCGAACATCGCGGCGCCCGGCTGCACCGAGCTCGCTCGCAAGCTCACCGCTTCCATGACCGCCGGCACGCGCCCCCTCGACGTGTCGGCACGCGACATGACGCTCTCGGACCTCGTCGAGGCACACGTGCCCGTGGGCTGGACCTACTCGATGCGACGGGGACCGGACTTCGACGTCCACGGGTTTCAGCGCGTCGACGAGCTCGGGACGACCGGCGTGACCTCGATCGGCATCTACGTCGGCTTCTACCCCGAGACGCCGCCCACCCCGACACGCACGATCCCCGGCCAGTTCCTCGACAAGGCGGTGCAATGGGGCGTCACGAGCGACCACGGCTCGGTGAACGCCCAGGTGGTCGTGCATCCTCGCGGACCGCTCGCCGTGCACGTATGGGCGGTCGGGCCGAACGAGGCGTCGATGCAGGCGGCGCGCGCGATCGCCGAGACCTTCACCCTCGCGCCGGTGACGCGCACCCCGTAGCGCATGACGCGCAGGCGCGGCCGCTCTGCGCGGAGGGCACCTACGACTAGGACGGTTTACGACGAACGGAGGATCATGGTTTGCTCGGCGGCGGTATCATGGGCTTCCTACCCCGGGGTATCGCGATGCGCACCACCAACGGCGAGACGGTCGACGACTATGAGCGTTCGTTAGAGGGCAGTCCGCCGCGACGAGGGCGGGGAGGCGCTCTCCTCACCGCCGCCCTCGTTCTCCTCTTGCTGCTGGTCCTGACGGGCAGCGCCGGCTTCTACCGCTACGCCTACGAACCGCTCCGCGCCCACGCGACGCTCTTGTACGGCGATACCAAGCACCTCGAGAAGAGGGCGCACGACGCCGAGGCGCGGGCTGCCCGGCTCCAGCACGAGCGCGATGCGCTGGCCGCCGAGCGCGATCGGCTGCAGAAGGCGCACGACGCGCTGCTCGGCAAGGTGCAGGCGCGCGATGCACAGATCGAGGCGCTGCAGGCTGCTCAGCAAGAGCTGCAGCAGAAGCTCGGCCAGGAGATCGCGAACGGCGACGTACAGATCTACGGCGGCAGCGGCCACCTGTCGGTGGGTCTCGCGAGCAAGGTGCTCTTTCCCTCGGGGCACGCCGATCTGAGCGACCGGGGCAAGGCCATCCTGAAGCGCGTCGCCGAATCCCTCTCCGGTTTGACCGACCGCCTCATCCAGGTCGGCGGGCACACCGACGGCCTGCCCGTGTCGCACGATCTGGAGGCCCAGTTTCCCACGAACTGGGAGCTGTCGACGGCGCGCGCGACGAACGTGGTCCGCTTCCTCACCGAGGAGTGCAGTGTCCCGGGCCAGCGCCTCGTCGCGTCGGGCTTCGCCCAGTATCGGCCGGTCGCCTCGAACCGCACGGCCGCCGGCCGGCGCCGCAATCGGCGCATCGAGATCACGCTCTTGCCCATGCCCCACGACGACACCGCGAGCCATTGACTCGGATCGCCGGGTGCCTGGGCCAGCGGCCGTCCGTTGCGGCGAACGAGCGACCGCATCATCGGGCGCCGGGGTCAGCGGGCGTTGTAGCGCGCGTTCGTCTCCTCGGCGCGGTCGGTGGCCGGTGGCGGGGTCGGAGACAGGGCGCTGATCGCGTCCCGGAGCTCGGGCGTCATCTCGAAAACGGCGGCAGCGAGCGCGGGCTCGAGCTGTTCGACCGTGTGAGCACCGAGGAGCGGCGCGGTGACCGCCTCGTGAGACGCAACCCACGCGACGGCGAGGGTGACCGGATGCACGCCCTGCTCGCGGGCGAACGCGGCGAAGCGCTCGGCGATCTCGAAGTTCTGCGCGTCACCGTAGCGCGTCTCGTACATCGGGTTCGTGAGCAAGCGCCCGCGCTCGGGCCGCCGCTGACGCCCGTACTTGCCGCTCAACAAGCCTCCGCCGAGCGGGCTGTAGGGAAAGACCGCGAGGCTTTCGGACTTCGCGTGGGGCAGGATCTCCACCTCCGCCTGTCGCTTGGCGAGGTTGTACATGGGCTGCACCGCGACCAGGGGCGAAAGGCCATGGAGCGCCTGCAAGCCGAGGGCGCGGGCCGTCTGCCAGGCGGCGAAGTTGCTCACCGCCGGGTACAGGACCTTGCCCGCCCGCACGAGATCCTCGACGGCGCGCAAGGTCTGGTCGAGGTGAGTCCCGTCGTCGAAGTGGTGCACGTAGAAGAGGTCGACGCGGTCGGTGCGGAGCCGCCGCAAGCTCGCCTCGAGGGCACGCACCAGGTGGTAGCGCGAGGCGCCGCGATCGTTCGGCCCGTCGCCCACGGGGAAGTAGGCCTTCGTGGCGAGCACGACCTCGTCACGGCACGACGCCACGAGCCTTCCGAGAGTCTCCTCGGAGCTTCCGCCGCCATACACGTCGGCGGTGTCGAAGAGGTTCACGCCCGCGTCGCGGCACCGCGAAAAGAGCGCCTTGGACGTCGCCTCGTCCGCGTCGCTGCCGAAGGGCCAGGTCCCGAAAGCGAGGGTCGACACCTTCACGCCCGTCCGACCGAGAGTCACGTAGTCCATCCCCCACGCCTACCCGACGCAGCGCGAACGCGCCAGCGATCGCGAACGGGGCCTCGAAGGACACCACGCAGGAGGTGTTCTGGCGCGGCCATCGCCCTGACCGGACGCCCATGGCGGAGCGTTCGTGCGGTCAGCCGAGGCGATCGGCGAGGGCAGCGAGGAGGAGGGCGAGCTCGGCGCCGTTCGTCACGCTCACGGTTGCGCTGCGAGGGGCGCGGGGACGCTCCTTCGAGCGGACGAAGAGGCCTTCGCCGCCGAGCTCGGCCGCACGGCGAATCGCCGGGTAGTCGGTGACGTCGTCGCCCGCGTAGATGACGCCGCGCGCACGCGTCGCCCCGACGAGCCGCGCGAGCGCCTCGCCCTTGTCACCCGGCTCCGCCTCCACTTCGCGCACCGCCCTGCCCTCGCGACACGCGAGCCCGAGCCGACGGGCCTCCCGCTCGGCGGCCCGCAGCACCGCATCGGCGTCTGCCTGCGACCGCTCCGCGAGGCCACGCACGTGCACGGCGACGGCGGCCGCCTTGCGCTCGAGACGCGCGCCCTCGGGCACCGCCTCCCGCTCAGCCCACGCCGCGAAGCGCTCGAGACGGCGCCGCACGTCGGGCGCGAGCCGCGGCACCCGCGCCCGCTCGCCTGGTCGGAGCACGCGCCGGCCGTGCTCCACCGCACGCCACGCCCCGGGCACCCGCACCACATGCCCGAGCGAACGCGCGTCGCGCCCCGTGACCAGCGCCAGACGCACCCCCCGCGCGGCCGCAAGCACACCCAGGCTTCGCGCGAGGGGCGCCGGCACACGGCTCGCCTCCGGGTCCTCGACGATGGGCGCGAGGGTGCCGTCTACGTCGAGCGCGACCAGAAGCGGCCGCGGGAGCGCGCAGATGCGTTCGACCAGCTCCGCGACCTGCGGTGACGTCGCGTCGGCCTTCACGCGTGCCCCTCCTCGAGGGCATGCAGGAAGTCGTCGGCCCACATGTGCACGTCGAGCCGTTCGATCACGTGCTGCATCGATCGGATGCGGTGCGTCATCTCGCGCGGCCGCATCGCCAGCGCATCATGGAGGGCGTCGCGGATCTGCACGATGTCGTAGGGGTTCACGAGCAAGGCCTCGCCGAGGTAGCTCGCAGCCCCGGCGAACTCGCTCAACACGAGCACCCCGTCGCCATCGAGCCTCGACGCGACGTACTCCTGCGCCACCAGGTTCATCCCGTCGCGCAAGGGCGTGACGAGCGCCACGTCGGCAGCGCGGTAGTGGGCGTAGAGGCTCCTCTGCTCGAGGCTCCGGTAGAGGTAATGGATCGGCACCTGCCCCGTCGCGCCGTAGCGGCCGTTGATGTCGCCGACGAGTCGGTCGACCTCGGCCTTGAGCTGGGCGTAGGCGCGCACGTCGGTACGGCTCGGCACCATCACCTGCACCAGCACGTAGTGCTCGCGCGCGCTCTTGTCGGCCTTGAGGAAGCGCTCGTAGGCGAGCATGCGCTCGGGGATGCCCTTGGTGTAGTCGAGGCGATCGACACCGAGCACGATGCGCCGCCCCCCGACCCGCGCCTTGAGGCGCTCGGCCTCGGCCATGACCTCGGCGTCGGCGGCGAGGCTCCGCACCTCTTCGACCGCGATGCCGATGGGTGCCACGATGACGCGCACCGTACGGCCGCTGCTCGTGCGCACCGTCATGCCCTCGGGGTCGACCGCGCAGCGCGTGAGCTGCTCGACGCACTGGAGGAAGTTCTGGGCGAAGTGCCGCGTGTGGAAGCCGAGCAGATCGGCCCCGAGCAGACCGTCGAGGATGTCGCGGCGCGCGGGCAAGATCGCGAAGAGGTCCGAGCTCGGCCAGGGCACGTGGCAGAACCATCCGATGCGGGCGCGCGGCTGCATCTCGCGCACCATGGCGGGCACGAGCATGAGGTGGTAGTCGTGCACCCAGACTAGGTCGTTGCGGCCGCTGACCCCGCCGACCACGTCTGCGAAGGCGCGGTTGGCCGCGAGGTAGTTGTGCCAGGGCGCCTCGGCGATGCGGACCGTCGGCGGGAAGCTGTGGAGCAGGGGCCACAGGAGCGCGTTGGAGACGCCGAGGTAGAAGCCCCGGTTGTCCGCGCGCGAGATCTTGACGGGCATGAGCCGTAGTCGACCTCCGGCGTCTCGACCTGCACGAAGGTGTGCTCCTCCGCTTCCTCGGCGCTGACCCATACGCCGCCCCGCGCCCGGAGCACCGGCTCGAGCGCCGTCACCAGGCCCCCCGCCGAACGCACCCGTCGGCGCCTCCCGCCCGTCGTCACGGTTCGGTAGGGCCCCCGGTTCGCGACGACGACGAGCTTTCGCCTGGACCGACCCGCCATGGGCCCGCAACAATAGACACCTGCGGGAAGCACGCAAGGCGTCACGGTTCCGCAGCACCACTCCATGCAACATCGCACACTTGGCCGAACCGACATCCGACTCTCGGAGATCGCCCTCGGCACCTGGGGCCTATCGAGCGGCAGCTACGGCAAGGTCGAGGATGACGCCTTCGAGCGCGTCGTCCGCGCCGCCCTCGACGCGGGCGTCGACACCTTCGACATGGCACCGCTCTGGGGCGATGGCCGCTCGGAGCGCGTCGTCGGCCGCGTAGTCGGGAGCCGACGCGACGACGTGGTCTACGTCACACGCAGCGGCGCCTTGCGCGAGGGCAGCAAGCTGCGCCGCCGCTTCGACGAGGAAGCGATCGTCGCCGACTGCGAGGCGTCCCTCGATCGCCTGGGCACCGACCGGATCGACCTGTTGCTCCTGCACGATCCGCCCGAGGCCGTGCTCGAGCAGCAGGGCTACCAGGAGGCGATGGAGCGGCTCCGGGCGGACGGCAGAATCCGCAGCTGGGGCGCGTCGGTCGGCACGGTGGCGTGCGCGCGGTTGGCCATCGCGGCGGGGGCGCCCGCGATCTGCCTCACCTACAACATCCTCGCGGGCGACGACCTGCACGACCTGTCGGGCGACGTGGCCCACGCGGGGTGCGGCGTGCTCGCCCGCTCACCCCTCGCCTACGGCTTGCTCAGCGGCGAGTGGTTCGAGGACCGCGCCTTCGACCCGGACGACCACCGCAGGCGGCGCTGGTCGCCGATCGTGCTCAAGGAGCGCGTGCGGCACGTGAACACGCTGCGCTTCCTGATCCACGACGAGGTGCGCAACCTGGTCTCCGCGTCGCTCCGCTTCGTCCTCTCCAACGCGGTGGTGACGTCGGCCCTCGTCGGAGCACGAACGCCCACCCAGATCGAGGAAGCGGCCGCCTGGGTCTCGGGCCCTCCCTACCTGCCGGAGGACGACATGCTGCGCCTGCCGCAGATCCTCGCAGCGGCGGGCGTCTGAGCGCGCACCGGGCCGGCCCCCGACGGCGACCGGCCTCGAATCTTCGAGCCGATGCGTTCTACCCTGCGGCTCGTGCGAGCGGCCTCTGCTCTCGGTCTTCTGGCCCTGCTGGCCATCGCCGCACGCGCACGCGCCGATGCGCCCCGAGCGCGGCCGCGCCGGGTGGCAATCCTGGCGGCGGGCGGGCCCGACGGGAGAGCAGGTGCGCGGGCCCGGCGCTTTGTCGCGCGCACACGGGACTGGGCACGCGCGGCGGGACAGACGCCCGTCGACGACCTCGAGGGCTGGACCATCGCCCACGGTGCGGCCGACGGCAGCGTGCGACCCAGTCGCGTCCACGCGCTCTCGGAGGTGCAGTCCCTGCTCGTCGACGCGCGGCGACAGGCGGCGGCCCTTCACGAAGGAGACGCGCTCCGGACGCTGGCGCGCGCCGCGACAATCGCAGAGGACCGGGCCGACGTACCGGGCTCGGCGGCCTGGCTCGGCGAGGTGCAGACCGAGCTCGGCATCGTGGCCGCCCAGGCCGGGCTCGAAGCCCTGAGCGCGTCGGCCCTCGCCCGCGCCGCCACGATGGACCCCTCGCGCGGCGTCCGGGCGGCCGAGGCCGCTCCCGATGTCGTGGCCCAGGCCGCTGCGATCGCCCGCGCCGTGGCGACTGGCCCGATCAGCAGCCTCACGGTCACGTGTGAAGCCCCCGGGGCGCACGTCTTCCTCGACGACGTGGACATGGGCCCGGTCCCGGCACGGATCCACGGACCGGTCGGCGAGCATGTCCTTCGCGTCGAGGCGCCCGGATGCCTCGCCTGGGGCAGCGCCGTCCTCTTGCTCGAAGGCGAGCGACCCTCCGTGTCGGTGGCCCTCGCACCGACGGTCGAGATGGTGGCGGACCGGCAAATCGAAGAGGCCGCACGCCGCGTGATGCCCACCGACGTCGTCACCGCCCTGGCCCGAGGTGACGCGCCCGTGGACGCCGTGTGGCTCGTCGTCCCGGCACGGGGCCCGGCCGACCGGGCCCTGCTCGTCGCGTGCACCCGTGCGGGCTGCGCACCGCCGCGCCACCTCGAAGCCGACGATGCCGGCGGACGCATCGGCTTCGGTCCACCCCTCGAGGCGCCCGCCTTCGCGCGAGCGCTCGCAGCCGGACGGGCGTGGCTCGAGGCACGCGCCCAGACCGCACCGCCGCCCCCACCTCCCACGCCCTTGTGGCAGAGGTGGTGGGTCTGGGCCGCGGCGGGCGTGGTGGCGGCTGCCGCAACGGGGGCAGCCATCGTCGCCGCGCAGCCCGCGCCGATGCAGCGCCCGCGCTTCGTCGTGGACGCCAACGCCGTCTTCGGCGCGCAATGATCCGAATCCGGCTGGCTTCAGCTCCGTGGCGCCGAAGTATCGATCGGGCACCGAGGCTGGCGGTGACGGGGCTGGCACCTTACAATCAGTCCATGCTTCGGCTTGGATTCCGCCGTCTTGGCGCGTCCGCTGCCCTCCCCCTGACGACGCTGATGGTCGCCCTAGCCCTCGCGGGAGGCTGCAGCAACACCGCGTCGGTCACCTTTCACACGGGACCGGTGAGCCTCCAGATGTCGGCGGCCGACTTCGCCCTGCCGACCGTGCTGCGGGACGACAGCACCATGCCCGCCACCGTGGCCTCGATCGCCTGTGGGCCCATGGGGATGTGCCCTTCCTCTCCACCGCCCGACGGGGTCGCCATCACGTGCGAGTCGGGTGTGTGCAACCCGGCGCCTCACACCATCACGGGTCCGGTCGGCGACGTGGTCGACTTCGATTCCCTGAGCTCGGACCTGCGCACCCTCTTCACGCAGGTCGACCGCATCGATGTCGACGACGTCTCGTATGCTGTCACGTTGAATACCCTGAGCGTCGACATGCCCGAGATCGACATCTTCTGGGGGCCCGAGGGAGCGGTCGACGTCGACCCGGCCATGGACGTCATGCGGCTGGGCCTCATGCCACCGACCGCGGCCCGGAGCACGGGCACCGGCACCATGCAGGTGGACCCCGCCGGCGAGCAAGCCCTGTCCAACTACCTGGTGAACGTCTCGCGAAGGGTCCGTTTCTTCGCCCAAACGAAGATCAACCTGGAGCCGGGCCAGCCCTTCCCCGAGGGCAGCTTCCAGGCCTCGGTCGACATGACGGTCACCGCCCAAGGCCAAATCGTCAAATGAGGGGCGGGTTGGCCCCACGCACGGAACGCTTTGGTCGCGGCGGGGGATTCCGCTATGCTCCGCGTCGTTTCCACGCAACCAGGGGACCTTGTGGCTGACACGAATCCGCCGCCGCCCTCCTCGGGCAGCAATACGAAGTATGCCCTGATCGGTTTGCTTCTCCTCGGCGGGGCCGCTGTGGTCGGCTTCCTCTTCCTGAGGCACCCGACCCCCAAGCCCAAGCCAGTCAAGCCGACCCCGGCTCCGGTCGACCCGCGTCCGACCTCCCTCGCTCAGCCCAACCTGATCCTGGACGTCTCGCCGGACGCGGGCCCGCCCGATGCCGGCCCCCCGAAGAGGCGGATCATCTACCGCTACGTCCGCAGCGACTGGGACTGCGACGGCAACATCCCGGCGGCCCAGGCCCAGCACATCCTGGCCGAGAACCGCCCGCAGGTGCGCACCTGCTACGAGAAGCGCCTCAAGGTGAACAACACCCTTCAGGGCAACGTGAGCGTCATGCTCCGCGTCGACCAGAACGGGAAGGTAAGCGGCGTGCAGGTCGGGGGCTCGCTCCACGACGCCGAGGTGTTCAGCTGCATCCGGCACCTGGCCGACACGTGGACCTTCCCCCCGCCGACGGGTGGCCGCTGCGCCGTCGTGAGCGCGCCGTTCCATCTCACGCCCCGTCCCTGAGGGCGCACCGCCTCCAGCCCCTGCCATGGACTACCTTCACGGCTACAAGGTCTTCCGGGACGACCCGGAGTGGCTGACGAAGGTTTTGATGGGCTCGGCGGCCGCGCTGACCGCCGTCTTCATTCCCCTCGCCGGGCAGCTCATCATGGTGGGCTGGGTCTCACTGATGATGCGCCAGGCCGTGGGCGGCATCGATGCGCCCATGCCCCGCCTCGACTTCGATTTCGACTACCTCGGCAAGCTCATCGGCATCGGGTTCAAGGGCTTCATCGCCAGCCTGGTGTGGCGGCTCCCGGTGTTCATGATCGCGGCTGTGGGCGGTATCTGCCTGTACTTCGGCGGCATCGCGGCGGCCTTGGGGACGGCGGCGGCCACGGGCCACGGAACCGCCTCGGGCCCCTTCCTCAGCCTGTGCTGTATCGGCGGCGCGGTCCTGGTCGGGATCCCGCTCCTCTTCCTCTTGTCCATCCCCGGCAACGTGGCCGCCATGCGCGCCGAACTCACCGACGACCTCCAGAAGGGCTTCGAGTTCGGCGAGGTCCTGCGCTTCTGCCGGGAGATGGCGCGGGAGCTGCGTCCTCGGGTCGCTCATCCTGGGCTTCGTCGGGACGCTGGTCACAATCGCGGGCGAGCTCTTGCTGTGTGTGGGCGTGTTCCCTGCGATGGTCATCGTGCAGATCGGGCAGGCGCACTTCATGGCGCAGGTCTACCTGCGGTGGCTCGACAAGGGCGGCGAGCCCTTGCCCATCGCGGCGGGAGAGATCGCCCCGAAGGCCGCGCCGTCACCTCCGGGGCCGCCGCCCGGCGGACCCTACCTGTCACCCGGCTCGGGCCACTAGACCCGCAATCGGCGGCCCATGCGGGCGTGCACGCGGCGCGGCGGTCAGCGGACCGTGACGGTGGGCGGATCGGTCGTCAGGTCCGCGATGACCCGCGTGGTCGCCCCGCTCGTCGTGTGGACGGGCACGCGCGCCGTGCGCCCGAGGGGCGGGCAGCGCAGCTCGACCATGTGCGGGCCGGGCGGCACGCTCTGCCTGCGGCGTGGGGTGGTGCCGAGGCTTCGGCCGTCGACGCGGACCTCGGCCCAGGGCGAAGCGTTGACCGTGAGCCAGGCGGGCTCGGGCGCTGCCTGCACCGGGTCCCGGGCGTGGGGGGCGGACGTGGATGAGCCCCCTGCGGCATGGCGCCCGGTGCTGATCGCGCCGACGCCCTGGCGCGCGGACGGCGATGTGCCCCGGCGCGCGGCGAGCGCCCGGGACCCGGGATCGGCGGACGAAGCGTTGTTGGAGGCGCCCGAGGGATGGGGAGGGGCCTCCGGACGGACGGCTGCCGGGTGGGACGAGGCGGGCGGACCCCCCCCGAGCCACGGACGCGCCAAAAGGACAGCGGCGGCCCCGACGCCGAGCGCGATCACGAGGGGCACGAGGCGCCACGCCGCCCCGGGCGAGGCGCCCCGCCCACGGGGGGCCACCGGCGGCGTGGTGGTCTGCGCGCTCGAGCCCGCCTCGGTCGAAGGCGAGGGCACCGGAAGGGCCGCCGAGGGAGCCCGGGACGCACGCGCCAGGGGTACCGTGCCGCCCTGATCCTCGTCGCTCGCCGCACCACCGCCCTCGGGACCAATCAATGCCTCGAGGACGGCGCTCGTGGCAATCGTCCGCACGATGCCGCTCGGATCGCGTCGCGCACCCGGCGGCCGCTGCGAAGGCCTGCGCTCGCGGTCACGCCGCCCCCGTGCCACCTCCGCGCGCGCACCCACCTCGGGCGCGACTCCCTCGGGACGCTCGGCCGAGAGCCAGCCCCGAAGGTGACGGCCCACTCCCGCAGCGCTGCCCGGACGGGCGTTCGGCTCCGCGGCGAGCAACCCGTCGATGATCGGGGCCAGCCCCGGGGGCACGCCATCGCACCCGGCGAGACGCGGCGGCGGAGACTCGAGGAGCGCGGCCAAGGTCTGCTCGGGCGACGCGCGGAGGAAGGCCCGCTCGCCGGTCAGGGCCTCGTAGAGCACGATGCCGAGCGAGAAGAGATCGCTCCGCGGGTCCACCTCCTCACCACGCGCCTGCTCGGGGGACATGTAGCCGTGGGAGCCGAACACCTCGCCGGTACCGGTGCCCTCCGCGGGCGCCGCGATGCCGAAGTCGAGCAGGCGCGTGTGGCCGCGTGCATCGACGATGACGTTGCGGGGGGTGACGTCGCGATGCACGAGCGCGAAACGCTCGTGCGCATAGGCGAGGGCGTCGCACACCTGCACGCCCACGTGGGCCACGAGGGCCGGCGACAGGGAGCCGTCGTGCAGGATCTCGTCCAGCGTGGCGCCCTCCACGTGCTCCATCGCCAGGAAGTACACCCCGTCGACCACGCCCAGCTCGTAGACGGGGACGACGTTCGGGTGGCTCATCTGCACGAGCGTCTTCGCCTCCTCGACGAACATCCGCACGAAGCGCGGGTCGCGGGCAGCTCGGGCAGCACCTGCTTGACCACGAGGCGCTTCTCGAACCCGCCGAGGCCGCGCAGCCGCGCGAGGTAGACGCGCGCCATTCCGCCACGGGCGATCTCCTCGTCGAGAAGGTACTTGCCGAAGGGCTCGAGACGGGACGTTTGCACCGGGTCGCTCATCCGTGGGAAAGGATAGCGGATGCGCCCGTGCAGAGCCGAGCCCGTCGCACAGTCTGCCGCCGAAGGTGGGCGGGACGGGGCGCAGGGCGAGGGCGGCCGGCGCGCGGACCGAGTCCACCGTGGGGTCCCCGCGACCGGTGCTTCGGCCTGGCCGGCGGCTCTGCCGCTCGCGGTCCTTTCCGCCACGCTACTCGCGGCGTGCAACGCGCCGGCGCCGGTCTACACGACGGAAACGCTCCACCTGCGCCTGCCGGACGACCTGGACTGCCGGCCGTCGGGCCCGATCGAGAGCATCTCGATCCATGCCCTCGGCGACTTTCCACCGACCGATGGCACCTTCGAGCATCTGGACGACACCTCGCCGGTGTTCGCCGTCGATCGCTTCCCCGTCGACACGATCGACCTGACGGCCGAGGCGTCCGGTCCGGACGGTTTCCTCGCGAGCGGGGTGCGCACGGTGCAGGTCGGCACGACCGCCGAGGCGTCGGTGCTCCTCTTGCCCTACGGCCAGTCGTGCGTGCTCGCCGACCCGCTGCTCACCGAGCCCTCGGGCGCGGCGGTCACGGCCCTGCCGGATGGCGGGCTGCTCATCGTCGGTGGACGAGAGGACATTGCGGCGAGCCGGAGGGTCGTCCATCTGACGCCGGGCGGCCACCTGTCCGAGCTCGTCGGCGACGGCCTCGAGAACCGCCGTGAAGGGGCGACCGCGACCGTGACGGGCCGGCGCGTCCTCGTCGCCGGAGGCGCGGCGGGTGACGCCGGTCCCGCAGACGACACCTTCGAGGTGCTCGACGCGACCACGGGCGCCGCGCTCTCGGTGGGTGCCCTCTGCCCGGCGGACGCCACGGGCTGCACGGGCCGGCGCGACCAGGGCGCGGTGGCGCTGCCGGACGGCCGCGTGCTGCTCGTCGGTGGCCGGCCCGCCGGCGGCGAGGCTCCCCTGTCGAGCGCGGTGCTCGTCAATCCGCGCACCGGCGATGTGGACCGGGACGTGGGGGCGTTGCCGGGCGCGCGCATCGCGCCGGCGACGGTCGTGCTCGACGACGGCACCGTTCTCGTGATCGGCGGAGAGGACGGCGCGGGCATGCCCACGGGGACCGTCTTCGCCTTCGATCCCGACGCCAAGACGTTCACGTCCCTCGACGATGTGCAGGTGGACGCGCGGATCGGCGCGAGCCCGGTCCCGCTGCCGGGAGGACGGGTCGCCTGGGTCGGGGGCACGGCCATGGACGGAACGCCCATGCGCAGTTTGGTCCTGTGGCAGCACGTGCCGCCCTTCCTCGGGGGGACGCCTGCCATGCGCTCGTGGGAGGTGCCCCTCGACGCGTCCCTACCCGACCTCGACCAGACCCGCGCGGTGGACCTGCCCGACGGCGATGTGCTCTTGACCGGCCGTGACATGACGACCCGGCCGCGGGCCTTCGTCGTCGACCCGGCGAGCGGCGCCGTGCGGGAGACGGCGGCGTCGCGGGTGCCCACCGCGCTCGTGTCGCTCGCCGACGGCACGGTGGCCGAGCTCGATGCGACTGGCGCCTCGCTCCGGCGCGAGTCGCTGCACACGCCCTTCGACAACCCGCCGACGACGGTGTTGGCGACCGACGACGGGGGGGTGCTCGCCTACGACGCCGACACGCACTGGAGCCTGAGCCCGGACGGGGCGACCATGGTGTCGACGGACGACGACGCGCGGGTCGACCTGGTCGGCCTGCGCTTCGCAGACTTCTCCCTCGACCTCGACGCGGCCGCCTCGAACGGAGGCGAGGCCGAGCTGTTGCTCGTGCCCGAAGGGGCACTGCCCGTGGCGGTGCGGCTCTTCGGCGACGAGGTGCGCGTCGGGCTTTGCAGCACGCCTCGCGTGGGGATGGCGCCCTTGCACGTCGAGCGGCGCGGCGACCAGGTGACGCTCGAGGCAGGTGGCGCGGCGAAGACCTGTACGGTCACCGGAATCACACCACGGGTCGGCCTGGCCGTGAGCGCACGCAACGGCACGTCCTTCCGCGCCCTCACCGGCATCACGCGCCTCGTCTCGCCTTGAGCCGGCCGCCACAAAAAGGTCGGCCGGGCCCGGAGCCGCCCCCAGTGCGTCTCCGGACCCGGCCTTTGGCGGGAATGGCCTCTCGGATGAGGGCCGTCTCGGTTCGGGAAGATGGCGAATTCGCCTCCCCTATCGTGTGCAGCTAGCGTGCCACCGACCGGCCGACGAAAACGGCCCGGATCCTGCCTGGGCGACGGGGACCGATGTGCAAACAGTGTGGCGAAAGCACCCCGGCCGCCCACCGGTGGTGCGAAATGCCACACTCCGGAGCGGGGCGGCTCCTCCTCTCGATCCGCAGTAGGATCTCGGCGCCGGCTGCGCCTGGGTGCGCGAGAGACCATGGGCGACCTTCGAGCGACGAGGCGGCGGATCCTGGAGCACGCGACCCGCGGGCGGCTGCGTCCGGTGCTCCGGCCAATCCACGAGGGGACCGTGGAGTTGCTCCTCGGCTTCGAGCGCGCCCTCGACGCATGCGCGCCGCGTCCGACGCATGCCGCGCTTTCGGATCTGACCGCGGTCATCAAGACCTTCGAGCGGCCCCGCCTCCTCGGGCGCCTGCTCGCGAGCATCCGCCGCAGCTATCCGACCCTGGACGTCGTCGTCGTCGACGACAGCCGCACGCCACGGGACTACGAAGGCGCCCGCACCGTGAAGCTTCCCTACGACAGCGGCGTGTCGGCCGGCCGCGCGGCGGGTCTCGCCGCGGTGTGCACCCCTTACGTGGTGCAGCTCGACGACGACTTCGTCTTCTTCCGGCGCACCCACCTGGGTGCGGCCCTGTCGATCCTCGAACGTCATGCGGACGTCGATTTGATCAGCGGCCGCGTGATCGACCTGCCCCTCTACCGCGTGCCACCGGGTGCGACGCGCGAGCTGCGGGGTCACGTGGCGGGTCTGCCGAGCTACGTCTTCGCGCCGAACTTCTTCGTGGCGCGCACCGAGCGCGTGCGCGAGGTGGGCTTTGACCCGGCTCTCAAGCGCCTCGACCACTCGGACTTCTTCCGGCGCGCCGAGGGCGTCCTGACGAAGGTCTTCGACGCCCGGCTCCAGGTGCTGCACGCGCCGACGCCCTTCGACGCGGCCTACATGGACAAGCGCCTCGACATCGCGCGGGACAGCGCGCTCTTGCAGCTCAAGTGGCAGCCGGAGTCCTTCCGGCGTCGGTGAGCCGTGCGCGCTACTTGGCGCCGGCGTAGCCCAGGGCGCGCAGGCGCTCGGCGGCCCCCGCGTTCCCCGCGGTGTCGACGCTGTGGCGCGCGACCGCTCCGCGCTGGGCGGCGGTGTGGCTCGCGTCGAGCTCGCCCCGGGCGACCTGCACTTCGGCCGAACGCTCGCCGGCCAGGTTCACGTGCTCCCCCGGGTCCTCGTCGAGGTGGTAGAGCTCGACGGGCGCGAGGCCACGCGGGTTGCCCGGGTTCGCCGTGATGATCTTGATGGCGCTGCCGCCGCGATGGGCGCGCAGCGACTCGAGCACGTTGCCCTCGAGGGCCTCCTCGGCGAACACGCTGTCGTGACCCTGGAAGAGGTCGCCGCCCTGCACGCCCGCGGGCGGCGCGATGCCCTCGAGGCGAAGCACCGTAGGCATGATGTCGAGGGACTGGGTCCAGTGGTGGACGACCATGCCCGCATGCTGTTGATGCGGGAGCTTGACGAAGAGCGGCACGTGGACCTGCTCGTCGTAGAGCGTCGTGCCGTGCCAGAAGCCGCCATGCTCCTGGAACTCCTCGCCGTGATCGCCGGTGACGACGATGGTCATGGAGTCGTAGAGGTGGCGACGCTTGAGGTCCGCGATGAGCGTGCCGAAGTTGTGGTCCCAGTAGCTGACCTCCCCGTCGTAGAGATGCCGCAGGCGACCGACGAGGGACGCGGGCGGGTGCTGGTGCGCCGCACGGGAGTAGCTCGAGCCCGTGTAGGGATGGGGGAAGTACGGGTCGTGCGGGTCCATGTAGGCGACGAAGAGGAAGAAGGGCGCGCGGGGCGCGTGGTCGAGCCAACGGAAGACGTGGCGGTCGACAGTGGCCGCGTCGCGGTAGGCGCTGCCCGGCTCCACGCGGTCGGTGCGCTCGCGCAATAGCTCGATCTTCTGCCGGAAAAACTGCACGAGCAGGAGCTTGGCGTCGGCGTCGTCGGCGCCGAGCACGAAGGACGGCTCGAGGTAGTGGTACTCGTCGAAGCCCTGCTGGAAGTTGAAGAAGGGGGCGACGTTGAAGTTGGTGACGAAGCCGGTCGTGTAGTAGCCGCCGCCGGCGAAGGCCTCCGCCATGGTCGTGAGCGCGTCGGGAAGCGAGTCGCTCTTGCTCATGGTGTGATGGCTCGAGGGATAGCGGCTCGTCAGGATCGAGGCGAAGCTCGGGCGGGTCCAGGAGGCGTTCGAGAACTCCTTGTCGAAGCGCACCGCGTCGCGGGCGAAGGCGTCGACGCTGGGCGTCTTGGCGTGGGTGTCGCCGTAGACGCCGAGGTGGTCGGCGCGCAGGGTGTCGACGACGATGACGAGGACGTTGCCCGCCTGGGCAGGGGCGGGCGCGCGCTTCCTTCGCGGCGCGGCGTCGGCCTGCTCGCCCGTGAAGAAGCTCACGCCGGCGATGGCGGCGATGAGCACCGCCACGACGGCCGGCGAGCCCCAGGCGCGGAGCATCACGTCGCCGGGGCGACGGGAGGTGACGAGGCGCAGGAGCGTGGCGAGGACGAAGTACAGGACGGCGGCGCCGGCCATGCATGCGAGCATCACGAGGAGGCCCTTCGGGCTCTTCCAGACGAGCTGCTCGGCGAAGAGGTCGCGGCGGATGCGGAAGGCCCCGAGGCCGAGGGCGACGACCGCGACGATGCCGGCGGTCAGGCGCGCGTAGGCGACGGGCTCGGGGAAGGCCTCCCGCTTCATCAGGCGACCGCTCAGGGCGAGGGCCGCGCCGCCGCCTGCGCCGACGACGGCGCAGAAGAGGCCGTAGGCGATGGCGCCGTACCAGAGCACGCCGAAGTCGGGCGTGGCGTCGCTCGAGATCTCGACGACGACGGCCTCGCCGAGGCCGACGAACATGCCGGCGAGCAGGCCGGCGCCCAGACCGATGGTGAGACCACGTACAATGCGTGGCCAGCGCTCGGCGGGCACCGGGGGCAAGGCGTCGTAGACCGCCTGCTCGCGGTCCGGGTCGTCGACGCGGATGTGGGGGTCGTAGCCGGTGCGGCGGGCCATGAAGACGAGGCCGCCGACCGAGGAGACGAGCATCTCGGCGGCGAAGCTGAGGACCGGGATGAGCAGGGCGACCGCAGCGGGGACGCCGAGGCGCGTGTAGAGGGCGACGGCGGTCCCCTCGCGCAGGCCGATGCCGTTGATCGACGCGGGCAACAGGGCCGCGAAGATCGTGAGTGACGCGCCGAAGAAGACCTCGCCGATGCCGAGCTTCGCGCCGATGGCGCGGGCGGCGCACACGTAGACGAGGTTGTTGAAGGCGTGGGTGCCGACGCCGAGGAGGGCGGCCTGGACGAGGAGCTTGCTCTTGCCCTGATAGGCGCAGACCGCGTCGACCAGGGTCTGGAGGCGCGGGCGCATGGCGGCGGGCAGGAAGCGGGCGGCGAGGCGCAGGAGGTTCGGCCGGGCGAGGACCAGGAGGCCCGCGGTGACGAGGCCCAGGAAGAGCCCGTTGACGAGGAGCACGCCGTCGACGCCGATGAAGCGCAATCCGAAGATCGAGCCGGCCAGGACGACGACGCCGAAGGCGCACTGGCCGAGGATGGTCTCGACGCCGATGGTGGCGGTGGCGCGGGCGGTCTTGCCGGTGTGGCGGGCGACGTCGTAGATGCGCCAGCCGCCCCAGCCGGTGAAGCCGCCGGGCGTGAAGGCGCCCCAGAAGCGTGCGATGAGGACCGAGCCGCTGAGGAAGCGCCACGAGGCGTGGATGCCCTGGCCGACGAGGAGCCGCTGCCAGCGCACGGCGCTGAAGGCGACGGCGATGAGCTGCATCGCGACGGCGGCGGCGAACCAGCCCCAGGAGACGTGGGCGAGGCGGTGGACGAGGGTGTCGGCGCCGTCCCGCGCGACCACCAGGTGGTAGATGTAGACGAGGGCCGCCAGGGAGAAGGCGACCTTGGCGCCGAGGATCAACCTACGCTTGGTCGTCGCCTGCATACGGCCCCGGGTCTTCACACGTCATCCGTTCAGCGCACACAGCGTCATTTCGCCTAGCCCGTCGGCGGTGCGGGGTCAAGTACAGCCGGCCGGCGGCCCGGCCGTTCGGGCATGGGCGCGGGCCCGCCTCCTGACGCACGCCGGACAGGCGAAGAGGCCGCGAGATACACTTAAGCGATTGCTTCAGTGATCCGCGACGCGCCCAATACTCAAGCACATGCTTTAGTGACAGACGCGACGGATCGCGTCCCGTCCAGGACGCCCCCACCGGTCTCGATGATGCACGTCACGGTGCCGGTTCGACGCTGACCACGGCCTTGTCGCTGATCTTGGCGATCGGGTAAATCAGGCCGACGCCGAGGCCCACGAGCAACATGCCTCCGACGAGCGCACCGACATCGATCCCCCCACCGCTCGAGGCCGAGGGGTCCATGTAGTCGATGGGGGTGCTGCTCGTCGAGAAGGCAGGGGCCAGGGCGATGATCGAACCAGCGACGATCGCGGCGGCGCACAGCAGGATGCCGCCCACGCGCAGCGCGGTCCTCGACTCGATGTGGCCGTGCAGGACGCTGTCGCCGTAGATGTGGACGGGGTCGTCGACGCGGGTGGCGGAGTCATTGCCCTGCGCGAGACCGAGGGTGTAGGTGCCCGTGGGAAGCGTCGCGTCGCAGGGCGCCGTGCAGATGCGATCGTAGCCCTCGGCGTGAACACTCGCGAAGGTGCCGCTGATACCGGCCGTCGCCTCGGCGGTCTTGACCATGAAGGTGACGTCGTCCTGGTCGGAGGTCACGTGCAGGTGCGCACGCGGCGCGTTCACGGTGACGAGGGGGTGAACGAAAGCGTCGTTCGACGGAGCGGGGCTCGGAGCCGGCACGGCGGCCGGAGTGGGAGCGGGGGCCGGCGGCGCGGCGGCTGGAGACGCCGGGGGCGCCACCGCCGAGGGAGGCATCCGGCTCGCGGGACCGGCGTAACGAACCTCGCTCATGGGCATGGTGCGCGTCTGCCCGTTCACCAGCGTGATCGTCACGTGGTCGTTCGGCACGACCTCGACGATCGTGCCGCGAACCATGCCGCTGTCCCTGCGAAGGACTATGTCGGGGGGCGACGGGGGCGTAGCGGCAGGCGGTGACGTGGACGCAGGCTGGGCGGCCGGCGCGGACGTCGCAGCGGCTGATGCGGAAGCGGCGGCTCCGGAGCCACTCTGCGCAAACGCCGGCGCCGCGGTCAGCGCGCCGAGGGCAACGAGGGTGAAGAGAGCCGGCCAGAACGCCGGCCCCCGCGAGCATCGTCCCATGAACTGAGGTCTATCACACTGCCGTGGAGATTGGTGAGACAGAGAGCCTCACGACGCGCGGCGGCCGAGCGCCCTGGTCGCTCCCGGTCACACGGGAAGCGGATGCATCCATGAGAAAACAGGAGGCGTCGCACCCGCACGATTACATTGCGCCGGCGATCGCCTCTTCGCCGTGCATCATGCGGATCGCGTCGGCCACGTCGTCCTTGCTGCCGACGAAGAGGGGCGTGCGCTGGTGGAGCGCGTCCGGGATCACGTCGAGGACGCGCGTCGTGCCCGTGGATGCGGCGCCGCCCGCCGCCTCCGCCAGGAACGCCATGGGCGCCGCCTCGTAGAGCAGGCGCAGCTTGCCGTGCTTGTTCTTGCTGTCCGCGGGATACGCGAAGATGCCGCCGCGCAGTAGCGTGCGGTGCAGGTCGGCCACCATGGCGCCGATGTAACGCAGGCCGTAGGGATGGCCCTCCTCGTCGCTGCCCTTGACCCAGTCGACCCAGCGCCGCACCTCGGGCGACCAGCGGCTCGTGTAGCCCTCGTTGATCGAGTAGGTGTTGCCGCGCGACGGGATGCGCAGGTTCTCGTGCGAGAGGAAGAACTCGCCGATGGCCGGGTCGAAGGTGAAGCCGTGGACGCCGTCGCCCGTCGAGTACACGAACATGTTCGACGAGCCGTAGATCACGTAGCCGGCCGCCACCATGGACCGCCCCGGCTGCAGGCAGTCCTCGAGGGTGCCGGGACCGCGCGGCGTCGTGCGCCGGTGGATCGAGAAGATGGTGCCGATGGACGCGTTGATGTCGATGTTGCCCGAGCCGTCGAGCGGGTCGAAGAGCAGGACGTACTTGCCCGGACGGTACTTGTCGGCGACCGGAATCGGGTCGGCCACCTCCTCGCTGCCCATCACACACACGTGACCGCCGGCCTCGACCGCGCGCACCAAGACGTTGTGCGCGTACTGGTCGAGCTTCTGCACCGCCTCGCCCTGCACGTTGATCTCGCCCGTCAGCCCGAGCACATTGGCCAGGCCCGCGCGGTTGACCTTGCTCGCGATGATCTTGGCGGCAAGGGCGATCTGCTGGAAGAGCCCCGTCAGGTCCCCGGTGGCGCCCGCCAGGTTGCGCTGGCGGTCGAGCATGTGGCGCTCGAGGGTGAGGCCGGGCATCAATGAGGGGGCGGCAGGGCCCCAGGACGGCATGCGGTCGGGCATGGCTCTCCTCGTCGTGAACGCGCGTGGAAAGAGGGCACTATCACCGGTACCCGAGCCCATCAACCACGGGGCGTGAGAAGAATGGCTCCTGCGCTGCCGTTCAGGCCGGTGCGATGCCTCTCAGCGCGCCCGCCGGGCCTCGTCGGCCAGGGGCTTGTCGACACTGAGCTCGAAGGGATCGTCCACGGCCACGCGCGCCTTGGCCTTGGCCTTGCCCTTCTTGGCGCCGCCCTTGCCGGCGCTGCCCGTGTTGTCGAGCTCGATGAACGCGCCGTAGATGCCGGCGATGGGCGGCGCGTACAAGAGCGGCACGCTCGTCCAGGGAGTGCCCCTCGGCGCGTGCACGACAGCGAAGGGCAGGGCCACGTTCGCGAAGCGCACGGCGAGCCAGTAGAAGAGGGCGCCGAGACCGAGGCCGACGAGGGCCTTGAGCACCGACTCGATCCACGCCTCCTGGGCCCACGGCGGACGCCCCGACAGGATGCCCGCCGTCGCGCCGGTGCCCATCGCGATCAGATAGCCGAGCAGCCCGGCTGTCGTGCTCCAGCCGAGGGCGACCTGGAAGAGCGTGCCGATGGCAGCGCCGGCGACCAGACCCTTGAGCAGCCCCACGAGCAAGCGCTTCAGCATCACCCCAAGCTTAGCCACCCGCAGGGCGACGCGCAGGTCGAAGGCGATGTTTCCCCCACCGCGCGACCCCCGCGGACCCGAGGCACCTACACGTCGGGTCCCGCAGGCGGTAGGAAGGGGCATGCCCGAGCTACCGGACATCACCGTCTACCTCGAGGCTCTCGAACGGCGGGTCGTCGGGCACCGGCTCGACGCGATCCGGCTCGCGAGCCCCTTCGTGCTCCGCACGGTCGACCCGAAGGTCGCTGAAGTGGTGGGACGACAGGTGGTGGCGATGCGCCGGATCGAAAAGCGCATCGTCTTCGAGCTGACCGAGGCCCGCTTCGTCGTGATCCACTTGATGATCGCGGGGCGGTTTCGGTGGGACGACCGACCCGGGGCCAAGGTGCCCGGCCGCCTCGGCCTGGCCGCCTTCGACTTCGACAGGGGCACCCTGATCCTCACCGAGGCGAGCAAGAAGAAGCGGGCGTCGATCCACCTGGTGCGGGGAGAGGACGCGCTGGGCGCGCTCGCTCGCGGCGGCCTCGAGCCCCTCGCGGCGGACCAGGGCGCGTTCCGCGAGGCAGTCACACGGGAGCGACACACGCTCAAGCGGGTGCTCACCGATCAGCGGCTCATCGCGGGCATCGGCAATGCCTACAGCGACGAGATCCTGCACCGCGCCAAGCTCTCGCCGATGAAGCGGAGCGATCGGCTCGACGACGAGGAGATGGGGCGGCTCTACGAAGCCACGCGCGCTGTCCTCGGCGAGTGGATCGCGCGGCTGCGCGCCCAGGCGGGCGATGGGTTCCCCCAGAAGGTCACCGCGTTCCGACCGGAGATGGCCGTTCACGGCAAGTACGAGGAGCCGTGCCCCGTCTGCGGCGCGAGCGTGCGGCGCATCGTCTACGCGGAGAACGAGGCCAACTACTGCGCGCGATGCCAGACGGGCGGCAAGCTCCTGGCCGACCGCTCCCTCTCGCGCCTCTTGAAGGAGAGCTGGCCCAAGACCCTCGAAGAGCTCGAGGGCGGGAGCTGAGAGCGCGTGCGGGCGCGGGCCGCGCAGCCCCTCGGCGACGCGATCGGCGCCCGGCAGCGACGGGCCGACGAAGGGGGCGGCGATCGTCAGGGGATGGGCGTGACGAGGAGGCGGCGCTCGAGGTGCGGGGCGGTGCGGGCCGCGAGGTCGAGCACGAAGGCGCCGCGGCCCGCCTTGGCGATGGCGACCGCGAAGGCGCGCGTCCAGGCGGGCTCGGGATGATCTTGTCGCGGGGCGAGGCCGCCTTTGGCGCGCGCGGTGACGAGGGTGCCGGCGGTCTGGTCCTGGTAGGCGAGGAGCACGACCTCGGAGCTGAGGGGGGCGGCGGTGAGGGCGGCCCCGACGCGGTGGGCGGGCTCGCCCGTGCGCGCACCGTCGTCGACGCGGCGCGCGGGGCCGGGGGATGCGCCGTCACGCAGGCTCACGAGGGAGACGCCCTCCTCGTCGGTGAAGGCGATCTTCGCGCCATGCGGGAGGGCGGCCACGGCCACGTCGCGCGCGGGAGCGGTGGCTAGCTTCGCGGGCGCCTGGGCGGCGGCGCGGACGACGCGGGCGAGCTCCACGCCCGCCGACGAAGCGCGCGCGAGGAGCAGGTCGTCACCGCGCGCGACGAGCGCGATGCGTGCGCCGGCCACCGGCGCGAAGGTCGTGTGCACCTGGGTTACCCGGTCGCCCTCGATGCGCGCGAGGCCGGGGGCGAAGGGCGTGTCGGACGACGACGTGAAGGCGCACCACAGATGGCCGGAGGCGTCACGGGTCAAGGCGAGGGAGCGCGGCGCACCGGTGGCGATGGAGACGGGGGAGCCAAGGACCTGGATCGCATGGTCGGGTTGCCCATCGAGGCGCAGGCGGACGAGGACGATCGCGGGGGGGCTCGTCGCGGTGAAGGCCACCGCCACCCCGTCGCCATCCTGGACGGCGGCGATGGGCCCGGTGGCGCCGACGGCCACCGACGCGAAGTGGAGTGAATGGGCGTCCCAGGTCGTGCCGTCAATCTGCGCCACGCCGGCGACGAGGGCAGCGGGCGAAGGACGCGTCGCGACAACGAGCACGCGCGCGGTGTCGAGAGCGACCGCGGCGACGTCCGGCCACAGGTCGAGGGCATCGCAGCTCGCTCCGGCGCATGGGGGCGCGGGATGGGCCGCACGGGACGCCCCGCCTCCGCAGCCCGCGGCGAGCACGAGGGCGGCGAGGAGGGAGCCCACGCCGAGGGGTCGAGCCCGGCCGCTCACTGCGCCCCCGTCGCGCGCAGGTCGATCACGAGGGCACGCACCCCGTGCACCTCGACGCCGTGGGGCGGGCCCGCGAGCACGAGCCCGTGGGGCAGGGGCAAGGCGGCATCGGGCACGGCGAGGCGCTCGGGCAGGGCGGCGCGCGCGATCTCGGACAGGGCCCCGAAGGTCGCCTCGAGCTCGTGCGTGGACGCGCCGAGCACGGGCGCGCTCCACACCCGGTCCACGTGCACCGACACGCCGTCGTGGGGCATCCGCACCACGACCGCACCCGCGTCGATGCCGAGCTGCGCACGGGCCTCGAGGGACACGACCGCGGAGGCGATGCGCAACAGGCGCCCGCCCACCTCCGCCTCGATGTCGACCTGCACGGCCGGCGCGCGCAGGGTCACCCCTCCGTCGTCCCGCACGTGGGCCTCGTAGGGACGGAGGGGGCGGATCGCGAAGCGCGGTGCGCCGAGCCCGAGGGGCGCGAGGCGCCGAGAGGAGGGGAGCAGCATGGAGAGGGCGGCCTCCCCGAGGCCGGGCACCGCGTTCGCCTCGAGCTCGCCGCAGCCGAGCCCCGCCTGATGCACGGCCCACAAGACGCGCGCGAGGGCGGGCTCGCCGATGGCGATGCGCACGTCGACGCCGTTCTCGCTCGCGCCGTCGAGGGCCGCGCGGGGCAGGGGGACGGGAGGCGGTGAGGGGACCTCCGGGGCGCAGAGGTGGCGCGCCTCCGTACGAACGCCGAGGCGCAGCGCGAGATCGATCCCGCCGTGACGCGTGTCGACGTCGTCGGCGAGGGCGACGGCGAGACCGGCGCGACCGGTTCCGTCGTCCGACGCAAGGGTGCCGCCCCAGGCGAGGGCTGCCGGCACGCACGCGCCGCCCGGTGTGCGGCAGATGGTGCCGTCGCAGGTCGTGCCGGCATCGCAGCCGAGGCCGCAGGGACGACAGGTGCGCATTTCGATCGCTTGCTTGACGACCGCCGCCATCGCCTCGTTCGCGTGGGCCGACACGAAGCCGGATGCGCCTGCCAGGTTGGCGAGGCTGCACCAGAGCCGGCCGCACGCGTTCGCGCCCGCGATCGCCAGGTCCTCCGGGTCGACGCCGTGCTCGATGCTCGACGCCGCGAGGGACAGGCCCGTGAGGCCGGTGCGCGGATCGAGCGCGAGGTGCAGCGCCGCCGACGCCGTGAGGAGGGGGGATCGTGGCGCCCCGTGTCCACATCCACCGTGCACTCGGGGACGGACAAGCCCAGGCAGGCCACGCGCTGCTCGTACCGGATCGGTACGGCCCCGGTGTGGGCGCGCGCGTTCACCTCGAGGTGCATCGTGCCGTTGGCGTCGGCGGTCGCGGACGCCGCACCGGGCTCGATGGTCACGCTGCAGCCGCCGTCGGCACACAGGGAGAAGTCCCCCAGGCGTTCGGGGGGCAGGGGCACGGTGGACGCACCGGCGCTGGCCGTGGAGCCCGACTCCCCGTGCGCCTCCCCGGCACCGTTCGTCGTGGGGGCGGCAGCACCGGCCGCGAGGCCACCGACGATGCTCGGCAGGGCCCTGAGACCGGCGGGGGTGACGCGGATCCAGGCGGCACGTGCCTCGACGCGATCGGTGGCGGCGGCCGCGTGCTCCGCCGAAACGTGCCACCGGGCCACGTCGCCAGCAGAGCAGCTGGTTGCGAGCGCAGCGACCACCAGCGCGCCGAGCCCGCGGGTGACACCGAGGGGGGTGTCGATCACGCCCACGGCGCGATCACGCGGCGCGGAAAGAGCCGTCCTCCAGCACGAAGAGATCGCGCAGGCCCAGCCCGTCGGGGCCGTAGACGACCTCGCTGATGGTGTCGACCCGGTAGCCTTCCGGAGTCCGTACGACGTGCGCCACCAGCTCGGTCGCACGGGCGAGGAGCTCATCGAAGGCGGCCGCCGGTGCGCCGGCGAGGGTGGCGGCGAGACGCAAGCCGTCGAGGGCCGGGTGCTGATCGCCGGTGTGCACGCCCACGAGGCTCCCCGCGGGACGGGCGACGACAGCCCGGAGCGCGGGCAGCACGTCGGCGCCGCGTACGTCGTCGATCACGAGCCGGTCGGCACGCAGGCGCAGGCCCTGCTGCACCGCGTCGCCAAACGTCATGCCCGAGCCGGGACCGCCGGTCGCAAGCGAGATGACGTGGTCTCGAGTGACGACCAGGTCCGGCACGTCCTCGACCGTCACGATGCGCTGGCCCTCGGGCACGAGGGACGCGAGGGCACCGAGCAGGGTGGTCACCCCAGCGCCGACGGCACCGGCGACGAGGATGCTGCGCCCGGCCTCGACCGCTTCACGCAGCGCGTCACTCATCTCCGTGCTGAGAGTGGCTCGTTCGACCAGGTCGGCGAGGGTCAATCCAGGACCCGTGCGACGGATCTCGATCACGGGCCCACGCACGGCCACGGGGGGAAACACGGCGGTCACGTGGGAGCCGCTGGGCAACGTGACCTCGATTACAGGACGCGTCACATCGGTGGGCTCGCCCGCCTGCGCGATCAGGCGACGCGCCGCGGTCATCACGGCCGCGGGCGACGAAAAGGCCGCGTCGACACGCTCGAGCCCGTTGCCGAAGTCAGCGACGATGCGACTCGCCCCCTCGACGACGATCTCGCGCACCGAGTCATCGGCCATGAGTGCCTCGAGGGGCCCCAGGCCGACCGCTTCGCGCAGGGCGATCGACTCGAGGTCGCCGGGATCGACGCCGTCGATGGCGCCTTCGCCGCGAAGCTGCTCGACCGCCTTCTTGATGATGCTCTGGGCGCGGCCCCACCGTTCACGGTCGTGCAGGGCGCGCGCATCGGCCTCGTGGGCATCGAAGCCCTCCGCCACGAGCATCATCACGTTCTGCAGCGCGGCCGCGGCACCCTTGGCGGGCACGCCAGGGGTCGGCGCGGGGCCGGACGGGAAGGACGGGGCAGGCCCGGCGGACACGGCGGCCCTCTTGCTCGTGGGGCGCTCGCGAGGGGGCGGCGGCTGGGATGGCGGAGCAGCCGGCGGCTCGGAGGCCGAGGGACGCAGGGGCGGCGGTGCAGCCTGCGGCTCGGACTCGCGCGGGACACGCGGAGGACGGGCTGGGGCCCGCTCCGGGGCCGGCTCTTCGTCGATCGGAAAGCGCTCCGGGGGTGGCTCCGCCTGCGGAGGCGGCGGGCGATGGGTCGCGAGGGCTTCCTCACGTGGCGGCAGGGGCGGCGGCGCATCGGCGCGGCCTCCTCCCTGAGGACGGAGGGGCGGCGGACCACCGCCGCCGCCGGTCGAACGACGCGGGCGGGCTTCCGGAGGCGGCAGGGGCGGCGGCGCATCGGCGGGCGGGGCCGGCGGATAGTCGCCCGCGGCCGCGGCGGCCTCGTCGAGGGTGAGGATGAAGTCACCGATGTAGATCTTGTCGCCGGCCTTGATCACCAGGGGCGAGGTGATCTTGCGGCCGTTGACGTAGGTGCCGTTGGTGCTCTTCAGGTCGACGACGATGAAGCGGCTGTCCTTGAGCACGATCCGCGAATGACGTTTGGAGACGTTCCCCTTGGGGAGGATGATGTCGTTGCCCTGAACGCGACCGATGGTGACTTCGTTCTTGTCGAACTCCATCCGCCGCTGGGCACCACCCTTCTCCGTGATGATCATCGTGAACATGTGCCCTCGCGTCCCCGCAACCCGAAGTCCTCTCGGGGGCCCCATTGAACAGGGCGGGCGACCCCAGAGTCAAGCAATCACGCCTCTATTTGGGGGACGACGGGATGGGCCGGGGCGAGGCCCGGGGGGGCCGCCTCGGCGGATGACGAGGCGGGCGCGGGCCGCAGCCGAAACCCGAGCTCAGGGGGCGATGCGCGCACGCAGGTGGCGGAGCCGCGCTTCGGTGGCGTGGTCGGGGTGGCCGGCGAGGAGGTGGTCGACGGCCGGAAGGGCTTCGGGGCCATAGATGTGCGCGATGGCGTGCGCGGCGTCGGTGCCGACGCGGTCGCTCGAGAGCATGGCGAAGAGGTCGGCGCGCATGGGGGGATAGCCCCGCGAAGCGGGATCGCGCTCGTCGGCATCGACGTAGCGCTCGATGGCGTCCGAGCGCCAGCCACGCGTCAGGTAGAGGCGGGCGAGCAAGAGGAGTGGACGCGGGTCGTCGGCGTGGTGGCGCGCGTAGGCGCGGAGGGTCTTGAGCTGGGAGTCGTGCAGATCGTGGCCGGCGTCGATGCGGCGGCGGAGCGCGGCGAGGGCCGGCGGTGTCGGGCGATGGGCAAAGGGATCGTGGGGCGGCGGGCGCGCGGGCGCCGGGGTCGCAGGCCGGTCGTCGGGCGCCTCGGGCGTGGCGTGATCAGGAGCCGCGTGATCAGGAGTCGCATGGTCGGGGGAGGTGCCGTCGGGGGACGCCTGGTCGGGAGACGGGTGGGCTGTCTCCGGCGAGCCGAGGTGCTCGCCGGGCGGGCTGTCCCGGTGGGGATGGGAGCGTCCCCGGTGGTGGCGGAACCGGTCCGGGACGCGGTGGGCGGCGACGGCCTCGTCGGCCGCGCTATCGCTGAAGCGGAGAAGCAGGAGGACCGCCCCGCCGAGTAGTGCCATCGCGGCCAGGGCCACGAGACCGACGAGGAGCGGCCGCATCCGACCGCGGCGTACGGGCCCGGAGGGACCGCTGCGGGCAACACCATCGGCCCCGTCGTTCGATGCCTGCCCCTTCCGGGCTGCGGGCGCAGGTGACGCGGCGGGCGAGGGGTGGGCCACCGTCGAGGCGAGGGGGCGCGCGGCGCGCGCGTCCGCCGAGGGTGACGCCGCGACAGGAGCGAGGGCGACGGCGGTCGGGGCGCGGGACATGCGCGGAGGGTGCGGTGCCTCGGGAGTCGCCTGGTCGCGCAGCCGAGGCTCGGGGACCTGCTCGAGGGCGTCGAGCAGCTCGGCCGCGTCGGCGAAGCGCGCGCCCCGCTCCTTCGCCATGGCCCGGGCGATCAACGCGTCGAAGGCGGGGTCGACGTGGAGGGAGGGACGCACCCCGGAGAGCGATGGGACGGGCGCGAGCAGGTGCTGGCGCATCAGCTCCGCGCCCTTGCCCGTGAACGGTCGGCATCCGGCCAGCACCTCGAACAGGACCACCCCGGCCGAGTACACGTCGGTGCGCGGGTCGGTCTCGCCGCCCGTCGCCTGCTCGGGCGCCATGTATGCAGGCGTACCAAACACGATCCCCGCGTGCGTCACCGCCGGCCCGTTGCGCGACGCGTCCCCCGAAACGAACTTGGCGAGCCCGAAGTCGAGCAGCTTCACCTGCTCGCCGACGCCGGGTACGACGCGCAGGAAGATGTTGCCCGGCTTGAGGTCGCGGTGCAGGAGACCGCGCGAGTGGGCGAAGGCGAGGCCCTTGAGCATCTGCCGCGCGATCGTCGTGGCCTCGTCCGGTGGCAGGTGTCCGCGCTCGAGGCGGTCCTGGAGGGTCTCGCCCTCGAGCAGCTCCATCACGAGGTAGGGCTTGCCATCGGCCATGCCGTAGTCGGTGACCGACACGATATACGGATGGGCGAGCGCCGCGAGGGCCTGGGCCTCCCGATCGAAGCGACGGCGCAGCGCTTCGCTGCCGCCGTGCTCCGGGTTGAGCATCTTGAGGGCGACGGCGCGCCCGAGCCTGAGGTGCTCGGCGCGATAGACGACGCCCACCCCGCCCGAGCCGAGTGGGGCCACGATGCGGTAGCGCTCGTCGAGCACCTGGCCGACCAGGGGATCTCCCGCGATACCGCCTTCACGGGTGCCGGACGCCTCCATGGGCCCGCCTACGGTACCACGGGGAGGCCGCACCTCCGGCCAGGCCGATGCGTTTCGCGGTGCCGGGGACGGGACCGTCTGGGGCCGGAGACGGCCGAAGACGGCCGGTCGCTTGCCGAGTCCATGCGGTCCGATGTACTCATCCGTGTTTGGCTTGGACTTCTCAGGAGGACTGACATGAATGCATTTCGTATGGGTGGGATGACTCTGCTGGCAGCGGTGGTTGCGCTGGGGCTCGCCGGGTGCGGTGGCAGCAGCGGCTCGGGCACCGACGCGGGCACTCCCATGGATTCCGGATCGGGCCACGACGCGGGCATGACGACCGACGCGGGCATGACGACCGACGCGGGCACGACGACCGACGCGGGCATGACGACCGACGCGGGCACGACGACCGACGCGGGCACGACGACCGACGCGGGCACGACGACCGACGCGGGCACGACGACCGACGCGGGCAGCGGCATGGTGACCCTGACGGTCGAGAACTACCTGAGCTGGTGCTCGGTCGGCGTCAACGGAGGCACGCCGAACGCAATGGCCACCCAGACCCTGATGGTCGCGCCCGGCACCGTCGTGAACCTCACGGGCGACACGGTGAGCAGCACCTTCGAGTGGGGCTACTGGGTCAACACCGACCACGACATGGGGGCGGGCCACGACACGATGATGCACACGACCGTCACCGTGAACGCCGACGCGACCGTGCAGGCGTGCTGCCCGTTCGCCTCGGGCGCCATGGCACACGAGCCCTGCCCCGCACCCTGAAGCGCGGATTCGAAACGCGGGTCGTCCGATCCGCGCGGTGAGCCCATCCGTCCACGCGACGCGATGGGCTCACTCGTATCTGACGTTAGTCGAGCAGGCGCAGACCCGGCGGCAGGGACTCGCCGAAGATGCGGCGCTCGTCGGCCGCCTCGAGGTGCATGACCTCGCGCACCATGTGAACCCAGGAGGCGGGCGCACCCGCGGCCTCGAGCCGCCTGGCGACCTCGAGGCGCGTGGTCGTGTCGACGTCGCGCTCCCGGTCCCCGCTCGCCCGTGCGAGGAGCGTGGCGGCGAAGCTCGCTTGGGGCACGCGTTTCCAGTCGACCTCGAGCGCGCGTGCGAGCCATGCCTCCGCGTGGCTGCGCCCGACCACGTTGTGGGCGCTCCCGTAGAACGGCACGCGCGCACCGATCCGGCCGACGGCCCACCAGGTCTGCACGTTCTCGTTCGCGTGGCCGAGCCGCATCACGAGCCAGCCGCCGACCTCCGCCTTGCGCGCCGGCGGCAGGTGCTCGAGGGAGCCGGCGAGCCGCACCATGTCGTCGTGGCCGAGTTTCTTCGGGCCCGATGGCCGCGGGCGCGGCTTGTTCTTCTCTGTCGGCTCGAGGTACCAGGCCACCTCGTCGATCAGGCGCTTCTGCGTCTTCGCGTCGAGGCCGCCCGCCACGCGGCGCCACAGGATCCACCACTCCGCCCAGTTCTGGGCGTCGGGCACGAACTGCACGCCCGTCTCGAGAATCGTCGCGAGCTGGCCCACGCGCCAGTCGTCGAGCGGATAGCCGAAGCCCGGCCGCAGGGCGTAGCCGACGAGGTTGAACCACACGCGCTCGTGGTCGCTCGAACGGCGTCGCCGCTTCGCCCCCGCCCACAGCGCGCCGAAGAGCTCGCGCAAGAGCGGCGTCTCCCAGGTCTCGCGGGGGCCGAGGGTCTTCTCGAGGTCGGCGCGCAGGGTCTTGATGTCGCGCTGGGTCACGTCTTGCGCGCTCTTGCCGTAGACACGCCGGATGCGATCGGTCGCCGCCGAGAAGCGCGGGTGCAGCTCGGTGACGCGGTTTGCGATCCCGCCTGCGCCGCCGCCGACGCCTCGGAGCTGCATCTCGAGCTTCCATCGACGTGACGCGTCCGCGGCGTCGACGCAGCTCATCTCGAGGGTGCCCACCTCGGTCAGCCCCGCGATGAGACGCACCGGCAGCTCGCGCGCCTCGCCGCTCCGGTCTTCGAGCACCGCGGCGATGGGCGGCAGGTCCTGGTAGGCCTCGCCCTCGATCGGCAAGAGGTCGCCCGGACGCACGTGGCGCACCTCGGAGGCCGACGCGACGAGGTGGAAGCGCACGGGGCGGCCGAGACGCAGGGAGAAGGTGCGCCCCTCGAGCGGGATCGGCTCGCCCTCCTCGGCGCCGCGCGGCACGACACACACGCCGCGCCGGCCGCCCTCCTCGGTGCGCTCGCCGTCGACCACCAGGAAGTAGGTCCGCGGCGAGCCGCCCCCGATGCGCAGGCCCACCCCGCGCCGCGCCAGGCCGTAGGCGACCGCGCCGCGCGCCACCGCCAGCTCGGGCACGTCGTTCGTCAGCACGGCCGGTGCCTCACCCCGAAAGGCGCCGAGCACCTCCACCATGCGCCAGGCGAGGGCCGCGCCGCGGAAGACGCCGCCGTTGAAGAGCACCGCGTCCGGCACCGCGAGGCCTCCCGGAGGAGGCGCCGCATCTCCGAGCGCTTCGCGCGCGAGCTCGTCGTGCTGCGCGAGGAACGCCGCGACGTGCCGGGTGATCGACGGATCGGCGACGTAGGGCAGGCCGAACTCCACGATGGCACCGCGTCGCTTCGAAGGACGGTCGCCCGCGTCGACCCGCGGGAAGAAGCCGTCGAGCACCAGCTCCCGCACCTCCTCGCGCGTCACGTCCGCCCCGCGCGCGCCCCCGACGAGCTTGCTGCCGCTGCCGAGCACGGTGATGCGCACCGCCTCGGGCGCGTCCTCGCCGAGGAGGCGTTCCTTGGCCGTGCGGCACTGCTGCACGAGCTGGGAGAAACGCGCCGAGCCGAGGGCCGAGCCGCTCGCGATGCGCTCCTCGGCGCGCCGCGCGAGCGTCAGGTCCATGTTGTCGCCGCCGAGCATGAGGTGCTCGCCGACGGCGATGCGCGTCAGGCGCGGGCCGCTCTCGCGCAGCTCCACCTTGATCAACGTGAGGTCGGTGGTGCCGCCGCCCACGTCGACCACGATGGCGAGACGCGTGGGACCGAGCGCCTCTTCGAGGGCGCCGCGATGCCGATCGAGGAAGTGGTAGAAGGCGGCCTGGGGTTCCTCGACGAGGCGCACCTTCGGCAGGCCGGCGTCGTTCGCGGCCGCGAGGGTGAGCGCACGCGCTGCCTCGTCGAAGGAGGCGGGCACGGTCAGGACGACCTCCTGCCGGTCGAGCGGATGATCGGCGAAGCGCGTGTCCCACGCGTCGTGCACGTGGCGCAGGTAGCTGGCGCTCGCCTCCACCGGCGAGACCCGCGTCACCTCGGGCGGCCCACCCCAGGGCAGGATCGCCGCGGTGCGATCGACCGCGCCATGGGAGAGCCAGCTCTTGGCGCTCGTGACGAGGCGACCGGGCACGCGCGCACCGAGCCCGAGGGCGAGCTCGCCGACCACGAACAGGGGCGCGTCGTCGGGTGGCGCGCCCCAGGGCAGCGCGAGCTCGGCCGCGCGCAGCTCGCCCTCCGCCGGGTGGTAGCGCACCGACGGAAGCATGGGGCGGGGCGCGACCTCGCCGGGTGCCACGAGCTGCTCCACCTCGAAGAGCTCGACCGGCGGCGCCTCCCCCACGGGCGCGCCCGCCGTATCGGCGTAGGCGACCACCGTGTGGGTCGTCCCGAGATCGATGCCGACGATGTACCGAGAAGTGCTCCCTGCGGATCCCATGGCTCACCCGACTCCTTGCGGGCGGCGCCAGTCTTGCGCACCCGCGGCGCGCGATCCAGCGCACGCACGTCGCGCACGCCTCCGACCTGGGCTGCGGAATCACGGGCGGATTCGCGTGAAAGCGGCGCAATGGGACGGTCGGGGGGGAGGCGAACGCCCTCGTTGTGGCGGGGGCAGCCTGTGACGAAGGCAACCCCGGCACGCCTTCTGCAGCGACGGAGGCCGGGACGACAGTCGTCATGCGCAGGGAGGGACGGGTGCTTCGATGGATGCTGCTCTTGTTCGTCGTGGCGGACGTGGGCGTCTTCCTCGGTCGCGGGGTCACCGGCCGGAGCACCGCGGGGGTCGGCACGGTCTTGTTCGGCGCCTTGCTCGGCCTCCTGGGCGTCGCGCTCTGCCTGGGCTTGCTTCGGGGGCGCCGCACGTGAGGTGCGCGCACATCGAGGGCGGCCTTTCGCTCCGCAACGACGGGAGGTGGAGATGACGCAGCATCCATCGTGGATCGACCCGGCCGATGCCGGATTGACGGATGCCGCCGTGTCGGGTGTCCGGCGCTTGCCACTCGCCCAGGGTAGCCGTGTCGCCGACCGCTTCATCGTCGGCAAGCGCCTCGGCGCCGGTGGATGGGCGGTGGTCTATCGCGCCCACGACACCGTCCGGGACACGCCCGTCGCCTTGAAGGTGCTGCGTCTCGAGGAAGCCCATCGGCCCGACCTGCGCGAGCGCTTCGCACGCGAGGCGGCGGTGTGCTCGGAGGTTCGCCATCCGAACCTCGTGCGCGTTCTCGACGTCGGGACGCTCGAGGACGAACGGCCCTTCCTCGTCCTCGAGCTGCTCGAGGGCGAGGACCTGACCTGCCGGCTCACCGAGGGTCGCCTCTCGGTCGCGGGGACCGTCGAGCTCGGCCGCCAGCTCCTCGCGGGGCTCGGCGCCCTCGCGAAAGCGCGGCTCGTGCACCGGGACGTCAAGCCCGACAACCTCGTCCTACACCTGGACGGCGACGATGTGCGGGTCACGCTGATCGACTTCGGTCTCGCCTGCCGCGCGCAGGAGACGGATTCGGGCCACGCCTCCTTCCGAGGGCGGCACGCTCGTCGGTACGCCATGTTACATGTCGCCCGAGCAGGCGCGCTCCGAGGCGCTCGACTGCCGGAGCGACCTCTGGTCCGCCTCGGCCGTCCTCTACGAGTGCCTCACCGGCACGCCCCCCTTCGACCGCCCGACGGCGGCCGAGGTCGTGGCCGGCTTGCTACGCGACCCGATCGCGCCGATCCGTGCGCTGCGTCCCGACTGCCCCGAAGCCCTCGAACGCATCGTGCTCGGCGGGCTCACCCGGGAGCGGGGCGAACGACACCGGGGCCCGCGCGCGATGGCGCGTGAGCTCGGACGCTTCCAGCGAGAGGCGGGGCTTCCTCGCGGACGGGCAGCGTTCCGCGTCGTGAGCCCGCCGGTGTGGCGATTGCTCACGGGTGGCGGCCGCGGCGACGCGAAGGAGGGACGGCCCGCGTCCGTCACGGTGCTCCCGACGTCGCACCCCCCGAACGGCCTGCGCGTCGTGTCGACCCTGCTCCTCTCCCTGATGATTGCCGCTGTCTGGCTGACCGTCGCCCTGTGGCTCGGCGAGCGCTCTCTGCGCGCCGCCCGAACAGGGCACCCAGCAGCCGATTCCGCCGCAGGCTGCGGCCGTGCCCACGGAGGCGTTTTGAACGAAAGTGCCACCCGGAGGGTCCCAACCGTCTCCGACTACGGAGCACGTGTGATGGAGGCTGGTGGCACGCCGCTCCAGGCCGGCGACTGGGTAGGGCCCAATCTCGTCGTGCGCAACGTCCTCGGCTTCGGCGGCAGTGGGGTCGTCTACGAGGCCGAGCACGTGCGGCTCGGCAGTCGCGTCGCCGTCAAGGTGCTGAGCGTCGACGATCGCTACGACGCCGAGACACGCGAGGCGTTGCTCACGCGCTTCTCGCGTGAGGCGCGCGTCTGCGGCGTGCTGCGCAGCGTCCACGTGCCCCAGGTGCACGACGTGGGCTGGCTTCCCGACGGCTCGCCGTACCTGGTGATGGAGCTGCTCCGGGGCGAAACGCTGGAGCAGCGACTCGATCGGGGGCGGATCGCCCTGCCGGTCGCGATCGAGATCGCGCGGCAGGTGCTCGCCGCCCTCGCCGCGGCCCATCGCTTCGGCGCGCTGCACCGCGACGTCAAGCCGGGCAACATCGTGATCCACCGCGACGACGATGATCAGCCCATCGTCAAGCTGGTCGACTTCGGGATCTGCAAGACCGTCGGTAACAGCGGCCGGCACGTCACCCTCGAAGGCCTCGTGGTGGGCACGCCCCACTACATGGCACCCGAGCAGGTCCGCGCCGAGCCCCTCGATGCGCGTGCCGACCTCTACGCCGCAGGCGTCTTGCTCTACGAGATGGTCACCGACCGTCCGCCCTTCGACGGCAGCACCGTCGCCGAGGTGACGGCGGCGGTCCTCCGGGATGCGGTGGTCCCCCCGAGCGTCCTGCGCGGCGAGTGCCCGCGCGAGCTCGAAGCGCTCGTGGTGCGGACGATGTCGCGCGACCGGCGCCAGCGGTTCGCGTCGGCGGGGCAGATGGAGATGGCCCTGGGGGCGCTCGTCCGAAGGCTCGGCTGGCCGAGCGGACGCGACGTGTGGGCGCTCGAACGGGAGGCGCCGGGGCGCAGCCTGCTGGAGCAGGTGAGCGGGGTGATGCGTCCGATGGGTGCGGACCACGACAGCCCCGATCCGCGATACATGGCCAGCGGGAGCGCCCGCGACCCCAGGGCCAACGGCGCAAGCATGAGGGACTGGGTCGACGGGCCGCCTGCGCCCCTGGTCCTCGACGCGGCCTGGGCCCGACGTCCGACGCACATCCTCGGCGCGCCACCGCCGGCGTACGGCCCCACGCGACGATCGCGACGCTCGCACCTGTGGTCGATGGCCGTCCTGCTCGCGGCGCTTTTCGTCCTGCTCACGGTGACTGCCGTCGGCGTGCTCGCATGGCAGGGGCTCGCCTTCGCCGGCTGACGACGGGCGCCCGGATCGAGCCGCCCGCTTCGAAGGTCGAAGGGACCGTCAGGCGGGCTCGCCGCGTAGATCGAGCTCCACCTTCCAGCGGGCGTCGCCCTTGCGCGGGACCGCCTCGAGACGCAGCGTGCCGACCTCGGTGAGCAGGGCGTGCAGGCGCACGGGGACGATCTCGCCGGCGGTGTGGCCTTCGACGGGCAAGGTCGCTTCGATGGCGCCGAGCTCCGACAACTCGTCGGGCGACCAGCGTTCGAGCACGTCGCCGACGGCGTCGTCGCGCCGCACCGACGAGCCGAAGAAGCGGAAGCGCACGGGCTCGCCGACCACGAGGCCGAGCTCCTGGGGCGGCAGCTCGCCTTCGGTGCCCTCCTCCATGCCGAAGGGCGCGACGCACATTGCGTGGATCGGCGGCTCGAGACCCGGCACCGCGGGCATCGCCGTCTCGACGCCCACGTAATACGCCTGGGCCGTGCCGCCGCGGATGCGCACGCCGCCGCCGCGCCGCACGTAGCCGTAGTAGGCCGCCCCGCGCGCGACCGCCAGATCGAGATCGATGCCCTCGATGATGCGCGCTTCGGGCGCGCCCTCCTTCGACAGCCAGCCGTCGAGGATGCGGCCGAGACGCTCGGCGAGGACCGGCGCCTTGAGCACGCCGCCGTTCCACAGCACGGCCGTGGGATGGAGGAAGGTCGCCTTGTCGGTGGCCTTGCCTTCGAAGCCTTCGAGCGACGCCGTTGCGCCGAGCTGGCGCCCGAGGAAGGCCGCGATGTGCCGGGTGATGGCGGCGTCCTGCGCGTAGGGCAGCCCGAGGCGCGTGAGGGCGGCCCGCGCACGGGAGACGGGCCGCGCATCGACGTCGACCTCGGGGAAGAAGCCCTCCACCAGCACCTCGGTCACCTGCTCGCGCGTGAGCTCGGTGCGGAGCGAGCCACCGACCAGCTTCGCGCCGCGGCTCGGCACCACGACCGGCACGGCCTCCACGTCCGCGTCCGACAGGAGCGTCTCCTTCGCCGTGCGACAACCGTGGGTGAGGGCGCGCACCTGCCACTCGTCGAGTGTCGTCTCGCCGTCCGCCTCGATGGCGTTCTTGACGACGTGGGCGAGGGCCAGGTCCATGTTGTCGCCGCCGAGCAGGATGTGATCGCCGACGGCGACGCGGTGCAGCTCGAGGGCGCCTTCTCGCTCGAGGACCGCGATGAGCGACAGATCGGTCGTGCCCCCGCCGATGTCGACGACGAGGATGATGTCGCCGACGTGCACGCGCTCGCGCCACTCGCCCTCGGTCGCCTGGATCCAGCTGTAGAGCGCGGCCTGGGGCTCTTCGAGCAGGATCATGTGGCCGAGGCCCGCACGCCGCGCGGCCTCGGCCGTCAGCTCACGTGCCGCCGGATCGAAGGAGGCGGGCACGGTGATGACCAGGTCTTGCTTCGCGAGTGGTGAGCCGGGGTACTTGTGGTCCCAGGCGGCCCGCACGTGCTCGAGGTACTGCACCGACGCCTCGAGGGGCGACATGCGCGCGACCTCCTCGGGGGCATCGGGTGGCAGGATCGGGGCGCGGCGGTCGACGCCCGGATGGCAGAGCCAGCTCTTGGCGCTCGACACGAGACGGATCGGCGTCTGGGCGCCGGTCCTGCGCGCGAGCTCACCGACCACGACCCGCGGCGTGCCGTCCCAGGGCAGGGCGAGGTCCTTCGGCTTCATCTCGTCGGGGTGCGGCAGGTAGATGAAGGAGGGCAGGAGCGAGCGCGCCTCCACCTCGCCCGGGGCGACGAGCTGCGGGATTGGCAGCACGTGCTGGGCGACCTCCTCGCCCTCGCTCAGGTCCAGGTCCACATACGACAGGGCGCAGTGCGTCGTGCCGAGGTCGATGCCGACGGCGTACTCCGGCGCGGTTTCGCCCGCGCCCGTGCCGGAGTCGCTCACAGCTCGACCTCCGCGGGCGCCACGATGTGCACGTCGTGCGCCTCGGTGATCTTCGGAAGCTCGATGCCCGTCGCCCGCCAGCCCCGGTGCTGCAGGCTGCCGCGGAACGGAGGCTCGCCGACCACGTTGCCCGTCAGGCGGACCGCGCTCGCGTCGAAGCCCGCTTCGAGCGTGATCGCCGCGCCCTCCTCCTCGTCACGCACCGGCGCGATCGTGAAGTGCTGGTCGAGGGCCTTCTTGCAACCGTCGTGCACGACCCGTGCGGCCGCGCCGATCTCGGCGTCCGAGAAGCCGGACACGTCCTCTTCGAGGAAGTCCACGAAGCGGCCCTCGCGCTGCAGGATGCCGAGCAGGAGCAGGGCGGCGTCGGGCGCGGCCTCGGCGAGCACGGGTCGGGGCTTCTCGGGCTCCTTCGGCTTCGCCTCCTCCTCTTCGCGCGGCGGCGGCAAGGCGCCCCTGCGCAGCCGGCCGACGCCGGCGGCGAAGTCGGCGTCGAAGATCACCCGCCAGTACACGACGAAGGCGATGAACAGACGCGCGAAGAACGAAGGCCTCGGCTCGGACTCGTCCACGGTTCCCTCCGCGCTCGGGCTCGGCCCGGGCGACGCGGTGCTCTAGCAGCCCGGCAAAGAGCCCGGCAAGCCGCCGCACCCTCGGGGCGACAGCTTTGCCACGCTCGCCGCCCTTGCAAGGTGGCTGCTCCCGCGGCCCTGCCTGCGCGGATCCACCTGCACGGACGATGCGCAAAAGCCCCGGCCGAGTGGGCTCGACCGGGGCTTCGCTCGTGTGCGGCCCACGGGCCGCTCGCTTCCCCCCGCCGCGTGAAGCCGCGGGAGGAAGCCTCTGACAGGCTCAGGCCCTGCGGCGCCGCCGGCGGATCGCGAGGCCGAGGACCGCCGCGAGGCCGAGCCACCCGAGGGCGGAGTTGGCGCCGCCGTTGCCCTCGGCGACCGTGCATCCACCGCCGCTGCTCGTGGTCGTGCCCGTCGGGGTCGGGTCGCAGGCGTCGCCCAGACCGTCCATGTCGGCGTCGGCCTGATCGGCGTTCGCCACAACCGGGCAGTTGTCGTCGGCGTTCGCCACCCCGTCGCCGTCGATGTCGTTGTTGTCGACCGAGTCGCACGCGTCGCCGATGCCGTCGCCGTCCGTGTCGGCCTGATCCGCGTTCGCCACCGTCGGGCAGTTGTCGGTCCCGTTGGTCACGCCGTCGCCGTCGATGTCGCTGTTGTTGGTCGTGTCGCAGGCGTCGCCGATGTGGTCGCCGTCCGCGTCCGCCTGATCGGCGTTCGCCACGAGCGGGCAGTTGTCGTCGGCGTTCGCAATGCCGTCGCCATCCAGGTCGTTCGAGTCCAGCATCATGGAGTCGCACAGGTCCCCGATGCCGTCGTGATCCGCGTCGGCCTGATCGGGGTTCGCCACGAACGGGCAGTTGTCGTCGGCGTTCGTCACGCCGTCGCCGTCCACGTCGTTGTTGTCCGTCGAGTCGCACGCGTCACCGATGCCGTCACCGTCCGTGTCGGCCTGATCGGCGTTCGCCACTGTCGGGCAGTTGTCAGCGGCGTTTTGCACGCCGTCGCCGTCGATGTCCAGGTTGTCGGTCGTATCACAGGCGTCGCCGATGCCGTCGCCGTCGCTGTCTGCCTGGTCCGCGTTCGCCACGAGCGGGCAGTTGTCGCTGCCGTTGGCCACGCCGTCGCCGTCGAAGTCGTCGAGGGCCGTGAAGTCGCCGCTGCCGTCGCTGGGACAGCCGCCGGTGGCCCCGATCTCGTTGCCGCCGTCGGACGAGACAGCACCGGCACCGCTCATCGCGCAGTCGGCCGTCATGCTGCCGCGGTTCGAGAAGACGCGAGAAGCGCCGACGCTGATGGAGCCGTCGACCGTGAAGAGCGCGGCGACGCCCGCCCCCGAAGGCGCGTTGCCCCCGAAGTTGCCGTAACCGCCGCTGCCGCCTGCCGCGACGTTGGCCACGATCACCGTGTCCGTGATCGTGACGGTGCCGCCGTTGTCGAAGACGGCGCTGCCGATCCCAGCGCCGCCGCCACCGCCGCCGGCCGCCGAGGAGCCGCCGTTGATGCCGTCACCGCCGCCGAAGCCGGCGGTCCCGGCGCCGTTGCCCGAGCCGCCACCGGTGCGAGCGCCGCCACCGCCACCGCCGCCGCCGAAGCCGCCGCCGCCGCCCATGCCGCCCGTGCCGCCGGAGCTGCCGCCGCCGCCGCCGCCGCCGCCGAAGCCGCCCATGCCGCCGGCCGTTCCCGTGCCGCCACCAGCGCCGCCGGCCGTGCCGCCCGCGCCACCACTGCCGCTGAAGTTGCCCCCGTTGGGCCCGCCATGGCCGCCGTTGCCGCCGGTCGCATGGTTCCCGGTGATCTCGCTACCGTCGATCGAGACCATGCCGCCGTCGTTGTAGACGGCCCCGCCGAGGCCGGCGCCGCCACCGCCACCGCCACCGACGGGCGTGCCGTTGCCGCCGTTACCGCCGACGGCGCTGTTGTTGTAGAAGTGGCTGCCAGTGACCGTGAGGCTGCCCGTGTTGTAGACGGCGCCGCCGAAGCCGCCGCCGGTGTTGCCCGCGTCGACGCCATTGGCCCTGTTGTCGGTCAGGGTCACACCGTCGAGCGTGAGGTCGCCGGCGTTCCGAATGGCGCCGCCGTACTCCGAGTCGGCCATGCCGTTCTCGATGGTGATGCCCATGACCGTGACCGTCGCGCCCGAGGCGATGTCGAACGCCGGTCCATGCCCGCGGCGTCGATGATGCCCGTGCCCGTGAGGGTGATGTCGCTGGTGATGTCCAGGTCACCCGTGGCGTTCGCGTCCTCACCCGTGCCGGCGACCGAGAGGGTGACGTTCGTCGCGCCGAGCACGATGGTGTCGGCACCCGAGCCGGCCGCACACGCGTCTACGGCCGCGTCCGTGTTCGCCGCCTGAATGGCCTCGCGGAGCGAGCAGTTGCCATTGCTGTTCAGCTCGTCGTGACCGGTGTTCACCGTGATGTCGGCCGCGTGCGCGCGGGACGTGGACCCGATCGCGAGCGCGAAGCACATCGCAACCATCGAAAGCGAGGCAATCCGTTTCATTCCATCTCCTCTCAGCTGTTCATGTGATGTGAGCCGCCGCAGCCAGGGCGAAGCGCCCAAGCTTGGACGGCGAGCGATGCGAAACCCCCCGGTCGACACCCGGGGGTCACGGGTGTGCAGCGCGCGAGGCCGCGCGCTCCTCAGCGCTCGTGGCGCCGCCGGCGGATTGCGAGACCGAGGACCGCGGCGAGGCCGAGCCAGGCGAGACCCGCGTCGCCGGCCGACCTGCCTTCGGCGATGGAGCACCCGCCCCCGCTCGAGCCCATGGGCGAGGGATCGCACTCGTCACCGACGCCGTCCCCGTCGCTGTCGGTCTGGCTGGCGTTGGCCACGCTGGGGCAGTTGTCCATCCCGTTGGGCACGCCGTCGCCGTCGATGTCGTTGTTGTCGAGGGTGTCGCAGGCGTCGCCGATGCCGTCGCCGTCCGCGTCCGCCTGATCGGCGTTCGCCAGCGCCGGACAGTTGTCCGTCATGTTCGGCACGCCGTCCCCGTCGATGTCGGTCGCGTCGAGCATCACGGGGTCGCACGCGTCGCCGACGCCGTCGCCGTCCGTGTCCGCCTGGTCGGCGTTGGCGACCAGCGGGCAGTTGTCCATGGCGTTCGCCACGCCGTCGCCGTCGTAGTCCGTGTCGTTCGTCGGGTCGCAGGCATCGCCGATGCCGTCCCCGTCCGCGTCCGCCTGGTCGGCGTTCGCGACGAGCGGGCAGTTATCGTTGGTGTTGTCGATGCCGTCGCCGTCGTAGTCGGCCGTCGGATCGCACGCGTCACCGATGCCGTCGCCGTTGGAGTCGGCCTGGTCGGGGTTCGCGACCAGCGGGCAGTTGTCCACGTCGTTCGCCACGCCGTCGCCGTCGAAGTCGTCCATGGCGGTTGCGTCGCCCGCGCCGTCGGTCGGGCAGCCCCCGTCCGTGCCGACCTGGTTTCCGCCCATCGAGGTCACGGCGCCCGTGCCGCTCATGCCGCAGCCGGCCATCATGGTGCCTTGGTTCGCGAGCACCTTCGAGGTGCCGATCGTGATCGAGCCGTTGTTGGTGAACACGGCCGCCATGCCCTGACCGGAGGGGGCGTGCCCGCCGAAGTTGCCGTAACCGCCGCCGCCGCCGACGGCGTGGTTGTCCACGAAGGTGGAGTTGGTGATGGTGACCGTGCCGCCGCTGTCGAAGATCGCGCTGCCGATCCCGGCGCCGCCGCCGCCACCGCCGGCCGCCGACGACCCCCCGTTGACGCCGTCGCCGCCGCCGAAGCCGGCGGTCCCGGCACCGTTGCCCGAGCCGCCGCCGGTCCGGGCACCCCCGCCGCCACCCCCGCCGCCGAAGCCGCCGTCGCCCCCGGCGCCACCGACGGTAAAGGAGCTGCCGCCGCCGCCACCACCGCCGCTGAACCCACCGGTTCCGCCGTTCGCGCCGGAACCGCCCCCGGCGCCGCCGTTCGTGCCGCCGGTGCCGCCCGTGCCCGTGGAGTTGCCGCTGTTCGGGCCGCCGTCACCGCCGTGGCCACCCTGCGCCTGGTTCCCGCTGAACTCGCAGCCGTCGATCGTCACCGTGCCGGCGGCGTTGTCGATGGCGCCGCCGAGCCCGCCGCCGCCTCCGCCACCGCCACCGACGGGCACGCCCGGACCGCCGTCCCCACCCTTGGCCAGGTTGTTCAGGAAACGGCAGTTCGTCGCCGTGAGAGTGCCGCTGTTGATGATGGCGCCGCCGAGGCCACCGTGTCGCGTGCTCGCCGCAGCGCCGGTGGCGATGTTGTCCATGACCGTCACGCCATCGAGAGTCAGGTCGCCGTTGTTCAGGATCGCCCCTCCGTCGCCCTCGAAGACGATGCCGTGACGGAGAGTGAGGCCCATTACCGCGACGGTCGCGCCGGCGTTGACCAGCAGAATGCGGCCGATACCGTTGCCGTCGATCGTGCCGGTCCCGACGAGCGTGATGTTGCTGGCCATGGAGAGAGCCCCGTGAACGAGGGTGACATTGATGTCGCCGAGCATGATCGTGTCATCGCCGGAGCCGGCGGTGCACCCATCGACGGCCATGTCGCTGTTGGCGGCTTGCACCGCTTCACGCAGCGAGCAGTTGCCATCGGTGGCCACGTCATCGAGGCCGGTGTCGACCGTGATGTCAGCCGCACGGGCGTCTGATGCCCACCCCAAGCCGAGGGCGATGCACAACCCAATCGACAAGACCGACGCCGTTGTTCTCATGTCTCTCTCCAACTCCCGAATTTTTCCAGCCACGCTTTCATCACAGCACTTGCTCTGCGTCAAGCTAGCGGAAGCACAGCGGTCCCAGTCGGAGCAGCCCCCCCTGCGCATGCCGTTCACGCGATCCACGCCATGGCCGAAACCGAGACGGCGCGGCGAAACTCAAGCGGTTACTTAACTTTTGTGCGCCACGATCCACCGTGCGGTGTCACGCGCGAATCGAGGCTGGATCCGCGGACGAGCGAGCACCGCCGGAGCCCGTAGGGAAGTAAGGGCGTGCGGAGCGGTCGGCCCTGTGCGAACAATGACCGTGAGGGTCCCATGACCAACCGATGGACCGAAGCCTGGCGCGAAGAGCGCACCCCGTGGGATGCGGGCGCATCGTCGCCCGCCTTGATCGACCTCGTGACGCGTGGCGCCCTGCCCCGAGGTCGCGCGCTCGTCGCCGGCTGCGGCTCGGGCTACGACGTTCTGACGCTGGCAGCTCCGGACCGGCACGTCGTCGGCCTCGACCTCGCGAAGGAGGCCGTGGCGCGCTTCGAGCGCCTGCGTGACGAGGCGGGCATCCCGACCGAGCAGGCCGAGGTGCGCCTCGAGAGCTTCTTCGACTTCGCCCCTGCCGAGCCCTTCGACCTGATCTGGGACTACACGTTCCTGTGCGCCCTCGACCTCGACCGGCGGGAGGCGTGGGCGCGGAAGGTCGAGTCCCTGCTCGCACCCGGAGGCGAGCTCGCCATGCTCCTGTTCCCCGTCGCGCCCGTGCACGCCGAGGACCGCCCGCCGCGCCCGATCCCCCCCGACGACGTGCGCCCGTTGCTCGCCGGCGTCGGCCTCGAGCCCACCGTCCTCGAGCCGACCGAGCTCAGCCATCCACCGCGCCGCGGCAACGAGTGGCTCGGCCGCTTCCGGCGCACGGGCGAGCACTCCCCTTGAGCGGGAGCGCGCTGGACAGGGCGGTTGCACCACTGCACGACGTCCCTAGCTTGCCTGCATGGGAAACGGAGCATGGGGTCACTGCCGCACGTGCAAGTTCTTCGCGAGCCCCGCGAGCGTTCCGCTCGGGGGCGAAGAGGCGCGCTGTGAGCAACCGCAACTGGCCAAGCTCGCGCTGACGGTGTTCGGCGCGAGCGGATGCAACGCCTGGGAGCTCAGGGCAGGCCTCTCTCCGCAGACGGAGCAACCGCCCGCCACGCGGGGCAACGGCACCCGCCGCCCCGCGGCCGGTCAGCGCTCGGCGCGATCGACACGCACGCGCACCTGACGGGCACCCCCGTGAACGCTGGCGGCCGCGCCCCAGCGCGCTAAGGAAACGGGGTGGGCCGCAAGAAGAACAAGAAGAAGCAGCGCGGGGCGGGCAGCGCCGGCACGGGCGCCGAAGAGGAAGCGCCGCGGCTGCCCAAGGCGCCGGAGCGCATCTCGCGCCCCTTCGCGGAGGCCCTCGCGGGCGTACGCGTCCCCAAGAAGCGTTCGGGGGCGAGCACCGAGAAGCAAGGGGCACGCGACGATGCGCGGCGCAAGCGCGCCAGCGCCAAGATGGCGGCCGCGGGCGTCACGCGCGGGCGCGATACAACGAAGGCGGCGCCCACTCCGCCCGAATACGGCTACGAAGATCGCGTGGCCTACAGTCAGACCTACGCCGGAGTCGCGCCCCTCGCCCGGCGGCGCCAGGGCACGAGGCTCGGTGACCCGGCGGTCGTGAAGGGCGGCACGACCGGTCGCGCCCCCGAGCGCTCCGACGCGGCACCGGTGTCCGTCGCGCAGGAGGATGCGGCACGCGCTCGTCTCGCCGCGCTCGTGAGCGGGGGCATCCGCTTCCACGTGACGCGGGAGCCGGACGGCTACGTGGAAGGCGCGCGGCATGGCACACCGTCGAGCATGCTCAAGGCGCTGCGCTCGCCGCGCGCGCGGCCGGAGGCGTCACTCGACTTGCACGGCATGCAGGCCGCCGAGGCCGTACGGGAGCTCGTGCGCTTCGTGCGGGTCGAGCAACGACGCGGTGTGCGCCTCGTGCGAGTCGTGCACGGCAAGGGCCTGCACAGCGAAGGCGGCATCGGCGTGCTCGGCGACCAGGTCGTCGTGGCCTTGAGCAGCGGGGGAGCCGCGCCCTTCGTGCAGGCCTTCGTGTCGGCGTCCCACAAGGACGGTGGCACCGGTGCCCTGCTCGTGCAGCTCACGCGCTGAGCGGGTCGCCCAATCCCGTCCGCGGCCGACGAGCACCGATGAACGCCTCCTCGCCCCCGCGCCCCATGTCCCTGTCGGCCAAGCTCGGCCTGCTGGGGGCGCTCTACTTCTCGCAGGGGCTGCCCTTCGGGTTCTTCGCGCAGGCGGTGCCCGTGATCCTGCGCAAGCACGGCTATTCGCTCGGGGCGATCGGCTTGAGCTCCCTGCTCGCCATGCCCTGGGCGTTGAAATTCCTGTGGGCGCCCGCCGTGGATCGCTACGGCTCGACGCGCTTCGGGCGGCGCACGTCGTGGATCGTGCCGCTCCAGGCCACGGGCGTGCTCGTCCTGCTCGCGCTCTCCGTCTCGAACGTGGACCGACACATGCCCTTGCTCCTCGGTGCCGTCTTCGTGCTGAACCTGGTGGCCGCAAGTCAGGACATCGCCACCGACGGCATGGCGGTGGACATGCTGAGCCCTCCCGAGCGCGGCCTCGCCAACGGGTTGCAAGTCGGCGGCTACCGCGTCGGCATGATCGTCGGTGGCGGCCTCTTGCTCATCCTCTTCGAGCGTCTCGGCTCGACGAACACCTTTGTCGCCATGGCCGCCATGACGGCCCTCGCCACGCTGCCGGTGCTGCTCACGCGCGAGCGCGCACCGATGCGCGCCCCCGAGGTTCGCGAACGGGGGGGTGCGCGCGTCGTGCACTTCCTGCGGAGGCCGGGCGTGGGGCGCATTCTCGCGATCGTCATCGTCTACAAGGCCGGCGACGCCTTCGCCATGAGCATGGTGCGGCCCTTCCTCGTCGACCTCGGCCTGAGCATGGCGGACATCGGCTGGCTGCTCGGGACCGTCGGCTTCGCGGCCGGCCTCTTCGGCGCGCTCGCCGGCGGCGCCCTCGTCAACCGCGTCGGGCGGCGGCGTTCCCTCGTCCTCTTCGGCGCGCTCCAGGCCGTCGCCGTCTTCGCCTACGCCCTGCTCGCCGTCGTGCCGAGAAGCACCCTCGCCCTCTACGCCGTCAGCGCCCTCGAGCACTTCGCGGGCGGCATGGCCACGGCAGCCCTCTTCACCTGCATGATGGACTGGTGCGCCCCGGAGACGGCCGCCACCGACTACACCGTGCAAGCGAGCGCGCAGGTCATCGCCACCGGAGTCGCTGCGTCCGTCGCCGGCTTCGACGCCCACGCGATCGGCTACTTCGGCCACTTCACGCTCGCAGCCGGAATCGCCGCCGTCTCGGCGCTCGCGGCCGGCCGCCTCTACCCCTCCGCGCCGTGGCCCGCCCCCGCCCTCACGGAGTCGGTCGTCGGAGCGTAGTCATGGGGCAAGGGCGCGGCTCCGCGACGTCACGGATCACGGCGTCGCGGTCGGTCCGGGTGCGGGTGCTGCCGGGCTCGCGACCCCGGACGGAGCGCGCTTGGCCGTGGCGAGCATGTACTCGGCGATCGCGAGCCGACGCGCCAACCCGGAGCCGGATCGTCCCCGGCGGATCGCTTCGAACAGCGCGCGCGCAGGCGCTTCGAGCCCCACGCGCACGGCGAGGTCCCCGAGCGCGAAGATCTGGAGCGTCGCGAGGTCGATTGGATACACGCTGTAGTGGACCTGGTCGATCGTCCCGCGAACGGCGTCGATCCACGCCTTCAGGATCGCGCGCGCTTCGGGGGCTCGTCCGTGCGCCAGATCGAACGCCACGAGGCGCTCGTAGGCCGCTTCGAGCTCCGCGTTCGCCGTGCCGGTGGCCTCTTCGTGGTCGGGCGCTCGGTCGGTCTCGACGAGTGCGTGCCCGAGCCAGTCACGCAGCTCCGCCGAAGCATCCACCCACGCGAGGTGGGCGGCTACCGCGGAGGCGGCGACGGCGGCGACCTGTGCCTTGTCCGTCTCCACGACGATCGCGGGACCGGTCTCGACGGCGCCCATGTCGAACGGAAGGATCTCGTCCGGCGTGGCGCGAAGGAGCCGGAGGGCGAGCGCGATCCGGCGCGGCGCGGCGACCTCTTCCATGGACAGGGCCGTGCGTGCGCGACAGAGCATCTCCGCGCCGTAGCGGACGCGTCCCTGGGCATCGAAGATGGGCACCGTCATCGCGTCGAACAGGGCGGTAGCGTCGGCGTCGGGCACCCATGCTGCCTGCTCCGCGACGACGTAGCAGCGCGATGGGGCGTACCGGAGTCGGCCGAGCTCGCCGTCGAGGACGCGCATGCGCGCCCGTGCCGCAGCGGGCTTCACGTGCTCGCGCGCGGGCGGCGAGAGGCCCTCGAAGGCGTCGTAGGGGACGCGATGCGGCCGCGGCATGGGGCCTCGTGCCTGGAGGGACGCCAGGTGGCGGCCGAGGTCCGCGCGCGCAGAGACGGCGGCGACGGCGAGGTCCCACGCACCCCCCTCGATGCCGCGCGTGAGAGGCAGCGCTCCGTCCGCGCCGACGATGCGAGCGACGAGCGCGTGCGCCTGCGCCGCGAGACCGAAGCGCTCGGCGTACTGGCCGATCGCCCACAGGTGCCCGAGGACGATCTCCAGGGAAGCGCGGCCGCCGGCGCGCCCGACCCTTCGGGCCGCGTCCTCGATCCAAGAGCGAAGCAACGCGGGCGCCGACCGATTCGACGGCGTCATGGGATGCCCCCAGAGGGCTTCCTCGAATCTGCTCCTCTCCCACCCCGACGAGCATCAGCGCTTCGCGGTCGTTCCGTGGCAATCGGGTGCGGGCGTCGAGGAAGCGGCGGGCGTCCTCGACGTTCAGGTACAAGCTCGATCGCGCAAGCTCCGCCAGGGCGAGGTAGGTGAGGGTGCTCTTCGGCGGCGGCGGACCGGTCTCGCCCGGGAGCCTGCGGTAGGCCGGGATGCGGTTCTCCGAGAGGTCGACCAGGCGGATCAGCGCCCGGGCCTTTGCGTCCATCACGTCCGTCGTGTCGCCGACGGCGCCGATGGACCGGATCCGCGCGAGCGTCGCGCGCGAGAAGTCGACGTCGTCCGGGGCGAGGCCCCCGTTCATCTGCTCGACGAGCTCGGGTGCGCACGCGGGCTCCGGCGCGCGATCGCTCACGTCGGGGAACAGGTGCGGAAGGCGCTCGAGCACGTGTGCGGCGACGAGCGTGTCGTCACCTCGGGCGCGGCCGTACTCGCGGCGCATCAGCGCGAAGGACTCGTCGGGCACCCGCCGACCGACGTGGGGCGTCGGCCCGGAGAGGCACGGCGTGGTCGCCGCCTCGGAGAACATTCCGCCGCCGCAGCCGCCCGTCGCGAGCCCGACCAACGCCACGCCGAGCGCGAAGGTACGGCGTACCCCATGGGCGGACCACCACGGTCGCGCGACTCCCGTCGCATCCTCGAATTGCTGGGCTCGCCACGATGGAGTATCGGTGTGCACGGGCTCCTCGGCATGCAATGAGCGTGCCGCCATCCGAGAGCGGATCTACCGCGGCTCGCGGTCGCACCGACGACCGGCGTTCACACGATGGCCCGGAACGTCGGGCAACAGGCCGCGCGGGATGCCCTCCCTCGACGCGGCGTGCTACACGGGGCCCCATGCTGGAGCGTGAGCTGACGGAAGCGGTGCGGATGGCCCGGGCGGCCGGGCGCATCTTGATGGAGGTCTACGGGACGGACTTCGACGTGGCCTTCAAGAGCGCGTCCGATCCGGTCACCGAGGCCGACACGCGCGCGAACGCCTACCTGGTGGGCGAGCTGCGGCGTCTCTTCCCCGACGACGGCGTGGTCGCCGAGGAGAGCGCCGACATGAGCGACGCCCTCCGCCGCGGTCGCGTCTGGTACGTGGATCCCCTCGACGGCACCAAGGAGTTCGTCGCGCGCAACGGCGAGTTCTCGGTCATGATCGGCCTCGCCATCGACGGGGAGTCGCGGCTCGGCGTCGTCTACAAGCCGGACGGCGACACGCTCTACCGCGGCGTCGTGGGCCAGGGCGCGGTCGTCGAGGACGAGGGCGTGTCGCGCGAGCTTCACGTGAGCGAGCGGGCGGAGCCGGGCACCCTGCGCCTCGTCGTCTCGCGCTCCCATCGCTCGAAGAGCACCGACGCGCTCGTCGAGCGGCTCGGCATCCACGAGGAGACGCGCAGCGGATCGGTGGGCCTCAAGATCGGCCTCATCGCCGAGCAGCGCGCCGACCTCTACGTCCACCTCTCGGGCCGTTCGAGCGCCTGGGACGCCTGCGGCCCGGAGGCGATCGTGCGGGCAGCCGGCGGGCGCTTCAGCGACTGCGCGGGCGACCCCTTCCGCTACGGGGGCAAGGACCTGTCGAACAGCCGCGGCATCCTGGCCTGCAACGCCGCCGCCTTCGACACGGTCGCGCCGCTCGTGCGCACCGTTGCCGAGGAGACCGGCCTCCTCTGACCCGCGTCGTGCCCCCGCGCCCCTCGACCACTTCTTCACGCCGCACCCCGCGAGCCCCCGCGCCGCGACTCGGCCGCGCGTTCTACCACCGCGACGCGGTCACGGTCGCACGCGCCTTGCTCGGCCAGCGCCTCGTGCGCGTGCTCGAGGGCGAGCGCCTCGCTGGCATCATCGTCGAGACCGAGGCCTACCTCGGACGCATCGACAAGGCGGCCCACTCCTACCGCGGGCGCACCGAGCGCAACGCCTCCATGTGGCGCGCCGGCGGTCACGCCTACGTCTACTTCATCTACGGCATGCACTTTTGCATGAACGTCGTGGCGGGCCGGGAGGACGACCCGGTCGCCGTGCTCCTGCGCGCCCTACAGCCGGTCGAGGGCCTCGAGGCGATGCGCACGCACCGCCGCGCGGCCCGCCGTGACACCGACCTGTGCTCGGGACCGGCCAAGCTCGCAGAAGCGCTCGCCATCGACCGCGACCTCGACGGGGTCGACCTCACCCGGTGCCCCGACCTCTTCATCGAGCAGCTCCGGCGTCGCGCCCTACCCTCGCGCCGGATCGTGGAGAGCGCGCGCGTCGGTGTGGGCTACGCCGAGGAGTGGGCCGGAGCGCCGCTGCGCTTCCGCATCGCCGACCATCCCCACGCGAGCCGCGGCTGAAGGCCCTTCGCCCCGCTCTGACCGGGTCGCCGGCGACCCCACATGGGCGGGAGCGTAGGCCCGAGTGCGCGCGGGAAAAGCTCTCCCTGGAACTCCTGGCGTCCAGGTCTATGTTGCACCCGTCGGACTCTCGGGCGGGGCGGCCCCTCGAGACGGACCGCGGAGGTGGTGGGCGAGTTGCCGAACCGAGGACGCGAGCCGTGGACCGTGGACGAACGCGAGGATCTGCGTGCACTCCTCGATGCTTCGCCCATGCCCATGATCGCCCTGTCCTTGCCGGACGGGCGTTGCCTCTACGCGAACGCCGCGGCCGATGAAGCGCGTGTGCCCCACGAAGGCCTCCTCGGGCCCGCGAGCGACACCTTCTACGCGCACCCGGACGACGCGGTGACGGTGCTCGACGAGCTGTCGACGACCGGGTCAATCCGCGACCGTCAGGTCCGACTCCGGCGCACGGACGGGAGCGACTTCTGGGCTCTGCTCTCGGCGCGGCCCGTCGCCCTCGAAGGGCACGTCGCCATCGTGGCCGGGCTCGCCGACGTGTCGGCCCACAAGGCGACCGAGGAGGCGCTCCGCCACGCGGCGCTCCACGACCCGCTCACGGGCCTCGCCAACCGCGCGCTGTTCTTCGACGCCCTCGACCGCGAGATGAAGCGTGCACGCCGCAGCACGGGCGCTCGATTCGCGGTGCTCTTCATCGACCTCGACGGCTTCAAGGAGGTCAACGACAGCTTCGGTCACGAGATCGGCGATGCCCTGCTCGTCGGCGTCGCCGACCGCCTGCGTCGGTGCCTACGGCCATCGGACCTGGCGGCGCGCATCGGTGGCGACGAGTTCTCCGTCCTTCTCGTGGACCTCGGCGAAGGGCGCCAGGCGGAGCTGGTGGCCGAGCGTATCGATCGGGAGCTGTCGGAGCCGCAGCGGGTGCACGACTACCGCATCGTCCCGTCGGCGAGCATCGGCATCGTGATCGGAGACGAGGCCTACGACACGCCGGACGACGTGCTGCGCGATGCCGACCGGGCGATGTACCGGGCCAAGCGCGCGCGGAAGTCGAGCCGACGGCTGTCGATACGCTGAAGGTGGCGCGGTGGGCGGAACGCGCCGGGGCAGCTCGGGACCGTGCGCTCCTCAGGACAAGGCGCGACGGATGTCCTGGTAGCTGCGTTTGACCTCGTCGATGAGGATGCGGGCCGCCGCGCCGACATCGACCGCGTGCTCCTGCCCGGATTTGCGCGCGTCCTGGAAGCGGTCCTCGAGCTCGGTGAGCTTCTTGTCCGCCTTTGCCCAGCGCTGCCGCACCTCCGCACCAGCGAGGTGAATGCGCACCCGAAGCTCGTCACGCATGCGCTCGAGCTCCTCGATCTGCCGACTCAGCTCTTCTTGTGTAGAGCTCATGCTGACAAGGTAGGGACGCGGGGCCTGCTTGCAAGGCATGGGCGCGCGCGGACCACACGATGCTTGACCCCTCGTCCGTCCGTGCTCAAATGCGGCGCCGTGAACCGAAAGATCGTGCACGTCCTGCGCAAGTACGACCCCACCGAGTGGGGCGGGACGGAGACGCACGTCGCGGAGGTCACGCGTAGGCTCGGCGCGCGCGGCTTTCCCTGCGAGGTCCACGCGCCGGCCGGCCCCACGGCACCCGATCACGCCCTCGGCCCGAACGTGCGCCTCGTGCGCTACCGAGCGTTCCTGCCCTTCGTCGCCTCGCGCGCGCGTCGGCGTGCGCTCTGGCAGGTCGCCGGCAACATCGCCTCCTTCGACGAGCTCGCCCGCCTGTGGCGCGACCGGGACGTCGGCCTGGTGCACCTCCATACCGGCGGGCGCGTGGGCGGCTCGGTTCGCACGGCCATGCGGCAGCGGGGGCGCGCCTACCTGGTGTCGAGCCACGGGCCCACCTTCGCCAACGCCGACTGGCTCGCCGCCGACACCGGCCGACGCCTCGCGCGCACCATCGACCTCGGCAGGCCCATCGGCGCCCTGCTCGGCTCGCGACGCGTGATCGACGACGCGGCGCGGGTGATCGCGTTCAACGAGGAGGAGCGCGAGGCGATCGCGAAGCGCGTGGGAAGGCGGGCCGTGCGCATGGACCACGGCGTGGACGTGACGCGGCTCGCCTCGGGGAGCGCGGGGCGGGCGCAGGAGCGCTGGCCCTCCCTCGGCGACGCGAAGGTGGTCGCGCTCGTCGGCCGCGTGTGCGAGCAGAAGAACCAGGTGATGGCGGTGCGCGCCTTCGCCCGCGGCGCGCCCGAGGACCACCGCCTGGTGCTCGCGGGCGCGGCGACCGACCTCGGCTACCGCGCGAAGGTCGAGGCGGCGGCCGAAGCGTGCGGTGTCCGGGCGCGCGTGCACCTGCTCGGCAACCTCGACCCGTCGACGGAGGTGCCCGACCTCTTCGCGCGCGCCACCCTGTGCATCGTGCCCTCGACCCACGAGGCCTTCGGGCTCGCCGTGCTCGAAGCGTGGGCAGCCGGGCGGCCCGTGCTCTTCGCGCGCCACTCGGGCCTCGAGGACATCGCAAAGGCCCACGGCCACGGGCCCTCCACGGTGGCCACGATGGACGAGGCGGCGTGGAGCGAGGGTCTCGGGCGCATGCTCGCGAGCGAGGCGCTGCGGCGCGAGGCGACCGAGGCGGGCTTGCGCCTCGTCCGGGAGCGCTACGACTGGGACGTGGTCGTCGACCGGCTCGCGGGGATCTACGAAGAGGTCCTGCGCGAGACCGCCGGCGCCCGGTGGTAGCGGCGACGCGCGAGGACATTCCGCGGCCACGCAACGCCGCCGCGAGCACGCGCGGGATGGCGGATGCGCGTGTGTGTGGTCAGCCTGCGATGAGCGCGTCGAGCTCGGCGAGGAGCGCCTCGTCGTCGGCCTCCACACCACGGCCGCGGGCTTCGCGCAGCAGCGTGCGGGCGCGGCGGTAGAGGACGAGGGCGTCGGCGGCGTCGCCCCGCTCGGCCCGCAGGTCCCCGTCGGCGCGGCACAAACGGGCGAGGGCGCGGAGCTTGTCGGGGTCGCCGACCAACCGCGCGAGGGAAGCGTCGTCGATGGCGCCGAGGAAGGTGCGGTTGTGCTCGAGCAGGGCAGAGTAGCCGCGCTCGATGTCGGCGTCGGCGGCGTCGTAGTCGCCACGGTCGCGGTTGAAAAACGCGCGCTCGATCGCGTCGATGGCTTGCTGGATCTGGCGAAGGAGAAAGTCGTCGCGGAACACGGCCCGAGGGTGCCACGGCCAGCCCGCCACCGCACCCGCCGCCGGCTCGCCCCGTGCACGGTCCCGGGGAACCGCGAAGCATACACTAAAGCGATCGCTTGACTATCGTGCGGGGCCCTCGAACGGCCGGCACCGGTCCTCCTCGAGTCCCGGACCGTCGCCATTGCCTTCGCGCGCCAATCCTCTGTAGGGTGCGCGACCATGAACGCACGCACGACGAAGGCGATGGTGGCCCTGGTCCTCGGTCTCACCGCGATGGGCGCCGCAGGCTGCGGCAAGGCCGAGCTCGAGGCGGAGAACCAGCGGCTCCACGGTCAGCTCGACCACCTCCGCGCCGACAACCACCGCATCCAGGCGCACCTCGACCAGCTCCAGGCGCAGAACCAGGACATGCTCGACCGGCTGCGCGCAGCGGGCCAGAGCGTGACCGACCTGTCCCAGGCGCGGTCGGCCCTCGAGGCGCAGCTCGAGGCGGCCCGTCGACGCGAGGAGGCCCAGCGCGCGCGCCTCGCCTCCTTCCGCCACATGCTGCAGCAGTTCCACGACATGATCGCCTCGGGCCAGCTCCGCGTGCGCATCGTGCGGGGCAAGATGGTGGTCGAGCTGCCCGAGGGCGTGCTCTTCGACTCGGGGCGCGCGGAGATCAAGGACGAGGGCAAGGCGACCTTGCAGAGGGTGGCCCAGGTCCTCTCCCAGATCCCGAACCGCGAGTTCCTCGTGGCTGGCCACACCGACAACGTGCCGATCCACAGCCACCGCTTCCCGTCGAACTGGGAGCTTTCGGCGGCGCGCGGCGTGGTGGTCGCCCGGTTCCTCGCCGACAACGGCATGAGCGCGAACAGTATCGGGGCCGCCGGCTACGCCGACACCCAGCCCGTCGCCACGAACGACACGCCGGAGGGCCGCGCCCAGAACCGCCGCATCGAGATCGTGCTCATGCCGAACCTGGACGAGCTCCCGGATCTGTCGAGCCTCGAGAACGAGACGGGACAGGAGGCGACCGACGGCTCGAGCACCGCCGGCAGCAGCGCGGCCGACGCCAGCGGCAACGCGCCGAACGCGGGCACGGCCAACGGCAACACGGCGCCCGCCCCGACCCCCGGCGCGGGCGGCGGCGCGGCAGAGTAGTCCTTCCGACACGAGGACCCGTGAACGTCTGGCGGCTTTCGATGGCGGCGGCCCCCGAGACCTCGCTCGGGACGATCGAGTTCACCCCCGAGCAGGCGGGTGCCGATGTGGGTCACACCACCTGGACGCCCGAGTCGGACGGCCTCCTGTGGATGACCGTGGTCCAGGATTTCGTGACCGGGACCGACCTACACGTCCTGGTCGACGGCGACTGGCGTCCGGGCCCCCACGACGGGGACCGCCGGCAGCTCGAAGCGGCGCTGCGCCAGATCCCGCACCAGTTCCCGCACCTCGAGATCCTGGGGCTGGCCGACGAACCGGTCGAGCCAGAGGTGCCCGACCCCGCCGTGGAAGCCGCCAAGGAGCTGGTCCGGGAGCGGTTCACCGCGGCCTTCGAGGCCTTGCCGCCGGCAGCGCGCGCCGCGCTCGAGGCGCCCCTCGAAGCGATCCTCGACCCGATCTCGCGCGCCACGCACGGGGCCGATCTGTGGGCGTCGTTCCAGCGGGCGCTCGACGTGATCAAGCAGGGCGACGAAGCGCTCGAGGCGTTCGTCGAGCCGGTGATGCAGACGCTCCGGCGGGACGCGGAGGAGCCCTCGCTCCCGGAAGCGCTGCGGTGGTTCTGCGCGGCGTTCCTTCGCTGGCAGATCGTGATGCCCACCATCACCCACTCGTCATGACCCACTTCTCGGGCTTGCCGACCTGGTCGCAGACGTTCGTCGCGGTCGGGTCCGCGCCGTTGCATCCTCGAACGGCTCGTGTGTAGGGTCGCCGCATGAAGGCACGAACGACGACGGTGGGGGCGCTCCTGTTCGGTCTGTCGGTGGCCGCCGCGGCGGGCTGCGGCAAAGGCAAGCTCGAGGCCGAGAACCAGCAGCTGAAGAGCGAGATCGACGATCTCCGCGCGGAAGCGACGCAGGCTCCGCGCGGTGACGATTCGCACGCGGCGGCACCCGAGCCTGCCGGCCGTGAGGGCGCTCGGCCCGGGGGCCTCGGGCTGGCCCAACAGGTGGAGCAGCAGCTTCACGACATGCTCGCCTCGAACCAGCTCCGCGTGCGCGCCGTGCGCTACAGGGTGACCGTGGAGCTGCCCGAGACCGCGCTCTTCGACGCCGACGGCGTGGAGATCAAGGCCACGGGCAAAGAGACGCTCGCCAAGGTGGCCCACGTCCTCGGCCGGATCCCGGACCACCACTTCCTCGTGGCAGACCACACCGGGACCATGCCGACCGGTGGTCACGGCTTCGCGTCGACCCTGGACCTCTCGGCCGCCCGGGCCGTGGCGGTGGCGAAGTTCGTCGGCCACAACGGGATGGACGCGAGCCGCCTCGGCGCCGCCGGCTATTTCGCGGCGAGACCCGGGGCTGCGAACGGCCCCGCCAGAGCCGACATGCGAGCCGGCCGCATCGACATCGTGATCCTGCCGAGCCCAGGCGAGCTGTCCGGTCGTCGAGGCCGCCGAGCGCCCGCCCGGTAGGCGAAGTGATCGATCCCTGGGCCCATTGAGCCGTCCGCGCACGTCGGCGACGTGGATGGGCTCGGGCGTCGTCCAGGGTGACGCGCGCTCGCGCTCGTGGCCGCCGCTCGCCGGCTCGGGCGAAGGCGCTACCCGAAGGTCGTGCCGTTCCAGCCCCAGAGGTGGCCGACAGCGTTCGTGTACTCGATGTAGATGCGCTCGGGTGCGACGCCCAGGGCCTTCGACAGACGCGCGCAGAAGTCGGCGCTCATGCGCTCGGTCTGCTCGGGCGTGAACGAGCCGATGTTCTTGACCTCGACGTAGCAGACCGGCTCGGTCGTTCCGCCGAAGGTCATGGCCGCGCGCGGCGTGAGGCAGGTCATGACCCACTTCTCGGGCTTGCCGACGTGCTCGGACAGGGCGCGCGACAGCTCGCCGAGGAGCGCATCGCGCGCATCGCCGGCCGGCGCCTCGGCGGAGGTGGTGACGTGGATGAGAGGCATGGCGAAGGCATTACGCCCGCGGCTGCGCTCGCACAAGGCGCGGGGAAACGATAGTTAAGCGTCGCCTTAACTATCGTGAAACGGACGGAGCGGTGCAGAAGGACGCGACCTTTGGGGGCAAACGCTTCGAGGTCGGCGAGGCCCGCCGTCGAGGCGGCGTGGACCGCGGCCACGTCCACCTTCGAATAGCCGTGGGCGACGATGTTGCGCAGGCCGACCGCGCGCCCCATCGCCTCCGCCGTCGACGCGGCGATCACGCCGTGCTCCGAGAGGCGGGCAAACGACTGGGCGAGGTTCTTCGCTGCGGGCCATCAGAGCCCCTCCCGCGCGACCCGGTGCAGCCAGGCGTCGCAGATCTCGACACGGCCGTCGCCCATGGCGATCAACGCTGCACGTTCCCCGAACCGCGCGCGCTGTCCGCGCGTGGCTCGATCTCGGCGGCCGGCTACTCGCCCGGCGACGGGGACCGGCGCACGTGAGGCTCACACGTCGACGACGCACTGGGCGACCCAGCTCTGACGTACCGGGTGGTGCGTCACGTGCAGCTCGGTGTAGGTCGGGCCCTTGACCTCGACCGCGGGCTCGTGGCGCAGGCGGTCCACCGGCTCGCCCCAGACGCGGGCGCGCAGGCGATGATCTTCGAGGTGGACCTCGAAGCGCCCGAAGAGCATGCGGCGCGTGGCCATCTCGTAGACGAGCGCGTCTACCCAGTCGAAGAGCAGCGCGTCGTCGCTCGGCGCCTCGAGGGCAATCGCGACCTCGTCGCACGGCGTGACACGGTCCGGGTCGGTGACGACGGCCGTGAGCGCCAGGCCCACTTGCTCGAGGGCGACGGCGAAGGTCGGGCCCCATCCGCGGATCCCCGCGTCCGCCCCGTGGGGGAAGTGCTCGAAGCCCGCTTCGCTCCGCACGCCCATCGACTCACCCCTTGATGCAGATCATGGGCTCGAGGCGGGCCACCTTGCGCGCGAGGCCGGTGCGATCGGCCGGGCGTCGAGACGGAGCGGTGAGTTGGGAGAGCTGCTCCGTTCTATCGACCGCCTGTCCAGTCCGCCAGAACCCGAGCGAGTGGTCGAGGCTCTCGACGGATCGGCGCGCCTGCGATTCCGAGGAATCGGCGACCTGTTCGAGGCGGCTTGCTCGCTTCTTTACACGAACGGTCGAAATCGTTCGGGAGCCCAAGGAAGGGCACCGCGACGAGCCGGACTTCGTTCTGGTCCCGCTCGCCGACGAAGGAGGCGGTCAACCGTCGGATCGAAAGCTGCCGCTGGAAGTGAAGTGGTCCCACAACAAGGAGTGCATACCGAGCCTCAAGTCGCAGCTGGGCCAGCGATACCTGCTCGACCAGGGACTGACCCATGGGCTCTACGTCGTGGGCTACAGCGGCGTCCCGCCCAACGACGACCTCGAGGTGCTCCGGCACAAGCTCGCGTCCGCGCGGGACGAGCTCGTCGCAACCCACCCTCACCTCCGTATCGGGATCGTCGTCCTTCCCCTGGCCCGCGACAAATAGCTGCTTGGTCCGTGCAGCTCGCCTTCAGCTGGCCCATCGCGCGACCTCGGTGGGCAGAGTTGGTCGCGATGGCACACCGTGCGACCGGAACCCTGGGGTCCTGGGCGTCTTGCACGTCGACCCACGTGGAACATCGCCGCGCGTTCGGGCTGCACGTCTACGTCACTTATGACCGGTCGATTGTAAGGGACCAGAGCCTCGCGGGTGCCGCGGCGCTCGTTGCGCTTCTGCTGCATGAAGAGCTCGCCGTAGTCGCGGGTCGCCTCGTAGGCGTTGTGGGCGCGGCAGCGGAGCGCGATGTTGTCGACGCTGTGCGCGCCGCCCTTCGCCCACGGATCGATGTGGGCGTACTCGAGCGCCCGGGTTTCGTTGCAGCGGCGGCCGTCTTCGCCGATGAAGGCGCACCGACCTCCGTCGCGCGCGTGGACCGAGCGGCGAATGGCGGCAGGGATGGCGCGCGAACGGCGCGAGGGCTCCACGGACGAGCGGCGTGGCCGGTCGGTCTGCGCCGCCTTCTTCTTGCGGGTCTGCGCGAGCAGCAACGACAGCGCACGCTCGACGATGGGGGCCGGGTCACCGTCGGGGATCTGGTGGGCCAGTAGATCCGACAGCTCGGTCAACGCGTCGCGCGCTTCCTGCCCGATCGTCACCTGGAGCTTGTAGCGGCTCGGTGAGAGGGGAGCGGGGTCGGGCGCGCGGCAGGACGGCGGTACAGGCCGCGCGGCCTGTGAAGATTGCAGGGGTTTTCGCCCCAGCTCGCCGTACGTCGTGCCGTTGGTCGCCGTGCTCGCGTCCGTTGCTTGCTCGGCGCCGGCCGAAACTGCCGCCGCCGCCGGCCCTGCGAAGCGCTCGGTCGTCGTCCCCGCCTCCTGCACCGAAGGACCCTCGCTATCCGCCGGCAACGGGACGGCGCGAAGACGGGACGGAGCGTCGGGCCGCGGCGCGAGGCGTGCGACGATCAGGTCGATCTCTCGCAGCGTCTTGTGCCGGGCCTCCGCGAGCACCTCGCGGTGGTTGTCCTCGGTGAGGTGCTTGGCCAGTCGGTGCAGACCGCTCAAGTGGATCTCGCCCCCGGCCAGCATCTCTAGAACGACCGGAAGACGCCGAGCGGTGCGCGCGGCGCGGATGCGCTTCGCGGCGATCGATTCCGACATGCGAAGGCGCCGGATGCACAGGTCGAACATCGACGGATGGCCGAGCTTCGCCCAGAGCTGCCGGCGATCGACCTCCTCGACGGTTCGCACGATCTCGGCCGACAAGGCGTTGTCGCCCCGCAGGAGCTCCCCAAGCCTGCGCATCAGCGCGGTGTCCTCGAGCGCGCTGAGAGGGTCATTCACCCGCATGGTCCCACCCCTTTCGAACGAGCTTCATAGATAGCACACCTCGGCGCTTTTACAACACATATCATACTTATTAATCAATAGCCTAAAAGTGCTTCTCCGAGGACGCAAGGGCCGGCCGTACGGCTGAAGGCCCGCAGGGCAGCAAGCGTGCCGCGTGGCTGGCTCGTGAAGCGGTGATCGTTTGGACGATGGTGGTCGTGCCACCTGGCCTGGCCGAGGGGCGCCCCGGACAACCGCGTCGGTCTCCAACTGGGCCCCGCCTTCGTCTCCGTGAATGCGGTGCAGGGCGCGGGCCGTCGCGCCGTGCCGCTCGCCCGGTTGCGGCCTCGCCGACCGCGGCCGTATGCTCCGCGCCCACCGTTTCAGCCGGGAGGACGCCCGTGGACGACACGTTTCTCGCTCGCCTCGCAAAGGACACGACGGAGCTGCGCGAGTCGGGGCTCTACAAGCCCGAGCGCGTCATCTCTTCGCCCCAGAAGGCGATGATCCACGTCCGCGACGGCGACCAGGACGTTCTCAACTTCTGCGCGAACAACTACCTCGGTCTGTGCGACGACCCGCGCCTCGTGAAGGCTGCCCAGGACGCGCTCCCGAAGTACGGCTTCGGCATGTCGTCGGTGCGCTTCATCTGCGGCACCCAGACGGTGCACAAGGAGCTCGAGGCGCGCATGGCCAAGTTCCTCGGCACCGAGGACACGATCCTCTACTCGTCCTGCTTCGACGCGAACGGCGGCCTCTTCGAGGCCCTGCTCGGCGAGGAGGACGCCGTCATCAGCGACGCCCTCAACCACGCCTCGATCATCGACGGCGTGCGCCTCTGCAAGGCCAAGCGCTTCCGCTTCGCCAACAACGACATGGCGGACCTCGAGGCGAAGCTGAAGGAAGCCGAGGGCTGCCGCACCAAGCTCATCGCCACCGACGGCGTCTTCTCCATGGACGGCACCATCGCCAACCTGAAGGCCATCTGCGACCTGGCGGACAAGCACCGCGCCCTCGTCATGGTGGACGACTCCCACGCCGTCGGCTTCATGGGCCAAAAGGGCCGCGGCACCCACGAATACAACGGCGTCATGGGCCGCGTGGACATCTTCACGGGCACGCTCGGCAAGGCCCTCGGCGGCGCATCCGGCGGCTACACCTCGGGGCGCAAGGAGATCGTCGAGTGGCTGCGCCAGCGCTCGCGCCCCTACCTCTTCTCGAACACGCTCGCGCCCGTCATCGCCGCCACGTCGCTCACGGTCCTCGACATCCTTGAGACGAGCGACGACCTGCGGGTGCGCCTGCACGAAAACGGCAAGCGCTTCCGCGCCGGCATGGAGGAACTCGGCTTCACGCTCGTCCCCGGCGAGCACCCCATCATCCCGGTCATGCTCGGCGACGCTAAGCTCGCCGGCGCTATGGCCGACCGCCTCCTCGACGAGGGCATCTACGTCATCGGCTTCTCCTATCCCGTCGTGCCGAAGGGGCAGGCGCGCATCCGCGTGCAGATGTCGGCCGGCCACGCGCCCGCGCACATCGACCGGGCCATCGCCGCCTTCGGCAAGGTCGGCCGCGAGATGGGGGTGATCGCTTGAAGGCCCTCGTCAAGGCCAGGCGCGAGCCCGGCATCTGGATGGAGGAGGTGCCGGTCCCCGAGGTCGGCCCCAACGACGTCCTCGTCAAGATCCGCAAGACGGCCATCTGCGGCACCGACATCCACATCTACAACTGGGACGAGTGGTCCGCAGCGCACCATCCCGGTGCCGATGCAGGTCGGCCACGAGTTCGTCGGCGAGATCGTGGAGGTCGGGAGCGACGTCAAGGGCTTCGCCGCGGGCGACCGCGTCTCGGGCGAGGGCCACATCACCTGCGGCCACTGCCGCAACTGCCGCGCCGGCAAGCGCCACCTCTGCCGCAACACCGTCGGCGTCGGCGTCAATCGCCCCGGCTGCTTCGCCGAATACCTGCTCCTGCCGGCGAGCAACGCCTTCAGGCTGCCGCCCGACATCTCCGACGACATCGCCGCCTTCCTCGACCCCTTCGGCAACGCGACCCACTGCGCCCTCAAGTTCGACGTGGTCGGCGAGGACGTGCTCATCACGGGCGCGGGCCCCATCGGCTGCATGGCGGCCGCCATCGCGCGCCACGTGCGGCGCCCGCCACGTCGTCGTCACGGACGTGAACGACTACCGCCTCGCGCTGGCCCAGAAGATGGGCGCGACGCGCGCGGTCAACGTCACCAAGACCTCCATCGCCGACGCCATGAAGGAGCTCGGCATGACGGAGGGCTTCGACGTGGCCATGGAGATGAGCGGCAACGGTCAAGCGTTCCGCGACCTGCTCGCGAGCATGAACCACGGGGGCCGCGTCGCCCTGCTCGGCATCCCTCCCCACGAGGTCGCCATCGACTGGAACCAGGTCATCTTCAAGGGCCTGATCATCAAGGCATCTACGGGCGCGAGATGTTCGAGACCTGGTACAAGATGATCTCCATGCTCCAGAGCGGGCTCGACATCTCGCCGATCCTCACGCACCACTTCCCGGCCGACGAGTTCCAGAAGGCCTTCGACGTGATGCGCGAGGGCCGCTCGGGCAAGGTCGTCCTCGACTGGACGGGTAGCTGACGGTCGGCTCCCTGGCGACTCGCGTTGCCACGTGCCAGGGTGTGGAACGGTACTCTGCATGGGTGCACACGAGGCGAAGGACGACATGGACGAGGAGCGGCGCCGGCTCCGGCTCCGCGGACCCGCGCCGCCCGGGGAGTGGTGACGCGAGACCTCGGCGAGTAAGCTGATGCCTAACGCCCGGGGGGGAATGGGGCGTGTTGGCTAGCGGCACAGATGCTGCACGCAATCTGCGGGAGGTGTGGAAGATGGTGAGCTCCATCGAACGCGTTGCCTCTGGGCGGTCCGCGTCCAGGCAGATGCTACGGAGTGCGATGTGGCTCGTCGCTCGAGCAAGCGCTGTCGTTTGGCTGGCCGCTTGCTCGGCCGCTCCGGCGCATTCGGCCCCAGGGAACCCGGTGACCGGCCACGACGCAGGTAGCGGCGGCCCGACCACCAACCCGAGCGGCGAAGGTACGACATGCGACACCCCGGGCATGACGCGCAGCTGCTGCCTAAACGGAACCCAGACCTGCAGAGGTGCCGGCGAGTTCCAAGTCTGGGGTGCCTGCCTCGACAGCTCCGGCGGCCACGCCGATTGCTCGCAGCCCGTCGACTGCAACGACGGCGAGTTCCATCCTACATGCGACGGGGGAGCTCCTCCCCCGTCGATGCCGGGTGCACGGATGAGTTCGGCGGGGGCTGCGATGGGGGAGCTCCTCCCCCGTCGATGCCGGGTGCACGCCGGACGAGTTCGGCCGGGGCTGCGACGGGGGCCTGCCGCGTCTCTGCACGGATCGGACGGTCAACACGGAGCCCGAGATCCTCGCCGCGTTCCACCCCGCCTCCGGAGAGTCCGTGGCGGAGAACGGACAGATCAGGATCTGGGTAACCGACGAGCTTCCCGGCCGTCATCGCACCCAACGAGCAGGTCGATCCCACGACCGGGTTGATCACGGCGCCCGGCAACCGCGCGGCCATGGCCGGCGACGGCTACCTCGACGAGCCGGCGGTCTACATTGCACCGAGCACCGCGGAATCGGGCGGCACACCGTTCTTCCCTCAGTACGTCAAGGGTAACTACGACAACCAATCGCTCGGACTCGTCGGGTGGTCTCCTGGGACCTATGCTCCGACCGATCCGCTCCCGCCTGGCACGCCGCCGCCGGACGGGCTGTTCAACAGCGAGTTCGTCTGGGACGTCCGCGCGCTCGGCCTCGCGCCGGGCACCTACGTCGGCGAGTTCGTGATTCACGACGGCGACGTCGACCGCGCTGTCGGCTGCGTCACCCTCGTGATCACGAGCTGAGCGGCACGGTCGCCGCGACCTCAGCCCGAGGGCATCGCGAGCGGGTCGTGATCCGGGGTTGTGGTGAACGATTGCGCCGTCATGATCGGTCCGCCTTCGTTGCGGGGTCGTTTGGGCCCGAGTACGATCGCTCACGCATGGGCGCTCGTATTGTCGCGTGCCGAGATGTCGTGGCCGTGGCGCTCGTCGTGGGCTGCATGGCGTGTGGGCGCCTGGGCTACGGTGTGACGGACGCGGGGATGCCCGGCGGACCCCAGGCGGACGCGGGACGGGACGCGGGGGCGGCGACCACCGACGCCGCAGCGACCACCGACGCCGCAGCGACCACCGACGCCGCAGCGACCACCGACGCCGCAGCGACCGACCCCTGCCGGCAACCCGGCGTGACGCCCGGCGCGGTCTGTGCCGACGGTACCGTCTATGCCGGACTCTCCCCCGACGGCAACGTGCCGATGTACACGACGCCGACCGACGCGGCCCCCCTTCCCTGGAACAACGGCGCGAACGACTGGGTCAACACGCCGATGACGGATTGCCGGGGCACGAGCCTGCCTTCGTGCACGACCGGCCAGGCCAACACCACGTTGCTGGTCGGTTTCACGAGCTCATCCTCGCCGTACGAGGCGGCCATCTACTGCGACGGGCTCGACGCGTTCGGCCATCAGGACTGGTACCTGCCCGCGCGGATGGAGCTCGACGTCCTCTACGCGAACAACGCGGCCATCGGGGGGTTCGTGACCACCGGCCCGTTCCAGTACCAGACCTACTGGTCCTCCTCCGAGTACGATGTCGGCGTGGCCGGCTACGAGCCCTTCGGCACGGGGGTCCTGGACTACGGTGCCGACTACACGCCCCATCCCTTCCGCTGCGTCCGCAAGGATTGACCTGCCCGCGGGCTTGGGCTCCACTGCTAGCCCGAGCGCGCACCCCGAGGCCACTCCGGCCGCAACGGTCGGAGCTGCCCATCCCGTCTGACCTCCCGCGTTCGAGCTGGTGACCGAATTGGATTCGCAGCCGAGCCGGCGCGCGCCCAACCCGTGGCTCGTGCTCCTGTGCGTCGCCTTCGGCCAGTTCATGGTCGTCGTCGACGTCACGATCCTCAACGTCGCCCTGCCGAGCCTCGGGCGCGACCTCCACGCGCCCATGACGGAGATCGAGTGGGCGTTGATCGCCTACACGCTCACGATGACGGGCCTCGTCCCCGCCTTCGGCCGCGTGAGCGACATCATCGGCCGGCGGCGCCTCTACATCCTGGGCCTGCTCCTCTTCGCCACCGGCAGCGGCCTGGCCGCCGCCTCCCACTCCATCGCGCCGCTCGTCGGTGCGCGCGTCGTGCAGGCGGTCGGCGGCGCCTTCATCACCAGCAACACCCTCTCGATCCTCACCGACACCTTCCCCACGGGCAAACGCGGTGTGGCCATGGGCGTCCAGTCCATCCTCATCGCCGGCGGCGGCGCCATCGGCCCGAGCCTCGGCGGCTTCCTCGTCACGCGCTTCGGCTGGCAAGCGGTCTTCCTCGTGAACCTGCCCGTCGGCATCCTCGCCGCCACCCTGTCGGCCTTCATCCTGCCGCCGCTCAAGAGCGACCGTCCGCGCGAGCCCGTCGACTGGCTCGGCGCCGCGCTCCTGCTCACCGGCATGTCAGGTGTCCTGCTCGCCCTCACCAAGGCGCCGGACTGGGGCTGGCTCGACGGGCGCACCCTGGGCAGCGCCGCCGCCGGCCTCGTCGGCCTCGCCCTGCTCTTCCTGCGCGAGCGCGCGGTGCTCCACCCGCTCATCCGCGGTGCCCTCTTCCGCATCCGGCCGTTCACCGCCGGTCAGATCGCGGGCATGTTCGGCACCCTGGCCATGGCGTGCCTCACCTTTCTCCTGCCCTTCTACTGGCAGACGCTCCGGGGCCTCTCCGCCGAACAGACGGGCCTCTACCTATTGCCCATGCCCCTGTGCCTCATGGTCGTCGCACCGATGTCTGGACGCCTATCGGACGTGTGGGGCGCACGCGGCATCGCGACCACGGGGCTGCTCACGGTGTCCGCCGCCCTCTTCCTGCTCGCGCGCATCGACGCCTCCACACCGGTGGTGAGCGTCCTGTGGCGCTTCGGCCTCTTCGGTGTGGGCATGGGCATGTTCCTCGCGCCGAACAACAACTCGGTCATGTCGTCAGCGCCGGCCGAGTCGCGCGGCGTCGCCGCGGGGTTGCTCGCCATGTTCCGCTTCACCGGTCAGAGCGGCGGCGTGGCCTTCGCCGGCACCCTCTTCCTCCACGTCGCCACCTCGGCCGGCGGCGTGAACGGTCCTGGGAACCTCGACGCCTTCACCACCCACGCCCACCTCACCCCGGTGCTCCGCGAATCCTTCGTGCACGGCTTCGACGTGGTGTGCCTGGCCGTCATTCCCCTCGTGCTCCTCGGCGCCGCCCTGTCGTGGGCGCGCGGTCCCCTCGAGGAGCGCCTCCGCGCCGAGAAGCACGCCTGAGCCCCGCGGGTCAGAGCACGAGGGTGACGTGCCCGAGGATCGTCAGGAGCGGCGTCTCGTTGAGGGAGCTGCTGAAGAAGGCGTCGATGCCGAACCAGCGGAAGGCGGCGCCGGCGCCGAAATCGAAGGCACCCGCCGTCCCGTGGCAAATGTACGTCGAGGTGCAGCCCTTGGCCCACTGGTTGATCGCCCAGTGGTAATACACCTCACCTCCGAAGATGGGGTAGAGGCGCAGGCCGTCGATGTGCACCGCGTAGCGCACCTGCAAGAGGCCGCGCACCGAGGCGTACTTCTCGCCCGCACCCGCGAGCCCAGAGAACTGGACCTCGAGCCCGGGCAGGGCGAGGTGGCGCACCTCCACATGGATCCCGCCCACGCCCTGGGTGTCGTTCACCGTCATGCCGCCTTGAAAGCCGAGCCCGAAGGTCGGTCCGGTGGTCGTGGCCGGCGGCTGGTGCAACCGGCCCCGGGCCACCGGCGGTGCAGCGACGAAGGGCTGGGGCCCCTCGGGCGCCTCCGCCGGGCTCGGGCCGAGGGGGCTCAGGGTCGTGGGGGGCGGTGAACGGGGCATGGCGCTGTCGGCCGCGGCCGCCGGTGAGGCTGGGCCTGCTCCCTCGTTCCTGGTGGGCGTGACCGACGCCCGGGTCCCCTGGCCGTGCGCCGAGGACCCGGCAGCCCATGCGGCGAGGGCGGCCAGGAGCGCAAGCGTCGTGATGCCCCTCGTCCCCATGACCCTTGGAACCTAATCCCCGTCCTCCGGAATGCTTCGCCGGAGGGAGGGGCCGGCGACGGCCCCTGGCGAAAAAGGTGGGAGGGTTGCCTGCCTCGGGGCGCTCATCTATGGTTTCGCGCCCAAACGGCACGGCGGGGGCCTTCGCCCCAACGCCGCCGGAGCGTTTCGATGTTCGAACAACTCGCCAAGAAGCTCCAGACGACGGTGCTCGTCTTCCTGGTCACCCTCATCAGCTCGGTCTTCGTGCTGCAGTTCGGCGGCCCCCAGGCCCGAGGGTGCACGAGCCACGCCACCACCTTCGCCGCGCGCGTCGACGGGACGGTCATCAGCGACGGCGACTTCCGCGCCAACTGGACCCTCGCCGGGTTCAACCGCTACCCGAACGACGTCGCCAAGAGCCATCACCTCAAGGAGATCGTCCTCAACGGCCTCATCGAGCGCACCCTGCTCGCGAACAAGGCGCGGGAGATGGGCTTCGACGTCCCCGAGACGCAGATCTGGCAGCGGCTGGCCGACCGCGGAACGGTCTTCCTCTCGCTCGGCGTCGACGCGCCGCCGATGCTCCCCTCGGGCGAGATCCCGGTGCCGGTCAAGGACCGCAAGGGCCACTTCGACGAGAAGGCCGCCAAGGACTTCATCCAGTACCAGCTCCGCCGCAGCGTCTCCGAGTTCAGCCAGGCGCAGGTGGAGGAGGTGCTCGCCCACCGCCTGCGCGACGTGATCACCTCGACGGTCTCGGTCAGCCCCCGCGCGGTATGGGATGCCTTCGTGCGCGAGCGCGAGAGCGCCAAGGTCAAGTACGTGCGCTTCTCGGCCCAGTACTACGAGAACACGATCCAGCCGACCGACGCGCAGCTGACGGCGTTCATCCAGGCGCACAAGAAGGAGATCGACCAGCAGTACCAGGCGAACCGCTACAAGTACACGGGCCTGCCCAAGCAGGTGCGCGCGCGGCACATCCTGATCAAGGTCGACGAGGGCGCGAGCGACGCGGACAAGGCGGCGGCGAAGAAGAAGGCCCAGGACCTGCTCGCGCGCATCAAGGCCGGCGAGGACTTCGCGACGCTCGCCCGGCAGTACAGCCAGGATCCGGGCACCGCGCGCAAGGGCGGCGACCTCGGCTGGAACCCGCGCGGCCGGATGGTCAAGCCCTTCGACGACGCCCAGTTCGCGCTCTCGCCCGGTCAGGTCTCGGACGTGATAAAGACGCGCTTCGGCTTCCACATCATCAAGGTGGAGGGCGTGCGGGAGGGCGATGTGCCGGTGGCCGACGCCGACAAGGAGATCGCCACGGACATGTACCGCGAGCACGAGGCGGCCAACGCGGCGCACCAGGCCGCGATCCACGCCCTCGACGAGCTGAAGCACGGCAAGACCATGGACCAGCTCGACGCGGAGCTCGGCGGCACCAGCGGCGCACAGGCGGCCGACCACGGGACGGCGGACGCGGGCTCGAGCGACGACAGCGACGCGGACAGCAACGCCGATCCGCTCTCGCCGCGGGTGCACGAGACCGACTCCTTCGGGCGCGGGGACAACCCCATCTCGGGCCCCTTCGACTCGAGCACCCTCGTCTCGGCGGCCTTCGACATGACGATGGCCCACCCGCTGCCGAACGCGCCCCTGAAGCTCGGCAAGGACTACTTCGTGTTTCAGCTCACGGAGAGGACCGAGGCGAAGCGCGCGGACTTCACCGACGACACACAGCAGCGCATCCGCTCGTCGCTCCTCGAGAAGAAGCGCGCCGAGGCCCTGCGCATCTACGTCGAGCAGCTCCGTGCGGCGGCCGAGGCGGACGGCGAGATCCACATCAACCAGAGCGTCCTGTCCTACGGCGGCGCCACGTCCGACGACAACGGCGGCTGACGAAGCGCTTTCCGGGCGATCCCCCGAGAGGGCCGCCGGCTCGCCCCAGGGCAGCCGGCATGGCATGAGGAGCGGTCCATGCACCCCATCCACCGCGAGACCCTCCCGAACGGGCTGCGCGTCGTCATCGCGCCCCTGCCCCACCTTCACACCGCGACCGTCGCGGTTCTCGTGAAGGTCGGCTCGCGCAACGAGCGCGAGCGCGACAACGGCCTGAGCCACTTCCTCGAGCACATGCTCTTCCGGGGCACCGAGCGGCACCCGAGCGCCCACGATCTCAACCTCGCCATCGAGGACGTGGGCGGGACCCTGACGGCCGCGACCCACGTGGACTTCACGCTCTACGCCGTCACCCTGCCGCCCGAGTCCCTCCTCGCCGGCCTCGGCGTCTTCAGCGAGATCTTCCGCGCGCCCGTGTTCTCGAACATCGAGACGGAGAAGGGGATCCTGCGCGAGGAGATCCTGGAAGACCTGGACGAGGACGGGCAGGACATCGACGTCGACAACCTGTCCCGGCACCTCCTGTTCGCGCCCCATCCGCTCGGCTTCAAGATCACCGGCGACGCCGACAACGTGGGGCGCTTCGGCCTCGAGGACCTGCGAGCCCACATGAGCCGCTACTACGGTGCGCGGAACATGGTGCTCTGCGCGGCGGGGGCGCTCGAAGTGGACGAGGTGATGGCGCGGGCGCGGCAGCACTTCGGTGGGCTCCCGCCAGGCAAGGAGGCACGCGTGTCGCCGCCGGACACGTCGCGAACCCACGCGCGCTTCGCCCACGTGACGAGCCAGGGCAGCCAGACCGAGCTCAGGCTGTCGTTCCCGTGCTTCGGCGTGCACGACCCGCGCATGCGCGCCATGCGCGTGCTGTCGCGCGTGCTGGACGACGGCATGAGCGCGCGCCTGCATCGCCGCATCTGCGACGAGCTGGGGCTGGCCTACGACATCTTCGCGGGGATCGACCCCTACGAGGACTCGGGCGTGATCGATCTGGGCGCGGCGGTGGAGCACGACAAGGCACCCGACACGCTGCGCGAGCTGCTCGCCGTGCTGGAGCAGCTCCGCCACGAGCCGGTCAGCCACAGCGGCTCGAGCGGGTGCGGCGGCGCTACCTGTGGGACCTCAAGGCGACGATCGACGACGACGAGGCGGTCGCGACGTTCTACGGGGCGAACGCCCTCTTCGACATCCCGGAGACGCTCGAGAGCACGGCCGAGAAGCTCGCCGCCATCGATGCCGACGCGGTGCAGGACGTGGCCATCGCCCTCTTCGCGAAGGGCCAGGCCCACGTCGCCTGCGTCGGCATGCTCGAGCCCCCCCAGCAGCGCGAGCTCGGCGACATCCTCGCGACGTTCCCCTAATCACCGCGCCACGCAACGAGCTCGTACGTCTGCCGCGTGGGTCCCTCGCCCATCACCGAACGAACGAGACCCACGTGGGCCGCCACCCAGTCCGTGCCCTCGTTTTCGACGTGACGCCCGGCCATGGTCGCGTCCCCGTGGACGTCGACTCGCCACGCCTCGAAGCCGCCGGCCGGCACCTCCACACTCTCGTCGCCGGCAATGGTAAGCCACCTCATTGTACAATGTCGATGTAAGAAGCTGACCACTCTCGCCTAGCACTCCCACAGTCCGTGAGAACGGACATCAGCCGCTCACCGTGCACCTGAGCCGCCGGGCGTAAATCCCGGGCGCGGACGCCCGCGTGTCGTCCCACACGACCACCACGTCGCTGCCGTCGCTCGCGGCCATGAGAATCGAAGTCGGACGGCCACGGACCGCTGCTTTCGGTCCGCGGGACGTCGGCGAGAGCGGTTGCAGCGTCATCGGTGACGGTCTCGATCTCGGCGTGACGCTTCCGCAGCGCGGCGGGGTACGTTGCCCGCCCGGGGTTGCCCGCCTACGATGATCTCGTCGGGCGTCCGTCCGAAGTCTCTGTCAGTCCGTTTCCGCACGCACGCCAACGCGCCCACCATGACGCAACACCCTACAGCAGACCTGGTCGACGTGCTGGTGCGAGTCCTCGAGCGCGAGCCCGCGGTCGTCGTGGCCTATCTCTTCGGCTCTCTCGCCACGGGGAGTGCCCGCCCGGGCAGTGACCTCGACCTCGGCATCGCCTACTCGCACGATCTCGAGGCGAAGGAGCGGGAAGCTGCGCGCCGGCGCTTGCTCGGGGCGCTCGGCGACGCGCTCGGGAGCCTCGGCGAGCGGGCCGATCTCGTCGACCTCGAGCGGAGCGGAACGACCATCGCGCTTCGAGCCATCCACGATGGACGGCGGCTCTTGGCACGGGACGAGGGCGTGCGCGTAGCGCTGGAAGCACGCATCGCGCGCCGCTACGACGACGAGGCTCCACGTCGCGCCCTCTTCCGGCGCGCGGCGATCGAGGCGGCGCGGGGCATGGGAGAGCGGTCCGATGGTCGATAGCGACGTCATCGCGCGCCGCGTGCTCTCGCTGCACGACGCCCTACGTGGCGGTCGACCTCGAGCTGCTCGCGCGGGCCGTGCGCGACGATCTCGACGACCTGCGCGCGTTCGCCGCGCGCGCCGGAGAGCTCATCGCGGAGTGACCCGCCAGCCTTCGCTACAATGTGCGCGCCAAGGACCGCTGCGCTTCAGCCGAAGCGCTCGAGGAGCGCGCGGTGCACCTCGAGGTCCGGATCCCTGTCGGGGCCGCGGAGCACGCGGGTCGCGTAGCCGCTCGTGACGGCGAGCACCGTGATCGCCCGCGCGAGGGGGTCGGCGCGGAAGCGGGCGCGGAAGGCCTTGACCGCGATGCGCATGGCGTCGCCGTCGGGCTTGATGCGGCGGTAGGCGTGGGGCTGGGGGCCGAGGGCGAGGGCGCGCGTGAACGGCGCGCGCAGCTCGACGCCGTGCTCCTCCAAGAACGCGAGGTGCGTTTCGGCCTCGGGCGCGAAAACCACGTCCCAGGGCGCTGCCGGGTCCTCGGGGCGCGCCTCGAGCCAGCCCTCGGCCGCGTCGGGGATCGCGTCCGTGTAGGCGACGTAGGGCTTGATGTCGAGGACGGGCGTGCCGTCGACGAGGTCCACGTCGCGCACGTGCAACACGAGACCGTCGACCCGCTCGAGGCGCAGCACGCTCAGGCCGATGGGGTTCGGGCGATGGGGCGAGCGTGTCGCGAGCACGCCGCGCTTCACGGCGCTGCGGGGCGGCTGCACGGTCGGCCGCCAGCCCTCGTTCAGGTGAAACCAGAACAGGACCCAGATGCGGTCCCACCCTTCGAGGTCGCGGACCGCATCCTCGAGGCCCATGCCCGGCGCGAGCTCGATGGTGCCGGGGGTGCCTTCGGCGGCGCGCGGTTGGCGCGGCGCGCTCGCGCGCTCGGTGAAGGGCGTGCGGGCGACGCCGATGGGGCGCATCTCGATCGTGGACGGCACGGCGTCTCCGGTGTAGCACGGGGAAAGATGCGCGCGGACCGTCGGCGCGCTTCATCGAGTCATGCCGATCTTCCCTCGCTTCCGGGCTCGAGCCGAACACCATCCCTGGGCGCGCGACGCACCCGACGCGGCGGTGCGCGTGCGGTGGCTCGGCACGGCGGCCCACGCAATCGAGACGGCCACGACGACGGTGCTGCTCGACCCGTTCTTGAGCCGACCGTCCCTCGTCCGCACCGCGACCCGCCCCCTCGAGCCCGACCCGACGCGCTGGGCACACTGGCTGCCGCGTCGCGTGGACGCCCTCCTGCTCGGCCACAGCCACTACGATCACCTGCTCGACGCGCCGCTCATCGCACGCAAGACGGGCGCGCGCATCGTGGGCTCGCGCACCACGGCCGCCTTCGCGCGCGCGGCCGGGGTGCCCGAAGCGCAAATCGTCACCGTCCCGCCCGAAGGCCTCGCCCTCGACGTGGGCGACGTGCACGTGCGCTTCGTGCCGAGCCTCCACGGGCGCATCGTCGCCGGCCGCGTCCCCTTTCCCGGCGAGGTCCTCACCCCGCCGCACTTGCCGACGCGCGTGTGGCAGTACCGCATGGGCGGCGCCTTCGGCATCCACCTCGAGGCGGCCGGCCTGCGCCTCTACCACAACGGCAGCGCGGACCTCATCGACGCGCAGCTCGAGGGCCTCGACGCCGACGTGCTCCTGGTGGGCCTCGCGGGCCGGCAGGGGACGCGCGGCTACCTCGCCCGCCTCGCGGGCCTGCTCGCGCCGAAGCTCATCGTCCCCACGCACCACGACGCCTTCTTCCAGGCCCTCGAACGGGGCGTGCATCTCCTGCCGGGCATCGACCTCGAGGGCTTCTTCGCCGACGCACGCGACGCCGCCCCCTTCGCGCGCATCGTCACGCCGACCTACGACGACGTCCTTTGCCTACCGCCGCCCGACACCAATCCGCGCGAGGGCGTCCTGGTCCCCCGCGTGTAGTGGTCCCCGGAGCGGCGCTCCGTCTCCGCTCGCTTTGCGCTAGGCTTCGCGCTTCCGAGAGAAAGGGTCCCATGAGCTTGAACCTTGGTCTGGTGCTCGCGGAGAGTGCGAAGACGCATCCGGAACGCGAAGCGGTCGTCATCGGCGAGACGACGCTGTCCTACGGCGCTGTCGACGGGCACGCGCGACGGTTCGCAGGCGCGCTGCGCCGCCTCGGGATCCGGCCCGGGCAGCACGTGGCCCTCATGCTGCCGAACGTACCGCAGTTCACAATTGCCTACTTCGGCGCGCACTACGCGGGCGCCCCGGTGGTGCCCCTCAACGTGCTGCTCACGGCCGACGAGATCCACTACCACCTCGACGACTCGGACGCCGTGGCGCTCGTCGTCTGGGAGGGCTTCGCCGAGCAGGCGAAGGCGGGCTTCGGGCGGTGCGAGAGCTGCAAGCATCTCATCGTCGCCAAGGCCGACCCGTCCGACACGTCGGCTGCGCCGGGCACGAGCGACATGTCCGCCCTCATCGGCAGCGCCGAGCCCGTCACCGACCTGCCGGGCACGATGCCCGACGACACGGCCGTCATCCTCTACACCTCCGGCACGACCGGTCGACCGAAGGGGGCCGAGCTCACGCACTTCAACATGTTCTACAACGCGGAGTACGTGGCGACGAAGCTGCTCCACATGAAGGACCAGACGGTCGCCCTCGCGACGCTGCCCCTGTTCCACAGCTTCGGCCAGACCGTCATCCAGAACGCGGTGCTCCTGTCGGGCGGCAAGCTCGTGCTCCTGCCGCGCTTCACGCCCGAGGCCGCCTTCGCCCTGATGCAGCGCCACCACGTCACCCTCTTCGCTGGCGTGCCGACCATGTACTTCGCCCTGCTGCACTATCCGAAGGCGGACGACTTCGACCTGTCGAGCCTCGAGCGCTCGCGTCTCGGGCGGCTCGGCCATGCCGGTCGAGGTGATGCGCGCCTTCGACGCGAAGTACGGCGTCAACGTGCTCGAGGGCTACGGATTGAGCGAGACGTCGCCGGTCGCCAGCTTCAACGTCCTCGACCGTCCCAAGAAGGCCGGCTCCATCGGCGTGCCGATCTGGGGCGTCGGGTTCCGTCTGATCGACGACGAGGGCAACGTCATCACGGACCACGACACGCCCGGCGAGATCTGCATCAAGGGGCACAACGTCATGAAGGGCTACTACAAGCGGCCCGAGGCCAACGCCGAGGCGATCGAGGATGGCTGGTTCCACACGGGTGACATCGCGAAGCGGGACGGCGACGGCTACTACTTCATCGTCGACCGCAAGAAGGACATGATCATCCGCGGCGGCTTCAACGTGTACCCGCGCGAGGTGGAGGAGGTCGCTCTACGCGCATCCGGCCGTCGTCGAAGCGGCCGTCATCGGCGTCCCCCACGAGCGGCACGGCGAGGAGATCAAGGCGGTCATCGTGGCGAAGCCCGGCGCAAGCCGGCGCCGGACGCGATCGTCGCCTACTGCAAGGAGCGCCTGGCCGCGTACAAGTACCCGCGCGTCGTGGAGATCGCCGAGTCGTTGCCCAAGGGGCCGACGGGCAAGATCCTCAAGCGCGAGCTGCGTTAGCAGCAAACGCCGGTCCGTCAGCGGAAGGGATCGTTGAGGACGATCGTCTCGCTGCGGTCCGGCCCCACGCCGATGGCGGTCACCTCGAGCTCTGCCTTCTCCGCAATGCGCTTGACGTACCTCTGCGCGTTCTCGGGCAGGTCCTCGAAGTGGCGGCAGTCGCCCAGGCTCTCGCTCCAACCCGGCAGCATCTCCAGCACCGGCTTGGCCCGGGACAGCCCCTCGAAGGGCGGCTCGTCAATCTCTTCACCATCGAGCTCGTAGGCCATGCACACCGGGATCTCGTCGATGCCCGAGAGCACGTCCAGCTTCGTCATGGCGAAGGCGTCGAAGCCGTTGACGCGCGCCGCGTAGCGCAACTCCGGCACGCCGAACATGCCGCACCGCCGCGGCCGCGCCGTGGCCGGGCTGATCTCGCCGCCCGCCGAGACGAGCTTCGCTGCGAGATCGCCACCGAGCTCGGTCGGGAAGGGCCCCTGCCCCGAGCGGGTCGTGTAGGCCTTGGCTACGCCGATCACCTTGCCGACGCTGCGCGGCGCGATGCCGACGCCCGTGCATGCGCCCCCGGCCACCGTCGACGCGGCCACGACGAACGGGTAGGCGCCCTGATCGATGTCGACCATCGTGCCGAGACAGCCCTCGAGCAGCAGGTCCTCGCCGTCGCCGATCGCCTTGCGCACGTAGCGCGAGCCGTCGACCATCTTGGAGGCGAGCTTCTCGCCGCACGCGAGATAGCGCTCGAGGATGGGCCCCACCTCCGGCGGCTCACCACCGAGCGCGCGCAGCACCGGATCGGCCGCCGCGATGCTCTCGCGGAGCTTGGTCTCGAAACGCGCGTTGGACGTCAGGTCGCCCATCTGCACGCCGCGCCGCGCGACCTTGTCCGCGTAGCAGGGGCCGATGCCGCGCCGCGACCGCCCGCTCGCGCCTTCGGTCTCGTGCCGCAGCCAATCGATCTCCACGTGGTGGGGCAGGATGACGTGGGCCCGCTGGCACACCATCAACTCGCCCTGGAGCGCCCCGTGGGTCTCGAGCGCGTCGAGCTCCTCGAGCATGACCGTCGGGTCGAGCGCCATCCCCTGGGCCATCAGGCAGGTCTTGCCGCGGCGCAGGGGCCCGGCCGGCACGACGTCGAAGACCAGGCGGTCCCCCTCGACCACCAGCGTCTGCCCGGGGTTGCCGCCCCCGGCGTAGTGCACGAGCAGGCCCGCCGACTCCATGAAGATCTCGACGACCTTGCCCTTGCCCTCGTCTCCCCACTGCGCACCGACGAGCACCACGACCGCCACGGCCACCTCCCTACGTTCCGCCCCTTCGAGCGAGCCCATCCTACTCGCCGGCGGCCCGTGATCCAACGCCCATCCCAAGACCCTCCCGGTCACCCTTGGGACCCCGCGCCCGACCGTGCGAGCATCCAGCCGAGCCTCCTCCGAGGAGCCTGTCGCCGTGTGGCTCGCCCGACCCCAGCCGTCCCTCCGCTACCGCGTCTACTGCGCCGCCTTCGCCGTCGGCGCCCTGGCACACCTCACGCTACCCGACGCGTGGCAGGACGGCTGGCTCGTGCCGGACGCGTGCCTGCTCGTGGGCGCGCTCATCGTCGCGCTCGGCGGCGGGCTGCTCGGCTGGCTGCTCTGCTTCGTGGGCGTGGCCGCGCCTCTCCTCTTGCTCGCCGACCAGCTCACCCAGTCGGCCTACATGCTGCTGTGCATCGTCGCCGCCCTCGGCTGTTTCCTGGGGCGCCCAGAGACGCGCGCGGCTCGCCTCGACCGCGCCTTCTTCTTCGCGGTGCGGCTGCTCACCGTCGGCACCTACGCAATCGCCGCCTTCCACAAGGTGAACCGCGATTTCCTCGACCCGGCCGTGAGCTGCGCGAGCGGCGGCATGGGCATCCTCGCCGAGAACTGGAGCATCCCCGCCCTCGCCTCGCCGTCCCTCGCCCCCCTGTGGGCGCCCCTCTTCCTGTCGGCCGAGGTCTCCGTCGCGATCCTCTGGATCGTGCGTCCGGGCCTGGCGCTCGTGCTCGCCCTCCTCGTCCACATCCCCCTGACCGTGATCTTCGCGCCGGCCTTCGCCTTCGTGATGATCCCGGGCTGGCTCTCGTTCCTGACCGACGAGGACCTGCGTCACTTCGGCCGCGTGTGGCAGCGCCACCACGTGCTCGTGCTGTCGATCGGTCTCGCCCTCGGCGCCACGAGCCTCGGCCTCTACTTCAGGCATCACTGGATCGCCTACTGGCTCTGGTTCGCCAAAGAGATCGCGCTCTACATCGCGCTCGCCTTCGCGGTGGTCGCCTTCGTGCGACGGCCGGCCGGCGTCTTCCGGTGGCTCGGCGCGTGGCGCGAGGGATGGCCGCGCCGGCGTGGCGCCTTCGCGATCACGCTCCTCTGCCTGTGGATCGTAAATGGTATGACGCCTTACCTCGGCATCCAGTACCACCACGCCGCGGCGATGTTGAGCAACCTGCGCGTCGATCCGGGCTGCTGGAACAGCCTCATCGTGCCCGAGTCGGTACGCATCGAGCACCCCTTCATCCGCATCGAGCGCGCGCAGAGCGGCGCGAAGCGGGGCGCCGCGGTGCTCGAGGCCGACCTGACCGACACGCTCTGGACGCCCGATACCCTGTGGCACGCCCTTCGCCACTGGTGCCCCGAGGGGGCGGGGCCGCTCCGCGTGCGTGCGCGCACCGACCACGGCACGGTGGACGTCGCCGATCTGTGCCGCACCTTCCCCTTCGGCCGTCCGCTCGTGCCCGGCTGGGCGCGCTTCGAGCACAACCTGAGCCCGAGCTGCCCCCAGCGCTGCATCCACTGAGGGTCTTCAGCCCTCTTCCAGGTTCACCCAGATCGCACTGCCGTCCGGGGCCCACTCCTTCTTCCAGATCGGCACCGTCTCCTTGATGCGGTCGATGGCCGCGCGGCACGCGTCGAAGGCCTCGGCACGATGGGGCGCGCTGGCAGCCACCACCACGGCCGCATCGCCAATCGAGAGGCGTCCCACCCGGTGCACCGCAGCCAGGCGCACGCCGGGCCGCTCGGCGCAGAGCGTTTCGAGCACGCGCCGGAGACTCCTTCGCCGCCAGCTCGTCGTGGGCCTCGTAGTCGAGGCGGGCCACCGACTTGCCCTCGGACACGTCGCGCACGACCCCGACGAAGACCGCGATCCCTCCGGCCGACGGATCGCGCACCGCGTCCATCACCTCATCGACCGAGAGGGGTGCCTCTCGAAGCGCGGCCAGGGCTACCGGCCCGGCTCCCCCGGCCACGGGCGGCAGCACGTCCACCACGCTGCCGTCGACCACGGGGGACCCGCGCTCCGAAAGCTCCCCGTCGATGGCCAGGCGCATGCGGGGGAGGTGGGGGACGAGCCGGGGATGGCGCTCCCCGAGCAGGGCGAGCAGCCCCTCCCCGTCCGCGGGTCCGGCCCCGGGGACCTCGAGCTGCTCCTCGGCGCAGCCGGCGAGGTCGCGCGCCGCGGCAAAGTAGCGAACCATCACGACCACAGCTGGCACCTCCCTCCCATTGCACCGTAATCACAAAACATTCCAGGTCTGCCCACGGGCTGCTTGACGCCCCCTCGGCCGCACCCTAGCGTGCAATGTCGAGCACAGCGAGGCCTCCGAAGAGCACCGTGGCCGGTCGTCAGACCACCCTCCCCCTCCCGTCCCGACCTTCGTCGCGAAGCCGAAGGCCCGCGCGTTCCTCGACCGCGCGCGCAGCCCCCCGCCGCACCGCGCTGTGCACCGACGAGGCGCCGCGCCAGCTCACGCTGCTCCTGTCGAGCCCGCGCCCCCAGCTCTTCGTCGACGAGCAGGCGCGCCAGTCCCTCGAGCGGCGGCTGACGAGCCTGCTCGAGCAGCGGATCCTGCTGTCCATCACCGACAACCGCCGCACCATGATCTCGGCGAGCCGCCGGAACGGCCTGTTGCGCCTGCGCCTGCACCACATGTTCCTCGACGCCGAGCTGCCGGTCGTCCGATCGCTTTCGCGCTACCTGCTCTCGGGCGACCGCAACGCCTCCGCGGTGCTCGGCGACTACATCGACAACAACGGGCACCGCATCCGCTCGGGGCGCCGCCGCGCGCGCTTGCGCACCGACGGCCGCCACCACGACCTGCTCGAGCTCTTCGACGCGATCAACGACCGCTGGTTCGACGGATCGGTACACGACGTGCGCGTGACCTGGGGCCGCCGATCGTCGTCGAGTCGCCGCCGCGGGCGCCACTCGATCCGCCTCGGCACCTACTGCGCCCAGGACAGGATCATCCGCGTGCACCCGGCCCTCGACCAGGCCTGGGTGCCGCGCTTCTTCGTGCAGTACATCCTGTTCCACGAGATGCTGCACCACGTGGTCCCGGCGCCCGTGCGCAACGGCCGCCAGTGCTTCCACGGCGCCGAGTTTCGCCTGCGCGAGCGCGCCTATCCGGACTACGAGCGCGCCCTGCGTTGGGAGACGAGCCACATCCACCGTTTGCTCACGAGCTGAGCGTGCAGCTTCCGCGTCAGCCCGCGGCGCGCGACTTCGCGGCGAGGCGCACCGCGGTCCCGTAGGCGAGCACCTCGGTCGCGCCCTGCATGAACTCGGTCGCGTCGTAGCGCATGGCGACGATGCCGTGGGCCCCGAGGGCGCCGGCGTGCTCGAGCATCTGCTGGTAGGCCTCGTGCCGCGCCGCCTCGCACACCGCGCCGAACTCGCGGATCGTCCCGCCGCCGAGCGCCTTGAGCGAGCCGAGTAGCCCGGCGCCGAAGCTCGGCGAGCGCACCACGATGCCGCGCACCACGCCGAGGTAGGCGGTGACCTCGTAGCCGTCGACGCTGTCCGCCGTCGTCACCACGATCCCGCTCGTCGCCTCGATGCCCTCGCGATAGGGCCCACCGCCGCCCGCTTGTGCCGCCGCCATCGCAGCCTCCTCGCTCGCCCTCGGGCCGAAGGCTCGGCCGACGACGAACCCTTCGCCCTTCTACCACGCGTGCCGCAACCGTGGCGAGTCGGGGTGCACAACTCTCGTATGCCGCGGCCGATGACTCCACCAACACGCTCCGACGGACGCCTGAGCCGACGCGCCGCCGGCAGGAGGGACTCACGATGACGCCGACCGTCAAGAATGTATCCGGTATCACAATGCTCGTCACCGGCATGGTCCTGCTGTGTCTCGCCACGCTGGACTGGGCGAGCTACACGCGCTTCGTGCTGTCCCTCATCGGCTTCTGACGAGGACCCGACTCCAATGCTCACCACACTCCGTCTCCTCCCCTCCCTCTGTCCGACTCTCGGACTCTTGGTGCTCGTCAGCAGCTCTGCCGCCGGGCTGGTCGCGGCGGGTTCCATGCTCGCGACGCTCCTCCGACAGCAGCGATCCCGCAGCGCGCGGATGCTCCTGTCGGTTCTCCCGGTAGCGTTGTTCATCCTGTTTGGCGTGGGGCTCGCGCTGCTCGTCGGCGGAGCACGCGCGCACTTCGTCCATGTGGCGATCGCCGGCCTCGAAGACCAACCAGCCCTCGGCTCACTTGGCATGGACGAGCTCAAAGCCATGTACGCCGGTGCTCTCTTGGCGCTCGTCGTTGGGCCGGGCGTAATGATCGCCGCAGGCTTGCCGTGGGTCCTCGCTCCGGGCGAGGGGGGCGCGACCCGCGTCGCATGTGGTGTGGTGGCCATCACGTCCTCGGTCCTCGTAGCGGCGACCGCGCTCGGCGTCCTCGGGTTCACGGCGGATCTGTTGCTCGATGCAGCGCCGATGACGGGGGCGTTCGGGTACCACAGCGAGGTCGTGCGGCAGATGGGCGCGGCGAGCAGCGCCCTGACCGTGGCCCGCGTCGCGGTCGTCGTCGTCGGGGTCGTCGGCGGCGTCGCAGCCGTCGCTCTCGCGGTTCGGGCCGCACGCAACGGGCCCATCTTGTCCGGTGCAGGCCTCGCCGGGACCTCCGTCGTGCTCCTGCTCGGCGTCGGCTGCTTCTTCGGAACCCGCGCGCTGAGGTGGGACGGCGCCCATCCGATCCCCGCCCGCGCTTCGACGATGCTCCCCCCGTCCCCGGGGGTTCAGCCGCCCCGGATCGCGGCGTGCGAGGACGGGCCAGAGGTTCCGCTGATGGTGGTCCGAAGAGATGGAATCGAGCTGGACGGGGACTCGGTGACTCCGACGGCCATGGCGCGCCGCCTCGCGCAGTACAAGGTCGTCAGGGCGATCTTGCACCCTGGCCAGCCCGCCCGCATGGACATCGGCATCGTCGCGTCTGGCTCGACGAACCTCGCGCCCATGGTGCCTTGGCTTCGCATCATCGAGCGTTCGGAGATCGGGCCGGTGGACGTGATGATCGAGCGCCCGACGGCCTTCGAGACTCGGACGCTCGGGCGAATCGAGCGACATACCGCATGCAAGGTCACGTTCGGGTTCGATCCCGGAGGGACGCCCATCACGCGCTACGCGACGTGGCGCGATCTCGCGCGCGCGACCGCGGCGGCCCACGGCCGACTGCACATCGCCCTGTGACATGCATGTTTCGCCGCGCGGGGAGGACCGGCGTCAGTAGCCGACGCCGAGGGCGAAGTAGCCGCGGTCTTCCCCCTGGCCGGCGATGGCCTCGTGCTCCCAGCCCGCTTCCATGTGGCCGACGAGCGCCGCCTCGATCATCGCGATGAACATGCCCATCCCCTGGTCCTGGCTCGGGCGATCGGGCGTCAAGGTGGCGAACGCGCCATCCCACGTGTAGGCGAGGCCGAGGCGTGTGCCGACGCTTCCCCCCCGGTCCGACGTGCTCGCAGCAAAGCCGGTTGCGAAGAGATAGACGTAGGCGTCCGGTCCCTGGTCGCCGCCGCCCTGTCCCCAGGCCCAGCCGAGGCGCAGCTGGGGCCCGCCCGAGAGACGTCCCGCCTCGCGGCAGTGGGTGCGGTCGATGGGCACGCAGCGCGCGTCGTCCATCACCGATTCGTAGCCCAGCCGGAGGCCCGCGCCCCAGAAGGAACCCGCCCCGTCATCCAGCGCGCCATCGGCATAGCCGACGTAGCCCGAGATGCCGACCAGGGGCCCGCCGGGGCCGAAGCGCATGGGCATCTCGAGGTCGAACTGCGTGTGGCGCAGGCGGTCGGGCGAGCGGGGCGGCGGCGGTGCGGGCACGGTCGTCGTCTGGGCGCGCGCGATCGCGATGGGACCGAGGACGTGGATCAGGAGCAGGACCGAGGCGGGAAGTAGACGGTTCATGGCGCGGAGGCCTCTGCAAGGCAAATACCGGCCATGCGGCCGGCCGTTTCTTCCATGTTTTCGAGAGGACCAAGCCACAAACCGTGAACTATTGGTCACTGTTTGTCCTGTGAACGGCGCGCCTGCAGCCCTCCGGCCCTCGGTCGCGGCCCGCCCACCGGGCTGCTAGGCTCCGCGGCGCTCCCCGTGGACCGTCGCCCCAGCACCCTCTTCGAGCTCGGCTTCGCTGCGCTCGCGGTGTTCGCCGCCGTGCCCCTGTGGCTCGCGGCCCACCCGCCCATCGAGGACCTCCCGCAGCACCTCGCCGCCATCCGTGTGCTGCACGACTTCCACGACCCGGCGCTGCACTTCGCCGACTACTTCGAGCTGCACCTCGGCCACACGCAATACCTCGCCTACTACGTGGCCGCCGACCTGCTCGCCTACCCGTTCGGCGTCGTCCTCGCGAACAAGGTCCTCGTCAGCGCGGCGATCATCGGCACGCCCTACGCGATGCGTGGCCTGCTGCGCGCGCTCGGGCGCGACGAACGGCTCGCCCTCTTCGTCCTGCCCCTCGCCTGGAACGCCCACCTCATCCTCGGCTTCCTGAACTTCGTCGCCGCCATTCCCCTCTGCCTCGCGGGCCTCGCCCTCGCGGTGAACCTCCGGCGGCGCTGGTCGACGCGGCGCGCGGTGCTCTTAGCGATCGTAACGGTGCTCACGTTCTATACGCACGTGGTGCCCTTCGGCTTCCTCGGCCTCGGTGCAGGGCTCGTCGCCATCGGTGGCTCGGTCCGCGACACCGCCAAGCGCTGGCTGCCGCTGGTCCCGGGCGCCCTCGCCGTAGCCCTCTGGTCCCAGACCACGCCGGCGGGCCAGTCGACCATGACCGCGGCGTTCCTCTCGGGCGGCGGCACGGGACCCCAGCCGCAGTTCATGGACTGGGCCGAGGCGATCCGCGAAGCGCCCGGTTGGCTCACCGACGTGCTGCAAGGCCCGCGTGACGACCACCTGCTCGTCGTCTGGGTGCTGCTCGTGATCGTCGCCATCGGTCTCGGTGCCGGCGCGCGCCCGAGCGACCACACGGCCTCGACCGACGACGTCCTGCGCGGCGCCCTCACCCGCCGCCTCGCCCTGCTCGCGCCGCTGGCGGCCCTCTTCTACTTCATCACGCCGGCGAGCTACGACTGGATCTGGCCCATCAACGCGCGCTTCCCGCTCCTCGCGCTCCTCTTCCTCGTGCCGGTGCTACCCGCCCAACGGCGCTGGCCCGGCGCGCTCGTGCTCACCTCTGTGGCGCTCGTGGCGGTCCTGTCCTTCGGTGCCGTCGGCCAGGCGTTCCAGCACTTCGAAGCGGACGAGGTGGGCGCCCTCGACGAAGCCATCGGCCAGATCCCGGAGGGCTCGCGCGTCGCCGGGCTCATCTTCGATCGCGGCTCGCACGAGGTGAAGTTCGCGCCCTTCCTCCACGCCGTGGCGTGGTACCAGGCGAAACGAGGCGGCGCGGTGATGTTCACCTTCGCCGACTTCCCCCAGTCGCCCTTCGTGTTCCGCGAGGACGACCGCCCGCCCCGTGTGCCGCCGCGTTGGGAGTGGATGCCCGAACGGGTCGACCCGGCGCGCGACCTCGGCTGGTACCGCTACGTGCTCGTGCGCGGGGGCCCGGGACGCATCGCCCAGGAACGTGACCTCTACACGCCGATCTGGCGCGGGCCCCACTGGAGCGTGTGGAAGCGACGGGGGGCGACCACACCGTGAGCGGCTCCGTCGACGACCGCCGGATCGCGATCGCCCTCGCCCTCGCCGCGCTCGCCTTCGTCTCGGCGGACGTCCTGTCACGCTACGCGCCCAACACCTGGATCAACCGGGACGGGCGCTTCTACACGAACGCGAACGTGACCATCGCCGAGGACTTCGGTCTCGACCAGCACCGCTTCGCCGCATCCTGGTACACGGGCAAGCTCGGCTGGAACCGCAACCTGGACGAGGGCTGGAGCAACGTGGCGGTCGGGCGCGGCGGCAAGCACTACCCGAAGCACCCCATCCTGATGCCCATCCTGTCGACGCCCCTCTACTGGGCGTTCGGCCTGATCGGCACGCTGCTCTTCAACGTCCTGATGTTCGCGGTGATGGCGGCGGGCGGCTATCTCTTCGCGCGTGCGTACATCCGCGGCCCACCCGCGGCGCTCGCCGTGATCGGCTTCCTGCTCGCGACCGCGGTGCGGCAGTACGCCTACGACTACCACGTGGACGTGCTCCTGCTCGCGCTCTTCCTCGCGGGCCTCGGCGCGCTCGTCACGGGGCGCGGCATGCTGGCCGGCGTGCTCATCGGCCTGACGGTCGTGATCAAACCGACATGTCTGATGTGGATGCCGTCCCTCGCCTTGCTCGCCTTCGATCGGCGTGACGGGCGGGCTCTCCGGCGCGCCCTCGTCGGCGGCGCGCTCGTGCTCGTGTGCTTCGCGATGGTCAACTGGTGGATGTACGGGCGGCCCTGGTGGACCGGCTACAACCGCACGCTGGTCGTCGTGAACGGCGCGCCCCAGATCGCCTCCCACGCCGACGCCTTCTCGGTGCCTTTCGCAACGGGCATCCGGCGCGTGTGGGGCGGCGCCTACGGCCTGCGCACCCGCTTCACCCTGCTCGCCCTCGCGGCCCCGGGCCTCCTCCTGCTCGCACGCCGTCGCCCACTCTACGCCCTCGCGACGGTGCTCGCCGTCACCGCGAGCCTCCTCGTCTTCGCGAAGTACGACTTCGAAGGCGATCGCTTCCACTGGCCCGCCCTCGCGTTCCTCGTGCCTGCCCTCGGCGCCACCCTCGAGCTCGGCGCCGCCACGGCCCGCGCGATCCTCCGCCGCGCCCGACGGACCCTGCGCGACCCTCGCACGGCCGCGGCCTTCGCCACCGCCATCCTGGCCGCCGGCGCCACCGCCGCGACCCTCTTCGCCGGGCCACCCCTCGAACAACGTATCGGGCGAGACCCGCTCGTCCTTGGGGCCCTCGCCCTCGGGCGCCACGGCTCCCTCGACCTGCGTGCGGACCTGCCCGAGCCGGAGCTCCTCGCGCGGATGGGCGGCCCTTCGTCGCCTGTAGCGCGCAGCCGCTTCGGCACCTTCATCGCGCGCGTCTCGCCCGCCGCGGTCGTGCTCGCTGCGCCCTTCGCGGCAGCGGGCGGCCTCGTGGGTCTCGTGCTGCTCGCGTTGCTCGCGGTCGGTGTCGCCGCCTTTGCCGCCACGCGCATCGCCGCACGGGCTTCGCCACCCGCGGTCGCCGCCGTCGTCGTGGCCGGCGCCCTGCTCCTGCCCGGCATGGCCGACCGAGCGGTCGACGGCGGTCCCGCGATCACCACCGTCGCTCTCGCGCTGCTCGCCATCGACCTCGCCCTCTCGGAGCGCTTCGCCTGGGCCGCGGCCCTCGCGGTGCTCGGCGCATGGGTCGCCGGCGCACCGTGGCTCGTCGTGCTCTCCGTGATCGCGCTCGCAGCCCTCGGCGGCCGGCGCACGCTCGCACGGGCGGGCGTGAGCGCGGCCGTCGCGCTCGCCGTCTGGGGCCTCGTGAGCCTTCTGTGGATCGGCCGCCCCTTCGCCACGCCCGACGACTTCGTGCTCGTCCGGGGCCTCGGGGGCGGGCTCGAGGCAAGCGCGGTCGAGCCCGCGTTTCGGCTCGCCGATCTCGTGCACGCTGCGATGGTGCGCGGCCCCGAGCACGGCATGCTGGCGGTCCTCGCGCTCTTCGTGCCGGGCTTTGCGCTCCTGGCGTTCCGCGACCGGCGCGCGGCCCTGGCCATCGCCGTCACGCTCGCCTCCCTGGCTCTGCCGGCCGTCGCATCCTCGGGCGGCGGTCGGTGGCCGATGCTCACCGTTGTTTTGCTCGCCCTTCCCGTCGCAACCTTCGTCGCCGCGATCGCGTCCCCCTCGCGCGAGCCCTGCGCCCCGCCCACGCGCGACGTGTGCTCGTGGCGGCGCTCGTCGTGCTCGCGGTGCTCGGCATCGTGGGCGCGGCGCGACGCGTCGCCGCTGCCACCGCGCCTTTCCGCATCGCCTCCATGGGCGCCGTCGAGCACGCCGACGTGCACCTCGGCGACGTGCCCTGCGACTTCTTGGCCTGGGAGCACATGAGCTGGGAGTGCAGCCACTTCGACCGCGGCCTCGACGGAATGGTCGGCCTCGCCCTCACGGCGCCCCCGACCGTCGGCGGAGCGCCCGTGCGGATGCTGCTCGTCCCGACGGGCCTCGGTGGACAGGAACGGCGCGTCGCATGGCACCACGTGCGCGCGGGGCATGCACTGCAGCTGCGGTGGGCGGTGCCCGACGGCCATTTCGGAGCCGCCGCGGTCACGGTCCTCGTCGACGGCCGGACCGTCGACCACTTCGAGGTCCCGCTCCGGGGCGACGGTCGCGTTCACGCCCGCGCCGTCGACACATCGCCCTTCGCCGGCAGGCGCGTCGACCTCGAACTGCGCGTCCTGTCGACCCGTCGCATGACCTCGACCGTCCTGCTCGACGGCACCCTTCGTTGATCCCGCGAGGTTTGCCGTCGCCTCCCGGCCTCGACCGGGACGGGTCCGGCGCGGCTCGGAACGACACGCAAGCTTTGCGCTCCCGACGCGGTCTGTTCGCCTGGGATGACCAGATTGTGCTCGAAAGCGCGGGTACGGCGATGGGCACGGGCGTTGCTTTGCCCCAGAGGTGGCGCTGATTGCGCGCGACGGGAGAACAGGGTGCTGGCACAGGTACAGCAGAGAAGCGACGTCACGGGCGGGGCCGGGACCGATCACGGCGGCCTTGTCGCGATGACGCGCCGCGTGCTCGAACAGCACGCCGCGCTCCGAGAGCTCGCCCTCGGCGTGGGCAACCTGGCGGAAGAGGTCGCGAGGGGAGGCGCAGACGCGGAAACGCTGCACCTCAGGTGTGCCGTCCTGCGGCGGGCCGTCCTCGACAACGCCCTCGCCGAGCACGATCTGGCGCGCCTCATCAAAGAGCGCGATCCGCGCGCGACCGAGCTGTCGCCGTACCTCGCCCAGATCCATCGCCAGCACGCCGAGTGGATACGGCGGCTCGCGGAGCAGGCCCTGCCGCGCGAGGGCTGGGAGCTGACCCTCGCGGTCACGGCGCGTTCGGTCGCCGCCGCCCTCCTCGAGGACCTTCGCACGACCTGGACCTGGCTCGGCGAGCTGCTCGACCCGAGCTCCGGTCAGGCCGCCTGAGCGTCGCCGCACGCTCCCGTTGAACGCTCGGCAGGGAACCTGGCGCCTGGGGTCGTCAGAAGGACAGCCCCGCGGCGAGGTCCGAAATGATCCAGCCGTCCCAGCCGCCGCCGAGATTCCCCACGATCCCGAACGTTTCGTGGATCGAAAGGGTGAAACGGTGGACCTGGAGAAAGGTCACTGTCATGTGCGCGGCCACGCCCAAGCCGGCGCCCTCCGAGTCGACCTGCACGAGGGCGGATGCCGACATGGCGAAGTTCCAGCCGTGCGTGCCGGGCCATTCGCTCATTCCGATCCCGAACGGGGCCAGCAACAGGCGCACGCTGCCGTCCCGAGGCGCATAGGCAACGTGCATCGAGACGCTGAACGGGGCGTATCCGTTGGGCAACCGCACCATTGGAAAGCGGAGCCGGACGCCGAACGCGATCGTGGCGAGAACCGTACCACGCGACCCCTGCTGGTGGCTGAGGGCTCCGTAGCCGATCGAGGGCTCGATCGAGAGCTTGGCCGTGTGCTCGGCGCGATGGGCCGAGCGGGCACGGGCAGAAGGACCGCGGGCCGTCCGCGCTCGGGGGGCCGCATCCGAGTGTGATCGCGCTGCCCGAGCTCGGGGCCGTGGCGTTGCAGGGGCCGCGGATGCGCCCGCCGCGGGAGCGCCGTTGTGAAGGCCAGCCTGTGGGTCGACTTGGCTCGGTTGGGCGTCCGCTGCGGCGCTGCGTGGCGGCGCGGACGGAGAGGCTCGCGGCGGAGCCTGGGCGTCACCCGGGGGCGCCTCGTCGAGCAAGCTCGCGGCGATCACGGCGAACGTCGCCGGCTCCACGATGTCGAGCGCGGCGGGGAGGGACGCTCGGCCGGAGCGCCCGTCGGCCAGGTTGGCGAGACGGACGGACGGGCGCGCGAGCGGTCCATGGGAGAGATCGACCCAGAGCGCCTCGTTCGCGCCCGCGCCACGGGCCGCGTCGAGCGCACCGCCCGCGTCGAGGCCCGCGGGGGCGACGCCCACCGCGAGCGATAGGGGCCGCCCGGCGAGCTCGACCCGCAGCGCCGTGGCAAACGCATCGAATCGCGACGACGGCAGGAGGGCCAGCAGCCGATCGTCCGCCCGCGCGCGCGCCGGAGGACTCAGCACCGCCCACGCCACCGCCAGCACGAGCCCCACGCCGGCTACCTTTCGAGGTCTGTTCCCCATCGTCTCCTCTGACGTCCTAGTGCACCAAAACGTCAAGGGTGGGTCAGGAATTGTCGCCCGCGCTCCCCGAAACGGCACCCCCCACGTCGTCAACGCCTCAGGGAGAAGGCGAACCCGCCGCCGAGGACCTGCTCCGACGCGCCGCTGAGCTTCCACCAAGGGTGCACGCCGTGGAAGGCCGCGACGGCGACGTGCTCCGGCTCCTCCGCGAGCGTTCCTCCCCATCTCCTACCTCCGACCGCCCTCGTGCACCGGGCCGCCGAGTGCGTGGGTCGGCAACCATCGCGCGACCGAGGCCGGGGCAACGCGAGTCGTGCACGATGGCACGTCAACCGGCCTGTCGTAGTCGTACATCTCGGTGTCGGTCATGACCGGGTTGAGGCCGCGACGTACGCTTCCAAAGTCATCTCGGCCAGGGCGTTGTCGTAGGAGTCGCCCGCGCTGCCCACGGAGGCGGCGATGCCGGCTTCGGCAATTCGGCAAGGCGCTCGATGTAGCGGATCGACAGGTACTGCGCGTGCCAGATGGCCGGGGGATCGCCCGGTTTCTGGATGCGTCCTGGCGCGCTACTCTCCGCCGATGCGTCGAATCGGCGTGCTGGTGGTGTGGGCCTGGGCCCTGGCGTCGCTCGGCGTCGTCGCCGGAGGCTGTGGCTCGAGCGGCGGGGGCGCATCCGACACGGACGCGGGCACCGCCGACACCCATCCGCCCGGCGATTGCGACCCGATGGTGCCCACCGAGTGCGGGCTGCCCTTCCCGTCGAGCTTCTACCTGAGGGACGATCCCACGACGCCGACGGGGCACCGGGTGCACTTCGGCGCCACGACGCTGCCGAAGGCCCACGGCATGGCGCACGAAGCGCCGGACGTGTTCAACCAAAGCGACGGCTTCTCGCCCGGCGCCTCGCCGTTCACGCACCTCCCTGGCGCGACCGCCACCGGATTGCCCGACCCGAACCACATCGCGGACTCGGTGCAGCCGGGTTGCCCCACGGTGCTGCTCGCCGCGGCCACGGGGGAGCTGGTGCCGCACTTCGCGGAGATCGACGCGACGGGCGCCGACGATTCGCGGCGCGCGCTGATGATCCGCCCCGCCGTTCGGCTCGACGACGACACACGTTACATCGTCGCGATCCGCGGGGTCGTGGACGGGGACGGGAACGTGATCCCTGCGAGCGAGGTGTTCCGGGAGCTGCGCGACGGCCTGCCGGCCACCGACCCGACCGTCACGAGCCGCCGTGACCTCTACGCCGACATCTTCGAAAAGCTCGCCGGGGTGGGCGTGGACAAGGGCGACCTGCAGATCGCGTGGGACTTCACCACGGCGAGCCGCGACAACAACACCAAGCAGATGCTCGCCATGCGCGACGACGCCCTGATGCAGGTCGGCAGCGACGGGCCGAGCTACACCATCGACGACGTCACCGACTCGCCGACCGAGCATCCGCACCTCGCGCGGGTCATCCGCGGCACCATGACCGTGCCGCTCTACCTCGACCAGCCGTCGAACGGGGCGACACTACAGGTGGACGCCCACGGCATGCCGGTGCAGAGCGGCACCGCCGACTACCCGTTCACGGTCATCATCCCGAACAGCGTCGCGAACGCCGGCGTGCCGGTGCCGGTCGTGCAGTACGGGCACGGCCTGCTCGGATCGCAGGACGAGGTCCTCCACGTGGCACAGTTCGCCGACGACAAGGGCTTCGTGATGTTCGCCACCGATTGGATCGGCATGGCCATGGACGACGTCACCGGCATCTCGAGCGTCGCCGTGTCGGGCGACTTCGCTCGCTTCTCCCACACGCCGGACCGGCTGCGGCAAGGGTTCGTCAACGCCCTCCTGGCCATGCGAATGGTCACGGGCAAGCTGGCGACCGACCCGGCCGTCATGTTCCACGGGGCGAGCGTGATCGACCCGACTGCGCGCTACTACTACGGCAACAGCCAGGGTGGGATCATGGGGACCGTCTACATGTCCCTGAGCACCGACGTCACCCGCGGCGTGCTCGGCGTGCCCGGAGAGCCCTTCAGCCTGCTCTTGAACCGCAGCCACGACTTCGTGCAGTTCTTCGCGCTGCTGCGCGTGGCGGTCCCCGACCCGCTCGACGACCAGCTCGATCTGGGGGTCGTCCAGATGCTCTGGGATCGCGCCGAGCCAGACGGCTATTCGCCCTACGTCACGAGCCACATGCTTCCCGGCACACCAGGGCACCGGGTCCTGATCCACATCGCGCTCGCCGATCACCAGGTGACGCCGCTCGGCGGTCACGTGCTCGCGCGCACGGTGGGCGCCGTGAACATCGGCCCCGTGAACCGCACCGTCTTCGGCATCCCCGAGATGGACCTGACGGGCACCGCCCAGTACGCGGGCTCGGCCATGGTCGAGTTCGACTACGGCCAGCCCGCGCCACCGCTCACCAACATCCCGCCGACCGTGGGCGACGACACCCACGAAGGGCCGCGCTACGAGCCCGCCGCCCAGTCCCAGATGGACGTCTTCCTGCGCACCGGCGAAGTGCAGAACTTCTGCGATGGCCCCTGCGACCCGGAGTGAGGGCCGGCGCATTGCCGCTGACGCTCCGGGCCGGCCGCCCTCGGTGGGTCGGCCCGACTCAAATTAGATCAGCGGGTTGATGTTCTGGATGTTGGAGCCGCCGAAGTAGCCGTAGCTGCCGGCGTTGTCGTAGCCGTACACGAAGATGCCGATGGGCTGCTCGCCGCGCACGGTGTGGCGGCCGTCGGGGAGCAGGCAGGTGACCGACTCGTAGCCCACGCCGTTGACCCCGCCGATCGGCGCCACGACGCATCCGTCGAGCGTGTCGCTGCCGTCGAGCTCGACGCGCGTGCCCACGGGCCGCGAGATGACCACGTAGTCCGACTGGAACGTGTCCGGCACCAGGAAGACGTAGTTGTCGCGGTACTGCTCGACGGCCGGCATCATGATCATCGCGGGGTCACCGTCGTTGCCCGGCTTCGAGGTGCCGACCACGTCCTGGCTCACCAGCAGCTGCGTGATGCTGATGGGGCGGTCCGCGTCCGCCGTGAACGAGCGATTGATCCCGAGCTCGACCCACTGGTCCTCGTCCAGGTGGATGACGTCGTTCGGCGCAGGGAGGTTCGTGTGCACCGTCGTGCCGTCCTGATCGGCCATGATGCGGTACACGTCGGGCTCGACCATGGCCGCCATGGAGCTGCGGATCGGGCTGTGGGGGACCGCGTAGCGCTTGCCCCAGGCGGTGGTCGGGAGCATCTGCTCCTCGAGGTGCTCGGCGCAGCAGCCGTCGTTGCCCTCGGGCGCCATCCAGCTCGGCGGCACGACGGTTGCGCGCTCCGCGCCCCCGAAGACCGCCACCGGCTGGTCCGACTCGACGACGCTCCCCGTCAAGTCCGCCAGCTCCCCGCCCATGACCTCCGACACGCTGAGAGGCCGCGTCTCGAGGTTGAGCACGTCGTAGGGTCCGAGCGTGGCGTCGACCGTGCCGCCCTTCTCCGTCTCCGGGATGCCGCCGCCCCCGACGATGGCGGAGTTGACGGTGACGTGAACGTGGGTGTTCGCGGCGGTGCCGATGATCGTGAGGAAGCCGTGGTCGGGCACCCCAGGTTGCGGCGGCAGACCGAGGAAGCTCTCGTCGAGCGGGTTCGCGGACGTGTGGGCGACGCCGCGGTACTTGGTGCCGAGGGCCGCGACCGGAATGAGGGTCGACGCGTCGCTCGAGTAGCTCTGCACGATGGTGTTGAACTGGTAGGCGACGACCGGGTAGTCGGTCTGGATGCGATAGGCCTGAGAGCTCAGGAACGTGCCGGGGCCGTTGTCGGCCATGGTGCTGCCGTCCACCTCACGGGCCGGCAGGTCGATGCGCGCGAGGCCCTGGGGCGCGATGGGGTACTGGCCGACCATGTGCTCGGAGACGGGCGCACCCGGGTCGGCTTCGTTGGTCGTGACGGTGGCCATCACGGCCACGTCGCTCGGGTTCGCGAGCACCACGGCGTACTGGCTCTCGGACGCGTTCGGGAAGGCGCCTCCGGAGATCACACCCTCACCGTATCCGTTGTCGAGGTCGGCGGCGTAGTAGTCGCAACCCACCGTGCTCTGCTCGGCGCGCGCGGCGGCGCAGGCGTTCACGCATGCGCCGGCCTGGCAGATCTCGTCGGCAGCGCACGTCGACTGGAGCGTGGAGCCGTTCCCCGTGTCGTCACACACGTGGACCTCGTTGCCCACACAGACCATGCGGCCCGGGATGCAGGCACGGCAGCCTAGACCGTCGACGCATTGCTGACTCAGGTCGCAGTGGTCGATCGTCTGGAGGGTGCCGGCGACGCACCGCTGCACGTCGTAGCCCGCGCACTGGACGGCGTTGCCGCTGCATGCGGCGGCACCGGCGTCGGGGCCGGGAGGCGATCCCCCATCGGACGTCTGCCTGCCGCTGCAGGCCACGAGCACGGGGAACAGCAGGAGGAGGACGGACCAAGAAAGGACGGCGCGCATGGTGGCGGCATATAACCGTGAAGGGGAGGGCCGGCAACCGGTGGCATGCGCCATGGCACAGCCCCGGGAGAGCGCCCCTGTTTGGAGACATCTGCCTTGGTCGGGATACGCGGTCCCGGCGCAGCGCAGCGATGCTCAACGCGACAGGGTGTGCAGAGAGCGCCCAGAGCGACGGCAGCGGAAACGAGACGCAGCCGGCCCCCGCTCAAGTAGGCTTTGAGGAAGGTGAGGTGCTGGCCGAGGTGCCGATCCGCATGTCCGAGTTTAGGCTTCGGTACCACACGGGGAAGACATGACCGGCTTCGCCAGCATCCGAAAAGTCGCCTCGTCCAGCTTGTTGGATGGCTGCGCGCCGCAGGGTCGCCATGCTGCTGATTGCCTGCGCGGCGCCTGCCCTGGCGCAGGTTGTCGCCCCAGCCGTGCCGCCGCAGGCCGTGAGGGTCGTTCCCGAAGCGAGCGATGCGAATATTGAGGAACGCCTGCAACGCATCCTGAAATCGACCGGATGGTTCGAGGCGACCCGCGTCTCAGTGCATGACGGGGTGGTCTTCCTCGACGGCACGACGGGGACGCAGGAGCATCGGGCCTGGGCCGGCACGCTAGCCGAAAACACGCAAGGCACTGTCGCCGTCGTCAACCGGATCGAGGCGAATGCCGATGTCGGCTCCACCTTTGCGCGCGCAGGCGAGGAATTCACAAGCTTCTACCGGCAGATGGTCCGGGCCTGGCCGCTGGTGGCGCTCGCCGTCCTCATCATCCTGGTTACATGGCTGATCGCCAGACTGGTGGCGCTGGCGGTTCGGCTGCTGTTCGCGGGCCGCATCGAGTCCCCACTGCTGCTGTCGGTGGTGGCGCGGGCGTTTGCAATCCCAGTCTTTCTGCTGGGCGTTTATTTCGTGCTGCAATTTTCCGGACTGACGCGGCTCGCCATCACCGTGCTTGGGGGCACCGGGCTGATCGGCATCATCATCGGCTTCGGCCTGCGCGACATCGCCGAGAATTTTCTGGCGAGCATCCTGCTCAGCGTGCGCAATCCCTTCCACAGCGGCGACCTGATCGATGTAGGCGGGCACACAGGTGTCGTCCAGAACCTGAACGTGCGCAGTACCGTGCTGCTCACGCTCGACGGCAATCAGGTGCAGATCCCGAACTCCACCGTCTACAAGAGCATCATCAAGAACTACAGCAGCATTCCGAGCCGCCGCGCCGAGTTTACGGTCGGCATCGGTTACGATTCCTCGGCCGCCAGGGCGCAGGTCCTGATCTCGCAGGTGCTGCAGGAGCATCCCGCCGTCCTCGAGACGCCCGAACCGCTGGTGCTGGTGGAGGAGCTGGGCCCGGCAACGGTGGATTTGCGCATCTATTATTGGTTCGACAGCGCCACCTACTCACCTTACAAAATCAATTCGGCGTTGCTGCGCCAGACCAAGAACGCGCTCCTCAAGGATGGCATCGAGCTGCCGGACTCCGCGCGCGAAGTGATCTTCCCCAAGGGCGTTCCCGTCACCCAAACGACGAGCACCACAGAAGCCCGGCGCGAAGCCGAAAGGGGTGCCGGCGCGGCCCATGCCGCGGACGAAATGAGCAACACGACGCCCAGCGAAGGCGACCTGTCCAATGAGACGGTGGAGATGCGGCGGCAGCAATCCGAAAGCAACCTGCCGGAAGCGCAAGAAAACTTACTCAAGAAGTAGCACGAACGTCGCGCGCTATCGTCCTGCGATTCGGCGGACGTGCTGTCCGATCTCTTGCACCCGGAGGTCGCCGGCCTCGGCTTCGATCGCGTTCCACTGCCGCCCGAGCGCCGCGCAGGCGGGGGTGGACACGTAGCCGAAGCCACCGCAGGCCGAGGAGGAGCCGAAGCCGCGGCCACCGATCGTCGGCTCCTCCGCGGTGAGCTGCTCGCGGGTCTGCTCGCACGCATCGGCGAGGTGTCCTCGCGCTCCCGCGCAGCGCTTCGTGAGCGCCGAGAGGATCTCTTGCGTGTACGGCGCGAACAGGTCGCGGTCGGCGTAGCGGAAGGTGTCGATGAGCTGGGCCAGGTCCTCCCCTTCGTCCGGACCGTCGGCGAGGCGGTCGGCGAGGATGCCGGGGCCGCTCTCGGGCCAGACGTCGGTGAGGTCCGTGAGCGTGTAGTAGTCGTCCGTGGTCGGCGTCTGGTCGTAGTCGGCGACGAGAGCGAAGAAGCGCCCGGCGAGCACGCGACGCACCGGTTGCTCGCCGCCCAGGTGGATGTAGCGCGCGACGTCCCGGACCTCGTCGATCGGCGCCAGGATGAGCATCGGCACGAGCTCGTGGACGAAGGTGCCACGCTGGACCATCTCGACGACGATGGCGTCCTGCTCGTCGGGCCGGGCTTCAGCGTAGAGGTCGAGGAGCGCGTCGGGCTCGAGGTGACGGGTCAGCGACTCGACCATGGTGCTGCGCAGCTCGCCACAGGCCTGCGCCTTGGCACCAGCGAGGATCGGCTCGGCCTGGGCGAGCGTCTGCTTCGACCAGCCCGCGACCGCCACCTCCCGCGACACGTCGAAACGCGCGCCGTCCTCGCCCACGACACGGGCCACCTCGCGAAAGACGCCGGGACGCTCGGTGGGCTGCCATACCGAGCCGATTTCGAGCGACCCGCCCGGCGGGATCGACGATTGCTCGCGGAGCCCCCGCACGTACTCCGGGAAATCGCCCCGGTCAATCCACTCGCCGTCGCCCTGCCGCGCGTCCACGCGCACGGCCTCCTCGCCGACATTGCTCAGGGGACCGTAGGCGAGGTGGAACGGCGTGAGCGCTTGATTGTCGACCGTGAGCGTTTCGACGCCGAAGAGGCTCGTCGAGTCGCGCTCGCTCACGAGCGACAGGGCCGGCCCCGCTCCCGCCGGCGGATCGATCGAGCCCTGATCGCCGAGGCAGCCGTACGAGCCCGAGGCGGCGACGAGGACGAGGACGAGCGGGATCCCCGGAGCAGATCGATGCGGCGTCATGCCCAATGGGACACCGGCGGGGGCACGGAGTTCCACGCGCCCTGCGCCGCGGCTCACCGCGGTCGACTCGGGCGGCCCGCACGAGAAGCTAAAGCGAATGCTTGACTATTCGAGAGGCCGCCTCCGTTGCATGCGTTTCGGCAAGCGCGGCGGGCCTCGACGGCACGCTTGCGAGCTCAGCAGGTCACGGGCCGCACGTGGTAGCTGACCGTGGTGGCGCCGTCGGTCACCTGCACGAGGTAGTCCTCGCCGGGCACCGCGCTCCAGCCGTTCAGCCTCCACGCCTGGGTCGGCAAGCCGAAGCCGTCTTGGAGCGGTTGGATGCTCGTCGGAAGCGTCGCGCCGTCCGACGTGCGCGTGATGGTCACCGTGATGGAGCCGTTCAAGCCTCCGCCGGCGATCGACCACAGCCCCTGGGTCAGGGAGACCGGAACGAAGCCCGCGGGCGGATAGGCCACCGGCTGCGATGGGTTCGGCGGCGGCCAGGAGTCGGAGTCCGACACGACCTTCAGGCACCCCGCCTCTCCGTAGCCCGCGTCGCCACCCAGGTAGAGGCCCACCCCCACCTGCGCGAGCGGTGGGTAGAGGCACCAGCGACGGTGGCCGAGGGTCGTGTCGTTGCCCGGGTCCGCCACGAACCCGTCGACCATCTCTACCGCGTTCGAGTCGCCCCAACCGATGTTGCTCGTGCCGGCACCGGAGGCGCCGTCCGGCGTGTAGCACTGGGCGCCCGGCGACGGCGTGTGCGCCATCTCGGTCGCCGGGTTCCAGGCTGACACGACCGCGCACGCCTGTGCGAGCCCATTGTCGGCCGCGTCGGCCGAGACGGATGGGAGCCCCGTGAACCAGCGATAGAAGTTGAGCCTTCGCACCGCGTCGTCGACGCCCTGGGTCGTGGTCGTGCCCGGATCGCAGCTCCCCGACGCACCGGCCTGGAAGAAGGCGGGCGAGGCTGCGCTGCTGTCGCGGAAGCGCTGGCACACCTCCGCCTGCGTATGGGTCGACGGGTCGGTCGGGTCGACGGAACCTGCGTCGACGGTCGCGGGCGAGGTTCCGGAATCCCCGAGGACGACCACGCCGGCGTCGCCGCTCGGCTGCGACGGATCCCCGGAGACGACGTCGCCACTCGGAGCGTTTCCTGGGTCGGGGAAGGTGCCAGCGTCCCCCGACGGAGCGTCGTCGGGCGCCCCGCGGCCCCATGCGCGTCCCGTGCTGACGGGTGTGGCCATGCACCCCGCCCCCGCGAGGACGGTCACGGCGAAGAGCAGGACGGCGACGATGCGCCTTCGGTCCGGCGCCGCGTCCCGCGTCCAGGCGCCTCTCTTCGGCGAGCCGCAAAGGGCACGGGTCTCGACCGAGCCGCTCAGGCTGCTGGAAGGAACCTTGTCGCCGAAGGCAGGAATGGACATCGGAAGCCGCTCACCGACGCGCACGCGCTCGCTGCAGCACGTGAGTCGCAAGCCACATGCCATTGTGCTCTGGACGAAAACACGGGCATTTCGGGCGATGCGACGGGGTACGCGGAGCGCGGCGTGCTCCGCAACCGGGAAGCCGGGAGCGCGCCGGGCTCCGGGGGAGCCGGCTCGAGGGGGCCCGTCACAGCGTCGTGCAGATGGCGGTCGTGGGGTCGCAGGAGAGGGCGGTGCCGAAGCAGGGATCGGTGTTGGAGAAGAGCGTGTCCCCGTCGTTGTAGCAGCGCGGGCCGAAGAGCGAGGTGGTGATACCGACCACCTCGGGCTTGGGCTGGACCTGCAGCCAAGAGTTCGTGGTGTCGATGCTGTACGCCAAGCGCTCGACCGGTCGCCACTGGCCGTCCACCTTGCCGAGGATCTGTGTCAGCGAGACCGGCGCAGTCTGGTTGGCCTTGTTGTCGTAGTCGTAGAGCTCGGTGATGGCCTGGATCGGGTTGACGCCGCGAACCTCGGTGCCGAAGTCGTAGCGCCCCAGCTCCGTGAAGGTGGGCTGGCTCACAGGACGGTAGTAGAAGACCCAGAGCGTCCCCTGACGTTCCGCCTTGAACTGAACCGGCTCGCCGCTGCCGCAGGCCGTCGACACGTCCAAGGTCTGCTCGTAGGCGACGTCGTAGGATCCGTCGGCGGCGGGCGGCGAGAAGACGAAGACCCAGAGGGTCCCACTGCACGGCACCGTCGAGGCGAAGTAGCCGTGCTGGATGAACCAACCGCCCTCGAGGTCGAGGCCGGGCCACGAGGTGACCACGTCGTTGTCGTTCGTCAGCGCCGGCTGCCCGGGCCAGGTCACGACCGCCGAGTAGCCGTCGATGCGCGTCGAGCCGTCACCGATGTAGCCCTCGGCGCCGAACTTCGGCTGGTAGAAGTCCCCGACGCCCGGCGTGTTTCCGTACGCAGGGATGGACCAGACCGGAGTCCCCGGCGGAATGGTGCATGTGGTCGCGTAGGGACCGCAGGCGTCCGACGTGGGTGGCGGCGGCGACGCATCGCCGGTCCCGGCGTCGGAGATGTCCGGGCCGACGGGACTTCCGGCGTCCTGGGACGTCCCGGCGTCGGAGGAGCCCCTTCCTCGGCCCGCAGGCGGGATCGCGGCAGTGCACCCCGCCGCCAGGGACACGCTCAGGGCCCACGAGGCTAGTCGGTGGGCGGTGCCGAGGATGGTCGTCGTTCGATGCGGCACGTGTTCTCGCTCCGTTGGCGCACCTCTCGTAGAGGCACGGCGGCCCACGCCGTTGGGGGAGGGGCTCTCCTGGCCATGGGAAGGGGGCATGCCGACCGAGGATCGCGGTCGAGGTCGACCGAGATGCAAGGCGCGGCGCCGGATTAGGTCTCGTGCAGGAGCCAGTGGAGCGCGTCCTTCTCGTCGTGAAACATCTTGATGCTCAAGAGCTTGTTCGCGCCGAGCCGCTGGATTTGGTGCTCCGCCAGTGCCGAGTCCACGATGAAAGCGGTGTGAGTCAACCCACACTCCGTCGCCTTGCGCATGGTCTGGGAGATGATGGCCTGCACCTCGTGGTTCTGCGGCACCATCTTGCGTCGATCGGACAGGACCTTCCATGCCCCGCCCTTCTCCAGCTTTCGAAAACCTTCGTACATCTCCTTCTGGTACGCGCGCGCCGTAGCCAGCGACCAGAAACCCGCCGCCCGCAGCCGTAGGTACCGCTGCTGGAGGAAGACCTTGACTTCGTAGGGCTTTTCTTTCATCCGCCGACCTCGGATCCGCGGGTCGCGTCATCATCGACGAGGGGCCGGAGGCACGTCAAGGTTCCTCGCGGGACAACGCGGGTCGAGGCGTCACCGCGTCGAAGGCGTGCGGTGCGCATGCGGAGCGGGCGCACGCGGCGCGACCTGTGGAGCGTGCGCGGGCTCGACAGGCGCGTGGGGCGCGACGTGCGGATGGAGCACGGGGTGCGCGCCCGACGGCGGAGAGATGTGCGGCGCGAGGTGCAACACGCCGTGCGGTGGGCGCGAACGGGGCGGGGCGAGGCCGTCCGGCGCGTCGGGGTGCACCCCCGGCCGCAGGATGCCGGGTCGGTAGCCCGGGCCCGGGTGCAACGTCGGCCGCCGGCCCCGCACCCTCGTCGGCGGCGGTACGGGATGGGGCCGCTGGGCCGGCGGCACCTCGTCGAAGCGGAAGGACGTGCGGCGGAAGGCGACGTTGACGTCGCTCGTGTTGCCCACGCGCTGCCACAGGAGCGGGTGTCGGAGCAGGTCTTCGTACTCAGGCCGGCTCTGCCGCACCACCACCCAGCGCACGTGGGCCGCGTCGAGCGCCTCGAGCCACGCATCGGAACCACGGTCCATCGGCACGTAGACGAGGCGGTTTTCGAAGTCCTCGTTCCACAAGACAGCCGGGAAGCCGAAGTCGTTGGTGAATGCGATCACATCTCCGGGGCCCATCTCGCGGTCGAGCGCACGGATGGTCTCCGGATTCCCCATCACCTTGTTCATCTTCTGCGCGGCGCGCTCTCCCGGATCCATCTGTGCGAGGGCGCGGGCCCGGTCGAAGGGCACCTCCCAGCCGGGCTTCGCCCACACGAGGCTGATGAGGTTCGTGACGATGAGGGCACCGATCACGCCGTGGCCGAGGGGGCGCAGGCGCGGGCGGCCGAGGACCCACACGCAGGCGGCGAGGATCGCGGCGACGCCGTGCAGGTTGAAGCGCGCGATGTAGAGCGCGGGCACGAAGGCCAGGGTCGGCAGGGTGAGGACGAGGACCAGGAGCATGTTGCCCGCACGGCGCTCGGGCGACACGCGGCGCACGAGGCCGCGCAACACCGCCAGTAGGGCGAGCAGCACCGCGGCTGCGAAGAGGGGCGGCACGAGGTAGGGCGCCCCGATGCCGTAGCTGCCGATGGGCACGTCGAAGTACTGGCGGTCCGGGACCGGGGGGTCGTAAGATCTCGTGCAGGGTCTGGCGCAACGGCCGTGGCATCTCGATGCGCCACACGCCCGCCCAGTCGACGCCGAGCTTGGGCTCCTGCACGGTCACGGGCCAGGCCGGGTTGTCGTGCAGCACCCAGTTGCGCACGTAGGTCGGCGCGGCGAGGGCCAGGAGGAGGACGAGACCATAAAACCACGCCGCCGCCGGCCAGCCGCTGCGCCGCCGCACGCACAGGGCCGCCGTGCGCAGTGTCCAGGGAATCCCGAGCAGGGGAACGAGCACGAGGGCGGTGCCCTTCATGCCGCCGACCAGGCCCAGGACGAGGGCGGCGAGCAACGCGTCGCGCGTGCGCCACTCGGGTCGCGTCACCCACGCGACCGCAGCGACCGCCATCGCCGCGAACTGCACGTCGATGTAGCTCGAGCGCATCTGCAACGTGACGCCGGGCAGGAGCACGAACACCGCCGCGAAGCCCATGGCGCCGACGCGCCAATCGGTGTAGCGGCGGGCGATCACGTAGAAGGCGAGGGCGAGCACCGGCGCCATCACGCTCGGCGTCAGCTCGATGAGCCGGTTGTCGACGAAGACGACCCACCAGAGGTTCAGGCACTCGCTGGTGCGCGGGTAGCCGTTGACGAACTCGAGGCGCGGCGGGACGTGTACCAGGGCGAAGCCGTGGTTCTGCAACGCGAAGCCGACGATCGTGTCGTGGTACCAGAGGGCGTCCCAGCCGCTCGAGGGCGCGAGCCACGTGAGCCAGGCGGTCCACAGGACGCAGAACACGACGGCCAGGAGGCCGAGCAGCACGATGCTGCGCTCGCCCCAGGCTTCGGCGATCGCGTCGAGGGGCATGCGCAGGAGCGACACGCCGGTGCGCCCGAGGACGCCCAGGTGCGCGCGCGGGTGGCGGCCCGCGAGGGCGAGGGCGAGCACGACCGTCGACAGCACCGCCGAGGCGGCGGCGAGGGTCGGCGCGGTGAGCTGGCTGGCCCAGCCGAGGGCGAGGATGGGCGAGACGATCAGGGCGACCCAGAGGATCACCGCCGAAAGGGCCGTCTCGCCGCGCCCGCCGTCGCGAAAGAAGCGCGCCGCCACGGCGGTGGACGCGACCGCGGCGAGCAGGGAGAGAATGAGCAGGAGCGCGAGACCCAAGGGGAGTCAGCCGGTGAGTTCGTGACCGCGCAGGGGCGGGGGGCCGTCCCATGACCGCGTAGCGGCGGGTAGCCGTCCTACGGTGCGGAGGGCCGGAAAGCAAGGGGCACGGGCACCGCGGCGCGCGGTGAGCGAGCGTGGCGTGTGGCGGGCGACGCTCGGGTCATGGCGTTACGTTGCATAGGCGCCCGCGCAACGCTCAACCCATCGCTTTACTTTCCCTCGCGCGCCGCCCGCAGGCTCCTCACGATCGCCGCGGGACCGCCCGAAGACCGCCGCACGGAGCGGCCATGCTCGCCCTGGTGATCGGGCGTAGGATGCGACGCGTGATCGTGCTCGGAACGGCCACGGCCGTCGCCTGGGGGCTCTCCGCGGTGGCGCTTTGTCGCTACGGGCGTGGTCGCCGCGCGGATGGGCGGTGGGATGCCATCGTCGTGTGCGGCTGCCGCGTACGGCCGGACGGGACCGCGGGCCCGGCCCTCACGCGGCGCACCCGCCTCGCCGTCACCCTCTTCGAGGCCGGGCGAGCGCCGCGGCTCGTCCTGACGGGTGGCCTCGGGCGCTATCGGCCGAGTGAAGCGCGGGCGGCGGCCGACGTGGCCACGCGGCTCGGCGTGCCCGAGGAGAGGATGCTGCTCGAGTCCGGCTCCCACTCGACCGAGGACAACGCGCGCTTCGCCGCGGCGCTCCTGGGACGGGACGCGCGCGTCCTCGTCGTCACCGACGCCTACCACGTCTTCCGCGCCGAACGCGTCTTCCGCCGCTACTTCGCCGAGGCCCACGGCGTCGGCTTCGTCGGCACGCGAGCCGGCCGCATCGAGGGCGCCCTGCGCGAGGTCGCCGCCGTCCTCGGCTACGCCGTCCTCGGCCGCCTCACGACACGCGAGCACGACGAAGCGCCCCGGCGTAGCGTGAGATCGCCCACCCACGTGGACGCATAAGTAAGCCACGCCACTCAAGCCCCCCCCTTGACGCGAACGTTATCGCAGACACACAATGCGATGCGGTTGCTACTTTGCCTACTTTTCTTACCGAGCGGGTGCGGGAGCGGTGCGTCCTGGGCGTCGCCGCTGCCGCGGCGATCGTCTTCGGATGCTACTTCGCCTACGCGCACAACGGCGTGAAGCACTGGAACGCGGTCAGCCTCGAGCAGGTCGCCGAGGGCCACGCCCTCGTGCCCATGCAGTACCGGGTCCTCGTCCCCTGGACGGCACGCGCCATTCGCGGCCTCACGCCCGCCGGCCACGCACCGACCTATCATCAGCTCGAGCTCGCGAGCGACATGGTGTCGGTCCCGCTCCTGTGGCTCGTCTCGGCGTTCCTCTTCGCGACGAGCCTCGAGACCTCCCGATGGCGGCGGCCCTGCTCGGCCTCCTCGTCCTGCCGGTCCTCCCGTTCCAGTACCTGCTCCCGCGGGCCGCCTACTTCTACGCGAGCGACGTCCTCTCGATCGCGATCTTCACGCTCGGGTTGGCGCTCCTCCTACGACGTCGATGGCGTCTGTATTTCCTCCTGTTCCTCGTCGGCACGTTCAACCGGGAGACGACCCTCTTCCTCGTCGGTGCCTATGTCCTCGTGGAGTCGCTCGAGTGGCGCAGCCGCTGGCGCGTCATGGTGCTGCACGTCGCCGGTCAGCTCGTTCTCTGGGTGGGCGTCAAGGCCCTGCTATATGCGATGTATCACACCAATGTTCACCACGACTACTCGGGCGCCCTGTTCAAGGTGGTCTACCACCGCAACATTCGCGACTTCCTCGCCGAGCCCGGAACGATCCTTCGCTACGTCACGAGCACGTTCGCCTATCTCTGGATCCCCGCCCTCGGCTGCGCCTGGCTCATCCCGGACCGCCGCGTCCGGCGGTTGCTCTTGCTCCTCATCCCCTACGGCGCCGTGATGTTCTACATGGGCTTGCTCGAGGAGACGCGGAATCTTCGGCGAGCTCATTCCGCTCATCGTGCTCGCCTTCCTGCACGTGGTCCGCCGGGTCGACCATGGGCAGGCCGGGGAGCGCGAGGGGAGGGCTCCGGCTTTGCGCAAGGATTGCGCCGAAGGCTGCGATTTTTCCGCACGGGCGCTGAAGAATCCTCGTGGCGAGGTGCCCGCGCGGGGGGCATGAGGCTTGCAGATTGCCCGCTTCTCGACACAGGCGCACCATGGATTGATCGCCGCGTCTCACCATCCTCTTGAGCAGTGCCGGCCGCCCCCTCGGACGGCACCTGGGGCGCATGCTGCTCATGCGCGGCCACATCGTTCGCGTCCTCACACCGAACCCGGTCTCCCGCGCCATCCTGGAGCTGACCCGCCTGGGCGCCGAGGTGGTGCCGGGTAGCCTCGAGGATCCCTCCGCCCTCGAAGAAGCGGCCTTCGGCATGGACGTGGTCTTCGCCACCGCGGTCAGCCACGCGGACGGCGGCGCCGGCGGGGAACGCCACGCGGGCGCAGCCGTCGCCGCCGCCGCCCGGGCCGTCGACGTGGAGCACTTCGTCTACGTCTCGGCCGCCGGGGCCGACCGGCCCGACGCACCCTTCGAGGGACGCCGCTCGGTCGAACAGCATCTCCGCACCCTGGGCCTGCCGCACACGATCCTGGCGCCCGGCATCCTGCTCGAAGAGCTCTACGGTCCGTGGCTCTCACCGGCCGGGCGACGCGGTGTGCTCGCCCTGCCGGCCGCGCCGGATCGGCCCCTGCCCGTCGTCGGCGTCGCGGACCTCGCGCAGCTCGCCACGCTCGTCATCGAGCAACGCGCGCGCTTCCTCGGGCGGCGCATCGAGGTGGTGGCGGACGAGCCGTCACCGGCCCGGATGGCGGAGGTGCTCGCGCGGATCACCGGACGTCCCATCGGCGTCTCCCGGATCCGCGCGAGCGGGCCGGCCTCTTCGGCGGCGAGCTCGCGCGCGTCATCGCATGGATCGACGCATCCGGCTTCCGCATCGACACCGCGGACGTGCGCGCGGCGCTGCCGGAGCTCGCCTTCGAGTCGTTCGAGACGTGGGCCCGCGCCCAGGCATGGCGCGCGCTCCCCACCGCGATGCCCACGCGCAGCCGCGCACCCGCATGACGCGCGGGAGCCCGACGCTCAGTTCTGGGGGTCCGGTGGCGTGAGGGCGCCGCCCGCCGCGGGCCCGAGGCCCGTCCCGGTGCCGCCGGCTCCCGTGCCCGTCGCGCCCAGCTGGGGAGCGCTGTCCGTTCCTGAGCCACCACCCGCGCCGGTGCCCGCCGTCCCCAGCCCCCCGGCGGCGGCAGGGCCCGTCGATCCGGCCGCCGGCGCAGGCTGGGCGTCGGCCTGCGCGGCGGCACCACCGCGGGTCGTGCGGATCGAGCGCACGCCAGCGCGGAAGCGCGTGATCCACGCATCGCTCGCATCGGAGGGCGCCAGGCCGATGACCAGGAACGTCCCCGTATCGCCCATGGCGATCGCCGAGTAGGTCGCGAAGTCACGGGCGTTGGGCGCCGGCGTGTGGGCGGTGCCGGTCGCATCGCAGGCCGCCATGGTCCCGCCCTCGACGGGCGCGATGTGATCCGTGTCGAGGTCGTGGACGGGCGTGGCGCGCTGCAAGAGCTGGGAGCAGACGCTGGCCCGCCGCGCCTCGGGCACCATGAGCGGCAGGGGCATCACGACGAGGGACGGATCCCCTGGCTGGGGCGGCGCCGTCTGTCCCGCGGGCTTCATGGCCAGGTTGCCGGTCCCGGACTTGTCGAGCTCGAGCCCCTCGACGGGCCCGATGTGCACGCCGATGGCGGCCTCGGGATCGATGGAGGCGCTCGGGTCCCATTGCGTGGACTTCAGGCTGGCCTCGATCAGCGGCGCGTACTCGTCATCGTGACGCGGCCACGCACCGATGATGGCGATCTTGCGCTGACCGTGCTCGACCAGGAGCCAGCGCATGGCCACGTCGACCGAGCCGGCCTGACGGTGGCCACGGCCGAGGGTCCCGTGGAGCCCGTGCACCGTCACCGCGTCGTGACCGTCCACGTGCACGCCGTCGAGCAGGCTGTGCTCGAAGCTCTGGCGCAGATCGGCCGAGCCCTCGACGAGCTCGACGGCGAGCTGGATGCGCCGCTGGGGATCGACGAAGCCCGTGCCGACGGGCGGCTGCTGGGAGCCGCTGGGCGGCCGCAGGCTGATGCCCGTGCCCGGAACCGACTGGCGACTGCCGAGCTCGTGCTCGACATCGACGGAGGGCACGGTCGTGGTGGCGCCCGCGGCGGGCGTGGTGTCGTGGGCCGCCGACCCGGGCGGCCCGCCGCAGGCGGCGAGAAGCACGGGGACGAGGAGCAGGGGCAGCGTCTGGATGCTTCGATGGATGGACATGGAGAGGGCTGACTCGCGGGTTGGGGGGCCGAGGGGGGGCTCTATAGCAAGCCCACCGATCGATCGCGAGCGGTCGAGGTACCAACGGCGAGGCCCCCCGATCCGATTCCGGCGCTCATGGGCCGGGGCGTTGCGCGGGCCGCCCGGTCGCGATACGTCTGCCGCCCGCGAGCCATGAGCGATCCCCTCCTCCACAGAGCCCCTCCTTTCCGTCGTGATGCCCGCGTACAACGAGCGGGGCTCGATCCTGCAGATCATTCCGCGCGTGCTGTCCGCCGACGTGCCCGGTCCCCTCGAGCTGATCTGTCGTGGACGACGGCTCGACGGACGGCACGCGGGACCTGTTGGCCGAACACTACGGCGAGCACGACCGGGTGCGGGTGATCCTGCAACCCGAGAACCGCGGCAAGGGCGCCGCCCTGCGCGCGGGCTTCGACGCGGCGCGCGGGAGGTTCGTCCTCGTGCAGGACGCCGACGAGGAGTACGACCCGCGCGAGTACCCGACGCTGCTCGCGCCCCTGCTCGAAGGCAATGCGGACGTGGTCTTCGGGAGCCGCTTCTCGGCTGGCTCCCACCGCGTCCTCTACTACTGGCACTCGGTCGCGAACCACATGCTCACGACCCTGTCGAACATGGTGACCGACCTGAACCTCACGGACATGGAGACCTGCTACAAGGTCTTCCGCCGCGAGGTGCTCCGGCAGATCGTCCTCGAGGAGGACCGCTTCGGCATCGAGCCGGAGATCACGGCGAAGGTTGCCCAGCTCGGCGTGCGCGTGTACGAGGTGCCCATCAGCTACCACGGCCGAACCTACTCGCAGGGCAAGAAGATCGGCCTGCGCGACGCCTTCCGCGCCGTGTACTGCATCGCCCGCTACGGGGTGCCTGCACGGCTCGGACGGCACCCGCCGGGGAAGTGACGATGCCCATGATCCGCAAGGAAGACGCCCTCGCCTACCACCGGGAAGGTCGCCCGGGGAAGATCGAGGTCGTCCCGACCAAGCCCGTCCAGACCCAGCGCGACCTGAGCCTGGCCTACACGCCGGGTGTCGCCGAGCCGTGCCGCGAGATCTACGCCGACCCCGAGACGGTCGTGCCTCTACACGGCGCGCGGCAACCTGGTCGGCGTCGTCACCAACGGCACGGCCGTGCTCGGCCTCGGCAACATCGGTCCGCTGCGCCGCCAAGCCCGTGATGGAGGGCAAGGCCGTCCTCTTCAAGCGCTTCGCCGACATCGACGTCTTCGACATCGAGCTCGACGCGACCGACCCGCAGAAGCTCATCGAGGTCGTCTGCGCGCCTCGAGCCGACCTTCGGCGGCATCAACCTCGAGGACATCAAGGCGCCCGAGTGCTTCATCGTCGAGCGCGCGCCTGCGCGAGCGCATGAACATCCCGGTCTTCCACGACGACCAGCACGGCACCGCGATCATCTCGGCGGCGGCCTGCTCAACGCGGTCGAGCTGTCGGGCAAGGACCTGTCGAAGATCCGCGTCGTGTGCTCGGCGCAGGCGCGTCGGCCATCGCCTGCATGCGCCTGTGCGACGCGGCTCGGCGTGCACCCACGAGAACATCACCCTGGTCGACAGCACGGCGTCATCTACAAGGGCCGCGAGAGCGACATGAACGAGTACAAGGGCGAGTTCGCGCGGCCCGACGACCGAGCCGCCCGTACGCTCGCCGAAGCGATCGTGGGGCGCGACGTGTTCCTCGGCCTGTCGGTCGGCGGCATCGTGACGCGGCGACATGGTCGCCGGCGATGGCCGAGCAGCCCATCGTCTTCGCCCTGGCCAACCCGGACCCCGAGATCACCTACGAGGAGGCCGAAGGCGGCGCGCGCCGGACGCGATCATCGGCCACCGGGCCGGAGCGACTACCCGAACCAGGTCAACAACGTCCTCGGCTTCCCCTTCATCTTCCGCGGCGCCCTCGACGTGCGGCGCGACCGCGATCAACGAGGAGATGAAGGTCGCCGCGGCCCTCGCCCTCGCCGAGCTGGCGCGCGAGGGCGTGCCGGACGACGGTGCTCGACGCCTACGGCGGCGACAGCTCAAGTTCGGCCCCGAGTACATCATCCCCAAGCCGGTCGACCCGCGGGTGCTCTCGCGCGTGGCGCCGGCGGTGGCCAAGGCGGCGATGGACAGTGGCGCGCCACGATCCAGCTCGACGTGGACGCGTACCGCGAGGAGCTTCGCGCAAGCTCAGCCCTACGCGGCGGGTGATGTGCGCAGATCACGAGCGTCGCCCGCAGGCGACCCGCGGCGGGTCGTCTTCCCCGAGGGCGAGGACGACAAGATCCTTCGCGCCGCCGAGATCGTCGTCTAGGAGGGCATCGCCGAGCCGATCCTGATCGGGCGGCCGGAGGTGATCGCCGCGCGCGGAAACGAGCTCGGGCTCGACCTGCACGACATCGAGATCGTCGACCGGGCCGACTTCCCGAAGGTGCAGGAGTACGCCGACGCGATGTGGAAGCTCCGCCAGCGCAAGGGCATGACGCGGCAACGGGCCGCCCGGGCCCTCGAGCGGAGCCGGAACTACTTCGGCAGATGATGGTCAGCGTCGGCGACGCCGACGGGCTCGTGTCGGGGCTGACCTCGAGCTACCCGGACACCATCCGCCCCGCCCTGCAGATCATCGGCATGCGCGCGGGCGCCGGCGCGCGGCCGGCATGTACATGGTGATCACCAAGAACGACGTGAAGTTCCTGGCCGACACCACGATGAACATCGAGCCCGACGCGGCGACCCTCGCCGAGGTGGCGATCCTGACGGCCGACCTCGGCGCGGGACTTCGGCGTACAGCCGCGCATCGCGATGCTCTCGTTTTCGAACTTCGGCGATGCGCCGCCATCCCTCCTCGGACAAGGTGGCGGAGGCGACGCACATCGTGCAGGAGCGACGCCCGGACCTGATGATCGACGGCGAGATGCAGGCCGACGTGGCCCTGCTCGAGGAGGCGCGCGCGCCCTACCCCTTCGTCGAGCTCAAGGGGTCGGCCAACGTGCTGGTCTTCCCGAACCTGGACGCGGGCAACATCGCCTACAAGATGCTCCACGCCATCGGCGGCGGGCAGGTGATCGGCCCGCTGGTGCTCGGCATGCGACGTCCCGTCAACGTCCTGCAGCAGGGCGCGCCGGTCAGCTCCATCGTCCACATGACGGCGATCACGGTCGCCCGCGCGATCCGCCTGACCCGCAGCGGCCTCGAGCCCCTCGGCCCCCTCTGATCCGAGCCTCGCCGGCAAGCCCTGAGCGGCGCACGAACCGCCCCATGTGTGAGGCTGCCGGGGCGCCGTCAAAGGGCGTGCTGACCCTCGCATGCCCGATCGGGACCAACTGCGCTAAGCTCGGCATTGTTGTGGCAGAAGAGTGCAAGACCTGTCTCCTGTCGCGGGACTGCTCTTGGAGCCCTGCGAGCTTCAAGCATTTCCCCTTCAGCGGATTGACCCGAGAACACACGGAGCACGGCCCGGCGCGCTATGCCCTCGACTACGATCGGCACGCCATCGAAGCGGTGGAGCGGACGACAGCGTCCTCCCCATCCCTCGGCTGCGGAACGTTCCCTGGTCGAACCGAGTACGCCCGCGTGCTGGATCATGTGCTCGGCTGGGATCGCGGCCGCGATGCCAACGTGTCGTATGTCGAGTGCAGTGGCGGCGATCAGGTTCGGGCCTTTCACGGGCGGCCAATGTCATCGGACAACGCCAAGCTCCGCCAGCTGATTCCTGTGGAGGAAGCGTGATCACAGTCGAGAAGCAGATCGAGAGTCGGTTGGCGCGTCTCTTCACCCAAGAAGCAGACAATCTGGACGTGAAGGACGTGGAGCTCGAGCGCGAGTTCTGGGACAACGAGGATCGGGCGCGCTGGGCGTTGCTCGACGGGCTCGTCAGTACGGGACATGTGCGCATCGTGGTGTACCCGACGGCCGGCGCACCTGACGTACTGCAGGCGTTCGTGAATCGTTCCCGAGGGGCCTCCTATCTTCGCATGCACGGTGATCTCGGGCGCCCGCCTACGGGCCATGCTCGTCGACACCGCGTTTGTGCTCGAGGGGGCGGCGCTCCAGGTGGCGCCCGGAGAGGATCTCTCGGTTCCTGGCATCCGGGCCGCGCTCCATGTTTGGCTGGAAAGGATGTTCGCAGCACGCTCCGTGCCCGACCTGTTGCTCGAGATTTGGACGGGGCAGGACGGAAATTCCCGAAGACCTGCTGCGCTTGCTGACCTCTGCCGTCGCGGGCGAGCCGGACGAGCCTGGCCCTCGCGATCTGGTGCCCGACCCAGAGGTGGCCCAACCGCCGTATTCCGAGGCAGCGTGACAACGGTCATCGCGACCCAACTGCTCATCGACCCGCAACGATTGCTGCGCGTCGCCTTCCAGCAGGGTGGCCGCGATCGGGAGGTCGTCGCCGTGACGTGCCGGTACGTGCCCGTCGACAACCGTGGCCAAAGGCAGGTCGCGATCGAGGTCGCGTTCGATCCTGACAACGAGAGGCCGTCCGAGGTCTACTATTGCCCGGAGCAACGCTTGTCGCGACTGCTGCTCGCCCCGGGACAGATCCGGCGGATTAGCCCGTACGCATGACGGCGATGCCGCGGTCGGAGCGGAGAAGGGTCGAACCAATCGCGTCAGCCGTCAGCGCCCGAGGAAAGCCCGCCCTCGTCGGCTCCGAACCGGCTGCGGCCGCATGACCCGCCGGCGGCGCGGGCGCCGGTCGGGCCGCCCGAGACGATTTCCGTCCCCGTGGCCCCGGCCGGGCGTGTGCCTCCCGACGAGACGCTCGCGCTGCGTCACGCCGAGCCGCCTCCTAGCGTGTTCGCCCCAGCGCTCGTGACGGTCGCCGCGAGGTCGGCGGAGTACACGTTGGACTGCACGTTGACCTGGTTCGTGTGCGGTCCCAGCGAGACGCCGGTGCACGCCGTCCCTCCCCGGGTCGCGAAGGTGTTCCCGGTGATCACCGCGAGCTGCAATCCGTCGGCGTCGATACATGACAACGGCGCGGCGGGGTCGGTGGGGTCGGGCTCTATCAGGAGGGCGTTGCCCGAGATGGTGAGCCCCACGACCCAGACGCCCGGGGGCAGACCGCTGACGGCGTAGTCGTTCGTCGCGATCTTGATCGGCCTGGTCGTGTCGCCTTTGGCCCGGTCCGCGCTCAGCCGAGCAACTCGCCGGCGAGCTTCGAGGCGAGGCGGCCGTCGATGAGGCCGCGGTGGCGATCCATGACCGCCTTCATCACGCGGCCCATGTCCTTCTTGCTGCTCGCGCCGAGCTCTTCGACGACGGCGCGCACCGCCGCCCGTGCGTCATCCTCGCTCATCTGCTTGGGCAGGTAGCGCTCGATGATCGCGATCTCCGCGCGCTCCTTGTCGGCCAGCTCGGCGCGGCCGCCCTCGTCGTACTGAACGGCGCTGTCCTGCCGCGACTTGACCGCCCGCTGCAAGACCACGGTCTCGTCCGCCTCCTCGAGCGCGTGGCCGAGCTCGATCTCGCGCGAGGTCAGCTCGCTCTTGACCATGCGCAGGGCGTCGCGCGCGGTCTCGTTCCGGTCCTTCATGGCCTGCTTGAGGTCGGCCGCGATGCGTTCGGTGAGCGACATGGCCCCTAGCCTCCCGTCCGCCGGGCCCGATGGCAAGCGGACGCGGAGCGCGCGCCGGACGCGCCTCACGGCCGACGCCAGCGCAGGTCCTCGTGGCAGTCACCGCACTGCGTTCCGAATCCGCCCGACAACCGTCGTCGCCTGCGCCAAATCCTCGGCCTGCGCCGCTTGCGTGAGCGCCGTCGCCTCCCGCGACAGCTCCTCTGCCGCCTGGGCGAGATGCTCGGCGCGCGTCGTCTTCGCGGCGCCCGCGGGTGCCTGGTGGGGCGGGTCTCCTCCCGGTGGATCCGCCGCCGCCGGCGCGTGGCCCGCGTCCGCCCCCGCGGGTGGCGTGTAGGGCGCATTCGGCTTGTCGAGGGTCCGTGCCCCTGCGCGCTTCATCCACAGGGCGAGCTGCCCGAGGTCCTGGGCGTTCGTCGCAACCCGGCGGAACCCCGCATGGGATGGGTGGTGCACCATCATCATCGCGAGCGTGACGTCGGCCGACGCGAAGCTCGCGCGGATCCGCCCCATGCCGTCCATCAGGTCCTTGGGATTGCTCTGCTCACGCAACACGGGCGGCGCCAGCGCACCGTCTCCCGCCGCGCGCACGGCCATCCCCGCGTGGTAGACGAGCACCTCGCCGCCGATCCACCCCGCCGACCCGACGAGGAGCGTCGTGAGGATCGCGAGCAGAAAGGCGCCGCCGGCCGTGTGCTCGAGCTGCTCGCGCCTACGCGCGACGAGGCGCCCGATGGCGAAGCCCACGAGGAGCACCGTCGACGCGATGCCGAGGCCCAGGTGCAGGTAGCGCCACGTGCCGAGGCCTCCCGGCCACTGGACCAGCGCGTTGGACACGAGCCCGAACGCGGTGGTGAAGAGGGTCAGGGCGGCCGTCACGATCAGGACCACGTCGCCGACGAAGGTCCACCGGGCCGAGCGTTGGAAGAAAGCCACGCCGTAGGCGATCAGCAACAGGGGCAGGGCACCCACGGTGCAGTGCACCAAGAGCGGATGCACCGTCTCGAGGCGAAGGATTCTGGAGCATCGGTCGTCCCCAACTGGCACCCGCGTGCGACGTCGCCCGCAGACATGCGCCGCAGCGAGATTCACCAACATCGGCCCGCCGTCACGAATTGCAAGGGGGCGGCGCACGCGCGTCGACGCCGCGGCCCGGTTGCCACGGCGCCGCGTGCGAACGTTTCCCGGCCCTCGATCGTGAACGGTGCGCTCGGCGTCAGGCCGTCACAGCTCGATCTGCGACCCCAACTCCACCACCCGCTCGGGCGGGATCTCGAAGAACGACGTGGCGCGCGCGCGTTGCGCGACATGAGCGCGAACAGCCGCTCGCGCCACAACGCCATGCCCGGACGCTCGGTGGCGAGGAGGGTCTCGCGCCCGAGGAAGTAGGTCGCCTCGTCCGGCTCGACCTCAGCCCTGCACGCCGGCCTCGGCCAGCGACTCGGCGGCACGTGCGGCGTCTCCATGAAGCCGTAGCTGGATGATCACCTGGTAGAAGCCGCGCCCGAGATCGTGCACCTCGTGCCGCTCGTCCGACGGCACGCGCGGCACGTCCTCGGTGCGCATCGACGGGATAGCACCACCCGCTCGTGAAGGACCTTGTTGTGGCGAGGTTGTGCGAGAGCGCGGGCGGGGTGCCGTCGCGGGGTCGCCCGTCATGTAGATCGCGGTGCCGGGCACGCGCGCCGGCGGGTCGTCGGCGATCGCGCCAGGAACACGCTCCAGGGCCGCGTCGTTGTCGCGCAGCCGCTCGCCGAGGATCTGCGGCCGCGCTGCCAGGTGGTCATGACCGTGAACACCCCCGCCGCCACGAGCGAGCGGGAACCAGCCGCCGTCGGGGATCTTGGCCACGTTGGCGACGAAGAAGGCCAGGTCGACCAGCAGGAACGCCGCCGCCAGCCCTGCGGTCCGCGGGAGCGACCACTCCCAGCGCTCCCGCGCCACCACGTACAGGCGAGATCGTGGTGATGACCATCGTCATGGTGACCGCCACGCCGTACGCCGCGGCGAGGTTGCTGGAGCTGCGGAAGCCGAGCACCAGGCCGATCGCAGGCGACCATGAGACCCCAGTTCACTGCTGGGGACGTAGATCTGCCCCACCTCGCTGCGGCGACGTGTGCTGGATGCGCATGCGCGGCAGGAAGCCGAGCTGCACGGCCTGCATGCGCCAGGGAGAAGGCGCCGGAGATGAGCGCCTGGGACGCGATGACCGTGGCCGACGTGGCGACAGCGACCAGCGGGTAGAGCGCCCAGCCGGCGGCCATCTGGTAGAAGGGGTTCTCGACCGCGGCGGGGTGCGCGCAGCAGCAGCGCTCCCTGGCCGAAGTAGTTGAGCAGCAGAGCGGGCAAGCACGACGACGAACCAGGCGAGGCGGATGGGGCGGCGCCGAAGTGGCCCATGTCGGCGTACAGCGCCTCGCCGCCCGTGACCACGAGGAAGACCGAGCCGAGCACGAGGAAGCCGTCGCCAGTGGTTCACGAAGAAGAAGCGGACCGTGCCACGGGGTTGACGGCCGCGAGCACGCGTCGGGTGCTGCACGAGCGGTGCGAGATGCCGAGCGCCGCGAGGGTGCCGAACCAGAGCAGCGTGATGGGTCCGAAGATCGTCCCGACGCTCGCCGGTGCCGCGGTTCTGAAGCCAGAACAGGCCGACGAGGATCCCGCAGGTGATGGGCACCATCAGGTGCGCGAGGGCGGGCGCCGCCACGTCGCAGGCCCTCCACGGCGCTGAGCACCGAGATGGCCGGCGTGATCATGCCGTCGCCGTAGAGCAGGGCGGCGCCGAAGAGGCCGAGGGTGAGGAGCCGACCTGCGGCGCAGCCGACGCTCGGACTTGGCGTCGCGCGCCAGGGCCGTCAGAGCGAGGATGCCGCCCTCCCCGTCGGTTGTCGGCGCGCATGACGAGCCGAGGTACTTGACGGTGATCACGATCGATGAGCGACCAGAAGATGAGCGACAGGACGCCGAGGATGTTCGACGGCACGGGCGCGACCGCGTGGGGCCCGCTCGAACGCACTCGCGCAGCGCGTAGAGAGGGCTCGTGCCGATGTCGCCGTAGACGACCCCGAGCGCGGTGAGGCTCAGGGTCATGAGATACCGGCCGGTGGGGGCGCCGGCGGCGTGTCCCGTCTCCATGTCGCGCGGGAGGATAGCCGAAAAAGACGACCGTGCAGGGCCTTCCTGGGGAGCCGGTGGTATCACGGGCCGAGATGCCCTTGTTCCTCTTCGTGGCCGTCGCCGTGTGGGCCCTCGTGCACGTCTATCTCGGGACGCGGCTCGTCGGTCCGCTCGCCCTCGCGCCAGGACGCCGGAGGCTGGCCTGGCTGGCGGTCGCCGTGGGCGCTGCCATCGATCCGCTCGTGCTCTTCGCCGGGCGCGGGGCGAGCGGCGCGGCGTGGTTCGTGCCCATCGCGTACATCGCCTTCGTCTACATGGGCCTGCTCACCCTCGTCTTCTTCCTGACGGTGCCGCGGGACGTCCTCGCCCTCGTCGCCCGCCTGCTCGACGCGGGCATGGGGCGCGCCGGTGCGCGCCGCGGCCTCTTGCCGGCCGATCCGGAGAGGCGACGCTTCCTGATGAACGCGAGCAACGCGGGGATCGCGGGCATCACCTCCGTGCTCGCCGGCTGGGGCACCTACGAAGCGGTACGCATCCCGCGCGTCGTGCACGTGGACATCCCCGTGCGCGGCCTGCCGCCCGCCTTCGACGGCTTCCGCATCGCCCAGATCACCGACCTCCACGTGGGGCCCACGATCCGCCGTGGCTTCGTGCGGGCCGTCGTCGACAGGACCAACGGCCTCGGCGCCGACCTCATCGCGGTGACGGGCGATCTGATCGACGGCTACGTCGGGGAGATCGGCGAGCTGGTCGCGCCCATCGCTGACCTGCACGCGCCCGAGGGCGTCTACTTCATCACGGGCAACCACGAGTACTACTGGGACGCGGAGGCCTGGTGCGCGGAGGTCGCGCGGCTCGGCCTCACGGTGCTCCGGAACGAGCACCGCGTGCTCGAGCGGGGTGGTGATCGGCTCGTGCTCGCGGGCGTCACGGACTACAGCGCGGGTCGCCGCATGCCGGGGCATCGGAGCGATCCTGCGGGCGCCCTCTCGGGAACGCCGACCGGGGCGACGCGGGTCTTGTTGGCGCACCAGCCCTGGAGCCTCATCGCCGCGGCGCGCGCCGGCTACGACGTGCAGATCTCGGGGCACACGCACGGCGGGCAGTTCTTCCCCTTCATGCTCTTCGTGGGTCTCGCCCACCCCTTCGTGCGCGGCCTGCACCTGTACCGGAAGCGCACGTGGATCTACGTCAGCGCCGGCACGGGCTACTGGGGCCCACCCCTACGCGACGGCATGCCGTCCGAGATCACCCTGATCCGCTTGCGGGCGGCGTAGAGAGATCCCACAGCACCGCGCGAGCCCGGCCGCGAGCCGAGCGAGCGGAAGCACGTCACCCCGACTTGAACAGCTGGTTCAACGCCCAGACCTCGCGTGCCCGCAAGCTGCCGAGCTGCACGCCGAAGCCGTCGCTCTTCTGCCAGCGCACCGTCGCCTCGCAGGTCGTCTCTTCCTTGAGCGCCGGTAGGCGGAAGCGTATCTTGACCTTGGCGCCGTAAGGCAGCTGCGCGGTCGTGACCAGGTACATCCCACCCAGGCTGACGTTGCGCGTCACGGCTTCGTGCTCCTTCCCCTCGTGGAGCACGGTCACGGGGAAGGCTCGTTCGTATCGTTCGTGGACGCGTCGGCCGGGCACGGGCACTGCTCCTCAACCGGGGGGGGACGTGTAGCTTTGGCGAGGGACCCTGTCAACAGCCCTCCCCCCGAAGCACGACGACGGTGGAGGATCACCGAGCCAGGAATGCGCCTGGTGCTGCTCGTGGTGGCCATGGGGTGCGCGGGTGTGCTGGTCGGCATGGGACGGCCCGTCCCCCCGACGGAAATGCCTCCCCTCGCGCTCGACCCCGCCGCCGTGGCCCGGGTCCTCGCCCGCGAGAGGGTCCAGGCGGCCAAGGCGCCGGTCGACGGCCCCGCCGCCCGGCTGCGCGACGCGTACTACGCCGTCGGCCTGGCGGAGTCGGGCTCGGGCGAGACGCGGGGCGAGTCGAGCCGGCGCACCGCCGAGGTTGGCGGGGCACTGCTCGAGGTACGCAAGCAGAAGAACGCCACCGCCCTGCTCACGGCCCTGCGCGCCCAGGCGGCCGAGTCCTTGGTGGCGGCCCTCACGGGCCAGGGCAGCGACCGCTCCCGGCGCCAGCTGCTCGGCAGCCTTCCGCAGATGCTCGAGCGCTACCACCTCGCCCATGAGGGCCGGCAGGTGGCGCCGGACTTCGTCGTGCGGGTCCTCTTCGAAGCGCGCTGGAACGCCGCGGTGCGTTTGCCCATGACCTTCGCCTTCGCGCCGGTGCAGCTCCAGGCGTACTGGGGATGGCTCGCCTTCGAGGGCGAGGGGGTCGACCTCGCGGAGCGGCAGAAGGCCCTCGATGCCTACGCTGCGGCCGGCGGCCGACACGTGGACGAGGCGCGGGGCGTGCTCGCCTACAGGGCGCGGCATTTCGCAGCTGCGGCCAAGGCCTTCCGCAAGGCCTACGCCGAAGGCGGCAACGTTCGCCTGCGCAACCACGCCCTCGCCGCCGAAGCGGCGGCCGCCGGCGGCGGCTGAGACCAGGCCCCCGACCCCTCCCACGCGCCGGAGGGACTGATCGTCTGAAGACCAACCGATCGATGGGACCCCCCCGCGGGTTGCGTGGGTGCACAGGTGTCCCGTAGTCTCCCCCATGGCCATCGTTCGACGGCCGGGGGAGCGACGCGGGTGCGAGTGAACCTGAGGAAGAGCCTGTTCATCCTCCCGAACCTGTTCACCCTCTCGAGCGTGTTCTGCGGGTTGTACGCCATCCTCCTGTGCACCTCACGGGCGGGTGACGACGACTTCTACCGCGCTTCACTCCTCATCCTCTTCGCCATGTTCTTCGACACGATCGACGGACGTGTCGCGCGGCTGACGCGCACCCAGAGTGCCATCGGCGTGCAGCTCGACTCCCTCGCCGACGTCATCAGCTTCGGCGTCGCGCCCGCCGTCCTCGTCTACCGCTGGTCCCTCGATTCCCTCGGTGCTCTCGGCATGTTCGCCGGCTTCGTCTACGTCGCCTGCGGCGCCATCCGCCTCGCGCGTTTCAACGTGCTCGCCATGAGCGCGAGCGGTGCGCCCAAGAAGCCGGGCAAGTACATCCTCGGCCTGCCAATCCCTGGCGCCGCCGGCATCCTCATCTCGCTCGTCGTGGCGAACCACGCCGTGGTCGGCCGCCTGCCCGGCTCGCCCGTGCTCATCCTGGCCGTCGTGGCCGCCCTGTCGTTCTTCATGGTGAGCACCGTGAAGTTCCGGTCCTTCAAGGACCTCAAGCTCTCGTGGCGCACGGCGTCCTTCCTCGTCGTCGCCCTGGGCTCGGCGGCGTTCATCGCCCTGCGCTTCCACATCGCCTTCGCCCTGGTCTGGCTGCTCGCCAGCTACATCGCCATCGGTGTCGTCGAGGCCCTCTTCACGCTCTCTCGCCGGGGCCTGCGCCGCCGACGCGCCGCACGCACCAATGCGGACGCGGGGGTCGAGGTCGACGACGAGACCGTCGACGACGAGGGCGACGACGACGAGGGCCGGGTGGCGGCGGACGAGAGCCGCGGCCGCAGCTCGCTGCCCTGACTGCACCGCGCGATCAGAAGCGCCCCCTCACGTCGAGGCCACACTCCGTGGGACCGCAGCCCGCGGTCGCGGTTACGACAGGAGGCGCGCTCTGTCGTCTCTCCTGGCCGCCCCCGCGCAGGGCGAGGAGCAGGGCGCCGACCCCCGCGCTCACGATCGCGCCGCCGATCAGGATATCGGTCGTCAGGGTGAGCGTCTTCAGCCGGTCGTGCTCTGCACGCGCGCTCTCGGGGCAGGTGCCGTTCGGGCACTGCATCTGGAGGTCGCCATAGGCGGAGCTCGCCATCAACCCCGTCACGACCGCCGCGACAGCAGCGCCGCCCGCCAGGCCGAGCAGAGCGATGGACGCGACCGGCGCGCCATGACCGTGTCGCCCGTCGGTGTCGTGATGTGTGGCGGCCGCGGATGGCTGGGTCGTCGCACCCCGCGCGGCGTCCCTGTCGGCGTGGGAGTCTGGGGCGGCTGCTCCGCTGGCATGCTGTGCATCTCCCGTGGCGCCATGGGCGCCCTGCGCCGAGAGCTGCTGCCGGATTACCGACAGGCGACCTTCGACGTAGGCGCGGTTCGGCGCGTCGGACACCTGGTCGAGATAGCGCTGGTAGTAGCCCGCCGCCTCGCCCGAGCGACCGAGCCGGTCGAGGGCGGTGGCCAGGTTGTAGAGCAGCACGGGTCGATGGCTCATGGCGTAGGCCCGTTGGAAGTGATCGTAGGCCACGTCGAAGTGACCGTCGGCGTAGGCCGCTTCGCCCGCGTCGAAGGCCTGCCTCGCCTGCGCGTCGGCGTTCGCGGCCGCATCGCTCGCACCGTGGGCCGGCCCAGCGGGGTGGGCGGTCTGTGCCGCCGCGGCGCCAGCGGTGAGCAGCACGGCCATCACCGCGAGGGCCAAGGTGTTCCGAGTGGTTCGGGTCGACTTCATGGCATCACCTGCAGGGTCGGGGTGAAGTACATCTGCTCGCCCGTGCCGGCGAGGCCACCTTCGTTCAGGCCCCAGCACAGGGCGCTCCCGTCGCTCCGGCGCACACAGCTCGTGTACCCGTTCGGATAGCCGCCGACGGCGATGGAGACGGCGTCCGTGACCCCCACCACGGGCGTCGGGCTGCTCTCGTCCGCGGGCGACCCGGTGCCGAGCTGCGTAGTACGCGCCGTAGCCCCAGCACCGCGCGGTGCCGTCGGCATAGACCGCGCAGCTGTGCTGGAGGCCGAGCCCCAGGGCCGTGGCCGCGGTCGACGTGTAGGTCGTGCGGACCGGTGTGTGCTGGATGCCGGTGGCGCCGTTGCCGGTCTCGCCCTTGCGATCGTCACCCCAGCAGTAGACGTCGCCGCCCGTCACGATGGCGCACGCATGGGTCTGACCCGCAGCGATGGCCGTCACGCCGCTCAGACCCGAGACCGGCGCGGGGCTGATGCGCCCTGTCGTCGTGCCGTCGCCGAGCTGCCCGAGATTGTTGGCTCCCCAACACTCTACCGTCCCGCCGCTCCGGAGCGCGCAGCTGAATCCGTCACCCATGGCGAGCTGGGTCGCGTCGGTGAGGCCGGGCACCGCGCCGGGCAGGGCCGCGGCGCCGCCCGTGTCGCGGCCGAGTTGCCCCTGGTCGTTCTTGCCCCAGCAGTACGCCTGGCCGGGCGCCTGGATCGCGCAGGCGTGGGCGTACCCGGCGGCGACGGACGTCTCCTGACCCGTCAGGGCGACCTCGCGGGGCGTGTTGAAGTAGACGTTCGGTGGCGTCGTGCCCGACGTGTAGGAGTAGTTCGAGCCCCAGCAGTAGGCCTGGGTGCCGTCGGTGCCTCCCCGATCGTCGATCGCGCAGGTCAGGCTCGCGCCGGCCGTGACCTGTTGCACGTTCACGAGGCCGGTGGCGACCCCCGGCGTCGTGTCGGGGTAAATCTGCCCGTCGCCCCGGTAGCCGCCCCAGGTGAGGGCCTGGCCGAGGCGCACGCCCACGGTGTTCTCCGTCCCGCCGACCGCCAGGTCCGCGAGCCCCATGATCGGCACACCGCTCGCGTCGGCCATGGGCGTCGGTGCCTCGAGCTCGACCTCGGACCGCTCGATCTGCCCGTCGGGGCTTCCGCCCCAACAGTAGAGCTGGCCCCCCATGATCCCGCAGCTGTGCAGGTAGGCGCCGAAGAGGTCGCGCATCCCGTCGAGGGCCGGGACCATCGTGCGAGCGCCAGTCGGCGTGGTCATGGGGGCGTGCATGCCGTCCCCGTAGGTGCCCTCGAGGTCGCGCCCCATGCACCGCGTGCCGTCGGCCTCGCGGAAGCAGAGTGTGAGCTGGCTCATGAAGGCGTCGAGGACGCCGCTCGGCTCGACGATGACGGGCGACGCCTCGTAGCTGAGCGTACCAACGGCCCCGAGCATGCCCGACACATTGTCGCCCCAGCACAGCAGCGCGCCGCCGCTCGCGAGGGCGCACACCGTGCTGCGCGCGGCGATGACCCGCGTCGCTCCCGTGACCCCCGACACGTCGACCGGCGCCGCGGAGGAGGCCGGCGATCCGCCGGTGCCGAGCTGGCCCCGGTTGTCGTTGCCCCAGCATGCGACAGTGCCGTCGGCCCGCGCCGCGCAGCTCACGTCGACACCGACGGCGATGTCGGCTGCCGTGCCCGTGAGAGGCACGTGCACCGCCTGGTGCACGTTGCCTCCGCTGGCCCCTGCGGCGCCGCCCGTGTTGCGTCCCCAGCACCACACGCCACCGATGTCATCCAGGGCACACGTGTGATACGAGTCGCTCACGATCTTCGTGAACGTGCGCGCCGCGAAGGTGGCGTCCCCGGACGTCACGGCGGTCGGCTCGGCCGCGGTGGTGGTCGTCCCATCACCGATCTCGCCCGACTCGTTGTAGCCCCAGCACCACAGATGGCCGTCCGCCGCGATGAGGCAGGTGTAGCTGTAGCCGAGGGCGACCGCGCGGGCGAGCAGGGGCGGCGCGCCGGAGGTCGTGCTCTGGTGGAGGAGCGTGGGCGTCCCGACCGGACGGGGTACGCTCGACGGATCGGCCTGACCGGCCTCGTTGCGCCCCCAGCAGTAGACCCGCCCGCTCGTTCGTACCGCGCAGGTGTGGCCGTTGCCGCCGTCGGCCTGCACCACCGGGTCGCACACGCCGCCGACGCACATCTCGCCGCTCGCGCAGGCGTGGCCGCAGGCGCCGCAGTCGGTCGTGGTCGTCATCAGGTCGGTCTCGCAACCATCCGTCGCATCGCCGTCGCAGTCGTCCCATCCGCTGTCGCAGGTGACGACCGTGCACGCGGAGTCGGCGCACGGAACGTTGCCGTGGCTGCCGTCGCAGGCCGTGCCGCAGGCCCCGCAGTGGTCGGCGTCGCTCGTGAGGTCGACCTCGCAGCCGTCGCTCGGGTCGCCGTCGCAGTCGTCGTGGGTCGCGTCGCAGCTGAAACCGCAGGTCGAGGTCGAGCACGTGGTGTCCGAGGCGCCGGCGGGCAGGGGACAGACCGTCCCGCAGCCGCCGCAATTCATCGGGTCGCTCGTCGTGTCGACGCAGGCAGCACCGCAGACCGTCGCCGAGCAGTCGATCGCGCAGGCGCGTGTCGAGCCCGACGTGTCACAGAGCTCGCCGGTGCCGCAGCTCGTGTCGCAGCCCCCGCAGGTCGCCGTCGTCGACAGGTCGGCCTCGCACCCGTTGCTCGGGTCCGAGTCGCAGTCGCCGTAGCCCGTGCGGCAGGAGTCGATCGCGCATGCCCCGTCGACGCAGGCAGCGATGGCGCCCGGAAAGCTGCACGCATTGGCGCAGGAGCCGCAGTTGCCCGTGCTGCTCTGTAGGTCGACCTCGCAGCCGTTGCTCGGGTCCGCGTCGCAGTCGCCGTAGCCGTCCGCACATCCGGCCGTCCCGCACACGCCATCGACACACTGGGCCATCACATGGGGCGGGGCCGGGCAGTCGGCGGCCGAGCTGCAACCCGCGTCGACCGGACCGCCGTCGACCGTCGCGTCCGGCACCCGCGCATCGGAAGCGGCGTCCACGACCGATGCATCCAGCGCGGCGTCGACCGCGGCGTCTGCCACCGATCCGTCGGGCACCAATCCGTCCGCCGCCCCGCCGTCGACGTCGTTGAACGTGAAGTCGCCGGGGTTGTCGACGAGGCTGCAACCGACCGCGAGGGTGCAGAGCAGGGCCGCGAGGACGCCGCGGGCCCAGGGGGTGTGGAGTGGGAATCTCATTCCCCCTATTGGTGCAACGGCTGTGCCCGCCCCTCGTCGGCCGCAATCGTCCACGGCAGCGGGTCACTTGACGACGACTCGTCGTCGCCGAAAGGCCGTCGACGCGGGGTCGTCGAAAACGCTGACGTAACACAGCTCACTTATGATGACCGCGCGAATCGCGGCCCTCGCCCCTGTGACGCTTGCTCCGCTGCAGTGTGACGCAGGGCGGGATCCCCTGTGACGCCACGCCTCGAGAGGACCCGAAGGGGGCGCGCCCGCGGCCGGCGCGTGCGATGGCCCGGCTCTGGCAAGCGCGGAGGGTGTCATGAAGGGCGTGGCCCCCGAGGACGTAACCGACCAGGCAGAGACCCGGGCCGAGGGGGCCGAGATCCCTCTCCGGGAGCTGCTCGCCCTGCCCGGCATGCAGGCCCTGTCCGTGGAGGTCGCGGCGGCGGCGCGGGGGGACGGCGCCGTCCTGATCCTGGGCGAGACCGGGACGGGCAAGACGCTCTTCGCGCGGGCCATCGCCGAGGCCCGGGGGCGGCGCCCAATCGTGCGCGCCACGCTCGGGGCGGGAGACGACGCGAGGGCGGTTACCTCCGAGCTCTTCGGCCACGAGCGCGGCGCCTTCATCGGTGCGCTCGGTCGGCGCACGGGCCTGGTCGAGCACGCCCATGGCGGCACGCTGGTGCTCGACGACGTGCTCGGGCTTTCGGCCCACGCGCAGCAGCTCTTGCTCGACTTCACCCAGTTCGGCTCCTACCGGCCCCTCGGCTACGGAGGACCCGACCCGAAGCACGCCGACGTCCGCGTGATCGCGGCGACCAACGGCGACCTGGAGCAGGCCATCGCGCAGGGGCGCTTCCGCCGGGACCTCTACTACCGCCTGGCCGAGCACGTGCTGCGCTTGCCCCCGTTGCGCGAGCGGCGTGAGGACATCCCCGTGCTGGCCGAGCACATCCTCGGGCGCCTCGACCCGACGCGAAGGTGGAGCCTGTCTCCTCCCCTCGGGCGCGCCCTCGCCCGGGCGCCCCATCCCTGGGCCGGAAACGTTCGTGAGCTCACGTCGGTCCTCCGGCGGGCCCTCGCGCGAGCGACCGTCGAGGACCCGCGCTCGGAGACACGCCTCCGGGTGCACCACGTGTTGGACGTCGATCTCTGTCGGACCGACGACGGCGCCGCGCCGCCCGTTCCCGTGATGTCGGGCTTCGGCTTCCGGCCCGAGACGGTCGACGCCGACTGGACGAAGCTCGCCGCCGACAGGATCCGCATCGAGGAGGCCGAACGTCGCGTGGTCAGGGCCGCCCTCGCGGCCGAAGACGGCGTCGTCAGCCGTGCTGCCCGTCGGCTCGGTCTGCCCCGCACCACGCTCGTGAGCCGCCTCCAGCAGCTCGGCATCGGCATCGAGGGGCGCCCTGGAGGCGACAGGGGACGATGAGCTCCTGGGCGGTACGCCTCACCTGTCGCGCCCTTGCCGCTCGATGCCGCCCGGGTCAGGCTGCGCCCATGCCGTCGCGCTCTGTTCTCCGTGCTTCGCTCCTGCTCGTCGTCGGCGTGGCGGCCTTCGGGACCACGGCCTGTACGCGCTCACCCGTCGACCAGAGCTGCGCCGGCGCCATCACCGGCATGTGCCCGCCCTACGCCTACGCGACCGTCCAGCAGGCGAGCCTCGACCCGTCCGACATCCAGCCGGGCAACCCGATGCAGCGCGCCCATGTCCACGTGGTGCTCCAGACCTGCGGCCAGAAGGCACCGAGCCCGGCGCGCGTCGAGATCTTCGCCCTCGCCCAGAGCGCGAGCGGCCTCGACGAGGCGGGCCCCACCGAGGGCGCCTACGACCTGACGGCCGTGCACGACGACGGCGCCAACGGCGACATGACCGCGAAGGACGGGATCATCGACGTCATGATCGACAACCCCTTCTTCTCCGGACCGATCCCGCCCGATAGCGACATCCACCTTCGCTTCGAACCCCACAGCGGCGCGAGCTGCGTCGGCGGGCCCCTCGAGATCCCCTACCACACGGGCGCGACCTACGTGCCGGTGCCCCCGACGCCGTGAGCGCACCTCGCGCCCACGGCAGTCGGGCAGGGTGTTCTCACTTGTCGGGCTGGGGCGTCATGCGCAGGTAGGACCGGATCTCCTTCCAGCCCTTCGGGAAGCGCTTCTTCAGCTCCGCCGGGTCCTTGATGGAAGGCACGATCACGCATTCGCCGCCCTGCTTCCAGTCCGCCGGCGTCGCGACCTTGTAGGCGTCGGTGAGCTTCAGGGAGTCGATGACGCGCAGGATCTCGTTGAAGTTCCGCCCCGTGCTCGCCGGGTAGGTGATCATGGCGCGGACCTTCTTGTTCGGGTCGATGAAGAAGACCGAACGCACGGTCAAGGTGTCGCCCTTCTCTGCGTGGACCATGTCATAGAGATTGCTGACCTTTCGATCCACGTCCGCCAGGATCGGGTAGCTCATCTTGACGTCCTGCGTCTCCTCGATGTCCTTGACCCACTTCTCGTGGTCCTCGGTCGAGTCGACGCTGAGGGCCAGCACCTTGACGCCGCGCTTGTCGAAGTCCTTCTTGATGCGCGCGACCGTGCCGAGCTCGGTCGTGCAGACCGGCGTGAAGTCGGCCGGGTGCGAGAACAGGACGCCCCAGCTCTTGCCGAGCCACTCGTGGAAGTGGATCGGTCCCTGGGTCGAGTCCTGCGTGAAGTCTGGAGCCGTGCTTCCGATGTGAAGTGCCATATGCCTTACTCCTGTTGCGAACGATTGCGGTCGGGCGGCCTCCGGTTAAGAACGCATGCTTGGCTCGTCAAGAGGTAGGCTCGGCCCATGACCTCCGGGAGCGCCCAGGGCTGCACCTTCTGTCGGGTGATCGCTGGACAGACCGCGGTCCACGTCGTCCTCGACGACGACCTGTGCCTCGCCTTCCTCGACCACCGCCCCCTCTTCCCGGGCCACGTGCTGCTCGTCCCCAAGCGCCACCTCGAGACCCTCGCCGACGTGCCGCCCAATCTCCTGGGGCCGTTGTTAGCCGACGTACAACGACTGAGCGTCGCGATCCCCGAAGCGATGGGCGCCGCCGGCACGTTCGTCGCGTGCAACAACCGGGTCAGCCAGAGCGTCCCCCACCTGCACGTGCACGTGGTCCCGCGCCGGCCCAAGGACGGCCTGCGTGGCTTCTTCTGGCCGCGCCACCGGTACGAGGGCGAGCAGGCCATGGCGGACGCGGCGTCCGCGATCCGGGACGCCCTGAACGCACGGCAGGACTGAGCCGGAACGGCATCGGTGTTTTTGCTCACCGGTCCTGAGACGCGCGGCCACGCCTTCCGGTATGGTCTTGAACATGCCCCGAAAGAAGATCGCGATCCTGGGCGGCGGTGTGTCTGCCATGACCGCCGCCTTCGAGCTGACCCGCCGCGACGACTGGAAGCAGGAGTACGAGATCACGGTCTATCAGGACGGGTTTCGTCTCGGGGGCAAGGGCGCGAGCGGCCGCAACCCGGCCCGAGAGGAGCGCATCGAGGAGCACGGCCTGCACATTCTCCTGGGCTTCTACGAGAACGCCTTCCGCATGCTGCGGGCCTGCTACGACGAGCTCGGACGCACACCGGGCAAGCCCCTCGCGACCTGGCGCGATGCCTTCGAGGAACACGACCTGATCGTGCTCGAGGAGAAGGTCGACGGGCACTGGCTGCCCTGGCCCGTCGCGTTCCCGCGCAACGGTTCGCTGCCCGGCGAGGGGGGCGAGCTGCCGACCCCTTGGGACTACATCCAGATGATCGTCGAGTGGATGTGGGGGCTCCTCGACGGCGCGGGCCTGCTCGAAGGGAGCGCCGAGGATGCGATGGCGGCGGCGTGCACCTGGCTCGCCGACGAGGCCGGGGAGCTCGAGAGGGATCTGGTCGCCCTCGAGCATCGCTCGCCCCTGTCCGACCTGTTCCACCTGGTCGAGCGCGCCGTGGGCCACGTCACCGAGCCCGAGCACGCCACCACGACGCGCGCCCTCGCTCACGTGCGGGCCCACCTCGCTCGCATGCCGGCCGACCAGGGCCGCGGCCAACACCTCGCCCTGTCGGTCCTGCTCGGCCGCTTCCTGAAGCAGACGCAGCAGCGCCGCGCGGCCGAGGGTTGCGTGAGCGACGACATCCGGCGCGCGCTCCTCTTGCTCGAGCTCGGGGCGGCCACCGCCGGCGGTATGCTCATGGACGGCATGGTCGGCGAGCACGTCGACTGGTTCGCCCACGATGCGGAGGACTACCGCACCTGGCTCGTGCGTCATGGCGCATCGCGCGAGGCAGCCTGGTCGACGCCGGTGCGCGCCCTCTACGACATCGGCTTCAGCTGGCCCTACAGCGTCGGCGCCGGAACGATGATCCACGGTGCCATGCGCATGCTCTTCACCTACAAGGGCGCGATCTTCTGGGAGATGCAGGCGGGCATGGGGGACACGATCTCGGCCCCCTCTACCAGGTGCTCGAACGGCGCGGCGTGCGCTTCGAGTTCTTCCACCGCGTGCAGCGCCTCGTCCCGTCCCACGACGGCACGCGTGTCGCGCGCATCGAGATCGGGCGGCAGGCCGACGTCAAAGGAGGCCTGCCCTACCAGCCCCTCGTCGAGGTGAAGGACCTGCCCTGCTGGCCGAGCGTCCCCCACTACGACCAGCTCGTGCAGGGCGATGCGCTCCGGACGCGAAAAATTGATCTCGAGGACTTCTGGAGCGACTGGAAGGACGTGGGCTCGGTCGTGCTCGAAGAGGGTGTGGACTTCGACATCGTCGTGCTCGGCATCTCCATCGGGGCCTTTCCCTTCGTCGCCGCCGACCTGGCGAAGAGGGACCCGAAGCTCGCCACCATGATCGAGCGCGTGAAGACCACCCAGACCCAGGCCTTCCAGCTCTGGCTCGAGCCCGACCTCCAGAAGCTCGGCTGGACGCTCGGCAAGCCCGTTCTCGGCGCCTACGTCGAGCCCATCGACACCTGGGCGGACATGACCCACCTGATCCCCCGCGAGGACTGGCCGGCCGACATGACGCCCGGTAATCTCGCGTACTTCTGCGGTGCCCTGTCGGACCTGGAGCCGGTGCCGGGCCCGAGCGATCGCGACTACCCGAAGCGCCAACGTGAGCGCGCACGCACCCAGGCCCTCGCCTTCCTGAAGGAAGACGTGCGTCCCCTCTGGCCCGACGCCACCACCCAGACGGATCCCGGCGGCATCGACTGGTCGCTCCTCGTCGACCCCGAAGGCCGCGAGGGCGAGGCGCGCTTCGACGCCCAGTACTGGCGCGCCGTCACGAGCCCGTCGGAGCGCTACGTCCTCTCGGTCGCCGGCAGCAGCACCCATCGCCTCCGCGAGACGGGCACGCGCTTTTCGAACCTGGTCCTCACCGGCGACTACATCCTCACCGGCATCAGCGCGGGCTGCGTCGAGGCGGCGACCATGGCCGGCATGCAGGCCTCCCGCGCGATCTGCGGCACGCCGACCGACATCGTCGGCGATTTCATCCTCGACGGAGAGCCCGTGCCTCGGCCCTTGGCGGGCGAGACCTTCATCGAGCGGGGCGGCGGCATCGTGCTCGCCCAGCCCTACGAGCAGAAGGGCACGCGCATGTACGCCTTTCTCTTCCCCGCCGATGCAAACGCCCTCGCCAGCACCTGCGACAAATACCTCAACGCGCCCCTCGCCGGCACCGGCATCGCCTACCGCCCCTTCGGTCCCTTCGCGACGCTGGTCGCCGCCCGCATCGAGCAAATTCACTCCCTCGACCCGAGCGACGCGAAGAAGGGCTGGCTCCCGGAAAAGGACGTCGGGTTGTGGATGCCGGTCGTGCGCGGTCGCACCGATGGCGGCGGCTTCCACCCGGAGGCATTCGCCTGGTTCATCCCGTACATCTGGGTCGACAGCGGCGCCGCCATGGCGACGGGCCGGGAGGTCTACGGCTTCCCGAAGGAGCTCGGCCGGCCGATGGTGTTCCCGCACGCGCCCATCGACCCGGCGCGCTTTTTCGTCGAGGCCCTGGCCCTCGAGGTGTTCGCCCCCACGACCGAGGCGCGCCTCCTGCCGATGCTGAGCGTCACGCGCGACGGCACCCTCGGCGAGCTCGAGCCGACCTTCGGCGACATCGCGCGCCTCGGCGAAGCGTTGCGCGAGGGCATCGAGACGCTCTTCGACGGCGGCTTCCCCTACCTCGACTGGCAGCTCGCCGAGACGCTGCTCGGAGGCCTCGCCCAGGGACGCGTGCCCATGGTCTTCCTCAAGGAGTTTCGCGACGCGACCCGGCCCCACGCCGCCTGCTACCAGGCGGTGCTCGAGGCGAAAGCGCGCATGAGCGGCTTCCGGGGCGCCGGCCTCCTGCCGGGCGATTGGTGCATCGAATTGCATTCGTACGCGAGCCACCCCATGGCGCGTGAGCTCGGCCTGCCCGCGGGCCCCATCCGCCCGACCCTCGGCGTGTGGGTCGACCTCGATTTCGAGATGGAGGTCGGCCGCACGATAGGCTAGAGGACCTCTGAGGGGAGACTGCAAGGATCCTTGCGGTCGCCCCCGGCGTCCGCCCCGCATGCGTCCCCATCCCGAGATGCCCGAAGAGAGGGCACACCCGCGCCTTGTCGGCCCCTATCGCCTCGTCGCGCCCATCGGCATCGGCGGCATGGGCGTCGTCTACCGGGCGCATCACATCGAGACCGACGAGGCGGTGGCACTCAAGACGGTCCGTCTCGCCCGGGGCATCGATCTGTCGGGCATCCGCCGCGAGATCCACGCCCTGTCACGCATCCGCCATCCCGGGGTGGTGCGCATCTTGGCCCAGGGACGCACCGACGAGGGCCTGCCCTGGTACGCCATGGAGCTGCTCGAGGGCCACAGCCTCCGTCAATACGTGAGCGCCCGCTGGGGCTCGCCACCGCTCTCCGCCGAGGACGCCACCCTCCGTCCGAGCAAGCCGCCGACCCGACCCGAGACCACGGGCTACCACCTCGTCTCGCCCGACAGCGGCCCCCACATCCCGCCGCCCGGCCTGCCGCCCCGCCTCGGCAGAGAAGCGCTCGTCCGGCTCCTGGCTCAGCTCTGCGATCCCCTCGCCCACATCCACGGGCAAGGCATCGTCCACCGCGACGTCAAGCCCGGCAACATCGTCGTCCGGGCCGACGGTAGCCCCGTCTTCGTCGACTTCGGTCTGGCCACCCTCTTCGGCGGCGCGGTCGGTCGCGAGAGCCTCGAGGTGGGTGGGCTCGTCGTCGGCAGCTACCGCTACATGGCGCCCGAGCAGATCCGCGGCCAGCTCCTCGACGCGCGCGCCGATCTCTACGCCCTCGGATGCATCCTCTACGAGGTGCTCACCGGTCGTCGGCCCTTCGTCGGCGAGACGGCGACCGCGGTGATGTACAAGCACATGAACGAGCGGCCCACGCCGCCTTCCGAGCTGGCCGACGGCGTGCCGCCCGAGATGGACGCGCTCGTGGCGCGCCTGCTCCACAAGGACCCGCGCGAGCGGATGGGCTACGCGGTGGACGTGCGGCGTGCCCTCGAAGCGATGGGCCACCCTTCGGTCTCCCCGCCCGACGCGCCCGCCCCTCCCCCCTACGTCTACCGGCCGGGCTTCGCCGGCCGCGGCGGCCTGATGCGCGACCTCAATGACCTGATCGTGCAGGCCATGCGGGGGCGCGGTGGGATGGTCCTGGTCCAGGGCGAGAGCGGCGTGGGCAAGACGCGCCTGGCCGCGGAGATCGCGACCGCGGCCCGTCGTTGCCGTCTGCCCGTGCTGACGGGCGAGTGTCAGGCGCTCGTGCCGGCGGGCGCGTCCGACGCGCTTCTGGGCGGGCCCCTGCATCCCTTCCGCACCGTGCTCGAAGCGATGGCCGACCACTGCCGCGAGCGCGGGTCCGAAGAGGTCGCGCGTGTCTTCGGTGAGCGGGGTCCGGTGCTCGCTCCCTTCGAGCCGTCCATCGCGACGCTGCCGGGCCAGGAGAGCTTGCCGCCGCCGCCCACCCTTTCGGCGGTGGCCGCTCGCCGCCGCGTCCTCGAGGCGCTCGAGGATGCGCTCTACGCCTTCGCCGCAGCCCACCAGGTGCTGCTCGTGCTCGACGACCTGCAGTGGGCCGACGACCTGACGCTCGCGTTCCTCGCCTCGCTCCGAGAGGAACGCCTGAGGGGGCCGGGCTTGCTCGTGCTCGGCACCTACCGCAGCGACGAGGAGACCGACCCGCTCCGCGATCTCGCCGCGCGCGCGTGGGTGACGCCGGTGCGCCTGAACCGCTTCGCGGCCGCAGACGTGGCAGCCATGGTGCGCGACATGCTCGCCCTCGACGAGGCCCCCGAAGAGCTCGTCCGGACCCTGTCGGAGCGCTCCGAGGGCAACCCCTTCTTCGTGGCGGAGTACGTGCGAACGGCGGTGGCGGAGGGCGTGCTGCAACGGGGCCCCGACGGGCGGTGGCGCGTCGAGGCGACTGGGCAGCGCGCGATCGAAGCGATCGCGCGTTTGGCGCTGCCGGACGCGGTGCGGGCCCTGGTCGGTCGACGGCTCGCGCGCCTCGAGCCGACCACGCGTCACCTCGCCGATGCCGCCGCGGTCCTCGGGCGCGTGGTCGAAGCCGACCTGCTCGGTCCGACCTCGGGGCAGGACGAGAGCCGGGTCCTCGAGGGTGTCGCCGAGCTCGTGCAGAAGCAGGTGCTCGAGGAGATTGGAGACGGGCGCCTCCGGTTCGTCCACGACCGCATTCGCGAGACCGCCTACGGAGACATCGAAGAAGGGGCACGGCGGGCGCTGCACCGGAGCACAGCCCGCGCCATCGAGATGGCCCACGCGGACGGCGAGATCCCGCCCCAAAGGGAGGTCGTCCTCGCCCATCACTGGTCACAGGCGGACGAGCCCGCCCGCGCCCTCGGCTACCTGGAGGCGGCAGGCGAGCGTGCGCTCGTCGCCGGCGCGCACCGCGACGCCCTCGATCTACTCGGCCGTGCCCTCGTGCTGCTGCCCCTACCGGGTATGGACGAGAGCGAGGCGACCTGGAGGCGAGCCCGCCTGCAACGGATGATGGCGGACGCCTGCTTCGGGCTCGGCGACCTCGCGCGCTCGGCCGAGCTCGGTCACGATGTGCTGCGCACCGTAGGTGTGGACGCCGCTGAGACGCGTGGCACACGTGCGACCGACTTCGGCGCGGAGCTCGCGCGGCAGCTCCTCCGGCGCGCGGGGGCGCCGCCGCGCACGGCGTCCCCGGAGCGACAGCGGGCACTCCGGGAAGCCGCCCTCGCGGCCGGGCGCATCGCCTTTCGTTGCTACTTCACCAACGATGCCCTGGGCATGGTGCGCTTCACGCTCAAGGCCGTGAACCTGGCCGAGCGCGTCACCCTGCCGGTCCCCCTCGCTGGCCCCTACGCCCAGCTCGGCTTCCTCGCGGGTCTGGCCCGGCTCGAGGGCCTCGCCGGGAATTACTTCGCGCGCGCCCACACGATCGCTCGCGCCACCGGCGACGTCGTGGGCGAGGCGAACGCCTTCAGCACCGAAGCGGCGATGCACGTCGGCTTCGCCCGATGGGACCGGGTCCGTGAGATCGCCACCCGCGCGCTCGACCTCGGGCGCACCGCCGGGGATCCGCAGGAGCTCGGCATCATCCAGACCCTCCTCGGTCACGGCGAGTACTACTCGGGTCAGCTCGAGGCATCGCGGGGCCGCTTCGCGTCGTTGCATGCCTGGGCCCGCGAGCGGGGCAACGTCCAGCTCGAGGCCTGGGGCCTGTACGCCATGGCGCGCTCGCTCCTCGCGATGGAGCGGAGCGAGGAGGCCCTGCCCCTGCTCGACCGCGCGCGCGCCCTGCTCGAGACCCAGGAAGATCACGCGTCGAACATCATCTGCCACGGGCTTCTGGCCGGAGCGCACCTCGGACTGCACGACCTCGACGCGGCGGAGCGCATGGCCGACGCCACCCGCGACCTGCTGGGCTCGGCCACACCGCAGGTGTTCTCGACCGTGCATGGCTACGTGGGTGCCGCCGACACGTACCTCGCCCTGTGGGCCGAGGCGAAGGCGCGGGGAGACGGCTCCGCCGACGCGAAGGCACGGGCCGCACGGGCCATGCGGGATCGCCTCGTCGGCTTCGCGCGTGTCTTTCCGATGGCGGCCCCGGCGGCGCGGCGCATCGCGGGTCAGGTGATGGCGCTTTCCGGCCGACCGGCCCGCGCTCGGCGCACCCTCGAGGCGGGCCGGACGCTTTCGGCACGCCTGCGCATGCCCCACGAAACCCAGCTCGCGGAACGAGCCCTCGAGTCCCTCGGCGGTCCCTGAGCGCCCGACGCGTGGGTGAAGACCTTTCGGGTGATCAGCGGGGCGAAGCGCCGCATGCGTGGCGAAACGCTACGGCGTCGCATGATGCTTTCGCGGTGATTTCGCTCGGCGTGCCTGGGCATGGCGCGTGCACCAGCTCCTTGGCCAACCCGGAGGAAGCGATGCCAGAGCCCCAGGTCAGACCGCCCCTAGCCGCGCCCCGACCGCCCGTGCGCCACACGGAGGGCAGAGCACGGCGGGAGGTGCTCGTGGCCGACGAGGACCGGGCGACGCGTGCTCGGATCGCCGGGGCCCTGCGTGCCGACGGCCACCATGTGGTCGAGGCGGCGAGCATCCTGGCGTTCTACCGCGCGGTGTGGGACTGGCTTCACGGCGGCCCCCGGCCGGACCTCCTCGTGACCGGATCCCCCATGGCGAGCGACGCGGCCGTCCTCGACGCCATCACCGGAGGGCTCGCCCTGCCGACCATCCTCGTCGTGCACGGGGAGTCCTCGACCCGGTGGACGCGGCTGCACCGCCCCGGCATGCTCGCGGTGGTCGACACGCGGGTCGACACCGACGACCTGCGGACCCTGGCCCTCCTGTTGACGCGGGCTACACGCCGCCCTCATGCGGCCTGAGGTGTTCAGCGCCGTCGGTGGCGCGGGTTCTCGTAGACGGTGATGATCGGGACGCCGTCCTGGGTGAGCACGTAGGCCGGCTTCACCGATCCCCAGGCCACCCAGGCCTGGTAGTCGACCTCGTTGAAGTGCACCTCGTGATGCACGATCGCGTAGTCGGCCGAGGCCATGTCTCCCGTCGCGCGGATGTTGTCGGGGATCATTCCGTCGCGCTGCATCATCTGCCACGCGCCCCAGGTCGTATCGCAGATCCACACCGTCCCGCCGTTCGGCATGTGGGACCGGAACCAGGAAGCCAGGCTGCCGGTGGTGAATCCCCAGAACTGGCGGTTCATCCCATCGTCGGCGGCGCCGGGCGTGCCACCGGCGAGGAAGCCGTAGTCCGAGAGGCCGAAGGGGTGGCTATGGACGGTCTGCACCGCGGCGGGCGCGAGCAGGACGAGCGCCGCGGCGACGGGCGTCCACGTGGAGACCGCCGGTAGACAATCGGCCACCACCCGGCGCAGCACACGGGCGGCCCACGCGAAGGCGAGGCCGGCGTAGATCGCGAGGAAGGGGTAGGCCGGGAACCAGTGCTTGGTGCCGCCGAAGATCGGCTCCGACGGCAGGGCGATGGCGAGCATGGGCGCGAGGATCGAGCCGACGAAGAGCACGTCGGTGTAACGGCGGTCGGGGGCGACGACCTCTGCCGGAGCGGGGCGAGCGGGCCGGGGGCGGGGCCACAGCCGCGCGACGAGGGGCCCGGGCAGGATCGCCCGCCCGCGCATGCCCAGGCCAACGGCGGCGAGCACCAGCGTGGTGAGCGGCACCGTGTAGGCCGTCATCACGACGGGAAAGAAGACCGGGAACGGCGGCCAGAAGTAGTTCCGGCCGAAGTACTCCATGTTGTAGTAGGCGTGGTGCAGGTGGAAGCGCGCATAGGCGCCCATGCGCGCCAGGGTGTCGTGCCAGAGCCAGGGCCAGCTGCCGACGAAGATCAGGGGCCCCATGAGCAGCATGCAGACGAGCCACCACGGCACGAGGCTCACGAAGCGTCCCTCGCCGCGCCGGCGCGCACGCACCTCGCCCGCGACGGTCCACCCGTAATGCACGAGGAAGATCCCGGGCACCATCCACGCGTTGTGCTTGATCGCGAGCGCGAGGCCGAAGGCGAGACCCGTGGCGAGGGCCCAGCGCGGTCGTTCGAGGGATCGCCAGTAGCAGTAGGTGACCAGCAGGATCGCCGCGGCGATCGGTACGTCGAAGCAGTCGAGGTGCGCGTGGTAGAAGACGCGCGGCATCAGGGCGAAGGCCACGGCGGCGAAGGCCCCGACCTGTCGGTCCCACACGCGGGCGCCGAAGATGTAGATCAGCCAGAGGAGCAGGCCCGCCGCGAGCATCCCCGGAAAGCGGTAGCCCGACGAGTCATGGGAGAAGAGGTGCCACTTGGCCTGGGCCACGGACGACCAGGCGAAGAGGGTCTTCATGGCCGCCGGGTGCTCGTGGTTGTAGCTCCAGAGCCGGTCGATGTTCTGTTGCTGGAGGGCCGCGTGGGAGTCGTCGAAGAGGAGCCGATACCAGCCGGCGTAGCTGTCGGCGGCGGTCACGTAGAAGCTCTCGTCGCGCGACATGGCGAGCCCCGAGGAGGTGCTGAGCAGGAGCCCCACGTAGCTGACCGCCAGGAGCAGGCCCACCAGGTGATCGCGGAAGCCGATGCGGGTCCGGCCAATCGGGCCGGCCGGGGCACGGGGCAGGTCCCGGGGCGTCTCGGCGCTCTGTGCTGGGCGGTCCCGCGCTTCGCCCCCGCCGTCGTCCGCGCCGGCATCCGCCGAGCCGCGGCCCTTTGCTTCGTCCGGCCCTTCGTCCGCTTCCGCGCTCACCGTTCCTCGCTCTCCGTTCCGTCCAGGGGCTGCTGCAGGGGCTCGTCGACGATGCCACCCTGGCGGCGTGGGCCGCTCCGCACCGTGGCCGTCCAGCAGAAGGAGCGCTTGTCGGCGCTCGGCGAGCTCACCTCGACCGTGATGTCGCCACGGGTGGGCCTTCCGGATGCACGCGTGACGGCTTCGATGCGCTTCCAGCCGTCTCCGTCGCGGTGCACCATGGTGCCCACCTCGCGACCGTCGACGAGCACGCGCGCCGTCACGGGCGCGCCCTTGCCCATGCGCTCGTCCTCGTCGTAGAGCCCGCCATACAGGACGAGGCGCGAGCCGAGGGGGACGTCCTGCCACGTCATGCGCACGGCGCCTCCCCCCGTCGGCTGCTGCCGAATGCATGCCCGGGGCTCGAGGCCCACGTCCTCGTTCACCGTCGGTCCGGCCCAGGGGAAGGGACCCGGTCCACACTGGAAGCGCGCAGCCGGCTCCATGGGCCCCTGACCGAGGCCGCCGCCGCGCGGGCGCCCGACACGAAAGGGACAGTCGCGCGCGATCCCCCGCTCGACGATCGACACCCGCGCATCACGGACGTGGGCAAACAGATCGTAGACCACGGGGCTATGCCCCAGGTCCCAGCGCTCGACCCGCACCTCGCCGAAGGCCCGGGCGAAGTCGGGCACGCGGTCCGGGGCGAAGCCCGGTCGATGCCCGCGGATCGAGACCACCCACAGCCGCGTGTAGCGAGCCAGGTCGCTCGGCGCCGCGTCCTCGAAGGAGAGGGAGTTGCCGAGCGCCCTGCGCAGCAGCGGGTCGGCCCAGCGCGGAGCCGCGACCACCCCATCCCCCGGCTTGCGCGCCTTTCGGAGGAAGGCCGCCGCGTCGCTCCAGGCCCTCTCGGACGGGACGCGTGCATAGACGACCAGCTGCCCCACGACCTCGACGACCGCGAGCGCGAGCAAGGCGAGGGCGGCCAGGGTCGCCGGGCGGGACCACCCGCCCGGTGAGCGCCGAGGGACCGGAGAAGGAGCCGGATTATCGCTCAAGGCCCGCGGACTCTAGCAGCCCTTCGAAAAAGCAGCCACGGCGCCTCTCGAACGCCGCCGGCCGGCGGACGTCACTCCATGGGCGTGCACGTGTATTGCAGCTCGAAGCCCGTCAGGGTCGGCGTCACGGTCCGGTCGGTCGAGGCGTTGAGCACTGCCGTGACCCGGAGGTAGGGATGGAAGTTCGCCTGCCCGGCGGCCACGAGGGTGGTGCCGATATCGATGGGCGAGGTGGCCGACGGAACGGTCACCGCCACGGGTGTCGCGCTACCGAGGCCGGCGATCGTGTCCGCCGTCCGGATCTGGAAATCGATGCTCGAGTCCGAGGGTGTGTTGGCCGTCCAGGTGAAGCTCTGCCAGTCGGGCCGGTCGGGTGGGATGGAGCAGCGGATCGTGGCGTCGTAGTCGCGGCTGTAGGTGCCGCTTGCCGGGAAGGAGGGCACCGCCGGCGGAACGACGATGCGCACCGGAACAGACTGGAGTAGGTAGGTGCCGTTGCCCATCACGTTGATCGTGAAGTCGAAGACCTGCGGCACCGTGGTCGGCATCACGAAGTTGTTGTTGAACGTCACGTTGAAGTTCACGTTGGTGCCGGGCAAGCACTGGAGGAAGACGTTGCCGCTGATGCCGGTGCATCGACCCGCGGGAAAGGAGACCGCCGTGATCGCCTGGACGAAGCCGGTCTCGTCGATCGTCGTCGTGGCCGGGTTGTCCAGGGCCACGGCGCTGACGTCCATGCGCGAGTAGTTCGCCAGGTCCTGCACGGCGTTGACGACGGCGGTGCTCAGCCCCGTGCCGTTGCTGCTGATGTCGATCACCGAGGGCGCACCGCTGCTGTTCACCGAGCCGGTCGCGTTGCAGAGAGCCACCGCATCGTTGTGGGGCCCGCCGGTGCTGCTGCCGTCGGAGTTGACCTCGATGGTCTTGACGCCGTGGGCGTTGAGGGCGGCCACGGCCTGTGCCCAGGTCACCGGGTAGCCGGGCGAGCTGCTGCTGCCCACGCTCGGATCGCCGATGGTGATCTGGTAACTCCCGCAGGAGTAGTAGTACGTCGTGCGGCGGCGTCTCGTGACGCTGTAGCCATACCCGTCGACCACCGCGTAGTAGGTGCCCGGGCTCAGGGTCGTCGTGACGCTGGAAGCCGGCGCAATCCCCGAGGCGTCGTCGTTGCAGGTCACGGGCGAGAAGCTGCTGTTGTAGATGGAGAGGACCGTGTCGTAGCTCGAGCCGCCGAGGCTGATGGTGATCGCCTTCGTCGTCGAGACGGTGAACTTGAACACCGCATCGGGTGAGTAGGCGCCGTTGCAGCCGACGTTGGTGTAGTCGTCGCTCATCGAGCAGGTGCCGCCCGTGAAGGCGACCCAGCGCGAGGTGACGTCCCCGGCGTCGTAGGCCGTCGCCTCCGCCTCGTTGCCCGACACCGCCGTCGTGGTCGTCGGCGGTGGAAGCGAGGAGCCGCCGAAGGAGTAGTCGTTCGCGGTGTCCGGGCCGTTGTGGTACTGGGCGTCGGTGAACAGGATCACAATGGGGATGGTGCCGGGGCGGAAGCAGGGATAGCCCCAGTTAGCACCCGAGCAACCGGGGCTCGGCGCCAGGTAGGGCCCGAGCCCGTTCCCGGTCGCGATGGCCCACAGGGCTTGGGACTGGCCTTCCGGAAGGTCGTACCCGTTGTGCAGAACGAGGCTGTTCACGGCGGACTGAGTCGCGCTGAGGCTGTTCGTGACGTTCATCACGTTGTGATAGACGTGGTCGATCCCCGGCACACCGTAGGGGTAGAGGGGATAGTCATCGTGGTAGCCCACGCCGAACCAGGCATCGGGAATGGTGCACTGGATCGCGCCGATGACGCCTCCCGGGCAGCCCGGGATGAACGTGCCGCTCGTGAGGCCGCTCTGCAGGTTGGCGATCTCGCCGCCCATGGAGCCGGTGGTGTCCATGAGGAAGTACACGTCGGCGGTCCGCACCTGCACCATGAAGGCGAAGGGATCGATGACGGCCGGCCCCCCGTAGGGCAGTGTCTCGTAGAAGCCGTCGTCGGTGGCCGAGCCGTCGCAGGGGGCCTGCCATCCCGGGCCGACGCAGTCGTCCGCCACGTCGGGCACGCCGTCGCCGTCCGTGTCGGTCAGGGTGCCACCGCCGGTACCGCCCATGGTGGGCACGAGCTGCACGCCGCCGGAGCCCGGGTCGTACTCGATGCCGCTCGAGTTGGCGGGCGTCAGGTCCATGTCGGTCGGGTAGTCGTGGGAGACCGAGCAGGCCGGGTCGCAGGGGTTGCACTCGGTGGGGCCGTCGATGAGCGCGCTCGTTCCGTGCACCGGCCCCAGCGTGAAGGTCCGCACCGTCTCGCAGGCGGTCCAGGTGCCGCCACGGCAGTAGCGCCGGCCTTCGTGGCAGACCATCTGGCCGCCGTCCACGGTCGGGTCGGCGTAGCAGGTCATCGGCGCGGAGCCGGGATCGCAGGCGCACCCCTCCTCGGGCCGCGCGCAGACCCCGCCGTCACCCACCCCGCCCCCCACGTCGCCCGAGGGAGTCCCCGGCGTTCCCGGCGCAGCGCCCGGGTTGGACGGAGGCGAGCAGCTGGCCAGGACCAGCGTTGCGGCGACGACGAAGAGCCTTCTCATCCCCATCCTCTCCGCGGCAACGCCCGAGGGGCGACACCGACGACGACTGGAGAATTGCAACCTCCGCGCCTGTCTCGATCCCATCGCTTTTCGTGTGTTTTCGAGGCCCACGTCGTTCCAATCGCCGCAGCTCGGTGCATGCCTATGAAAACTTTGCGGTAACTCTCATCCTCCGCAGACGAGCCGGACGACCGTCAGGGAGCCCTCCGTCGGGCCGCTCTGGTCGTTCCAGCCCACCAGGATCGTCCCGTCTCCCGCGACCCGCACCGTCGTGCGCCCCCCGAGCGCCACGCAGTTGGTGACGCTCGTGCGCGTCACAACGTTGCCGAGGCGGTCGACGAAGGCGAGCCGGATCTCGGGCTGGCTCAGCCCGGTGTCCGCGATGGCGCGATAGGACACGACATAGCCGCCGGCGAACATGGCGATGGACGGGTCGCGTCCCTGCTCGGGTGCCATCGTGAGGATGCGCTCGGGACCGGTGGGCATGCCGGTGCCGTCGATGGGCCGGAAGCGCACCTCGGGTCGGACACCCCCGACGAGGGTGCCGAAGACCACCGCGCCGCCACCCTCGTCGGTCGCCATGTCCACGGCCCCGTCGGCGTTGTGCTCGGTGCTGAGGGTGATGGGGCCGCCCGTCGTCGCGCCGCTCATGTCGAGTCGCTGCAGGATGACGTCGGTGCCCGACGAGCCCACCTCCGCCCAGGCCACCCCGGGTCCACCCATGAGTGGCGAGAGGATGGGCGTCGTCGGTGACTGGCCCGGGCTGCTCACCGTCTGGACGCTTCCGCTCGGTGCACCGCCGCTCGACAGGAGGTGCGTCTTGGCGGTGCGCGTCCCGGCCACCATGTCGTCCTCGACCCAGGCCGCGAGGAAGCCGGTGCCGAGGGTCACGAGGGCGGGCTGGTCGTCGCGCAGCGTATTCATCGTGAGACGCATGGGCGAGCCGACGGGGCTCGCGCTGGCGTCGAGGGGCACGACCTGCACCTCGTAGTTGCCGGCCGAGTTGTCGTAGAAGGAGAGGAGCGTGCTCGTGCCGAGGGATGCGAGCGAGGGGCTCCGCGAGATGGCCGACGTCGTCACCTGCACCGCATCCGGGGCCGTGCCGGACGAGGGCACCTCGCGCGTCCAGATCTGATCGATCCCGACACCGGCGGCCGCCCAGGCCACCGTGAAGCCGTTGGCGTGGGGCGCAATGGCCACCACGCGCGTGGCGTGACCGACCGCGTCCGTCCCGAGACGGATGTGTCCAGACGGCGCCATCTCGCAACCGGCTCCGCCGTCTCCTGCTCCGCCGTCCCCCACGGCGCCGTCGGGCAGGGCACCATCGGCTGTGGTCATGGCGTCGAGCAGTGCACCGTCGCGGGGCGCGCCGCCGTCAGCCACCGGTCCTCCATCGTGGCCGGGTCCGGCGTCCGTCCCCTGCTGGCCGGCGTCGCTAGGAGGCGGCGGCGGAGGCACCTTCTTTCCGGTACTGCACCCCGGGGTCACGAGCATCGAGCAGAACAGCGCGAGCACCGTGACCACGGTCGAGCTCGGCGACGGCGCACACCGAGAAGAGAAGTGAGACATCGAATCTATGGTAGCCGATCATTGCCGCTTGACGGTAGCAAGGGGCAGGCAAACGCTTTCGGCGATGGCCATCGACGCTGCCCTCGCGGAGATCGACCGGGCCCTGCCCGAGGGGCGCGTCGTGACCAATCCGGACGTCCTCGAGGGCTTCGCCCACGACATGAGCGAGGTGCCCCCGGTGCTGCCCGACGCGGTCGTGCGCGTGCAGGCGACCGCCGAGGTGGCGGCAGTGATGCGCGCGGCCCACGCCCATGGCGTGCCCGTCACGCCCCGGTGCGGCGGGACGGGACGGGTCGGCGGTGCGGTCCCCATCGAAGGCGGCATCGTGCTCGCCTTCGAGCGTATGACGGACCTCCGGGGCATCGAGCGCGAGGACCTGCTCGCGGTGGTACAGCCGGGCCTGGTCACGGGCGATCTACACCGCGCGGTCGAGGCGGAGGGCCTCTTCTACCCCCCGATCCCAACTCCCTCGACGCCTGCGCCATCGGCGGCAACGTGGCGACCAACGCCGGCGGCCCGCGCGCCTTCAAGTACGGGGTGACGCGGCAGTACGTCCTCGGTCTCGAGGTCGTCACCGCGGACGGCACGGTGATGCGCCTCGGCAAGCGCACCCCGAAGGGCGTGACGGGCTACGACCTGACGGCCCTGATGGTCGGCAGCGAGGGGACACTCGCCGTGGTGACCGAGGCCACGCTCCGGCTCGTGGCGCGGCCCGAGGCGGTGGCGACCCTGTGCGTCTTCCTTCCGGATGCACGCGGGGTGGCGCGTGCGGTGAACGCGGCGATAGCACGCCGGGTCGTGCCTCGCTGCATCGAGCTGCTCGACGCCATTGCCCTCGACATCGTGCGGCCCCAGGCGGGACTGCCGATCCCGAAGGGTGCGGGCGCGATGCTCCTGGTCGAGCTCGACGGCGAGCGCGCCCTGGTCGACCAGGACCTTGGGCGATTCGGTGACGCCATGACGGAGGCGCGGGGCGATCGAGGTGCTCGTGGCGAAGGACAGTGGCCAGCGCGAGCGGCTCTGGGCGGCGCGACGCGAGCTGAGCCACTCGCTCCGGCGTGCGGCGAAGAACAAGCTCTCCGAGGACGTGGTCGTGCCGCGCAGCCGGATCGCGGACCTGCTCGCGCGTTGCCGAGAGCTCGCGGAGACCCATGGCATCGTGATGCCGACCTACGGCCACGCGGGCGACGGCAACCTCCACGTCAACTTCCTCTGGGACGAGCCCGAGCAGCGGCCGGCCGTGGACCGGGCGATCCGCGCGCTGTTCGAATCGGTCGTGGCGATGGGCGGCACCCTGACGGGCGAGCACGGGCTCGGTGTGCTCAAGGCGCCCTACCTCGGCATCGAGCAGGCCGAGCCCGTCATCGATCTGCAGCGACGGCTCAAGCACCTCTTCGACCCGCGTGGGATCCTGAACCCGGGCAAGCTGTTCCCGGCGCCCCACGACTGCTGAAAGCCCTCGGGACCGAGCCAAAGGCGATCCCGGGGAGGGGGGCGCGTGCCCGCCTCCCCGAACGAAGCGAGGGCGATGAAGAGAGGGTTTGGATCGCGCCAACGCGATCCAAGCCCGTCAGAGCAGCATCGTGGCCGGCTGCTCGAGCATGCGGCGCAGCACCGCGAGCCAGCGGGCGCCGGTGGCTCCGTCGATGACGCGGTGGTCGGCGCTGAGGGTCATGCGCATGCGATGTCCGGGCACGACCTGCCCGCCGCGCACGACCGGCTCCTCGCGCACGGTGCCGACGGCGAGGATCGCGCCCTCGGGCGGATTGATGACGGCCGCGAAGTCCTCGATGCCGTACATGCCGAGGTTCGAGACGGAGAAGGTGCCGCCCGTGAACTCCTCGGGCTGTAGCTTCTTGTCGCGCGCGCGCGCCGACAGGTCGCGCACCTCGCGCGAGATCTCGAGCACGCCCTTCTGGTCGGCGTCGCGCACGACCGGCGTGATCAGCCCGTCCGGGATCGCGACGGCCACCGAGATGTCGACGACCTGGTGGTACCAGAGGTCGCCGTCGACCCAGGAGGCGTTGGCCTCGGGCATCCGGCGCAGGGCCGCGGCGCAGGCTTTGATGATCAGATCGTTGAGGGAGACCTTCTCCCCCTCGGCCTCGAGAGCGGCGTTGAGGTCCGTGCGCGCCTGCCACAGGGGCTCGGCGTCCACGTCGATGGTGAGGTAGTAGTGGGGGACCGTCTGCTTCGACTCGGTCAAGCGGCGCGCGATGGTGCGCCGCATGGGAGCTCGCCTTCTCGACGCGCGGAGGGAGCCGCTCCCCGAGCACCCGGCGAGCCGCGGCGGGACGCCCGCCGTCTGCGAGGAAGGCGTCCAGGTCGCGCTTGACGATGCGCCCGCCCGGCCCGCTTCCTGCGACGTCGGCCAGGTCCACTTCGCGCTCGCGCGCCGTGCGCCGCACCAGGGGCGAGGCCAACACACGCCCGACCGGTCCGCGCCCGGCCGCCGGGAAGGTACGTTGCGCGGGCGCTGCCACCGCGCCCCCCGGCGCTTCGATGCGAGGGCGCCCGACCGGCGCCGCCGCCGCGGCTCCATCGCCACCCTTTCCGGCCTTCGCCTCCGCGCCACCGCCGGTCTTGCCGGCCTCGGCGCCCTTCGCTCCGGCGCCGTGCTTCGCCTCTTCGACGAGCGCGCGCGACGTCCTCGCCCTTCGCGCCGATGATCGCGACCGGCGCGCCGAGCTTGACCGTGTCGCCCTCGCTCGACGAGGAGCTTCAGCAGCACGCCCTCGTCCTCAAGGAGGAAGTCCATGTTCGCCTTGTCGGTCTCGACCTCGGCGATCAGGTCGTCCGGGCGCGACCTTGTCGCCCTCCTTCTTGGTCCAGCGCGACGAGGACGCCCTCCTCCATCGTCGGGGAGAGCTTCGGCAGTCCGATGATCTGGGCCATGGTCGATCTCTCGCTCGCTCGCGGCGTCTCGGTCAGTCGAGGTAGAGGACGCGCTCGCACCGCGGCGACGACGTCGCTTGACCTGGGCTGGACCTCGTCCTCGAGGTTCTTGCGCGTACGGCATCGGGCACGTCGTCGCTGGTGACGCGCTCGATCGGCGCGTCGAGCGAGTCGAAGGCAGTGCCGCTGCATCTGGTACGGCGACCTCGGCGCCGAGCCCGGCGAGCGGCCAGCCGACCTCGACGATCACGCAGCGGCCCGGTCTTCCGCACGCTGCCGGCGAGCGTGTCGACGTCGAGCGGGCGGAGCGTGCGCGGAGTCGACGACCTCGCACTCGATGCCCTCGGCCTCGAGCGCCTTCGCCGCCTCGAGGCACGTCCAGCACCATCTTCGACCACGCGATCAGCGTGCACGTCCTTGCCCTCGCGCTTGACGTCGGCCTCGCCGAGCGGGATCGAGCTCGGCGTCGCCGTCGTCGGGCACCTCCCCGGTTGTGTTGTAGAGCGTCTCGCCCTCGATGAACACGACCGGGTTGTCGTCGCGGATCGCCGTCTTGAGCAGGCCCTTGGCGTCGTACGCGGTCGACGGGCATCACGACCTTGAGGCCCGGGGACGTGCGCGTAGAAGGGCTCGAGCGACTGGCTGTGCTGCGAGCGCGACCTGGACCGCCGGCCCGCCCGGGCCGCGGAACACGATCGGGCACGTTGAACTGGCCCGCCGCTCATCTGGAAGATCTTCGCCGCGTTGTTGACGATCTGGTCGATCGCGACGAGCGAGAAGTTGAACGTCATGAACTCGATGATCGGCCGGAGCCCGACCATCGCGGCGCCGATGCCCGACGCCGGCGAACCCCATCTCGGCGATCGGCGCGTCGATCACCCGCGCGCTCGCTGAACCGCTGGAGCAGGCCCTGCGGTGACCTTGTAGGCGCCGTTGTAGTGGCCGACCTCCTCGCCCATGATGAAGACGCTCTCGTCGCGCTCCATCTCCTCGCGCATCGCCTGGTTGCAGCGCCTCGCGGTAGCTGATGACGCCCACGCGACTACTCCTTCGACGGCACGTAGACCGGCATAGTACTTCGTCGGCGGCTGGCGACGGCTTCTCGGCGAACTGCACCGCGTCGTCGATCACGCGCCTTGACGTCGGCTCTCGAGCGTCGGCGAGGTCGTCCTCGGCCATGCCGAGCTCGAGTGAGCTGCTGCGCGCGACGGTTCAGCGGGTCGCGCCGCTTCCACTCCTCGACCTCGTCCTTGGTCCGGTACAGGCCCGGGTCGCTCATCGAGTGGCCGCGGAACCGGTAGGTCACGACCTCGACGAGCGTCGGCTCGCCCGTGGTCGCGCGCGCGGTCGACCGCCTCGGCGATCCGGCGCTTGACCTTGATCACGTCGTCGCCGTCGAACCGGTCGCGCGCCATGCCGTGCGCGAGCGCGCTGCAGCGACACGTCCTCGACCGCGAGCGAGCGGTACAGCGGCGTGCCCATCGAGTACTGGTTGTTCTCGCAGACGATCACGACCGGCAGCTTCCACAGCGCCCGCGAGGCGCGATGCCCTCGGCGAAGCCGCCGATGGTGGACGCGCCCTCGCCGAAGAAGCAGAGCGTGACCCGGCCGTCGCCGCGGTACTTCGCCGCGAACGCCGGCGCCGGCCGCGATCGGGACGTGGCCGCCGACGATGCCGTAGCCGCCGAGGAAGTTGCTCTCGACTTGTCGAACAAGTGCATCGACCCGCCGAGGCCCCGGACCAGCCCGCGTCTTCTTGCCGTACAGCTCGGCCAGGCGCTCCGCGGAGCCATGCCCTTGGCGTAGGCGTGGCCGTGGTCGCGGTAGGTCGCGACGACGTAGTCCTCGCTCTTCGCATGACCGACGATGGCGCCGACGGAGACGGCCTCCTGGCCGATGATGAGGTGCAGGAAGCCGCCAATCTTGCCCTGCGCGTACGCTTGGCGCGCCGCCTCTTCCTCGATGCGGCGAATGGCCAGCATCTGGCGGTAGAAGCCGAGTAGCTCGTCGCGTTTCGCCAATAGACCCTCCCGGAGTCGGGGCGGAGCCTACTCACGCCGTTCAGTCCTCGCAAGGCACCGGCCGACCCGACGCCAGAGACGCGACGGCCCGGCGCGCCATGGGAGGCGGCCGGGCCATCTTGGGGGGGCGACATGGTGGACCCGTGCCGCGCTCGATCCATTCGGGTCAGAGGTAGGAGCTGATGCCGTAGTCCCGCTGGATCTGGATCAGGTACTGGAGGAACGACTCGTTCTTCTGCAGCTGCTGCTGCTTCTGAGTGAGCTCGGCCTGCTGAGCCGCGGTCGGGCTCGCGATCGCCTTGAGCGTGTGGATCCGATCCTGTGTCTGCGACATCTGCAGCAGGAGCTGGAAGCCGAGCTGCTCCTCCTCCAGGTTGTAGCCGAACCGCGAACGGCTCTTGACCGCCACATACTGCTCGTGCAGCCGGTCCGAGGTGTAGACGATGTAGTCCGCCTGCGTGGAGTCCGTCGTGACGGCGTGGCCCGAGCCGGGCATGGCGGAGCCATAGGCCTGGGTCGGCCGCCCATCCGTCTGCACGTCGGGGATGGTGTGGCCATCGCCGTTGCCGATCTTCCAGATGCTCAGCTTGTCCTCGAAGGACGTGTCGTAGAACACCGGGAACTGGGCGAGGGACAGGATGGTGGCCCAGTCACGCAGGATCTCGTCGCTGGTGCCCTGGATGGCCGGCTGCGGATAGACAGCCGCCTGTGGGCCACGGCATGGTGCGCCGTTCGACCCACACTGGGAACGCCACCAGGTCGGGTAGACGACCGTCGGGGTGCTGCCGCTGGTGTCGAGCCGTGGCGCGAACCAGTGGGGGTTCTGCAGGATCTCACCGCCGAAGAACTCGGTCATCTCGACGGGGAACAGGTCGAAGAAGTTGATGTAGAACCGCTCGTCGTACGTGTAGCTGAAGCCCCAGTCACGAATAGCGAGCGCCAGCATGGCGATGTACTTGTCGTAGAAGACACCGGCCCGGTCCTGGCGGAAGAACCCCATGAACCCGTCCTGGTACTTCGACCACGTATAGAAACCTTGACCCATGGGCAGGTCCAGGTCGCCCTGGCCCAGATCCTCGCTGTTCTGCACGTACATGTTGTTCGCCGAGTCGAGGGAGTAGGAGCCCACGTCCGGCATGGTGGCGAGCTGCACGAACCAGTTCATCGCGTCCACGGACGCCAGGTACTGGTCGTTGAGCCCGAGCGGACCCACCTGGGAGGTGAAGCCCGGCTCGTAGTAGTAGCGGAAGAACAGGTGCTGGTAGATCTTGGCGGCGTTGATGACCGACTGGATCGACGCCCCACCCTGGGCCCCGTTCGCCCGATAGCGACGGAAGTAGGCCGTCGGGTAGGTGTTGTCGAAGGAGCGCCGGAAGTTGTCGATGACTTCCTGGAAGGACTCGCCGACGTCCTCCCGGGTGCACCAGGAAAGGTCGTTCGTCCGCTCGTCGGAGCAGAAGAGGTACTTGACCGGGTAGTAGTCGACCACCCCGTCGCCGTTCTTGTCGTTGTTGTAGGCGATCCCGTCGATGTAATCGCGGAAGTCGTTGTCGAAGTTGGAGCAGACGCAGTCCCGGTCGGTGCCGGAGCACGCCTGGGGCAGCCGCGAGTAGCGCGGGTTGGTGACGCAGCGCTGGTGGATGCTGTCCGCCATGGGGCTACCCGGGTTCACCTGGTGGTTGGGGCAGTCGGTGTCGGCGCTGCAGGTCTGGCCGCCGCGGTAGTAGGTCATCCAGGTGCGCGGCGTCGTGTCGGAGCGCTCGAGCCCACCGAGTGTGGTGGTGGCCGAACGCTGGACCGGGTCGCCCACGAAGGCCTCGACCTTGCCGAAGTGGTTCCAGAATCGCGGCGGCGACGTCATAGCGGCCGAGCCCCTGCTGGTCGGAGCTGTCGCCGTTGTAGTCCATGGTCGACGCCGTCATCGTGTTGCCGATGCCGCGCTTGTTGCGCTCGTCGCGGACGTGCCGCAGGTCGGCCAGGTACCTGTTCATCTCGTCGCCGGTCACCTGGCCGTCCCCGTTACCGCCGTTGGACGGGTCGTCGTAGTCCTGGAAGAGCGGCAGGGGCAGGTCCTCGGCGATGTTGAAGTACCCGGTCGCGTAGTTGTTGCGGTCCAGGCTGCCGGCGAAGTTGTGCCGGAGGCCCATGCTGTGGCCCATCTCGTGGTGCATGATGGTCCGCGTGAACATCTGCTGGGTGCGGATGGACGCCTCTTCGAGGGTCATGTTGCGGAACGCCTCGGCCCAGTACTGGTAGTTCGGGTTCGAGAGCTCGGCCGCGTTGACCGGCGGGTCCATGTTGTACCGCTCGAGGATCTGCCACCGCTTCCGCTGGTGCTCGACCGAGTCGAGGAAGCCGGAACGGAAGGGCGAGACCTTGTCGATGACGCTCGCATCGGTCGCCGTGGTGCCGGGCGCCACGTTGGGCATGTTGAGCAGGTTCATCATCAGGTCGTGCCCGCCGGCCCCGATCGAGTCGACCATCCTGGACTCGATCTGCGGGTCGCCGGCGAGCTGGCTCATCCGGTCGCTGAAGATCCGAGCGCGCCCCTGGGGGCCACCGAGGCTCTGGATCTTGTCGCTCACCCCGCCGATCTGGGAGCGGATGAACTGGTTGAGGGCAACCGGAAGCGCGGGACGGGACGGGTCGTTGTTCTGATAGCCGTCCGTACCGGAGACCGCGCCGACGGCGGGGTTCTGCACGCGCCCGAGGGCCTCCTGGTACTTACGCAGGTCCGTGCCCGAGAGGTACCCGGGGAGGCCGTTCGGGTCGTCGTTCGGCCCACAGCCCGCGGCGCTCGCGCATCGGAGGGCCGGGAAGTAGGTCTGGGCCCAGGTGCCCACGGCATCGATCGACTCGCCGCCCAGGTTGGCGTTCGAGACGATCAGCTCGCCCGTCTTCGGGTCGACCAGGGGCATCGACACGCCACCGAACTGCAGGTGGGCGTTCTGGACGTAGTTGAAGAACTGGTAGCGAATGTCGCCCAGCTGCTCGTAGGGCTTGCCCGTCCGTGCGCTGACCGCATCGCAAGCCGTGGCCACGGTAGCTGCATCCGCACCGTTGGGAAGCGGATCCGTGCGGTTCATGTCGCACGTGTTCGAGTGGAGGACGAGCATGCACTCGCTGTCGCCCATCGCCGGATCGGAGGTGAACGTGTAGCCGTAGACCCCCGGGATCGCGTAGTCGTCCCAGGACGTCGGGTGCTGCGGGTCGGTGTATCCGTCCGCGGGCTTGATGTAGCAGTTGAAGGGATTGGTGACCCCGGCGGCCGCCTGATCGGCCGGGGACATGAAGGGGTCGTACTGCCACGGGCACATGCCGCCCGTGTCCTCAGGCGAGCCGCAGTAGCAGTACTGGGTCGGGTCGTCGCTCTGGCACGCCACGCCGCCGCTCGGCCCCTGGGGAAGATCCTTGCCCTTGGCGAGACGCTCGCCCTGCATGAACACCTTGTTCCAGTCGCCGACCACGTGGAAGGCGGCCTTGACGAGGTGCCGCGGGAAGCCCGGGCTCAGGTAGTAGTCGACCGTGTGGGTCGGCCGATCCTTCAGCGGCACCGTGCAGCGACGAGCTGCCGGGTCGCACACGGAGCCGGGCTGGCCGGGGGCCATGTTGCCGTAGCGGCCGTCGCACTCCCAGTCGGCCACGCAGCTCTTGTCGGTGAGCTGATCGCGCCAGAAGTCGTGCCGCGGGCGGTAGAACGTGAGGAAGTCGGTCTCGCCCTGGTCGTCGGTCAGGCCGCCGACGCAGTAGTGCTTGCTGGTGTCGCAGACGTGGTTGCCGGTCTGGTCGTTGTCCGGGCCGCAGTCGGCGTTGGTCCGGCAGAACTTGTGCAGCGTCGACACATCCTGACCGCCACGGACGTAGGTCCGCTCGTAGGTCCGGAAGAGGCCGAAGCGGTCGAACTCGTTGTTCGTCTGGGTTTCCACCGCATAGGTGTGGTTCGGCGGCACGCGGAGGAAGGAGCTACGGACGAACACGGCCGCCGTGTTGCACGGCGTCCCGTACTGCAAACAGGTGGTCCCTGGCGAGATGAGCTCCTCGGGTCACGAAGCTCATGTAGTGGACCGCGTCCTGCTGGTCGGTGGGCCACTCGCTGGCGAAACGGTAGTTCTGGTCGTCCGCGACGCGGATGAACTGGGGAGCCCAGCTCGTGGGGAAGTCCGAATGGGCGCCGCCCTGGAAGAAGAAGGGCGTCGACTCCCGCTTGAGGCCCATGCCGTCGATGTCGACCGTCGTGTAGTCGTAGAAGGCGGTCACGAGGTTCTGGGACCAGTCGACGCGCATGTACGTGCGGTCGTACCAGCGGCGGTCGGTCGTGTTCTCCTCAGTGACGTTCAGCGTCTCCCCGGTCACCGGGTTGTACTGCTGCTTGACGTCGACGTGCGCGAGGATCTTGAACACGGCCAGGGGCTGGCCGCGGAAGTCCGGACTCTTCCCGTCGGCGTTTCCACCGCTGATGGTCTCGTAGGATCGGTATGCGAACAGGTAGTTCTGGTCGATGACCCACCGGATGCGGGCGATGGACCCGGACTGACCCTTGTCGAGGCCCATGTCCGCCCAGCTCATCTCCCCGTTGAAGACGAAGTCGAGCGTCAGGAGGGCGGTGTCGCCGTTCACACCGATGGCCGTCCGGTCATACCACCACTCGCCCTGGAAAATGCTCTTGGCGACGAGGTTGGTCTGCACCCGGTCGATCTTCGCACCGGCCTGGTTGCAACCAGCGAGGGCCAGGAGTGCCCCCGCACACAGAGCCGTCAATCCATACCGCAACATTCGGGTACCCATCGGAGTCGGAAGGTTCGAAGGATGATTGGTCGACATCGCCATTCCCCTCATCAGAAGCTCAAGTAGCCGGCGATGCCCATCTGGTTCTCCAGCTGGACCACTTCGTTGAAGAACGACTCGAGATTTCGGACGCGGCTGTCGTAGCGGGAGATCTCGCTGTTGACGGTCGCGCTGGCGCCCGGAATCGTGTAGCCGAGCGCGGCGAGGTCACTCTGCTGCGAGGGCGTCAGGTTCGACAAGCTGTAGGGCATCGCGCCCCCGAAGTCGCCACGGTAGGTCTCGAGCATGCGCTCGATGAAGTCCTCGTCGTGGGCTTCCTTGACGAGTGAGAAGCCCACCGAGGTCTGAGTGGCGCCGGCCGTACCCGGCGGCTGGGTCTGCCAGGCGAGGAAGTTCTTGCCGTAACGCCTGGAGGTATACCGGACGTAGTCGGTGCCCTCGACCGCGCTGGCCGACGGGGCGTGGCAGTCACCCTCGCCCTCGACGCAGACGAACATCTCGTTGTCAAAGCTCGTGTCGAAGAATACGGGGAACTCCGACAGGCCGTAGACCGCCGCGTACACCTGCAACAGGAAGGAGTAGGTGTTGCCGTCGAGGACGGGCTCCGAGGAGAAGACCTGCTGGGGGTTCGGCCTGCAGTTCTCCGGGTGCGCCGGGTCGGAGCAGTCGCCCCGGTATTCGTCCGGGTAGACCACGTGAGGGCCCGTGCAGTCGGGGAACGTGCCGCTGTCGCACACGATGTGCGGGGCGTACTCCTCCGGTGTGCCCTTGATGAGGCCGGTGAAGATCTGCTCCGTCTCGAGCGGGAACAGGTCGTAGAAGTTCGTGTAGAAGGGCACATCCCGGGTGTAGTCCGAGCCGTAGCCACGGGTCGTCATCAGCTGCAGCGTGATGAGCTTGTCGTAGAAGGTGCCGATGCGCTCGATGCGGTTGATGCCGGACAAGCCCGACTGATAGACGGTGTTCGAGTACTTACCGAGACCGATCGGCACGCTGAGCTGGCAGCCGGGCGAGCCCGCATCGGTGCTAGCGAACTCGTAGCGCTGCCAGCCGGCGTTCCACCGGAAGCAGCCCACGTCCGGCTCGCCGAGCACCTTGTTGTAGAAGTTCAGGATGTCGGCGCTCGCCATGAACTCGTCGTCGAATCCGAGGGCCCCGTGGTTGTTACGGAAGCTCGGGTCGGACGTGTATTTGTACAGAAGGTTCTGGTAGACGTTCTGCAGGATGATGAACCGGCGGCCGATCAGCGAGTTGGTGACGTAGTTGCCGATGTCGAAGCCGCTGCGGTAACGCCGGAAGTTCGAGAACAGGTACGTCCGGTCGTAGGACTCGGACACGTTCTGGACGATGTCGCGGTAGGTGGCGCCCTCGTCGAACCGGTTGCACCAGCCAATGCTGCCGATGTCGGTGCTGAGGCCCGCCGCACGCTCGTCCGTGCAGAAGCGGTACTTCACCGGCGCCCACCGCGGAGCCGGATCGGGATCGTCGTCGTCACGCCCGCCTGCGCATCGACGTCTGCGTCGAAGTTCGAGCAGACCTTGGGCAGGGTCGCGCCGTTCGGATCGTTGACGCAGTGCTGTGTGACACTCGCGTCCATGTTTGCCTGCATCAGCGCGGCCGAGTGCGACCCGCTCGTGCTGTAGGGGCAGTCGGCGTCGGTCGTGCACGACTCGCCGCCCTGGTAGTACTTCGCCCACACGCGCGACGTGTTGGTCGGGTTGATCTCCGACATGTGCTTGGTCGCCGAGTTGTCATACATCTCGGCCATGTCGCCGTAGCCGAAGGAGATGGCGGCATTGTCGTAGCGGCCGGCGTGGGTGACGACGCGCTCGTACCAGTTGGCCGTGTACTCCATGATCGAGGAGTCCATGTACCGGTCGATGCCGGCCAGGTCCCGATCGCTGCGCGCCTGCGTGTAGGCGCTCTGGTAGGCCTGCTGACCCGCGGCCGTGTTCGGGTACATGGTGGGATCGGGCAGCGGGATGTCCTGCACGATCTTGTAGTAGGGCGCGTCGTATTCGCCGCTGTCGGCGCTGCCGCCGAAGTCGTGGCGAAGGCCGAGGCAGTGCCCCATCTCGTGCAGGAGCGTCTGGTAGTACAGGAGGCGGTTGACCGCGAACTCGATGCGCGCCCTCGGCCAGCCCGCGTGGTGCTGCACGAAGTACGCGACCGAGTTGTCGATGTACTCGTTGGGCATCATCACGTTGTGGCTGCCCATCTTCTCTTCGAAGGCGTTCATGTCCGCGAGGCGCTGGTTGGCGTTCGTGCGGAAGGGCGAGACCTTGTCCATCATCGCTTCCGGCATGCGCGACGCGTCCACGTCCGACGGCAGCTTGTTGACCCCCGCCATCGCGAGCATGTCCGGGTTGTCCATCAGGCGATGCTCGAGGGGCGTGTGGGCAAGCGTCTTCAGCCGGTCGCTGAAGATGTTGGAGCGGCCTTCGGGCCCGTGGAGGGACTGGGCCTTCGCCAGATAGCGGTCCATCTGGTGCTGCACCGAAGCGAGGTCGCCGGGCTGTGCCTCGTTCCTCCGCAGCGCCACGCTGAAGTCGATGCGCGGCGGCGCCGGCTGCTCGACGCTGTTCAGGTTCTGCAGGTACGAACGGACGTCCTCACCGGTGTAGAACTCCTGCGAGCTGCAAATCGCCGTGGATCAGGTCGTACTGCTGCATGGCGTAGGTGCGGTAGCCATCGAGGGCGGGACCGCCGATGTTGGCGTCGCCCGCCATGATCTCGCCGCTGACCGGATCCGAGCGCATGGTGGCGATGCCGAGGAAGTCCGTGCCGGGCTGGTCGACGTAGCTCAGGAACTTGAAGCGCATGTCGCCGCGCTCCTGGCACTGCATCCCGTCCGTCGTGCCGCCGTTCTGGGCGATGGAGGCGCGGTTGCAGGAGTTGATCCGCAACATGTTCACGCACTCGTCGCCCATCATCTTCGCGCCGTACCACCCGTTGAAGTTCTCGTCCTTGAGGGTGGAGGCCACGCCCACGTCGTCCAGGTTGGGCTCGGCGCCATCGGGCACCTGGACCCAGCAGTTGTAGGGGTCGGTCGCGCCCGCCGACATCGCATCGGACGGCTTCTGGAAGGGATCGTAGCGGCCGGGGCAGGTCATGCCCGAGGTCGGGTCGTCGCAGTAGCAGTAGCCGTCGGGAGCCGTGTTCTGGCACGCGACGTCCGGGTAATGGGCGGCCGGCTTGCCACGCAGGTTGCGGACGGTCTGCATCAGGATGCCGTTCCACTCGCTGGCGAGCTGGAAGCTCGTCTTGACGAGGTGGGCGGGCAGTCTCGGGCGTCGTGTACCAAACGATCGGGCGGACCTTGCGGTCCGTGTACGGAATCGCGTTCCCGGACGCGTCGTGCCACTGCATCCAGATGTTGTGGCGGTTGATGTTGTAGTTGAGGTAGTCGGTCGCGAAATAGGCCGGATCGGAGGCCGACAGCTTGCGGTCGTAGGTCGACTGCTGCAGCCGGAAGAAGCCGGCGCGGTCGAAGCGCGTGTCGGTCCAGTTGACCGGCTCGTACTGCCGCTGGTCACTGACCTTCAGGAAGCTGTTGCGGACGTAGACGGCGACCGTGGTGCAGCTCGGCGCGTCGGAGTAGGGCGACATGCAGAAGTTTTCCATCGCCCCGGTGTACGGGTCTTGAACCGTACCGGGCGACAGGAGCTCCTGGGTGACGAAGCTGAAGTGGTAGAGGTCGCCCTTGTTGTAGTCGGCCGCGTAGTCGCGGTCCTCCTGGGGGCAGCTCGTGTCGTCGGGCCCGCTGCAGGGCATGTAGTTGAACTGGGGCTGCCAGGAGTCGGGGAAGGCCGATTGAGCCTGGACGTAGAGGTCGGTGGGCTCACGGGTGTACAGGCCGAAGACCTCGTACAGGTCGTGGAGCTGGCCGTAGTAGCCCGGCAGCATGTTCTTCGACCAGTCGACGCGCATGTACTGGCGCTCGTACCAGGGCCGGTCGGTGCTGTTCTCGACGACGACGTTCTGCTGCTCGCCCGTCGTTGGGTTGTAGTCGCGCTTGATGTCGAAGTGGCTCTCGATGGCGAAGGCCGCGACCGGGTGGCCCAGGAACTGGCCCGGCGTGCGCGGCTGGCCGTCCTCGCCCTCGAGCAGCTCATAGTCGCGGTAGGCGTAGAGGTAGTTCTCGTCGATGACCCACCGGATGCGCGGCATCGACGTGAAGCCGCCGCCCGCGTAGTCGGTCGCCGCGTCGCCCGGGTAGGTGCCGATGCCGGCAGCCTCGTAGGCGACGTTGATCACCGTGCGGCTGAAGTACCAGGAGCCGGTGAAGATACTCTTCTCGACGACGTTCACGCCGACGCGGTTGATCGGGGCTTGCTGAGAGCCGCACCCGTGCACCGCCGTGGCGATCGAGAAGACGCCGAGAAATGCCAACGCGTACCGAAACCGCCTCATGTCCAGGCCTCCAACAAGCCGATGCGTTCTCGCAGGCAAGGAAGAGAGCGTGTGTAGCGGCGTACCCTTTGGGCTTGCTCCAGAGATGGGCTCGGGGTGCTTCACTTCGCTCTCCATACGGGTGATCTGCTGCTCGAAACGGTGCGCTTCGTGTGCCGAAACGCCACCGCGGTGTCAACGCCCACCGCCCGGCACGGACGAGAGGGCTGTGCGTCAGATGACGCACGAATCTGAAAGACATCACCTGTGAGTGGTGTCTAGTGGCAACCCTCGTGCCACGCGCGGATCCCACACACCAACCCGGCGAATTCACGCCGGAATAACTCTCCCCTGTCGGTGGTTCCGGCCGCCGCGCTCCCTGTGACAGAGTGTCCCGAGAGCGGTCCGAACCCGTCGGCGACGCGCAAACCTCCGGAAATCATGGCGCGATCGCCCGCCGAAGCGGCCGTCAGTCCCCTTACGCCGGCTGTGGAAGGGTGCTTCACAGCTCCCCACGCTTGGCGTGACCATAGAGCTGGTCGAGGTAGACGATGCCCGTCACGCCGATGGCCGAGTCGGGGTTCGCGAAGGGATTGCGGATGGAGCCATCCGGGTTGAGCTGGCTCGACCAGGTCTCGTAGTACGCCTCGGCGATCAGCCAGTCGTTGAACTGATAGTCGACGGTGAACTCCAGGAGGTTCTGGTTGCGCCAGTGCGTGAGGCTCGTGTCGGGCAGGTCGACCACGCCGCCGGGCGCGGTGTCGACGTTGATCTTCGCGTCGGCCAGGCCGTAGCCGAGCCGCCAGAAGGTCTCCCAGGCGACGCCGAGGGTCACCCTCTCCACGGGCATGAGAGAGGCGGTCAGGGCTGCGGTGAACGAGTTTCCAATGACGCTCGGGCCCCCAAGACCGGTGCACTGGCTGTTCAGGTCGATGCTCGGATCGCCGGTGGCGAGCTGGCAGGGGTACGCCGTCGCGGAGTGGGGGACGTTCGTGCTGGTCCAGTCGTGCGTGTAGCTGCCGTCCAGCTCGATGGCGAGGCCCTTCATGACGTGCGCGAAGGCCTTCTGGGCGCTCACGGTCAACCCGGTGCCCAGGATCATGTCGTTTGCCCTGCTCGCGATCGAGATGGGCACCACCAAGCGCGCGCCACCGCTCAGCACCACGCCGCCCGGCGAGGCGAAGTTGGTGTACGCCGCATCGAGCAAGATATCCGAGAAGATCGGCTCGCGCGTGTTGGTGTCGGCGTCGGACTGGGTCAGCTCGACCGAGAGGTCTTCCCGAGCACGCACGCTGAAGTGCTTGGTGAAATACCAGCGGGGGCGGAGGCTGAACGTCTGGGCATAGGTCGGGTCGTAGGTGATGCCCGCCCCGGGAGCCAGTGTGTTGACCGTGATCGAGTGATCCCAGAGGAAGATCGAGTTGCGCCAGGGCAGGGGCTCGGTGTTCGGAACGAAACGGCCCGTGTCCACGTCCCAGCGCATGCCGGAAGGGGGATGCCCGCTCGCGCCTGGAGCGCCGCCGTTGGTCGAGGCTGTCGCCGAGGGCGTCGGGCCGCCGTGCATCTCGACCTGGGCCGCAGCCAGGTCCTGGCCGACCTCGGGCGTCGTCGAAGCCGGCTGCGTCGCGGGCGCGGCGAGCGCTCCGGCCCCGGACGTGGTGTCAGGCGCGGGCGCGGTGCCGGCCGCAGGCGCGGTGCCCGCTGCGGGCGTCGTGCCGGGTGCGGGCGCAGTGCCGGGCGCAGGCGCAGTGCCGGGCGCAGGCGCAGTGCCGGGCGCAGGCGCAGTGCCGGGCGCAGGTGCAGTGCCGGGCGCAGGCGCAGTGCCGGGCGCAGGCGCAGTGCCGGGCGCAGGCGTCGTGCCGGGCGCAGGCGTCGTGCCGGGCGCAGGCGTCGTATCGGGCGTCGTGCCGGGCGCGGGCGTCGTGCCCTGGCCGCCGGGGGCCGCGGGCACACCCGCATCGGGTGCGCTAGGCGGCGGCGCGTCCTGCGCAGCCGCGACCGCCGGCGCAGCCAGCACGAGGGCGAAAAGCACACTGAGGAACCGGAAGTTCACGACTCACTCTCCATGCGTCCGGAAGGACACCCCCGCGTGGCCGAATAAAGCTGCCATCGTCGGCGTGAGGTACCCCATCGTCGTGGCGGAGCCGCAGGGTTTGCCGGAATGGCACTCCCTTGTCAACGCCCTTGAGACACCTCGACCCACGGTGAGGCGGACAAGGCAACGCGTGTGCCACATGCTGAATCGCGGTGACAACCCACTGAAATCCCAGCGGGTTCTACCAGTGTTGGGCTTCGCGTCCCGCCGGCAAACAGCCGTGCCAAGCTGGCACGCCCACGCGACCAATGGGGGAACGTGCAGACCATCTGTCCGAGATCACGACAGATTGTCTCCTGTCATTTCCTTTACGCCGGGCTGATGTCATCGCCCTCCCGTGAGCACGGGCGGGGCTCGCTCGGCTCGCGAGCGTGCTGGATGCAGCGAAGCGTGTCGCCCAAGCGATGGAGCCGTCCAAGCCTCGCTTCCGGCTCCAGCTCTCAGTCGCGATCGAAGGGGATCACGTCGACGGACAAGACATCCGGGAGCCGGGCGAGGCCGTCCCGGACGTCCTTCGCCGTCGCCACGACGACGATGGCCACGTCCCGCCGCGACAGGCGCCGTCGCAGGGCCGCGTTCGCGTCGCCGAGCCGCACCGAGCGCACCAACGGCACGAAGCGGGTGTAGTGCTCGATGGGCAGGTCGTAGAGCAAGAGGTCGATGCGGGCGTCGAGACGCTTGGAGGCGGTGTCGACGTCGAAGCAGTGGCTCTTCTGCAGATAGCTCTTCGCGAAGGCGAGCTCCTCCCGCGTGATGCCGTCGCGGAGCAGGTCGTCGAGAAGGGCGAGCGAGCTCCGCACAGGCCACCGCGTCCCGCACGCCCGGGAAGGTCCACATGTACCAGGCGTCGCGCTGGCGGTCCTGGCCGATGCGGCTCGAGGCGCCGTAGCTCCAGCCCCGCTTCGAGCGCACCTCCCGCATCAGGCGCGCGGTGAACGTGCCGCCGAAGGCGGTGTTGGCGACGACGAGGGGATAGATGTCGCTGTCGTGGGCACGGGCGCCCAGGCTGCCGATGAAGATCTGGGTCTGGGTGCGCTCGGGCTTGTCGACGATGAGCACGCGCCGGCCCCGTGGCATCTTGGGCGCCGGCACGCGGTCCCTCGGCGCGGTGCCCTCGGGCAGGTCCGCGAAGTAGCGCGAGACGAGGTCCGACAGCTCGCCCTTGTCCACGTCGCCGGCGGCGCCGATGACCATGTTCGATGCGACGAAGTGCGCTCGGTAGTGGCGCATCACGTCGGCCCGCTGGATGGCGCGGACGCTCGCGCGCGTGCCGACGACGGGGCGGCCGTAGGGGTGATCGCCGAAGAGGAAGGCGCGGAAGTAGCGGCCGGCCAGGGTGCGGTCGCTGTCGCGCGAGGCCACGATGTCGGCGACGGTCTCGCGCTTGACCTGGGCGAGGTCCGCGGCGCGGAACGCGGGACGGCGCACAAGCTTCGACAGGAGCGCGACGAAGGGCTCGACGTTCCGCTTGATGACGCTCGCGTAGAAGCGGACGAAGCTGGTCGAGGTCTCGACGGTGAGACGCGCGCCGAGACGGGCGATGGTGTCCTCCACCGTGGGGCCGTCGATCTTCGCGGTCCCCATGCGGATCATGCGCGCCGCCAGCCGCGCGAGCCCCTCGCGCCCGACCGGGTCGTGGACACTGCCGGTCCGCACCGTGACCTCGAAGTCGACCAGCGGCAGGTCGTGGCTCTCTTCGAGGAGCACGAGGGTGCCGCGCGGCGTGCGCATCTGGAGCCCGTCGGCGCGACGGGACCACCGGGGACCGGAACCGCCCTTGTGCATCCGGCTCATGCCTCGACCTCGTCGTCGTCACCGCCATCATCACCGCCCGCGGGGAGCACGTGCACGACGGTGCGCCGGCGCGGGTCGAGGTAGCGGCGGGCCGACGCGAGCACATCGTCCGCCGTGACGGCGCGGTACTCCTCGAGGCGGCCGAAGATCTTGCGCGGGTCGCCGAGGATGGTGTCGTAGAAGCCCACCTGCTCGGCCTTGCCGCCGGCGGTCTCCATGCCGTGGAGGAAGGCGAGTTCCAGGCGGTTCTTCGCCTTCTCGAGCTTCCTCCGGGTGCACGGGCGTCTCGCGGATGCGGTCTAGCTCCCGAATCGAGGCGGCGCAGGGCTTCGGCGCTCGACCGGCGGGGACGCATGGAGACCCACATCTCGTAGAGGCCCGCGTCGCGGAACGGCGCGAGGGAGCCGCGGGTCTCGGAGGCGAGCTCGCTCTCGTTGACGATGTGCTGGTACACGCGCGAGCTGCGGCCCCCGAAGAGCACCTCGTTGGCGACCGACAGGACCGACCACTCCCGGTCGCCGAAGGGCGGCGCCTGGTAGCCATCTGGAACTTCTCGGTAGGCGTCGAGAGGTACATCGACTTGCGCCGCTCGCTGCGCTGGCGGGGCTCCCTGGTGGGTACCTCGACGGGGATCGGCGCAGCCGAGAGGCTGCCATAGGCGCGCTCGGATCAGCCCGAGGGCCTTCTCCTCGTCCAGGTCGCCCGCGACCACGAGCGTGGCGTTGTTCGGCGCGTAGTACGTCGCGTAGAAGGCGCGGCAGTCGTCGGTCGTGAACCCCTCGATGTCCTTCATCCAACCAATGGTGGGAAAGCGATAGGGGTGGCGCCGGAAGGCGGTGGCGAAGAGCTGCTCGTTGGCCGCACCCTCCACGTCGTCGTCGACGCGATAGCGCCGCTCGTTCGCGACGACCTCCTTCTCGCTCGTCACCTGCGGGTCGCGCAGGACCAGGTTGGCCATGCGGTCCGCCTCGAGCCGCACCACCAGCGGCAGCTCGCTGCGCGGGAGGTTGTCGTAATAGAACGTCCAGTCGGTCCAGGTCGCCGCGTTCGTCTCGCCACCCGCGGACTCGAGCAGGCGATCGAACTCGCCCGCAGGCACGCTCGAGGTCTCGTTGAACATCAAGTGCTCGAAGAGGTGCGCCAGGCCCGTCTTGCCGGGCTTCTCGTGGCGCGAGCCGACACGAAACCACGTCTGATAGCTCACGATGGGCGCAGAGCGATCGACCAGGAGGAGGATCACGAGCCCGTTGCCGAGACGGTAACGGCGCACCACCAGCGATGCGCCGAAGGGGATCTCCTCGACGAAGGAGAGGCGAGCGTTGCGCTTGCGCACGCGGCGATTGAGCTGCCGCACGAGGGCCTCGCCCTCGAAGGCCGGTGACACGGTCCGCTTCGGCATGGAGGAGCGATGGTGGAGGTGCCCCTGCCGAGCGTCAAGCGCAGTCGCGAGGGAGTCCACTCGGCGCGTTTCGGTTTGTCGTGCGCGGCAGGCGATGCCGGGGTTGACTGGAAAGGAGCCGCACTTAAGTTCCGCCGCCTCACACACCCGCCGAGGGGGGAAATCATGACACCGAATGCGATGATGGTTGGTTGGGGACGCCCGGTCTCCGGCCGCGAGAAGCACGCCAGCGACCTCTTCAACGAGCTCAGCAACTACCTGAACGAGCTCGCCCGCAAGGGATCGATCCAGTCCTTCGAGCCCGTCGTGCTCGACCCCCACGGTGGAGACCTCGCGGGGTTTTTCGTCGTGCGCGGCAGGCCCGAGGCGCTGCATGAGCTTCGCTGGTCGGAGCAGTGGGCGTCGTGGGTGATGCGGGGCAGCCTCGACCTCCAGCACTTCGGGGTCGTCGAGGCCTTCGCCGGGGATGCGGTGGCGCCGGTCATGAAGAGCTGGAGCCAGATGCTTCAGACCCGGGTAGCTACAGGACGATGCCCGGGCCGGCCGTGGGGGGGGAGGCCGGCCCGGGCTTCGATGTGCGCGGCTGCTCGCCACCGCAGGCGGACGGGACGGCCGACGCACGGGGCAGGCGCGCTTGACCGGCCGGGGTCGCGCCGGTAGATGGTCGCGCGATGGCCGAGGTTCGCGTCCGATTCGCTCCGTCTCCCACCGGGTACCTGCACATCGGTGGCGCGCGCACGGCGTTGTTCAACTGGCTCTGGGCGCGCAAGCACGGTGGCACCTTCGTGCTGCGCGTCGAGGACACCGACCGGGCGCGCTCGACGCCCGAAAGCGTGGAGGCGATCTACGAGTCGATGCGGTGGCTCGGCCTCGACTGGGACGAGGGCCCCGAGGTGGGCGGCGCCCATGGGCCCTACATGCAGAGCGAGCGACTCGCGCTCTACCGCGACTACGCGGAGCGACTCGTCCGTGAAGGCCACGCCTACCGCTGCTACTGCACCAAGGAAGAGCTGGCGGCGGCGCGGGCGGCCTTCGACAAGAGTGGCCAGAAGGGCGCCTTCCGCTACCCGGGCACCTGCCGCGACGCGAAGGACGAGCCGGACCGGAAGCACGTCATCCGCTTCAAGTCGCCCCAGAGCGGGGTGACGGGGTGGGACGACCTGGTCAAGGGCCACATCGACGTGCCGAACGACACGCAGCAGGACTTCATCCTGCTCCGTCCCGACGGCATGCCGCTCTACAACTTCGGCGCCTTCGTCGACGACCTGACGATGGGCATCACGCTGGTCGCGCGCGGCGACGACCACATGATCAACACGGCGCCCCAGATCTTCCTCTACCGCGCGTTTGGCGCGGAGCCGCCGGCCTTCGGCCACATGCCGATGATCCTGGCGCCCAACGGCGACAAGCTCTCGAAGCGCCACGCGGCGGTGAGCGTCACCGAGTACCGGGACATGGGCTACCTGCCGGACGGCGTGCTCAACTACCTCGCGCGCCTCGGCTGGTCCCACGGCGATCAGGAGATCTTCACGCGCGATGAGCTGGTCGCCGCGTTCTCGTGGGAGCACGTCGGCAAGACGGGCGCCCGCTACGACCTGAAGAAGCTCGCCTACGTGCAGGCCGAGCACCTCCGCGCGATGGCGGACGAGGAGGTGGCGCGGCGTGCGGTGCCCTTCCTCGCGGCGCGCGGGCTCGAGGTCGACCCGACCGACCGCCGGCTGCTCACCGCCATGCCGCTCATCAAGCCGCGCGCGACGACGCTCGTCGACGTGGCCGAGGGCGTCGACTACTTCTTTCGCGAGCCGCCGGAGATGGAGGACAAGGCCAGGCGGAAGTTCCTCGTGCCCGAGCGAGCCGCGGGCCTTCGGGACCTGGCCGCCGTCGTCGAGGACGTGACGCCTTTCGATCGGGCAGCCCTCGAGGCGCGCGTCGGCGCCTGGCTCGAGGAGAAGGGCCTCGCCATGAAGGACGTGGCGCAGCCGGCGCGGGTCGCCATGACCGGGCGCACGCGCAGCCCGGGCCTCTACGAGGTGATGGAGGTGCTCGGTCGCGAGGTCACCCTCGATCGCCTCCGCGAAGGCGCACGCCTCGCCGAAAGCGGTGGGGCGTGAGGGTCCGGGTGCAGGCGGCGTGACGCGCCGGAAGCACTCCCGCGGACCCACGCGGCTAAAGCCCCGCTCGCCCGAGCAGGTGCTCGCCGAGGCCGAGGACATCGTCCGGCACGAAGCGCCGGAGGACATCCCCAAGCTCGCCCAGCTCCATCCACGGCGCTTCTTCCTCGAGACGTGGCGGCGCATGGACGAGGAGGCCGAGGCCGAGCGGGTCGTGCGCGCGCGCCAGGGCAAGGGCTACGACTTCCGGCCCATGATCGCCCTCGCCATGGGCGCGGCGTTCCTGGCGCTGATGGAGTACTTCGGCAACGGCACCCCGCTTTCCGATCTCGCCAAGCACTTTGGCGAGGGCAGCGTCTGGTGGACGATCGAGTACGACCCGTCCTACGGCGCGCGGTATGGCGGGCTCTTCTACTGGGGCTGGTGGGCGGGATGGCGCGTGCTCGGCTACTTCCTTTTGCCGTGCGTCGTCATCTGGCTCACGGGCGGCCGCGTCCGCGACCAGGGCGTCGAGACGAAGGGCTTCATCAAGCACGCCTGGATCTACCTGCTCGCCTACGCGGTCGTGCTCGTGTGCGTCGTGACCGTGAGCTTCACCAAGGACTTCTCGAGCTACTACCCGTTCTACAAGAACGCGACCCGGAGCTGGTTCGACTTCGGCACCTGGGAGCTGATGTACGCGGCCCAGTTCTTCTCCCTCGAGTTCTTCTTCCGCGGCTGGTGGCTCAAGAGCTGTAAATCGATGATGGGCAGCCACGCCATCTTCGCGATGATCGTGCCCTACTGCATGATCCACTTCGGCAAGCCCTTCCCGGAGGTGCTCGGGGCGATCCTGGCCGGCATCTTCCTCGGCACGCTCGCCATGAAGACGCGGTCCATCTGGAGCGGCTTCCTCATCCACGTGTCGGTGGCGGTGAGCATGGACGTGGCGGCGCTGCTGCAGACGACGGGCCTGCCCCACCACTTCTGGCCGGGCACGTAGACCGGACGGGGCTCGGGCTCCCGAGCTCGTGGTAGACTGGCGTACAGCTCTTCGGGGGGAAGGGCGTGTCCGGAAACAGGGAGGAACCGATGCGTCTTCGCGCTGCCCTCGGCTGCTCGATCCTCGTCCTCGCGTTCGGCTTGTGCGCATGCAAGAGCAAGCCCCAGGCGCGGCGCGCCGGCTCCGTGGCGCCGAAAGCGGTGCAGCACCCGAGCCCTCCGGCACACGCAGAGCCTCCGCCCGCCCACCCGACGAGCGCTGGCAACGGGCACGAGGCCCCGTCGGCGAACAGCCAACCCGGGGAGGATTTGGGGGAAGGCGAGGGCATCGCGTCCTGCAGCCCGGACTCCCCGCAATACAGCCAGTGCGTCATCCATCACCTCGAGGGACACGCCCAGAGCGCGCACGATCTGGCGCTCCTGATCGAGAGCTACCGGTCGATCGGCAGCATGCCGAAGGCCCTCCAGCACATGAGGGAGTTCGTCCAGCGCTACCCCACGAAGCAGCGCGCCTATCAGTACCGTCAGATCCTCGAAGCCGAGCGACACCGGGGACAGCATCCTGCCCCACGCGTGAACAACCATGCCGCGACCCAGACGGCGAGCGCCCAGGGCACACCGGCGGCCCCTGGCGGAGGCAGCGGCACCGGGGCCTGCGATCCAGAATCGGCGCACTTCAGCCAGTGCGTCATCCATCACCTCGAGGGACACGCCCAGAGCGCGCACGATCTGGCGCTCCTGATCGAGAGCTACCGGGCGGCCGGCAACATGCCGAAGGCCCTCGAGCACATGGCGGAGTTCGTCCAGCGCTACCCCACGACGCAGCGCGCCGAGCTGTATCGACAGGTCCTGGAGCGACACCGAGACGGCCTTTGAGACGCCGCGGCCACCCGCCGAGCGTCACCCTCCTCGAGGGCCCCGGCGCGTCACGGGGATGACACCGTCGAGGGACGGACGGAAAGTTGCCAGGGGATCCCGAAAAGCGGCATGATCTCAAGCGGTTAGACACAGACAATCGCTGACGATCGCCGACAATGAATTACATCTGGGTGACACTCCCGACGTCCCTGGATGGTTTCATCGCCCGGGTTTTCGCGAGGGAGGGGCGCCTTGCGTCCTTTGCCTGGCTCCTGCCCGTAACCGCGGGGAATTCATGCAAGTCCTCATCATCGCCCTCTATCTTTTGGTGCTCGGGATCCTCGGGATCTACGGCTTCCACCGCGGCCAGCTCCTGATGCTGTACTGGAAGCACCGTCGGAAGACGGTGCGGCCGGCGGGGCGCTTCGAGGAGCTGCCGACCGTCACGGTCCAGCTGCCGATGTTCAACGAGCTCTACGTGGCGGATCGGCTGCTCGAGGGCGTGGCGGCCATCGACTACCCGAAGGACAAGCTCGAGATCCAGGTCCTCGACGACTCGATCGACGAGACGCAGGAGATCGCCAAGCGCAAGGTCGTGGAGCTTCAGGCCCGCGGCTACGACGCGGTCTACATTCACCGCGAGAACCGGGTCGGCTTCAAGGCGGGCGCGCTCGAAGAAGGCCTGCGCATCGCCAAGGGCGACTTCCTCTTGGTCTTCGACGCAGACTTCGTGCCGACGACGTCGATCATCCACGACCTTGTCCACCACTTCGTCGACCCGAAGGTCGGCATGGTGCAGGCACGCTGGGGCCACCTCAACCGCGACTACTCCATGCTCACGCGTGTGCAGTCGCTGATGCTCGACGGGCACTTCGTCATCGAGCACATCGCGCGCAACCGCTCCGGGCGCTTCTTCAACTTCAACGGGACGGCGGGCATCTGGCGCAAGGCCGCCATCATCGACGCGGGCGGCTGGCAGCACGACACCGTCACCGAGGACATGGACCTGAGCTTCCGGGCGCAGCTCCGCGGCTGGAACTTCGTCTACGTGCCGGACGCCCTCGCGCCGGCCGAGGTCCCCTGTGAGATGAACAGCTTCAAGACCCAGCAGTTCCGCTGGGCCAAGGGCTCGGCCCAGACGGCGAAGAAGCTCCTGCCGGTCATTCTCAAGGCCAAGATCCCGCTGCACGTGAAGATCGAGGCGATCTTCCATCTCACCGACAACTTCGCCTACATGTTCCTCGTCATCCTCGCCGTCCTGCAGCTGCCGAACATGCTGCTCCGCCGGCACATGCACCACCCCGAGCTGCTCCTGCTCGACGTGCCCCTGTTCGCGGCGACGTGCGGCTCCATCACGCTCTTCTACCTGACCACGCATCGCGCCCTGTACGGCGATCTGCGCGAGGCGGTGAAGCGCCTGCCCCTGATGATGGCGCTCGGCATCGGCCTTTCGATCAACAACGCCCGCGCCGTGGTCGAGGGCCTCTTCGGCCACGACAACGAGTTCATCCGCACGCCCAAACACGGAATCGTCGCGCGCAGCGAGGGCTGGAAGAAGAAGAAGTACAAGGCGGGCAAGGCCATGCACAGCCTGATCGAGATCGCCTTCGGTCTCTACTTCGTCGTCACCATCGCCCTGGCAATCGTGACCGGAAGCTGGATCAGCATCCCGTTCCTCGTGCTGTTCATGATCGGGTTCCTGTACGTGGGGTCGTTGAGTCTCTATCAGGCGCGGTAGAGGGGAAGACGCCCATCGCCCAACACCGCTGCGAGGGTCAGGGGATGGCGATGCCGAAGCGCGCGTCCACTGCCCAGATGCGGCCTTCGTCGAAGGCGAAACCGAAGGGGCGGTCCAGGTTCATCACGAGGCGCACGTCCACCCAGCCCGCCTGGAAGCCCGCGCGCACGTAGAGGTTGGCCGACGACTGGAAACGATCCCGCGCGAGACCGCTCGCCGTCGGATCGCTTCCACCGAGGATCGCGACGCCCGACAGGCCGAGCCCCGTCTCGAAACCGGGCGACGGCCGATAGCCGGCGCGCCCGGTGAGCTCGATGACCAGGCCCGTCGTGCGCCCGCGGTCGGTGGGCACGAGGACCGCGCCGGTCAGCGTCCCGCCCCAGGCGAGCTTGCCCGTGAGGCCGTCGATGCGCGCGCTCGGCACCAGGCCCAGCGTCGACGGCCACCACAGCCATGCGCCGCGGCCGCCCCGCATCCCCCAGGCGAGCGCATAGGTTTCCATGGCGAGTTGCACGCTGCCGGAGGACGGGTCGGGCAGGCTCGCGAGCGGGATCGCGACCCCTCCCCCGAGCCGCAAATCGTACGCGTCGGCGTGGTGCACCCACAGCACGCCCAGGTACGGGTTGCCGCTCCGGAAGGGGCTCGTCGTCATGCCGCCCATCGAATAGACGGTGCCGGCCACCCCGTACTCCGCTTCGACGCGGAGCGCGTCCCGGAAGTCGTAGCGGACACCGAAGAGGGGCGAGAGCCCGGTCGTCGAGCCCACGTCCGAAGAGCTCCGATAGAAGGACAGGCCAGCCCAGAATCCACCGCGCTGCTCCCAAAGAGCGCGGTTCTGCTGCCGTTCCATCCGGGCCGAGGATTTCCCGGCGCCCAGGACGCCCGAGTCCTCGGCCTGCTGCCACTCGCTCTCCTGAGCCTGCACCCGCCTCGCCGGCACGGCGGCGAGTGCGAACGAGGAGACGAGCAAGCAGGTGACGAGACGGTACGGCACGCTGGCAATCGCCGATCGTAGCGCGAACGGCCCGAGTCCGCTCGACGACGCGACCGGCCCGGGCTCCTCTCGCCCCGCGCGCCCGGAGTCCGCGGCCGGCCCGTGCCGTCACGGACCGGCGACGCCCCTTCGGAAAGACGCTGCCTCAGCCGCAAACGCCGTCGATGCAGCTCTTGCCGCCGCTGCAGTCGGCCGAGACGCTGCAGTTGCTCGTGGCCTCGTCCGTGGTCGCACAGTAGCCGTCGAGGCAGTAGTTGAACTGCACGTCGTAGCGGAGGCACTCGGCGTGGGTGGTGCAAGGCGTCCGGCACACGCCGCCGATGCATGGGTGACCAGGCATACAATCGGCGTCGCTCGAACAGAAGGGGTGGAGGCGGTGGTCGACCTGGCAGACACCGCTCACGCAGTAGCGGCCGCTGCCGCAGTCGGCATCCGCGGTGCACCCGTCGTAGCAGCTGGAATCGATGCACACCCCGCCCGTGGGGCAGTCCGCGTCGGTCGTGCACTGCCCCGTCGACGGCGGCACGTCCCGGCAGATGCCCGTGGCGCTGTCGCACTGCTGACTGGTCGGGCACGGGTTGTCGCTGCCGCAGGACTGGTTGCACGTCCCGTCGATGCACTGCTCGCCCGTGCCGCACTCGTAGTCGAAGTGGCAGACCGCGTCCGGCGTGCGACACACCCCGCCCGCGCACACGAAGCCGGTCGAGCAGGTGCCCGTCGTCGAGCAGTCACACCCGCTGTCGCCGCAGCTCTGGCTCGCCGGCGTGCAGGCGCCGTCGCGGCAGACGAGGCCGGGGTCGCCACAGTCGGCGTTGCGGATGCAGGTGCCCGGGTTGGGCGTTGGCGTCGTCTCGGTGGGGCCGAGGCAGGAGCCGTCGCGACACACCGTGCCGGCAGGGCAATCGGAGTCGGCCGAGCACTGGGCGACGCAGCCGAGGGACGTGCAAACGCTGCCCGAAGCGCACTCGAAATCGCCCCGGCACGGAGGCCGCGCCGGCGGGTTCGCGGGGCGGCAGTCGACGCCGTCACAGTAGTAGCAACCCGTGTCGTCGCAGTAGTAGCTCTCCGACGCGCAGCCTCCGAGAAGCCGGCCGGCGAGCACGAGGGCGACAATCGAAACGGACCAAAAGGCCAGGGTGCGCAGCGTTCCCATGGGTCCTCCCCGGACGGGCAGCGGTGTGGGCAGAGGTGTCATCAGATCTCGAGAGGTTGGACGTACAGGAATCATCCAGGATCCATGCCAGGGGAGGAATAGGCGAGATCGTCGCCAATTCGCGGCCGTTGGCCCCGCTGCGATCCAACGAGCGTAAACGACCGTTCACAGCGGCGGACGTGAACGCCACGGAGAGGGGGCAGCCTCGCCTCCCGCCCAGACCACCCCGACCGAGCGACACCCCATATGGGCCGCTTCGAAAACTGGCTGCTAAGATGCCGGGCCGTGGGACAACGCCTTCCGCGCCTGGCCACGCCGCTGCTCGCGGTCCTCTGCCTCGTTCCGGCGGGATGTGGGGGCGCGGCTGCGACCCTCGCCCCCCCCGCGCGGGCCGTCGACCGGTATGTGGCCGCGGTGCGGGCGGGCAACAGCGCCGCGGCCTACACGCTCCTCGACGAGGAGACCCGGGCCCAGGTGAGCCGCACGGAGTTCGGGAGGCTCATGCGCGAGAACCACACCGAGCTCGTCCAGCAGGCCAAGGCCCTCGCCCGCGCAGCCGAACGAGCGCCGGAGGCCCAGGCGCGGGTCCAGCTCCGGGGAGGCCAGACGGTCACGATGGTCCTGGAGGACGGTCGATGGAGGATTGAGGGGGGCGTGCTCGACGCACCGTCTCTGCGCACACCGCGCGATGCCGTCGTGGCCCTGCGCGAAGCCCTGCAGCGCCGCAGCATCGCCGGCGTGGAGCGCATCCTGGCGAGGCAGCCGCGGGCGGAAGTGGAGGCGGAGATCCGGCGGGTCGTCGATGGGACGTCGGACCCGCTCGACCTGTCGTACGAGGTGCACGGCAACAACGCGGTCGTCCACACGACCGACGGACGGGGAGATCCGGCTCGTGCGCGAGGCCGGGGAGTGGCACGTCGCGGAGATCCGCGACCCGTGAGGCATCCAGGCCGCCCAGCCTCGCCGAGCGCGGGGGTGGCTTGACGTGTGGCAGGGGCGCCCATAACTTTGCGCGCTCCCGACATGCGGCGGCGAGGGCTCCGAGGGGGCCCGTTGCGTCGCAAGGGGTGAGAACAACGTGCAGAGTCACGGACTGCGGAGCATTCCATGAGCGGCCATAACAAGTGGTCCACCATCAAGCATCGCAAGGGCGCCCAGGACGCCAAGCGCGGCAAGGTCTTCACGAAGGTCATCAAGGAGCTGACCATCGCGGCGCGGATGGGCGGCGGCGACCCCGGGGGCAACCCGCGGCTCCGGCGCGCGCTCGACCTGGCCAAGGCCGCGAACATGCCGAGCGACAACATCACGCGTGCCATCAAGAAGGGCACCGGTGAGCTCGAGGGCGTGACCTACGAGGAGCTGATGTACGAGGGGGTCGGGCCTTCGGGAACGCTCTTCCTGCTCGAGGTCGTGACGGACAACAGGAACCGCACGGCCGCCGAGATCCGCAAGGTGTTCGACAAGCACAGCGGCCAGCTCGGCAGCGCCGGGTCGTCGGCCTGGGCCTTCGAGGAGAAGGGGCTTCTGCGGCTGCCGGCGGCTGCGGCGACCGAGGAGCAGCTCTTCGAGGTGGCGGTCGGGGCGGGCGCCGAGGATCTGGCGAACGACGGCGAAGAGTGGACGATCACCACGAGCCGCGACGACCTCGAGACGGTGCGCGAGGCGATGGTGGCTGCGGGGCTCGAGCCGACCGCCGCCGAGCTCGCCCACATCCCGAAGACGCCCAAGACGGTCGACGGGCGCGATGCCGAGGTGCTCGTGGACCTGACCGAGGCCCTCGAGGACCACGACGACGTGCAGCGGGTGTTCTCGGACTTCGACCTGAGCGACGAGGCGATGGCGGCGATGGAAGCGCGGGCGTAGTTGCGCGTCCTCGGGGTGGACCCGGGCACCGTGCGGACCGGCTGGGGCGTCGTCGAGCGGGTGCGGGGGCGGCTCGTCGGCGTCGGTGCAGGCGTCCTCAGGACCGTGGCGAAGCGGCCCCTCGAGCAGCGGCTCGAGGTCATCCATGACGGGCTCGTGCAGGTGATCGCCGAGCACCACCCCGACGTCATGGCCGTCGAGGACATCTTCCACGCCAAGTACGCGAGCGCCGCCATCAAGCTCGGGCACGTGCGCGGGGTCATCCTGCTCGTGGCCGCCAAGGCGGGGCTCGAGGTCTTCGCCTGCCCGCCGGCCCTCGTCAAACGCACGGTCGTCGGGCGGGGCGCCGCCGACAAGGCGCAGGTGGCCCGCGTGGTCGGGGCGATCCTCGGCTGGCGCGAGCTGCCGGGCCTCGACGCGACCGATGCCCTCGCCGTCGCCATCACGCGCGCGCAGCGGATCCGCATGTGATACGGTGCCGCCGTGATCGGGCGGCTGCACGGCGTGGTGGCCGAACAGGCGAGTGACGGCTCCTGCGTGATCGACGTGGGCGGCGTCGGCTACGAGGTGTTCGTCCCCCTCGGTGCCCTCGGCCGGCTACCGGTGCCCCCCGAGCCGGTGACCCTCCACGTCCACACCCACGTGCGTGAGGATGCGCTCCTGCTCTACGGTTTTCCGACGCCCGAGGACCGGGGGGCCTTCCGCGCCCTGCTGGGGGTCGCGAGCATCGGGCCGAAGCTCGCCCTCGCGATCCTTGGCGTGCTCGACGCCCACATGCTCGCCGCCGCGGTGGCGCGCGGGGACAAGAGCGCCTTCAAGGGAATCCCCGGGGTCGGCAAGAAGACGGTCGAGCGCGTCCTGATGGACCTTTCGGACAAGCTGCCGGCCATCGTCGCGGGCCACCCGCCGGCGGCACCGCGCCCGGGGGCTCAGGCCCGGCCGGCGCCGTCGAACGATGCCCTCGCGATCGTCTCGAGCGCCCTCATGCAGATGGGCTTCAAGCAGGCCGAGGCCGATCGGGCGATCGCCGCGCTCGGTCCGCGGGACGAAGGCATCCCCGTCGAGACGCTGCTTCGCGAAGCGCTCGCGGTGCTCACCTGAGGACGGCATGGGCGCAGGACGCGAGGATGCCACGACCGACCGGACCGTCGACGCCGAGGAGCGCGAGGACGAACGGAGCTACGAGATCACCCTGCGCCCGTCGCGCTTCGACGACTTCGTCGGGCAGGACAAGATCAAGGCGAACCTGCGCGTCTTCGTCGAGGCGGCGAAGCGGCGGGGCGAGCCCCTCGACCACGTCCTGTTCTGCGGGCCGCCGGGGCTCGGCAAGACGACCCTCTCCCACATCCTCGCCGAGGAGCTCGGGGTGGACATCGAGCTCGCGTCGGGGCCGGGGCTCGAGCACAAGGGCCAGCTCTCGGGGCTTCTGACCAAGCTCGAGCCGCGGAGCGTGCTGTTCATCGATGAGATCCACCGCATGACCCCCGTCGTGGAGGAGAACCTCTACACGGCCATCGAGGACTTCCGCATCGATGTGGTGCATGGCGACGGGCCCTACGCCGCCGCGCTCCAGCTTCCGCTCCACCCCTTCACCCTCGTGGGCGCGACGACGCGCACGGGCCTGCTCACCGGGCCGCTCCTCTCGCGCTTCGGGTACGTGGCACGCCTCGACTACTACCCGCCCGAGGCCCTGACGCGGATCGTCCAGCGCAGCGCCGGGCTGCTCGGCGTCACGATCGAGCAGGACGCGGCCGAGGAGATCGCGCGGCGCGCCCGCGGCACACCCCGCATCGCAAACCGGCTCCTCCGGCGCGCGAGGGACTTCGCCGAGGTGCTCGGCGACGGCCAGCTCGATCGCGTGACGGCGCACGAGGCCCTGGGCCGCCTCGACGTGGACGAGGCCGGCCTCGACGAGATGGACCGGCGCCTGCTCCGCGTGCTCGTCGAGCACTACAACGGCGGGCCCGTCGGCGTGGAGACCCTGGCGGCGGCCCTGAGCGAGCCCCGCGACACCCTCGAGGACGTCTACGAGCCCTACCTCCTGCAGCAGGGCTTCCTCGGGCGCACGCCCCGCGGACGTATCGCCACCGAGCGCGCCTACCGCCACCTGGGCGTCGAGCCCCCGCGCGGTCAGGGCAAGCTCTTCTGAGGCGCGCGGCCAGCTCGGGGACCCCGGGCGCTCGAGGCCGACGATAGTAAAGCAACTACTTTACCATTGCGGCAGGCGCCTAACGCAACGCCCGCGATCGTGTCGTGGCGCATTGCAAGCCTGGCGCGGGGCAAGCCCGATCCCGTACCATCGCAGGCCATCCTCATGGCGCGCTCCCAACAAAGCCGGGACGTCTACGCGAACCTGCTGCGCGACACGCGCGGCCTGCGGCGCGATCAGGCGGGCGCCCGCGATGCCTGGTTCGCGGCCCTTGGCTGGGAGCGCAAGGAGGAGACGCTCTTCGAGCTGGAGATGCTCCTCAAGGGGCTCGCCTGCTTCGGCAACGCGCGCAACCACCCCGGACCGCCACGCCGCACCGCCGCCGTCGCCCACGACTTCCACGAGGAGCTGCGCATCGTGCGCGACGCCCTCGAGCGGGTGGTGGTCCTGGTGCGACAGCTGCTCGGGCCGCGAGACCGGGCCTACGCCTTCTCCCGCTACCTCGAGTCGGTGCTGCCCGAGGACGCCGAACGCAGCCGGCTGATCAAGGAACAGCTCACCCAGGACACGCCCGAGGAGTCGCTCTTCGTCCTGCGAAACGCCTTCGGCAGCTTCGTCGATCTGACGGACGGCGTACTGCGCCTCGGCCGCGTGTCGAACCGCCTCTACCTGGCCCTGCACCACACCATCACGCGCGAGATCGGGCGCAACGCCTACTTCAACCCGCTCGTGGCGCTCGAGTTCCAACCGGAGCTCGACCGGATCCGCCAGCCCCAGGTGCTCGAGACCCTCAGCACCCTCGAGCTCGAGGCGGCCCACCGTGTGGTCGCCCTGACCTTCCTCACACTCTTCCGGTGCCTGCGCTACACGGCCCTGGTCGACCAGTACGCCGCCGAGCCCGCATCGACGCGTCGCAGCTACGTCATCCTGGCGACGCTCCGCAGCGATCTCCGGACCCTGACACGCTTCCTCGGGGGCCGCGCCGCGGAGGTCATCGCCGATGGCTTCGAGCAGGAGCTGATGAGCACGCCCATGGGCGAGATGGCCGAACGCCGCGCCGGGCTGTCGCGCAACGGCGCCTCGCTCATCAGCCTGCGCGGCACGCTCCAGGGCATGGGCAACTCCCTGCGGGTCGAGGTGCGCAAGGTCTTCGAACGCGATCTGCCGGCGGCCGACTCGGGCATGCCGGCCGCCGAGCTCGGTCCCCAGCTCGTCGTGGCCACAGCCCAGATCCGCGCCACACTCCATCACGCGATCCGCACTCTGTGTCTCGAGCTCAGGCCCGGAGAAGCGCCGCCCGAGCTCGACTCGCCCGCCGCCTCGCGACGCGAGGCGAGCGCACGGCTGCGACGCGACGTGTGGATGTTCACGCAGGTGCTCCGGGCCTTCCTCGCGAAGGCGCGCGCCACGGCGCCCGAGCCCGATCACTGGACGAGCATGCACAGCTTCCAGTTCGTGCGGGAGTTCCTCACGCACTTCCGCGCCATCGGCTACCAGCTCGTGCGTTCGAGCGACTACGACCGCCTCGACCGCTTCCTGGCCACGCTCGAGGACCTGCGCGACGTGGACCTGCTCGACCCGGCGCGGCTCGAGCAGGCCGTGGAGGAGTGCCGCGCGTTCTTCCAGTATCTCGAGATGCTCTTCGTGCAGGTCTCGCGGCGGGCCGAGCTGCGCGGCGCGGCCTTCGACAAGAAGGCGGCGGCCGACACGCTGCGGATCTACCTCGATGCGGCGAGCTGAGCCCGCTCGGATCAGGTCGGCATCGGCGTCTTCGCCTGGATCTCACCGAGGGCCGCACGCACGGCGCCGGCCGCACCCGAGGGGCTCTCCCAGCCGGGAGGCGCGGGGATGAGGCGGACGTCGAGCAGACGGAGGAGCTCGGCCGCCTGCTCGTCGAAGGGTGCGTCGCCGAGGGCCAGGGCGACGGCGGCGGGCGCGAGGAAGGTGCCCCACAGCGGACGCATGGGCGCATCGAAGGGCAGGAGGAAGATCTCGAGGTCCGTGGCGCCGATGCGCAGGACACCGAGGCTGCCGAGGACACCGTCTCCCGCGGCCGCCGGCGGGTCGGTGGAGGGGATGAACTCTCGCACGGACGCGAGCGCGCGGCCGAAGCGAGCCGCAGCGGACGACGACTCGCACAGGACGCCGAGGCGGACGGGACCATCGACGCCGGGACGCCTGAGGCGCAGGGCCGCGGCGCGGATCGCCACCACCTCGTCGTCCTCGCACAGGCGCACCTCGCGCCCGACCGGGTCGAGGATGAGCAGCGCCCCCGAAGCGATGAGATCGCGCACCGCCTGGAGCACCTGCAGGTCGTGAGCCGGCACGAGGTCGACCAGCTCCTCGAGTGTACGCGGCTCGTCGAGCTGCTGGAGGACGCTGGTCGCCACGCCGCTCGCCCTCGCCCCCGGCGCGGCCACGCCGACCTGGGCGGTGAGCGGCGGCAGATCATCGCGCAGGCGTGCGAGCTCGTCCGCCTGGCGCACCGCCTCCATCAAGAGCTGGTCGGTGGGCGCGTCAATCCGCTGGCCGCGCGGTGCGACGTTGGGCACGAAGATGAAGCGGCCGCCGGTCACCCCGAGAACGCGATAGAGCGCCTTCTCACCCGCCGCCGCGCCGAAGGTCGCATCGATCACACGGCCGTCGCGTACCCACACCTCCGCGTCGGTGCCGGTCGTCTGGACGAGCAGACGGCCCGTACGCTTGTTGGCCGCAAAGACCTGCAAGAGGTCGAAGAGCGCCACCTGCGCCAGGTCACCGCGTAGCTCGGTCTCCTTTCGGGGCGCACGGCGGGCGCGCAACACTTCCTCGATGCGGGCGGTGACCTCACCCGAGTTGAAGGGCTTGACGATGGGGTCGGTGCGCTTGCCGAGGGCGGCCAGGCGCGTCGCGTCCCCCGTGCCCATGACGAAGGTGTGGGCGCCGCTCGTGCGGGGGTTGTCCCTGAGCACCTCGAGGAAGGTGCGCACGTCGACGACGGGCACGTCGCGATCGACGAGGACCACGTCGGCGGCGATCTCGACGGCGCGCTGCAGCCCCGCGCGTCCGTCGGCCGCCAGCACCACGTGGTGGCCGCGCGTACGCAGGGCGCGGGCGAGCTGCTCGAGGGTGTCCCAGTCCTGATCGACCACCAGGATGCGCCCGGGCGGTGTGTCGCTCATTCCCGCACCTCGGGTTGAAGGTGGTAGGTCTGCTGCAGCGAGCTGACGAGGCCATCGACGAGGTCGAGGTCGACCGAGTGGAACGCGAGCAAGGTGCCGGGACGCAGGGGACGGGCGACCAGGGCATAGCCGCCGAGCTCGGTGAGCGCGAGCAGGAGGATGCGCTGCTGCAGGCGCGGATCGGCCACCTCGAGGCGCAGCCGACCGCCGGGGCCGCTCGCCGGGCCGAGGATCCACGCGCGCAAGGCGGGGCGCTCGATGTCGCTGACCTCGTGGGTGACGGCGGCGGCGAGCTGGTCATCGCCCGCGACGTAGAGCGTGCCGGCCACGGCGTGTCCGATGGCGTCGCCCGCGATCGCGCCGCCGATGTAGGACAGAAGGTGGTTCGACAGGGCCACGTGGCGGGCGAGGCCGGTTTCGTCGTGGGCGGCGAGCAGGTCGCGGTGCAGGCCGATGGAGCCGTCGCGCCCGACGGCTACGTCATCTTCACTGCCGAGAAGGTCGTCGATGGCGCGCCAGAAGGGACGGCCGGCGAGGCCCATGCGCCGCCAGGGACCGCTGCGTGATCGCTCGCTACGGCGGCGGCTCACGCGCAGGAGGCGCCCCAGGTCGAGGCCGTCCTGCGGGTAGACCGCGACGCCGACCACCGGATCGAGGGCGGTGCCGCCCGGGACGTCCATGAGCTCGGGGGCGCCGGCGAAGCAATCGAGGATCCGCCGACGGCACGCCAGGGCGCCGAGCAAACCTGTCTCGGGCAAGAGCAGATCAAATTCGTCGTCCTCGACACGCGCCAGCACGTCGGAGTCGCGCACCGAATCGAGGATGACGTCGGCGATGGTGCGACGCAGCTGCATCTGGGCGGCGGCCCCGAGCGAATCCCGCCGGTCCACCAGGCCCTCGATGCCCAAGGTGAGCAAGCCGAAGCGGCGCCCGTGACGCGCGGCCCGATCGATCTCGCGGCCTGCCGCGTCGCCGAAGTAGGCGAACGTGTAGGCGCTCGTGTCGGGGTCCTTGAGGCCGGTGCGGGCGATGGCGTCTACCTTGCGGGCTGCCGCGAAGGCCGCCGTGCCGAGCGCGGCGACGACCTCCAGGGCTTCGATCACCTCTTCTTCACCGGCCACCGATGCCGCCTCCGGGACCAGCTCGACGACGGCGGCCAGCTCCGCATCGCCGACGAGGGCGACCTGCAGCCGATCACCGAGACGCCGGACGGGACGGCTCGGGTCGATGCGCTCGAGGGCCTCCGAGTCCAACGACGCGCGCAGGAGGCTCTCGTCACCCAACGCCGCCGCGCGCAGATAGCGTGACGCCCCCGGCGACTCGGGTGTGTAGATCGCGGCGCCGCGCAGGGGCACCTCCCCGGCACAGGCGTCGAGGACGTTGACGGCCACCGCGTGGGCGTCCGTCTCGGCGACGAAGGCGGCACACCGGGCGTAGGTGGCGGTGCGGCGGCGGCTCGAGGCGTGCTCGGCGGCGAAACGCGCCCGCTCCGAGATCAGGATCCGGCGCTCGCGCGCGCGATCGACCGCGACGAGCAGCGCATCGCCGCTGAGGGGAAGCACCACGTGAGTCAGGACGCCGAGCGCCATGGCGTGGGCCGTCTCCTCGATCTCGGTGGGCGCGGCCATGACGATGACGTCGATGTCCGGGTATAGGGCCCGCAGGTGATGGACGAGGGCGAGGCCGTCGCCGCGGGGCAGGGACAGGGACACGAGGGCGACGTCGAAGCGGTCGCGCGTCAGGCGTGCGAGGGCATCCGGGACATCCCGCGCGACCACGGCCGTGTCGCCGTGGTCGGACAGCACGTTGGAGGCGAAGCGGGCATCGCTCTCGCGTGCCGCCACCACCAGCACCTGGACACGCATCGGCGTCATGGGCGCCCCCCCGAGAGGAGCCGACCGAGATCGAGCTCGCCGTCGAAGACGTGTCGCGCGGGGCCGGTCATGCGCACGGGCCCACCGCCGGCGGGGACGACGATGGAGAGGGTGCCGCCCGGGAGGCGGACCTCGATGGGAACGCCCGCGGGCGCACGCCCGGTCACGACGGCGGCCACCGCGGCCGCGCAGGCCCCGGTGCCGCACGCGCGGGTCCAGCCGACGCCCCGCTCGAAGACGTGGAGGTCGAGCCCCCCGCCCTCATCGGGGCGGGCGAACCCCACGTTGACACCGTCGGGGAAACGCCGGTCCCCGGCGATTGCGGAACCGAGGACGAGCCTGGCCTCGCCCACGTCGTCGAAGGTCACGGCGTGGGGGTTGCCGATGCTGAGGGCGGTGAGGTGCAAGGTCGTGTCGAGGACCTCGAAGGGCGCGTCGAGCAGGGGCGCTTCGGCCATGACCGGCACCTCGCCCGGCACGAAGCTCGGGGCGCGCATCGTGATCTCCACGCGGGCGCTCTCCCCCTCATCGCCTGCGTGCACCTCGCAGGCGTGGGGCCCGGCGTCGGTATCCACCTCGAAGTGCGGACCGGTGACAATCCCGTTCCGCACGAAATGGAGTGCGGCGCATCGCAGGCCGTTGCCGCACATCTCGGGCGTGGAGCCGTCGGCGTTGTGCACCCGCATGCGCGGCCGCCCGTCGGCACCGGAGCTCAAGAGGAGCACCCCGTCTGCCCCGACGCCCAGGTGCCAATCGCAGAATCGCCGCTGCCTGGGCGGACCCGACCCCGCCCACGCCCGGCGCCTCCGCGTCGACGACCACGAAGTCGTTCCCGAGGCCTTCGTACTTGGCGAAGCGGGCTCTCCTGCCGTTCATGGCGCGCGCGGAAGGATAGCTCCGTCCCTCGGGCCGGGGGGGGGATGATGGGCGGGGCCGACCTCGCCGGCCCCGTGAGCCGCGTCGATCCGCGAGCGGGATCGCCGCTTCCTCGAGGGGGCGGATCCAAACGGGCGAATGGGAGGGCGAACCGGGGCACGGGGAGAATGGGGCGCGGCGGGAGTGCGCTCAATCGGTGGAGGCGGCGTCGCCGTCCCGCACGCGGACGACGGTGGGGTGGTCCTCGCGTGTCGGAAGTAGAGCGTACCAGCCGGGAGGCAGGGCGGGGCGGGTGAAAGCGAACAGGCGTCGGGCATCCCGCGGCGAGAGGTTGACGCACCCGTGACTGTGGCGATGGCCGAAGTCGTCGTGCCAGAAGGCAGCGTGAAGGCCATTCGATTGCTGGAAGTACTGCACCCAGGGCACCGCCTGCATCGAGTAGTTGCGGGAGACGTCGGTGCGTTCGAGGTCGTCCATGTCGGAGGTGGCGAGCTTGGCCCAGATGGGGAACACGCCGAGGGGCGTGCGGTGACCCGGTGCGTCCTTGCCCGTCGACACGAGGGTCGCGAAGACGGGGCGCGGCCCGTCCCAGGCCACGAGCACCTGCTCGGCCACGTCCACGTCGATGAAGCGGGCGTCGGGCGCGACGTCCGCGGGGCGCGGGGCGGTCGTGGCGCGCGCCAGGTCCTGGTCCCCCATGAAGGTCCCGTCGGTGAGGCGGACCACACCGTGGGCCTGCACCTTGGCCACGTGGACAATCGCGCGGCGGGACGCACGCCGGACGACGTGGCCGTGGGGCGACGCGCGCACGGGCGCATCGTCCCGGAGCACCCAGGCGACGTCGAGCGGCTGCCCCGGCGCGATGTCGACACCCGCGAAGGTGCTGCCTCCGGCGGGCCGAAGCGACTCGGTGTCAATCCACAGGCCGCGACGGGTCTTCATGAAGGAGACGCCCTGAAAGGCCGTCGTGTCCACGAGGACGAGCCCGAAGCCCTCGCCCAGGGCGGAGGTGTACTCGTCGGTGAGATAGTCGCTCGGATGGGCGTAGGCGCGCGTCGCGTCGAAGCGGACGAAGGCGTACGTGAAGGGCAAGAGCGCCCCACGGGGCATGGGCGGCTGGGGCACGCCGCCGGGCCGCGCGGCGGAGGGGCGCACGTCGGAATCGCAGACGAAGGCCTGGTCGCCGACCTGATCCCAGGTGCCCGTGGGGCAGCCCTCGGCCGAGAGCCGACGGGTCACCGTGAGGCGTGTCCCCTCGGCAATCGTCCCACGCCGGGCGGCGCCGGGTCGTGGCGCGAGCCGTGCGATGGCGCCGTCGTTCACGACCTCGACCGAGTGGGCCCAGGGGGGCACCGGCAACGCCTGCCGGACGTCCTGGGCCCCCGCGCCTCCGCTCACGAGCCACACGAAGAAGGCCGAGAGCGTGGCTATCGCGGCAAGGATCGCCCACTGGGCACGCACGCGCTCAGGATAGCCGCGTCCGGGCGCGCCGCCACTTTCCTGGGCAGTGCTTCGGCTTCGCTGCGCCGAGAACGCCGGGACGGTCAGTCCGCTTCGCCGCCGCGGATGCCGTAGCGCTTGGCCAGCTCCCGCAGGTGGTAGCGCGTGAGGCCCGCGGCCTGGGCGCTGCGCGTCACGTTCCCGCCGTTCTTGTCGAGCAGCGCCTTCAGGTAGCTCGCCTCGAAGGCGTCGAGGATGCGCTGCTTGGCCTCCTTGAAGGGGAGCCCGTCCTCCACGAACTGCTCGGCGTGCCCACCCGGCAACACCTCCGGCGGAGTCTTCTGTGAGGTAGGCAACAAATCGCGCACGGTCAGCTCCGTCGTGTCGGCGAGGGAAGCCGCGCGTTCCACGGTGTTCTTCAGCTCGCGCACGTTGCCGGGCCACGGATAGGCCACGAGGCGCGCCATCGCGTCGCGCGCCACGGTGTATTGCTTCTCCTCGCCAGGAAAGCGGCGCGTGGCGAAGTCCGCGAGGAAGTTCGAGACGAGCAGCGGGACGTCCTCCGGGCGCTCACGCAGGCAGGGCAGCTCGACCTGCACCACGCTCAGACGATAGTACAGGTCTTCCCGGAAGGTGCCTTCGTTGACCATCTGCCGGAGGTCGCGGTTGGTCGCCGCCACGACGCGCACGTTCACAGGAAGCTGCTTGTCGCCGCCGACGCGCTTGATCTCCCGGTTCTCGAGGACGCGCAGGAGCTTCGGCTGCAGCGCCAGGTCGAGCTCGCCAATCTCGTCGAGGAAGATGGTCCCGCCGTCGGCCTGCTCGAAGGAGCCTCGGTGGCGATCGGTCGCGCCCGTGAAGGAGCCGCGCTCGTGACCGAAGAGCGTGCTCTCGATGAGGTCGCGCGGGATCGCGCCGCAGTCCTGTACGACGAGCGGAGCAGACGCGCGGCGCGAGGAGTGGTGCAAGGCCCGCGCCACCAGCTCCTTGCCCGTGCCGGTCTCGCCGCGGACCAGCACCGTCAGGTCCGTCGGGGCGATCTTCTCGAGCGTGGCGAAGATCTCGCGCATGCGCACGCTCTTGCCGATGAGCTCGTGGAACTTCTCATCGCGGCTCAGGTCGATCTCGACCATCCCCTCGGCCGGCTCGAAACGCATCTGGGTCTGGCCGGCCCGGAGCACGGTACCAGGCTTGACCCATACCTCCCGGACCCGGAGCTCGCCGACGAAGGTACCGTTGGTGGAGTCCAGGTCGCGCAGGAGGAAGCCGCTCTCATTGGCCACGATCTCGAAGTGCGTGCCGCTGACGGCCTTGTCCCCCAAGACGAGGTCGCAGATCACGCTCCGTCCGCCGGTCACCCGCTCCCGCTCGATGACGAGCTCCTTGCCCCGGTCAGGGCCGTCGATGACGACGAGCTTGCTGCGCTTGAGACGACGCTTGGTCGCCTTGTCGTCGACGAATACGGTCGTAAGGGCCGCGTTTTCGTTCACGATGCGTCCTCTCGCAGCGCAGTGATCGCGCTCTTGTAGTCCTCGGCGCCGAAAACCGCGCTGCCCGCGACCAGCACGTCGGCCCCGGCCTCGATCACCCCGCGGGCCGTGGTCGGATGGATGCCTCCGTCCACCTCCAGGTCGATGGTACGCCCTGAAGCGTCGATCATGTGCCTGAGACGTGCGATCTTTTCCACGACCTCCCCGATGAACGCCTGCCCACCGAAACCGGGGCTCACGCTCATCACCAGGACAAGGTCGAGCTCCCCCAGCACATAGCGGACCATCTCCTCGGGGGTGTGCGGGTTGAGGGCCGCTCCCGCGCGCTTGCCGAGCCCGCGGATCTGCTGGAGCGTGCGGTGAAGGTGGGGAGAGGCCTCCACGTGGACGGTGATCACGTCCGCCCCCGCGCGGGCGAAGTCCTCCAGGTAACGCTCGGGCTCGACGATCATGAGATGGACGTCGACCGGCAGCCGCGTCGCCTGGCGTACGGCCTTCACCACCAGGGGCCCAATGGTGATGTTCGGTACAAAACGACCGTCCATCACGTCCACGTGCACCCAGTCGGCGCCCGCCTGCTCGGCTGCGCGCACCTCCTCGGCCAGTCGACCGAAGTCGGCCGACAGGATGGAAGGCGCGATGCGCACGGGCCGGCTCGATCGGAGCACCTGACCAAGTCAAGCGCCGCAGGGCCCCGGTGTCAACGGTGTAGGCGTAGGACGGAGCGGAAGCCCCCGGAACACCGGGCCCCCAAGGGCCCCACGACCCCAGGGCGGGCCCGGTCACCCCGATCGCGCGGACCGGCGGGCGAGACAATCGCCTACCAGTCGCTTGACGCCATCGTCCACTGACACGAAAATCTCGATCCCTGCCCGCGATCCGTCCAAACCCGCGACAACAGGCCGCTCCCGAGAAATGGCAGAACAGCGATACCGCGTCATCGAACGCCTCGAGGCCGGGGGCATGGCCGAGGTGTTCGTCGGCGAGGCGCAGAGCGTCCAGGGCTTCAAGAAGCGCGTGGCGATCAAGCGCGTCTTGCCGCACCTCGCCCAGAACAAGAACTTCATCGCGATGTTCCTGGACGAGGCCCGCCTGGGTGCTCGCCTCAACCACGCCAACATCGTCACCGTCTTCGACATCGGCGCCGCGGACAACACGTACTTCATCGTCATGGAGTACATCGATGGGGCCAACCTCAAGAACCTCATCGAGACGCTCCGCAAGCAGGGCCGCCACTTCCCGATGAAGGAGGCGATCTACATCTGCATGGAGGCGTGCCGCGGTCTCAGCTACGCCCACGAGCTCCAGGACGAGGCCGGCGAGGCCCTGCACATCGTCCACCGCGACGTCTCGCCGCCGAACATCATGATCAGCAAGCGGGGCGAGGTGAAGGTCACCGACTTCGGCCTCGCCAAGGCGACGACGCAGCTCGAGAAGACCGACCCGGGCGTGGTGAAGGGCAAGTTCAGCTACCTCGCCCCGGAGGCCGCCCTCGGTCAGCCGATCGACGAGCGGGCCGACGTCTTCGCCCTCGGCATCGTGCTCTGGGAGATGCTCGCCGGGCGGCGCCTCTTCCTCGGCGAGACCGACTACCAGACGGTCAAGCTCGTTCAGCAGGCGAACATCCCGAGCCTGCAGCGCCTCAACCCGGACGTCGATCCGGACTTCGAGGTGGTGCTGATGGAGGCCCTGACGCAGGACCCGGGCGCGCGCTTCCAGACGGCGCGCGAGTTCGGCGACGCCCTGGCGGGGTACCTCTTCAGCCACAAGATGAAGGTCACCAGCTACGACCTGGCGAACCTCATCAAGTCGGCCCTGAGCCAGGCGAAGCGGACGCGCCAGGAGCAGTCGATCATCGATCGGCTCATCCAGGAAGAGCTCCTGCGCTTCACGTCCCTCGACGACATGAACGATCCCCTCGACCCGGGGGCCCAGCCCTTGAGCCCCGAGGACGTGGAGGGAGCCATGCCCCTCGACGCGGGGCTGTTCGAGAACCCGGCGGATTGGTTCAGCGACGACGCCGACGTGGCTGCAGCCATCGACGGTCAGGAAAGCGGCGACCAGCCGAGATGGCACGAGGCGGGGGTCGAGTCGGATGGGGGTGACGGCGACCTGTCGGCTCTGCTCGAGGGGGACGATGCGCCGGCCCCGGCCCAGCCGGTGCAGGCGGCGGTGGCCCCCGAGGACGCGGGAGCGCGCGTGGCCCAGGCCAAGGGCGGAGGCGGATGGAAGATCGCGCTGGTCCTGCTCGTGCTGCTCGCGGGGGCGGGTGCGGCGGCGTGGTTTGGTGGGTTCATTCCGCATTGATGCTTGCTGCCATGGGTGCCCGCTCGGACGTGGTGCATCCATCCCGCCCTCACCCGTAATCCTCCACGGGGAAGCCCGCCTCGGCCCTTCGCTCTCGTCGCGGCCGGGCTCGCCTGCGACTCGCGACCTGTCCCGGCCCCGTGTCCCAACGGCCCTCGGCGTGCGCCGACGTCGAGCGTCGCGCGGTCAGCTGCAGCCGGCGACGACTTGGCTGACGTCGTGGGCGTCGACGCCCGTGGAGGCGATCTGCATGTAGTGGTGCGCGAGCTGGCAGGCCTCGTCGCTGTGGCCGAGGCGCTTCGCCAGCATGCCGAGGACCTCGGGTGCGGGCGTGTGGCCCTGGGCCGCTTTCCTGAGCTCGGGAATCGGGTCCTGATTGCCGTCGATGGCGATCTGGGCGAGCACGAAGTGCGCATAGGCGCAGGCCGGGTCCTTCGCCAACGCCTTCTGGGCGTCTTCCTTGGCCGGTTCGGCCTGACCGTTGTTGTAGGCGAGGAGGCCGCGCAGGGCCCAAACCCTCGCCTCGAACACGTCTCCGAGGTGGCGGGCACGCCCGTCGCGCTCTGCATCGTCGATGGCGTGCCCCGCCTGCCCGAAGGCGAGCCCCCGAATCTCGATGCGCGCATTGCCGAGCTGCGCCTCCGGGTTGTGGGGGTCGAGGTGCAAGGCCTTGCGGAATGCCGAGCGTGCGTCCGAGTCGCGCTCGGCCTGGGTGAGGGCACGGCCGAACGCGGCCCAAAGGGACGCCGTGTTCGCCTCCTCCGCCAGGGGTTTGAGGACCGCCGCGGCCTCGTCGCCGGCGCCCTGAAGCATGAGCACCTGGCCGTGCACGCTATCGAGCCTCGGATCGTGCACGCCAGATTGCGTCGCCCGCTCGAAGACCGCTTGGGCCGCGTCCGCGTCACCCGCGTCGATCGCGAGCTGCCCCAGACCGAGCAGGGACCGGACGTCGTGCGGGTCCAGATGGAGTGCCTTTTCGAAGGCGCTGTGTGCTTCGTCGGTGTGCCCCGACTGGCGGGCGGCCTCCCCGAGGGCCGACTGCAACGAGGCGTCGTCGGGGTTGGTCGCCACGAGCCTGTGAAGCGCGGTGTAGGCCGTGTCGGCGTGGCCCTGGGCCAGGTCGACCTGGGCGGCGAGGATCTGGAGCTTCGACGAGCTCGCATGCCGCTGGAGCGCCAGCTGCAAGAAGTGGTGGGCCTGGTCCGGTTGGTGTTGCTCGAGGTAGGCGCGCACGAGCACGAGCACCAGGTCGACGTTCGTCGGCGCGCTGTCGCGCGCGTCCGCCAGCAAATCGAGCGCCTGCTGGCTGTGACCCGCTTTCAGCTCGAGGCTCGCGAGCTGCACACGTGCGGGCACGTGCACGGCAGGGTCTTCCGCGGCCCGCTGGTAGAGCCCCCGCGCTTCGTCGATGTGCCCTCGCGCCTCCGCTACGCGTCCGCGGAGATAGTCGACCCGCGGCCCTTCCCCGGCACCCGCGAGCGCCCGATCCGCCGCATCGATCTGGTGGCGAGCCAGCGCCACCCGGGCCACGAGCCGCGCGCGCGAGGGCGGTGCGCCCGAGCGGGAAGGCAACTGGTCGAGGACACGCCCCGCGTCTTTCGGAGAGCCCGCCGCCAGGAAGGCCTGGGCCAGGTCGAGGCCGAAACCCTCGTCCCCCGGCGGCGCTCCCTCCTCGGCCGCCTTCGCTTCGGTGAGCGCGTGGGCATCATCCTGGATGGACACGTCGCGCAGTGCCTTGAGCAGGTGCGCCCACGCCTTCTGCGGGGGCGTGGCAAGCGCGGCGAGATCGCCGAGCACCGCGTCGGCTTCGTGGATGGCCCTCTCCGGGTCGCGGCCGGTGTCGAAGAGGACGCGCGCCCGCGCGATGCGCACGGCCGGCGAGAGGGGACCGTTCTGAACCTGATCGAGGGCCTGCAAGGCATGCGGCACGTCCCCGTGCCTGGCGCTGAGCACCGCGAAGCTGGCCGCGTAGCGAGCTGCCTTGGGTTCCTGGAGCAGGGCGGTGCGGGCCTCCACGACAGCGCGGTCGATGTCGCCCATGGCGGCGGCCGACAAGGCGCGCGCATGGGACCCCTCCGCCGTTGGCCCTCCGGTCACGGAGATCGTCGAGGCGGCTTGCCACGCAGCATCGACGTTGCCCTTGGACAGGGCGAGGTAGGTCTTGGCGATGTGGGCGTCCGGAAGGCTCGCCCCGTCGCTGTCGAGGTGCTGCAGATAGAGCAGGGCTTCGGAGGCGGCCTTGCTCGACCCTTGTTCGAGCGCCGCCGTCGCATAGAGCCGCGCGAGGCGCGCCCCGTCGGCCGAATCGCTCCCGCCCCGGTCGGAGGCCACCTTCAGGGCCTGTTGCAGGGAGCCCGGCAGACCGTCGCGGCTGGCGGCCTGCACGGCCGCGACGACTTGCTTCTCCGCGCGATGGTCGAGCCACATGTGCACGCCGACGAACGTGACCAGGACGAGCAGGACGGGGATCGCCACGAGGGCGATCCTCAGGGGTAGCCTCTGCCGGCCAGCACCGGCGCGAGCGGAATCGAAGGACGAGCGCGCCCGGTCGATCAGCGTGCCGGTCCGATCGAGGACCGAATGCATGGCGGTGAGGAACGCTTGCTTGCCCGACGCGCGGGAGATCGTGGTCGTCCGGCCACCACCGCTCCGGCCAGCCCAGCCGGAGCGCCCCGGAAACGCCCCCGCGGACACACCGGGCGGGGGGAAGGATGGGTTGGCGCGACGACCAGTCGGCACGTCCTCGTCGCCCGGACGGACCCGCGCGATGGTCGGCGCGGCTTCGAGGGGCGGCAGGCCCACCGAGGCGACATTGCGGGCACGGGTCGGAATGCCCTCGAGGTCGTCGAACGGGGCTTGGGCGGGGGGAAGCGCACGGGTGGGCTCGACGTCGAGCGGGTCATCGCCACCCGGTTCCCAGGGGGCCGCCGGCGCGAGCTCCTCCGGCATGGGCGCAACCGGGCGGCGTTCGGCCTCCTCGATGTCGGAGAGGCTCAGCTCGTCCGTCGACTCCATTCGCGGCGGCTCGACCTCCTCGATGTCGGAGAGGTGGAGCTCAGAGGTCTCCTCGCGTGGTGGCGCGGGCGGCGAGGGCCGCGACCGAATGGCCATGGGGCGGTTGGCCGTCGTGGGCGTGTCGCGGAAGGTGGAGTCCTCGGAGACGCTCGTGCCCGTCACCCGTGGGCGAGGCGCGGGCGGGGGGGGGCCGGACGGTCGCGGCGCCGAGGGTGGCGGCGGGATGGAAGAGATGCGCCCCCGACCGTTGGCCGGCCCGCTCTTTGCGCCGGGGGGTGGCGGCGGCGGGATGGAGGAGATCCTGCCTCGCCCCTTCGTGCTCGACCCGGACGGCGCGGCGGAAGGGGCGCCCAGACCCCCCAGGCCGAGCATCGTCGGCTTGCGGCGCGGTCGCCCTCCCTGGGCGGGAGCCGCGCCCACCCCTCCCGGCAGAGACAAGGGAGGATTGCTGTCGGTCGTGTCGTCGTGGAGCCGCGATGCCCGTTCAATCTCGGACGACACATAGGCGTCGTCGGCCACGATGATCGTGGACTGCTCCTGGTCGAACGGTGAGGAGGTGGAGGTCGCCGTCGTGTGCTGAAGCTCCTCCTCGATGAGCTCGGGCGTGCTCACCTCCGTCGTGGCCACCGCAGCCGGGTCGAACCACCGGTCGATGGTGCCGGTCTCGTGGGACTCGTCGCCCAACTCGGAGAGCAGCTCGGAAGCGACCATGTCGCCCGGGTCAATCTCGAGGGCGCGCCGGAGGGAGGCAGCCGCCTTCTCCGATTGGCCGCTGCGCAGGTAAGCCTCGCCGAGGAGGCGATGGACCTCCGGCCGGCGGGGCACCTTCCGGGTGAGCGCCATCATCTCGGCGCGCACCTCGTCATAGCGACGCAGCGCCAGGAGCGCCATGCCGAGGAGCAGGCGCACCTCCACCTCGTCGGGCCTCGACAGGAGGACGCGCCGACAGACCCGCACCGCCTCCTGATAGCGACGCTCCGAGATCAGGCGCTTTGCGCGCGCAGTCAGGTCCTGGACGTCGGTTCCCATGCGTCCCCGTCAGGGTAGACGGCCTGCGCGCCTCCGCAAAGCCAATCGTTCGGTCGAAGTCGAGCCCGAGTGTCGAAATCGAGTCAAGTTCACGAAGCCCGTTCGGCGGGTGCCGGCGGGTCGATGCGGGGGGCGCCAGCGGCGATGCGACCGACGGCGGCTCGCAGGCGGGCGTGCTCGTCCGGGGCGAGGGGGCGTGTACCCCAGCGCGCGCCGAGGTAGGCGAGCGTGACCTCGCGGACCACATCGGCACCTGCGAAGTCCGCGTGCTCGAGGGCCGCGAGGTGCTCGAGGGGGGTCGCCGCCGCGGGCCTCGGATAGCCGCGTCGCGCGAGCGCCTGATCGAGCGCCCGGTAGAGGCGCACGGCTCCCCGGGCCGAGGCGGGCAAGGCGTCGGACTTCCGAGGACGGTGGCGGCGCCTCCAGACCCACCAGACCGTGGCGGCGAGCACCAGGGCGAGGACGAGGATTGTGGCGATGGACCAGCCCGACGCCGGAAGGTGGGGCTCGGCGCGAAGGGACCGCCGACTCTCGGAAGGGATCGGTGCGCCGCGCGGATGCGTGACACCCAGCCTCCCCAGCCAAAGCACGATCCGGTTGAACGCGTCGACCTGGGTGTGGAGATCGTAGCCGACGACGCGCGTGGACCACTGGGTGCGCAGGGCGTCGAGCATCTCGCGCAGGTTCGAGGCGAACCCGTCGCGCGGGCCAATCGCGTCGCGCGCGGGAGGTGTGGGATCCCGATACGGTCCATCGGCCGCCCATGTAGGCCTCCACCCAGCTGTGGGCGTCGCCCTCGCGGATGGCGTAGTAGTGACCGTAGGGGTTGTAGCGTCCGCCGACGAAGCCCGTCACGCTGCGTGCGGGGATGCCGACCTCCCGCAGCAGGATCGCCATGGCCGTGGAGAAGTACTCACAGTGGCCAGCGTGGGCATCGAAGAGGAACACGCTCAAGGGGTCGCGGTTGCCGACGTCGGGTTGGTGCAGCGTGTAGCGGAAGCGCCCCGAGTCGCGCAGCCACGCGAGCACCCGACGCGCGCGCTCCTCGTCGGTGCGCGCTCCGTCGGTGATCCTCCGGGCCGTGTGGGCGATGCGTTGATAGCCGGGCGGCACCTCGAGGTAGGCCCTGCGCCAGATGTCATCGAGCGGTGCCCGGGGACGGCGGGCGGTCGGCGCGACCCACGCGGTGTAGAGCAGCCCGAGGGCGTCCGCGTCCAGGTAGCGCACGTCGAGGCCCTCGGCTCGGACGAGCCTGCGGGGGATTTCGCGGCCGGACTGGATGCGCGGGGGCACCGAGAGGGCGACCGTGCCCCTGGGCAAGAAGACCACGGGCTCGTCGAGCTGATCGAGGAGGATCGTCAACGAGCGGTCGGTGCCCTGGCGCGGCATGCAATCGATGACGAACTCGTCGCCGCGGCGCAAGAGCGGGCGCGGGAGCGACGGGGTGCGCGTCCAGCGCCGTCCGTCGTAGTGATCGAAGGACGTTCCCCGAAGGCGCAGCTCCAGTTGCTGGGGGGGTGGATGGCCCGGGTGGGGGAGCTTCACGCGCAGAACCACGGTCGGGTCGTCGCGGATGACGCCGAAGCCGCCGAGCTCGACGCCGTGCCCGAAGCCAGCCACGCGCCGGCCTTCGCTCGGACCCACGGACATGAAGCCCATGCCGACCCGCGGGAAGATCAGGAAGAGGCCCGCCGTGCCGAAGAAGAGGGGAACGGCGAGCAGGGCCGTCCCTGCGAGGAACCGTCCGCCGATCACCCGGCGTGACGCCAGGACGCGCGCGACTCCGGGGCGACCCTCCGACGCCTCCGGGCCCGGGTAGTTCTCTTCAATCTCGCGGCGCAAATGAGTGATGGCCAACATCCACGGCGTGCCGACCACGAAGCCGAAGAAGACGAGGCCGTAGAGGAGGCCGGTAGACGAGCACCGTCGCTGCGACGAGGTCCACCAGGGCCAGGACGGCGATGTGCTCGTAGTCGCGAGCGTTGCGACGGTTGAAGAGGCGCGACACCTGCAGGAAGCCCGCGTACTCGAGGCCCAGGGGCAAGACGGGCGCGCCGGCGAGGGCGCGCGCGACCTGCACGACGAAGAAGGCGACCACCAGCGCGGTCCAGAGGCGCATCCATGTGGGGTGGGCCACCAGGGGCGGCTCGGCGAAGAAGCTGAGCACGAAGCCGATCGCCAGAGGAGCTGCGAGAGGGGGTTGAGGTGGGGGCCGAGGGTGAGGGCGAGCAAGCCGAGCCCGGCGATGAAGTAGGCGACGAGCTTGTGCAGGTAGGCGAAGCTCATGGCTTGGACGGGCGGGAAGGGGTGGACGAGGGCGCCGATGTGACCTCGGCGTGGGCAACGGGCGTCGAGGGTTCGGCGGCGACCGCGTCGAAGTCGGCGGCGACCACGTGCGCGTTGGGCGGGCGGGACGGAAGCGGGGGGGTGTCGCGGGCCGCGACGGGCTCGAGCAGGGCGAGGAAGCGCCAGATCGGATCCGGTGCCGCGCCGGGCAGGACGAGGGGCGATGCGCCGGTGCGGGCGAGGACGTCGACGGCGGCGCCGTGGGCGAGGGCGGCGGCGGCGAGGGCGGCGGCGCGGGAGAGGGCGCGCTCGAAGGAGAGGTGCCAGGCGTCGTCGGGCTCCGCGTCGTCGGGGCGCCCGTTGTCGATGACGAGGGTCAGGCGCCCGGCGGCGTCGCGCTCGCGGGCACGGACCACCAGGTGACCGAGGGCGGCGGTGCGACGCCAGTGAACCGTGCGCGCTTCGTCGCCGGCGCGGTACTCGCGCAGGCTTCCGAGCTCGGTGCCGTGACCGGGGCGACCGGTCGGCGCGTCGAGGCCGTCGAGCACCTGGGCGAGGTCGGCGCGGTCGACGGGGACCAGGGCGGGGTACACGATCAGGGTGTCGGGCGCGGGGATCAGGCGGCACTTCTCGATGAGGCCGAAGGGGTAGCGCGTGCCCAGGCGGAAACCGCGCAGCGACAGGACGCCGCGACGCGACGGCGTTCGACGGTAGGAGGCCGTCTGCTCGGCGCGGGGGGCGACCTTGAGGAAGTAGCAGCGGCGCTCGGTCGGCTCGCCGTCGGCGCGGTCCTCGACCTGTAGCGAGTAGCTCGGCACGCGACGCTTGTCGTTGGCGAGGACGATCTCGACGAGGCAGATCGCGTGGGCAAAGGCGCGTTCGGGCAAGCGGCGCGCTACGCGCACGCGGCGCAGGACGATCTCGCTGAGGATGCCGCTGACCAGGAGCAGGCTCAGCATCAAGCCGAGCATGAGGAAGAGGAGATTGTTGCCGGTGTTCACCGCGGCGAAGCCGACGCCCAGCGTGACGAGGAGGAAGACCTTGCCCTCGCGTGTGAAGCGGAACGTACGGCGCTCGCGGAGGCGGCGTGGACGACGGCGGAGGCGGAAGCGGGGAGCGGTACGCGCGGCGCCGGCCGTGGAAGGCGTGGAAGGGGACGGCTCGTGTGTTGCCGCATCACGCATCGCGCTCGGTCGGTGCTGGCGTTCGTCGTCGAAGCGAAGCGGGGGCGGCGCGGGTCGAGGCGCCGCGCGAAGAGGGTCAGACCGGCACGGGAAGGCCGGCCAAGAGGTCGCGGATGACGCGCTCGGCGTCGGTGCGCGAGCTAGAGTCGTCGTGGGCGCCGGCGACGCGGACGCGGTGCGCGAGGACGGGGATGGCGAGCGTCTTGACGTCGTCGGGCAGGACGTAGTCGCGCCCCTCGACGAGTGCCTGAGCGCGGACGGAGCGTTCGAGGGCGAGGGCGGCGCGGGTCGAGGCGCCGAGCTCGAGCAGGGGAGTCTCGCGGGTGGCGAGGACGAGGTCGTGCAGATAGGCGATGAGACGCTCGTCGACGCGCACCGCATCGACGGCGGCCTGGGCGGCGAGCAGGTCCATCTGCGAGACGACCGCCTCGAGCACACCAACCGGGTCGGCACCGCGGCGCACACGCAGCACGCGGCGTTCCACGTCGGAGGGCGGATAGCCGATGCGGGTGCGCAGGAGGAAGCGGTCGAGCTGGGACTCGGGCAGGGGATAGGTCCCGTAGAACTCGTGGGGGTTCTGGGTGGCGACGACGAAGAACGGCTTGTCGAGGGCGTGGGTGCGCCCGTCCATGGACACCTGCCGCTCGTCCATGGCCTCGAGCAAGGCCGACTGGGTGCGTGGCGTCGTGCGGTTAATCTCGTCGGCGAGCAGCACGTTGGTGAAGACAGGCCCCGGCCGGAACTCGAACCGCCCCGTCGACTGGTCGAGCACATTGCCGCCGAGCACATCGGCGGGCATCAAGTCGGAGGTGAACTGAAGCCGCCGAAACTCCACCCCGACCGAGCGTGCGAGGGCGCGAGCGAGCGTCGTCTTCCCGACGCCGGGCACATCCTCGACCAGCAGATGCCCACGGGCGAGGAGCGCCGTCACGGCCAGCCGAACGACCGCAACCTTCCCCTCGAGCGCCCGCCCGACATTCTCCACGATCCGAGTCGCAACCCGCATCGCCTCAGAAGGCGCAACCGAAACGGCGACCTGCACCGACCGCAATGTAACACGCCCCCGCACCCGAAGCCGGCCACCCGCCCGATCGTGCTTTGAACGGCGCGGACGCTCGTGCACCCTGCACGCCGTGGACCTCGCCGCCCCGCCCTCCCCACGCCGTGTAGCCGATGACGCCGTCGTGGCCGCGGCTATTGTCGGGGCTTGCGCCTTGGTCTTCGAGGCAAGCCTGATCCCGCGCCTCGGCCTCTCGGCCGAGGAGCACATGTGGGCGGGCGTGTTCGGATCCATCCACCGGCGCTACGGCTTGTGCGGCCTGTGGAGCCGTGCCGCAGACTCGTACCGTCCGCTGTGCGCGACCCTGCTCGAGCTGCAACGGACGACCCACCTGTCTACGGCCGGATGCTTCGCTGCGTCCTTCGCGATGCACCTCGCTTGCCTCGCGCTCCTCGCGCTGCTGGTGGCGCGCGTGAGCGACCGGTGGACCGGCCTATTGGCATTCGCGCTGGCCGCCGTCGATTCCACGGCCGGCGAGACGACGATGTGGCTCGGTGGACGTTGCGAGCTCCTTGGGCCTTGCTCGCGCTCCTCGGGGCGCACGCCGTTCTCGAAGCGGGCCGCGCTCGAACGCCGCGGGCTCGTTGGCTCCTCTCGGCGGGCGCTGCGGCAGCGGCCGTGGCTGCGGCCGCTTCGAAGGAGAGCGGCTTCACGTTGCCACTCCTCTGGTGGCCTCTCTATGCGCGCCCCCACCCAATACGCCGGCCGGCCTTCCTGGTGCCGCTCGGAGCGCTCGCGGTGGCCTTCGCTCTGCGCTGGGTCATCGTGGGCGACGCGCTCGGCGCGTATGTGTGGCGCAACCTCGCTCCCGGCCCCGTCTACTACGTGCACCAGGCGGCGCGCGCCGCGTCGCTGCTCGTCTGGGGCGACGGCCTACCCCTGTCGATCGCGAGCATCGTCACCGCGGCTGGTGTCTTGGTGATCGTCGGCGCGCTCGTGGCGAGGAACCGTGCGTTCACACGTCCGGGCCCCGCGGGCTTTGCCGTGGCTTTTTCAATCGCGGTGGGGCCGTCGCTCCTCAAGTCGGCATCCCACACACTCTACGTTCCCGTGCTCGTCCTCTCGGCGGGCCTCGCAGCTTGGGTCATGAAGGGCGCCCCGACCCGGCGCGCCGCCACGGCCGTCGTCGTCGCGTTCTGCATGCTTCACGGCGCGAGCAGCATCCTCGCTGCGCAGAGCTGGGTCGGGGCGTACGCCGGAGCGGGCCCGTGCGACTGCACGCGTCGCGGCCATGGCGAAGGGTGCCCAGCACATCGTCCTCGTCGCGCCGAGACAACGCTTCCGCGGCCGCTTCCTCGGCGCCCCGGGCCCGGACGACCTGCCCGAGAGTACCGTGGGCCCCGTCGACGTGGCCATGGCTTGCCTCGCGCCGCCCGCCCCTCTCGCTCCGCCGACTGCAGCGCCCAATGATCGCCATCGCGCACGCCGCGCAAGCTGCGGGCGGTGGGCTCCGTCGCCCACCTGAAGCCCCTCGGCTTCCCGTGCGGCCAAGGAGAGTGGGGACATGGCTGGATGCGGTCCACACGAGGTCAACTGATCCTCGAGCTCGGCCAATGCCGCCCCGCACAGCGGTCGTTTTCGTCGGCCCCGACGGCCGCGCGCGGAGGCTCAGCCGGTGAGCAGCTAATGTTGGGCGGCAACGGAGGTCACGATTGAGCGGGCGACCGCGCCCTCTTCCTCCGGTGGGCATCAAGCCGGAGGTGACTGAAGCGGCCGAAACTCCACTCCGACCGAGCGTGCGAGGGCGCGAGCGAGCGTCGTCTTCCCGACGCCAGGCACATCCTCGACCAGCAGATGCCCACGGGCGAGGAGCGCCGTCACGGCCAGCCGAACGACCGCAACCTTCCCCTCGAGCGCCCGCCCAACATTCCACGATCCGAGTCGCAACCCGCATCGCCTCAGAAGGCGCAACCGAAACGGCGACCTGCACCGACGCCAATGTAACACGCCCCCCGCACCGAAGCCGCCCACCCCCTCCACTGCTCGCTTGCAGGAAATGCAGCCTACAGGTCGACATCGTAGGCCCTTCCCTTCTCTGAGGGGTTTCCGGCCCTCACGTTCGTCGCGGTCGCGAGACTCGTCCAGCGAGCCTTCCTCCCCGCACAGATTGCTCCGTTCAGCCGAGGGCCCCACGCGGAGGCGCGCTGGAAGCGTCAGGCGACGCCTCGACGAACGAGGACGTGATCGGGCGAGATAGCTGGCTCGCGTGTCACCACAAAGCCAGCCTCGCGAAAGCACGCTTTGGCAGTAGCCGACCGGACGTTTGAGCCCAGTTGCACAATCCGTGGGATGCCGGCGCCAGCGACCGCGTGGGTCACGAGGTGTGACCCGAGGCCAGTGCCCCGATACCACCTGTTGACCCACAGGTCGACCAGGTTGCGTCGATGCTCCCCTCGCGAGCATCGACGATGAGTGACCCTACAATACGGTCGCTCGTAGAAGCCTAGCACCGAAGGACCTGCCGCGACACGCGAGGTTCCTCCAGTGATCGAGGACGAATCGAGTGGGACGGATGCCGCGCCGCAGCAGATACGCGGGCACACGTGGCAGGTCGGAAGGGCGCAATGACCGCACCGTGACGTGCCTACCCGCCGAAGCATTCGGGCTACTGCGGTGCGGGCCAGCGTCTGCCACACAGAAGCTTCCAAAGGCCGCGCTCGCAGCGCGACCTGCCGGAGCAGCGGCGCGGCATGCAGAAGGCCCCGATTCGCCGCCGCTTGAACGGCGCGCGGCGCGGGCACGGTGCCTGGTCCCAGAACGAGCCCCCGGAAGCGGCCCAGTACGTCGCTCGCCGGGACGGGCGGATCGGCCTCGCTCGAGGCGTCGCCGCGCGTCGTGATGCCCTCCTCTCCAATCCGCACCACTCGGTGGGAGCAATACAT
>CAWHLB010000010.1:0-161242 GCA_963830115.1 uncultured delta proteobacterium
CGGAGCGCCTCCTCGTCCTCGACCACGAGGATGGTCTCGGTCCCGGTCAACTCGGCGCGCACCGCGGGCGCTCGGGTGCCGCCGCCGTGTCGGCCGCGGGATCCGCGGCAGGTAGACCTTGAACGTGGTCCCCTCGCCCGGCTCGCTGTAGACCCAGATGTCGCCGCCGCTCTGCTTGACGATGCCGTAGACCGTGGACAGGCCCAGGCCGGTGCCCCTGTGTCCTTGGTGGTGAAGAACGGCTCGAAGAGCTGGCCCTGGTCTGCTCGTCCATGCCGGAGCCCGTGTCGGTGACGGCGAGCATGACGTACGGCCCGGGCTGCCACGGCCACGTGGCGCGCCGCGTACTCCTCGTCGAGGTCGACGTTGGCCGTCGTCGATCGTGAGCTTGCCCCCCTGGGGCATGGCGTCGCGGGCGTTGACCCGAGGTTCATGAGCACCTGCTCGATCTGGCCCGGGTCGGCCTTGACGCAGCCCGAGGCCAGGCGCCAGCACGTGGACCAGCTCGATGTCCTCGCCGATGATCCGCCGCAGCATCTTCTCCATGTCCTGCCGACGATGTGGTTCAGGTCCAGCGGCTCCGGCTGCAACACCTGCTTGCGGCTGAAGGCCAGGAGCTGGCTGGGTCAGCGCCGCGGCGCGCTCGCCGGCCTTCGTCACCTCCTGGAGGTCGTCCCGCAGCGGATCGCCCTCCCGCAGCCGCTCCAGCGCGAACTCGGTGTAGCTCAGGATGACCGTGAGCAGGTTGTTGAAGTCGTGGGCGATGCCGCCGGCGAGCCGCCCGAGGCCTCCATCTTCTGGGCCTGGAGGAGCTGAGCTTCCAGGGTGAGGACTCGCGCGTGATGTCCCGCTGCACCGCGACGTAGCTGGTGATGGCCCCGGTCGCGTCGCGCACGGGAGAGATGGTCGCCTCCTCCGTGTAGTGCGTGCCGTCCTTCCTCCTGTTGGCCAGCCGTCCGTGCCAGGTGCCACCTCCGCGGATGGTGCCCCAGAGCGTGCGGTAAACTCCTCGTCCTGCTGGCCGCTCTTGAGCAGGCGCGGATTCTGACCCAGAGCCTCCGCGCGCGTGTACCCCGTCACGACCTCGAAGGCCGGGTTGGCGTACACGATGGTCCCCTGGGCGTCGCGTGATCAGACGACCTCGGCGGCCTGCTCGATCGCCATCGTCAACCGCTTGGTATCGGCATCGGTCCGCTTGCGCTCGCTGATGTCGCGGATGTTGCACTGGATGACCTGCCCGTCGCCCACGCCGTAGACGTTGCTGACGAACTCGACGTCGATCTTCCGCCCGTCGCAAGCCCTGAGCGGCAGATCCTCGTAGCGGACGTACTTCTCGGTCTGCAGCCTGGCGAACGATTCCCTGGAAGCAGTGACGTCCTTGAACGAACCCATCTCCCAGAGGTGCTTGCCAAGGAAGTCCTCGCGTGAGTAGCCGGTCAGCTCGAGGAGGAATGGATTGACGTCTACGATCTGTCCTGTGCCGGCGTCCAGGATCAGGATGCCGTCCCGGGCGGCCTCGAAGAGGCGGCGGTAGCGTCTCTCAGACGCCTCCAGAGCCTCCTGGGCCCGCCTGCGCTCCGTGATGTCCTCGAACAGACCGAGGACCGCGGTTACCGTTCCCCCGGCGTCTCTCACCGGTACCTTGGTCGTGCGGACCCATTGTTCCTTTCCCTGGGCGAGGTATTTCTCCTCGACCTCCTTGATCTGTCCCGATTCCATCACCGCCTGGTCGTCCGCCCGGTACTTTTCGGCCAGCGCGATCGGGAAGAACGCGAAGTCGTCCTTGCCCACGACGTCCTCGGGCTTGCAGCCCAGGCTGATGGCGTAGCGCTCGTTGACGGCGAGGTAGACGGAGCTGTGGTCCTTGAGGAAGAGCCTCTGAGGGATGCTCGCGAGCAGGGTGCGATGGAAGGCGTCGCTGTTTTCCAGCGCGCGGATCGTGGCACGAAGCACCTCGTGCTCGCGCTCCAGCTCGTCCCGACTCTTGCCCTCAGTCACTCCGTCCCCGCGCCCCTGCCCCCAGGCGGTCCGGTGCCGGTCGCCATGAAGACCGCCTGAATCGAACGCACCTATAGCATGATGCCATCGCTGTGTGCAGGGTGACAGTCGCGCCGGGGCTGGGCTGTGACGCATGCCGAAGCCGACGCCCCGGACCGAGCACGACACGCTGGGCGGCCAAAGCATTCGTAACGCATGCCGCCGCGAAGTCCCCGGCCCGGCGCTTGCGAGCCACTGCGTCGCTTGCCCGGATTCGGTCGGGTGCGCGACAATCGACCTCGGTGGCGCGCTACTGGAAGCGCTGCATCGGTCGTGTGCGTCTGCGTGCCCGGACGGGTCCGACACGAGGGGTGGTGAGCTTGAAAGATGGCTGACCCTGGCGTCGAGAGGGTGTCGTGAGCCGTGCCTGGGCGATCGGGCTTTCGTGCGTCCTTGTGGCGCTCGGGTGCTCCGGCAGCCCGTCGACACACGGGGGGCGCGACGGCGGGATGGACGGCGGGGGTGTCTCCGATGCCGCGGACGGGGGCGGTCCTTCCGATGCCGCGGACGAGGGCGGTCCTTCCGATGCCGGCGTTGCAGGCAGCGCCACCTATCCAACGTGCACGCCCATGACGCCCTGGCAGAGGGCGCTCCGGGTGTGGGCGAACCTTTACCCGAGCCTGAAGACGAGGATGGAGACCGAGCTTTCGGCCGGCGACACGCTCAGCGCGCTCTACGACACGCAGTACTTCCTGATGAACTTCGCGATCCGCGTGCGCCGTGAGAACGACGTGGAGGCGCTCTCCCAGCTGTGCGATCTCGCGTCGACGGCACCGCTGCGCTGGCTTCGCAACGCCGCCGGCGTCGGTCAGCCCGTGCCGACCTCGTGGCGGGACATCACCGAGCCCCTCACGTGGGCCGACGCACACCCGAGCGACGGGAACATCGACAGTCTCAACAACGTGGTCCAGTGGATGTACTTCGTGGGCTACCTGATGCACTCGGTCGCGCTCGTTCCCCCCGCGTCCCGCACCGCGACCATGAGCCGCTTCCTCGACGTGTACTCGAGGATCTTCTCGTTCGACGTCCCCGCGATGGTGTTCGACGTGAGCAACGCCATGGGCTGGGACTTCCAGGGCTGGAGCAACTGCGCCCGGGTCAGCCACGAGGAGATGACGACGCTGAAGTATCTCGGGGAGGCGTCGACGACGGTGGACCCTACCGCGCCCTGCAATGCCGTCCTCGACTGGGACGAGCAGCTCTGGGGGGCGGTCCTCGAGTATCGGGCAGCCGTCGCGCTCAATCCCGCCCACGTGAACTACCCGGACGTGAGCGGCGGCACGGTCGACCAGCGCCTCCTCGGCTACCTGCGAACCGCCTACGACACCGTCGACAATCACTTCTCCTGGACCTCGCTGACGGACTTCAGTGGCGCCCCCGCCGATGGATACCTCTTCAACCGGGGGGCGTGGACGTACCACCCGGACTTCAGGTTCGCGGGCGTCGAGCACCCCGAGCCGCCCATGTCCACGGAGGCGTCGCCCGTGCCGAACGTCGGAGAGGACATGGGCCACCACATTCGCCTCCCGTGGGTCCTCCTGTCCTTCTACGAGAACAAGGCGCTCGTCGGCCGAACGTTCCCGACCGACGCCGACATGCGCTACTACGTGAACCAGATCGTCTACAGGGTCTTCAATGGCGATTTCGCCGCGCCTCGATTCCGGCACTTCACCGATGGCAGCAATGGTTGGTTCCGGATCGGTCTGACGGACGGTGAGACGACCACGGGAGGACCCTGGACGGGCAGCCTTGCGTTCGTGCTAGGCCCCTTCGGCTGCTACGGAGCCTTTCAGCCGAGCATCGGCTCGGTGATGGACGCCGTCGCACCCGCCTTCATGGACTCGGGCGCAGGCGGGGCTGCGGCACGGAGCTCCCTGTCGAGCGGCTTCGTCCAGGGATGCACGTACAGCGCGGCGACGGACTCGTGGACGCCCTGCTCGCCGTACCCGGCGTACTTCGGATTCGGGGACGCCAACGGCGAAAGCCTGGCGTTCTTTTCGCAGTACGGCCTCTGACGTCGAGGAGCCCTGATGGATCGGTGCACGGCGCCCGACGCGACGCTGGGGGGTTCGGTCTCCTCACACGGGCACCCAGACCGGGGTCCGGTGTACCCATGGACAGGGCAGCAACCATCCGGCGGCGCCGCGCGGCCGGGGCTGTCGCGGCTCGGGGTGTGGCATGGCCGCTGCATCGAGCGTCGAAGAAGTGGTCCAGCCACGGCACCCACGACTGTTGTCGCTCCTCCCGCTCGCGGCGCTCCTCGCCGCGTGTGCAACGCCGGTGAGCGGCGCATCCCGCGCCGACTTCGGGGACGCCGCGACCGCCGACGCGGGCCACCCGGCCGCGGAGCGCCCGGACGCAGGACTCGCCGACGCAGGACTCGCCGACGCAGGACTCGCCGACGCAGGACCCGCCGACGCAGGACCCGCCTCGCCGTCGGACTCGGGCGCGCGGCCGGAGGATGCCTCGACCGGTGCCTGCATGTTCAACGGGGAGACGATCTCGAACGGCGCATCCGTCACGGCCTTTCGGGCACCGTCGGTGCCGAACGGTGCGACCTGCGTTGAACAGTTGCGCACGTGTCGGGACGGCGTGCTCTCCGGCTCGTACCCGTGCGCCACCTGCTCGGTCGCGTCGGCGGCGCCCTGCATGGCCCCTTGGGGAGAGACCCTTCCCGACGGGGCTTCCGTCACGGCCTATCTCGGCTCCTCCGTCGGCGCGGGACAGACCTGCGTCTCCGAAACGCGCATGTGCGTCGACGGGACGCTCTCCGGATCCTATGCCTACGCATCATGCGCGTCTCCCGCGGACACGACCCTCGCCGAGCCGGCGATGAACGCACCCGAGTGCAGCACCGATGGCGCCTCGGTCACGCTCTCGTGGACCCCCGTCTCCGGGGCGGCGGTCTATCCCGTACGCGTCGACGAGCCCGGCCGCGACTGCGGCGGGAACGCGAGCGGCCCGGGCAACCTCGGCTGCACGATGGGCGTGGAGTACGTGAACGGCAACCCGGGGACCCACACCGCCACCACCGTCACGGTGAGCATCACTCCAGGCGTGACCTACCAATGGTGGGTACACGCCTACAACGACACGGCGGGGTGGAGCACGTATACGAAACAGAGCTTCTCGTGTCCCGCTCCGGGTAGCGCCGTGGACGTGTTCCTCATCGCAGGGCAGAGCAACGCGGTCGGGTGGGACGGCTCGGCTTCCGGATCGCCGCGCGTCTCGGCGGGCAAGGTGCTGCAATACCACGCCGGCGCACTCTCGGACGGCAACGACCCGGTCGGAAACGCCAACGGAGGCAGCGCGTGGCCCGCCTTCGGCAATGCGTATTACAGCATGACGGGGCACACCGTCGTCCTGGTGCCGGCCGCCGTGCCCGGTACGGGCCAGGTGGCAGCGTCCGACACGGGCGCGGGCAACTGGAGCGCGAGCGGAACCCTCTTCGCCGACTCGGTCTCGAAGCTCGACACCGCCTTGTCTGCGCTTCGGTCCGCCGGCCATGTCCCCACGTTCGGAGGCGTCCTCTGGGACCAGGGCGAGAACGACGCGGTCGCGATCCACGCGGGCACAATCACGTCGGCCGACTACACCGGCGGCCTGACATCCATGATCGCCCGCTACCGCGCGCACTACGGCGCGAGCATGCCCTTGTTCATCTTCCAAACCGGCACGAGCCCGAGCCTGCCCGATTCCGGATTTGCGGCGGTGCGGGCGGCCCAAGCGGATGTCGCCACGGGCGATCCGTACGCGTGCATCGTGTTCACGGGCGCGTCCAGCTTTGCGTCCCGTGGCATGATGGTCGACGCCTACCACTACACTCAGGCGGGCTACAACGAGATGGGCTCGACCGGCGCGGCGGGCCTCGTCGCCTCCGGCCTCGCGCCCTGATCCAGCCCCGCCGTGCGGACGGGACCCCACCGAGGAGTCTCAGTACGACCTTGGCCGCGCCGCCGCTGCGCAAGTCGCTCCTCGCGCCCTGTTCGCGATCAGTTCCCTGACGTGAGCGCCTGCCTTGCTGGATCCGGAAGGTGATCCCCTTCGTGCAACAGAAGACTGACTTCCCACAGCTGGCGTGGACTCAAGCTACCGACGAAACCCGGCATGCCTGTAAGGCGGATGCCGTTCTTCACTTTCCAGTAGGTCTCCCCCACCGGATCGTCCGCGACGTCCTCGCCTGACTCGTAGAGCTGGGGTGGCCGAGGAAACATCCCCTTCGAGATGGCGGAAGCCGGTCGCTGCGGCAGGCCGTGGCAGACGGCGCAGTTCTGGCGGAACACCTTCGCCCCCGCCACGAGATGCGCCCCATCGGCGGCGAAGGGCGCCTTCACGTCCCCCGCGCTCCGAAAGGCGGCGTGCAGAGCCGCCTTGGCGATGGCTCTTCGAAAGGGAGCGGGTGTGACTTCGTCGCCACGGGCATGCCGCCCAGGAGGACGAACAGGAGGCCCGCGACGGGGACAACACAGATGCCGAGCACAAAAGGCAGGATGAGCTTCTTCATGGGGCGTGATGCTACCGCTTACGCGCGCTACGCTGGAAGAGGCGCTCCATGCGATGGATCCTCGTGCCTCTGATGATGCTGGCTGCGGCGTGCGGCGGTGCACCCACTCGGCCGCCCCGCGTGGCGGCGTCGCCCGCCGCGTCCCCGCCGACCGATGCGGTCCGGCGAGCGCCCCCCGCCGTTGCACCACCCGCATGCCCCACGGCCCCGCCCGACCGCGAGTGCTGGAACCTCCGCCGCGGCGACGCGTGGGCCGAGCTGTGCGTCGAGCACGCCCACGGCGAAGCCAAGGGCGGGCGCGTCCGAATGTCGGGTGCCCATCCCCTCGACGTGCCCTATGCGCGGGTGCACCGCGAAGGGGCGGCGGGCCACGACTACGAGGAGCTCCTCGACGCCCGCGGCACGCGCGTGCTGTTGCTCGTGCGCTGCGGGCCGTGCGGCTGCGGCGGCTGCCTGCGCGAGGCGCGTCTCGGCGACGACCCTCCATCGGCGGCCTGGACCAACCCCGCCTGTCCGAGCGTCACCTTCGAGGGCTGCCCGACCGAGTGAATCCGGAAAGGTCCCCTGCTCGCCCGGCGCAGGCCTGTTGATGTTGGGCACCGAACTCTCCTGACGAGCGCCCCCTAACACCGCCGGACAGGGAGCTGCACGCGGAGCTCGAAGTGGGACTCGCCGTGGGCGAAGGGCAGCCCTTGCCACTCCTCGAAGTACGGCTGGTCGTCGGGGACGTAGCCGCTCGGCGGCAGCCAGGTCCGGAAGAGCCAGTCGATGGCGCGTTGCTCGAGGTCGATGGGGCCGGCGATCTCGACCTGGGCGAGCGTCATCGCCGGGAGCTCCAGGATGCCGACTCCGCCGCCCGCCGTCACGTCGCTCGGGACCTCGACGCCCACGTCGTAGCGGCACTTGTCGAGCTCGACGATCTCGGGGTCGTCCCACAGGGCGCCGACCCACCGCCCGTCGGCGAGGCCGCGCTCGCGCGCCCATGCAACCAGCCGGGCGGCGGCGGCCGTCACTCGGCCCTCTTCGAAGGGGCGCCACACCCGACTGTAAGCCATCCTGCATGCAGGCTGGTCGCGGAGCTGCGCGACGAAACCGTCGGGGTTCTCGCCCGGCGGCAAGGGCTCGAGGAGATGCCGTTCGTCGGGCGCGGAGAGCGTCTCCTGCATGCGCCTGCGTTGCGAGCGCCGGAAGGTCTCGACGTCGAAGGCGCTCGGCGGCACGCCGAAGTGCTTGCGGAACGAACGGGAGAAGTCAGAGCTCGACGAGAAGCCGCAAGCGAAGGCGACCTTGGTGAGGGACGGGGCGTCCCCGTGCGAGAGGAGGGAGAGGGCCCGCTCGAGCCGCACTCGCTTCACGAACGCGTTGAGGGTCTCGCCGACCAGCGCCTTGAAGACGCGATGAAAGTGGTAGGGAGAGAAGCACGCGACCCGGGCCACGTCCTCCAGCTGGAGCGGCCGCGCGAGGTCGCGCTCGATGAAGTCGATAGCGCGGTTTACGCGGTCGACGTAGTCCAGGTTCGCAAGATTCTGGCAAGCCCGTGCTCCGAGCCGAGGATACCCTCCAGGCCACCCCAGAGACGAGTCAGCAGAGGAGGAAGGGACATGAATCTCGGAGCGTTTTCGGTCAGCCTCGCCGTCAAGGACCTCGCCGCATCGAGGAGCTTCTACGAGAAGCTCGGCTTCGAGGTCGCCGGCGGCGTCGCCGAGCAGAACTGGCTGATCCTCAGGAACGGCGACCACGTGATCGGACTGTTCCAGGGAATGTTCGAGCGCAACATCCTCACCTTCAACCCGGGCTGGGGGCAGGATGGTCAGCCGGGGAGCGAGCGCACCGACGTCCGCGAGCTCCAGCGCGAGCTGAAGAAGCGCGGGGTCGAGCTCGTGACCGAGGCCGACGAGAGCACGACCGGGCCAGCGAGCTTCATGATCACCGACCCGGACGGCAACGTCATCCTGGTCGATCAGCACGTCTGATCGGACGCTCGGATGGGCCGTGGCGCGCGACGGACGTCCGCGCCCGTGTGCCCGATGGGCGGCGGGACCTGGGCGCGGCTGCCGCTCGACGATCGATGGGTTGCGTGGCACGGGTCTTTTCCGATGACACACTGGGCACCCGAGCTGACCATCGCTTCACTGCGACCCTTCGCCGAGCACAGGGCGCGCGGCGTCCTCGAAGCGCGGTTCGACGCGAGCACGGTCGACGGAATCCTCGCGGGCGCGTGGGAGCGCTACCGTGCGCTCGAGCCAGACATCCCGAGCGTGCCCACCCTCGGTGCGGGCGTGATGGTGCACCTGTCCGCGTGGATCGTCGGCATCTACGGTGCGCTCTGCGCGGCCGGGCTCGACGAGGCCGAGGCACGCGAAGAGACCGCCCGGGTCAACTGGCCGATCTACCAGGCGCTCGCATCACCGGCCTCGACGCTCGGCGGCATCGGGGCCAAGACACCGCTCGATCGCGCGCGTCGCACGATGCGCATCTTCTTTCATTTCCCGTACGGCAGCCCGGGCTACGAGGTCGAAGAGATTGATGCGGGCGAAGACACCTTCGGCTTCGACATCCACCGGTGTCCCATGGCCGAGCTCTTCGCCTCGCAGGACCTGTCGGCGCTCTGCCAGCAGGCCTGCTGCGATTCTCGACTTCCCCCTGGCCCGGTCGTGGGGCACACGCCTCGAGGTCGCCCAGACCATCTCACGCGGCGCCGACCGCTGTACCTTCCGCTTCCACCCGGCCGACGACGACGCCGACGCGGAACCGAGTTGACCCGCCGAAGCCGCCCTGTCTAGGCTCGCGGCAGCGCGCGGCTTGGGCGTTCGCGCGTGAAGTGTCCGCGATCCATCGAGAGAGGAGGCGCTGATGAGCGGGGCGACGGAAGGCTCGATCGACGCGGCGACACACCGCCGGCTCGCGATGGATTCTCTTCGGCCGGAGCTGGCAGCTCCTCGAGAAGGAGGGCCGCACGACGGAGGAGGACGACGAGCTCGTCCACGTCGTCCACGCGTCCTGCTACCACTGGAGCAAGGTGGGCACCGTCGCACACCTCGCGCGCGGCGAGAATCAGTGCGCCCGCGTCTACGCCGCCCTCGAGCGTGGCGAGCCGGCCCTCCACCATGCAAGCCGCTGCCTCGAGCTCGTTCGCGCGGGTGGCGAGGGACTCGAGGACTGGGATCTCGCATCGGCGCTCGAGGTGGTCGCGCGCGCGCATCTGGCGAGCGGCCATCGAACGGAGGCCACGCACTTCGTTTCGCTCGCGCGCGCCGAGCTCGAGTCGATCGCCGATCCGGACGACCGCAAGGTCATCGCGGACCAGCTCGCCGAGCTCGACGTCGGATGACGACGACGTGCCGTCTCCGGACGAGCGCGGCGTGCGTGTCTCTCGGCGGCGAGGCGCGGGAGCGAGTGCCGTGGGCGAGCACGGAGGCGAGGCGGCGGTCGTCCGCGCCCACCTCGTGCCGCCGCCCTTCTACTCGCAGATCGGCAGCGACGTTCGCTCGGGTGCCAGCCAGGTGACCGTGTCGAGCCAGAACTGCGGGATGGCCGGCATGGTCGACCACTCGGAGTCGAACTCGATCCACTCGTCGCCGAACAGCAGGAGTCGGCCCGTGCCGTAGGGGCCTGCCACGCCGACGATGTTGGTGCCGATCTCGGCCATGGGGACGATGGTCGCGGTCATGGACGCGGGCACGGTCGTGCGCAGGCCGCCGTTGAAGGTGACCGGTGGCAAGGTGGTGGTGCCGTCGGACGCGACCGTGGTCGGGTGCGGCAAGAGGGTCGCGGGGCCGTTGAGGGGGCCCGCCGCCAGGTCGAAGCTGGGGCCGACCGCGGCGAGCAGCGAGACCTGTCGATCGGCCGTCGCCCCCGAGTCGTGGCCCGTCATCACCATGAGGCCGCCGCCCTCCTGCACCCACGTCGCGAGGGTCGTGGACTCGGCCATGGTGTAGTCGCGCTGCAGCCAGTCGACGATGACCAGGTCGAAGGTCTCGAGCACGGCGCGCTGCAACGTCGGCGCGCTCGCCGTGTCCTCGAAGCGCGTGACGATGGCGCCCTGGGTCTCGAGCCATGCCTGGAAGTTCGATGACGGATTCGCGCCCGGCGCGCCCATGATGCCGATGCGCCGGCAACCGTAGAGCGAGGAGCCACCGTCACTGCTGCCGGCACCGCCGCACGGGCCCCAGGTGCCGAACTCGCCCGAGCCCTGGCACGTCATCTCGCCCCAGCTGCACAGGGGCAGGGTCGGGTCCATGCGCCCCGGGAGGCAGCGCGCCGTGGTGCCGGGCACGCACGCGCAACCCTCGTCGACCTGGCCGTTGCAATCGTTGTCGATGCCGTCGTAGCAGCGCTCGGTCGCCTCGCAGGCGCTCGAGAGGCACGCCGCGTCGCCGGCCGAAGCGTCGTGAAGAACGGAGGCGTCCGTAACGGCCGCGTCGTGTGGCACGGCGCCGTCGCCCGGTGCGGCGTCCGGAGAGCCCCCGGCATCGCGGTTTCCGCCCGCGTCCCCGTGGGTCGCCGGAAGCGTCGTCCCGCAGGAGCACCCCCCGAGGCCGAGCGCGAACACGAGCACCAAGAGAGGGGATGAAGGACGCATCAGCCTCGATGCTACGTGGGGTCGGGGACGGAGGGCAATGCAGGGACCTGCGGGCAGGCTCGGGGGGGGCGCGGTCATGCGCTCGACGACGACGACGTCTGACTGCGCGCTCCACGGCGTCGTGAACGCCCGTTCTACGGCGTCGTGAACGGCGATTCGCCCGAGGCGCGAACACGTCACGGGGACGAGGGCGTCACAAGACGAGCGGGACGGGGGGACGCTCTTCGTCTTTTTTGGCGGGGACGACGCGGGGACGAGGGGACGCTCTTCGTCTTTTTCGTCATTCGCGAGGCCACGTGCGGATATGGACGGAGGGAGTACGAGACCCCCTCTCCCGCCCCGACTGCACGAGATTTGTCCCAAGGACATGGGGACAAGATTTCGAGGAATTGGGTGACGGGCCCGCAGTTCTCTGCTAGATTCAAGTCATGGCTCGGCGGCAGCGCAGGGAGCGGCAGCTCCATCTGGATCGGTTGCGGCATGGGGGGCGGCGCGAGGGAGCCGGACGGCCGAAGAGCAGCACGCGCGTGTCGCATCTGTCGCGACCGAGGCTGTCGCGGCACGATCCGGTGCACGTGACGCTGCGCGTGCGGGAGGACGTGCCGAACCTCCGGACGACGCGCATGTACGAGGCGGTGCTCGGAGCGCTGCAGAAAGCGAGCGAGGGGCCCGGGCTACGCGTCGTGCATCATTCAGTGCAGGGCAACCACGTGCACCTCGTCGTCGAGGCGGGCGGGCGCGCGGCGCTCATGCGCGGGATGCAGGGGTTGGTGGTGCGGCTCGCGCGCGCGATCAACCGCACGGCGGGCCGGCGCGGGACAGTCTTCGCCGACCGCTACCACGCCGAGGTGCTGCGGACGCCGCGGCAAGTGCGCAACGCCCTCGCCTACGTGCTCCTGAACGACCGGCACCACCTCGAGGCGTCGTGTCGCCCCCAATACGCGCGCAACGCCGTCGACGAGCGGAGCAGCGCCCCCTGGTTCGACGGATGGAAGCGTCCAATCCGCCACGGATGCACCGGGCCGCCACCCCACGCTCCACCGCGCACCTGGCTTCTACGCCGCGGCTGGCGCAAGCGCGGCCTCCTCGACCCAGCCACCATCCCGGGCAAGCGCGCCTGGGAGACACCCCCGCGAAGGCAGCCCGCTCGAAGGCGACCCAGCCGCTGAGGGGCTCTACGTGCGCGCCGCAAGGCGCCGCCGAAACTAACGAGCGAAGACCGCGGCGAACGGGCTGGACGTAGTCCAACCCCGCCGCGGAGCGATCGGACGGTCCAGGAAGCGGGCAGTCCTCCGAGGAGCTGACCCTGAAGCAACTACGGCGCGAGCTGCCGGATAGAGTCGCCGTGCCGACTGTGTTCGTGAAGGAGGGCTTTCGATTCTTCTTCTACAGCAACGACCACCGACCCGTTCATGTGCACGTGCGCAAGGGCGGCGGTGAAGCTGCCCTTGTCGTGGAGCCGGTGGTGGAGCTGCAGGGAGTCCGTCGGCTTCACGCCGAGCGAGCTGAGGCGGGCACGAGCCTTGGCACGGCAACACCGCCAGCTCATACTGAGGTCGTGGCATGAGCACTTCGACTGACAGGCCCGTCCGCGCCTGGCACCGCGAGGGCAAGATCCACATCACGATGGAGAGCGGTCTCGAGGTCAGCTTTCCCGTCTGTGGAAACCCAAGGCTCGAAGGGCAGCCCGAGGAGAAGCTCGATAACATCGAGCTATCGCCGTCGGGGCTCCACTGGCCCGACCTCGACGAGGACCTCTCCCTGCGCGGCATCCTTGCGGGCGACTACGGCCAACGCCCCCACCGCGCCGCCTGACGCAGCCGGACCGGTTTGGCGTCACGCCGTGGATGGAGGAGCCGAGCCTCTCAGGCGCTGGACGTCCCGCCTCCGTGCCGACGTCGCTCGACCTTCGAGCTCATCGACAACACCGCCCACCCGCTTCCACCACGGGTGTCTACTCCGCGTCGCCGAGGAAGCTAAAGCAGTTACTTGACTATCCTCCGATCGTCCGCTTGGTGCGCAACCGATCGCGCCGACCCGATCGGTTCAGGCGGTCAGCGATCACGGAAGGCCGGACGGGAGGTCGCCTCGGAGGGGCCTCCGCGCGTGCCAACGCGCCCCCCAGCCACGACCCGCGTTGGCGCGTGCGGAGAGGCGGCCTTGCGCGAGCGCTCCGCGACCACTTCACACGACTTGGTACGCGCTCGCATCTGCAAGGCCGCCGAGCCCCTATGAGGCGACCTCCCGTCCGGCCGTCCGTCCGTGACAAGCGGTGCAGGACACACTGGCAGCGCGGAGAGCGCCGTCCCGACAATTGGGCCGAACAAAGCCGCCCCGCTCGGGGCTCGTTGCGGTATGCTCCCGCCCCCCGAGGGTAGAGCTATTCGCATCGGAATCCCCACCGAGACCCACGCGGGCGAGCGGCGCGTCGCCGCCGTGCCCGAAACGGTGCGCAAGCTGCGCGCTCTCGGGTTCGATGTGCTCGTGCAGCGCGGCGCCGGTCTGGGCGCCGACGCCGATGACGCCGCCTACGAGGCCGCGGGCGCAACGCTCGCCGACGACGCGAAGGCCGTGTGGACCGAGGCCGACATCGTCGTGAAGGTGCGGCCTCCGAGCGAGGCCGAGGTCGATCTGGCCCACGAGGGGCTCCTGCTCGTCTCGCTCATCCATCCGGCGCGCAACGAGACCATCGTCGACGCCCTCGCCAAAAAGAAGGTCGACGCCCTCGCCCTCGACCGCATCCCCCGCATCACGCGCGCCCAGAAGATGGACGTGCTCAGCTCCATGGCGAACCTGGCGGGCTACCGCGCCGTCATCGAGGCCGCCGCCCACTTCGGCGACTTCTTCGGGCCCCAGGTCACGGCCGCGGGCGTCTCTCCGCCCGCCAAGGTGCTCATCATCGGCGCGGGCGTCGCTGGCCTCGCCGCCATCGCCGCCGCGCGCGCCCTGGGCGCCGAGGTGCGCGCCTTCGACACGCGTCCCGCCACCAAGGAGCAGGTCGAGAGCCTGGGCGGCACCTTCCTCGAGGTCGCCTTCGAGGAGAGCGGCGAGGGCAAGGGCGGCTACGCGAAGGTGATGAGCAAGGAGTTCATCGAGGCCGAGATGCAGCTCTTCGAAGCGCAGGCGGCCCAGGTGGACGTGATCATCACGACGGCGCTCGTGCCCGGCAAGAAGGCGCCCGTGCTCGTGCCCGAGCGCGTCGTCGACAAGCTCCGACCCGGGTCCGTCGTCGTCGATCTCGCCGCCGAGCAGGGTGGCAACTGCGCGCTCACCGAGCCCGACCGCGTCGTCGACGCCCACGGCGTCAAGATCATCGGCTTCACCGATTCTCACGAGCCGCATGGCGAAGGTCGCGAGCCAGTTCTTCGGCTCGAACGTGGTGAGCCTGCTCGAGGACATGGGTGGCGCCGAGACGTGGCACGTGGACCTCGAGGATGCGATCGTGCGCGCCGCCTTGGTGACCCACGGCGGCGAAGTGCTGCCGCCACCGCCGCCGCCCGAGCCCTCCCCCGCAGCGCCGAAGAAGACGCCCACCAAGCCGCCCCCGCCCGACGCCAAGCCCCAGCAGAAGGACATCATGAAGCCCACGCGGGGCTCGTGGGGCAACACGCTGGTGGGCCTTTTGGTCATCGCGGCGCTGTTCGTCCTCGGCCGCTTCGCGCCGGGCGAGTTCCTCCAGCACTTCACCGTGTTCATCCTCGCCTGCTTCGTCGGCTGGCAGGTCATCTGGGCCGTCAAGCCCGCCCTGCACACGCCGCTCATGAGCGTCACCAACGCCATCAGCGGCATCATCATCCTCGGCGGCATGCTCCAGGCGAGCGGCGGCATCCACGATCTGGGCGCCGTGCTCGGCGCGGCGGCCATCCTCGTCGCGTCGATCAACGTCTTCGGCGGCTTCCTCGTCACCCAACGCATGCTGCGCATGTTCCGTAAGGACGATCGCAGATGAGCGACGGCATGCTCACCATCGCCTACCTCGTGGCAGGCGTGCTGTTCATCCGCAGCCTGGGCGGGCTGGCGACGCAGGAGACGGCGCGCCGCGGCAACGTCTACGGCATCGTCGGCATGGCCATCGCCATCGTGACGACGGCGCTGCACGACCACGTGACGGCCCAGGGCTGGTCCGTGCTGAGCGGCGCCATCCTCGTCGGCGGCGTGGTGGGCGCCTTCCTCGCCTACCGCGTCGTCATGACGGCCATGCCCCAGCTCGTGGCGCTGTTGCACAGCTTCGTCGGCCTCGCGGCCGTGCTCGTCGGCATCTCGTCCCACCTCCGGCCGCCCGAGCCCCTGTCGGGCGCCGCCCTCGTCGTGCACCAGTCGGAGATCTGGGTCGGCATCGCCGTCGGCGCCATCACCTTCGCCGGCTCGGTCATCGCCTGGGGCAAGCTGCGCGGGAGCCTCACGGGGCGCCCGCTGCTCCTGCCGGGCCGCCACATGATGAACCTCGTGCTCGTCGCGGGCATCGTGGGGCTGGCGGTGCCCTTCGGGCAGCACGCCGATCCCATGGCGGCCCTCCCCTACCTGCTCGGCATGACGGGCCTCGCCATCCTCCTCGGGCTGCACCTGGTGCTCGCGATCGGCGGCGCCGACATGCCCGTCGTGGTCTCGTTGCTCAACAGCTACTCGGGCTGGGCGGCAGCGGCGGCGGGCTTCACGCTCGGCAACGACCTGCTCATCGTGACGGGTGCCCTGGTCGGCTCGAGCGGCGCGATCCTGTCGATCATCATGTGCCGCGCCATGAACCGCTCGATCCTCAACGTGGTCTTCGGCGGCTTCGGCACGGCCGAGGGGACACCGAGCAAGGGCGGCGAGGCCGAGCAGGGCGATGTCATCGAGACCCACGTGGAGGAGCTGGCCGACCAGCTGCGCACGGCCGAGCACGTCGTCATCGTGCCGGGCTACGGCATGGCGGTGGCGAAGGCGCAGCACGCGGTGCGCGAGCTGACGCGCCTGCTCACCGAGGGCGGCACCGACGTGCGCTTCGCGATCCATCCGGTGGCGGGGCGCCTGCCGGGCCACATGAACGTGCTGCTGGCCGAGGCTGGCGTGCCCTACGACATCGTCTTCGAGATGGACCAGGTCAACCCGGACTTCCCCAAGACCGACGTGGTCCTGGTCATCGGCGCCAACGACATCGTCAACCCGGGCGCCCTCGACGACACGAGCAGTCCCATCTACGGCATGCCCGTGCTCGAGGTCTGGAAGGCGAAGCTCGTCGTCGTCTCGAAGCGTGGCATGTCGGCGGGGTACGCCGGCGTCGCCAACCCGCTCTTCTTCCACGACAACACCCGCATGCTCTTCGGCAACGCGAAGAACACCGTCGACGAGCTCGTGACCCAGCTTCGCGGGTAGGACGCCTGGGCTCGGAGCCGGGCGGGGCCCCGTCACATCATGCTGGGGAGGCCCACCACCGGGTCGGGGACGGGGAGCGTCTCCGCGTCGAGGTTCGACTGGTTGTTGTCGTAGACGACGTCGTGGGAGATCCGCGCCACGTCGAAGTCGGGCACCTGCACGTTGGCGCCGATCGGACTGTAGGACACCTCTCCGTCGCTCAGGTCGAGGCCGGCACCGCCCGCGACCTGCACGCCGCACAGGGCGGAGCGCGTGACGAGGAAGTGCGTGGCCGCCAGCGCCGCGCCGTCGGCGCTGACCATGCCGAAGCCCGCGGACGTGTCGGCACAGGTGTCCGCGGCGCATGCGTTCTCGGCCGTGTCGAGCACGTGCACATCGGAGAGCGTCATCGACGTGCCCGTGTTGTAAGCGGCCACCGCGACCTCGCGGTTGCGTTCGAGGCGAGCGCCCGTGACCGTGACGTGCGCGCCCAGATGCGCTTCGATGCCCTCGCCGCCGCTGTTCGTGGACACCTCCGACTGGGTGTCCCGCACGAGCACGTCGTCGAGCGTCAGGACCGATCCCGTGTCGAAGGCGTGGACCGCGATCTCGCGGTTCTGGGCGAAGACGGCGTGCTCCACGTCGACCGTCGCGCCTGCCTGAAGCTCGAGGCCGCGGCCGAGCCGGGTCAGGTCCGCGTAGGCGTAGCCGGTGGGCGTCGCTTCGGTGTGGTCGATGCGAAGGTCGTGCAGCGCGACCTGGGTCGTGGCGTCGCGGATGAGCGCTCCGACCCCGGTGGCGTGCGAGATGCTCACGCGCGTGAGGTCCACCTGGGCGCCCAGCTGCGCGTCGATCCCGAAGCCGAGATCGTTGAAGTGGGGGCCCGGTGTCGGTCCGACGTTCTCGATGGTCACGTCCGTCCCCGACAACGTCCCGGTTCCCAGGTCGGCGACGCCCTGGAGCGAGCCGCCGTCGACGAGGAGTCGGCGGACCGTGGCGGACGCGCCACTGTAGATGTAGAGGCCCATGGCGCCGTTCTGGTCGGCGGGCGGCGGGAGCGTGTCCTTCACGGTCACGTCCGTGAGATCGAGCTCGCTTCCTGCGTCTTTGCCGATCAGCGCGACCGCGTGCGCGCGGCGGGCGAGCACACGCATGCACGACAGGGTCCCCCCGTGCAAGACGGCCACCGCCGTCCCGCCGTAACCCGGCGTGTTCGGTGCCTGGGTGTCCTCCACGATCGCGTCGACGAGCTCGAGAATCCGAGTCCGGCCCGTAGGAGGACGCCGCCGACTCCAGGGCGTTGCCGATACGCAAGCGCTCGAGGTGCACGGTGCCCGAGGGTGCCGCCAGCACGCCGTAGCCGGGGTGCTCGCTTCCCGGAGGAGGCGCGATGTCTCGCACGAGCACGGAAGACCCCCCGATACGCCCGTTCGCGGAGGCCAGGAGGCCACTGTATTGCACGCGCTGCACGACGACGCCGTCGAGGTCGATGGTAGCGCCGTCTGCGGCGCCGACCGCGCCGCCGTCCGTGGTGGACGCCGGGATGTCACCCACGACCGCGTCCGAGAGCGTCAGGTGGGAGCCCGCCCCGTCCGCGACGATGCCTCGGGGGCCGCAGCGCTCGATGGCGACGCGGCTCGCGACCACGGTGGCGCCCGTATCGGCGGAGAGGCCCCAGGCGGTCGTGCCGTCGGTTGCATCGGCCTGCATGTCACGAACGACCAGGTCGGCGATCGTCGCGTTGCCCCCATCTCGTACCTCGAGGCCGGTCTTCGTGGCCTGCTCGATCGCGACGCCCTCGATGGTGGAGACGGCGCCCACGTCGACCACGAGCCCCTCCGTCGCGCCGCTGATCGAAAGGTCGCGCACGGCGGTGCTGGCGCCCCGGAGCGTGACGGTCCCGAGGGCGGCGCCGGGCGTCGTGAGGGTGAGATGCGTTTGCTCCGCGCAGGCGCCGGACAGCTCGACGCCGTCGCCGAGCACCACGGCCTCGTCGTAGTCGCCCGCCGAGAGCGCGATGATCGTGCCGGACGTGGCCGCCGCCGTGGCGTCGGCGATGGTCGCAAACGGCATCGCCTCGCGCCCGTCGCCCCCCGCCGCCGCCCCCGCCTGCACGTAGAGCACGTGGGCGCCCGCCGGGAAGTCGTCGCGGAACGTACCGGACGGACACGGATCGCCCACCGGCGCACACCCCGGGGTTCCGGGTAGATGCGCCTGGGCGGCCGGGCAACTCTGGTAGCCCGACTCGGGCCACGGCTCGCACTCCGCCGGCTCGTCCGGCGCCGTCGTCACCGTCCGCCATCCGTCGGGGCACGGCGTCAGGGTCGGCAGCGCAGGCAACATCGGTGCGGCCACGGTGGCGCCGCTCGGCAGCACATCGATCCCCGCGTCCGCACCGGACGCCCCGTCTCGCATGGTGGATGCGTCGTCCGCCGGGCCCCCATCGCTCGGGGCGGCACCGCCTCCGCCGCATGCGGCGAGCAGCGCTACGACCGACAGGCCGCCGACAAGGACTCGCCGTCGCGGAACGGGCACCCATCGATGGTCCTGCGGGCGCGTGAACGCGGTCAAGTCCGGCGGGTCCGCGCCTCCGCCGGCTCGCGTCCATCCTCGCGAACGAACCATTTTCCCCTCGGTTGGCTCCAATCCCCTACGCGGCCCTCGTCGCGGAAAGGAACGAACCAGCCCATGTGCCGACGTGTGACGTGCCCCTCCTGCCGTGCCTCCTCAGGGCACCGAGAGGTCCCGGAGCGCGGCCTTCACGAGCGCCTGGACCTCGGGTGTCACCTCGCCCTCCCCGCTCGCCCGACAGAGCGACAACGTGTGCTTCAGGGAGTCGCACGCGGCGCGGCAGCGCGCGCAGGAGGCGACGTGGCGGTCCATGTCTGCGCACTCGGAGGGACCGATCTCGCCCTCGAGGTAACGTGAGAAGAGCCCCACGATCTCCGGACAGCTCGGCGTCGGCGCGCCGACACGCTCGGCCGCGGGAAGCATCGGCTCGAGGCGCGCCCTCACCTGGCCGCGCGCGCGGTGCAGTCGGCTCTTGACCGATGCGATGCTGACCCCGAGCACCTCGGCCACCTCGGGCGCAGTCAGGCCCTCGACGTCGCGGAGCAGGAGCACCTCGCGGCTCGGCGGCTCGAGGGCATCGATGGCGCGGGCGAGGGCGTCGCCCAGCTCCCGGCTCGCGGCCGCCTCGTCCGGCAGGGCGACGGCCGCAGCCACCGCCTCGGGGTCGAGCGGCACCGTCTCGGCGGGCGCGAACTTCGATCGCCTGCGCTTCTTGATGCAGAAGCTGCGCGCGACCGCGTACAGCCAAGTGGAGAGCGACGCGTCGCCGCGGAAGTCGGGCAGACCCTTGGCGGCGGCGAGCAGCGTCTCCTGCAGAACGTCCTGCGCGTCCTCCGGGTCGCGGCACATCTTCATCCCGAAGCGCAGGACCGCTGGCGCGTGCCGCTCGAGCAGCGCCCCGAGGGCAACCCTGTCGCCAGCGCGCACCGCACGGAGGAGGTCCTGCTCGCTCGACGCCATGACCCCGTCTCCATAGCGGACATCGCGCCTCCGCGCAGCCCGGCCGATCGAGGTCACATCGTGCCGGGGGTCGTCATGCCGGACATCATGGTGCCGGCGGATCACGCACGGTCGCCGGACCGGTCGAGCGATGCACCGAGCGCATCACATCATGCCGGGCATCATGGCATCGGGCACACCCGTCGCTGGCGAGGGCACCGGGAGCGTGTCCGAGTCCAGGTTCGACTGGTTGTCCTGGTAGACGACGCCGTCGGAGATCCGACCCACGTCGAAGCCCGGCACCTGGACGTTGGCGCCGATGACGTTGTGGCTCACCTCGCCCTGGGTCAGGTCGAGGCCGGCGCCGCTCGCCACCTGCACGCCACACAGGGCCGAGCGCGTCACGAGGAAGCGCGTGGCGTGGATCGACGCGCCCATTGCGCTCACGATCCCGAAGCCCGCGCTCATGTCGGTGCACGTGTCGGAGGCGCACGCGTTTTCGGCGGTGTCCAGGATGTCCACGTCGGACAGGGCGACGTCGGTGCCCATGCCGTAGGCGCTGAGCGCGACCTCCTGGTTGCGCTCGAAGCGCGCACCGGTGACCGTCACGTGGGCGCCGCCCGATGCGTCGAGGCCTCGGCCGCCGCTGTTCGTGGTCAGGTCCGGGCGCGAGTCGCGCACGAGCACGTCGCCGAGCGTCAAGCTCGTTCCCGCCTGGTCCACCTCGACCGCGATCTCGCGATTGTCGGCCAGGACGGCCCGCTCCACGTCGACGGTCGCGGCCGTCTGGACGATCAGGCCCCGGCCGAACCGCGTTCGATCCGCGTAGGGGAAGTCCGGTGGCGCGGCCTCGGTGCTGTCGATGCGGAGGTCGTGGAGCGTCACGTGGGTCGTGTCGTTGCGCAGGAGCGCGCCCATGGTCGTGGCGTGGGAGACGCTCACGCGCGTGAGGTCCACCTGCGCCCCGGCCTGCACGTCGAGCCCGATGCCGAAGCCCTTGAAGTAGTCCCCCGGCTCGGGCGCCACGTTCCGGATCGCCACGTCCGTTCCCCGAAGGGCGCCGGCCCCCACGTCGTCGACCCCCGAGAGCACCGCGCCGTCGACGAGGACGCGCGTGACGTTCGCGGAGCCGCCGTTGTCGAGGAAGACACCCATGCCGCCGATGCCGTCGGCGGGCTCGCTGCCCGTGTCCTTCAAGGCCACGTCGGTGAGGTCGAAGTGGCTCTCCGCACCCTCCGCGAAGACCCCGAGGATCAGGGCGCGCCGCACCAGGACCCGCGTCAAGGACCCGGACGCCCCGTGGTAGAGCGACACGCCCGCACCACCGAAGCCCATGGGCGTCGCCACCGCGTCCTCCACGATCGAGTCCTCGAGCTCGACATCGGCGTCCGCTCCGTCAGCCGACACGCCGCTCTCCGCCTGAATGAGGCGCGAGCGTGCGAGGTGCAGGTGGCTCTGGTCGCGCACGTCGACGCCCTTGGTGCTGCCGTCCGTTCCGTCGAGCGGCAGGACGTCGCGCACGAGCACCGACGTCCCGTCGATGAGACCGCCCGCGTGGATCAGCATCCCCGCGTAGGTCGCGTGCTCCACCACGACTGCGTCGAGGTGGACCTGGCCGCTGTCGTCAGCGGCGAGGCCGAAACCGCTCACCTGGCCGGTCGCGGCCGCGTCCTCGGTGGCCCGCGGATGACTGATGACGGAGTCCGAGAGGGTCAGAACCGATCCGATCGCATCCGCGCTGGCGGCGGCGAAACCGCAGCGCTCGATGGCGACGTGGCTCGCGGTCGCCGTCGCCCCGCCGTCGACCGAGAGGCCCCAGGCGGTGATGTGGTCGGCCGGGTCGAGCTCGGTGTCGCGCATGACCACGTCGTCGATGGTCGCCGTGCTCCCGCCCCAGACCTCGAGGGCGACGCGCGTCGCGTGCTCGATGGCCACGCCCGTGATCGTCGCGGTCCCCGAGTCGACGTCGATGCCGTCCTTGGCGCCGCTGACGAAGACGTCGCGCAGGGCCGTGTTCGCGCCGCGCATGGCGATCGTCGCAGTCGCCGTGCCGGGCATCGTCAGCGTCAGGTGCGTCTGCTCCGGGCACGCTCCCCACAGCTCGACCCCGTCCGAGAGCACGACCGCCTCGTCGTAGTCGCCCGCCGACAGCGCGATGATCGTCCCCGGCGTCGCCACCGCCGTCGCGTCCGCGATCGCGCGGAAGGGCAGCGCCTCGCTGCCGTCGCCCCCCGCCGCCGCCCCCGCCTGCACGTAGAGCACGTGCGCACCGGCGGGAACGTCGTCCCGGAACGTGCCGCTCGGACACGCGTCGCCCACGGCCGCGCACCCCGGCGTACCGGGCATGTGGGCCTGACCCGCGGGGCAGCTCTGGTAGCCCGACGCGGGCCACGGCTCGCACACCGAAGGCTCGTCCGGCGCCGTCATCACCGTCCGCCATCCGTCCGGGCACGGCGTCAACACCGGCGGCGCCGGCGCCATGGGCGCAGCCACCGTCGCGCCACTCGGCAGGACATCGAGGCCCCCGTCGCCGCCCTGCATGGCCCCATCGGTGACCGACCCATCGTCCGAGGGTGCGCCCCCATCGGCCGGCGTGCCCTTCGCCCCGCCTCCCCCGCAGGCCGCGAGCAATGCCAGAGCGGGCAGGACCGTCGTCAGAAGTCGCCACTCTGGACGCGGCACCCAGGGAGGATCACGCACGGCTGCCCGATCGGTCAAGCGGGGCACCCGAGTGATGGTCAAGTGTTTTCTTTAGTGTCTCTCTTCGCCCCACCCGGAGCATTGCGGGATGGGCGGTCCCCACGCACCATGGGCACGGATGTCGCGACGGATCGCAGCGCGACCGGAAGCGTTCCCCATCCGGGGTGGGTTCCGCATCGCGCGTGGCGACAAGCGCGATGCCGTGGTGGTCGTCGCCGAGATCCGCGACGCGGCCGGGCGGGTCGGGCGCGGCGAGTGTGTGCCCTACGGGCGCTACGGCGAGACGGTCGCGGATGTGATCGCGACCATCGAGGGGCTCGGCCCCGAGCTCGACGCCCGACCTCGATCGCGAGGCGCTCCGGCGCATCCTTCCGCCCGGTGCAGCGCGCAACGCCGTGGACTGCGCCCTGTGGGACCTCTCGGCGCAAGAGTGCGGTGCGCCGGTGTGGGAGATCGCAGGCGTGCCCCCGCCGGCCCCGGTCGCGACCGCCTACACGATCAGCCTCGACACGCCCGGCGCGATGGAAGCCCGCGCCCGCCGCGAAGCCACGGCGCACCCGGTGCTCAAGGTCAAGCTCGCGGGCGACGCCGACGACCTCCGGCGCGTCGAGGCGGTCCGAAGGGGCGCGCCCGGGGCACGCCTGCTCGTGGACGCCAACGAGGCCCTGACCGTCGCGCGCTACGAGACGCTCGCGCCCGCCCTCGCCGCCCTCGGCGTGGTCCTCGTCGAGCAACCGCTCCCGCGCGACGCCGACGACGCCCTCGGCCACCTGCCCCACCCGATCCCGATCTGCGCCGACGAGTCCGCCCACGATCGGGCGAGCCTCGCGTCCCTCCTCGGCCGCTACGACGCGGTGAACGTCAAGCTCGACAAGACTGGAGGCCTCACCGAGGCCCTCGACGTGCTGGCCGAGGCGCGCGCCCTGGGCCTCGCGGTGATGATCGGCTGCATGGTGTGCACCTCCCTGTCGATCGCACCGGCCCTGCTCCTCGCTTCCGGGGCTGCGTGGATCGACCTGGACGGCCCGCTCCTGCTCGAGCACGACCGTCCAGCAGGCGTGGGCTTCGAGGGCGGTCGCCTCATCCCCCCGGCCCCCGGCCTCTGGGGCGTGCCCCGCCAGCGCGTCACATCATCGGCAGGCTGACCGTCGGCGCCGGCACCGGCAGGGTCTCGGAATCGAGGTTCGACTGGTTGTGGTCGTAGACGACGTGGTCCGAGATGCGGTTGATGTCGAAGCCCGGCACCTGCACGTTGGCCCCGATTGGATTGTACGATACTTCGCCATTGCTCAGATCGAGCCCGGCATCGCTCGCGACCTGCACACCGCAGGTCGCCGAGCGCGCCACGAGGAAGCGCGTTGCGGTGATCGACGCGCCCATGGCGCTCACCACGGCGAAGCCGCCGGCGTTGTCGGCGCAGGTGTCGGCTGCGCAGGCGGCCTCGGCGGTGTCGAGGATCTTTGCGTCGGAGAGCGTGACCGCCGAGCCCGCGCCGGTCGCGGACACGCCAATCTGGTGGTTGCGCTCGATGAGGGCTCCGGCGACCGTGATGTGCCCGCCGTTTTCGGCCGAGACGCCCTGGCCGTAGTTGTGGGTGGCGAGCTCCGATTGTGTGTCGCGTATGACCACGTCGCCGAGCGTCAGGGTCGTTCCCGTGTCGACGCACTCGACGCCGCTGTCTGCGTTGTTGGAGAAAACGGCATGCTCGACGTCGACCGTCGCGCCGTACTGCACCTCGAGGCCGCGCCCGAGCCGGGTCAGGTCCGCGTAGGGGAAGTCCGTGGCGACCGGGTCGGTGCTGTCGATGCGCAGGTCGTGGAGGGTGACGGAGGTCATGGCCGAGCCGCCGGCGAGGATTCCCCATCCGGTTGCATGCACGATGCTCACCCGCGTGAGGTCCACCTGCGCGCCCAGGTTCGCGTTGATTCCAAAGCCGAGGCCCGTGGCTCCGCCCGCGCTCGACGCCGGTCCGATGTTCCGGATCGCCAGGTCCGTCCCACTCAGCATGCCGGCGCCGATGTCCGCGAGGCCCTGGTCCCACGCGCCGTCGATGAGCAGGCGCGCGATGGTCGCCGAGGCGCCGCCGTTCAGGTACAGCGCGTCGCCGCCGCTGTTGTCGGCGGGCACCCGGCGCGTGTCCTTCACGCTCACGTCGGTGAGGACGAACCGGCTCTCGGGATCCGTACCGAGCAGCGCCCCGAACGTCGCGCGCCGGACGAGCACGCGCGTGAGTGAGGCGCTCCCGCCTCCCGTCGCCGCCACCCCCAGCCCACCGTTGCCCGCCATGTTCAGCGCCGTGTCCTCCACGATCGAGTCGACCAGCTCGACGTTCGAGTCGGGTCCGAAGGCCGAGGCCTCCGCGAACTGGTTCTGGGTGAGCCGTGACCGCTCGAGGTGAACGGTGCTCGAGTGCTGTGCCTGTAAGCCGTAGCCGGGGTTGTTCTCGCCGGCGGTCGCCTGGGTGTCGCGCACCAGCACGGAGGTCCCGTCGATGCGCCCGCTCGCGGCGGTCAACAGGCCGTCCCAGGTCGCGCGCTCCACGACGACGCTGTCGAGGGTGAGGGTGGCGCTCTCCGCGGCGAGCAGGCCGAAGCCGTTCAGGTGCACTGGGTCGGTGGGCATCGTGTCGCGGACGACCGCGTTCGTGAGCGTCAGGCTCGCCCCGGCCGAGTCCACGCCGATGCCCCCGTAGCCGCAGCGCTCGACGGCGACGCGGCTCGCGACGGCCGTGCTGCCCGTGTCGACCGAGATGCCCCAGGCTTGCACGTGGTCGGTCGGGTCGATCTGCGTGTCGCGCACGACCAGATCGTCGATCGTCGCGCTGCTGCCCATCTGCACGTCCAGGCCGACGGTCGTGGCCTGCTCGATCGCCACGCCCTCGATCATCGCTGTGCTGTCCATGTCGACGACGAGGCCCGGCGCGGCGCCGCTGATCGACAGGTCGCGGACGGTGGCGTCCGTGCCGTGGACCGTGACCGTCGCAAGGGCGCTGCCGGGCGTCGTGAGGGTGAGGTGCGTCTGCTCGGCGCAGGCGCCCGTGAGCTCGACGCCGTCGCCGAGCACCACGGCCTCGTCGTAGTCGCCCGCCGCGAGCGCGATGACCGTCCCGGGAGTGGCCGCCGCAGTCGCGTCCGCGATCGTCGCGAAGGGCGTCGCCTCGGTGCCGTCGCCTCCCGCCGCCGCCCCCGCCCGCACGTAGAGGACGTGGGCGCCCGCGGGAAAGTCGGCACGGAAGGGGCCGCTCGGACACGGGTCGCCGACCTCTGCGCAACCCGGCGTGCCGGGCAGATGCGCCTGAGCCGCGGGGCAGCTCTGGTAGCCCGACGCGGGCCACGGCTCGCAGACCGCCGGCTCGTCCGGAGCCGTCATCACCGTCCGCCATCCGTCGGGGCACGGCGTCAAGACGGGCGGCGCCGGGAGCATGGGCGCGGCGACCATGGCGCCGCTCGGCAGCATGTCGAGCCCACCCTCGGCCGCACCATCGGCCGTCGTCGCGGCGTCCGTCACACCGGCATCGGCCGGCGTGGGCTTCGCCCCGCCTCCCCCGCACGCCGCGAGCAGCAGCGAGGCGGGCAGCGCGATCGACGTCCCCCGTAGCCAACGCCCCACCCTTCGAGGGTCGGGCAGGCGCACGCGATCCGTCAAGCGCAGGCCGTCACCCCGATGCGCTCCAGCTACGCGGTCACATCGTGGGGGGCGCCATGAGAGGCACACCCGCGGTGGGCTCGGGCACCGGGAGCGTGTCGGTGTCCAGGTTCGACTGGTTGCCCTGGTAGACGACGTGGTCGGAGATCCGGTTCACGTCGAAGCCCGGCACCTGCACGTTGGCGCCGATCACGTTGTGGGACACCTCGCCCTCGGTCAGGTCGAGGCCCGACCCCCCCGCGACCTGCACGCCGCACAGGGCCGAGCGTGTCACGAGGAAGCGGGTGGCCGTCACCGCGGCGCCCCGGGCGCTCACGAGACCGAAGCCGGCGGACGTGTCGGCACAGGTGTCCGCGGCGCAGGCGTTCTCCTTCGTGTCGAGGATGTCCACGTCCGAGAGGGTGACGTCGGTGCCCATGTCGTAGGCGGCCACCGCCACGTTGCGGTTGCGCTCGAAGCGCGCCCCCGCAACCATCACCTGCGCCCCGCCGCCGATCTGCAGCCCGTCGCCGCCGGCGTTGCTCACCACCTCGGAGCCCGTGTCCCGCACGACCGCGTCACCCAGCGTCAGGCGCGTCCCCGAATCGCTCACGAGGAGGGCCACCCCCAGGTTGTCGGCGAGGACGGCGCGCTCGATGTCGGTGTGGACACCGGACTGCACCTGCGCCCCGATGCCGATTCGCGTCTGGTCCGCGAAGGAGAAGTCCGTCGACGAGGGCTGGGTGCCCTCCAGGCGCAGGTCCTGGAGCTTCACGTCCGTCATGGCATCGCTGAGCATCAGGCCAAAGCCGCTGGCCCGCGAGATGTTCACCCGTGTGAGATCGACGTGCGAGCCGGTCCACACCTCGATCCCGTAGCCCAGCCCCTTGAAGTACGGACCGACCGCGGGCGCGATGTTGCGGATGGTCAGGTCCGTCCCCGTCACGGTGCCCACCCCCTCGACGCGGAGGCCTCCCTGCAACCCGCCGTCGACGAGGACGCGCGCGATGCTCGCGGAGGCGCTGACGCCCACGTACATGCCGTTGCCGCCGAGGCCATCGAAGGGCTCGGGAGACACGTTCTCGATGCTCACGTCCGTCAGGTCGAAGTGCGAATTGGCTTGGAGCGCCTGGAGCCCGGTGCCGACCACGTCCCGGATGAGCACACGGGTCAGGGACGTCGTGCCTCCCACGAGCGCCTCGGCTGCGCTGCCCGCGTGCCCCATGGGGCTCGCCACCGTGTCTTCGAGGATCGAATCGGTGAGCTCGACGTCGGCGGTGGAGCCATCGGCCAACGCCGCGGCCACCTCGCATCCCGTGAGCCGGGACCGATCGAGATGCACCGTGCCCGAGCCGTGGGCCTCGACGCCGAGGCCGGGGATGTCCTCGCCGTCGAGGGGGCCCACGTCCCGGACGAGCACGGACGTCCCATTGATTTGCCCGCTCCTGAGGGCGAAGAGCGCGGCGTAGGTCGCATGCTCCACGACCACCGAGTCGAGGTCCACGGTCGCGCTGTCGCCAACTTCGATGCCGTAGCCGCTGGTGTGCCCGGTAGCGACGACATCCACGGTGGCGAGTGGATGGCTGACGACCGAGTCCGAGAGCGTCAGGCGCGACCCGGGCGCGTCCGCGCCGGCGGCGGCGTATCCGCAGCGCTCGATCGCGACGTGGCTCGCGACCGCGGTGGCACCGGTGTCGACGGAGATCCCCCACGCGGTGATGCGGTCCACCGGGTCCACGTCCGTGTCGCGCATGACCACGTCGTCGATGGTGGCAGTGCTGCCGTCCTGTACCTCGAGGGCGACACGGGTGGAGTGCTCGATCGCCACCCCTTCGATCGCGCCGCTCGCGCCCCGGTCGACGTCGATGCCGTCCTTGGCGCCGCTGATGAAGACGTCGCGCACGCCCGTGTTCGGGCTCCGGAGAGTGATCGTCGCCGCCGCGCTGCCGGGCGCCGTGAGCGTCAGATGCGTCTGGGCGACGCACGCGCCGCGCAGCTCGACGCCCTGGCCGAGCTCCACCGCCTCGTCGTAGTCACCGGCCGAGAGCGTGATGATCGTCCCCGGTGTGGCCACCGCCGTCGCGTCCGCGATCGTAGCGAACGGCATCGCCTCGGTTCCGTCGCCGCCCGAAGGCGCGCCTGCCTGGACGTAGAGCACGTGGGCGCCCGCGGGGAAGTCGTCGCGGAAGGTACCGCTCGGGCACGGGTCGCCCACCTCCGCGCACCCGGGCGTCCCCGGCAAGTGCGCTTGCCCCGCGGGGCAGCTCTGGTAGCCCGACTCGGGCCACGGCTCGCACACCGCCGGCGCGTCCGGCGCGGTCATCACCGTGCGCCAACCGTCCGGGCACGGCGTCAGGACGGGCGGCGCCGGAAGCATGGGTGCGGCCACCATGGCACCGCTCGGCAGCATGTCGGGCCCGCCGTCGCCGATCGCGCCGTCGACGGTCTGCGCATCGGATGGCGGACCGGCGTCGGCTGGCGCGGCCCCACCGCCACAGGCCACGAGCAAGGCGACGAAGGGAGGAACCATCACCAGGAGTCGCCTTTGTCCGCCCAGCATGGGTCGATGGTCACCGACCGGCGCGATGGTGGTCAAGCGGGGCGCCGGCAGCCTGGTGCTCGCAGCTGCCGCACCTCGGCGCGGTGCAGGATGCTGCTACCGAAGTCGCCGAGGCCCAGGCCCCACGCCCTGCGAGGTTCGGGCAGGCACGCGCGATCAGTCGAGCGCCGGGGCGCCCGCGCAGGGGTCGCTCCCGCCTCGTCTTCCGCGGGAGTCACATCGCGCTGCCGGGCATCCTCATGAGGGGCACGTCCGCCACCGGCGCGGGCACGGGGAGCACGTCGGAGTCGAGGTTCGACTGGTTGTGATCGTAGGCGACGCTGTTGGAGATCCGCTGGATGTCGAAGCCTGTCACCTGCACGTTGGCTCCGATCTGGTTGTACGACACCTCGCCGTGATCCAGATCGAGGCCGCCGTCCATCGCGACCTGCACGCCGCAGAGCGCCGAGCGCGTCACGAGGAAGCGGGTGGCGGTGAGCGAGGCGCCCCCGGAGCTCACCATCCCGAAGCCGGCCGACGTGTCGGCGCACGTGTCGGCGGCGCATGCGTTCTCCGCGGTGTCGAGGATGTCCACGTCGGAGAGCGAGATGGCGGTTCCCATGCCGTAGGAGGCCACCGCGACGGCGCGTGTGCGCTCGATGCGAGCACCGGCGACCGTGACATGCGCGCCCAGGGAGGCTTCGATGCCCGAGCCTCCGCCGTTCGTGGTCACCTCGGAACGCATGTCGCGTACGACCACGTCGCCGAGCATGAGGCTCGTTCCCACGTCGACCGCGTCGATTGCGGTCTCGTGGTTCTCGGCAAGGACGGCGCGCTCGATGTCGGCCGTCGCGCCCGTCTGCACCTCCAGGGCACGCCCGAGCCGGGTCATGCTCGCGTAGGAGAAGTCCGCGGCAGCCGGCGCCGTGCTCTCGATGCGCAGGTCGTGGACCGTGGCCTTCGTGGACGCACCGTAGACAATCATGCCCAGGCCGGTGGCGTGCGAGATGGCCAGACGGGTGAGGTCCACCTGCGCGCCGGACTCGACCGATAGACCGACGCCGATGCCGGTGATGGCGGACCCCGTCGTCGGTCCGACGTTCCGGACGGTCAAGTCCGTCCCGGTCAAGGACCCCGGCGCGAGGTCTTCGATGCCCGCGAGGGACGCGCCGTCGATGAGGACGCGCTGGACGGTCGCGGAGCCGCTGCTGTCGAGGTAGAGGCCGTCGGCACCGTTGTGGTCGGTGGGCTGGGGGCGCGTGTCCGTCGCGGCCACGTCGGTCAGGTCGAGCTTGCTCCCGGCGTCCGTCGCGATCAACGCGTCGGTCTCGCAGCGCCGGACGAGCACGCGCGTGAGCGACACGCTGCCTCCGCCCGTCGCGGACCCTCCAAAGCCGTCGTAGCCCGACGCGTTCGCCGCCGTGTCCTCCACGATCGAGTCGATGAGCTCCACCCCGGCGTCGCTCCCGAGGGCGCCCGCCGCCACACCGACGCTCTGAACTAGGCGTGATCGCTCGAGGTGCACGGTGCCCGATGCCTGCACCTCCACGCCATAGCCGCGGTCGAACGGCCCGGTATTCGGCCGCGTGTCACGCACGAGCACGGAGGATCCGTCGACGCGCCCACCCGAGCCGGCGGTGATCCCGGCGAAGGTCGCGCGCTCCACGACGACACGGTCGAGGGTGCTCGTGGCGCCGCCGCCGGTGATGATGCCGAAGCCGGTCACGTGCATGGCGTCGTACGCGAGGTCGACCGGCTTGGTGTCGGCGACCACCGAGTCCGCGAGCATCAAGCTCGAACCTGCCGAGTACGCGCCGACGCCTCCGAATCCGCAGCGCTCGACGGCGAGGCGGCTCGCGACCACCCTGCCGCCCGTGTCGACCAGGAGGCCCCAGGCGCTGAAGTGATCGGTGGGGCTCGTCTGGGTGTCGCGAATGACCACGTCGTCGAGGGTGGCCTGGCCGTCCATCCGGACCTCCATCCCGGCCGTCGTCGCCCCTTCGATCGCGACTCCGTCGATGGTGGCGGCGGCACGCCCTTCGACGACGAGCCCACTCGTGTCACCGCTGATCGACACGTCACGCACCGCGGTGCCCGTGCCGAGCAGGGTGACGGTCGCGAACGCGGGCGTCGTGACGGTGAGGTGCGTCTGCGCGGCGCACGTTCCCCAGAGCTCTACGCCGTCCCGCAGCACCACCGCTTCGTCGTAGTCGCCCGCCGCGAGCGCGATGATCGTGCCCGGCGTGGCCGCCGCCGTCGCGTCCGCGATCGTGGCGAAGGGCGCCGCCTCGGTGCCGTCGCCGCCCGAAGACGCGCCCGCCTGCACGTAGAGCACGTGGGCGCCCGCGGGAAAGTCGTCGCGAAAGCTACCGGTCGGACACGCATCGCCGACGGGCGCGCACCCCGGCGTTCCCGGCAAGTGCGCCTGGGCCGCAGGGCAGCTCTCATAGCCCGACGCGGGCCACGGCTCGCAGACCGCCGGCTCGCCCGGCGCCATCGTCACCGTCCGCCATCCGTCCGGGCACGGCGTCAGCGTCGGCGGCGCCGGAAGCATCGGCGCCGCGACCGTCGCTCCGCTCGGCAAGACGTCGAGCCCGCCCTCGCCAGCCGCGCCGTCGGCTTCGAGCGCGCCGTCGGCGACCCCCGCGTCGGTCGAAACGGGCTTCGCTCCCCCTCCGCCGCAGGCGCCGAACAACGCCGCGATCGGCAGCATCGTCAGCAATCGCCCTACCGAAGACGGCACATGCCGAGGATCGGTGGACCAGCGATCTCGGTCAAGCAGCCGCGCCTGCTCGCACAGGCGTGCCCGGGGGCGAGGTCAGCGCCGAGCGCGTGACGAGGAAGCGTGTGGCGGTGAGATAGACAATGGCGTCCGACAGGCGACCGATGTCGAAGCCGGGCACCTGCACGTTGGCGCCGATCGGAACGTGCGGGGCCTCGACCGCCGGTCAGAAACGCAGGGTCGCGGCCACCGAGGCACCGTGCGGACCGACCGCCGGAGCGACCGCGAGGAGCCGCATGGGGTGGTGCTCGGCGCGCGCGTCCAGCCTCTCCTGGGCGTCGTGGCCATGGAAGAGCAGCAGGTAGCTCCCAACCCCCAGGCCGGCTGCGGCGACGCCGTAGAACACCCACTGCAGCACGTTCAGGACCCCCGCGGTGCCGCACTCCGACCGCACGTGACGGAGGGCCCCGGGGTCGAGGCCGAAGCCCTCGCCCGCGTCGGCCTCGGTGCACACGTCGGAGATCGCGCTGGGTATCCGCTGGCGATAGTCCTGAAAGGTGGCGTCGTGGTTGATGCTGGCCAGGGTCATGCCGCTGTAGAGGCCCATCACCGCGCCGGCGGCGCCCGCCGCGAGCAGCGCGACACCCCACGGCATGAGCGAAGGGCCCGGAGGCGGCCGGGACAGGGTCGCCGTGAGTTGCAGCTCGTTGCCGGCCGTCACGGTCACGGCCTCATGAAAGGGCACGTAGCCGTCGGCCGTCACGCCGAGGGTGTGGCGCCCCGGCGCGAGGCCACCGTGAAAGAAGTCGCCCGCCGCGTCGGCACGACCCGCCGGCGTGCCGTCCACGTCGATGGCCGCCCCCGAAACGCCCGTCGCGATGCGCACGGAGCCCCAATCCCGCGTGTGGACCGCCCGAGACTGGGCCGCGGCCGGTGCAGCCGCAAGGCACGTCATCGTGCAAGCCAAGATCATCGCCGTGCGCATCATGAGACCCTCCCCTCGAAGGACGGGACCCTATCGCCGTCGACGTCGGCGATCAATCCCGGGTCCGAAAGGGCGCGGGTCCCTCAGAACCGGGCGCGCGCGGCGAGCAGCGCGTCGCGAAACGCCTCGGCGGAGGCGGTCCGCTCGAGGGGGTCCTTTGCGAGCGCAGCGAGGAGCACCTCGTCGATGGCGGGCGGCAGGTCCGGGCGCACCGAAGACGGGGCCGGTGGCGGCTCGTTGACGTGCAGGTAGACCCACCGCATGGCGTTGTCCGCCTCGAAGGGCAGGCGGCCGGTCAGGAGCTCGAAGCCCAGCACCCCGAGGGAGTAGAGGTCGGCGCGGTGCGCGAGCTCGGGCGACATGATGCCGAGGGCCCGCTCGGGCGCGATGTAGGCGGGCGTGCCCGCGATGGCGAGGGGCTGCTCTCGCTCCACGTCGTCCACCGGCACCGTGAGCCCCAGGTCCGTGATGGCCACGCGCAGCCCCGGCCCGATGAGCACGTTGCTCGGCTTGATGTCGCCGTGGATCGCGCCCGACGCATGGATCGCGGCCAGGCCTCGGCAGAGCTGGTCGAGCACCGCGAGGGCGTCGCCCGGGGGCACCTGTCCCTGGCGACGCCGCCAGACGTCGAGCGTGGTGCCGTCCACGTACTCCATGACGAAGTAGGGCGCGTGGTCGTGCTCGCCGAAGGCGTGGATCGTGACGACGTTCTCGTGACGCACCCGCGCCATGGCGCGCGCCTCGGCGAGGAAGCGGGCACGGAACTCCTCGTGCACTGCCATCTGTCCGCGCACGAGCTTGATCGCGACGTCGCGGCCGAGCGTCTGGTCCTCGGCGAGGAGCACGACCCCCATGCCGCCGCCACCGAGCGTACCGATCACGCGGTAGACGCCACCGATGAGCGTGCCCGGCGCCGGCGGCCGGCCTTGCGGCCCCAAGCGCCGCAGGCGGGTCGACACCGGGATCTCCGGAAGGGTCGCTCGAAGCCACTCGTCCATGGGGCGTGCTCGCACCGCACCGGCCATACCTGTCACCGTAAACGCTGGGCGATCCTCCGCAACGGCGCGCTTCTGCCCACCGCCGTCCAAAGCCCCGTACGGAGGGCTATCGAGCCGCTCTGCCCGGTCGCGGAAGGGCCACGCCGAGGGCCGCGAGCTGCCGCTCGGCTTCGGCGGCCCAGCCGCGGTTGGCCAGGGGGCTCGCGGGGCTCGGATGGAGGATGGTCCCGAGGCGCAGACCGTCCGCCAGGTCGCCCAGGGCGAGCGTCGCGCGTTGGTAGGCGAATTTGCCTACGCCGAGCACGACCTTCGGCTCGAGCTCGGCGACCACGCGGCGCAGGGCGTGGTCGCAGGCGGCGAAGAGCGGCGCGGCCTCGGCCTTCGGAAGCTTGTCGGGCGTGCGGTTCCGGCCGCTCTCTTCGAGGAAGACGAGGGGGCAATAGTTCACGATGAAGAAGCGCGCGAAGAAGCGCTCGGGCGAATGGAAGCGCGTCTTGGCCCACCCCCACAGGCGCGCGCCGCTGACCTCCGAACGGTGGCAGTCGAACCCGTCGATGGGGCGTTTGGGATGCTCGGGGTCGGGCTTGCCCACGGGGCCGTCGACGCCGAGCCAGTCGCGGACGAGCGTCACCTCGCCGAAGGGCACACCCGTCTGGGCCATGCCGAAGGGCCCCGGATTCATGCCGAAGAGCAGCACCTCCCTGTGGCCGCTCCCCCAGCGCTGGAGATAGCTCTCGGCCGGCCCGCGCGCGTACTCGAGCGGGTTGTAGACGTGGGTGACCGGTGGGCCGAACGTGAGCTTTGCCACATCACGACACAGCTCGCGCTGGATGCGTACGAGGGGGGGGACGGCCATCGGCGCGCAGGCTACCAACAATGCCTGGGCTTCGCTCGGCCAAGGGGTCGGCGGCCGGGAAGGACTACCCGCCCGGGGGCGTACTTCGATCAGGCTGCCCCTCTCGTGGGATGGCCCGAAGGGGCTTGCTCCGCCCGCAGCGCCCTTCCGAGAGAGCTCCGGGTGACTTGCGCGCGCGTCGCGGTTCGCGCACCGTCGGCAAGCCCCGACACTTGCACGACGCTGCGCCCCCAGGCGCCGCGAGCGACCCACCGAGGCACCATGACCAGCGACTCCCGGGACTCCCCGTCCGCACCCGCGCCCCGCCCGAGCACTGCGCTCGCCGTGGTCGCGGCCTCGCTGCCCCTCCTCTTCCTCATCCTGTCCGCAGTGACGCTCCTCGGCGTCACGCACACGCCTCGGGCCCTGGTCCATCTCTTCCGGGAGGCGGGGTGGATCGCGTACGTCACGCTCTTCGCGGCGCTCGTCTCCGCCCTCGTCTGCGGCGTGCTCCTCTTCCTCGCGGGCCGGGGCGCACGCATTCCCGCGGCGCTCTCCGTGTTCGTCGCCGCGGTGCCGTGGCTCGTGGGGCTGGTCGGTGTGTCCCTCGGCACGGCGATGGTCACCTCCGCCCTCGCGGGGGTCGATCCATCGTCGCGCGCCATGCTCGCAGCGGCGGGGATCTCGGAAGCCTCGGGGGCGCGCCTGCTCGGCGCCTGGTTGTCGAGCGCGCTCTTCGCCGCCGTCGCCCTCGGGCTCGCCCTCGCCGCCATCGGCCAACGCGCGCCGGGACGCAGGTGGTGGATGGGGTTGGTCGCCTTCTTCTTCGCGCTTCCGGCGCTGGGCGTCGTCGCGATCTTCGGCGTGCAGCTGCACGCGGGTGCCGCCATCGTCCTCGTGGTCGTGCCCGTCCTCGGGGCGGCCCTCACGGCCGGCCTCGCCGCCTGGGGTGCGGGCCGCGATGGGCCCAGGGCGCGGAGCGGTGCGCTCGGGGCCTCCGCGTCCGTGGCGGCCGCCCTCGCGTGCTTCGCCGGCGGGACGGCCCTTTCGACGCTCGTCCTCCGCCAGGTCCTCGGCGCGGTGGCGGGCACCGAGAGTCCCCTCGCCATGCTCGCGGCGGGGGCCGAGGACGTCTGGCACGCGCAGCTCACCAGGTCCTTCGGCACGGGCGCGCTCTTGCTGCCGGCTTTCATCGTGATCGCTTGGGCCGCTTCGCGCGTACGCCCGAGCCCGGGCCGCCTCGCCGGCGGCTTCGCCCTGCTCCTCACTGCGCTCCTCGTGGTCGGGCTCGACGCGTACACGCAGCACGCGACCGGCGCGACGCTCGTGAAGGCCGCGGCGCCGCCATGGAACCATGTAAGTGACTTCACACCAGTCGCCGTCGGCGAGCGGGGTCCGGAACCCTCCACGACGCACCCGATCCTCGTCACCCGGAGCGGCATCGTCCTGCCGGACGGCACGACGACGAAGCTCGGCGACCCGAACCTGTCGGCGCGGCTGCACGCCTTCCTCGATGCCTCCCCCCACCAGGACGCGGACGCGGCGCCGGGGGTCGAGCCGCCGAGCGGCCACCGCTACGCCATCCAGGGTCCCCTGGACCGGGCCGGGGATGACGACGCCCAGCCGCTCGCACCGAAAAACACACCAGCGCTTTCGGTCGCGCTCGATGCGCGCCTCTCGGCCCAGACCGTGAGCGCCTTCGCGAAGGCGGCGGCCGCGGCCGGCGCGCGGTCCCTGCACATCGAGGGCGAAGCCGACGACGGGCTCGACGAGACCGCACAGGAGGCGATCCGCACCTACATGCCGATGGTCGCCGCCCTCGCGCAGAGGCCGGGCGCGCGCGTCGTGCTACTCGACGGCGCCCTGCCGCCGGGCGCCGCCGATGCCGACCGGGAGCTGTTGCACGGCACGGTCGGACACGGCGACGGTCCGCTCCGTCTCGAGGGTCGCAGGGCCGCGCACCTCGTGGGCATGACCCTCACCGCGTGGGGCCGTTCGGTGCACGACATCGCTCCCGACGCCGTGCCCGACGACCCCGAGCCCGTCATGTACCTCGCACTCGACAGCCACGCGACGGCCGCCGATCTCGGGCGCGCCCTCGCATCCGTCGACACGGCCCACGGCCGCGCGCTGCTCGTGACGGATGCCACGTTTCCGGGCCACCCGGAAGCGCCACCCGCGGCCGACCTCGCCGGCATCCTGAACGGGGCCACGGCCGACGGTTTCGGGCGCGGGGGCCTCGGCCTGGGGCCCGGTGGCGGCGCGGGCCAAGGCATCATTGGGCTCGGCGCGATCGGCGGCCTGCGTCAGGGCAACGGCTCCGTCAGCGGCCTCGGCCTGACGGGCCGCGGCGCAAGCGGCGGCTTCGGTGACAACGGCATCCCGCTCGGTGGCATCGGGACCATCGGGCACAGCACGGGCGGCGGGATGCGCGCGGTCGGGGGCGGCGCGGGGAGCACGTCCCACGTGGGGCCCGGAAGCGTCGAGGTGCGCGGATCGCTCGCGCGCGACGTCATCCAGCGCGTCGTTCGCTTCCACATGAACGAAGTGCGCTTCTGCTACGACCGATCGCTCGCGCACAACCCCGCCCTCGCCGGCCACGTGGTGCTCGAGATCCTCATCGCGGCGACGGGTGCGGTCGCCAAGGCCGACGTGAAGAGCTCGACCCTCGGCGACGCGGCGGCCGAAGCGTGCATCGCCGCCGCGGCCGAACGCTGGTTCTTCCCCGCGCGCCAGGGCGACGGGATCGTGGTGGTCACCTACCCCTTCGACTTCCGGCCTCACTGACCGCGTTCGGTCGCGGCGAGGGGACGGGTCAGAGGCTGCGCCCGAGCCGGCAGGCCAAGCCACGAGCTCCTGAGGCACGGCGACTGGTGGAACGCGCCGTCCGCCACGGTGTCACGTGTCCGCCACGCTTCCGACACCACGATGAGCGCCCTGTGACACACGTCGGTGGGATGGTCGGCGCGACGTGTCTTCACGCCGGATTTGCTTCGCCCTGTCGCTGCTGGTGCTGTCGGCGGCGCCGCTGCTCGCGCCGCCCGCGGCCTCCGCCGACGTGCGCGTGTGGGAGCAGCACCCGGACGACGCGGCGCACCACCGCTACCTCGACGTCACCGGCTTCCTGCAGCCGGGCTACATCTTCCGGCTCACGGGTAACGACAAGAACGCGGGCGTCACCGACGACACGCCCTGGCTGCATCGGGCGCGCATCGGCCTCGCGGCCCAGATGGTCCCGTGGTTGCGCCTGCGCATCGAGCTCGAGCTCGCGCCCGTCGCGACGCTCGAGGACGCCTACGTGGAGATGCCCCTGAGCCCGGCGTTCGCGGTGCGCGCGGGCCAGTTCCTCGTGCCGTTCCTGCGCAGCTACCAGTACAACGAGCTGAACCTCGCGTTCATCGACCGCCCGGTCTACGTCCCCGAAACCCCCGACCGCGGCTACCTGCGCTTCCTTTCGCCGCGCGACATCGGGCTCGAGGTGCACGGCCTCATCGGCGACCCTTCCCCCGAAGGGTCGAGCCCGGTGCTCGCGTACCACGCGGGTGGCTTCCTCGGCAGCGGCGCGAACATCAACCGCAACGACGACAACGCCCTGCTCTGGGCGGCGCGCCTTCAGCTCCATCTCCTGGGCGTGCCCGAGGGCGCGGGGTCCGAGAACGACCTCGCGTACAACGAGCGCCCGCGCGTGGCGGTCGCCGCTGCCGTCTACTCGAATTGCGACGACCGGGCCAACTGGAACCGGGGCTTCACCTTCGACTCGGAGCTGCGCTTCCGCGGCCTGTACGCGAGCGCGGCCGTCGTGTGGTTCCGCAACAGCGCGGCCGGCACCGGCCTCGGCAAGATCCTGGGCTACGGCGACTTCTGCAAGGGCTCGCTCCTCGACGCCTCGAACCCGGGGGGACCGACGCGCGACTTCGTCTCGCGGGGCGTCCACGTACAGGTGCAGTACGTCCTGCCGACGATGCTCTTTCCGCTGCACGGCCAGTCGCTCGAAGTGCTGGCGCGCTTCGGCTGGGTGGACCCGGACTCACCCTACGTCGCGAGCAATCCCCTCTTCGGCGGCGGCACCGGGTCGCCCAACTACGAGCCGCCGTCGAGCTACACCGACAGCGACAACGCGCCCACGCGCTACCGCTTCACCTTCGGGCTGAACTGGTTCCCGACGAGCGACCCGGAGCTGCGCCTCCAGGTCAACTACCAGCTCAACCGCGAAGCCGAGGACGTCGTCACGCCGGGAGGCGTCCTCGTCGGGATCCAGAACGACATCTTCTGGATCCAGATGACGGCCGGCATCTGAACGGGAGGCTCCCATGCATCGAACGGTGCCCGTCGCTCTCGTTTCGCTCCTGTCCCTCACGCTCCTGATCGCCACTGGCTGCGAAAGGACCGGGCTCGAGGCCGGCACCGACTCGGGCACCGCCGACAGCGGCGGGCGGGATGCCGGTCAAGGGCCGACCTCCTTCAGCTACACGCCCGCGGGCTGCGGCTACCAGGTCGCGACGCCCGAGGTGGCGGAGGCGGCCATGGGCACCGACGCCTTCGGCAGCGCACCCACGCCCGTCCACGTGCACACGAGCTGGGCGGGCCCGGCCGACACGACCTTCGCCGTCGACTGGCAGTCCGACGTGGACACGCGCGCGACCCACGTCCTCTACGGCACCGACCAGGCGACCGTGATGGGAGCGGACGGCCCGGGCAGCGGCGTCATGGACCAGCTCGGCCACGAGATGCTTCTGCCGGCGGGCATCGGCACGGACCCGACGCGTTTGCACGAGGTCCATGTGTGCGGGCTCACCGCCGGCACCCAGTACTTCTACAAGGTGGGCGGGCCCGGCCACTTCAGCCAGGTCTTCGCCATCGCGACCGCCCCGCCCAAGGGCTCGACGGACCCCTTCTCCTTCGCCGTCACGGGCGATGCCCGCAACCAGCAGGAGAACGCCTGGGCGATCAGCCAGCACCACCTGTTGGACCGGGGGATGGACTTCGAGATCTTCAGCGGCGACGCGGTCGTGCTCGGCGTCATCCAATCGGATTGGAACGCGTTCTTCGAGGCGACCGACGGCGCCTTCTCGGTGGAAGACCTCTTCGGGTCGATGCCGATGATGCCGGTCAACGGCAACCACGACAATCTGTCGGTGAACTACGTCGCCCAGTTCGCCTTGCCACAACAGGTCACGCCGGGCGAGCAGGCCCAGGGCGAGGAGTGGTACTCGTTCGACTACGCGAACGCCCACTTCGTCATGCTCAACGACACCGTGGCCGACACGTCGGTGCTCGGCGGCGCGGAGGCGGACTTCCTGCGCTCGGACCTCGGCTCGGTGGACCGCTCGGTGACGCCGTGGATCTTCGTCGTGCACCACCGCCCGTTCTACACGTGCCTGAGCACCCACGCGCCCGACACGAGCCTGCGCGCGGCCTGGCAGCCCATCTTCGACAGCAACGCGGTGGACATGGTCCTGACGGGTCACAACCACGTCTACGAGCGCTCCAAGCCGGTCCGCGGGCTCATGGACGGTCAGGGCGTGGTGGCGGCCGCGGGCGCGGGCGGCATCCCGACCTTCGACGCGAGCGGCACGCCGAGCGGCACGGTCTACGTGGTCGCCGCCGGCGTGGGCGCGCCCCTCTACGGCGTCAGCAGCGACTGCAACTTCACCGAGGACGCCATGTCCGAGCGCAACTACGTCGTCATCCAGATCGCCGACAAGACGCTCACCTTCACGGCCTACGACGCCCTCACCGACGTGGTCCTCGACACGTTCACCTACACGAAGTGAAGCGTCGCGGGTGACGGGCACGCCACGCTGGCGTCACAGGGACGTCACACGGCATACTCCTCGCGTCGCTCCCTTGCGGGCGGCTGCGAGGGACGTCGATGCCGCTTCTCCACCTTGGTCCAGAGGGCCGTACCGCTCGTCGGACCCTGCTCGCCGTCCTCGTTCTCCTCGCCCTCCTGGCATCCGCCTGCGGCGGCGCGAAACACGGGAGCGCGGACGGCGGGGCGATAGACGCGGGGTCCACCCCGCGCGACGCGGGCCCCGTGCCCATGGTCTTCACCTACACGCCGGCGGGCTGCGCGGACGCCGTGTCGACGCCGCCGGTGCTCGAAGCAGGGATGGGGCAGGACGTCTTCGGGTCCGACGCGACGCCGCGCCACGTGCACGTGGGATGGGCGGGTCCGACCGACACGACCTTCACGCTCAACTGGCAGACGGATGAAGCGACCCTGGCGAGCGACCTCGTCTTCGGCACCGACCAGGCGATGGTCCAGGCGGCCGACGGAGCCACGGCGAGCGTGCATCTACAGCACGGCCACTACATGCTCTACCCGGCCGCGCCCTTCGGGACGTCGGCAGTGCGGAACCACGAGGTCCACGTATGCGGCCTGACGGCCGGCACGCGCTACTTCTACAAGGTCGGCGGCCAGGGGCACTGGAGCCCGGTGCTCGACACGGCCACGGGGCCGGCGCCGGGCGACTCGGCTCCCTTCTCCTTCGCGGTCGCCGGCGACTCGCGCAACAACATGAACAACGCCTGGCCCGTCGTCGAGCACCGCATCGCGGACCGTGGTGTGGACTTCGAGGTGTACACCGGCGATGCAGTCTTCCTCGGGGCCCTGCAGTCGGATTGGGACACCTTCTTCGAAGCGGCCGACGGCTCCTTCGCCGTGACGGACCTCTTGGCCCACGTCCCCCTGATGCCGGTCAACGGCAACCACGAGGTGCTGTCGGTGCCCTACCTCGCCCAGTTCTCCATGCCCCAGGTGCAGTCGCCGGGCGAGGGCGCCCAGGGCGAGGAGTGGTACTCCTTCGACTACGGAGACGCCCACTTCGTCATGCTCAACGACACGGTCACCGACGACGGGGTGATCGCCGGCGCGGAGGCCGATTGGCTGCGTGCGGATCTGGGCGCGGTGGACCGGTCGCAGACGCCCTGGGTCTTCGTCGCGCACCACCGCCTCTTCTACACGTGCATGAGCACGCATCCGCCCGACATGGGGCTGCGGCAGGCATGGCAGCCGATCTTCGACGACCTCGGCGTGGACTTCGTGCTCGGCGGACACAACCACGTCTACGAGCGCTCCAAGCCGATCCGCGGCCTCGCGGCGGACGGCAGCCCCATGCTGGCGGCGGCCGGACCGGACGACACGCCGGTCATCGGCAGCGATGGGACACCGAGCGGTACCCTCTACGTCCTGACGGGAGCGGCCGGGGCACCGCTCTACGACGTGAGCGACACGTGCAACTTCACCCACACGGCCCGCGCGGTCCCGACCTACGGCGTGTTCCAGCTCGACGGACGGACCGTGACGTTCACCGCCTACGACGCCATGAGCGACGCCGTGATCGACACCTTCAGCTACACCAAGTAGCGGTTCGCGGGCTGCTCGCGCTGCTGGTATTTGCGTGTTCGCTCACGTTTACCGTCCAGGCCCGCGCCCAGGACGGCAGCCCGGACGCCGGGGTTGCGCGACAGGCCGGGAGCACCGTCGAGCCTTCGGCGCCGTCGGCGAGTGATTCTGCTGCGGCAGGCGGAGGCCCGAGAGCGGGTGGCCGATCCCGCGGGGGCGGCCGCGCTCTATCGCGCGACGACCGACCGCGCACCCGGCTCGCGCCTCGCCGCCCGGGCCCGGACCCGTCTTTCATGGCTCGAAGCCCGTAGCGAAGGTGGCTACGGACCGCTTCGCGCCCTGCTCGAGATGCGCGCGCGCCCCCTCCGGCAGGTCCCGCCCCGAGACCTGGCCGCCTTCGCGCGGCGCGTCGCCCGCTTCCCGCCCGGGCGCGTTCGGCGCGAGGCCTACCAGCTCCTCGGCGAGTCGTGGCGCGGGATTGGACGCCTCGATGCCGCCGATGCGGCCTACCGGGCCTGGCTCGCCGAGCCGGGACTGCCGGCGAGCGAGAAGAGGCTCGCGACCTCGGGGCTCGCGCAGGTGCTGCGCGCGCGGGGCGAGCCGGGGCGGGGCGCCCGGTTGCTCGAGCGGGCGGGCCTCGGGAACACGGCGCTCGCGAGCTCTCTCCGGAAGGAGGCGCGCAGGCGCATCCTGCGTCCGATCGCCTACGGCCTGCTCGGCCTGTTCCTCGTCGCGTTCGTGTTCGTCGGCGGCCTCCGGGGCCTGCGCCCCGTGCTCCTCCGACGGGCCTTCGGACCGGGACGTCTGTTCGCAGGCGCGTGGGTCGCGGGCGTACCCCTGGCCATCGCCACGCTCTTCGATCGGAGCGCCTTCGACACCTTCGCGACCGCGTCGGCGGCGTGGGTCCTCTTGCTCGCACTTGCGTCGATTGGGGCGACGGCTCTGGACGCGGCGGGGAGCAAGCGCAGGACGCGCATCGTGCTCGCCGCCCTGGTGGTGCTGGCGCAGCTCGCCGCGAGCTACCTGGTGCTCGATCACGCCGGGCTCGCCCTCGCCCTGCCGATCCCGTGATCCCCGTGCGGTGAGCCAGGGACCCGCTCCGGGGTCGATGAACGACGTGCGCCCGCGAAGACACGTCGGGGTCACGCGCCTCGGCGCGCCCCCGACGCCTGGACGGCCCGATCAGCGCTCGACGAGGCTGATCATCTTGGCGGTGATCGCCGAGCCGCTCATGAGCACCGCAGCGCCCACGGACAGCAAGCCGATCAGGTCGAGGACGAGCGGAGACATGCCGAGCACGGCGAGTATGCCGAGCACGGCTGCGCCCATCCCGACCAGCACCGACGCCCCGGACGCCGCCGACACGCTCTCGGTCTCGAAGCGGACCGTCTCGTCGAACCGGGCGAACCGGCTGCCGAGCGCGTTGAGACGCTGGGTCGCGCCGGCCCCAATGAGCAGGGCCGCACCGAAGACGATGTTGGCGATGGCCACGAGCATGAGCGGAGCGATGCCCACCAGGGCGAGGATCCCCAGGACGATGCCGGCCAGGCCCCCGATGAACTCCGCGCTCACGCCTCCACCTAGCTCGATGCGGTGCTGCCGCTGCTCGGAGACGCGACGTGCGAGCTGGTTGTAGCGTGCGACGATGGCGGTGCCCTCGAGCATGAGCGCGCCGCCGACGATTATCGTCGCTGCCGCTGCCATGTACATCGGCAGGACCCGGGACAGGCCGAGGATCGCCAGGACGACGGCGCCGATGCCACCGATCGCCTCCACCATCGAGCCCCCGGCCACGACCTCCATGGAGGTCTCAGGCGTCGTTTCGGCCATGGTGTTCTCCTTTCACGTTGGAAATGTTGCCGTCGAGCTCCGCAGCCGCATTCAAACGAATGCGTGGCGGATCTTTGGCAGCCGATCACTTCGATAAGAGCTGCGACGACACCGTCAAGGATCGCTCCCGGTCGGGGTGCTAGGTTGGCGCATAACCATGCGTTAGTACTAGGTTCATCGCGATCGTGGCGATAGTCTACACTACCGCGATCATGAGCAACGCGTGGGTGGCATGACGACTCGCTCCGATAATTGAAGTGCCGAGCACTCCGCCCTTTGTGCAACGAACGTCCATGCACGCCGGTTGTCCCCCGCCCCATGCACGCGACCGCCACGGTCGGTGGGTCGGCGGTCGCCTCGGCCGCTCTGCCGAGGGTTTCCGAGTCTGCTATCGTTCGCGCCGTGAGCGAGGGCCAAAGGGACGATCGGGAGCGCCGCGAAGAGCCGGAGGGCCGCGTGCTCTCGGTACACTTCGGGCGCAGCGCCAACTGCTCCTCCATCGGGAGCGTGGTCGACTTCCTGTTCCTCTCGGGCACGGTGGGAGCGGCGCTCCTGTCGGCGCTGGTCATCCTGCTCCGGCAGCGAGGCGCTGCCGAGCTCGGCTCGGGGGACGAGGGTGCGCGACCAGGCGAAGGCACCTGAGGGCGATCGCAGGCGCACGGCGGCGGCCCTCGCGTGCGCGGTCTTCGGGCTCTGTGCACCGTTGGCCTACGAAACGGAACGCCTCTACGAGCTGTCGCGAGCGCCCATGCCCGATCCGCGCCTGATCATCCGCTCGAGCCACGTCGCCTTCTTCTGGCGTGCGTCGACGGCGAGCTGGTTGGGCGTCCTGGTCGCCATCGTCGCCTACGCCATCGCCGCGCACGGATCGCGGAGCGCGCCGAGGCGCCTCATGCGCCTGATCGGGCTCGGCCTGATCCCGCTCGTGGCGCTGCTCCTCCTGCTGACGTGGAGCTTTCCTTGAACGCCCTGCGCGCCATCGAGAGCGTACACGGCTACCTGGGTGTGCTGGCCGTCGTGTCGCTCCTGCACCCGGCCCTCACCCTTCGGCGCGGCAAGCCCCTCGCCTTTCGAACGCGCCTGTCGGTGCTGCTCAGCACGGCCATCACGGCGTGCGCGTTCGCGGTCGGTCTGTCGATCTACGGCGACTACCGGGCCACGGTGAAGCCGGGCCTCTTCGCCGCCGCCCCGAGCGTCGGCTACCTCTTCGAGACGAAGGAGCACCTCGCCTACGCGACGATCTGCCTCGCCCTCGGCGCCTGCGGCTGTGCGTTGCTCGCGCCGCGTGACGCCGCTGGGGTGCGCCGGACGGCGAGCCTCATGTACCTGGGCGCCTTCATCGCTGCCCTCGCGACCGCCAGCCTAGGCACCTACGTCGCCGCCTTCCGCTCCTTCTAGCGTCGGTCTACCTGCTCGCCCGGGAGCCCTCGGCAAGGGGGCGGGGGCGGCACGGCCGGCTCACTCGGGCGGCATGCAGCTTTGCGCGGGACTCGGGTGGACGTGCGCGGGCACGCCGGCGACGCGACCGATCGTGAAGAACGATACGATCGCGCCGAGACCGCAGAGGGCTGCGGAGAGGAGCGCCGCGCGCGCGTAGCCGTCGACCAGGCGTGGGCCGGCGATCTGCTCGAGGCCTCCGAGGCCCGCGGCCAGCGGCAAGAGGGCCACCGCGAGGAGGCCCGCGAGGCGAGCGACGGCGTTGTTGACGCCCGAGGCGACGCCGGCCTGCGAGGTGGGGACGGCGCCGAGCACCGCATCGGTCAGCGGTGCGACCAGGCTCGCGAGCCCGAGCCCGAACACACAGAGCGCGGGCATCACGGTCCCGAGGTAGCTGACGCCCGGGCGAACGCGGGAGAGCCACAGGAGGCCGAGCCCGACGACGAGGCATCCGACGGTCATCGGCCCGCGCGGCCCGAACCGCTGCCCGATGCGACCCGCGAGCGGGGAGAGCAGGAGCATGAGGACGTTGATCGGGAGCAGGGCGAGGCCGGCGGCGAGCGCGTCGTAGCCGAGCGCGTTCTGCAGCACGAGCATGAGGAGGAACAGGAGGCCCGACAGGGCCGCGTACACGAAGAGCGTTGCCACATTGGCTCCGGTGAACTGGAGCGACCGGAACGTGGATAGGGGGAGCAGGGGCCGGGCCGCGCGCCGCTCGACCGGGAAGAACGCGATGAGCGCGATGACACCTACGCCGCCCGCGCCGAGCACGAGGGGGCTCGTCGCGCCGACGTCCGGTGCGGCGATGAGCGCGACGAGCACGCCGGCGAGCCCGAGGGTGACGAGGACTGCGCCCCCGTAGTCGATCGATCGGAGGGCGGCGCCGCCGCGCGGCTGGCGGTCCGCCGGGATCGCGCGCCAGCCGATGAAGCCGGCGGCCAGGGCGGGCGGCACCACCGACGCGAAGACCCAGCGATAGGAGAAGGCGTCCACGACGAGCCCGCCCGCGAAGGGTCCGAGGGCCGTCCAGACGCCCGACCAACCCGCCCAGCGACCGATCGCCGTACCGCGCTCCTCCCCCGAGAATGCGCTGGTGAGGAGGGCGAGGCTGTTGGGCACGAGCAACGCGCCGGCGAGGCCCTGGGCAAGGCGTGCGGCGACGAGCAGCGGGGCGGTGGGCGCGAGGCCGGCGAGCCCCGAGAACAGGCCGAAGCCCACGGCGCCGATGGTGAACATCCGCCGCCGGCCCAGCACGTCACCGAGGGCGCCGCCGAGCAGCATCAGCGCGCTCAAGGTGAGGAGATAGCCGTCGAGGACCCACTGCAACCCCGAGATCCCGAGCCCGAGCGTGCGGCCGATGGACGGGAGCGCGACGTTCACGACGGTGCTCTCGAGAAAGACCGCCCCCGAGCCCAGCACGGAAGCGGCGACGACCCAGCGGCCGCGCGCGGACGCCAGGCGAAGCACGCCCTCCTCTTCGGTCCCTTCCACTCGGCGAGTGTAGACACGACGGGCCGCGACGAGCCATGGAATGACGAACGTGCGCTTGCTCACCGCTCCCGCGCGGACCGGCGTGTGGGCCATGACCAACGAGGCCCAGCTCGACGCGCTGGCCAAGGCCCCCGGGCGCGATCCTCGCGCCGGCAAGGGGTGGTGGGGCGCGGCTCAGCCGCCCGTGGCGTCGCCGACGATCGCACAGCGGTGCGTGGTCGTGTCGCATGCCGCCGCGGCACCGGACGGTGGCGTCGGAGGCGGGCACGAATGACAGCCACTCGTGTCACCGGCACATGCCCAGCGCAGGTACTCGCTCTCAGAAGCGCGTGCGACGGCGATGAAGCGGCTGCTGCAGCCGCAGCAGTCGGCGGGACGCAGCTCGCAGTCCGCGTCGGTCCCGCAGGTGGCGACGGACGCCTGCAGGTCGAACGCCGCGCACCAGCCGCCGGAGCCGCAGGACGCGAAGAGGAACGGATCCTGTTGCGGTGCGCAGGCGGGGCAGCTCGTTCCCGCGCACACCGACGTCCGGTAGTTGGCGGCGCTGTCTCGGCTGACGGCGATCATGTCGTCCGCGGTGGCTGCACCGCAGGTGCCGCAACAGCTCGAGGGCACGACGACGCAGTCGGCGCTGGTGGCACACGCTTTCAGCGGCCCGGCGTCGACGCCCTCGAGAAGGCCGCCGTCCGGCCCGAAGCTGCACTGCTGTTCGCAGCCCAGGCGCCGCCCCGGAGGGCAGGTCGGGCCGTACCCGCAACACTCGGGCACGGGGGGCGCCCCGTGGTAGGGGTCGCAGCAGTCACCTTCCCAGACGAAGCACAAGGTCGGCCCGGCGTCGCTCCCGCCGACGTAGCACAGCGACGCGTCGGCACCGGCGTCGCGGCACCAGGGACCCGCACCCGCGTCGGGGCCGGCGCCGGCGCCGCCGTCGGGGTGCGAGGCGTCGATGGAGCCCGTCGTGTGCGACGCGGAGCACGCGGCGGACGCCACGGCCACGAACGCGAGGCTGACGAGCGGCGCCCCCCGCGAGAGGGGATGGGCACGAGCCCCCGGGAGCTGCGAATCGAGCCGAGCCATATCACTCGCCCACGCGCCGAAGTACGCGGCATCGCACGCGCCACCCAGCCTAGCAGCACGTGCGCCGACATACAATGCTGCGACCGTGTGGGGATGCCGTCGCGAGAGCTTGGCCCGCCGACGGCTCGGCAATTCTGGCTCGCGGTCGGCCTTCAGGCCGTGCTCGTGGTGTGTGCGCTCGACCTGCCCATCGCCATCGCGAACGCATGGAGTCGTCCGCCCAGCAAGAACGTCGTAATCTTCCTCGCGATTCTCAACGGGGTCTCGTCGGGGCTCCTCGCGAACGCGGCCGTCTATGTCCTCACGGGGCAAGCGACCGAGGGTGAGGCGATCCGGACCGACGACGCTCGTCATCGCCGCCCTCTACGCCAAGACGCGGCACCGCGGCACGCTCCAAGGGGTGTGACGCGCGAGAGCCGGCGCGTGCGCTCGTCGCGTGCCTGTCTGCCCCGAGATGGCCTCCGCGCGGCCGCTCTCGTCGGGTACGTCGGTCCGCGTCCGCTCAGCCCGCGGCGTCGCGCTTCGATCCGCCGCAGCAGCTGGAGGCGGGGGTGGGCTCGCTCGCCAGGGACGCCGGCGTGCAGCACGTGGAGGTCTGGGCGGCCTCCGGCGCCGACTTGGCCGCGCCCGCCGGCGTGCAGCACGTGGAGGTCTGGGCAGGCTCGTGTGCCGACTTGGCCGCGCCCGCCGGCGTGCAGCACATGCTCGCGTCCTCCTTCATCACGGGGGCGTCGCCCTTGACGACGAACACCTCCCAGGAGTTGCCGTCCGGATCCTCGACCCAGACCTTGTCCTGCACGGCGTAGCAGCAGGCCGTGTCCTCTTCGGTGAAGGTCGCGAGCCCGGCCGCCTCGAAGCGCTCCTTGGCCTCGACCACGTCGTCGGTGCCGGCGACCTCGATGCCGAAGTGGCTCGCGTTGACGCCCGTCCGCGGCGCTTCGACCATGGAGAGGTTCAGGCTCGGCGAGGCGAGGTCGAACTTCGCGTAGCCGGGGCGGCGCTTCGTCGCCGTCACGCCGAACGCCTTCTCGTAGAAGGCCACCGACCGATCGACGTCGGACACGTTGAGCGACACGTGGGGCTTGAGCACGTTCATGGTGGTTCCTCGGGTGCAGGTTCGGTCGCGGCGGTCAGCCGCAGCACGGGCTGCCGCGCTTGCAGCAGTCCTCCCAGAGATAGGTCGTGAGCGCGCGCAGGGCGCCGTAGTCGGCGGCGTAGAAGTGGTAGGTGCCCTCTTGCCGGCTCGTCAGCATGCGGGCATCGACCAGGCGCCTGAGGTGATGGCTCAGGGTGGACGCGGCCATGTCCACGTGGGCCTGGATCTCGCCGGCGGGCGCGCCGTCCGGCCCGGCCTGCACCACGTAACGCAGAATCGTGAGCCGCACCGGATGCCCCAGGGCCCCGAGCTGCTCCGCGTGACGGTCGAGCCGGGAGGTCACGCTCATGCTTCTATCATTTTCGAAGAAGAGAGCAAGCTCATTATTCGAATTTGCTCGAAACGCTCCCCGGCCCGCTCGCGGGAGGTCCAGATCAGCGCGCCGGCTTTGCCGCAGCCGCGTGGGCCATGACGCGGGGGCACTCGGGGTCGGGGGCGAAGGCGTTGCCCGTGACGTGGCCGGCGACGATGCGGCAGCCGCCGCGGCAGGCCGCTCGGTAGGCGCACGAAGCGCAGGGCTCGGGGGGCGCGGCGGCGTAGGCGCGGAAGGCTTCGAGCGTCGGGTCGTCGGCCCAGAAGTCGCCCTCGTCCTCGTGGCTCGCGGGTGCACCGTCCCAGAAGCTGCACGGGCCGACGCCGCCGTCGGCGCGCAGGGTCGCGAGGGAGCGGCCTGCCTCGCAGCCCATGACACCGAAGCGCGTCAGGTCCTCGGGGCGCACGTGCTCGGAGGCGGCGAGGAAAGGCACCATGGCGCAGTCGACGCGCACGGCGATGCGCCGCTCGGCCGACAGGCGCCGGAGCACGTCGGGCAGGGCACGGACCTGCCCGGGCGCGAGGCGTTGAGCCAGGTAGTCGAGGCGACCGCGGCCCGAGGGCTTGAAGCGCAGGAGCTGGATCTCGACCGCGCCCAGCGCTTCGGCGCCTTCGGCGATGCGCGCGAGGTACGGGAAGGTCGCACGCGTCAGCACGGTGTTGATGCCCACCGGAATGCCCTCGGCGCGCAAGAGGGCGATGGCCCGCTCGGCCACGCGCGCGCCGTCGTAGCCACGCACGGCGCGGTAGAGCGCGTCGGGCCCGTCCCAGCTCACGTTGACCTGCGCGAAGCTCCGCATCGCGGCCGCGCGCGAGGCGGTGATGCCGAGGCCGCTCGTCGTCACCGTCGGCACCAGGCCCAGGCGGCGGGCCTCGCTCGCGAGCTCGCCGATGTCCTCGCGCAGGGCCGCCTCGCCACCGCCGAAGGCGATGTGGAAGACGCCGCGGGCGGCGAGCCGCTCGAGTCGACCGACGAGCGCGTCGAAGGTCGGCTCGTACCCGTCGGGGCGCGCGTCGGCGTAGCAGCCGGTGCAGCCGGCGGGGCACCGTTCGGTCGCCGACACGTGCACCTCGGTCGGCGCGGTCAGCACCGCCACGCCGAGGCCCGGCTCCTCGCCCTCCCACAGGGCGCCGCCCTCCACGCCGAGCTCGCCGCGCCATGGTGCGATCGACCGCCACCAGACCGGCCGGCGCGTCGAGGGACACGAACGCACCGAAGCGCTCCGCGCGGATCTGGGCACGGCGCACCCTACGGCACGACCCGGACGCGGTCGAGGCACGGTGGGGAGCGGGACGATGGCCCCGCGCCCACAACACTCAAGCACTTGCTTTACCTTTTCACCATGCCCCGATCCGCCCCTCGGGCGGGAACCTCCATCGCGCGGGCGCAATCGATGTCAGGCCGGCCCTCGACGGCGCAATATCGCAGGCGGCGACGCCCGCAGCGCGAAATGGTATCACTCGCCCATGCCCCAGCCCTATCGCTTGGCCCTTCTCGGCGCCCTCGTCGCCCTGTCCCTCGTAGCGGCTTCCTGCGGCGACGACTCCAGCGGCACCCCTCCGGACGGCGGCGCCGTCGCGCAGGACGCCGGCCCGGGGGTCGACGCGGCCACCGCCGACGCGACCGTGCAGGACGCGGCCAGCGCCGATGCGGCCACCACCGATGCGGGCGGCGGCGGAGGCGACGCCATGGCGGGCGACACCTGGACGAGCTACGCCCAGGGCTTCTTCTCGACCTACTGCGTCCCCTGCCACGCAGCCGACCCGCCCCGCGACTACCGCACCATCGACAACGTGCGTCGCGACGCCGCCGAGATCCGTTGCGGCGTGACGCCGACCGCCCTGTCCGACTGCACCGGCTTCCCACCGCCGAAGCAGTTCCCCGTGGGCACCGGCCCCAAGCCCGCCGACACGGAGCGCCAGCGCATCGTCGACTGGATCGATGCCGGCCTGCCCGAATAGGCACGGCCACCAGGCTCCCCATGACTGAGGACGGCGACGCGGTCGACAACGCCCTTCCGATCGGCACGGTCGTCGACGGACGCTACCGCATCGAAGCGGTGCTCGGCGTGGGCGGGCTCGGCGTCGTCTACCGCGCGCAGCACACGGGGCTCGGGCGCCCGGTCGCCCTCAAGGTGCTCTTGCCCGAGCTGGCGGGCTTCGAGGACATCCGCCGGCGCTTCGCGCGCGAAGCGAAGGCCCTGAGCACCCTCGTCCATCCGCAAATCGTCGCGGTCTCGGACTTCGGCGACGCCGACGGGATCGCCTATCTCGCGATGGAGCTGCTCGAGGGACGCACCCTCGAGGACGAGCTCGACGAGCGCGGTGCCATCGCGCCCGAGCGCACCGTGGCCATCGCCGCACAGGTCCTCGAGGCCCTCGCCTTCGCCCACGAGCGCGGCGTGCTCCACCGCGACCTCAAGCCGGGCAACATCTTCCTCGTCGACGCTCCGGACTCGGCCCTCTCGGTGAAGCTGCTCGACTTCGGCCTCGCCAAGATGGGCGACCCGGACGCCGACGGGCCGCCGCCCCCGACCCTCACCCGCCTCGGCACGGTGCTCGGTACGCCATCGTACATGTCGCCCGAGCAGGGGACGTCGACCGCGGCCGACACGAGCTCGGACGTCTACTCCATGGGCGTGGTGCTCTTCGAGATGCTCACGGGCCAGTGCCCGTTCGATGCGGACAACGCCGGCGACGTCATCCGCGCCCACCTCGTTTCGGAGGTGCCGGACCTGGAGCAGGTCTACCCGGGGCTGCACTTGACGCCGGAGCTGCGTGCGCTCGTCATGCGTGCCCTCGAGAAGGAGCGCCCGCGCAGGTACGCGAACGGCGGCGCCATGCTCGAAGCCCTGCGTGCGCTGCCGTCACCGCCCGCGACCGTCGATGGGGCGGCGCCCGTGGTGACGAAGCCGCGTTCGGCCGTGAGCGGCGAGGACCCGACCATCCGGGCCGTGGTGGGCGCAGCGCACCTCGACGACGTGCCCGTGCCGAGACGTGGCAGGGCTTCGCGCAGCGGAGCAGCGGAGACGACGGGAGGCGCGACGGCGGACCGAGAGGCGCGGCCGCGGCGTGCCCGGGGCTGGGTGCTCGGCCTCGGTGCGCTCGTCGTCGTCGGAGGGGGTCTCGCAATCGTCGCCCTCGTCCTCACCGGTTCCGGGCCGGACACGCCCGTCGCGACGCCGACCCTCCACGGGACGGGGCCGACCCCGACCGACCTGTCGCCGACCCCGACGCACGATGCGCATCACACGACCGGGGCGACGCCGACGCACACGGACCACGCGGTCCACCCGCACACGCCCACGCGCCCGGCCGTCGATCCCCTGCGCCGCATCCCCCGCGCCCTACGCACCGACTACACGCGTGTCCGCCGCGGACGCCCCCTGTCGCGCCGCGACATCCGCTTCCTCCACACCTACCAGCAGCACCACGCCGACGACCCGCGCCCGTCGCTGCTCCTCGCCCACGATCACACCCGGCGCGGCTGGCTCACCGACGCGACGGAGCGCTACCGCCTCGCCTACGGCATCGACCCCGCGAGCCGCGTCAGCCGGTACATGCGCGGGGACCTCGTGGCGATCGCCGCGAAGGACGCCCACGGGCAAGGTGCCGCAGATCTCCTCGTCGAAGCCTACGGCCGCGATGCCCTCGGCGCCGTGAACGCAGCCCTCGCCCGACACGGGCTCGACGCGGCCGACAAGGCGCGGCTCACGCGGCTCGCTCGGCGACTCGAGTCCTCCCACTGACGAAGAGCGCGACGCGCGGCACGCCGGTCGCGGGCCGAACGGCTACTTCGACACGAGGAAGACGACCAGGGCGACCGCACCGCCCGCGCCGAGGACGGCCGCGTGGACCGGGAGCGCGGGCACGTTCCCGGTGAAGGCCAGCGCGTCCCTCGCCAGGATCACGAGCTCGCCGAGGGCCGTCACGCACAGGCCGCTGCCGAGGGCGCGCGCGAGGGCCGTGCCGAGGCGTTCGACCTTGGGCAGGCTCCGCCACCGGCGGACCGCCGAACGGATCGCGAGGATCGCGCTTGTGATTCCGATCACGGCAGGGACGACCAGGATGATCGCGCGGTAGAGGTCCGTGAGCGCGGCCTGTCGGACCACGCTGAGGACGACGGCGCCGGTGAAGGCGAGCGCCCAAGCGGTGGCGAGCACGGTGGCTGCGAGGACCAGCCCGAGGACGATCGCGCGCGCCCAGGTCGCCTTCTTGTCGGCGCTGCGCCGCTGGCTGAGCGACTCGATCCAGGAGGCTCCGGCGCCCTGACGGACGACCTGGCGGTCGTAGGGCAAGAGGTCCTGGGCGAGCTGCCGCGCGCTCGGCGTGCGTTGCTCCGGGTCGCGGGCCATGGCCCGTTCGATGACGGCCTCGAGCTCTTCGGGGACGGTGTTGTCGATCGAGCGCGCACGCGGTGGGTCGCCCTTGAGGAGCTGCATCAGAGTGGCGGTCGCGTCCTCCCGTCCGTAGGGCGGGCTCCCCGTGAGCATGTGGTAGAGGATGGCGCCGACGGCGTACACGTCCGCGCGCCCATCCACCGCCTCGGCGCCCATCGCCTGCTCGGGCGCCATGTAAGCGGGCGTACCGACGAGGGCGCCGGTCTCGGTGAGCTGCTCGCTGCCCTCTTGCTTGGCCACGCCGAAGTCGAGGAGCTTGACCACCTCGCCCTCGGGCCGTGCCACGAGAAAGACGTTGCTCGGCTTGAGGTCCCGGTGGATCACGCCGGCCATGTGGGCCGCGCCGACGCCGTTGCAGATCTGGCGCACGATGCCGACCGCTTCAGCCGGTGGGAGCGTGCCGACGCGCTCGAGGCGGCTGCCCAGATCCTCGCCCTCGAGAAAGTCGACCACCATGCACGGCCGACCGTCGGCGGTGCGCAGCACGTCGATCACCTCGACGACGTTCTCCGACTCGATGGCGCTCATGGCGCGCGCCTCGCGCTCGGCCCGCTCGAGCACCTCCCGGTTGAAGGCGTGGGACTCGAGCAGCACCTTCACGACGAGCCGCCGACCGAGGCGCACGTGGGTCGCCTCGTAGACGCGGCTCATGCCGCCGGCGGCGATCATGGGGCCGACGCGGTAGCTGCCGCCGAGCACCATGCCGACGAGAGGATCGGCGACGGGCGGCTCGAGGGTGGCGCCATCGTCGGGACAGATGCTCTCGCCTGCCGTGAAGACACGCCCGCAGTTCGGGCAGCGCATCGCGGACGGCGGCGCGCCGACGCCCGCTTGCGCCGATGTGGCCTGCGCCGGCGCGTTGCCTGCGGCCGGCTCGAGGGCGTCGGCGGCAGCCGCGGGTCCCGTCCCATGGGCCGAAGGATACCATCGTGGAGGGCCCGGGGCGCCCTCGTGAAACGACCCTCGCGGGATCGGAGTCCCCAGCCCCCCGTCCGGGACGGGACCGCCGCTCCGCGGCCCTCGACGAAGGGGCCCAGAGCGCGGTGCAGGGGTGGGTGCACGGGCGCCGATGCGATGACGATGACGCGCGAGGCGCCCTGCCTCAGGGCCCGAGCATGGTGAGCCAGGCGGGACACAGCACGGGCGTACCGTCGGGGGCGATCGGCGTCTTGGCGTCGGTCACGGTGCTTCCGTGGAAGTCCAGCGCGGTCCTGCCGGAGCTGGGCATGACGTTGGTCACCAAGGATTGCGCATCCATGTACGGTGCCGGCGTCGTGTCCACGTCGACGGGTGTCGCCGCCGAGGTCATGCCGAGGGCGTTCCAGTCGGTGCGCACGTCGTTGTAGCCGGGCTCGCGCCGGTGCACGAGGCCGAAGAAGGCGGCGCGCGGCGTGGCCGGGTCGATCGTCAGCCAGGACGCGGGGGTCGGAGCCGTGCCGTCCTCCGGCGACGAGAACATCAACACGCGGGCGACGTGGTATTGGATGCCGATGAACGCGGCGTGGCCCCCGCCCTGCGAGTGGCCCCCGACGACAACCTTGCGAAAGTCGACCGCGCCACCCGATAGGTAGGCGTCCCAGCCCTCCGACGGATACGTGCTCGCGAGGTACACGAGTGCCTTCGTGAGCCTGTTCACAATACTGTTCGCGGGGGAGACGTCGACGAGGGGAGAGAGATCGTCGCCGGTCAGGATCTCCTGGCGGACGTGCTCGAAGCAGTCCGGATCGCTCGAGCCGCTGCAGAGCATCCCCACGGTCCACGAGTTCGGGTAGCGAAGGCCGAGGGCGTGCATGCCGTGGCGCGCTGCGATGCGCACGATGTCCTTCGAGTGGGCAGGAACGCCGAGGGAGCCCGGCAGGTGCACGTAGAGCAAGCCGTCGGAGGGCGCCGCGGGGTCGACCACGGCGTAGTGGTCCTCGAGCCACTGGTCGATGGCCGGGTCGGTGTCGGCGGGCGCGACGGCGTGCTGCACGAGGCCGTCGGCACCGATGTCGCAAGGCCCGCCGGCAGACGAGCCCGCTTCGGACGCCGCGTCCGTGGGTGCCGCGTCCGTGGGTGCCGCATCGGTCGATGCGTCGGCGGCGGCTGTCGCGTCCGGCGGTGCCGCTTCCGCCGACGCGTCGGCGGGGGAATTCGCATCCGCCGCTGCATCACGGGGGGCCGCATCGGGCGCGCCCCCCTGGCTCGAGCCGCACCCGGCGAGGAGCGCGAAGAAGAGCAACGAGCGAAGCGGGGCGGGTCGGCCGCCCCGCGGCGACGGTGGGCGTGCGGGCATGCGCATCCCCAACAGCATAGACCACCCGGGAGAATGTTCGTGCTGCTCAGCGCAGGAGCTTCCCGCAGGCGCGCGGCGAGGGCGCAATTGCGAGAGCGCGGGGCGGAGCGCGGGTGGCTCGCGTAGCCGCCTCGACCGCCGGGACCTCGCCGTGCCCGCCATCGGGGCGACGCTCGCTACCGACGTCGCTCGCGGGAAGCGCTTCGTGAAGGACCTGCGCCTGGCGATTGCCGACAGGCTTAACGGAGCCCGCACGAGCGCAGCGCGCCCTCCTCAGGGCTGCCGCATGTCGAGGAGTGTCAGCATCTCGCCCTCGATGCGAAAGACGATGGAGACGCGCACGTCGCTCTCCTGCGCGTCGACCGTGATGTCGGTGCCGGTCGGGAGTCTCGCGATGTACGTCGTGGGCGTCGCGTCGCCGGTGCTCGTGCCAGCGATCACCCAGCGGCCTCCCCGGGATGCGACAAAACCCTGGTCGAAAATGGTTCCGCGTGTGTCGGCGATCGCGAGCACCACGTCGGACTGGTTCTCGTCGTCGTAGAGCGCGCAACGGCTCCCGCTCCACGCGATCCCTGCCGTCGAGAAGCCTGCGTTTGCAGCGTGGGTCGAGGGCGTCAGGGCGATCGAGAGCGGCGCAGCGCAGTCGAGGACGCGCGCGTCGGGGCTCGCGCCCGCATCACCCGCGCCCCCCCCACCGCAGCCGAGGACGAAGGGAGCGAGGCCGAGGGCCAAGGCCAACGCACGAGATGACACGAGACGAAGATACACCAGCGACACCCGATCGGCTCGAGGCGTCGGCCCTGTGCGCGCCTCTCGTGCTCAGCGCCCCCGGCGCCCGCCCCTCATCGCCTCATCGCCGATCGGCGAGCGCCCGCGCGATCTCCTCGAGGCGATCGAGGGCGATGTTCGCGCCGCCCTCCATGCCCGATCCGATGTGCATGTCGCGGGCTTGGGTGCTGTCGTGCACGACGAGCGACCGGTAGAGCGTCGTGTCGCCCCGGTCCTCGAGGGTCACGGTCACGAGCGCGGGCGAGTTCGGAAAGGGCTCGAAGATCTCGGTGTGCACGATGCGCTCGGGCGCGGCAATCTCGCGGTACTCGCCGTGAAAGCCGACCTCCTTGCCGTCGGGCGCGACCATGACGTAGCGATAGCCACCGCCGACGCGTAGGTCGATCTCGCAGACGGGCATCGTGAAGCCGTCCATGCACCACCAGCGCCGCACGTGCTCGGGCGTGGTCATGGCCTCGAACACGAGCGGACGTGGCGCCTCGAACACGCGTGTGAGGACGATTTCTTTGTCGGACGGCAGGGTGACCCGGAGCTACGTTATTATCCCTGGGCCGTCCAGCAGAATGGGCTCGCGTCGAGATCGTCACGCGGGGCTGCCCCCACGAGCTTCCCCTCGGCGCGCGCGACATCCGCCGAGCGCTCCGCCGGTCTGGCTCATGGCCGTCTGCTAGACTGCGGGCCATCTCCGAGCGGCCGCCGCCCCACCCCCTACGCGCGTTTCGCGAGGGCGTCTCGGTTTCCGCGACCTGCCGGCCATCCCGGCCCCGAGCGTCGCCGCCTCGACCGAACGCATCATGCGCGCCGCCGAGCCCACTCCGTGGGCGCGTGACCCCGCGCGGCTTGCGAATCGACAGGGGCGGCGGGAGCATTGCGCCGAGCCCAAGGAAGCGGAGGGGACGGCCCCTCCTGCGCGGGCTCAGAACAAGGAAGCCAGTGTCGGACATCGACGGAGCGCGCCGCGCGGTCGTCGCCCGGATCCTCGAAGGGGATGGAGCGGCTTCCCGCGCCCAGCGCCGCGCAGCCTTCGACGGCCTCGGGGCGGACGAGGCGCTGTCCACGCTGATCGGCAAGGTCGTCCGGCACGCCCACGAGGTGACCGATGGGGACATCGCGACGGTGAAGGCAGCGGGCCTGAGCGAGGACCAGATCTTCGAGCTCGTCGTGTGCGCCGCCGTGGGTCAGGCAACGCGCCAACAGGACGCCGCTCTCGCGGCCCTCGAGGCCGCAACGGCCACGGAGTGAGAATGCGCCTCGCGATCCTCGACCACGGTCACGGCTTCGGCACGAAAGCGCTCTTCGCGCTGATCCGCGCTCTGTCGCGCCAACCGGTCCTGGACATCATCAAGCTCTCACGCTACCGCGCCGATTTCTACGGCGGGCCCATGCAGAAGGTCACCCAAGAGGCCATGCGCGGACCCTCCGTTTGGTCGGTGGGCGACCGCGAGCTGATGGCCGCCGTCATCGCGCAGGCGAACGAGTGCGAGTGGTGCACGAAGGCGCACCCGCCGTGGCGGGGGCTGCATATCGCGACCCCGCGAGGGTCGCTGCAGCGCTCTCGGATTCTCGAAGGCGCTCGCATCGACGAGCCGCTGCGAGCAACACTGCGCATGTTGCGCAAGCTGACCCGCGAGCGGACGGTGGACGCCGAGGACATGCGAGCGGTGCTTTCGGCCGGAGCTTCGCGCGCGCACATCGTGGACGCCCTCGCCGTGAGCTTCGCCTTCGGCACGGTGAATCGGCTCGCCGATGCCTTCGGGTTCTCCGTCCCGGGTCCCGACGCCTTTGCCGCGGGCGCCAAGTTCCTCCTCGCGCGCGGCTACCGCTGACTCCGTGCTCGCGGCCGGCACCATCGAGCGCTCGATCCCTGGCCAGGGCTCCCGTGGCGCGCGGGCATTGACACGGAGGACGACGCTGCTTACCGGGGGGACCCCATGAACATCCACGACAGGATTCGCCAGCAGACCGAGGACCGAGTCGCCGAGCATGCAGCGAAGGGGGCGGCAGCCATCGATGGGCGGCTCGAAGAGCTGGACCACGAGAAGGACGTGGATCAGCGTCTGATGTTCGGCGGCGCGGTGGCGACCCTGGCGGGTCTCACTCTCGGCACGTTGGTCCACCGGCGCTTCCTCATCGTTCCCGCCGTGGCGGCCACCTTCCTCGCGACGCGCGCGCTCTTCGGCTGGGCCCCGCCCCCTGTCCGTGTCATGCGCCGCTTCGGCGTACGCACACGCGAGGAGATTCGAGAACGAGCGCTACGCGCTCAAGGTGCTTCGGGGCGACTTCCGCGACCTGCCGGCCATTCCGGACCCGGGCGTCGCCGCCTCGAGCGGCCGCATCGTGCGCGCCGCCGAGCCGCACTCCATGCCCGCCTGACGCCTGACGCCGTCCGTGTCGGGCACGTGTCCTGCGCCCGAGACGCGGCGAGCTCTCGGCGTCGCTTGTGCCGCGGCAGGCGAGCGGCTAGGACCGTCGCATGAAGCCCGGGATCGAGAGCCAGACGGCGGTGATGGTCTGCATGGGGCGCGCGATCGCGCAGGGGACGACGTCGGAGGCGCGGTTCAGCGACGAGACCGCTGTCGCCCTGCTGCCGGACGAGGCACGAGGGCGCCTCGAGCGGTTTCGCGCGGGCCGTCCGAAGGGGCTCCTTTCGCGCATCGGCTACGCACACCTCGACGGCCTGTCGAAAACCATGGTCGCTCGGACGGTGGCCGTCGACGATGCGGTGCGAGCCGCCGCTTCTTCACAGCTGGTGATCCTCGGCGCGGGGCTCGACGGACGTGCATGGCGCATGGCCGAGCTGCGCGACGTCACGGTGTTCGAAGTCGATCATCCGGATTCGCAACGGCAGAAACGCCCGCGCGCCGCAGCCCTCACCCAGCTCGCGCGGGAGGTCCGCTTCGTGCCGGTCGACTTCGCCGAGGACAGCCTCGACGAAGCGCTCGCTGCCGCGGGCCACGACCCGACACGCCCGACGACCTGGATCTGGGAAGGGGTCGTCATGTACCTCGCGCTCACCGACATCGAGGCGACCCTCGCCGTCGTCGCACGGCGCTCCGCGCCCGGGAGCCGATTGGTCGTCGTGTATCACTCGCCCGCGTGGGTGCTGCACCTGGTCGGCCTGTTCGTTCGTCGCGTCGGCGAGCCGCTCCGAAGCGCGTTCACGGCGGAGGCGATGGACGCCCTCCTCGGCAGGCACGGCTTCCGCGTCACCCGGGATCGGGACGTGGCCGTCATCGGGGCGACGCTCGCCCCCGACGTCGCTCGCCGGACGCGCGTCATCAAGCACCTGCGTGTGGCGATTGCGGAGAGGCGCGGTTGAGCCCGACCGCGCCATGACCACGAACGGGGCGGGCGCCGCGAGGCGGAACTCGTGCTAGCGTGCGCGCCGTGACGAAGGACACCCCCCCCGAAGACGCGGCACCGGAAGGGCCGGGCAACTTCATCGACGAGCTCGTCGACGCCGAGCTCGCAGCCGGCACCATCGAGCGCATCGTGACGCGTTTCCCGCCGGAGCCGAACGGCTACCTGCACATCGGGCACGCCAAGTCGATCGCGCTCAACTTCACGCTCGGCCAGAAGACGGCGGGCAGCCGCTGTCACCTGCGCTTCGACGACACGAACCCCGAGGCCGAGGACGTGGAGTTCGTCGAGTCCATACAGAACGACATCCGTTGGCTCGGCTTCGACTGGGGCGAGCATCTGCACTTCGCTTCGGACTACTTCGACCAGCTCTACGCGTGGGCCGTCGCGCTCGTGAAGGAGGGCAAGGCCTACGTCGACACCCAGAGCACCGAGGCGATCCGCGCAGGCCGCGGCGACTTCTACAAGCCGGGCGTGGAGAGCCCCTACCGCGAGCGGCCGGTGGAGGAGAACCTCGCCCTGCTCGAGAAGATGCGCGCCGGCGAGATGGAAGAGGGTGAGGCCGTGCTCCGGGCCAAGATCGACATGCAGTCGAAGGACCTGAAGCTCCGCGACCCGCTCATGTACCGGATCCGCAAGGTGCCCCATCACCGGACCGGCACGAAGTGGTCCATCTACCCCATGTACGACTGGGCCCACGGGCAGTCGGACGCCATCGAGGGCATCACCCACTCGATCTGCACGCTCGAGTTCCAGAACCACCGCGGCCTCTACCAGTGGTTCCTCGAGGCGGTCGGAGCGCCCGAGCCGCGGCCGCGGCAGATCGAGTTCGCGCGGCTGAACCTCACCTACACGGTCATGAGCAAGCGCAAGCTGCAGACGCTGGTGCGCAGCGGGCACGTCAGCGGCTGGGACGATCCGCGCATGCCGACGGTCGCGGGGATGCGGCGCGCGGGCTACACGCCCGAGGCGATCCGCAACTTCTGCAAGCGCGTCGGCGTCGCGAAGCGCGACAACGTGGTGGACGTGAGCCTGCTCGAGCACGCGTTGCGCGAGGACCTGAACCGCACCTCTTCGCGCGTCATGGGCGTGATCCGGCCGCTCGAGCTCGTCATCGACAACTGGGACGCGGGGCGAGTGGAAGAGGTGGAGCTGATGAACCACCCGGAGTACCCCGAGCGTGGCACGCGCCGGGTGCCTTTCGGGGGGCGGCTCTTCGTCGAGCGCGACGACTTCATGGAGGAGGCACCCAAGAAGTGGCACCGCCTCGCGCCCGGCGCCGAGGTGCGGCTGCGCGGCGCGTGCCTCGTGCGCTGCACGGGCGTCGACAGGGACGACGCGGGCGACGTGGTGCGCCTCCACTGCACGTGGGACCCGGAGTCCCTCGGCGGCCAGGCGCCGGACGGGCGCAAGGTGCGCGGCACGCTGCACTGGGTGTCGGCCGAGCACGCGGCCCCTGCGGAGGTGCGCCTGTACGACCGGCTGTTCACCGTGGAGAACCCGGGCGCCGATCCGGACGTGGACTTCCTGACCCAGCTCAACCCGGCGTCCCTCGAGGTGCTCGAGGGTTGCAAGCTCGAGCCGAGCCTCGTCGATGCGAAGGCGGGCAGCCGTTTCCAGCTCGAGCGACTCGGCTACTTCTGCGTGGACCCGGACAGCGCCGGCGGGCGCCTGGTCCTGAACCGCACCATCACCCTGCGCGACACCTGGGCGCGCATCGCGAAGAAGGGATGACCATGACCTCGGCGAAGGAAGCGTTGGCACAGCTCGAGGCGGCGGACCGGCGGTTCGCCGAGCGTTATCCGGGCGAAGGCGGCGCACGCCAGCCCGTGCACACCGTCTACGGCGGGGCGCAGCTCTTCCGCGCGCAGAGCGCGAAGAAGCTCGGCGAGCTCGGGCTGCGGGCGCTCGATGCCTACGCGCCGGACGCGGTGAGCTTCGCGCGGGCGGTCGGGCTGCCGGGTGCGGAGACGTTGCCGGCGAGCCTCGACGCGGGACGCGTGGCAGCCGAGGCGGCAGCGGCTGATCCGGAGACGGCGCGGCGCCTGCACCGGCCCGCCTGGCTCGCCGACGCGATCTACCGCCGCGTGCGCGACAAGCTCGTGCGCGAGCCGGTCGAGGACTTCCGCATCGACTTCGAGGACGGTTACGGCAACCGACCCGACGCGGAGGAGGACGCCGAGGCCGGGCGCACCGCCAAGGAGGTCACGCTCGGCATGAGGGAGGGCGGCCTGCCGCCGTTCCTGGGCATCCGCATCAAGCCCATGACGCCCGAGCTCCGCGGCCGCTCCATGCGCACGCTCGATCTCTTCCTGACGACGCTGGCGCGCGGCGGTGAGGTGCCGACGCCCTTCGTCGTGACGCTGCCCAAAGTCACGATGGCCGAAGAGGTCGCCGCGGCGACGGCCATGCTCGCCGAGATCGAAACGCGCGTGGGCCTCGCGCCCGGCAGCGTGAAGATCGAGCTGATGGTCGAGACGACCCAGTCGATCCTCGGTCCCGACGGCCGCTGCCCCTTGCCCGAATTCGTCGCGGCGGCGGGCGGCCGCTGCACGGGCGCCCACTTCGGGACCTACGACTACACCGCCTCGTGCAGCATCACCGCAGCCCACCAGCACATGGGCCACCCGGCCTGCGACTTCGCCAAGCACGTGATGAAGGTCGCCCTCGCAGGGACGGGCGTGTTCCTGTCGGACGGCGCGACGAACGTCATGCCCGTCGGCCCGCACCGCGCCTCCGAAGGCCACACCCTCAGCGCGCGCGAAGTCGCCGAGAACGCCGAGGTCGTACGCCAGTCCTGGCGCCTGCACTACAACGACGTACAGCACTCGCTCGTGAACGGCTTCTACCAGGGCTGGGACCTGCACCCGGCCCAGCTCCCGACGCGCTACGCCGCCGTCTACGCCTTCTTCCTCGACGGCCTCGACGCGGCAGCCGAGCGCCTCCGCAACTTCGTCGACAAGGCGGCGCAGGCGACACTCGTTGGCGACGTCTTCGACGACGCGGCCACGGGCCAGGGCCTCCTCAACTTCTTCCTGCGTGCCCTCAACTCCGGCGCGACCACCGAAGACGAAGTCGTCCGCCTCACGAGCCTCACCCGCGACGAAATCGCGACCCGCTCCTTCGTCAAGATCCTCGCCGGCCGCCGCGCGAGCTGACCTCGCCGCTCACCTCGATCCGCGCTGGACGCGGGGTCAGCGGTGCGCGAGCTCTGCGAGAGCGGAGCGCGCCCAGGTAGGCACCGGCGCGAGGGAGACGTGCTCTGGGTAGTGGGCGTAGGGGTAGAAGCCCCAGAAGGGCGCGACGTCGGTACACGCGGGCCGGTCCGACGGATCGCAGTAGATGCGCACGTGGAAGTGGGCGCCGAGATAGCTTGGGGACGGTTCGAACTCTTCGAACCTGATAGCTTGGATAGCTTGGATAGCTTGGGGACGGTTCGAACTCTTCGAACCTCGACGATAGCTTGATAGCTTGGGGACGGTTCGAACCTTTCGAACCTCGTTCAAGCGACCCGGGGCGATGTCGGCCCCGCTCTTCCAAAAACGAGGTGGCGACGACCCTATCCGGAATGCCACACCCCCTTGGATTGCCCAGCAGGTCGGACGGCACGACACTCGTCGAGACACGCGCCGATGAGTCCGTCCCGTGCCACGCTTTCGACGACTCATCCGCCCGGGCGATCTCGTCCACCTCATCAGTCGCTTCGTCGACGGGCGTCCCCGTCTGTCCTGCCACACGGAGCGAGACGAGTACCTGCGTCGCCTCGGCGCGCACCTGGAGAGGTCGGATTGGAAGCTCCTCTCCTATGCGCTCATGAGCACCCACGTTCATCACGCACTCGTGGCTGGCCTCGAGCCCTTCGAGCTCCTCATCAAGAGCGTCCATGCCCCCTTCGCGGGCTGGCTGAATCGGCGGCAGGGATGCTTGGGACCGGTTTTTGCCGATCGACCGAAGACTCTTGTCGTGGACCCACTCTGGGCGGCTCGCCTGATCGCCTACCATCACAACAACCCAGCGCGCGCCGGGGTCGTGAGAGACGCGACCGCCAGCAGTTGGACGAGCCACCGGGCTTACTTGGGTGAAGTGGCTGCCCCGGATTTTCTTTCGGTAGAGCTCGGCCTCGAGCTCACGGGGTTCGGTGTGAGTCGCGCCGGACGACAGGACTTTGCTGCCTATGTCGCGAGCAGGCAGGCCGAGCCGCGCGACCCAATGCTCTCGGGTGATCTTCGGCGTGCGAGTCGAGAGCTTCGAAGAGCGTTGGGTGCCGCGGTCGCCATCCAGCATCCTGGAACCGGGCCCGACGGGTTGGACTATGCGCCGGCCGCGCCGGCTGCGCGTTGGGAGGGCTCGCTCGAGCCGGTGATAAGTCTGGTGGCCTTCCACAGAGGGCTGACACCGCTGGAGATCAGCGGCCCCTGCCGCCGATGCGATGTCACGTCGGCACGTCGCCTCGTGGCGGTGATTGCCGGACAACTCGGTCGCAGCAACCGAGAGACGGGATTGCTCCTCGGCGTGTCCGAAGCGGCAGTGCGAAAGCTCCGCAGGACGGCAACGGCCCACGACAGGCTCGAAGCTGAACGCTTGGGCCAGCTCTTGCGTGTAGGAAACGGCAACCACAAGAGGGTTCGATGGGTTCGAACCGCCCCCTCTCGGCCTCGATAGGTTCGAACCGTCCCCTCTCGGCCCATTCGCGCGAGCAGCGGCGACAACCAGAAAGTTCGATAAGTTCGAACCGCCCCCTCTCGGCGCCCGAGAAAGTTCGATAAGTTCGAACCGTCCCCTTTCAGCGGTGCGCGAGCTCTGCGAGAGCGGAGCGCGCCCAGGTAGGCACCGGCGCGAGGGAGACGTGCTCTGGGTAGTGGGCGTAGGGGTAGAAGCCCCAGAAGGGCGCGACGTCGGTACACGCGGGCCGGTCCGACGGATCGCAGTAGATGCGCACGTGGAAGTGGGCGCGGTGGGCGCCGCCTCGGCGAGGCTGGTAGAGCACGGTGGCGACCCGCTCGAGCAGGGCGCGCGGCGCGTGGCGGTGCTCACCCTCGTCGAGGATCCATCGTCGGACGCGATGGCACACGAAGATGTACTGCACGGGAGCGATCGGATCGTCGAGCAGGCTCGCGATCAGCGCCCAGTTGCGCGCAGCGTCGAAGTGGTAGTGGTCGCCGCCGATCGAGACGCCGTGGGCATCGTAGCGCACGAAGTGCTCGAGCATGACCGGATGGCCGGCGTCGTCGACCGCATAGAACCCCACGTCCACATCGCGGCCGCTCCGATGCGAGAGGTGCGGTCGAAACCATCCGCCCTGGTGCCGCGACATGTCCCCGACTGCCAACGAGGCTCCCGGCAGCACCGCCGCCACGTGCTCCGCCGCGTTCCGCAGCAGATTGCACAGCTCGTCAGTGCCCCACCGTTGGTCCGACCCCGTGCCGCGCTTGAAGTGCAGCATGTCCGACGCGGCGAGCTGCTCGCCACCGCCCAGGTGCCCCCGGTTGGCCCTCCCGACGGAGACCGATGGGGAGGTGCTGCTCGGGGGCACGCTGCGCGCGAGCGTGCGCCAGTAGACGTGGTGACGCCGGCGATGGTGATGCGTGGACTCGTGGGATTGGCGCGCATCGTGGCGAGGATGCGCCGAGGCGACGCCCGCGAGGGCGAGCACCGCGAACGCGACGAGGACGAGGAACCGGGGGACCGACGAGCGCACCGCGAGGCCAGCATGGTCGAGGGCCCGAGGCACCGCAACCCCTGGCGCGCCGTCGGGCGCGGCGACTCTTCCCTGCGACGCGGTGATCGCGGTCGGTCGTGTCCGCCGCCGCGTCTAGCGCCTCCGAGATCGCCCTACCTCGAGGGCGTCAGGTATGCGTCGTCGATGTCGTACTCGACGCTCGGATTCTCGATGTAGACCTGAAAACGCATGCTCGAGATCGGCGTCGCGGAGAAGTCCCAATTGAACGTGCCGTCGAAATGCCGCCAGAAGAGGCCGTCCGCATGGGCCGAGAACGAGGGGCTCGCCACGACCGCGCCGCCCGGGGCGTACATGAAGAGCTGGACGGCCGCGTCTCCAGTTTGTGAGGCGTCGGTCATCTTCAGGATCGCGCCGTAGCGCAGCGTGACGTTGCCGGTGAGCGAGCTCGTGTCCACGTCCTGGTACACGCTCGCCCCGGCGCAATCCGACCCCGCGTGCCAGCAGGCGAGCTTCATGTAGCCGTTGTTCATGTCGATCTGCCTGCCGACGCCCTCCCCCCAATCCGTGTTGGACCACTCGCTCCAGCCGCTGATCGGGCTGTCATTTGCCGGAAAATCGCCGTGCACGAGGAGGTTCTTCGAGAAGACCAGGTCTCGGCCCATGGGATTGGCGAGCGGGTTGATCGGCGTATCGAGCAGCTCGATCGCGGCCGAGGTATCCCCGCACGCCCAGCGGTAGCGCGTCCTGCCGTCGGGGAACGTCTGGTGGGTCGGCCCCGGGCAGCTGTCGGTGCCTTCCGCGCTGGGATCGGTCACCCACGACTGCCACATCGTCATGCCGTATTCGCGGGTGTAGTAGAACGCCTCCATGTTGCCGAGGCTGCCGGGGCTTCCCGCGTAGTGATACGAGACAATCGTGTCGAGCGTCGTGCCGGTCGAGTAGGCGTAGGGACCGATGTGCCGGTACTCCGTGTAGTTCTGGCACCCGCCCGAGATGGTGTGCCAGTCGGTGTTGCCGAGGTCCATGTCCATGGGGAACGAGACCCAGGTGTCTTCCGGACATCCGGCGTACGTGAAGAGCTGGTATCCACCCGACTGATCCTGCGTGCCGAGGATCGACGAATAGAGGCCGTTCGCTTCGTACAGGTCGAACCCGCTCGCCTGAAACTCGCCGTAGTAGTCGCCGAGGGCCTGACCGTTGGCTCCCGACCAGAACCGGCTGTTCATCACCAAGAGCGAGCCGCCCGAGTCCTGGGCGGGGGCGTTGAGGGCGCCGCCGGGCCAGCCGGTCGTCTTGATGTAGGGCGACATCTCCCCGAACTTCAGGTCCCGATGTTGGGGGCAGGTCGCGGGGTCGCCCGAGATGGGCCGGTCGGCGTCGTCGACGCAGACGTCCTGTATGAGGAAGTCGGTCAGGGGGTTTGCGCCCGTGCCGGGATCGACGACCTCGGTGGGAGCGCCCGGTGGCTGGGTCGTGGGATGGGCCATGCAGCTGCCGAGCGGGTACGACCCGCTCAAGGTGCCATCGCTGCACGTGCGGGCCTCCGAGACGCTGTCGCAGCTCTGCCCGTTCGGCACCGTGGCAACCTCGTATGCCGGCGCGCTCGCACCGCTGTCGAGGGTGCCGCCCCACGGCAGGGCGCAGGGACACGCCGCGACCGAGCAGGTCTGGCTCGCGTCGCTGCCCGACAGCGTGCCGTGCGTGCAGACCCGCTCCTCGGAGGCGCAGGTGCCTCCGCACGCCACGCTCGAAGATGCATAGGCCGTCGTGCTCGCGCCGTCGTCGAGCGTGCCGCCCCACGGCAGGGCGCACGAACACGCTCCGGCCGAGCAGCTCTCGGCCGAGTCGCTGCCCGACAGCGTGCCGTCATGGCAGACCCGCACCTCCGCGTCGCAGGTGTCTCCGCACGCCACGCTCGAAGATGCATAGGCCGTCGTGCTCGCGCCGTCGTCGAGCGTGCCGCCCCACGGCAGGGCACAGGGGCTGTGGCCACCGCACGACGATGCATCGGCACAGACCCCGCTCGCACAGCTCGTCCCCGCGCTCCACGCCAAGCACCCGTGCGCGTCGGCGGTGCAGGTTCGGATCAGACCGCCGGTGCACGCACTCTGTCCGGCGGCCGCGCAGGTGTTGCTGCAGCCCGCACACGAAGCGCCGTCCTGACAGGACGCGCCCGGGCACGCCACGGGAGCGCCCCACGTCAGGCACCCATGGGAGTCGGGCATGCAGGTCCGAGCCTGCCCGGCCGAGCACGTGGTTTCGCCCGCGGACGGGCAGACGTTGCAGCTCTCGTGGGTGGGTGCCGTACCGCACCCGACGCCGATGACGGAGCCGACGATCAACCCCCACCGAGCCGCCCTACCCGCATGCAATCCGCAGTCGCTCCAACGCATCGTCGACTCCCGCCTCGTTCGCGCACCCCTCTCCGGGACCCAGAGAGTATACAGCCTCCTTCGGGGCGGGATTTGCTGCGCGGGTACGCGTCTTCGCCATGGTCGCACCGAGCAGGCCACGGAGCGCATGGGCGCGCCGGCCCGCCCCCTCTCCCTCACGACACCGGATGCTTGGGCGCGCCCTCCGGCGGCCCGATGCGAAAAGCGGGGGCGCCATGCTACCGTGGCTTGGTGAAGCGTGCGCTCGCGGTCTCGTCGCTCCTCCTGCTCGCTTCCTGCGGCGGTGGCAACGGCGGCGCCGACGCGGGCGGAGGGGCGTGCGCCACATCCAGCGACTGTGCTGGTGGAAGCGCGTGCGTCGACGGGCACTGTAGCCCGGGGATGGACGCCGGCGCGCTCGACGCGTCCTCGCCGCCTGACGCGGGACCGCGGCCCGACAGCGGTCCGCCCATCGGCGCCGGCTGCAGCGGCGACCTCCGCTCGGTGCTCGACTCGAGCGGCGCCGCCCTCTACGACTGCCCCTCCGACCAGGGCTGCCAGGACGGCCGTTGCGTCGATGCCTGCACCGCCGCCGCGGCGAGCCACGGCAACATCGGCTGCGACTTCGCCCTCGTCTCGGCTCCCAACTACCCTCCGGTGCTGCCGCCCTGCCTGGCAGCCTTCGTCACGAACGCCTGGCCGCGCCCCGCGCACGTCACCGTCACACGCGCGGGCGCGACCCTCGACGTGACGTCCTTCGCTCGCATCCCGATGCCCGGCATGCCGGCGAGCGCCTGGCCGCCCGTCCCCGCGACCGGCATCCCCGCGAACGGCGTTCGCGGTGCTCTTCCTCTCGAGCGATCCCGCCTCGGTGTTGAGCGAGACGGGCGAGTCCCTGGCCTGTCCGGTCACCCCGGCCGTCGACGCGAGCACTGTCGTCACGGGCTCGGGCATGGGCGACGCGTTCCGCATCGCGTCGGACACGCCCGTGAGCGCCTACGACATCCTGCCCTTCGGCGGGGCGCCGTCCCACTTCCCGAGCGCCGAGCTGCTCCTGCCTTCGAGCGCCTGGGGCAAGAGCTACGTCGTCATCGACGCGCCGCCCGGCACCTACGATCCGCCCGGCCCCATGTGGCTCTCGATCCTGGGGCTGACCGACGGGACCACCGTCCACGTGCGTCCGGTGATCGACCTGCCCGCCGGTGGCACCGTCCCGGCGGCGCCGGCTGGAATGGTGACTTCCATCACACTATCCGCCGGCCAGTACGCCCAGTGGGAGCTGCCGGCCGGCGCGCTCGATCCGAGCGGCACCTTGGTCACGTCCAGCGCCGACGTGGCCGTCTTCGCCGGCAACCGCTTCCTGCGCCTGCAACCGATGTCCGAGCCCGGCGGCGAGTCGACCCATCAGCAGATGATCCCCGCCGCTGCCCTCGGTCACGAGTACGTCGCGTCGCCCTTCGACACGCGCCGCGCAGACCTCGTGCCGGAGAACATTCCCTATCGCCTCGTCGGCGCCTTCGACGGCACCACGCTCTCGTACGATCCGCCCGTGCCTGGCGCGCCCGCCATGCTCGCTCAGGGCGAGGTGGCCGACTTCGAGACCGACGTCGCCTTCCGCGTGACCAGCCAGGACGCCATGCATCCCTTCGCGATGGCGCAGCTCATGACGACCGGCAACGTCCCCGGCGGCAGCCGGCCCGGCGCGGTCACGGACGTCGCCCGCTACGGTCCCGTGCTCGGCGACGAGGAGATGGTCGTCGTCCCGCCCCCCGTGCAGTTCCTCTCCCACTACGTCTTCTTCACGGACCCGACCTACGCGACCACCAGCTTCGCCCTCGTTCGCGTCGCCGACACGAGCGGCGCCTTCCACGCCGTGCACATCGACTGCCTGGGCGACGTGGGCGGCTGGCAACCGGTCGGCAGCGACGGACGCTACGAGGTGACGACCGTGGACCTGGTGCGCGCGTTCATGCCCGGCGCCCCCGGCTGTGACAACGGACGCCACGTGGCCGACTCGACCGGGCCCTTCGGCATCATGGTCTGGGGCGAGGACACCTACTCCTCCTACGCCTATCCGGCTGGCGGCAACGCCACGGCCCTGTCGGCCCTGCCGCCCCTCTTCTGACGGCCCCGCGACGGCGTGAGCCCAGCAGCGGTCAGCGGAACGGCTCCCACCCGCTGCTCGGCGGCTCCTCACGTCCCTGCGACTGCACCAGCACCAGCCCCCCGTCGACCAGGCGCCCGAAGGCTTCGAGCGCCTCCTTCTTCGTCTTGCCGCAGGTATCGAGGGCCTCGATCACCTCGCTCAGCTTGCTCGGTCCGCCCCGCAGCTCTCCCAGGTACACGCCGTCGTCCGGCTGGAGAGAAAGGGTGCGGGCCCACTCGGCCCGGGCGGCGTCGTAGGACGACCGGCCCGCCTCCTCGCGCGAGGCCACGATCGCCTGGCGATATGCGACCTCGGCCCCCTCTCCCTCGGCCGACAAGGCGAAGCGGTCGGTGCGGGCCCATCGACTGCGGGCGACATCTTGATTGAACACATGAGCCTCGACGTCTGCTGCCGGGAACACCGAAGCCGCGTGGCAGCAGATCCGCGACTCTACCCGCCCAACATAGCACCTCCGGCCCGAAGGAACACGGGCCCGCCGCCTGGACTTCTGCTCCAGGTGTGTCAATCAGGTCCGACCGGCAGCTCGAATGGGGCTGCCGAAGCAAGGAATCGAGAATATGACGAGCAAAGTTTTCGTGGGTGGTCTGAGCTGGAATACGGAAGACTCGCAGCTGAATCAGGCCTTCGCCGCCATCGGTCCCGTCCGCGAGGCCAAGGTCATCACCGACCGTGACACCGGACGTTCCCGTGGCTTCGGCTTCGTGACCTTCGACAGCGCCGACGACGCCCGCACTGCCATCGAGCAGCTGGATGGCACCGTCCTCGATGGACGCACCATCCGGGTGAACGAGGCCAACGACCGACCGGCGCGTGGCGGCGGCGGCGGCGGGGGCCGCTGGTAGCCGACACGGCGGGAGCCAAACGCTTCCGCCCCGATCCGTGACGCAGCCGGGGGCTTTCGCCTCCGGCTGTTTCATTTTGGGGGCCGTGAGCCCGCCCGCGTCCGCGGAGCGCCCTCGCCCTACTGCAGGATCGGCGTGGAGCAGTTCTCCACGAGGCTCGGGTCGAAGGCGATGGACCACTGGAAGATGTAGCCGTTGTCGATCGGCCAGAGATCGGTGACCGAGAGCGTCCAGTCGCCGTTGAGCGGCGCGCCGCTCAGGCCGGACCAGCTCCCCGCGGCGGAGTAGTCGCCCGAGGGCAGCTCGTCCGAGTTGTAGCCGTTGCAGTTCATCACGCTGGTCATCGAGCCGCCCATGTTGGCGTAGTCGAGCATCGAGGGGTTGCTCGCGCTGGGCTTCCAGCAGTACATCGCGCCCATGCCGGGCACCGGGCTCGAATCGCTGTCGCAGTCGTTGGCCTGGCCGAGATAGATCTCGCTGCCGGTCTGGCCCAGGAACTGCTGGAGCTGGACGACCTTGCCGTCGGGCGACTTGAGATCGATCTCGAGGTCGCGGAGCCAGGAGTGCTCCATGACGACGCACACGGACTGGATGTTGCTCGGGTCGCTGAAGGTCGTCCCTCCAAAGCCCGTGAAGTGCAGCGTGGACGTGTAGGACTGGCGGCACTCCTTCGGGTTGGATCCGTCGGGGATGTCGAAGCAGTGCTGGCCCGTGGGACAGTCCGCGTCGGTCGAGCAGGCATCGCCGCCCACGCCGTCGGGCAAGGCGAGGGGCGTGCTCTCCGGATGGGCGACCATGCCGCAGATCGGACAGTCGCCGACGCCGGAGCAGTCGGGATCGACGCAGTCGACGAGGCCGTCGCAGTCGTTGTCGATGCCGTCGCTGCAGGCGGCCGGCGTGTTCTCCGCGGTGTTCGGGCAGTCCCCGGTCACGGGGCCGCCGCCGCCACCGCCGCCACCGCCGCCACCGCCGCCGCCGCCACCACCGCCACCGGTGCCATAGCCACCGTCGGCGAAGTAGCCGGTGCCGCCACGACGCCCGGCGGCACTGCAGGCGGCGAGCGCGACGAGGGAAGCCAGGACGAAGAACTTTGCGGAATGGGAAGCCATGGACGACATGGGATGGGTCTCCGGGCAGAAGCGTGCCCGGCCACGAGCGCCGAGCCGTAGTACAGAAGCAGACAATCCAGGCACAGGCAATGCGACACCGGTCCGAAATCGACGCACCTTGCGCGGATTCGGCTCGGCGACCAACGCACCGAAGGGCCGAGCACCAGGGACCGTACCGATCCTGCGCAGCCTCTCCCCTCCTGCCGAGAGCCCTTTGATCCCGCTCCTTCGCCCAGGAACCTCCCGTCGCCAGGAGTCCGGTTCGGGTGACGGCAGCCCTCCCTTCCCCGCCGGGGTCGCCTCTCGGAACAAACGACGTTTCCCGTCGGTCTTCGAGCGGAGACCCTCCCGCATCGGCCACTCGACCGGCTCGACGGTGAACGGCATCGCCCCAACGGTCACGGCCCGGTCTCGGCGAAGGCCAGCGCGCAGCGGACTCCGTCAGCTGCCGCGGTAGGTGCTGTAGCCGAAGGGGCTGATGAGCAGCGGCACGTGGTGGTGCATGGCCGCGTCGCGGATCGTGAAGACGACCGCGACCTCCGGGTAGAAGCCGGTCAGCCCCTCGGCTTCGAACCAGGCGCCGGTGTCGAAGGTGATGCGGTAGACGCCGGCGCCGATCGTGACGTCCGCCGGGACGAGGCCCGGCACGCGGCCGTCGTCGTTCGTGCGGGCGCGCGACACGGTGACGAAGGCGTCGCCGTCGCGGCGCTCGAGGTGCACGGGGACGCCGCGCGCGGGACGGCCGCGAGACGTGTCGAGGACGTGGGTGGTGATGGCGCTCATGATGCGATCAGCTTCTCGAGGCGGATGTGGTTGATCTCGGCTTGCTCGGCCGCCGCGACGCGAAGCTCCGCCGCCGGCTCGTTCGAGATCCGCGCGCGCAACGCCTCGAGGATCTCCTCGCCGCTCTTGCCCGTCGCACAGATGATGAAGATGTAGCCGAAGCGCTTCTCGTACTCGACGTTCATCTCGGCGAGGGCGCGGATCACGTCGGCGCCCGTGCGCTGCACGCCCGACTGCTCGTCCTCCGACCAGCTCGCCGCCGCGCCCCCCTTGTTGGCGGACTGGCCGATGCGCGGGTGGGCCGCGAAGGCCGCGCGGATGTCGTCCGGCCCGAGCGCCCTCCACGCCCAATCCGACGCGTCCATCAGCGCGCGCGGCGTACCGAAGGGGCGCATCTCGACCATGAGCTGGGCCCAGCGGCTCGACCCGCAGCAATCGAGCAGGCGGGCCCGCAGCTGCTCGGGGGCAAGGCGTCCAGCCAGCGCACGCCGTGCTGGCGCCGCTCCTCCGCGTCGATCGCGCTGTAGATGCGCAGCCGCGCCACGCCGCCGTCCGGATAGATCTGCAACCGCAGGTGCGTGACCCGCGGGTGGGACACGATCTCGTCGACGAACAGATGCAACGTGTGGGGCAAGAGCGGATTGCGCGGCAGCACCGTCTCCCAGGCCACGTCCTCGCTCGGCACCTCTTCCCCGGGCGCCGAGCAGCCCTCGATGGAGCAGGCGGCCGGCGCGTTGCCCTTGAAGTGCGAGGTGTCCACCTCGATGCGCCGCACCGACGCCGTCGCCGCGAGGCGCACGATGCACGCGTCGTTGCCGGGCCCGCGCCGCCGTCGCGTCTCCCAGCCCTCCCCCATGTTCCGCGCGGCCCCCGGCATGATCAGGTTGTGGCGCGGACCGAAGAACATGTCGGTGCAGGCGACGACCCGCCCCCCGTGCAACGCGGCCGCCACGTCGACCAGCCCGGCATCGGCGCCGACGCGCCCCCAGGCCGGCAGCGGCTCGCCGTAGACGCGCAGACGCGCCACGCCACCGTCCGGGAAGATGTTCAGGCGCACGTGCGTGAAGCGGTAGGCCGACTCCACGGCGAAGCGGTTCTCGGAGTCGCCCGCGAGCTTCCTCCGCGGAAGGACCTCGATCCACTCGGTCGTGTCGGACAGGAGCACCTCGGGGCTCGGCTGGCCCTCGACGGCGCACGCTTCGATGGAGCAGGCCTCCGGGTGGTTGCCCTTGAAGTGCGTCGTGTCGACGACGAAGCCGCGGATGAGGCCGGGCGCCCCGAGCCGGAGGATGCACCAGTCGAACCCGGGCTCGCGCCGCCGCCGCGTCTCCCACCCGTCCATCCACTTGCCGCGCTCGGTGTAGCGGTCCGGGATGAAGACGGGCGCGGCCTGCTCGATGAGGCACTCCTTCGGTGCGAAGAACTCGTCGTTGGCGGCGAGCACGGCGCCGCCTGTGCGGGCGGCCACCAGGTCGAGCAGCGCGGTGAAGTCGAAGGTCATGGCGGTGGGCTCCGTCGAAGCATGCGGCCGAAGGGTGGGTCGTCCGAAAGGCGTCCGTCCGCGAGCACCGGCCGGCCACGCAGCCAGGTGGCGCCGACGCGCCCGTGCAGGGCGCGGCCTTCGTAGGGCGTGACGGGATGGCGGTGGGCGAGGGCCGCCCCGCGGGCGACGAAGGACGCGTCGGGATCGAAGAGCGTGAGGTCCGCGTCGCGTCCTTCGGCGATGGCGCCCTTGCGATCGTCGAGGCCGGCGAGGGCGGCGGGCGCGGCCGCCATCCATCGCGCGAAGTGCTCGATGCCGATGCCGCGGGCGCGGGCCTCGGTCCAGACGACGGGCAGGGAGAGTCTGGAGCGAGGCGATGCCGCCCCAGGCGCCCACGAAGTCGCCTTGCTCCGGGCGCTTGAGCGCAGGCGTGCAGGGCGAGTGGTCCGACACGATCATGTCGATGACTCCGTCGCGCAGTCCCTGCCAGAGCATGTCGCGGTGGCGCGCCTCGCGGATGGGCGGCGCGCACTTGAAGGAGGTGGCGCCCTCGGCGATCTCCTCGGCTGCGAGACAAAGGTAGTGGGGACAGGTCTCGGCGCTCATCGGCAGGCCCTCGGCGCGCGCCTCGGCGAGGAGCGGCACCGCGTCCCCGCAGGCGAGGTGCACCACGTGGATGCGCGCGCCGGTCTCGCGGCAGAGGCGGACGAGCAGGCGGATGGCGTCGAGCTCGCTCTCGGGCGGGCGCGAGGCGAGCCAGGTCGCGTAGGCGCGCGGGTCCCCATGGGCGTTCGCGATGCGCGCAATCGCCAGGTCGATGGGCGCCTGGGCCTCGGCGTGCACGATGAGGGGCGCACGGAGGGAGGCGAGCACCGGCAAGGCCTCGCGCAGATCCGCTTCGGTCACGTGGGGAAACTCGTCGACGCCCGACGGGACGAGGAAGCACTTGAAGCCCGCCACGCCGGCCTCGAACATGGGCGCGAGCTCGCCCACGTTGCCCGGCACGACGCCGCCCCACAGCGCCACATCGACGAAGCACTGGTCGGCCATGGCCTCGCGCTTGACGTCGAGGGCGCGGAGCGAGGTGGTCGCGGGGATCGAGTTGAGGGGCATGTCGACGACGGTCGTGATGCCGCCTGCGGCCGCGGCGCGCGTCGCCGTGCGATAGCCCTCCCACTCGGTGCGCCCGGGCTCGTTGACGTGCACGTGGGTGTCGACGAGGCCGGGCAAGAGCACATGCTCGCCCGCGTCGATCACCCGCGCGCCCTCCGGCACCGGCGCATCGAAGGCGTCGACCCCGCCGATCCGCTCGCCGCGCACGCGCACCGACGCGGCACGGACGCCGTGGGGCGTCACCACCCGCCGTCCGCGCACCACGAGATCCCCGACCGGCTCGCCCATCGTAGTCATCCGAGCCGGCCACCCTACCGCCGCCCCCGCCCATGCGTCGAGCCCCGCTCCATTCCGGCGTCTCCATGGACGCGATCGATGGTGGGGCGCCCCGAAGGCGCCGCGATCCGACCGGCGGAAGGTCAAGTGCTTGGTCAGCGCCGCATGCCGAGCCTCACGGACGGACGCGCGCGCAGAGCCGTCCCATTTGTCGATGCGCTCGTCCGTGTCGAGCATCTCGACGAGCGCCCCGCGGACGAAGCCCCGGTCGAACCCCGCTCCCCGCACTTGCAGCATCCGCTCGACGTCGAGGATGTCCTTGGGTCGGAAGAAGAGCATCTTGAAGACGGCCAACGTCTCGGCCGAGTGCACCCAGGTCTCGCGACCGGCGACCCGCGTGCGCACGCGACGTCGCATCGCCTCCTCGTAGAACGGAATGCTGGGGACGAACACGTCGACGCGGACGTTCCCCGCCCGACCGACGAACATACCGCGCTGCGCCGCTTCGGCGAGCGCGCTCTCGCGCTCGACCGACACGCCCGCCTTCTCCATCAGATCGACCGCGCGTCCGACATCGGGCGGCTCGACCCAGATGACCACGTCCACATCGGCCGTCGCGCGCGGCTCCGACCACGCCGCCAGCGCGACGGCGCCCCCGAACGCGTAGGTCTCGCCACTCGCCTCGAGGGCGTCGACCAGGGCAACCACGACGCCGGAAACGCTATCGAGCACGCGTGTCACGGCGGTAGCCGGCCATCAGCCGGCTCCAGAGGGACTCGGCCTCGGCCGACCGCGGCGTCGGCGCGCGAAGGGCTTCGGCATCGGGACGGCCGGCGATGATGGAGTCGGTCAGGTCGCACAGCTCCAGGAAGAGCGAAAGGCGCTCCTCCGGCTTCATCCGACGAAAACGCTCCACATCGTCGGGCATCGAGGTCGCGAATGCCGGCTGGAATCCCACTGATTCGATCGTAGCACAGGGCGGACCGCCGGCCGGTCGGGGCCCGGGGTGGCTTCCCGGTTCCTTGGTTGCCAACCCGCGTCCGGGGATGTTCCTCCATCCGCCGATGGCGCCCCTCCGGGCGAACCCTCCCTGCTCTCCCGGCGCGTGCAAGCTCACATTCCGTCGTCCACCGAGCCTTCACCGGCCTCCGGCCGTAGAAGGCACTCGTCGATGAAGCCGCGCGGGCACTGGGGCAAGCTGGTCGCGCAGACGTCTGCGGCGACGGCGAGGTCGCACCGCTCCGCCTCGGCCACGGTCTCGGGACAGGTCCGCGCCCACCGCTCGCTCACGCAATGGTCGTGCGGTATGCGTCCCCAAGCTCATGTCGGAACGGACTATGCCGGCACGAAACGTGAGTTTCAATACCGCGATGGTGCGAGGGAAGGGGAGAGAACTGCCCGGGGTGCAGCGAATGCTGCCCGGTTCGTGCCTGCCCTCCCCGCTCGCCAGGAGGGGACGGCACAGTGCGGCTCAGAATCCTCCCGATCCTGCTCGGTTCGTTGCGGTCCGTCGACGAGATTCATGGGCGTTGGTGCTCGGTACATATTTTGCGTTACCTTGTGGTGAATGGAGGCATGATGATGCTCACGCCCAGCTACCAGCGAACGGGGGCTCGAAAGGGAAGACCAGCGCACGGGCCCGCGATGCGTTTCGCGGAGGCGTTGGCGCTCGTCGCCGTGGCAGCGCTCGCCGGAGGTTGCTACGGGACGCGTGGCGCGGAGCCACCCGATGCCGGGACGACGCTCGATGCCGGGACAACGCCCGATGCCGGGACAACGCTCGATGCCGGGACAACGCTCGATGCCGCTCCGTCGCCCGACGGAAGCGGCGTGCTCGATGCGGGCGATGGCGGCGGGAGCGCGCGCCCGCTCTCGGTTGGCGAGCACGTGCTCGAGGCGACGGTCGACACGAGCTCCGGCGCGACGATGGATCTCACCTTCCACGTGTGGCTCCCCGAGGGCGCGCACCCGGGCGCACCGTTCTGGATGCTGGACTTCTACGGCACTCTCCCGCAGACGAGGGGCATCGGGGCTCTCGTGCAGACGTCGGGCACCCTCGACGCGTCGGGCAGGTCGCCCGAGGTGTGCCATGCGTCGGGCTGCTCCATCGTCCTCGACGCCTCCCGTGGTTGTGCGCACCTCGAGCTCACCGACGTGTTCCACCCCGACCCTAGCGGCCAGGGCGACGTCGTCTGGCAGCTCGAGGGTACGGCCGACGCATGCGAGGTCGACACACCGCTGCGCTCTCGGCAGATCGCGTTCGCCACGAACCTCCAAGATCCTTCCGCACGCCTCGCTCCGATCGGCTCGCTTCGGGCGAGCGTGGACGAGCCCCTCGACGTCGCGACCCTCGACACCGTGCGCATCACGCGCGATGGCACGGCGCTCACCTACCGCACGGGCGGCGACGCATGGCAGCCGGAGATCACGATTGATCCTGCGGTGGATCCCTCCGGTGTGTTCGAGGTCGACCTATCCGGTCTCCGCGACGTGCTCGGCCGCCCCTACACGTCGACCGACGCGCGCGTGCTCGCGACCACCGACGTGATCACCGACCTCTCGCTCGCCACGGCGCCACCCGACGGCGCAATCGCATGGACGGGCCTCGACTTCGCATTCGGGGCCGGAGGGCTCACCTACACCGACGAGGGGGCATACCCCCGCAAGCCCTTCGGCGCGGTCATCGCCCTCGGCGATCCGGGCGCCGCCTCGACGCTGCAGATCGACGCCGGTTCTTTCTCTGTTCGGGAAGGCCCGCCCGTCTACGCGTACATCGTGCGGGCCGGCGGCACGAGCTCTAGCGTCGAGGCGCTCGGAGCGTCGCTCTCCATCTCCATCCCGCCCGGCACCGGACCTGTCTGGCTCGTGCTCCAGTGCACGCAGTTGATTGGGCAGCCGAGCGACATAGCCGACCCGCACGTCTTCACCATCCACTCCATGACACTGGAGTAGTAGTCCGCCCCGCCCCGCCCCTGCGCCAGAGATGGGTGTCCCCTCACCTTCCGATCACGGCAAGAACCGTCCGCCGTCTGGCCCGGAATACCAACACACGGTGGCAACACACGGGCGGCTACATTCCCGCGTCCGTCGGGGCTTCACCCGCCTCCGAGGGGAGTGGACGGCACTCGGGGTGCGGCGGGCACTCGGGCAAGCTGGTCGCGCAGACATCCGCGGCGCTGGCCAGGTCACAGCGCTCCGCCTCGGCCACGGTCACGGGACAGCTCGGCGGCCACCGCTCGCTCACGCAATGGTCGAAGCCCGCCACGATGGAGCTGAAACCACCGGGGCACGGATACGAGCCGCCACCGTCGAAGAGTGGCTCGTACCAGCGACAGAATTGGACCCTCTCGGACGCGGTCAGATCCACGAGCAACTTGGAGCGCGGCAGGCCGGAGGCACCCAGGTCGCTCTGGTGCGACGCGCTGCAGCCGGCCACGAGGGCCAGGAGCAGCATCAGGCACGCCGAGAACCTCGTCACGGGCACGAACCGTTCGACGTCTGTCCCGGATACCAACACACGGTGCCAGCGCAGGGAAGCAGGGTGCAAGCGGTGTACGTCCCCGCTGGGTCGGAATACTGGTTGCAGACCTCGCCGTAGCCGCAGCGGGTGTACCGGTTGTTGAGGTCGCAGAAACCCCCGACTGGAGCGCTGCAGTAGGGGCCGCTCGCCACCCAGTTGGTGCCGTTTCGCGCGCAGTAGTCGACACCCGGCTGGAGCTCGCATACGACGGCCCCGTCCACGCAGCGCTTGTGCCCGGTGAAGGGCCCCCCGACGTTGCACCCGGGCGGCGGCCAAGTCGAGGGTGCGATCCGCGAGCTGCTCGAGTGCGGCGTCGGCGCTCGAGGCCATCGCAACGTCGAGCGGCGGCTCCAGGAAACAGCGCCGGAGGGTCCGCACCAAGACCGGATCGTCGTCGACAATGAGCACGTCACGGATGCCAGCCCTTCGCCAGAAGGTCGGTTCGATGCTGTACGTGAGCGATCCCACGAATCATGCATACCGCACAAAGACGCGGACTTCAATACCAAGCGGGCCCGTGTGCCGGAGGTGAATCCCGTCGATGGCCCCGCGGCGGTCGGTCCGGCGAGCGGGATCAGTCGATGGGGTCGAACGCGAACACGAGGGCGGGCTGTGCGTTCGAGACGATGCGCATGCGGCAGTGGTGGCTGTGCGTCGCCAATGGGGCAAGCAGCGGAGACGCTCTCTGGCGGCGTCAGGCGAGTCACCGCGGCACGTTGGTGCCAATCCGTGCCGTCCGCCGACGACGAAGGGGGCCGCCCTGCGCCGGCTCAGAAGACCGGTAGAGGCATGACGCCGCTCGGGAGCTTGTCGAAGCGCGCCGGTGAGAACCCGGAATAGCGCCGAGCCTCGGTGCCCATCACCAGATAGAGATCGGCGCCGTGGGCGATCACGAAGCCGCCGCTGTTTGCGACCGCGAGGCGGGTCACGGCGCGCGTCCGGAGGTCCACGTGATCGAAGAAGGTCCGATGGGCGTGGGCCACCTCTTCGAACGCGACGTAGTGCTCACCCTCGACCCGCTCGGAGGCGACGACGAGCGCCGTGCCGTCCGGGCTCCGCGCGAAGGAGTGCCACCCCGCGGCGCCATGGCCCGGACCGAGGGCGATCGGCGCGGCCGCGCCGGGCACACGGAGCGCGTTGCCCTCGAGCGCGAAGCCCGACGGCGGCCGTTCGTCGAGCCGCTGCGGCGCCGGCGAAGACGCGGTGCTCCTCCGGATGCCCGCACCCGCAATCACCGTCCAGTGGTCGAGCAGGAAGCGCACCCAATCCCCCGTGGGGTCGATCAATCGCTGCAACATGTCCGGCTCCACGTCCCGGGCCCAGTCGGTGTGCGCGTGCCGGTAGGGGCCACCGAGGATCCCGAAGGCCGTCACGCCGACGCCAGTCACCGTGAGCGTCTCGTCCGCTTCGATGTCGCCCACGACCCCCGACTCGATGAACGCCACGCGGTGGTGGCCCCGGTCGAGCACGGCGTCCGCGCTCCCCGCCTCGGCGGCCGCCGGCACGAACCTCCGCTTCGACGGCACGTAGACACCGTAGCGCACGCCACCAATCTCGGGAGCGACGTAGGAAGCGGGCAGGCCCCCGGCGACGACGGTCGCCCAGGCGTGCTCAATCGCGCCGAGCTTCGCCTCGAGCGCGGCGCCTTCCGGGGAGCCCCGGAGCGAAGCGAGGTCGGAGTCGGCGTGCAGCTTCGGCGTGAAGCGCGGCGTGTCCCTCGCGATGAGCTTCGCGATCTCGCGTGCCGCGGCCGCTTCGTCGCCGAGCCGGCTCGACGCACAGGCGAGGTTGAAGCGCGCGAGGTCGTAGGCCGGATCGAGCGCGAGGGCCGCTTCGAAGCCCGCGCGCGCCTCTGCGAACCGGCCGGCATGGTGGAGCCGAAGGGCCGCGACGTTCTTCGCCGACGCTTTTTCCCACGCCGTCGACGGAGGCTCGATCTCGAACCCGAGATCGGGGACGACAATCGGGGGCGGGTGGGGGCCGGCGCTCGGGCGCGCCGCCGCGTTCACCGGTCGCCGGCGCGCGTGGGTTCGGGCTCGACCGGCGGCGCGGGCGTGCGCCGCCTTCCCATGGGAGCCACACGCTCCGCACAGGACCGCCACCGCCATCGCGAGCCCGACGCGCACGGAGCGTCCATGTCCCCGCCTCCCCACGCCCCATTCGTCGGCCAACACAGTGGCCCCTGTCAAGCGAGCGCGAAGGGATGTGAACCGCCTGAGTTTCCCAGAGACTCTGGCCTGCCCCCCCTGCGACCGCATCAACGCGTGCGGAAATGAACGATCAGGGCTGCGACCACGGCCATGGCGATGGCGGCGGCGTCGAGCAGGGCGTTGGTGACGAAGACGAGGCCGGCAACCTCGAGGCGACGCTGGCGTGGATCCTCGACGGGCAAGCGGTCGGCCGCGCGAAAGGCAGCGCGCACGGGGACGAGGGACAGCAGCAGAATCGAGGACCGGATAGAGCCACCAGGTGTGCTGCAGCGTGCCGTGCAGCGGAAGACCGGTAGGGACGTGGAGCAGGTTCGAGAACCGGGCCGCGCAGAGGTACAAGAGGACGACCAGCACACCCATGCCCAAAGAGAACCGCGCCTTGACCGACTCGTAGCCCACCAGGGCGAGCGAGGCGCTCTTGATCGCGAGCAGGACGAGCATGGGCTCGCGCTCAGAGCGAGAAGAAGCTCTTGATGCGGTTCAGGAGCATGTGGCTGTGCTCCTGAACCTTGGCCTTGGCCTCGCCCGGACGGCTGTTGCGCTCGTCGAGCTGGGCCTGGCGACGCGCGATGACCTCGCTGATCCGCTCGGCCAGGTCGGGCACCATCTCGAAGAGCTCGCGCATCTCCTCGTGGCCCACGACGAGCAGCTCGCACGGTCCGATGGCGCGCACGGTGGCCGTGCGCCGCTCGCCCGTGATGAGCGACATCTCGCCGAAGAACTTCCCCGGCCCGAGACGCGCCACCTCCGTCACCCGCGAGTCCGTGCCCAGAACCACACTCACCTCGCCCCGGTGCACGATGAACAGCTCGTCGCCCTCGTCGCCTTGCCGAATGATCTTCTCGCCCTCGGCGTAGGGCACCGAGCGGGCGCGGCGCGTCAGGTGGGCCATGGCCTCGGTGGGAAGGCCGGCCAGGAAGTCGATGGTCCTGAGGGCCCGCTCCCGCTCCGCCAGCATTTCGGTCGCGTCCCGCGCCTCCTCGATGTTCATGTCGCGCGAGCGCACGTCGCGGATCGGGAACGGGATGGAGATGCCGTGGCGCTGGAACGCGTACCAGATGCGGCTGCGCACGCGTCCGTCGATCTGGTGGCGGTGCGCGTAGTCCTCGACGAAGAAGCGCACCCAGTACTCGACGCCGCTGTCGGCGAAGGACTGGAGGGTCACCTCGGGGGCCGGGCTCGTCAGCACGCCCGGAGACCCGGTCACCGCCTCGACCAACGCCTCGTGCACCTCGTGGGGCGGCGCCTCGTAGGCACCCTGCACCACGACCGTCCGCCGGCTCACGCGCGTCGGCTGCGTGTAGTTGCGGATCGGCGCCTTGGCGAGCGTGCCGTTCGGGATGATGACCTCGACCTGGTCGTTGGTCATCACCTTGGTCGCCCGCCAGTTGATCTCGGTGACGCGGCCGGTGAGCTTCTCGTCGATCTCGAACTGGATCCAGTCGCCGATCTCGAAGGGGTGCTGGGCCTGGATCGCCAGACCCGCGAAGAGGTTCCCGAGGGTTTCCTGCAGCGACAGGCCGATGACGGCGGTGAGCAGGGCGGACGTCGTCAGGATCTGGCCGGGCTGCACGTGCACCATCGGCAAGATCGAGAAGGCGACGCTGATGTAGACGAAGACCTGGATGATGTCGCGGAAGATCTTCGGCAGCGGACGCGCCAGGCGGCGACCGAGCAGCCAGTCGACGGCGAGCAGGAAACCGGCGCGGCCGATGCACGCGAGGAGGAAGAAGGCCGCGGCGACGTGGACGGCATCGATCGGAGGAGGCTGCAGCGAGGCGCCGGGGAACGGCACCAGGGCGCGAAACACGACCAGGGCCACGTTGGCGAGCAGGAGGTAGAGCGGGACGCGGATGCGCCTGCGCTCGTCGCGGGGCAAGAGCAGCCGGAGCGCGATGATCAGGAGCGCCGCGATGAGGACGCCCACCCCGCCGAAGGAGGCCACGTCACCGTGCTCGAGGATGTGCTGCCAATCGCCCATGACCGACGCGACGATCTGAGCAGACACGGGCCGCGGGTGGCGACGGGTCGTTTGACGGACTTCGAAGCTCGGCGATATCATTCATGAATGCGGGATGTTGCGCGGGCGTTGATCGAGGTGCTCGAGGGCGGACGGCGCGGCGCCCTCGCGACGGTCATCCGGACGAGCGGCTCGACGCCGCAGCAGCCGGGCGCCCGCCTCCTGCTCCTGCCCGGAGGTGACACCGTCGGCACGGTGGGCGGCGGCGCCTTCGAGCGGGACGTGCTCGAGCTGCTCAGCGCGTGCATCGTCGACGGTCGACCGTGCGTCGTCGTACGCGACCTCGGGCGCGACCTCGGGATGTGTTGCGGCGGGCGAATGGAGGTCTTCGTGGAACCCATCGAGTCGGTACGGCGCCTCTTCCTCTTCGGTGCGGGTCACGTGGCCAAGCCCACGGCAGCCTTCGCGGGCGCCCTGGGCTTCGCGGTGACGGTCATCGACGACCGGGACGAGCTCAACACCGAGGCCCGCTTCCCGGGCTGCACCCGCATCCTGGCCGAGCCCGCGGAAGCCGCGCCCACCCTCGGTCTCGAGGACGGCGACTCGGTGCTCATCGTCACCCACGACCACCGCCTCGACGAGGAGGCCCTCGACGCCTGCTCGCGGCTGCCCCATCGCTACATCGGCATGATCGGCAGCAAGCGAAAGGTCTTCCGCATCCTGCTGCGCATCCACGCGCGCCACGGTCTCCCGCCCCTCGAGAAGGTCTACGCACCCGTGGGCCTCGACATCGGCGCCGTCAGCCCGGAGGAAATCGCCGTGAGCATCGTGGGCGAGCTGGTCGCCCTGCATCACGCTCGTGATGCACCTCACATGCGGGCCATCGATCACCCGGCTCTGCAGAAGGTACTGCGCGGCGAGCTCACGCCCGAGGCAGCGGCCGAAGCGGAAGGGCGTTGAGCCAAATCGACCGCGTCAAGCGCCATTGACCTTCGGGACCGTTGGTGCCTATTCTAGGTTTGACTTTCGTCCGCAATTGGGGCGGCAGCCTTCGTTGAGGCCGCTTGGAGCGACCTCGCGCGATCCGTGACGGGGTGATCCGCGACGGAGCGCGAGGTGCAGAGAGGAGCTTGGCATGCGTATGCTCAGTCGCGCCTTCTTCCAGTTGATCTGCGTGGTCGGCGTCCTGGGGCTCGTGGGCTGCGGCGGCGGCTCGACACCGACCCCGACCGACGGCGGGGGCATGGACGGCGCCCTCCTCGACGGCGGTGGAACGGACTCGGGCGGCATCATGGACTCGGGCGGCACCGTGGACTCGGGCGGCACCATGGACGGTGGCGTCATGGACGGCGCGCCGAGCGACACCGGAACGCCGACCGACGGCTCGACCGATGCGACTCCTCCCGGCGACGGCGGATGCGTCGCGGGGCAGATCGACTGCTCCGGGAGCTGCATCGACGTCTCGAGCGACCCGATGAACTGCGGCATGTGCAGCCACGCCTGCGCGACCGGGACGACCTGCGTCAGCGGCCTCTGTCAGTGCCCGGGCGGCCAGACGCTGTGCGGCGGGACCTGCGTCGACACGACGACCGACACGTCGAGCTGCGGCATCTGCGGCAACACGTGCGCCTCGGGCGCGACCTGCACCGCGGGCATGTGCTCGGCGTGTCCGACCGGCATGATGAACTGCGCAGGCGCCTGCGTGGACACGATGACCGATGCGGCGAACTGCGGCTCCTGCGGCACCGCCTGCCCCTCGAGCGCGACCTGTACCGGAGGGGCGTGCATGTGCGGGACGGGCCTCGTGAACTGCGGCGCCGACTGCGCGGACCTGTCGTCCGATCCCGCGCACTGCGGCGCGTGCGGAACCGCCTGCGCCATCGGTGCGGCCTGTACGTCCGGCAGCTGCGCATGCCCCACGGGCGAATCGGTGTGCAGCGGCGCGTGCGTCGACCTCGCCACCGACAACAGCAACTGCGGCACCTGCGGCACCGCCTGCCCCGCAACGGCCACGTGCACGAGCGGCGCCTGCATGTGCATGACCGGTCTCGTCAACTGCGCCTCCACGGGCGGCGGCTGTGCGGACCTCTCGACCGACTCCATGAACTGCGGCGCCTGCGGCAACGCGTGCGCGACCGGAGCGTCGTGCGTCTCGGGCGTATGCCAGGCCTGCCCCGCCGGCACGCCGACGAACTGCGGCGGCACGTGCACCGACACGATGACCGACAGCGCGAGCTGCGGCGCTTGCGGCAACGCCTGTCCGATGGGCGCGACGTGCTCGGGCGGCACCTGCTCCTGCCCGACGGGCGACGTCACCTGCGGCGCAACGTTCCGCAACCCCGGCCTGTGCGCGGACCTGTCGAGCGACACCGCCAACTGCGGCGCCTGCGGCAACGCCTGTCCGACGGGTGGCACCTGCGTGTCGGGCACGTGCAGTTGCCCGACGGGCGATGTCACCTGCGGCGCGACCTTCTTCCGGGCGGGCACGTGCGCGGACCTGTCGAGCGACAACGACAACTGCGGCATGTGCGGCAACACGTGCCCGACCGGCTCGACGTGCACCTCGGGCGCGTGCGTCTGCCCGGCGGGTCAGGTCGCCTGCGGTGGCGGTTGCGCCGACCTGTCGTCGGACACGAACAACTGCGGCATGTGCGGCAACGCGTGCGCCGCGGGTGACACCTGCGTGTCGGGCACCTGCACGTGCCCCGCCGGCAACACGATGTGCGGCGGCGCGTGCGTCGACACGAGCACGGACCCCGCCGCGTGCGGGGACTGCGCCACGCAGTGCCTGACGGGCGAGACGTGCAGCAGCGGCAGCTGCTCCTGTGCGGGCACGACCTGCGGCGGAGGCTTCGGCGGTGCGTGCGCCGACACCAGCACCTCGCCGACCGATTGCGGCACGTGCGGCAACGCGTGTAACGACACCGAGTACTGCTCCGGCGGGTCGTGCGTGTGCCGGCCGGGCCAGACCACGTGCGGCAGGTTCTGCCGCGATCTTCAGACGAGCATCACGAACTGCGGCGCGTGCGGGACGAACTGCCTCGCCCTGGGCCTGGCGAACCCGCGCTGCATCGCCGGCAGGTGCCAGGACACGACCTGCGCTACCCTCGGCGAGACCTACTGCGGCGGCACGTGCCTCACGGATGCCCAGCTCCAGACCGACCCGAACAACTGCGGCCGCTGCGGTCGGACCTGCGCCAACGACGAGGTCTGCGCGGCCGGGCGTTGCCGGGGCTACTTCACCTCGCCGAGCTGCACGACGTGCCCCTGCACCGCCTGCGGCGCCGGCAGCTCGTGCTGCGCGTACGGCGGCGACACCGTCTGCGTGAACGGCGGGAGCTGCCCGTAGCGGCGGGGCGGCGCCCGCCGCCCACCTACGCACGGCTCGAGGCACCTGGCGCGGCGCGGCTCCCGAGAGGGGCTGCACCGCAGCCTCGGGTGCCTTGCCCGCGGAGCCCGGCGATCAGCGGCCCGTGATCCGCGCGAGGATCGCGCGGGCGGTGGTGCTCATGCCGTCCGGGTCGAGGGCCGCCTCGAGGACGCGGAGGCGCGCCGCCCGCTCGAAGGCCTCGCGACGGCCGGCCTCGTCGAGGTCGTGCCAGGCCGGGTGGGCGCGCACGTTGCCGTCCGCGTCGCGCGCGCGGAAAGCGCTCGCCACCTGCTCGATCAGGTTGTCGCGCTCGCGTTCGTCGCGCCTCATGGCAGCACCTCCGACAGGCGCACACCGCGGCGCTCGAGGCAGTCCCCGAGCAGCTTCCGCGCGCGGACGATGTTCTGCAGGAACGTGTTGAGGCGCATGCCGAGTCGCTCGGCCAGCACTTCGTCGGGCTCAGTGCCGTCGCTCTCGATGCGCTGGGCGAGGGCCGCGGCGGGCTTGCCCGGCAGCTTCTCCCGGCAGCGGTGGATCCATTGTCGCAGCAGCGGATCGGGATCGCTCGGCATGGCCGCGTCCGCTGCGGCGGCCTCGATGGCGCGGATCTCGCCCGGCGTGAGGCGCCGGCGGCGCAGCTCGTCGATGGCGAGGTTGTTCGCGATGCGCACCGCCAGGCGTGCGAGCCCGTCCGGCCGGCCGTCGGGCGTGAAGCGCGGCGCCACCTGCCACACGCGCAGGAGCGCCTCCTGCAGCACCGCCTCCACGTCCACGTGCCCAGCGTAGCCGCGCAGGCTCGCGCGCAGACGCGCCTCCACGCCGGCGACCCACCGCCCGAAGGCATGGGGGTCGCCGGCGGCGATGGCGGGCAGGTGGTCGTCGAGGTCCGTGCTCATGGGGTCAAGGGAAGTCGATCACGATCACACCGCTCGGCAGGTCGATCACGACCCTGTCCGGCGCGTCGTCGCCAGCGTAGGCGAGGGCGACGCGCAACACTCGGCCGGCGCCGATCGTGGCGGCACGGGTCGTGTGGCGGGCATCGATCGCGCAGCCCATGCCGCGCTTCCCGACCTCGACGACCGCCTCGGCCGGCGGATGCCAGTCGAGGTCCGCTCCATCGACGAGGACCTCGATGACGAGGCGGTCGGCCGTGCGCAAGACGACCTTGCCGCGGAGCGAGCGCGGCAAGGCCATCTCCTCGTCGACGAGGTCGAAGTCCGGCCTGGAGGGCTCGTGCGGCGGGGCGCCGATGGGGATCTCCCGGCGCGGGGCTGGCGGTGCACCGGCCGAGCCCGCAGGCGGCGGGGGCAGCTCGGACCGCCCGAGGGTCGGCGCGGAGTGGCGCGGCGGCGGTGCACCGGTCGGAGCCGGCGCGGGCGGCGCGGGCGGCGCGTTCGGCATGGGCGGCCGGCCACCTCGAGAGAAGACCCGACCGAGCCCGCCGGGCGCAGCGCGCTTGCGCGTCTGCTCCCCCTTCGCCCGGGGCGGAGCCGCAGCGTCGAGCGCCGCCTCGTGGAGCACCAGGGGCATCTCGCCGGTGTCCTCGCGCGCCACGGCGAACATCGCCGGCCTGAGCCCGACCCCCTCTGCGCTCATGCCGTGGGGCAGCTCGTGGGGCATAGGCACGCGCCGCGACGGGTCGCCCGGATCGACCGACACCTCGTCGGCGATGGCGATAAAGGAGGTCAGGCGCGTCGCGATGGAGAAGCGCAGCCCCAGCGCCTCGATCGCCGCATCGACGTCGTCCACCTCGCCTCCGGCCGCGCGGCGGGTCTCCAGGTCCTCCACCCGCTCGCGCCCGTAGAGCGTCGCGACGGCAGGCTCGCCAACATCTGGGGCCGCGGCCGGCACCTCGAGCCGCTGCTCCCACACGCCGAACGCGGTCTTGCCGCGCACGCGCAGAAGGCCGCCCTCGGGGCGCAGCCGCAACGACACGAGGGCGGGCGCGCCGGCGAACAGATCGGGCAGCTTGGCGGGCGCGTGCTCGACGAGCGCCTCGCCCGAAAGCTCGAGATCGACGACGAGCGGCGCGTCGGTGCGCGCACAGAGCCGTCGGGCCGCGCGCTCCGGATCCTCGCCGATGCCGAGGATGACCTCCTCGCCGCGCCCGGCCCGCGCGGCGCCGCGCGTCAGAGTGCGGTTGACGCCCGAACCGACGCCGACGGTGTGCACGCGGCAGCCGCGTGGTAGCCGATCGAGGATCTCGCGCACGATCTCCTCCTCGAAGCCGATGAGCCCGTCGGTGACGAGGATCACCTGACGCTGGGCGTCGGGTCGTAGCGTGCTCAGGGCCTCGAGGATGCCGCTCCGCATCTCCGTACCGCCGTCGGCCCTGCGCGACGCGAGCCACCCGAGGGCGCGCTCGCGGCCGCGTCGATCCATCGCGACCGGCCGTCGCTTCCAGCGTTCCACGCCCGATGCGAAGGCCACCATCTCGAGCCGGTCACGCTCGCCGAGGGTGTCGATGAGCGCCGCGCCGATGCGCCGCGCCTGGGCGAGGGGCTCGCCGTGCATGGAGCCGCTCGTGTCGAGGAGCAGGATCAAGTCGCGCGCAAGGGGCTCGCCGCGATGCGTCCGCTCCGGCGGAACGAGGGTGAGCAGGCCGTAGGCGCAGTCGGCGTGGGGAGCCTCGGCGCCGGACCGCGCCACCGCGAGGGAGGCCCCGACCTCGGGCCGCGCCACCGCCCACCGCACGACCACGTCGCGATCGAGCCGCGCGCCGCGCTCGTCGCGGAAGACCAGGAGGTGCTGCGCGTCCTGCGCCGAGGAGAGGGCATCGGTGATGGCGTGGGAAGGCGAGGCGGGCGCCGCGGTCGTGGCATCGTGCACACGGAGCGCGAGGGAGGCGCGCACCGGCAGGGGCTGGTCGGCCACGTCCACCGTGACGCGCGCGGCATCGGCCACACGTCTCTCGGCGCCGAGGTAGCGCGGCGCCACCACCGTCGGGAAGCGCCACTCCCAGGCACCCTCGTCGAGCCAGCGCAGGGGCTGGTCCACCGTCAGCTCGACGACGACCTCCGTGCGGGGCGGGATGTTGCCCACCTCCTCTGTGAAGAGGCTCGAGCGGTCCTCCTCGAGCAGGGCGGCGGTGCGCCCCTCGAGGATCGCCGTCTCGAAGCGCTCGCGCGCGGCGGCCTTGCGGTCGATCGTTCCGACGATACGGCGGTCGCCGATGCGGAAGGCATAGCCACTGACCGCGCCGTCGGCCGGCAGGGGCACCTGGTAGGTGACGCGCAAGGGCTCGTCGAAGGGGTTTTCGAAGCGCTGCTCGAGCACCGTCCGCGCGATGCCGCCCCGAGCGTCGGCCGACAGGGCGGTGGCGCGCAGGGGCAGCTCGCGCCCGTCCGTGGACACGAGGCGCCCGCCGGACGAGGTGTGCTCGTCCGGAAAGGGGGAAGGGGTCGGGGTCATGGCGGGCATCGGCATCATCGCGCACCTCCTCGGGTTTCGTCGCGCTTTCACAGGCCCAACGGGCCCCGCGCCCTTCTGGTGACAAAGAAAATGCAGCCGCCTGCCGGCGTCACCCCGTCCGCGGGCCGAACGGGTAGGATCGGCCCGACGAAGCGGAAGCCCGGACCGGTCGCGGCGGCCCGGGGGGGCAGGAGGCACCGGCATGCTGCGGATTCGCGTGATCGCACCCTTGGAGCTGACCGAAGAGGTCGTGGATCTGGCGGGCGGCTCGGTGGCCGTCACCAACCTGATCGTCCTGCCCGGCGTGGCGCGCTCACCGCGCGGCGACATGGTGCAGTTCGAGCTGGCACGCGAAGCGGCCGACGCGATGCTGTCGGAGCTTCGTGAGCTCGGCCTGCACGAGTGCGGATCCATCGCGGTGGACGAGGTGGACATGTCGATCTCGACCGGCGCGCGCAAGGCCGAGGAAGCCGCGCCGGGCTACGACGACGATGCGGTGATCTGGGATGAGCTCGACGCGCGCACCGCGGCCGACGCACGGCTGAGCTGGGTGTTCATGGCCTTCCTCGTGCTCGCGACCCAGATCGCCGCCATCGGTGCGCTGCTCGATCAACCGATCCTGATCGTGGGCGCGATGGTGCTCGGACCCGAGTTCGGCGCGGTGGCGGCCATCTGCTTCGGCGTGGTGCACCAGAACCCGGCGCGCATCGGCGTGGCCGTGCGCACCCTGGCCATCGGCTTCACGACAGCCATCGCCGTCACGGCCCTGTGCGCGACCCTCGTGGCGTGGCTCGGATGGATCCACCCCGCCATGCTCGACCACCGGCCCATGACCGACTTCATCGTGCACCCGGACCGGTGGTCGTTCATCGTCGCGCTCCTCGCCGGCGTGGCCGGCATGCTGTCCCTCACCGCCTCCAAGTCCTCGGCGCTGGTGGGCGTGTTCATCTCCGTGACGACCGTGCCGGCGGCCGGAAACATCGCCGTCGCCATTCCCTTGGGCCACTTCAGCGAAGTGAGCGGCTCGGCCGCACAGCTCGGCGTCAACCTCCTCGGCATGCTCGTCGCCGGCGTCGTCACGCTCGCGCTCCAGCGCGCCCTGTGGAGCCGTTACGGCATCCGCCTGCCCGCCCTTCCCGATCACACGACCGCGCCGCCCCACCCCGCAACCCAGCCCGCCACGGTCGCTTCCCCACAGAGCCGCACGCGCCGCCCTTGATCGCCGCCTTCGGAGCCGATCGACGCCCCCGCCAGGCGTGCAACGCTCGTCACATGAACGCGCCGGATCCCACCTGCCCCTGGTGGGCGTTGGACGCGGCCGCGCTCGGCGCTACAGTCGGTCCTCCATCATGGCGATCCGCTTTCAGCTCAACGGGCGCGAGGTGCACGCCGAGGGCGTGGACCCGAACACGACCTTGCTCCAGCTCGTGCGCGAGCGCGGGCTCACCGGCACCAAGGAAGGGTGCGCCGAGGGCGAATGCGGCGCCTGTGCGGTCGCGCTCGTGCGACGCGGGCCCGAGGGCGAGACGCGCTACGAGCCGGTCAATAGCTGCCTGGTCCTCGCCGCCGCAGTCGACGGCCACGAGGTGTGGACGGCCGAGGGGCTCGCGCGCGGCGACACGCTGCACCCGGTGCAGGAGGCGATGGTCGCCCTCGGCGGATCGCAGTGCGGCTACTGCACGCCGGGCTTCATCGTGAGCCTCTTCGCGGAGTACTACCGGCCCGGGCGCGACGGCTTCGACCCCGAATCGATCAGCGGCAACCTGTGTCGCTGCACCGGCTACCGCCCGATTCGCGAAGCGGCCCGAATCGATGGGCACGCCCGCCGCGGACGACCCGTTCCAGAAGCGCCTCGCCGCACCGCCACCCGCGCCGGCGCCCGTGCATCACGAGGCGCGGGGCCGCCGCTTCCACCGTCCGACCACGCTCGAAGGGCTCTTCGCGGTGCTCGCGGGGGAGCCGGAGGCCAAGCTCGTCTCGGGCGGCACCGACGTGGTGGTCGAGGTCAACCAGCGCGACGCGCGCTTCGACTGCCTCGTCGCCCTCGACGCCGTCGAGGAGCTGCATACCTTCGACCTCGGCGCCGACGCCATCGTGATCGGCGCCGGCGTCACGCTCGGCGAGATCGAGCAGCGGATCCACGGCCAGGTGCCGATGCTCGAGCAGCTCCTCCCGCTCTTCTCGTCACGGCTCATCCGCAACCGCGCCACCCTGGGTGGGAACGTCATCAACGCCTCGCCCATCGGCGACGGCCCGCCGGCGCTCCTCGCCCTCGACGCCGAGCTCGTGCTGGCGAGCGCGAAGGGCGAGCGCGTGGTGCCCATCGACGGCTTCTTCACGGGCTACCGCGCGACGAAGCTCGCGCCCGGCGAGATCGTGCGGGCCGTGCGCATCCCGCGCCCCCTCGCGAACGTGCAACGCTTCTACAAGGTGTCCAAGCGCATCCTCGACGACATCAGCACGGTCGCCGCCGCCTTCGCCCTGGACGTGGGCGACGACGGCACCATCCGCCGCGCGCGCCTCGCCTTCGGCGGCGTCGCTGCAACGCCGGTGCGCGCCCACGCGGCCGAGGAAGCGCTCGAGGGTCACCGCTGGAACGCCGAGAGCGCGCGTCTCGCCAAGGCGCAGCTCGAGGGTGCCTTCACCCCCATCGACGACCACCGCGGCAGCGCCGCGTACAGGAGCGCCATGGTCACGCGCCTCATCGACAAGCTCCTCTTCGACACGGGCGGCGCCGGCGGTGGCGCCCGCCTCCCCGTCACTCCCTGACGGATCGCGACACGTCGCTCCGCGGAAGGATCGAGAGCCGCGCTGGAAGGGGGCGTGCGCGTCCATCTCGGGATGGCGACCCAGTGCCCACGTGCTCTGCTTGGAACAGAGACCTGACACCGTGGACCGCTTGGTTAGCGCGCGTGCGTTTCCTCGGTCTCAGCGCGACTCTCACCTCGAACATGTGCACCGCTCCACGGGACGGCAAGGGCCCATCGCGAGCTTTCCCGCAGGGTGACCGAAGCGGGGCGTCGACGGCGCGTGCACCCGCGTCCATTCGGCGGTGCGGGGCCCCGGCACGTGACGTCGCCGGTTCACAGGCGTGAATCGGCGTTGGCAATGATCCGGGTACGCGGTCGGCGGCGAACATGGCGCAACCGCCGTGAATCACGACGGGATCGTCCCATGGCACGAGGGGTGCTTTCGGGGGCGGCATGCTTCCCCGATCCTCCTTCCGAGCGGTTCTGCTCCTCGCGCCCGCGTTCTTCGCTTCGGCCTGTGCCTTCGGCCCCATGCACCACGTCGAGATGGGCGGCCTCGGCCGCTACGCGCGCGGCCACGCGGTCCACGTCGACGTGCGTGGTCGGGCGCCGGCGACGGTGCGGGCCGCCGCCGCCCGAGGGCTTGCCGACGGAGTGCACGACCGCACCGGCTTGGCGCTCGAGGCGACCCGCGACCCACACGCCTATCGCCTCGAGGTCGACGTGCAATCGGCCGCGCCCACGAGGCCCAAGCAGCTCTCTCTCGCCGGCGGTCTTCTGTCGGTCGTGCAACCGGGACGCGCCGGATCGCTCCACCTCGAGGGCGAGCTCTTCGAGCCCGATGGCGCGTCCGTGGGCCGCTTCCGCTGGGACGCCCACGCCGATCCGTCCACCGCTACCGCCGGCGTGAGCCGTGACGCGGGACGTGCCCTGGGCGCCGCCATGAACGCGCACCGGGACGCGCTCTTCGACCGGCGGCCCGACGACGAACGCCTGCTCTTGACTCCCACGCCCCTCACGTTGCCGGCTGGCCACTGGGCCGTGACCAACGACGAGGCCCTGCTCTTTCGCATTGCAACCGGCATCACAGATCGCGTTCAGCTCGACTTCTGGCTCGGCGCCCTGCCGATCCCGGCCGCGGGCGGCACGCTGCTGCCACCCTTACACGTCATCGGAGCGGTGGGCGGCGCCGGCGGCGTGTTGCTCGGTGCGGCCGACGTGGGCCTGAAGGTGCGGCTCCTCGACGAGACGCGCGTCCTGCCGAACGTCTCCATCTCCTACGACATGCTCGACGTGTTCGGGACGGGGCTCGCCGCCGGCGGCGTCGTCGTCGCGGGCAACGGCGTCGCTGCGGGTGTGGGCGGCGCGGTGGGGGGCGCGAACGCCCAGTTCAACCTCCTGTCGCTCACCGTCGGCAAGCACTTCGGCTCGACGCAGATCATCGCGGGCACCTACGTGCTCGACAACCATCACTACCTGCCCCAGTCGGTGGGGTTCCAGGCTGGCTTCGTCGGCGCGGGCTCGGGCGGCGTGGCGGGCGGCAGCACGTCGGGCGGCGCCCAGCTTCCGCGCCTGCCGATCCAGGTCCAGCCCTTCCTCTCCGTCGAGCAACCGGTGACGCGTCACATCTCCCTGTCGGCCGAGCTCTTGCCGCGACTCCCCGTCGAGGACTCGATGACGATGCTCGGCTTCCGCTGGACGCCCGGCTTCGGCTCACGCCTCGGCCCCGTCGCCCTCGAGCGCATCCACCTCCGCCTCGACGTGGGCATGCTCCTCTTCTACATGCGCGCCACCGACACCACCGACGCCGACGGAAGCAGCCACCACTTGAACGCGAGTGTCGGAGCCCTTCCCTGGCTCGGCCTCGGCGCCTACTTCGATTGACGCCTCCGGCGGCCGGCCGCGTCGGACCTGGGACGTCAGCCTCCCGGGCAGGGGCTGTCGGGCGTGAGGCACGCCGCGCCGATCATCAGGCAGTAGAAGCCGGTGGCGCACCTGCAGACGTGCTGCCCGGACGGGCAGGAGGCACCGGCGTCCGGGGAGGGGTGGCCCGCATCCTGGGGACCATGCCCCGCGTCCACGGGCGGGACAGCCCCATCCACGGGCGTCGACCCCGCGTCGCCCGACATCGACCCCGCGTCGCCCGACATCGACCCCGCGTCGCCCGACATCGACCCCGCGTCGCCCGACATCGACCCCGCGTCGCCCGACGAGCCGGCGTCCACACCGGCATCGACCGGGCCGACGTCACTCGCCTGTCCGTCCGCGACGCCGGCGTCGTGAGCCCCCCCGTCCACGCCCATCGACGACGAGCCTCCGCACGACGCGAGCACGAACACCGAGGCACACGCGAGCAGCGTTGCCAGCAACCGAAACGCGCCGGCACCCGATCGTCCTCTATCCGTCATGGAAAGCACTCCTCGGCGAGGGGGAGAACCCAAAGTGTACTATGGAGCGCGGACGAACGGACACGCGTCCCTGACGTCAATGTGCTTCGAGCCGCCGGAGCTCTTCTGCGATGGTGCGCGCGTGGATCAGGAAGGCGAGGGAACCACTCACTGCGCGCGCCCGATCGACCTGCACGTTGCCGCGAAGGGTCCACACGTGTAGCGCGGTCGTCGGCCCGCCCCAGAGCATTCCGACAATCCGACCGTCCGCGTTCACGGCCGGGCCGCCGGAGCTCCCACCGAGCGAGGAGGCATCGATGACGATACAGTTGCGGCCGGTTCCACAGGGTTGGAAGGCGCGACCGGAGGCCTCGCCCGTGACGACGCCCTCGGTGGTCTGAAACGGCAAGGCCTCGGGATTGCCTCCGAGGACGATGCGTTGCCCCCGCACCACGGTCGTGTCCGTGTGCAGAACGAACGGTCGTGCGGTCCGCGGGGATCACTCGACAGCTTCAGGATGGCCACGTCGACGTGCGGGGAGGTGTACCAGACGTGGGCGAGCACCGAGACTGGCGCGTGCGTGGAGCCGGCGTAGAAGAGCACGTGGGCCGCGGCCATGCCGAGGCCGTAGACGACGTGGTTGTTCGTGACCACCAGGGGCCGGCCCCGGGGCTGGGCGAGGAGCCAGCCACTGCCGAGCGCCACGCCCGTTCGGATCTGCACCATGCCGTAGACGACGCGCTCGTGAAGGGCGCGAAGATCGGCGGCGCACGTAGCGGGGGAGGCCGCTCGGGCGACGGCCGTGGTCGTTCCGCCGTCCTGCGCGTGCACCTCCGTCGAGGCGACGAGCGCGAGGAGCAGGACGGCGATGGGTCGGATGCGCACGATGGGCGTGAGGGTAGCCGCCGTCGGCCACCGTGATCAATCGCACGTGTGACTCGACGACCGCACTTCCACGAGGCGCGGACCGGTGGAAGCCGGCAGGCCTGTTTGGGAAAGTCAAGTCGCTGCTTGAGTATTCATGATGGCGAGAGGAGGAGGCAGGCGGACCAGGGCAGCAGGGAGCGCGGTTCTCGCTCGGTCGTCGACTTCGCACCGGCTCCGACGCGGCTCGGTCACTTCGCTTCGGTCGACCGATGGTGCATCCTCTGCCGATGGATTTGGCGCTGATCGGGCTCGTCTTGCCCGGAGTCGAGAACCACTCCATCGGCGTGTTGGCCGCGGCTGCGCGCGCCGCCGGCTTCGAGACGGCCATCGTTCCGTTCGGCGGATGGACCGACATGGACGAGGCGCTCCGGCGCGTCTCGACGTTGCGCCCACGGGTGTGCGGCGTGTCGATCCAGTCGACCGACGCCGCGCTCGCCTCCCTGTGCTTCACGCGCCTTCTGCGGGCGCGCGGCTATGGTGGGAGGATCGTGTGCGGCGGGCACTTCGCGACCCTCAACGCCGAGGACATCGTCCGCTCTCCGGCGGGCGTCGACGCCGTCGTGCGGTTCGCCGGTGAAGAAGCGTTGGTCGGCCTCTTGCGGGCGCCGGACGACGAGGCGATGGCCGCGCTGCCCGGCCTCGTGTTCCGCGCGAGCGACGCGACCGTCCGGCGCGGCGGTCCCGCGCGCTTCGTGCCGAGTGGCGTGCTCACGGCCCCGGCGCGTGAAGCCCTGCCCGATCACCTCGGCTTCCCCGCGGCCGACCTCGTCTTCAGCCACGGCTGCGAGCACCGCTGCGCCTACTGCTGTGTCGCCGGCGCGAGCAGCCAAGCCCGCGTCGAAGCTCGGCAGAGCGGCGGCGACGTCGACCGAGCCGGCTACGCGCGCCGAGACGTCGACGGGATCGCCGACGAGATGGCCGCGCTCTTCCACGAACGGGGCGCGCGGGTCTTCCACTTCATGGACGACAACGTCCTGCCCGACGGCCCCGATGCCGCGGCCGCCTGGGCGCGGGCACTCAGGGCTGGGCTCGACGCGCGTGGCGTCGGCACGCTCGCCCTGTCCATGCAGCTGCGCGCCGACGCCGTATCGGAGGCGAGCGCCGATGCGCTCTCGGACCTCGGCCTCGTACGCGCCTATCTCGGCATCGACGCCTTCTCGGAGCCGCAACTCCGGGCGCTCGGTCGGCGTGCGGACGCGGGGGACGGTCCCGCGGGGCTCGCACACCTCCACGCCCGCGGCGTCCTGTCGGTGTGCAACGCCCTCCTGATCGCGCCGACCGTACGATTCGACGACCTCGCCCTCGAGGTGGACCGCCTCGGCTGCGTGCGCGATGCACCGGTCCACTTGCTCGCCGTCGACGTACGCACCGGCACCGCCTACTACGAGCGCGCCGTGCGCCGCGGCCTCGTCGAAGGCAGCTTCCTCTGGCGAAGCTACCGCTTCGAGGATCCGCGCACCGAACGCGTCGCGCGCGTCGTCACGGCGATGCCCTCGCGCCTCCGCGAGCACTCGGTGCCCATCGCGCTCTATGATCTGGCCTACAACCTCGGCATCGCCCGGCGCCTCGCACCCGAGGCCGAGCTCGGGCGAACGATGGCCACGTGGCATCGCGTCGCGGAGGCGTGGAATGCCGATCAGGTTCGCCTTCTCCGGCGGGCGATCGCGGTGGCAGAGGCCGGGACCGACGCCGATGTGGACGCGCTCATCGAACGCGAAGGGCCGGCGGTGCGCGCGCACGACGATGCCTTGCTCGCCCGGTGCGACGCGGCGATGGTCGAGGTGGAGCGGGCCGTGAGCCGGTCGCGCCGCAAGCCGGTACATGCGCACGCGCGCGGGCGGCTGCTCTCGGCGGTCGCAGCCTCCATGTCCCTGGCCGGCTGCTACCTCTCCCACGAGCTTCCACCCGGCGACGGTGGACGGAGCGACGCCGGCCGGGACGCGGGCCACGCGACGATGGACGCGAGAAGCGACGCGCCGGTGTGCCCGCTCCCCCGTCACGTCGAGACGACGCTCCCTCCTTGCTTCCCCCGCTGCCCGGCGGGTGCGTACTCCATCGTCGTCACCTTCGATGCGCAGGGGGTCGCGACCGACTTCCGCCTGCCGGACGGCGGCGAGGTGCCCAACGACCTCGTCACCTGCTTCGCGGACCTCCTCGGGTCCGCGTGCTACCCGTCCCTCGCGGGCACGAGCCGCACGATCGAGAGCGTCTGCTTCGTCGCGTGACATGGCGACGCGCCGCGTTGCGGGGGTTTCGGGCTTCCCGTAGAGTCGTTTCGATCGCGGTGGCCGCCGGGAAGGGCCGCGCGGAAGGAGCATCGTGAGCCACGTTGGTAAGGCGATCCCGCACGAGAGCGCGCGCGGCCATGTGACCGGTCGAGGCGCTCTACGCCGATGATCTGATCGGGCGCTTCCCGGGGCTGCTCCACGCCTGGCCGGTCTGCGCCACCGAGGCCCACGCACGCGTCGTCGCGCTCCGACACCGAGGCCGCCGCTCGCCACGCCGGGCGTCGTGCGCGTGCTCACCGCCGACGACGTGCCCGGCGAGAACGACACGGGCGCGTGCTCGCCACGACGAGCCGCTCTTCCCGAGCGAGGTGCTGCTACCACGGGCAAGCCGATCGCCTGGGTGCTCGCCGAGACGGAAGAGGCCGCGCGCATGGCCGCCGCCCGCGTCGAGGTCGAGTCACGAGCCCCTGCCCGCCCTGCTCGACATCGAGTCGGCGATCGCCGCCCGGAGCTTCCACACCGAGCCGCTCGTCATCCGTCGCGGCGAGTCCGAGCAGGCCATCGCCGGCGCGCCCCACCACATCGAAGGCGAGTCTCACGGTCGGCGGCCAGGAGCACTTCTACCTCGAGACCCAGGCGTCGATCGCGTGCCGTCGACGAGGCCGGCTCGCTGGTCGTCCACTCGTCGACCCAGCATCCCGTCCGAGACGCAAGAGATCGTCGCGCGCGTGCTCGGCCTGCCGAAGAGCGCGGTCGTGTGCGAGTCGCTGCGGATGGGCGGCGCCTTCGGCGGCAAGGAGGTGCAGGCCAACGCCTGGGCCGCGGTCGCCGCCCTCGGCGCCACGCTCACCGGGCGGCCGGTGCGCGTGCGGCTCGACCGCGCAGCGCGACATGGTGCTCACCGGCAAGCGCCATCCCTTCCTCGGCCGCTACCGTGCCGGCTATCGACGACGAGGGCGCGCTTGCTCGGCATGGAGCTCGAGCTCTTCACCGACGGTGGCTGGAGCCTCGATCTGTCCGAGCCCGTGATGTACCGGCGCCATGTTCCACTGCGACAACGCCTACGGCGTGCCCGCCGCTCGAGGTCGATCGGCCGCGTGTGCAGGACGCACAAGACCTCCCAGACCGCCTTCCGCGGCTTCGGCGGCCCGCAAGGCATGCTGGTGATCGAGGAGGTGATGGACCGCATCGCCCGCCACCTCGGCATGACGCCTCACGCGGTGCGCAGGACGAACCTCTACCGCGAGGGGCGACACGACGCACTACGGCCAGACGATGGAAGACGTGGAGCGCGGCCGAGCTCATCTGGGACGATCTCAGCGCGTCGAGCGATTTCGAAACGCGCTGCGCCGAGATCGAACGCTTCAATGCCGGGAGCCCGCACGTGAAGCGCGGCCTCGCCATCACGCCCGTGAAGTTCGGCATCTCCTTCACGGCCGCCTTCTTCAACCAGGCGGGCGCCCTCGTCCTCGTCTACAAGCGACGGCAGCGTGCAGGTGAGCCACGGCGGCACCGAGATGGGGCAGGGGCTGCACACCAAGATGCTGCAGATCGCCGCCGACGCGCCTCGGCGTGCGCGCTCGATCGCGTGCGCATCATGCCGACGCGCACCGACAAGGTGCCCAACACCTCCGCCACCGCCGCCTCCGGCGGCTCGGACCTCAACGGCGCCGCCGTGAAGGCCGCCTGCGACGAGCTACGCGCGCGCCTCGCCAAGGTCGCGAGTCGCATGGTGAGCGCGCCGGCCGAGGACCTGGTCTTCGCGGACGGCCGCATCTTCCCGGACGGCGAGCCCGAGCACTCCGTCGCGTTCGATGCGGTCGTCGCCCGCGCCTACCTCGACCGCGTGCAGCTCTTCGCGACGGGCTACTACCGCACGCCGCGCATCTTCTACGACACGGCGCGCGGCGAAGGGAAGCCGTTCCACTACTACGCCTGGGGCGCGGCGGTGAGCGAGGTGGAGGTCGACGGCTTCACGGGCATGTACACGTTGCGCCGCGTCGACATCCTGCACGACGTGGGCGACTCCATCTCACCGCTCGTCGACCGCGGACAGATCGAGGGTGGCTTCGTCCAGGGCATGGGCTGGCTCACGCTCGAGGAGCTGGTCTGGGCGAAGGACGGCCGGCTCGCGACGCGCGGCGCCTCCACCTACAAGCTGCCGAGCCTCGGCGAATGCCCGGAGGACTTCCGCGTGCGCATGCTGCCGAAGGCCGCCGCGCCGGGCGTCGTGCACGGGAGCAAGGCCGTCGGGGAGCCGCCGCTCATGCTCGCCATGAGCGTGCGCGAAGCATTGCGTCAGGCGGTCGCCGCTTTCGGCACACGTGGCGCGCGCGCGGACGTCCCCCTCGGCTGTCCGGCGACGCCCGAGGCCGTCTTCTGGGCCATCGAGCACCGGCGCGCCGAGGCCGCCGCCGAGCCCGCCACGGCCGCCGCCGAATAGCTCGGCAAGAGCTGCTCAGAGCGCTTCTTCGAGCGACTCCGCCAGCTCGGGGACCGGCTCGTCGAACTCGACGGCCACGCGGTGCGGCCACAGGCCGTAGGGGTCCTCCGAGTTCGCCTCGACCCGGACGATACGCCCGGAGATCGGCGCGTGAGCCGCCTCCTTGCCGGGCGACTCGAAGGTGAGCGTCAGGGTCGCACCCACCTCGAGCTCGTCGGCCACGGCGATGAGGACGCCGGTCTTGCTCACGTCCTGACTCACCGCGAAGCCGGTCGACACGCCTTCGCCCTCGAGGCGCGCCGGCAGCCACACGCGGTACCGCTTTGCTCGTCTTCGATCGTCCACGCCCGTCCCTCTCTCGACGAACACAGTACACCAGGCCCGGCGGCGGTGCGCGCTTCTCGCGCGGGCCGCGACGGTCAGCGCGGGGCGCCCTGGGCAATCCAGGTCGCGATGATGCGCAGGTCGCTCTTCGACAGGGGCGGCAGGCCGAGGGGCATGCCGACCGGCACCTGGTCGCGATGGGCGCGCACGCCGGGATCGAGCGTGTCGTGCATCGCGGGCACCATGTCGCGCCGCGCTTCGACGTGACGCCGGAGCAAGCGCGCGAGCAGGGCGGGCGGGCCGCCGCCCGACGGCGAATCGAGGATCGAGACGCGCACTCCGTCGGTACCGAGGGCCCCGCGCTCGACGCCCTCGTAGGTCGCCAGGTCGAGAGCGACCCCCGGGAACCCGAGGCCCTGCGTGGTACCCATGTTCGTGGTGTGGGCGTGGCAGTGGATGCAGGAGCGGCCGAAGATGCGGCGCACGTCCACGAAGTGCACGGGGCGGTCGAGGGGCGTGAGGTCCGCCATCGTCAGGGGAGGCGGCGGCTGGTACGGCCGGCCGGGGTCGCCGAGGAAGAGGAAATCGCGCACGGCGAGGGCGTCGCCCGGGCTGAGCTCGGGGCGCGGCATGTGCGCGTTCGGGTCGATGGAGCGCGGGCTCCGGATCCACGCGAGGGCCGTGTCCGGATCGAGGCGCTCCCGCACGAAGCGCAGGTTCGGCGCGAGCAGGGCCTTTTCGCCGAGCGCACGGATCGCCACCGCCGGCAGGTGCACCCCCGAGTCCCAGTTACCGAAGCCGTGGCAGCCGCCGCAACCCGCGCTGATGAACACCTCACGACCGTGCGCGACGCGCGAACGGGAAGGGGCCGGTGAGCGTGGCACGTTCACCCTCCCGGCAGACTTCGTGAGATACGCCACGATGGCGCGCGCGTCGGCTCGCGTCACCGGCAGGCGCGGCATCGCTTCCTCGAGCCGCGGCCTGACGTCGTGCGGGTCGCTGATGAAGTGGACGAGGTAGTCGGCGCGGAGCCGTCGCGTGACGTTCCGCAGGTCCGGCGTGTCCATGTAGTGCCGGATGTCCGGCGCGCGGTGCAGCCCGCTCCGGGGCCGCCGCACAATCTCCTGATGGCAGGCGACGCAGTTCCGGTGCGGGTCGGCGGTGAACCCCGGGACGGCGTGGCAGTTGACGCAGCCGTAGCGCGTGATGGCGGCTCGGCCGGCGGCCGCGTCCTGGGCCACGGCCGTCCGCGGCGCTGCGGACAGGCCCGCGGCGACGAGGGCGACCCCGAGCAGCAGGCGCGCCAAGGCGACGGCACGGGCCGTTGCGTGGCCCCCTCGCGTCACCTCCGCCTCCCTTCGCATCGAAGCCATTCTGCGCCGTCCGTGCACATGCTCTCCCGCATTTTTCTACGCTCGACGGCCCTCTCGCCTCCCCGGCGTGAACCACGGGATGTGGGACCGCACGGTCATAGGGCCGCGGCGTGCGACGCCACCGCCACCTCGGTCCCGGTCGGATGGGCGGATCGACCAGCGCCACGTACGTATGGAAACTCGCTTCCATGTAGGGCGGGCTGCCGAGCCGTATCGCCTCGGCGGCGTTCATCGCTTCGAACATCCGGGTCGGGTCGGTTGTCGCGAGCGAGATGAGGTAGTGCGCGTCATAGCAGGAGACCGAGTCGGTCAGGTGATCGGGGTCCGCGCACGAGGTGGTGATGTATTGCTGCGCCTGGTCGATCGCCTCGCGCTCGCGTCCGGCGAAGTGGAGCGCCGTCGCGAGCCCCACCCGCGCCTCCGCGCCCGCGCTCGATTCGTCCTGCGAAATCGCCCGCCGGTAGCTCTGGATCGCCGCCACGTAACGATGCATCCGCATCTGCGCCTCGGCGAGCGTGGCGAGGGCGCGCCCGAGCTCCCACGGACGCACCTCGCCGTCGCGCAGGGCGGAGACGAGGATCGCTTCGGCATCGGAGAAGTCGTCGTCGTTCATCGCGCGCCAGGCGTCGTCGACCTTCGACGGCGGGCCGCCGCCGCCGCAGAACGCGACGCTGCGAGCCGTCACCGTCCGCCGGGTTCGCGCCCGAGGCGGCCATGAGCGCGTCGAGCTCGGTCACACCTCCGTCGGCGTGGGCGGTGGCACCGACACCGAGGAGGAACGTCACGGCGGTCAGCAAGACGATGGGCTTCGACATGGGCTTTCTCCCTCCGGCCCGTCGGGGCCTCCCAGATCCAGACACTCGGGCGCTCCGAAAGTTCGCGCGAGCCGAGGCCGACGGGAGCGATGCCGAGGGGGCGCCGCCAAGCTCCACCCTCGCGAGCGGCTCAGAGCGCTGCGGCGGTGGACGCGACCGCGACCTGGGTCCCGGTCGGCTGCGGTGGGTCCACGAGCGCCACGTACTGCGAGAAGCTCGTGGCCATGTAGGCCGGGCTGCTCAGCTCAATCGCCGCCGCGGCGTTCATCGCCTCGAACATCTGCGTCGCGTCGCTGGCAGCGAGCGAGATGAGGTAGTCGGCATCGTAGCAGGAGACGGGGTCGTCCATCCTGCCGTCCGTCTGGCACGACCGGACCACGTACTGCTGCGCCTGGGCGACCGCCTCCCCGTTGCGTCCGGCGAAGTGCAGGGCCGTCGCGAGGCCCACGCGCGCCTCGGCACCCGCGCTCTCCTCGTCCACCGACAGCGCCCGCTGGTAGTTCCGGATCGCCGCCGGGTATTGGTGCAGTCGCATCTGCGCCTCGGCGAGCAGGGCGAGGGCTCGACCTCGCTCCGACGGGTCGACGTCGCCGTCCTGGAGGGCGGACACGATGGCGCTCTTCGCGGCCGGGAGGTCCCCGTCGTCCATCTTCTCCCACGCGTCGTCGACCACGGAGGGAGGGCCGCCGCCGCAGTACTCGCCGACGTCCTCATCGCCCACGTCGTCGTCCGCGCGGACCTTCGCGCCAACCCCGAGCACCGCCGCGATGATGGCCAACCAAACAATCGACTTCGTCATGATCTCTCCCTCCCGGATCCAGACGCCAGAGCGCGTAGAAGGTTCCGCTCGAGCCGGGTGATGCGGAGGATTGCAGCCTCCGTACCAGTCTGTACCTACGCAACTTCGCTCAGGTTTCTTCCCGCGCGCGGCTCCGACGGTGTGAACCTGACCGCACGATCGTGGACCGCGAGACACGTCGCGCGCCCGGATGTCGCGGGTCGCTTTCCTGCTGCTGCACAGGGCTACCGGGGGGACGGTCCGGGGAACGGTGGAACGGTCACCCCAGGGCCTGCGGCCGCGGCCTGCGGCCGCTGTCGGCGCCGCGCCAGGGAGCGCCTCGATGCGGCCCGAGCGCGGCGCGCGCCGACCGGGTGATGCGGGGACTGGCTTGGCTAGACCGGCAGGTCGCCGAGGTGCGAGGCGACCTCCCGATCGGGGATCTGGCCCAGGTCCTTGCCGACGGTGCCGGTCACCATGTCGGCGGTCGGTCCGTCGAGGGCGTCGCGCAGCATGCCGAGAAAGCCGGGCTCGGCCACGAGCACGAGCCGGCCGAAGCGGTTGTCCAGGCGCGCCGCGCGGAGCAGCCCCGAAAGCTCGCGGGCGAAATCGTGAGCGTCGTGCTCGTGAGGCATCTCTTCCCGATTCATCGCATGCCTCGGACCGCGGCTCTCATAGGAACGCCCCGGTCGATCCGCGTCGAAGTCTCCATCGCGTAGCCTGCCGCGCTCGTGCGCGAATCTCGCGCAAGCAATCGAGCCCCTTGCCAGGCCCACGGTTGCCGAAGATGCGCGCGCCGGCACGCCACGCGACCACAACCCATGTGTTTGCCATGATGATGAGCTAAGCGCGGTGACCGCCCGGCGCAACGTCGACAGACGCGCGCATCGCTTGCGCCCCGAGGAAGGCGCAGACGCACCAAACGCGCAGCGATGTCGCCATCGAGCGACGGCACGTTTCGCGCATGCCCGTCGTGCATGCCCGAGCCCCCTCCCCATCGCTTCGAGGTCGACCTGACGCCCGAGAGCATCCCGCTCGCGACCGGTACGTCCTCCTCCGGCCCCGCCCCTGCCTTCGTCTGCGGCCCCCCGCCCGCCTTCGAGGGAAGCGACGCCTGGTGGAGCCCCGAACAGCTCCAGCTCGTCGCCCTCGGCAGCTGCCACATGACCACCTTGCTGGCGATCGCCCGGCGCTCGCGGCTCGTGGTGCACGACTACCGCTACCGCGTCGAGGGCGTCGTGGAGAGGCTGCCCGAGGGGTTTCGTTTCACTTCCTTCACCCTGCACGTCTCGGTGACCGTCGACGAAGCGGAACGCCTGCGCGCCGCGCGGGTCCTCGAGAAGGCCGAGAGGCACTGCATCATCACGAATGCGCTGCGCGTCCCCGTGAAAGTCGACGCGGAGGTGCGTGGGGATGCCGGCGCGCCGAGGGCGGTTAGATCATCCGGTGTAGCGGGAGAAGAACCATGACCGACGCCAGGCTCCGAGAGATCTACGACCGCTTCAATGCGATGTACGCCAACTCACGCCCGATCCGCGCCCCGACCGAGCTCGACGCGGCGATCCAGGCGGCGGGGCTCGGCTATGAGCAGATCACCGCGGACTGGCTGCGCGCCCTCCGGCACGCCTGGGTCTACCACGAGTCGGACGAGCCCTTCTTCGACGAGCAGCACAACCGGGCCTACCGCCGCAACCTCGCCCTCTGAGCCCACGCGATCCACTCCGCGGAATCTTTCCCGGTTGTCTGGACCGACCCCATCGTTACCTTCGGCGCCCTCTCACGAAAGGGGGATCCAGTGAAGACGACGGCGGTCACGTGTGCGCTCTCGCTCTCGCTCGCGCTCGCGCTTGCCCTCGCGGGCTGCAGCAAGCAGAAGGCGGAGAATCAGAACCCGCAGGAGATGCCGCAGGGACAGGCGGCCCAGCCGATGGGACAGCAGGCCCAGCCGATGGGACAGCAGGCCCAGCAGGCCCCGTCGCAGGTCCAGCCGGGCCAGCCGCACGGCGCGCAGCCCGGACAGGCGCCGGGAGCGACCGAGGCGACGCTGACGGACGCGCAGATCCTCGGTGTGGTCCGGGCGATCAACGAGAACGAGGTCGAAGCGGCGGGCTACGTCGTCGCCCATGCGCCCCAGGTGAGCGTCAAGCAGCTGGCCACGCGCCTCGAGCACGACCACGCCGACGCCCTCACAGAGGAAACCCACCTCGCCACCCAGCTCCAGATGGCGCCCGACATGAGCTCGAAGCCTGCCAAGCAGCTGGCCGAGGGCCAGACGAGCCTGATGAACGAGCTGCACTCGAAGACCGGAGACGCCCTGGGCCACGCCTTCGTCGACCAGCAGGTCACGGGGCACACCGCGGCCATCGAGATGGTCCAGACCCGGCTCCTGCCCCAGGCCCACGCCCAGCCCTTGCACGCGCACCTGGAGTCGTTCCTCACGACGCTGAAGACACACCTGGACGAGTGTCGCAGGGTCCAGCAGAGCCTGGGCCAGCGCGCCGCGCGCTGAGCGGAACGGCCCCGTCGGGCCGCCGCCCGTCCGTCAACCGTCGACGGGGAGCGGCCCGAGGGCCGCGATGCGCGCCTCGAGCTCCGTGGGGTCGTCGGCGCGCAAGGTGATGTGCCCTATCTTGCGACGGGGACGGGGCGCCTTGCCGTACAGGTGCAGGTGCGCCCCGGCGACCGCGAGCACCCGGGCCGGGTCGGGCAGGGCGCCGATCAGGTTGACCATGGCGCTCGAGCCCGCGCGCCTCGGTCGAGCCGAGCGGCAGCCCGGCGATGGCGCGGAGGTGGTTCTCGAACTGGCTCGTCTCCGCGCCCTCGATCGTCGAGTGGCCACGAGTTGTGCACGCGCGGGCGCCATCTCGTTCGCGAGCAGCGAGCCCCCGCCTCGAACAGCTCGAGCGCGAGGACGCCGACGTAGTCCAGGGCGCCCAGCACGCGCCGGCGCATGTCGAAGGCGCGCTCGCCTGGATGCCGGGCGCTCAGCCGGGGGCCGGCGAGCGACTCAAGCCGGAGGATCCCGTCGCCGTGGTGGTTCTCGATCAGCGGGTAGAAGGCCTCGGAGCCGTCGGTGCCGCGCACGCGCAAGGACCGAGAGCTCCCGCTCGAACGGCAACGAAGCCCTCGAGGATCGACGGCACGCCGCCGAGCGACGCGCCAGGGCGCTTCGGCGTCGACCGCGTCGCTGGAGCACCGCCTGCCCCTTGCCGTCGTAGCCGAGGCGACGCGTCTTGAGGACGGCGGGCAGGCCGATGCGTCGACACGGCGCGGGCGCAGCTCGGCCGGCATCGTCGACCGCCTCGTAGGGCGCGGTCGGGATGCCGAGCCGCGTCGAAGAGCTGCTTCTCGCGCAGCCGGTCCTGCGCGATCCTCGAGCGCCGTCGGGCGCCGGGATGCACCGGAGACGAGCTCCGCGAGGGCCGTCGACCGCGCCGACGGGCACGTTCTCGAACTCGTAGGTCACGACGTCGGCGCGCTGCGGCGAAGCGGCCGACAGGGCCGCGCGGTCGTCGTATCGGCGCCGAGGACGCTCGGCCGACGGGCGCCACGGGCGAGTCGGCGCCGGGATCGAGCGAGGCGAACGGTTGACCGAGCGGGATGCCCGGCGAGGGCGAGCATGCGGCCGAGCTGGCCGCCGCCGAGGATGCCGACGCCGTCATGACGACGGGTCGGCCGGTGCGCGGGTCGGGTGCGTCGAGCACGGCTCTGCGTCTGGCGCTCGCGCCACGCCCTGGCCGCCGCGCGGAGTCTGGCGGGCGACTCGTTGCCGAGAATGGCCGCCGCGAGCAGGGCGGCATTGACCGCGCCCGCGCGCACCGATGGCGAGCGTCCCGACGGGCACACCGGCCGGCATCTGCACGATCGACAGGAGCGAGTCGAGCCCGTTCAGGGCCTTCGACTGCGACCGGCACGCCGAGCACGGGCAGGAGCGGTCTTCGCGGCGAGCATGCCGGGCAGGTGCGCGGCGCCGCCGGCGCCGGCGATGATCACCTCGAGCCCGCGGGCCGCGGCCTCGGCGCGTACTCGAAGAGCAGGTCCGGCGTGCGATGCGCAGACACGACGCCCACCTCGCATGCGATGCCGAGCTCCTCGAGCACCTCGACGGCATGGCGCATGGTCTCCCAGTCGGACTTGGAGCCCATCACCACGCCCACGAGCGGCTTGTCGTCAGTCACGCGCGCTTCCTCGGAAAGACCGGTAGGGTACCGGAGATCGGCGCGAGAGCCACCCCTCGAGCAACGCAGGCCCGTCGAGTATGGGCGTCCGGGGCCAGGGGAGCTCCCGAGCCGCGGAGCTCTATCCGCCGCGGCAATCTACGGGCAGCCACCCCCCGTAGGGCGCATTCGCCCCAGCGCTCGCCCCGGACGAGGGCCGATGAACGAGCGCGCCACCCGCAGTTTTCACGGCCTCGTCCGCGGTCCGACGGATGTCGCGACCCGCGGTCGGGAGCCCCCCGAGGCCACCAGACGCGCTCGGCGATGCTGCAGCCCACGTGCCACGGGCTTCGCGCCGCCGATCCTCCGCACATCCCGCCACCACGCCGTTACGCGACGAAAGGAGTGCGTCGATGCACCGCGCAAGGCCTGCAGGCGCGCTCGGCGAGCGGTGGCGTGATCGAACGCCTCGTGTAGGATGCCCAGCCCCCATGACCCGGCGCGCCCCGTCTCCGCCTCGCATCCGCGCGTTCGACCTGTCGCCCGGTCGCGTGATCGGCGGCAGCTACCGCGTGGAGGAAAAGCTCGGCAGCGGCTGGGAAGGTGAGGTGTATCGCGTGGTCGAGCTGAGCACGGGCGTGCGCCGTGCGGCCAAGCTCTTCTTCCCGGAGCGAAACATCCGCGACCGGGCCGTCACCTTCTACGCCCGCAAGCTCGACCGGCTCGCGGACTGCCCGATCGTCATCCAGTACATCCACTCCGAGCACATCCGCTATCGCAGCGTGCCCATCACCTGCCTCATCAGCGAATATGTCGAGGGGGAGCTGCTCGACCGCTTCGTGGCACGCCAGCGCGGCAAGCACCTACCGCCCTTCGAGGCGATGCATCTCCTGTACGCCCTGGCGCGCGGCATCGAGGACATCCACGCGCGCCGCGAGTACCACGGGGACCTGCACGACCAGAACGTGATGGTCCGGCGGCGCGGCATCTTCTTCGACGTGAAGGTGGTGGACTTCTACCACTGGGGCGCGCCCACGAAGAAGCGCATCGAAGAGGACGTGGCCGACCTGGTGCGCATCTTCTACGAGGCGGTCGGCGGTGCGACCCGTTACAAGAAGCAACCGCCCGAGGTGAAGGCGATCTGCCGTGGCCTCAGGCGAGACTTGATCGCGCGCTCCTTCCCGACCGCCTATCACCTGCGCCACCACCTCGAGCACTTCGTCTGGGGCGGCTGATCGCGCGCTCTTTGCGGTCGGCTCGCCGCGGATGGCTGAGATCGGTCGCTCAGCGGGCCACGCGGACGCAGTCCTTGCCGCCGCTCTTCGCCGCGTACAGGGCCCCGTCGGCCTTCTTGAAGAGCGCGAGTGGATCGCGGGCGTGATCGGGGAAGCTCGCGACGCCGACGGAGATGCCCGGGTGCAGGGGCACCCCGTCCTTCTGGAACGTGTGGGCTCGGATCGCCGCGCGGATCTCCTCCGCCAGGGCCGTCACGGCGTGGAGGCCGAGGCCCGGGAAGGCCGCCGCGAACTCGTCCCCACCGAAGCGCGCCGCGATGCCCCGCCCGTGGGCGGCGAGCCCGATGACCTTGCCCGCCTCGGCGATCACGTAGGCGCCGAAGAGGTGTCCGTGCGCATCGTTGATCGTCTTGATCCCGTCCAGGTCCATCACGAGCAGCCCCAGGGGGTCGCCCTTGGCCTCGGCGGCCTGGAGCAGTCCCTCGAGCTCTCTGATCGAAGCGGCGCCTGAGGTAGAGGCCGGTCAGCTCGTCGACGTTGATGAGGCGCTGGACCATCTCGCCGTAGGCCTGGTCGGTCGCGTCCTGTACCTCGAAGCGAATGACCGTGCTGCCGAGCTGCACCTTGTCGCTGGCCGACAGGATGCGCTCGCGAACGGTCGTGCCGTTGACCGCGGTGCCGTTCGTGCTCCCCCCATCGACGAGGGCCCACCCGTCCCCCCGGTCCTCGACCCGGGCGTGCTGCCACGACACGCTCCGGTCGGACAGGGACAGGTCCGCAGCAGGGTCGCGCCCTATCAGGACCGAGCCACGGCCCTCCGGGATGCACAGGCTCGCCCCGATGTCGCTGCCAGCGACCACGACGAGGCAGGGCCGCCCGGGCGAGCGCAGGGCGTCGCCCAGATTCCGTCCGAGGGCGCGCGCCTCTTCCAGCCTCAGGGTGTGAGACGCGCCGTCGCGTTCCTTTCCCCGACTGCTACCGCTCACGGCGGAGAGCGTAGCACGCTCGCCCCGTCGCCCCGTGGCTCCTCGCCCGGGGGCACCTCGGGCACCCCGTCCCCCGGCCCCGGCCCGGCCTCCGGGGGCGCGTCGCCGGGTACGCCGTCCTCCTCCGAGGGGCCGTCTTCTCCGCCGTCGTCCGCGCCGCCGAGGCCCGACCCGTCCTCGGGGCCGCGACCACCATCCGACCGCGCGTAGCCCGTGAGCCCCCACTGGTGCAGGCGGTACTGGATCGTGCGGCGGCTGATGCCGAGCAGCACGCCAGCCCTCGACGTGGATCCCCCGACCGCCTCCAGCGTCTTCAAGATGGCGTAGCGCTCGAGCTCGGCGAGCGTCACACCCGGGATCATCAACCGCAGCGTCTCGACCTCGTCGCGTCGCTGGGTGATCGGCAGATCGCTCTCCTCGATCATCTGCCCCGCTGTCAGCACAACCGCCTGCTCGACCGCGTTCTGCAGCTCGCGCACGTTGCCTGGCCAGGGGTGGGCGATGAGGGCGCGCATCGCCCCGTCGCCGAAGTCGTGCACGTCCTTCTCGTTCTCGGTGGCGAAGAGGGCGAGGAAGTGGCGTGCGAGGGCGGGGATGTCGGTCGTGCGCGCCCGGAGCGGCGGCACGTCGAGACGCACGACGTTGAGCCGGTAGTAGAGGTCCTCCCGGAAGGTGCCCTCGTCGACGCAGGCGCGCAGGTCGCGGTTGGTCGCGGCCACGACGCGCACATCGACGCGGAGGGTCTCGCTGCTGCCGACACGCTCGAGCTCGCGCTCTTGTAGGAACCGCAGGAGCTTGACCTGCACCGGAGGCGAGATCTCGCTGACCTCGTCGAGGAAGAGGGTGCCGCCGTGGGCCAGCTCGAAGCGTCCCTTGCGCCGCGCGATGGCACCGGTGAAGGCGCCGCGCTCGTGACCGAAGAGCTCCGACTCGAGCAGGGTCTCGCTCAGGGCCGCGCAGTTGACCCGCACGAAGGGGCCCTTGCTCCGGTTCGATCGGGCGTGGATCGCCGCGGCGATCATCTCCTTGCCGGTCCCGGTCTCGCCCTCGATGAGGATGGTCGCCTTGCTGCGGGCGGCCTGGGTCACGCGCTGCATCAGCCGCTGCATGGCCGGATGGGAGGCGACGACGGGGAGCAGGCCGTCCGCCTCGAGCGCCTCCGCCTGCGCGTGCGCAGCCGAAGCGCCGCCCGTCCCGGCCAGGGCACCGTCGACGACGACCGCGAGACGCTCGACCGACAGGGGTCGGGTCAGGCAGTGGTCGACACCGTGGCGCGCCGCCTGCTCCACGAGGTCCGTCTCTCCGGGCGGTGTGACGACGACGAGGACGACGCCGCGGGAGACTTCACGCGCCCGGTCGACCAGGTCGGTCATCTCCTCGGCTCGCTCCGGTGCCACGTCGAAGAGCAACACGTCGGGCGGCGCGCGATCGATCCGCAAGAGGGCATCCTGGGCGTCTCCCGCCCGCTCCACCCGAAAGCCCCGGCCGCCCATCGGCCCGAGCAGACGCGCCCACGTGTCGCCGTCGCTATCGACGACGAGCATGGACTTCTCGTCTCCCCGCATCGAGCGCAACATGGGTGCACGTCTTGGCGGTGTCTACCGCCGGATCCTTCTCCTCAGCTCACCGGCCCGAGCGCGCGCGGTGCGTCGTCGACCTCGACCGCTTCCGGTGCGGCCTCGAGCTCGACCGCCCGTTCGACGTCACGGCGCGACACGCGCACGCGCCTGACGCCCGTGTTCTCCTCGGGTTGGTACTCGGGGAGCGCCACGCAGAAACCTCCGCTCGCCGCCTCGTGCCACGCGGCGCCGCCCAGGGCGTGGGCGAGGCGCTCGACGACGGCCGACTCGACCGTGGCCTGGGGTGACACCCGACGCGCGGCGCTCGTGACGCGCCCGCGCCCGTCGGTCGCCCCGTCGGCGGCGACGCGCGCCATCACGATACCGTCTCCGCCCTCCGCCACGTGAAACGCCACCACTCCGTCGGCGCTGTGGCCGAGGACGTGGCCGAGGACGCCGTCGAGGAGGATGCGCAGGACCTCGGTCTCCGCGTGGACCGAACCCTCCCGCTCGATTCTTGAGCAGCACGCGACGGCGCTCCCGCTCCGGCAGGTCGGCGACGGCCATGCGCGCCAGATCCCCCAGGGAGGTCGAGCGCGCCACCCGTCCGCGCCGCGCGATGGCGCGGGCTGCGGTGGTCAGCCGATCGACGGCGCGTGCCATGCGTTCCTCGGCGGCCCACAGATCCTCGATCGCCTGAGCGCTCAACGTCGCCTCGTCGACGCGGCCGAGCAGGCCGAGCACATCACCCAGGTCGCCGCGCAGACGCGCAACGACCTCATCGAGACCGACCGGAGGCAGCGTTTCGACGCGACCGAGGAGATCGACGAACGCGGCGCGTATCTGGTGCAGCCCCTCACTCTCCGGCTCCGTTTCGGCGAGATCGGCCGGACGCCCCTCTCGACGTGACAGCCACGTACGCAACAGCTCGAAGGGGCTCCTCTTCATGATGCTCCTCGGATGTCGTCGAACGGCGCGGCATCCGAATCCCGTTTGAAAGCGATTCACGTGCCAAGGCGGGGGCAGCGCAGCGCTGTGGGAGAATTCCGCGCTGCGTGCCGGGATGGGACAGCTCAGGCGCCGAACGTGGGCCGATCCGCCATGGTTGCGCGGGCGACGGAGACACGGGGCGCCGCCCAAGTGGGGCATTCTGGCGGGTGTGGGGCGATCGGCGACACGGCCGCTGATCTCGAGGGCGTGCCGCCGTCGTCCGCGGGCGGGGGCGGGGTACACGTCGCGGCCGGGTGACACGATGGCAGCAGGCCCGAAAAATCGCTCCGCAAGGGGATCCGCCCACGGCGGACGGCATGGTTGGCCATTGACATCGGCGCCGCTCGGGCGTTCGATGCGGCCCACCGTGCGCCGCCCTCCCCGCCGCTTCCTTCCCCTGGCCGCCGCCGCCGGTCTCGCCTTCCTGGCCACCGCCATCGGGCACCCCGCCGAGGCCAGGCCCACGGCCCTCGTGTATATCGACGGCACGCCCATGCCCGTCTACTTCAACGATGGCGACAGCTTCCGCATCCTGGACGGGCACTGGCGCGGCACCCAGGCACGCCTCAAGGGCTTCAACACCCTCGAGAACTATGGGCCCGTCCACAAGTGGGGCACCTGGCGGCCGGGCGAGCTCTACAACCTCGCCGAGGACGACACGTTCTTCGCGCGGCGCGGCGTCTGGCATTGCTTCAGCGACAACGGCCACCGCGGCACCTACGGCCGGCTCCTTCTGCGCTGCCCCGACCTGGCCATGGCCCTCATCCAGCGCGGTTTCGCCCACGCGATGCAGATTGACGACACCCCGTCGCCGCCCGAGTATCTGCGCGCCCAGCAGGACGCCATCGAGCATCACCGCGGCATGTGGGCCCACGGGGTGCCGGACTTCATCGTCACCTCGCTCCACTCGCCGCGGGAAGACCCGACCTACGAGCACAGCTACAACCGCCTCGTCTCGACGCGCGATGGCCACTCGGAGAAGTGGGAGCACACCGACGACTACAGCGAGTGCCAGATGGTCTGCCACCAGGACCAGAAGGTGGACATCGCCAAGGTGACCGCCGTGGCGCGCGAGCTGCGCAACGATCCGCACCTCGCGCGCCTGCTCCGGACGCTTTTCAACATCCACCTCATCGAGACCGTGGCCCGCTACGCGCGGCTGGGTGAGGTGCCGGCCTACCTGCCGGAGGCGGCCAAGGCGCCCGTGAGCGCGTGGCTCGCGCAGAAGAAGGCGGCGGGCGAGCTCGGGCAGGTCCACCTCGCGCCGGGGGCTTGCATGCTCTACGTCGATTTCCATCGCCGCTACGGGCGCGAGCGCGCCTCGTGCCTCAGCGGGCACGGGCAGTACTAGTTGGCGCCGAGCCGGGTCGGAGGAGCGAGTCGTATGCTTAGGAGCCCGTTGAGGAAGTGGGGCGGTCGCGCCTCGGGCAGCCCGCTGGCCTTCGGGTCGGTCGCGGTGCTGGCGGTGATCATCGGGAGCTGCGACTACAACCCGCCGGCCTCGGGCCCGCCCCTCGGCTACGAGACCGACGTGATCTCCTGCTCGGACGGCATCGACAACGACCACGACGGGCTCATCGACTGCCAGGACCCGGACTGCCTGGTCAACAACTTCTGCGCGCAGCAGATCCCGCTCGTCCCTCACCCCGTCTTGCACGAGAACACCTACGCCCTGTGCACCGACGGCATCGACAACGACGACGACGGCAACTTCGACTGCGGTGACAAGGACTGCCAGTCCATCATGGAGTTGTGCTGCTCGCGCGAGACGTCGAACGTCCTGTGCTCGAACGGCATCGACGACGACGGGAACGGCTACACCGACTGCCAAGACTTCTCCTGCCGCAACGGGCCCTTCGTCAACGTGTGCAAGGCCGAGATGAACTGCACCGACGGCATCGACAACGACAACGACGGGGCCATCGACTGCGCCGACTCGGACTGCGCGCTCGACAATGCATGCCGCGGCGAGACCAACTGCACCGACGGCATCGACAACGATGGCGATGGCAAGACCGACTGCGGGGACCCGGACTGCCAGGTCGACCCCGCGTGCCACGGCCCCGAGAACACGCTCGCCAAGTGCTCGAACGGCTACGACGACGACGGTAACGGCTACACCGACTGCGCCGACCACTCCTGCTCCCAGTCGACCGACCCAATGATCCTCGCCTACTGCGACGCCCGCGCGGAGAACACGCTCGCCAAGTGCTCGGACGGCATCGACAACGACGGAAACGGCTACACCGACTGCGGTGACCACTCCTGCTCCCGGTCGACCGATGCGGCGATCCTGGCCTACTGCGCCGCCCACGCCGAGACCACGCTGGCCAAGTGCTCGGATGGCATCGACAACGACGGTAACGGCTACATCGACTGCGCGGACTTCTCCTGCTCGCGGTCGACCGACGCGACGGTCCTCGCCTACTGCGCGACCCGCCTCGAGAACACCTTCGAGCGGTGCAAGGACGGCATCGACAACGACGGCAACGGCTACACCGACTGCGGCGATCACTCCTGCGATGCGGTCGTCGAGGTGTTGGCGGACGGCACGGTGCGGAGCCCCTGCCGCGAGAGCGTCGCCATGACCGCGCAGGAGGTGCCCATGAACGCCGACTGCTCCATGACCGTCACCGACGCCGACGGCAACGTGACCTACAGCTGCAAGAGCTTCGGCACGGACGAGGGGGCGGCAGCCGCCAACTGCTCGGACGGCGTCGACAACGACGGTGACGGCTTCACCGACTGCGACGACTGGGACTGCAACTGGAACCCCCTGCTCTACCCCGAAGCGACCAACCCGCCTCTCCCCGGCGCGGTGCACTTGTGCAAGGACGCAGACAACCGCCCCCTGGTCTGCCCATAGGAGCTACGTGATGACGGATTGAACCGGCTGGCTTTTCTTCCTGGCCGCATCGCTCGTTGCGGCGAGCGCCGCTGCGCAGGCGCCCGCTCCGGCGCCCGCACCGCCGCCTGCCTCGGGGCAGACCGGGCAGACCCCGACGCCCCAGCCGCCCATGTCGCCGGAGGCCACGCCACCCGGGACGCAGAACGCGGCGATGCCGTCCGGGCCCGGACCGGACGCGTCCATGGGCGCAGCGGCCGGCGGTGCCACCGAAGCGCACGAGACGAGCTGCAACGACCACCAGGACAACGACCACGACGGGCTGACCGACTGCGCCGACGGCGACTGCTTCGGCTCCCAGTACTGCCTCGCGGGAGGGCAGCCCGAGTCGAACAACGAGACCTGCAGCGACTTCATCGACAACGACGGGGACGGGGTCATCGACTGCGACGACCCGGACTGCCAGCGCCCGGGCATCACGGTCTGTCAGGGTTCCTACGGGCAGCACGAGGCGGAGCAGGCCGCCCACCGTACCGGCGTTGCCCAGAACACCGTGGCCGCGAGCAACGACACGCTTCCGCGCCTCACCGGCACCATGACGGTCGACGACCTGATCGGCCACTACGGCGACAACGACGGCGAGAACAACGACTACACCTGCTCGGACGGCATCGACAACGACCACGACGGGCGCATCGACTGCCAGGACATCGGCTGCCGTTTCGACCCGAACGTGCACGTCTGCACGGGCAACCCGGCCCTGCGCTTCTCGATCGTGGGCGGCGTGGCGGCGAACTGGACCCAGTCGCTGAACGCCGACGGCAACAACGCCACGCCGGGCAACACGCCCTTCGACGTGCGCTTCACGCGGCTGCAGATCCGCGCCTTCGGCCCCATCCCCTTCCTCGACAACTCCTTCTTCCTGGTCAACACGCGGCTCGAGAAGTCGCCGCGGCTGACCTTCGTCAACTTCCAGGTGCCCGTCGGCAACAACGGGGACTTCGTCTCCCTCAACAGCGGCTCGGGCGGCCTGTCGAGCGGGCTCATCATCTCGACCTCGAAGGAGCCCCTGCTCGACCCGCCCTACTACCTCTACAACGCCTTCGAGCAGGGCAATGGTGCGGCCGTGGAGTTCGGCGCGCCCCTCTTGAACGGCTTTCTCCACTTCCGCGTGTTCGCCGCCGGCGGCACGGGCCTGTTCAACGGCAACGTCGGCGGGCGCTACTTCAAGAACGACCTGCGTAACTTCGCTTACAACGCGGGCGCGCAGCTCCAGATCAACTTCGCCGGCTACTACAACCGCTTCGACTCGACCTATCTCTACACGCCGGTCCCCCTCACCGTCGCCCTCATGGTCGGGGGCAAGTACGACCAGCGGCCGACCGAGCGCTACCCGGCCGCCAACCTCTTCTTCATCTTCCGCTACTCGCGCTTCCTGTTCCGCATCGAGGACTACGGGAAGTACGGCCTCGACTACGGTGGCTATTTCCAGAACGCCTGGAACGCCCAGACGAGCATCCTGATCGTCCCGAAGATGCTCATGCTCGCGGCCGACGTGGGCACGTTCAACTCCCAGACGATCAACGTGCCGGGCGGCTTCGGCTCCTCGACGCTCACCCGGCCCCTCGACGAGCTCGACTGGCGCGTCGCCCTGCACTTCTACTACTACCGGAACATCGGCCTGCTCTCGCTGCTCTACAGCGAGCAGCGCCTCGAGCAGAACCCCGACAGCCCCTCGGACCCGACGCTCAACCGCGAGCTGCGGCTCGAGGCCCAGTTCCGGTTCTAGGTCAGATAGGCCATCTGGCGGCAACCCTCCTCGGCCAGACCCTGCGAAATACTCGGGGTATTCCTCGGGTCCGACCTGCGGGGGCGCTCGCCATCTGTCTCATCTCACCCGCATTGGTAACGTAACCGAAGCCCGGTCAGTCCGCTTCGCTGACCGGGCGCGCGCTGCCGGGTGCGCCGGTGGCGAGGGTGCGCCGGTCGCGCTCGACCGAGGTGCCCTCGCTCGTCGACAGCTTGATGTCGGCGTGGGGATCGGACGCCCGGGCCACCGAGCCGCGCTGCGTGCGATTGGCGTGCGTCTCGCTCAGCGGGTGCACGCCGCCGGGCCGGCCCGTCGACAGGGTGGGGCGCCGCCCCTCGTGCGGATGGTGATGGTGGGGCGGCGGCGGCTCGAAGGAGGGGAGCTCGGTGAAGAGCGCCGCCAGAGGCTCGGGCAGATGAGTCTCGAGGCGCGTGCGGGACCCATCCCCGACGGCCTCGCGCAGGACGCGGCAGACGATGCCGGCGTGCTCCACCGCGACGCCGAGCGAGATCCCCTCCCGCTCGCCGACGCGGCGGTAGAGCTCGGCGAGCTCGAAGTCCTGGCCGTGGGAAGCGCGGCGCAGGATCCTGGCGAGCGGCTTCGGCAGGTCCTCGGCGAGCCCCATGACGTCGGCAGCGGAGAGGCGCTCACCGAGGACCTCCAGGGTGGCCTCCGCGGCGCGCTCTGCGCCGTCCAGGCCTTCGAATCCGCCCCGGGCGGCCACCGTTCGGACGAATGCGTCGTGGTCCATCATGTTGTCTCCAGGCGGTCCCTCCGTGGACAAATCTGTGCACCATTGGGCGACGTTCAAGATTGCCCCCCACGGCAGGCCGTCCGCCCCGCGCCGCCGCACCGGGTCTTGTGCCTCCTGGGGGCCCGCCGGCTCACGCGATCGGCCCACCGAACGGCCCGTCCCTTTCTCCCGCGCCCCGAGCGTATAAGATAGCGCGAATGGCCCGCGGGACCCCCGATTCTCCGGAGGTGCGCGTCGAGGCGTGGCAGCGCGAGATCGAAGCCACGGCCGACCGCATGCGGCATGCGCTGCTCGCCTACGAGATCGGCTGCGTCCTCGAGGAGGAGATGGGCAACGAGCAGGGTGCCATCGCGCGCTATCGCGAGGCCCTCGAGGTGCGCGCGAGCTTCCGTCCGGCCCTCTTCGCGCTCATCCGGATCTACGAGCGGCGCCGCGACCACGAGGCGCTCGCGGCCCTGTACACGGCCGAGGCGCGCGCGGCCAAGGGTCCGGCGGAGGAGGCGTCGGCCCTCGTCAATCATGCGGCGCTCCTCGAGGACCACCTGGGCAAGCCGCGGGAGGCGCGCACCCTCCTCGAGCGAGCCCTCGCGAGGGATGAGACCTCGACCGCCGCGGCCCTCGCCCTCGAGCGCCATTTCTACCGCCAGGGCGATCGCGCCCACGCGATGAAGGCCCTCGCCGCGCGCACCCCCCACGTGGAGGAGCCCGCGCTCAAGCGGCTGCTCTTCATCGACGCGGCCCTCGCGCGCGCCGAAGACGGCGACCCGGACGGCGCCATCGAGTTCCTGCGGACCTTCGCGTCGGTGCCGCTCGAGCGGTTTCGTGTGCTGTGTCACGTCGAACGGTTGGCAACGACCCATGGTCGCACCGACGTCCGCATCGCCGTGCTCGAGCAGCTCGCCGAGCTCGCCGAGAAGCGGTCGCGCGGAGACCTCATCGGTCAGCCCCTCACGGCGGGGTCCCTGCCGCCCTTCGCGAGCGACGAGTCAGCACGCACGCGCGCCGTCGTGTTGTGGTCGAGCGCGGCGCGGATCCGCCTTCGCGATGCAGGGGACCCCGCCGGTGCGGCGGACGCCCTCGATTCGGGCCATCGCCCTCGCCCCGGACGACCTACACCTCTACGACCTGCGGGTGACGCTGGCGATGCAAGCGGGCGACCTGGCGAAGGCGAGCGAGGGGCTCTCGGAGATGGCGTCGCGCGTCGGCGGCGGAGCCCATGGGGCGGCCCTCGAGCTACGCATCGCCGATCTGGCGGCCCGCGCGAAGGACGAGCCCACGCGCCGTCGCGCGCTCGATGCGGCCCGGCGGCACGCTCCCGCCTCGCCGGCGGTCGCGGCCGCGTTCCACGAAGAGGCCGCGCGCCGCAAGCCGGCACGCCGCGTGGAGGCGCTGCTCGGTCGCGCACGCGAGCTCTCGGGCAAGGATTCGGACGCACCTCTTGTGGGAGGCGGCGACCGCGGCGCGGGACGCGGGCCTGGACCTCGGGCGGGTCCGTGACATGCACTTCGAGGCCGGAGCCGGCGAGGCGAACCGGGCCGACGTCCTGCGCGCGCTCTACGGCGCGACCCTGACGGCCCGAGGCCCCGAGGCGCTGGAGGTGCGGGCCGAGGCGGTCGACGAGCTGCTCGAGGCGGGCATCGATGCCGAGGAGCGGAGCCATCTGCTCCACGAGCGGTACCGGCGGCTGCGATCGGCGCGGGACCACGACGGCGCCGACGCCCTCCTGCGCGAGACCCTCGCCCGAACGAGCATACCTCCCTGGGTCCCGGTCGCCGCCCGACTCCGGGGCGCATCGAGCGGCGACGCGGCGCTGCTCGCAGCGGCCCACCGCGCGGCCGCCGGCGACGGGCCCCATCGCGCCGCCCATCTGTCCGCGGCAGGTCGCGCGCTCGCGCGGGCAGGCGACGAGGCGGGAGCCGTCCCCCTGTTGCGCGAGGCCCTCGAGACGGTCCCCGCCCACTCCCATGCGCTCGGATTGCTCGAAGAGGTGCTGCGCAGGAGCGGCGATGGCGAACAGGCTGCAGCGCTACTTCGTGACGTGGCCTACGGTGCGTCGAACGACCGCACCGCCGAGGTGCTCCGGTTGCGCGCGGCGGCCCTCGCCGAGGCGGCCGGCCGGCATCCCCTGGCCGTCGAGATCCTGCGCGACGCCATCGCCCAGCATCCCACCTCGGTGGCCGCGACCCACGCCCTGTGCGAGCTGGGGCAGGCGCACGGACAGAGCGACCTGCCCATCGAAGCCCTGCGGGCCGCGGCGGACCGGGAGGCGCGGACTGCCAGTGTTGGCTACGCTACATTATCCCTCGGCGAGCACCTCGACCGGGCCGGAGGCAGCGGCGCCGAGGAAGCGTGCCGCGTCCTCTCGGCGGTGCTGCCGGACGAGACCTTCGGTGCGGCGGCCGCTGCGGCCCTGTGGCTCTCTCCCTCGTGCGTCGACGCCCACGACCTGGCCCTCGAACGCCTCCTCGGCGACGCCCACGGCCCGGCGGCCGTCGGCCTCGCGCGCGCCCGAGCCACGGCGGCCGTCGTCGGCGAGACCGAGGATGCAGCCGCCCACGTCGACCGGCTCCTCGCGCTCCGGGGCGACGATCGCTGGGCGTGCTTCGCATCCTTGCGCGCATCGAAGGACGCGGGGGAGCGGGCCTCCGCGCTGATCGCCCTGGCATCGTCGACGGGCGACACGAGCGCGCGCGCCGAGCTCTTGCTGCAGGCGGCGTGGGTCCGCCGTCTGTCGGGCGGCGATGCGAGCGGCCTATTGCGGAGCGTGGCTGCGACCGCCGGCGGGACGCTCGTCGCGGCGATGGCCCTCGAGGGCGCTTCCGCGTCGGACCCGACCAGCCGCGCCGAAGCCCTGGGCCTGCGCCTCGCCCAGCCGTCGGGCGAATCGTCCCTCTCGCTCGAAGTGGCCCACGGGAGGGCCCTGCTCGAGGCGGGGCGACACGAGGAGGCCGCCGAGGTCCTGGCGCGGATCGTCGCGCGGGATCCGGACGGCCTGTCCGCGGTCGTCGCGCTCCTCGAGGCAGCGCGTGGCGCCCGACGCCCCGAGGAGGTGGCGCGGGCCTGCGATCGGCTCATCCCCCTGACCGAGGGAACGCTCCGCGCCCAGCTGCTCGAGGAAGCGGGGGCGTGCTTCGCCGATCTTGGCAGGGAGGCGGAGGCCGAGGAGCGGCTCCGGGCCTGCTTCGCCATGGACCCTCGCCGTCCCCTCGCCTTCAGCCGGCTGCACGACCTGCTCGAGGCGCGCGGCGATACCGAGGCGCTCGCAGACCTCGTCGCCTCGCGCATCACCGCCATCGATGCGCCGGTGGACCTGACGCCGCTCCTCTGGGAGCAAGCCCAGCTGCGGGAAGCGGCGGGCGACCTGACTGGCGCTGCCAACGCCCTCGCGAACCTGCAGGTGATCGCGCCGGACCACGCCGCCGGGCTCGCGTTGCTCGCGTCGTGCCGCACGCGCCTCGGACGTTTCGGCGGTGCGGTCAAGGCGCTCCGGGCCCTCGCCAGGGCCGACCTTCCGCCCGAGGAGATCCGGCACACGCGCCTCGCCGCCGCCGACCTGCTCGAGCGGGAGCTCGGCGATCCCCGGGGAGCGCTCGACGAGCTCTCCGCCATCGATGACCTGGGGCTCGGCGACGAGTCGCTCTACGCGCGCATGGCGGACCTGGCCGAGGCTGCGTCAATCCCCGGCCTCGCGGTGGCCGCCCTCGAGCGCGCGGCCGCCGTGGCCGACGGAACCTCCCGCGCGAAGTACGAACGGCACGCCGCCTCACTTCACGCGAGCGCACGCAGCGACACGGACGCAGCCATCGACTCCTACCTGCGGGCGCTCGAAGCCTCACCGACCGACCTGCTCTCGGCCGAGGCCCTCGTCGCCCTGCTCGAACCGGAGGAACGGCAGGCGGTGGCGGAGGCCTTCGAGCAGGCGGTGCGTATCGAGCTCGAGGCGGACCCGACCTCTGTAGACACGCTGCGCAAGCTCCAGAGGAGCGCCGCCTGGCGCGGAGACGCCGAGCTCGAGCGGATCGTCCTTTCGCTCCTGTGGGCCCTCGGAGCGGCGACGCCGGTGGAGCGGGCAGCCCTCGAAGCCCTCGAAGCGGAGGCCCCGACGCGCGCCCGCAAGCGCCTGTCCCCGGTCGAGCTCGCGGGGCTCGCCGTGCCCGACGACGCAGGTCCCTGGGCGGCGGTTCAGAAGCTCGTCGGCGAGAGCGCCCTCGCCGCGATGGGCATCGAGCCGCGGGCCCTGGGTGTTGGGCGCGGCGAGGTCGTCAAGCCCAAGCAGACGAGCGCGGTGCGGGACGAGGTGCTCGCCATCGCCGAGGTCTTCGGGCTCGAGGCGGACCGCGTCTGGGTCGGCGGCCGCGATCCGATCCGCCCTCGTCGCGCTGCCGCACACCGGCGGCGCTCCGTCGTGGGTCATCGGAGGCGCAGTGGACGCGCCCCTGTCGGCCGAGTCGCGTTTCGCGGTGGGACAGCTCGCCTTGGCAGTCGTGCGCGAGACCGTGCCTCTGGTGCACGGGGACGCGCACGATGGTGTGCGGCTGCTCGCCTCCGCGGCGGTCGCGGGCGACGCCTCTCCGGACGGCCTCGGCGAGCCGCCGGACACGGCTCTGAGCGACACGCTGCGCAAGGCCATGCCGCGCAAGGTGCGAAAGGCCGTACCCGACGCCGTGCGCAACGCCGAAGGGCACGACGCCCCGGCCTACGTCCGCGCCGTTCGCCAGACGGCCGCGCGAGCCGGGCTCGTCGTGTCGGGCGCGGTGGGCGCCGCCCTCGGTGCGGTGCTCGGTGCCGACTTCGACGCCGCCCGGGTGCGTGCATCGGAGAGCGGGCTCGCCCTCGTCCGCTATTGGCTCTCGTCCGATCTCCGGGCGCTGCGCGAGGGCCTCGGTCTCACCCTCGCACCGAGGCAGCCATCCGCGGATCTCGCGAATCCCGAGACGCGCTCCGACGACGCGGTGGCCGACACCGCGGGGCATGGGCAGGCCGCGGACGCCCTCCTCTCGGTGAGCTCGGTCCCGGGCCGCATCGCGACCGTACGCCCGCCGCCGATGGCGCCGGACGTGGCGCCACAGCACGCCTTCGCAGCATCCGGAGAGGAGGGCCGACGACAGCGGGCCGCGTTCCTCGAGACCCTCGCCGACGGGGCGACGGGCGCCGCCCGGGCACGTCTCCTGTGCGCAGCGGCAGAGCAGCACGAGGCGCTCGACGACAGGGGCGAGGCGGAGCGCCTCTACCGCGCTGCGGGCGAAGCCGACCCACGGGACCCGTTGATCCTGAGGCGGCAGCGCGAGACCGCCTTCGGGCGCGGCGCGTGGGATGAGGCGGTCACCGCGCTCGAGGCCGAAGCGCAGCTCGGGATCGCGGCCGAGCAGCGGGCCCTCGCCCTCGCCCTCGCCGCGGAGGTGCACGACGTCGCCCTGGACGATCCCGCCGCGGCCGAGACCTGCGCCAAGAGAGCCCAGAAACTGCGTCCCGACTCCCCGGCGGCCGCCCTCTCCCTCGCCGCGCGACAGTGGGCCAGCGGCGCCCGACGGGAGGCGTGGGGGACCCTGGAGCAGGCAGCCGCGTGCTGGCAGGACGCCCAGGGGAGCGCCGGCCTCTTGGTGGAGGTGGGGATCGCGGCCGAGGCGGCGGGCGACGCTCGGCGTGCGCGAATCGCCTTCGAGCGTGCCCTCGAGCTCGACCCTCAGGCGCTCGACGCGGCCCTTGGCCTCGCGCGGGCCTGTCGCACCGGGCGGGCCGTCGAGGACGCAGCGGCAGCGACGGCGCGGGCGGCGCGGATCGCCCACGAGCCGAAGCTCGGTAACGCCTTCCTGCGCGCAGGCGCCGGCCTGCTGCATCACGTCGCTGGCCTGCCGGCTTTGGCCGTACAGATGCTCGAGGACGCCACGGAAGTGCCCGCCCTCGCGGCGCGCGCGGAGGCTGCTGCTGCCGCGGGCGACGCGCAGACGGAAGCCGCGGCCCTCGAGGCGTGGGCGATGGAGGTGCGACGGACGGATCGTGCCCTGGTGCTATCGATGTTGGCGCGCGTACATTCGCGTGCGGGCGACTACGACGCCGCGCGGAAGGCGCTGCGCGAGGCCGGCCGGGCCGACTCGACGCTCGCGACGTTGCGCCTGGTCGCGGAGGACATCGCGCGGCAGGCCGGGGACGTGGCGAGCATCGCCCGCATCGCGGTCACCCAGGGGCAGGGTGCCCTCGTGGCCGCGGCCCGTGCGGGCTTGCACGGCGACGCCCTGGACCTCGAGCGCAAGCTGCTCTCCCAGGCGATGGGCGAAGCCGACGACGACGCAACGGCCGTGATGGTCGCCGTCGATGCCGCAGCGGCTGCGGGGGACGGCCGCGACGTGCGGCGGCTGCTCATGGAAGAGGCGGACCGGGAGGGCGGCGAGCACGGTCTCGGGATCCGCATCGAGCTGCTCCATGTAGCCGAGCACAACCGGCGGCCCGACGAAGTGCTCTCGCTGCTCGACACGATCGCCGCAGAGGCGCCTTCGAACGTCATCGCATCGAGGATCCGTGCACGCCTCGCGAGGGGCCGGAGCGCGGAGGAGGCGGCGGCGCCGTGGCTCGCGGAAGCCGAGTCCTCGCAGGGCGGACGCGCCGCCTTCGCCGCCACCATGGCCGCACACATCCTCGAAGACGACGGCCCGAAGGGCACCGCCGCCTTGCATCGCGCGCTCGACGCTGCTCCCGGGTACGTGCCGGCACTGTGGCTGCTCGAGGCGCGGGCGCGGAAGAGCGGGGACGGCTCAGCCCTGCGCGAGGCGATGACGCGCTGGGGGGAGCTCGTCGAGGCCCCGATGCTCGAGGCCGAACGACTCCTCTGTGGGGCCCTCGCGACCGAGCCTCCCGACGGCGCGCTGCTCGCGCGGGCGCAGGAGCGGGTGCCGGACGACGCGACGATCGTGGATCTGAGGCTGCACAGCGACGCGCACGACGACGGCAGGGAGATCGCATCGAATCCTCGAGCAGCTCGCCGCCGATGCCCCCGCCCCCTGGGCGCGTGCCCTCCGGCTGCGCGCCGCGGCTCGACTCGAGGAGGTCGGTGAGGCTGCGCTCGCTGCGGAGGTGTGCCGGCGGTGCGCGAGCGCGGCAGAGGACGGGGACGATGCGTTCGTCGAAGCCGCCCTCGAGCGCTGCGAGCGGGCAGCGGGTGAGCAGGCCCGCACGACCGCACGGCTGCTCGCGGCGATCGAGCGGACGACCGACGGCCTGTCGCGCGCCCTCTTGCTCGAGCGCGTGGCGGAGATCGAGCTCTACCAGGGGAGCGATCCCGCGGGCGCTGCGTCCTTCTTCCACGGTGTCCTCGAGCAGTACCCGGGGCACCTGGCGAGCCTCCGTGCGCTCGAGCGCCTCTACATGCGCGAGCGGGACGATGCGGGGCTCGAAGACGTGGAAGGCCGCCTCGCCACGGTCGGCCATCCCCACGACGCGGCCGGTCACGTGCGCCTCGCCGCACGGCTCGCCCTTCGTGACGGGACGGCACCGGCGAGCGCGGCGGACGAAGTGCTGCAAGCCGCGTTCGACTACGTGGAGGTGGACCTGTGGCTCGCCCGGCGCGTCGAGGCGGCCGCACGGGCGTCGGGGGACATGCGCACCCTGGCCCAGGCCCTCACGGAGGTGGCCCAGAAGCTCGAGGATCCGGGCGAACGAACGAGCATCGAGCTGCGGGTGGCGGACGCCCTGGCGGATGCCCGTTCCGGGTCGGCGGCGGCAGCGCACCTCTCGCGCGCGGCCTCGGCGATGCACCGGCACCCGACCCTCGCCGAAGAGCAGGCGCGGCTGTACCTCGCGGGTGGCGACTACAGGGCGGCGGCCGCCGCCTACGAGGTCGCGGCGCGCGAAGCCGAAGCACCGGCCCACGCCCTGAGCCTCTTTCACTTCGCCGGCTGCCTCTGGGAGGACCAGGTGGGCGATCCGGCGCGAGCCGCCGACGCCCTGGTCGCCGCGGCGCGCATCGATCCGTCCTACGAGCAGGTGCTCGACCGGCTCGCGCGTCTCTTGCCGGAGCGCGGCGGTGAGAAGGTGCTCGCCGACCTCGTCAAGGCGCGCCTCGCGCGTGGCGCGGACCCCGCGACCGAGAGGCACTTGCAGCTGTTGCTGGCGAATGTGTACCAGCAGCTCGGCGACCTGCTCGCGGCGAAGCAGGCGCTGCGCGCCATCATCGGTCGGCAGCCGCAACAAGTCGATGCACTCGTCCGCCTCGCACGGGTGTGCATCGCCGATGGCGATACACGCGGGGCCATCGATGCGTTGCAACGGCTGACGCGCGCGACCGAGGACCCGCGTCTGCTCAGGGGCGCCTGGCTGCAGCTCGGCGATGTACACGTGAAGCGGCGCGACAGACGGCAGGCCCGGGCGGCCTACGAGCAGGTGATCGCCCTCTTTCCGGACGACGCGACCGCCCGCGATCGTCTCGCACGCCTCGGGGGCTGAGCGCCCTCTGAGGCCCCACCCCGACAGGTCAGCGGGCGGGTGGTGCCCCGGAGACCCGCCGCCTGCGTCGGAGGCTGTGCCGAGCAGCCCGGGCCACGGCGCGCGGCCGCCTGCCGGAGAGCCCCCGCGCGAGGGTGAAGCCCGCGAGCAACACGCTGAAGCCGACCCCGCTCCCGAGCCAAGCCGACACGAGGGCGCCGCTCGATGCGAGGGCCGCGGTGGCCGTGCCCGCCCCGGTCGCGAGGAGCACGAGCAGCCAGAAAGGCAAAAGGTGCATGCGCACGAGGCGCCGCAAGCGACGGGTGCAGATCACGGCGAGGGACGTCCAGCCGAGCAGCGCCATGGAGCCGACGGTCAGGGCACCGTAGGCGAAGAGGCCGATGGCGGTGAGCTGCCACGACCACCCGTCGGTCGACACGAAACGCGGCAGGAGCCACGAGACGAGCGCCCAGGCGGCGAAAGCCGAGATCCCCAGCACCGCGCTCCGCGCCGCATGGGACGGGGCGAGCCGGAGCAGGGGCACGGGATGTGCCGTGCCGTCGTCCATGGCCTCGTACGCACGTGGACGCACACTGCGCGCCACCGATTCAATCCGCTCGATCGCTCGGCGGCCGAAGCTCTGGTGCGGCGAGGGGGTGGGCTGCTCGTCGATGGGGCCGGGGTGGTGGGACGGCATCAGGGAAACAGCTCCTCCGCAACCATGGGCGGAGCGAAGGCCGGTCGCGCGAAGTAGAACCCCTGGGCGAAGTGGGCGCCCGCGTCCATCACGGCCCGCGCCTCGTCCGCGTCCTCGACTCCCTCGGCGACGACCCGGGCGCCCAGGTCCTCGCACAAGCGCACGAGCCAAGTCACCAGCTTCCTGAGCCGGACGTTGCTCTGGAGGCTCGAGACGAGCTCCCGGTCGAGCTTGACGATCTCGGGCGACAGGTCGGCGATGTACTTGAGGTTCGAGTAGCCCGAGCCGAGGTCGTCGACGGCCAGCTTCACACCCTTGTGCCGCAGCTCCTTCAACACGCTGTGGCAGAGGACGAAGTGGCTCAGGGGCACCGACTCGGTGATCTCCAGGTACACCGTCGGGTGGGTGAAGATCGGATCGTCCGGCTGGACCAGCCACCCCTCGTCGAACTCGTTCGGGTGGACGTTGAGGAAGAGGGGATAGTCGGGGCAACCCTCGACGGACAGCTCGCGCAGGATCCGTCCCAGGGCGCCGCAGCATCGGCTCTCGATGGCGTCGTGGAAGAGCGCCGGCGGTCCCTGGAAGTGCGGCGAGCTGCTACGGGCGAGAGCCTCGTAGGCGAAAATACTTCGGTCGCGCAGGTCGACGACGGGTTGGAAAGCGACGCGCACCGCCCCGGAGCGCAACACACGGGGAACGTCGGACGGTCGGTTGGGTGTGGACGAGCCGGGGCCCGGCGACAGGCACCCGCTCAGCCAGTCGACGAAGTTCCGTCCCCCCTCCTCTGTCGGCTCCGTCATGTTCCTGGCCGCGCTACCCGAACAGCATACGCTCGCAGCGCTCTGCGCGGAACGTCAGGCTTGCCAATTTTTGCCGCGCCTGTCCACCTTGGATGACAGGCTCGCACATCATCCGCGGCGCCGCGCCCCGGCGTCAGCGGGGCCACGGCGGCGTCGACCGGCCGGGAGGGGGCCCGGGTCAGGACAGGTCAGGCGCTCGGTGGACTGGCCGTGGGCGGCTCCTGCACCTCGGCTGCCCCGTTGTGGTGACGGATGTCCCGCACGCGCTGCGCGACGTTCGAGCGGATCTCACGACCGGTGCCCGTCATGAAGAACACCCCCAGACCCGCGCCGACCAGGAGGCCCGCGCCGACGCCCCCCATGACGAGCAAGGCCGAGCTCGGCACCGTGCTGCGCCGCTGCAGCCCGACCCGGAACAGGGCTTCGTCGCTGGCGTCGCGGAGGTATTTCTTGATGTCGTCCGGCGAGAGGTCGGAGGCGATGTTGGCCCAACGCCCAATGTCGTTGATGCGGATGCGGGACGTGAAGCGCCCGAGCGCGTACAGGGCCGCGCCTCGGATGAGAGCTTTCCTCATATTCATGGTCTGATCCCTCCTAAGGGTGTCCGCGCCAGTTCGGTGCGCGCGCGCCGGCGGACAATCTCGCACGCGTCGTCGAGGAGCCCACATGCGCACTGGATCCGCTTCGTGCAAGAGGGGACGGGAAGGCCGGGCAACCGGGACGTACGGGCCTTGCGTGTTGGCCAACCACGATTAACGGGAGGTCTAGCTAAGGAGGGGGCATGAAGAAGATCTGTCTCGCGCTCGCGTTTGCCACCGTGTTGTCCACGACCGGTTGCTTCTCGCACGTGTACTACAACGCCGGCACGACGCCCGCGCCCGCGCCCGCGGTCTACAACTGGAATCACTACCTGTTCTGGGGGCTCGTCGGGCTGACGGGCGACTACGCCTTGAACCGCATCTGCCCTCAGGGCGTCGCCCGCGTGGAGAACTGGGTCGGCCCCCTGCAGACGTTGCTGACCTGGCTCACCATCGGCATCTACGCGCCCACGACCGTGCGCATCACCTGTGTCGCAGGGAACGCGGTGAACGTGCCTGTGCACGTCGACAAGCGCGTGGCCGAACGCCTGCGGGCCCGCTTCGGGGACCTGGTACCGCAGCTCCGTCGCGCCCTCGCCCATCCGGACGAGCCACCCGCGACCCCGGCCGTACCGCTCTCGCCCGCACCGCTCGCGAGCGCTACTCCGGCCCGCGCGTCGCTCTGAGCCGCGACACGAGGCCGAGCTCGACTGCATCGGCACGAGGAACCGCGGGCGGCGGCAGCCCTTCCCGCCGACCGTCCCGCGGTTACCTTGAGTTCGATCGGTCATGCACTTCGCTTCCGCGATCGTCACCGGGATGGTGCTGGTGCTTCCGGCGGTCGCCGGGGGCTGTGCGTGGACCGACGCGCCATCGGCCAGCTCCATCGATGCCTGCGCACGGGACGGCACCATCCCGCCGGGCCTCGTCACCACAGATGGCGAGGGGCGCTTCATCGCCGGCGGCACGCCCTTCGTGCCGCGCGGCATTGGCAGCTACCCGCTGCTCGATCTGGCGGGCAACGGACGGATGGACGCCGTCGACCAGATCCTCGACGAAGCAGTGGCCCTCGGCCGCCCGCTGGTGCGCACCAACGCCTTCTTCGATGGCAGCGACAACCCGGCGCGCATCCGAAACGACGACGGCACGATCCACCCGCCAGGGCTGCTTGCCCTCGATCGCGTCGTCGCGGCGGCGACCGCGCGCCGCGTGCGCCTCATCCTCGTCTTGACCAACAACTGGACCGACTACGGCGGGGCGGCCGCGGTCGTGCAGGCGGTCGCTCCGACGGGAGACCTGTCGAAGGACGCGTTCTGGTCGGACCCTCGGGCCCTCGACGCCCAGCGCACCTACGTCACGACCTTGGTGAAGCGCATCAACACCGTCGACGGCCGTGCCTACGCCGACGACCCGACCGTGTTCGCTTGGGAGCTCGCCAACGAGGCGCGCTGCGACGTGCCGAGCATGTGTGGGTCGAACACGCTGGCCGGCTGGGCCCACGCCATGGCCGACGCGGTGCGCGCGGGGGGCGCACGGCAGCTCGTCTCCTGGGGGGGCGCGGGCTACGTGGGCGATCACGGCGAAGACCTGAACGCCATCGCATTGGGCGGGGCGGTCGACGTGCTGACCGTACACATCTACCCCTTCGCGAACGAATCCGTCCGTGTCGAGGATCGGATGTCCACCGAGCGTCTCACGTTCGGCATCGCGCTCGGCCGCGACACGATCAACGCGCGCGCCGCCCTGGCGCAGAGCTACCGCATGCCGCTCCTCGTGGAGGAGCTCGGGTGGCGGCCGACGGCCGATCGCGCCGACCGGGACGGTGAGCGCGCCATCGTCCTCGGCGCCTGGTTGGACACGGCGGACCATGCGCAGGTCGGCACCGTGCCGTGGATGATCGGCGAGCGAGGGCGACCCGACTACGACGGGTTGCTCATCCGTCCCGAACAGGACCTGGCCAGCGTCGGGGCGCTGCGATGCAAGTGAGGCGAACGGTATCATCCGCGTTCTGGACGGTGGGAGCGCTCACCTGGGCATGCCTCGCCCCGATGGCCCGCGCCCAGGTCCCGGACGGTGCGCCGGCCGAACCCTCGAGCTGGGCCGGCGCGGAGCTCCGCGCTGCCTTCCTGGCGCCCGAGAGCGCGATGGGAGGGAGCCTCCTCTTCACGGCGGGGGGCGCATGGGCACCGCTCCGCGGGCTGGAGGTGGGCGGCCTGATGGGCGCCGGCGGCTCGTACCTTCGAGCGAACGCGGGCAACCAGGGCGCCGGACGCATCGGCATGAGCACACTCCGGGTGTGGCTCGGTACGGGCGGACGCGGCGGACACGTGGGCTTCGGGGGACGCGTGATTGGCATCCTGGGGCCGAGCCTCTTCGGTCTCGAAGCGGTGGACGACGGGGCGCCGAAGGGTGGCGTGGCGGTGCAGCTCGACATCAACGCTGGGCCGAACGGGCCCATCGAGGTGACCGGCGAGCTGGACTCGGCGGTGGTGTGGGAGGACTCGGTATCCCAGGTATCCATGGGCGGGGTGCTGGACCTGTTCTGGGCGCAGCACCAAGCGAGCACCCTGCGGCCGCTGGTCGGCGGGCTCGTCCGCTGGTCGCCGAACCTGCCCGTGGTGGCGCGGCTCCGTGCGGGGATCGAGGCACGCGTCGACCATTACGTGCTGACGACGGTCGTGACCCTCGGGCTCACAACGCTCGAGGACGGCTATCAGGTCGGGCTCCTCGTGACGCTGCTGCGCCCCTTCGACAGCGTCGACCGCCGCCCGCCTTCCTAGCGCAGCTAGCGCAGGGCGGCGTCGGCGGGGGCACAGGTAGCGTGGGGCGGACGGGTACCGGGGGTGGGCGCCGCGAAGAGGGTCCCGAGCTTCGCGTCGATGGCGTCGAAGTCGGGAAGCAGGACCTCCCGGCCTTCTGACGTGAGGAAGGCGTGAGAGTCGCGGTAGCCGAGAACGACGCCGTGGATGTGCGCCGGATCGAGGCGGGCGACGCGACGGGCGAGCAGCAGCATCTCGAGGCGGCTCATGGTGGTCGTGACGCCGTCGGACAGGGCGCTGTAGAGGAGCGGTATCGTGCGCGCCGGACCGAGGTCCCGGACCTTCGCCCGCAGCGCGAAGAGGACGGCCTGCTGGCGGCGCGCCCGGTCCCAATCGGAGCGTCCGTGGCGGCTGCGCACGTACATGGCGGCCGTCGGACCGTCCATGTGCGCCGGTCCCGCGGGCACGCTGAGCACACGGCGCCCGCTCGGCTTTCGAGGGTCGATGAAGTTGTCGTCGATGGGACACGGGACGTCGATGGTGACGCCGCCGAGCATGTCCACGACGCGCTCGAAGGTGTCGAGATCGCCGAGCACGACGTGGTGGATCGGCATCGCGAGCGTGTCCGAGACGACACGTCGCATGACCTCGAGCGGGTCCTGTCCGGTGTGGGTCGCGATGCGCAGCGCGGCGTTGATGCGCGCAGGGCCGTGGCCCGGGACGTCCACGTAGAGGTCGCGGGGCACCGACACGATGCCGAGGTGGCCCGTGTCGTCGTCGAAGACGGCGACGAGGATCGTGTCGGCGCGTCCCCAGGTGTGGCCGCGCGTGTGATCGACGCCCACGAGCAGGTAGTTCTCGGTCTCGGTGAAGGAGCGGAGGTGCCCCGGCTCGGCGCGCACGACGGGCGGCGCCTGGGGCGGAAGGGGAGCGAGGTCGTCGCGCGCGTCCGCCTCGTCGGCCAGGGCCTCCGCCTCGTCCTGCCTCTCGTCGTCGCTGCGGAGGGCGTGGTGCTCGACCGGCGCGGGCGGCGGTCGCGCGTTTTCGGTGCGAGGGCCCGGGCGGACCGTGGGGTTCGCGCGGGCGCGGTAGGCGAGCGGCCGACCCTCGAGCCACAGAGCGGCGATCGCGGCGAAGCCGAGCAACAGCGCCCCCGCGACGAGGAGGAGCCGTCGGGGCATGGAGCGTGACGAAGCAGATCGCGTGCCAGCCCGTCAGCTCTTCCAGACGCGCTCCTCGTAGTCCCCCAGCATGCGCGTGGCGCAGAAGCGCGGGGCGAGCGTCCGGAGCGATGCCCGCACGCGGGCGAGCCAGGCGCGCGGGATGCCTGCTTCGTCGCGCCCGTAGAAGGCGGGCACGACCTCGCGCTCGAGCAGATCGTAGAAGCTCCCGCGTCACGCCCGTCTTTCGCGCCGGCGTCCGGATCGACCTCGCCTCCGATCGCCCAGCCGTTCGTTCCGTCGAAGGCTTCCGCCCACCATCCGTCGAGCACGCTCAGGTGCAGCCCGCCGCTCATGACGGCCTTCATGCCGCTCGTCCCGCAGGCCTCGAGGGGCGGTCTCGGCAGGTTGACCCAGAGGTCACAGCCGCCGACGAGCATCGCCGCCATGGCGAGGTTGTGGTCCTCGAGGAAGGCGACGCGGCCGGCGACGCCCGGCGAGCGCTTGAGCCGGAAGGTGTCCTGCACGATGCGCTTGCCCGCGTCGTCGCTGGGGTGGGCCTTGCCGGCGAACAGGAGCTGCAGCGGCGTGGGGCCGGCCAGGAGACGGAGGGCGCGGGCGGGGTCGTAGGTGAGAAGGTGCAGCCGCTTGTAGCTCGTGAGGCGGCGCGCGAAGCCGATGGTGAGCACGTCGGGGTCGAAGGTGCGCTCGGCGGCCTCCACGTAGTCGAGGGGCTCGCCGCGACGCAGGCGATCGGTCACCGCTCGCTCGCGCACGTAGGCGATGAGCGCGGAGCGCGCCTCGACGCGGGCCGCCCACAGGGCTTCGTCGGGAATGGGCTCGATGGCTTCCCAGACCGCCGGGTCGGCCGCGTGCCGCTCCCAGCCCGCGGGCAGGTAGCGGTCGAAGAGGGCGCGCATCGGCGACGCGATCCAGCTCGGCAGGTGCACGCCATTGGTCACGTGCGTGATCGGCACCGCGTCGACCGCGCGGCCCGGGAAGAGCGGCTGCCACATGGAGCGAGCCACCTCGCCGTGCCGCCGGCTCACGCCGTTGACGCTGCGGCTCCGCCGGATGGCGAGGGCGGTCATGCCCGAGGGCTCGTTCGAGTCGCCTGGATGGATGCGTCCCTCGGCGAGGAAGCGCTCGGCGTGGGTGCCGAGGCGCTCGGGCAAGCCCGGCATCACGCGAAGGATCTCCTCGGCGGAGTAGGTCTCGTTGCCCGCGGGCACGGGCGTGTGGGTCGTGAACACGACGCGCTGCCGCGCCTCGGCGCAAGCCTGCTCGAACGAAGCTCCCCCGGCGACGCGCTCGGCGGCGAGCTCGAAGGCGGCGAGGGCTGCGTGACCCTCGTTGAGATGCACGACGCCCGGGTCGATCCCGAGTGCCCGAAGCGCACGGACTCCGCCGACCCCGAGCAGGGCGTACTGGGCGAGGCGCACAGAGTGGTTGCCGTCGTAGAGGCGATCACCGATCCACCGGTCGAGGCGCGCGTTGTCGGGCAGCTCGGTGTCGAGGAGGAAGAGTGGCACCCGTCCCACTTGCACGCGCCACACGTGCGCCTTGACGAGGCGCCCCCACACCGGAACCTCGAGGACGCGAGGCGCGCCCGCCCCGTCGGTCACGCGGGCCGTCGGCATGCGCTCCGGGTCGATCTCGATCCAGTACTCGTGCTGCCACCCGCTCGTGTCGACGCGCTGGTGAAAGTAGCCGCTGCGGTAGAGCAGGCTCACACCGACCACAGGCACCGCCTGGTCGGACGCCTCCTTGAGCAGGTCGCCAGAGAGCACGCCGAGGCCGCCCGCGTAGATCGGCAGGGTGCGGTGCACGGCGACCTCGGCGCAGAAAAACGCCACGGGTCGGTCCGGTGCGATGGGGCCGGTGGCGAAGGGGCGTGCGCGCTCCGCGGCGAGGAGGGCATCGAGACGTTGCACACGCGCGAGGTAGTCGGCGCGTCCGGCGGCCCGCCCCAACGTCTCGCGCGAGACCTCCATCAAGAGGCGCACCGGGTTTTCCCGGCACAGGGCCCAGCGGTGGGGGTCCAGGTCGCGAAAGACGGCCGCCCCGTCCCGCGCCCAGGAAAAGCCGTAGTCGTAGGCGATGCGTCCGAGCGGACGAAGGGGCTCGGGCAGGGGCGCCGAGAGCCGCTCAGAGGCACGCCGGAGGTCCGCCGCGCCGTCACGCTCGTCCCCGTCCTCGGCACCGCCCCAGGGATCGGTCCTCATCGAAGCTCCCTTTCGGCTCACCCGACTGAAGTCGTTCCGCGGCACCGGACGTCAAGCGTGCCGGTCCCGCGCGCGCGGCCGTCCTTGCCGGTCCGCATCGTTCGTCGTACAGAACTTTGGATGAGGGTGAGCGGGCCTTCAGCGGCCACCGGCGCCGCGACACGGGGTCCAGACGGAGGCGCTCGGGCGGGCGCGAGGGCTCGCCGCCATCGGCACGGGTGGGTGATCTGGGCGGCCCTGTGCGCCGCGAGCGGCGCCCTCGGTTGCAGCGGGTCCGACGGTGGCTCGTCGGCGGACGCAAGCGGACGCGACGCCGGGCAGGCCGGGCCCTTCGATGGCGGTATGGACGCCGCGACGGCGCCCGACGCGAGAGCGGAAAGCGACGCGGCGCCGGAGGGATCCGTCCGGGACGCGGCGGGCCCTCTCGATCCATGCACCGGTCACGTGCACCGGCTCGTCGAGGTCCAGCGCATCCCGACCGTCGGAGCGGCGGACTGGGACGCTTTCGAGATCGACGGGACAACTTATCTCGCCGTGGCCAACTACGACGACGGCTCGACCTTCGACCTCGACTCGGTCGTCTACCGGTGGAACGGGAGCGCGTTCGAAGAGGCGCAGCGGATCCCGACCCACGGCGCCTACGACTTCGAGCACTTCGACGTGGACGGCGGCCACTACCTCGTCGTGGCGAACTACTACGGCAGCGGCAGCTTCGAGACCGACTCGGTCGTCTATCGATGGAACGGGACGGCCTTCGAGGAGTACCAGCGGATTCCGACCATCGGGGCATTCGCCGTGAAGCCGTTCTTCATGGGGAGCACCCTCTACCTCGCCGTCGCCAACGAGGTCGACACGGACCCTTCGTCGGGGGACCTCGTCTACGACCGAGCTCCGCCATCTACGTCTGGAACGCCGGCTCCTTCGCGCTGTTCCAGCACATCGCCACCAAGGGCGCCCACGCGATCGAGCATTTCCAGATCGGTACCGAGGACTACCTCGCCGTGGCGCAGTACTACGACAACGAGGCCCCCAACGTGTCGTCCGCCGTGGACGAACGGTACAACCCGACCTCCGACGTGTACGGGTGGTGGAGCTCCACCGTGGGCTTCCGCCTCACCCAGTCCGTCCCGGGCCACGGCGCCTTCGACTTCGCGCCCTTCCAGATCGGAGACACGCACTTCCTGGCGCTCGCGAGCTCCTACGACGGAGCGACGTTCGACGTCGACTCCACGGTCCTCCGGTGGGACGGCAGCACGTTCGTGCCGTTGCAGAGCATCCCCACGCACGACGCCGTGGACATGGAGCCCTTCCAGGTGGGCCCCGCCTTCTTCCTCGCCGTCGCCAACGCCGCGTCCGGCGATCGCACGACCTCCACCTTCCTGGTCGACTCCGCGATCTACTGCTGGAACGGGAGCACCTTCGACCTCTTCACCACGGTGCCCACGAAGGGCGCCTACGATTTCGAGTACTTCACCATCGGCGGCGCGCCCTACCTCGCGGTCGCGAACTCCGGCGATGGGACCACCTCGCACGTGGACTCCGTCGTATACGCGCTCCGCTGATCTCGTCCGGTCGCCGCACGGAGACGTGGCGCCGAACGGTGGCGGTCACGATAGGCGACGAACGGCCGCGACCGTGCTACGTGGGAGCGGCCATGGGTCCCGTGGACCGGCTCCTCGATCGCCTCGCGATGGTCCAGCACCGGCGGGCCGGTGCCATCGCCCTTCTCGGCCTGCTGCTGGCCGCGGCCGCGGTGCCGCTGGTCGGCAGGCTCGGCCTCGACAGCTCCTGGACGAGCCTCCTGCCCCGGGACAAGCCGTCGGTCCGCGACCTCGAGAAGATCGGCAACCGGGTGGGTGGTCTGTCGTCGCTGAGCGTGGCGATCGAGTCCCCCGGCCACCACCTCGAGGCAATGCAGCACTTCGCGCGCGACCTGGTGCCGCGCCTCGAGACCCTCGAGAAGACCGAGAAGGTGCGCAGCGTCGACTGGAACATCGCGACCTACGAGCAGTTCGTCGCCAAGCACCACTACCTCTACGCGAAGCGGAGCGACCTGCGCGAGGTGCGCGACGCCCTGCAGAAGCGTCTCGACTGGGAGCGCGCGCGCCGGAACCCGTTCTACGTGGATCTGGACGACCAGCCGCCACCCAAGCCCGATCAGCTCCTCGAGCGGCTGCGCGGGCGGCAGAAGAGCGCGCGGGACAAGCTGGCGCGCTACCCCGGCGGCTTCTATGTCAGCCGGCAGCACGATCTCCTGTTCGTATTCCTGCGCACCGATATCGGCGGCGGGGATGCGGCGGGCGCGGCGCGGCTCATCGGGGCGGTAGAGCGCCAGGTCCACGCCCTCGGACCGAAGCACTACGCCCCCGACCTGAAGGTCGAGCTCGCGGGCGATCTGGTGGTGGCGCGCGAGGAGCACGACGCCATCGCGCGCGAGCTCGTCATCGCCACGACCCTGACCATCGGCGGCGTGCTCCTGGCGATCTTCGTCTTCTTCCGACGCATGCGTGCGATCCCCCTGCTCGGCCTCTCCCTCGCCGTGCCGGTGCTGCTCACCTTCGCCTTCGCCTACTTCGCCGTCGGTGCGCTCAACACGTCCACTGCCTTCCTCGGCAGCATCGTCGTGGGCAACGGCATCAACCCGAACATCATGTGGCTGGCGCGTTACTTCGAGGAGCGGCGGCGAGGCGTCACGGGGTACGAAGCCCTGAGGGCGACCCACCGGGGCACCTGGGCCGCCACGCTCACCGCGTCCCTGGCGGCGGCCATCGCCTACGCTTCCCTGACCATCACGGACTTCCGGGGCTTCCGCGACTTCGGGATCATCGGCGGCGTGGGCATGGTGCTGTGCTGGCTCGGGGCCTACCTGCTCTTGCCCGCCGCCACGACCCTGGGCGAGCGCCTCCGGCCCCTGCGCCTCGCCGCCAAGGAGACGCACGGGACGGTTTACGGCTTGCTCTTCTCGCGCCTCGTCCACCGCTGGCCGCGCGCGATCGTCGTCGTCTCGTCCCTGGTCACCGTGATCGCGATCGTGCTCGTCGCACAGGCGGTCACGGCGAACCCCCTCGAGTACAACTTCAGCCACCTCAAGTCGGTCCGCCACACCTCGACCCGCGCCCAGAATCTCAACACGCGCGTGAGCGAGATCGTCGGCAACTCGGCGGCGGGGCAGGCCATCGCCATCGTCGTCCCCCATCGCTCGGACGTGGCGCCCATCGTGGCCCAGCTCGCCCGGCGGCATGCCCGAGGCGGCGCCCCCTTCGACGACGTCCGCACCATCGACGACCTCCTGCCGAAGCACCAGGGCGACAAGCTCTCCCTGCTCGCCGACATCCGACACGATCTGCTCGAGCTCCGGCCCTACGCGAACGGGCGACAGCAGAAGGCCATCGACGAGAACCTGCCGCCGGCCCATCCGGCCCGCGTCGGCATGGCCGACCTGCCCGAGGCGGTCGCCCGTCCGTTCACCGAGCGAGACGGGACCCGCGGCCGCATCCTCTTCGTCGAGCGCAAGAAGACGGGCGTCAGCATTTGGGACGGCCGCTACCTGATCGCCTGGGCGAAGGCGTTGCGGAAGGTCCGCCTGCCGAACGGCAAGCGCCCACCCCTGGCGGGCACGGCACCGGTCTTCGCCGACATGATCGAGGTGATCGTGCAGGACGGGCCGAAGGCCATCCTCGCCTCCTTCCTGGCCACCCTCGCCCTGGTCCTCTTCACGTTCCGGCGCGGGCGCGAGCGGCTGCTCACCATGACCGCGCTGCTTCTCGGCATCACGTGGATGGCCGGCACCATGGCGGCCTTCGGCATGAAGCTGAACTTCCTCAACTTCGTCGCCTTCCCGATCACGTTCGGCAACGGCGTCGACTACGGCGTCAACGTGATGCGCCGCTACGCGCTCGAGCAGCGCGCGGGCGGGACCAATCCGGTCGGGGCCGCCATCGAGGAGACCGGGGGCGCGGTCATCCTGTGCTCGCTCACCACGATCATCGGCTACCTCTCGCTCTACACGAGCGCGAACCTGGCCCTGAACTCCTTCGGCGAGGCGATGGGCATCAGCGAGCTGACCTGCGTCGCAGCGGCCGTGCTGTCGATGCCGGCGATCCTGAAGTGGCTCGAGAGAAAGGGCCCTCGCGGGTCGACGGTGCCGGCGTCTGCTGGCTGAGGCGAGTGCTCGGCGCAGGCTGGGTGGCGAGCGAGCGCCCCCCGTCCGGGACAAAACGGGGACATTTGTCCCCACTGCTCTCGCCGGCCCAGGGATTGCTACCGGGCATGGGGTTTGCAGTCCCCGTCTCGAGAATGCTCTCTCATTCCATGCGGTTTCTGCCGGTGCCGTTCGGGGCCTGTCTCCTGCTCCTCCCGCTTACAGCCTGTTCGAGCTCGATGGTGGGGAGCGGGCGACCCGGATCGTGCGGCTCGTGCCCCACCGGGACCCAGTGCGTGTCGGGGCGGTGCACGACGACCGGCGATGCGGGCACGGGGCTGGACGCAGGGGCGGCCGACGCGGGTGTCACGCCGGACGCCGGCCCCAGCCTCTTGCCACCGGGCACGTGCAACGTGACCCCTTCCACCGAGCCCTTCGCGGCGCCCCAGCTCGAGTACCACTGGAGCGCCGACGGCCTGCCCTTCCCCGACTACACGCACGCCCTGACCACGCCCGTCGTCGTGAACTTCATCCCGGAGCCGCTCGACCACGACATGGTCCCGGAGATCATCTTCCCGACCTACAGCCACGACGGCCACGAGGCCGTCCTGCGCGTGATCTCCGGCCGCGCACCCCACGACACGCTCATGACGCTGCCGGGAGACGGCTCGGGGCCAGCCATGGTCGGGTCGACCGCCACGCCGTCGATCGTGTTCGACGCCCACGAGGCCGCCGGCAATCTCGACGGTGACGGGGAGCCCGAGGTCGTCGCCATGGTCACCGACGGGCTCGTCGCCTACAAGAACGACGGCAGCATCCTGTGGCGCACGAGCCTCACGGTCGACGACCTCGGGACCGATCAGGCGGGCGGAGCCATCGCGATCCACGACCTGGACGGCGACGGGAAGCCGGAGGTGATCGTCGGTCGCGTCGCCCTCGACGGGCAGGACGGCCACCTCCTGTGGAGAGGCACCGGCGCCCAGGGAGGCACCAAGAATCACGGCCGCATCAGCTGTGTGGCCGACATCATCCCGAGCTCGCCGGGCCAGGAGGTCATCGCGGGCGACACCGTCTACTCGGCCACGGGCGCGATCCTCTGGCGTGCGAGCCCCCAGAACGACGGCTTCTGCGCGATCGCCGATGTGCTGAAGGCGGACGGGACAGCGGGTCGCGATGGGGTGCCCGAGGTGATCCGCGTGTCGGAGAACGAGCTCTACATCGACGCATCCGCCGACGGGACCGACCTCTACCATCGGTCAATCCCGGGTGGCGGCAGCGAGAACCGGGGCGGCCCGCCCACGGTGGCCGACTTCGACGGCGACGGGAACATGGACATCGGCGTCGCCAACGCGGAGAAGTACACCGTGTTCGACCTCGCGTGCAGGGGCAGCTCGCGCCCGAGCACCTGTGCGGACGACGGCGTCTTGTGGTCGGTCTCGACCCAGGACACCTCCTCGGCGATCACCTCGTCGACCGTCTTCGACTTCAACGGCGACGGGCGGGCGGAGGTCATCTACAACGACGAGGATCACTTCTTCGTGTTCGACGGCGTCACGGGCAACGTGCTCTTCTCGCAGCCGAACCCGTCCCAGACGCACACCGAGGAGCCCGTCGTCGCCGACGTGGACAACGACGGCAACGCGGAGATCGTCTTCTCGGCAAACGTAGGCAACAGTGCCGCCGGCAGCATGCTGCCCTCGTCGGAGCGCATCCCGGGCCTGTCGATCTGGGGAAGCGCCGACGACAGCTGGGTCGGGGCGCGCCCCATCTGGAACCAGCACACCTATCACATCGACAGCGTCGACAACGCTGGCCGCATCCTGTCGCCGGAGATGCCGAGCTGGTTGGATCACAACACGTACAGGGCCAACGCCGCGAGCGGCAATCCCCTGGCCGCCCCCGATCTGCTCGGCGTCTCGATGATGCCCGACACGAGCGCGTGCCCCGACTCGGTCCGCGTCTGCGCCGACGTGAGGAACCAGGGCGACGTGGAGGTGGGCCCCGGCATCGAGGTCACCTTCTACGACGGCGACCCAACCGCCGGCGGCATGGCCATCGGCACGGCCATGACGACGCACAACATCGACCGCGGCCAGAGCGAGAGCGTCTGCATCGACTGGTCGCCTGCGCCCACGTCGCCCACGACCGTCTACGCCAAGGTCGACAGCGGCGACGACGCCCGCGAGTGCAACGAGGACAACAACGTCGTCCAGATCCCCGACGTCCGGTGCGGCACCATCAGCTGAGAATCCACGTGCACCAATCGCCCCAGCCGGAAGTCCGTGGGCCGCGGCGCAACCGTTCCTCTCGTTCGAGGCCCGTTCGTCGAGTCCAACGGAGCCAATGGACCGCATGACTTCGAATCGCACGACGGTTACGAGCTCTCTGTGGATGGCGCGCTTCGTCTCGGTCGTCGGAGTAGTCGCGCTCTTCTTCTACAGCGGCTGCTCCTGCACTGCGGGCCCCGCCGCGGGCTCCGCGCGCTGCGGATCGTCCTGCGCCGCAGGGACCCTGTGCGTGGGGGGACGGTGCGTGGCGCCCGGTGACGCGGACACCGGCACAGGGGACGCGGACACCGACGCAGGTCTATCGTCGGACGCCGGGCCGATGCTCTTGCCGCCGGGCACGTGCAGCGTCACTCCATCCGTCGAGCCCTTCGCGGCTCCGCAGCTCGAGTACCACTGGCAGGGTGACGGGCTGCCCTTTCCCACGTACCAGCACGTGCTGGCCGCGCCAATCGTCGTGAACTTCGTCCCGGAGCCCCTCGACCACGACATGGTCCCGGAGATCGTCTTCCCGACCTTCGAGGTCGGGAGCGACGGTGGCGTGCTGCGTGTGGTCTCCGGCCGCGCGCCACACGACACGCTGATGACGTTGCCGGGAGACGGATCGGGGCCTGCGATGGTCGGGTCCACCGCCGTTCCCTCGATCTCGTACGCCGCCCACCCCGCAGCGGGAGATCTCGACGGGGACGGAGAGCCAGAGGTCGTCTCCATGACTCTCGATGGAGTCATCGCATACAAGAACGACGGGAGCGTCTCGTGGCACACGGTCCTTCCGACCGACGAGCGCACCCCCGCCGCTCTCGCGATCCACGACCTGGACGGCGACGGCCGACCGGAGGTGATCCTCGGTGCCGTCGTCCTCGACGGGCAGGACGGTCACGTCCTGTGGGCCGGCACGGGTAGCGAGGGCGGCTTCAGCGGCGGCGGCTGGACCAGCTGCGTGGCGGACATCGTTCCGAGCTGCCCCGGACAGGAGGTCATCGCCGGGGACACGGTCTACTCGGCCACGGGCACGATCCTCTGGCGCGCGAGCCCCCAGACGGACGGCTTCTGCGCCATCGCCGACGTCATGAAGGCGGACGGCACACCGGGTCGCGACGGAGTGCCCGAGGTGATCCGCGTCGCGGAGGGCGTCCTCTACATCGAGGCCTCGAGCGACGGGACGACCCTCTACCAGCAGGACATTCCGGGATCGAGTGGCGAGCACCGCGGCGGCGCGCCGACGGTCGCCGACTTCGACGGCGACGGCACCATGGACATCGGCGTCGCCAACGCGAGCGCGTATGCGGTTTTCGATCTGAAATGCGTCGGCGCTGCGCGGCCGAGCACCTGCGCCGGCGACGGAATCCTGTGGACGGCTCCGACACAGGACACCTCCTCGGCGGTCACCTCGTCTACGGTCTTCGACTTCAACGGCGACGGGCGGTCGGAGGTCATCTACAACGACGAGGATCACTTCTTCGTCTTCGACGGCGTCACCGGGAGCGTGCTCTTCTCCGAGCCGAACCCCTCCCAGACCGCCACCGAGGAGCCCGTCGTCGCCGACGTGGACAACGACGGCAACGCCGAGATCGTCTTCGGCGCGAATGTCGGGAACCACTACGCCGGCGGCGCGCTTCCCTCCTCCGAGCGCATCCCGGGCCTGTCGATCTGGGGAAGCGCCGACGACAGCTGGGTCGGGGCGCGCCCCATCTGGAACCAGCACACCTATCACATCGACAGCGTCGACAACGCTGGCCGCATCCTGTCGCCGGAGATGCCGAGCTGGTTGGATCACAACACGTACAGGGCCAACGCCGCGAGCGGCAATCCCCTGGCCGCCCCCGATCTGCTCGGCGTCTCGATGATGCCCGACACGAGCGCGTGCCCCGACTCGGTCCGCGTCTGCGCCGACGTGAGGAACCAGGGCGACGTGGAGGTGGGCCCCGGCATCGAGGTCACCTTCTATGACGGGGACCCGGCGTCGGGCGGCGCGGCCATCGGCACAGCCACGACGACGCACAACATCGACCGCGGCCAGAGCGAGAGCGTCTGCATCGACTGGTCGCCGGCGCCCACGTCGCCCACGACCGTCTTCGCCAAGGTCGACAGCGGCGACGCCGCCCGCGAGTGCAACGAGGACAACAACGTCGTCCAGAATCCCCGACGTCCGTTGCGGGACCATCAGCTGACGGGCAAGCCGGCCCATAGCTCCCTGCGGCTCCCGCCGCCTGTCGATACGTGCGTCCTTTTCTAGGCCCGTTCACGCCACGAAGTGGAGACAACAGACCCCAAAAATCCGGTTCGTTCGAGGTTGATCGCGGGTACGAGGCTTGCTTGTTCCCCTTTTCATGACGTTCAACCGCGCCTTTCTTCGGACGGTGCTTTCGCTGACGGGCGCGCTCACGCTTTCCTTCTCATGTGGCTGCTCGGCCACGACCGGCCCTGCCACACGCCCGGGGTCGTGCGGGTCGTGCCCCGCGGCTACAACGTGCGTGGGGGGGCGGTGCGTGGCGACCGGAGACGGTGGTGCGGGTGCGGGCGACGCGGACGTCGACGGCGGCGTCGCTTCGGACTCGGGACCGGCGCTCCTGCCTCCGGGCATGTGCAACGTGACGCCCTCGGCCGAGCCCTTCGCCGCGCCTCAGCTCGAGTACCACTGGCGCGGCGCGGGGCTGCCCTTCCCCGACTACGAGCACGCCCTGACCACGCCCGTGGTCGTGAACTTCATCCCCGAGCCCCTCGACCACGACATGGTCCCGGAGATCATCTTCATCGCCTACAGTGCTTCCGCTCGTGGCGCCGTCCTTCGCGTCGTGTCCGGGCGGGCGCCCCACGACACGCTGATGACGCTCCCCGGCGACGGCTCGGGCCCGGCCACGGTGGGATCGAGCGCCACGCCGTCACTGCAGTACGACTCCCATGCAGCCGCGGGCGACCTCGACGGAGACGGCGAGCCCGAGGTCGTCGCGATGCTCACGAACGGCATCATCGCCTTCAAGAACGACGGCAGCACCCTGTGGCGCACGAGCGTTTCGAGCAACGAGCTCGGCACCGCGCAATCGGCAGGCTCCATCGCGATCCACGACCTGGACGGCGACGGAAAGCCGGAGGTGATCATGGGCCGCGTCGTCCTCGACGGACAGGACGGACACATCCTGTGGACGGGAGCGGGGGGTAAGGGCGCCAACAGGGACCGCGGCCGCATCCCCTGTGTCGCCGACATCGTGCCGAGCTCGCCCGGACAGGAGGTCATCGCGGGGGACACGGTCTACTCGGCCACCGGCACGATCCTCTGGCGCGCGAGCCCCCAGAGCGACGGCTTCTGCGCCGTCGCCGACGTGATGAAGGCCGACGGTAGCCCCGGCCGCGACGGCATCCCCGAGGTGATCCGCGTGGCCGAGAACACGCTCTACATCGAGGCCTCCGCCGACGGGACCACGCTCTACCACCAGTCGATTCCGGGCGGCGGCACCCTGCAGCGCGGCGGACCGCCCACCGTCGCCGACTTCGACGGCGACGGCAACATGGACATCGGCGTCGCGAACGCCGAGACGTACACGGTCTTCGATCTGAAGTGCCTGGGTAGCTCGCGCCCGAGCGACTGCGCCGACGACGGCATCCTCTGGAAGCACTCGACCCAGGACACCTCCTCGGCCACGACCTCGTCGACCGTGTTCGACTTCAACGGCGACGGGCGTGCGGAGGTCATCTACAACGACGAGGATCACTTCTTCGTCTTCGACGGCGCTACCGGCAGCGTGCTCTTCTCCCAACCGAACGCCTCCCAGACCCACACCGAGGAGCCGGTCGTCGCCGACGTGGACAACGATGGCAACGCGGAGATCGTCTTCTCCGCGAACGTCGGCAACAGCAACGCCGGTAGCATGCTGTCCTCGTCCGAGCGCATCCCGGGGATATCGATCTGGGGCAGCGCGGACGACAGCTGGGTGGGCGCGCGCCCGATCTGGAACCAGCACACCTATCACATCGACAGCGTCGACAACGCCGGCCGCATCCTGTCGCCGGAGATGCCGAGCTGGATGGACCAGAACACGTACAGGGCCAACGCCGCGAGCGGCAATCCCCTGGCCGCCCCCGATCTGCTCGGTGTCGCCGCAATGTCGAACACCGACGCGTGCCCCGCGTCGCTCCAGGTCTGCGCCCAGGTGACGAACGGCGGCGACGCGGAGGTCGGCCCGGGCATGGAGGTGACCTTCTACGACGGCGATCCGGCCGCCGGTGGCATGGCCATCGGTACGGCCATGACGACCCACAACCTCGCGCGCGGCGACAGCGAGACGGTGTGCGTCGATTGGTCCCCCGCGCCCACGTCGCCCACGACCGTCTTCGCCAAGGTCGACAGCGGCGACGCCGCCCGTGAGTGCAACGAAGACAACAACGTCGTCCAGATCCCCGACGTCCAGTGCCCAACCATCGGCTGAGCGCGGGTACCTTCGGCTGCGTGCGTTCGGATCGCCGTGGACGGCGGCACGGCGTCGCGCCCTCGCGTCCCCACCAAACGGCGGCAATCCACCCCAAACAACTCGACATGGGAAGCCTTTTCTTGCGGGCACGAGGATTGCAGACTGTTCCTGCATGACTCTTCGCACATGGGCTGTCGGGGCGGGCCGATGGATCGGATTGCTCGGGTTGCTCTTGGCAACGGCCTGCTCGAAGACGCCGACATCTTCCGGGCCGCGATCCTGTGGAGCGTGTGCCGCCGGGACGCAGTGCGTGGACGGCCGGTGCACGGCGACCGACGCGGGCGAGCCCGACTCGGGGGAGCCGGACGCGAACGTGGCGGATGCCGGCCCCTCCCTCCTGCCGCTCGGCACCTGCAACGTGACGCCGTCCCCGGAGCCCTTCGTCGCACCGCGGCTCGAGTACCACTGGAAGGCCGACGGTCTGCCCTTTCCGAGCTACACGCATGCGGTGAGCGCGCCGGTCGTGGTCAACTTCATCCCCGAGCCCCTCGATCACGACATGATCCCGGAGATCATCTTCCCGACCTACGCGAGCAGCGGCGGAACCGCCGTGCTGCGTGTGGTCTCGGGCCGCGCGCCGCACGACACGCTGATGACGCTGCCGGGGGACGGATCGGGGCCGGCCGCGGTCGGGTCGACCGCCACTCCCTCCCTGGTCTTCGATGCGAGCGCCGCCGCGGGCGATCTCGACGGGGACGGGCTGCCCGAGATCGTCACCATGAGCACCCACGCGCTCATCGCCTACAAGAACGACGGCAGCATCCTGTGGAGCACGACTCTGCCGGTCGATGAGCTCGGCAGCCTCGACACCGAGATGGCCGCCGCCGTGGCGATCCACGACCTGGACGGCGACGGCCGGCCGGAGGTGGTCGCGGGTCGCGTTGCCCTCGACGGGCAGGACGGGCACGTGCTGTGGACGGGCACCGGCGGCATGGGCAGCAACGGGCCCTACGGCCGGATCAGCTGCGTCGCCGACATCATCCCGAGCTCCCCGGGCAGGAGGTCATCGCGGGGGACACCGTGTACTCGGCCACGGGCGCGATCCTCTGGCGCGCCAATCCCCAGACCGATGGCTTCTGCGCCATCGCGGACGTGATGAAGGCCGATGGCACGCCCGGCCGCGACGGCGTCCCCGAGGTCATCCGGGTCGCCGCGGACGAGCTCTACATCGAGGCCTCGGCGGACGGGACGACGCTCTACCACCGGGCGATCCCGGGAGACGGCCCGCCGCATCTCGGCGGCCCGCCCACGGTCGCCGACTTCGACGGTGACGGCAACATGGACATCGGCGTCGCCAACGCGAGCGCGTACGCGGTCTTCGACCTCTCGTGTGTGGGCAGCGCACGTCCGAGCGCGTGCGCCGATGACGGTGTCCTGTGGTCCACACCCACCGTCGACGGGTCCTCGGCCGTGACGTCCTCGACGGTTTTCGACTTCAACGGCGACGGGCGTGCGGAGGTCATTTACAACGACGAGGATCACCTCTTCGTCTTCGATGGCGCCACGGGCACCGTCCTGCTCTCCGAGCCGAGCCCCTCCCAGACTCACGTCGAGGAAGCCGTCGTGGCCGACGTGGACAACGACGGCAACGCGGAGATCGTGGTCCCCGAGAACCTCGGGAACGGTCACGCCGGTGCCACGATCGACCCCGCCGAGCGCATCCCCGGCCTGTCGATCTGGGGAAGCGCGGACGACAGCTGGGTCGGGGCGCGCCCGATCTGGAACCAGCACACCTACCACATCGACAGCGTCGACAACGCCGGCCGCATCCTCTCGCCCGAGATGCCGAGCTGGCTCGACCACAACACGTACAGGGCCAACGCCGCGACCGGCAATCCCCTGGCGGCCCCCGATCTGCTCGGCGTCTCGATGATGCCCGACACGAGCGCGTGCCCCGACTCGGTCCGCGTCTGCGCGGACGTGAAAAACCAGGGCGACGTGGAGGTCGGGCCTGGCATCGAGGTCGACTTCTACGACGGCGATCCGGCTGCGGGCGGCATGTCGATCGGTACGGCCACGACCACGCACAACATCGATCGCGGCCAGAGTGAGACCGTGTGCATCGACTGGTCGCCGGCACCGACCGATCCCCACACGGTCTTCGTGAAGGTCGACGGCGGCGACGCTGCCCGCGAGTGCAACGAGGACAACAACACGGTCCAGATCCCCGACGTCCGGTGCGGGACCATCAGCTGACGGTCCTCGCCGCGCGCGAGCCGACGACTTCGTGATACACCGGACGAAGAACATGACCATTCGAGCCCTCTGTCGGGCGGACATCCTGCTCGGCACGACCCTCGCGCTCGCCGCGTGCTCGGGCCACGGCGCCACGGCCGCCGACGGGGGCGCGCCTTTGCCGGACGCCTCCCGGATGGACGCCTCCGGCGCACCCGACGCATCCGGTGGCGACGGGGGACAGACCGGCGCCGTTTCGGTACCGATCCGCGTCGTCGACTATCCGGGCGGCGGCGGCAAGCTCTTGACCGTGACCGTCTCGATCCACGGGAGCGCCCCGGTCGACCTGCTGCTCGACACGGGTTCGTCGGGCCTGCGCGTGCTCGCATCAGCGCTGGGCGGAGCGGACGTGGGGGCGACCTCCACGCCCATGTCGGCCGACTTCGGCGGGATCGTGCTCCAGGGCCGCAAGGCGTCGGCCCCGCTACGCCTGGGCGATACGACGACGTCCGGCCCCGTCGACTTCCAGCTCATCGACGACGTGACATGTGCCGCCGGCGACCCCTCGTGCGATCCGAGCGCGGCGGGCGCGTTCTTCTCCGACATGGGTACCGCCGGCATCCTCGGCGTCGGTCTCCGCACCGATCCGTCGGGCATCTACAGCCCCCTCGCCCAGCTCGACGCGCCGCTCTCGGACGGGTTCACCGTGCGCACCGGCGGTCTCGGATCGAGCGCGGGCGAGCTCGTCCTGGGGCAGAGGGACCTGCCGGGTGCCACGCCGATCGCCCTCATGCAAACGGGTACGCTGCCGAACGCGGTGCCCGCCTGGGCGGACGACGGCATCTCGATCTGCTACCAGGTCGCCTCGACCCCGACCGACCCGCCGTGCACGGCCTCGGTGTTCGACACGGGCTCCAACCTCGACGTGCTCTACGCGCCCGGGCTGCCCGCCGGCGACGTCGACGCCGACGGTTTCCTCGCATCGGGCGTGCGCTTCGAGGCAACCGAGGGCTCGGCCTTCCACCTCGATTTCACCGTCGGTACGCCCGTCACCTTCAGCCTCGACGGGGTGCTCGTGGAGCAGGACGACCCGTTCACCATCCTCGGCGTCGAGGTCTTCCTCCGCTACGACGTCGCCTTCGACCTCGTGGACGGACGGATCGCCTTGCGCGCCCTCTGATCCCGCCGCCCCGACCGCGGAAGGTCACCCTCCCAGCGTGCTTCTCATCGCCGGGAAGCGGTTGAGCCAGGCGTCGAGGATGTCGTAGGTGACGGCGCCGTCGAGCGGCGTGATGTAGAAGCGGAGCCTCGTCGCACCCGGCTCTATCGGAATCGTCGTCAGGGCGTGGACGAACGCCGACGAGAGGTAGACGGAGCTCGTGAAGCTCGGGTTCGTCGAGGTGCCGTTCTCGGCCGAGACGCTCGCCGTGAACCGGTCGCCCCAAAGGACCGCGCCCGAGCCGTCGAGCTCTTGCAGGGTCACCGCCAGGTCGCCGGTTCCCCCTTCCGTACGAGCGTCGACGCCGTAGAGGTACGTGCCGCCGTCCGCGATCGCGCTGATCGGCACCTCCTCATAGATCTCCTGGACGCCCGGGCCCGTGCACGTGCCGTCGCAGTTCGTCGCTAGATAGCTCACGCCGCTTCCGAACAGCGTGTCGCGCGTCGCGGTCGACGTGAGCCAGCTCCAGTTGATGATGTTGCCCTCCGCGCTGTTGCCGCCTCGGTACCACAGCCCCGTCAGCCCGGCTCCGACGAAGTCGCCGATCCCGGCGGAGTCGAAGTGAGAGTGCGATAGAACGTTGGCCGGCGGCAGGGGCCACTCCGGGATCGCCGCCGTCGTGGCTAGCTCGACGCGCGACCAGTCGTGGCAATCGACCGCCACGTAGCTCACCCCGCGGTAGTCGATCGTGTCCGGGACGTTGCAGTGCGTCGTGCGCGTAGGAGCGCGGTCCGCCGGAACCCAGGCCTGCCACATCGTCCCGCCGTACTGCTGCGTGTACCAGAACACCTCCATGTTGGCCTCCGCGCCGGCCTGGAATCCGTGGTAGGAGACCAGCGCGTCCATCGTCTTGACCGGATTGCCATCCACCCCGCCGAACGCGTAGCCCGTCTGGAGCTCCCACGTCGTGTCCGGCGTCGAAGTGGCCGACACGCAGGAGCCCGGATAAGACTGGCCCGTCTGCTCCCAGTAGCTGCCGGCGATCGGGACCGAGGCGGAGCCGCCTCCGAGGAAGCCCGACGTGGGGTAGAAGATCCACCCGTCGCCCATGAGACAGCCGGCGCCGAAGAACGTCTGGCCGTAGCCGCCGCCGTCGCGCGTGCCCGCGGCAGAGACCCAGCTGCCACCCGTGTAGAAGTAGTCGTACCCGTCCGAGCCGTCGAAGAGATTGAACTCGCCGAACGGCATCCAATCGAAGGTGCAGACGACGATCGGGCTCCCGCCGGCGTCGACGAGCGGGAAGCAATCCCTTCCTTGGGCCTCCGGCTGGTCGAAGTTGTAGTAGGGCAGCGGATCGCCCCGGTGGATCTTGCGGCGCGTCGTCCCGGCGGGGCACTCGTAGTAAGGGTCGGCAGGGACGGGTCGATCGGACGCGTCGACGCAGACCTCCTTGACGAGCCAGTCCATGGCCACCGGAGAGTCGGGATACGAAGCGACGACCGGCGCCGACCCGGCGTCGGGCGTGGGCGTCGCACCGGCGTCGGGCGTGGGCGTCGCACCGGCGTCGGCCGGCCCGGCATCTGCGCCCGCGTCCACGCCTGCGCCCGCGTCCACGCCTGCGCCCGCGTCCACGCCTGCGCCCGCGTCCACGCCTGCGCCCGCGTCCATGCCCGAGCTTCGCGTCCATGCCCGAGCTCGCGTCCGCGGTGGCGCCGTCGTCCGCCGAAGCGTCGGAACCACCGGACTCCGCGCCGGACGCATGACAGCCGAACGACAGGACCAGCAACCCGACCACCACGCCGAGCCGAAGCTCACGGCCTCGCCGCCCTCGAAACACCACGATTCCACCTCCCGTGGGCGCTTCCCACGAGCATGGTAGCACTCCGGCGGTCGAGCTCGGCAGGGCCGTGGCTCGGCGGCGCGTCGCGACAATCAGCCGAGGAGCGGCGCGAGACGCTCGATGAGGCGCTCGGTCTGCTCGACCGTACCGACCGAGATGCGGAAGCAGCCACCGAGACCCGGATGGGTGCTGCGGTCTCGCACGAACACGCGGGCCGCCCGCATCTCCGCCACCTTGCGGTGCACGTCATCGACGCGCACGAGCAGGAAGTTGGCCTCCCCTTCGTATACCTCGATGCCACGCTCGCGGAGCCACTCGGCCAGCATCGGGCGCGCCCGTCGCACCTCGTCGACGTACCAGGCGAGATAGGGCATGTCGGAGAGGGCCGCGGTCGCCGCGACGGCCGACAAGGCACTGACGCTCTTCGGGTTGTAGAGGGTGCGCAGGGCGTCGATCGCCGCGTGGCTGCCGCACACGTAGCCGACGCGCACGCCGGCCAGACCGAAGGCCTTGGAGAAGGTACGCGTCACCAGGACGTTGTCGTGGTCACGGATGAGCGGAACGGCGCTCTCGCCCCCGAACTCGATGTAGGCCTCGTCGATGACGACCAGCGTCTCGATCGCTGCGGCGAGGATCGTCTCGATCTGGGCCCGCGAGTAGGTGACGCCCGTCGGATTGTTCGGGTTGACCAGGTAGAGCAAGCGCGGGTGCTCGTGAAGCGCCGCGAGGATGCCGTCGAGGTCCGTGTGGAAGGGGCTCGCGGGCGTGACGGAGCGGATCCGTGCGTCACGGGCCCGCGCGAAGAGCAGGAAGTGCGCGTAGGTCGGCTCCGGGACGGCGACCCGGTCACGCGGGTCGATGAAGGTGTCGCATATGAGCCGGAGGGCGTCGTCCGAGCCGCTCGTCACGAGGAGCTGCGAGGCGGGCAGGCCCGTGTACTCCGCCAGCGCCCCGAGGAGCGGCGTGCCCGCGGCCGACGGGTACCAGTTGAGGCCGGGGCCACCGGAGAGGTAGGCGCTCAGGGCCTCCTGGACGCGGGGGGACGGAGAGACCGTCGCCTCGTTCCAGTCGAGCTTGAAGTGCTCGGGCGCACCGGGGACGCGCTCGGGCTGCACGGCCACGGCGTCATAGGGCGCGAGCGTCGACACGACCGCCGAGGGACGTGCGGGATTGGAGAGCAGGCGAAACTTCCGGGCGCGGACGACGCCGGTGTCGTGGTGCGCCGCCGAGGCGGAACGCCGCGACCGCGCCGAAAGGGACCGCGACGCGACGGAAGGCTCTTTCGAGGCACCTACAGCCATCACTCCCCAAGCAAGACGCGGAGGCGCCGGGTTGCCTTCCGACGCAAGAGCACCGTCGCGACCATGAGCACGTTGAGGCCGAAGCTCACGACCACGGTGGCGACGGCAAAGGGCGCAACCGGGGCCAGGACCCCTACGAGGCAGGCTACATACATCACGGCGAGGTGCGTGCCAAGCCCGAGGTAGGTCGCCAGACGCATGGTCGGCGTGAAGACCTCGCGCACGCGCTCCGGCGCCGAACGCTCGAGGGCCAGGATATCGCCACCGCCGAGGAGACGCGCGATGCGGCCGTAGACCGCCTTGTATATGGTGTCGAGGATGTGGGCGGCGCGATTGCGCGCTACGCCGACCTCGCCGGCCGAGTCGTCGGCCCGAGGCACGCGGGGCGCCGTGTAGCGCACGAAGTCGTTCTTGACCTGATCGTAGAACGCGCAGTGGACCACGATGCTCGGCAGCACCACGATGGTCGCCGGCCAGGCCCACCAGACGTGGGAAAGGGTCACCACGGCCGAGTGGGAGATGCCGTACCAGACCACGATGCCGACGATGAGGTCGACGAACCCGTCGAGCAGCATCCCGAGCTCGGAGCCCACGCCCCGAACCCGCGCGAGCATCCCGTCGGCACAGTCGAAGACGATGGAGGCGAGGAGCAAGAGGCTGCCGATCGCGTACCAGCTGGTGCCCTCGGTGCCGGCCCGGTAGTAGGCGAGGCCCGCGAGCAGGCCAAACAGGCCCGAGGCGAGGGTGATCTGCGTGGGCGTGACGGGCAGGTCGAGCGCCAGGATCGGCTTGAGCAGCTGAAAGGCCAGGCGCCGATGGAAGGCGAGGTCGATGGCCTCTTCGACCGCCGGATCCTTCAGGCAGTCCTCGAACGCCAGGGGCCGCTCGGGACCAGTCCGGAGGGCGACGTTGGGGGTGGTGCTCGAAGGGCGCATCGGGAGCGGGGCAAGCATAGGCAGTGCCATCCGGCGAGCAAGGCCGATTCGACGAGAAACGGCCAAAACAGGCACAGGCGGAGTGTCTCCTGGGCACAGGTCTGTAGCAAGAAACTCACAGACCGGGACGCTCCCGTCACGGGGTGGATCCTCGACTTGCCACCGCCACGGCCTTTTCCTGGTCGACGATGGCGTGCTATGGGCGCGCCGTGACGCCGAGCACGAGCGACCCCGGGCGATCGACGAAGGTGGCGGTCCTGCTCGTGGCCGGCGGCGGCACGCGCCTCCGGCCCTTGACCGACCACCGCCCCAAGGCCCTGCTCGACGTGGGCGCGGCAACGATCCTCGGACGCACGATCGACGCGCTCGGGAGCGTGGGGGTGGAGCGGCTCGTCCTGGCGACGGGCTTCTGCGAGGAGGCTGTGCGCGAAGCGGTGCGCGACTGTCCCCTCGAGGTGGTCTTCTGCCGCAACGAGGCGTGGGAGACGACCCAGAACGCGGTCTCCCTGACGCGGTGCGCCGATGCGGTCGGGGGGGCGAGCTTCTTCAAGCTCGACGGCGATGTGGTGTTCTCGGCCGAGGTGCTCGCACGCCTCGCGCGCGCGGCCGCGCCCCTCGCGGTGGCCCTCGACCGGCGCGATGGCCTCGGCGACGAGGAGATGAAGGTGCTCGCCGAAGGCGCGCGCATCACGCGCTTCGGCAAGGGGCTCGACCCGGCGCGCGCTGCCGGCGAGACCATGGGCATCGAGCGCATCGACGCGTCGCTCGTTGGCAGGTTGTTCGAGGCGCTGCGCGAGGCGGAGCGCGCGGGGCGGACCGATCTCTACTACGAGGACGTCTACGACCGCCTCCTCGACGAAGGCGTCGAAGCGATGGCCGTCGATGTGTCGGACCTTCCCTGGACCGAGGTGGATACGCCCGAGGACCTGGCGCGCGCGCGGGAGATCGTGCGGACCGGCACCACGCGGCGAGAGGCGCGCTGAGGGAGGGCCCGTGGCACTGGCCGTCGAAAGGGCCCTCGTGCTGGCCCACCCGGCGCCGGGGGCGGCACCCACCGATTCCCTCGCGGGTGTGCCCCTCGCCCTGCGCACCGTGCTCACGCTGCAGAAGGAGGGCGCCACGCGCATCGTGCTCGCGGGACGCGCCGAGGAACGCGAGACCCTCGATGCGATGGTGCGCGACCGGCGGGTGCGCGTGCCGGTCGAGGTGCGCGAGGCGGCGACGCGCGCGCAGGCCGTCGCCGAGATGGGCGCCGAGGACACACCCTTCCTCCTGGCGAGCCATGACGACGTGGTGGACCCGCGCATCTACCGCGCGCTCGCTGCGGCCCCGAGAAAGGGAGCGATCGGCCTCGCGGCGATGCAGGGCGGAGCCCGCGTCGGTCCCTGTGTGCTCGAGGCGGGCGCCCTCGATGCGATCGCCGAGACGGGAGAGCTCGAAGCGACCCTCGACGCGATGCTCGCGGACGGGCGGCTCGAGGGGGTCGAGGTCGCGGGATGGACGGCGCGGGCGACTTCGCCCGAGGGCCGCCGACGGGCGGTGCGCGAGCTCTTCGAGGCGTGCCGTAAGCCCGTCGACGGCATCGTCGCGCGCCACCTCAACCGCCACGTGTCGATCTTCGTCTCGAAGCGCATCGTCGCGCTGCCCGTCACGCCGAACTTCGTGAGCGCGATCACGTTCCTCATCGGCGTGCTGGCGGCGGTGCTCGCGTCCCGCGGCGGCTACGTGCCCATGCTCGCGGGGGCGCTCTGCTTCCAGCTCAACTCCATCCTCGACGGGGTCGACGGCGAGCTTGCGCGCGTGCGCTTCCAGTTCTCGAAGCTCGGCGAGTGGCTCGACACGGTGAGCGACGACCTGTCGAACGTCCTCTTCTACATCGGCGTCGGGCTCGGCACCGCGCACATGGGCGGCCACGCCACCATCGCGTGGATGGGCTGGGCGGCCGCCGCGGGCGGCATCGGCACGAGCGCCATGTACTACGCGGAGCTCGTGCGCCTCGGCTCGGGCGACTTCTACGCCCTGTCCTGGAGCGAGGCGCCGAAGGGCGCGGCGGGCGCCGTCTACACCGTGATCCGCTACGTCACGAAGAAGGACTTCTTCATCCTGCTCTTCGTCGCGATGGCGGCCCTCGGCGTCCTTCCCTGGGCCCTGCCGATCATGCTGGCGGGCACGACGGTCACCTTCGTCTCGGCGACGGTGCGCACGGCGCGCTGGGCCTTCGGGAAGCGCTGAGCGCCGCTTCGCGAGGTCGTCAGCGCCAGCTTCGGGATCGCTCGGCGGCGGCGGCGAAGCGCTCGCGCAGCTCGGCCGACAGGGGCGCACGCGGCGCGATGCGCGCACGGGGCGGCGGCGTTCCGGGCAATGCCTCGGCGGTCGGGACGAAGCCCGCGCCGAGCATGGCGAGCTGCGCCGTGCCGAGGGCGGTGAAGTCCGCCACCGAGGCGACGGCGATCTCGCGGCCGCTCGCGTCGGCGAAGAGCTGGCAGAAGAACGCGTTCTTGCTCATGCCACCGTCGATGGACACGCGCTCCAGGGTCCCGGCCGCCGCCTCCACCGCCGAGAGCACCTGCGCGCCGCGCAGGGCGACCCCTTCGAGCAACGCACGCAAGAGATCGTGGCGCGTGGTGGCGAGTCCGATGCCGAGGAAGGTGCCGGCGGCGGTCGGGTCCCAGTAGGGACACCCGAGGCCCGACAGGGCAGGCACGAAGACCAGCCCGCGCTCGAGGGCGGTGGGTCCCTCGAAGCCCTCGAGCTCGTCGAAGTCGGTGAACAGGCCGACGGAGCGCGCCCAGTTGACGGCCGCCGCCGCGGTGTACACGCCGCCCTCGAGGGCGTAGGTCGGTGCCTCGGCGGGCAGCCACCAGGCGAGGGTCGGCAAGGGGCCCGTGCCGGTACGCGGCTCGGGTCCGGTGGGCGCGAGGGCGAAGGCGCCGGTCCCGAAGGTCACCTTGGCGAGGCCGGGACGGCGGCAGCCGTGACCGAAGAGGGCGGCCTGCTGATCGACCACGCTCGCGGTGACGGGCACCTCGCGCCCGCCGACGCGCACCGTGCCGAACACGCTTGCTGTCGGGCGGATGGGAGGCAGGGCCTCGATGGGCACGCCGAAGAGGTCGCACAGCTCCGGGTCCCACGCGCGCGTGCGCAGGTTCATGAGGGAGGTGCGGGACGCGGTGGTCACGTCCGTCGCGAACGTGCCGGTCAGCCGCTCGAGGAAGAAGGCGTCGGTCGTGCCGAGGCGGAGGCGCCCCTCGGACAACAATGCGCGTGCGCCGGGTGCGTGGTCGACGAGCCAGCCGAGCTTGGTGGCCGAAAAGTAAGGGTCGAGGGGAAGACCGGCGCGCTCGAGGGTGAGGGCCTCGTTGCCCTCGGCCGACAGGGCATTCACACGGTCGCGCGTGCGCGTGTCCTGCCAGACGATGGCCGGGGCGAGGGGGCGGCCGCTCTCGGCATCCCACGCGACGACGGTCTCACCCTGGTTCGCGATGCCGATGGCATCGGCACCGCCGGCGGCATCGATGTAGGCGCGCACGTGCTCGAGCAGCACCTCCGGGTCGTGCTCGACCCAGCCGTCGCGGGGACGCATCTGGGCGTGCTCGACGGGCGCGAGCTGCGCCACGCTGCCATCCTCGGCGAGCAACACGGCCTTGGTGGCCGTCGTCCCCTGGTCGATGCCGATCGTGCGCTTCACCCGGCGCTCCTGCGCCCGGGAGCGTACCACCGAAGGCGTTCACCAGCGCGACGATGAAGGGCACGAAGATCGATCGCCGACGGCGGCCTCCTCAGAAGGCGTGCACGCCTCCGCGACGCTCCGCGCTCACCGCGGAGCCGTCACGGCCATCCCGTCGGGGCACAGACGCTGCACGCGGTCGCCGGCGTCCCGCAGGGCACCGACCGCGAGGGCGCCCGAGCTCAGGGGCCAGGAGAGCGGGATCCCGCAGCCACCCGACGCGGTGCAGATCGAGTAGGCGACCAGGAGCCCGCGGTAGGTGTGCGACCAGGTCGACTCGCCGAAGCGGACGACGCAGTCGCGCTGTCCATCCGTCTCCGGCCAGTCCGCGTTGCAGGCCTCGCCCGTCTCCTGGTCCACCAGGTGCGCGTCCAGGTGGCGACCGACGCCGAGGAAGCGCGTGCGACGGAACCTGTCGTAGTAGTAGCGGATGGCCCGCTTGTAGGGCTGCCACAGCCCCTGGGTGACGGTGCCTTCGATGGGCAGACCCGTCGGCAGGTCGACCCCGAGCTCCACGCCCATGCTGAACCCGTAGACGCCGTCGGGCGGGATTGAGATTCCTCGTCCGGATCGATCCATCCGTTGCCGTCGGCGTCCTGGGCGCTCGTGAAGACGGTCGGGTTCAAGGACAGGAAGTCGCGCATGAAGGGCAAGCCGATGTCGGCGTCGGCCGTGACGAAGTAGCCATCCCAGTCGTGCGCCCCGTTCTGCAGACCGGTCGCGTAGCCCACGTAGCCTTCGACCGATACGCCGACCCCGGGGATGCCGACGCCCACGCCGTGGTACCGGGAGACGGTGAACTCGTGATGGTAGAGGTCCCAGACGAGGTCGTAGCCGCCGATGCCGACGCCGGGACCGAGGATCGCTTCACCCTCCACGCCCATGAAGAACGCCGGCCGGATGGGGTCGTCCGCATCCCCCACGAGCGGGCGAGGACGCGGCACGGATTCGAAGGCGGATGCGTCCGCCTTGCCCTGACCGCCGTAACGGCCCTGCAGCGAGCCGGCGGCCCGGTGGAACTCCGCGTCGATCTCCTGACGCTGGGCGTCGGCCTGATCGTCTGCTGTCGGCACCCTGGCCGCCGCACACCCCACGAGCAGCGCCATGATCGCGAACGTCGCCCTTCCCATCGATGCGGTCCCTCCGGTGGGGCGCGGCACAGCAGGATTCGGGCCACCGGGAATCGGGCGACTATTCGGCAACGATATCGGGAGCCGCGGGGTGCGACTGACCAGCCGACTTGCGGCTCGGGCGGCGGGTCCAGCAGCCATCGGCGGCCTCGCGAGGAGCGGCCGCGGGCCGCGCGAGACATCGGGGACGGAACAATCGCTCTGAAGCTCGGCACGCACGCGAGGAGCGCGGGGCAACCGGTGTTGGTGAGGGGGGTCACAACGGCGAGCAGGCGCCGAACGGGACGGGGGGTGCCGTCAGGCGCCGTGAGCGCCAGGCAGGTCGCGCCGGATGGGCAGTCGCCGTCGTCCCGGCACATCCACAAGCACGTTCCGGGCCCGGAGGCGAACGCGACGCAGTTCAAGCCCGGCCCGCACTCGGGATCGGTGGTGCACCAGATCGCCGAGCCCCTGGGAGCCGGCGGAGATGCAGCCGTAGCCCGCACCGATGGAGTCGAGCTGGCGCTCCTCTCCGGGGCCGCATCCGCACTCGGGCGCGACCGAGCCGGCAGGGCGTGTCGGAACACGTCGAGGCGTCGGGGGCGCTCGCATCGGCTGGCCACGCAGCGTCCACCGGTCCGGCCTCCGCCGATCCGCTCTCCCCCAACTCGACGTATCCGTCGCGGGCGCTGGCGTCGAAGGCGCCGCCCTCGATCGCGCTGGCGTCGAAGGCACCGCCCTCGATCGCGCTGGCGTCGAAGGCACCGCCGTCCGTCGTGCCGGCGTCCATGCCGGTGGACGCGTTCCCGGGGGCGACCTCCGTCTCGTGCTGTGCGCGCGTCGTAATGAGCGGCGGCGTCGGCGGGCGGGGTTTGGGGGTCCGGGGGCGCGGTGTCGAGGCCGAGGCCGCAGCCGCTCGACGCGAGCAGCAAGACGACCTCGACCATGCACCCGACCCGACCCGTCGCACGATTGAGTTCACATCGCTGGCGACGCGATCGCAGGGGGCCTGGGGCCCGCGGTCCCACGCGCCGCGGTGACGATGCGGCCGCGACGCGCGGGCAGAGCGAAAGCGGGACCGGTCACGGACGTGCGGTCACGGACGTGCGCCCCGGCCCCCCGTTCGCAATCCGTCAGTGGACGGCGATCTCCTTCTTGCTCGGCTTCTTCGAAGGCGTCCGGGCGACGACGATGTTGAGCATGCCGTCCTTGAAGCTCGCCTCGACCTTCGAGTCGTCGGCGTCCTCCGGCATCGTGAAGCGACGCATGAAGTGGCCGTAGGACAGCTCGCGCCGATGGAAGCGGAGGCCCCTCTCCTCCTTGTCCTCCTTGCGATCGCCCTGGATGGTCAACAGGCCGTTGTCGAGCGTGACGTGGACGTCGTCCTTCTTCACGTTCGGCAGCTCCGCGGTGATGCGGTACTCCTTCTCGGTCTCGGCGACGTCGACCGCCGGCGCCCACGCGGTGAGCGCGAGCTGCTCCTGATTGCCGTCTCCGCTGAGACGCGCCAATCGGCATGCCGAATAGCTGGTTGAAACGCTGTGTCAGGTCCTCCATCTCGCGAAATGGATTCCACACGTCACGGTGCCGGATGATGGCCATGGTCCCTCCTCGGGTTTTTGTCTCCGCACGAATGCGGCGGAAGGACCAGTAAGCACTCCAGGGGCGGACGCAGATATCCCCAGGGCCCCGTTCCGATCGGACGCCGCCCCTCTTGGGATTCGAACGTCCGAGCGGCGGACGAGGGCTGTCGGCGGAGGCTTCAGCGGCGTAGGACGCGCGGCGTGCCGTCGGGCTCCGAGCGAGCGCCCACAGGTCGTCCCCGTCGCACGCGATGGCCACCGGCGAGATCGCGACGGGGTCGCCGAGCTCGACGGGCCGCGGCCCGTCCGGCCCGATGAGGACGACGCGCGCGGGCTGCTCGAAGGGACCCGGGCCGCCCTCGTTCGGCGCGGACCAGGCAGGTAGGAACGCCGCAACGCCGCGCGGCACGATGCACGCGTCGCTCGCCCGCCGCGTGATGCCGTCGTCGACGAAGGACGGGAGGGGGCGGGCCACGGCGCCGTCGCGCCTGGGCAGCTCGACGAGGGTGCCGCGCGCGGTGATCGCGATGACTCGCCCGAAGGCGGCAGCGACACCGATGAAGTCCTCGGTGCCGACCTGCTGCCTGGTCCAGGTCCCGTTGCGGCGAAAGAGCACGGTGCCCTGATCACCGACCGCGACGACCATCGCGCCGTCGTGGCTCACGGCCCGCAGCGGCGGCGGGCGATTTTCGAGGAGCGTCCAATGGGTCGCGTCGCGTTGGGCGAGGAAGCCCTCGTGGGGGACTCCCGTCTGGTCGGGCGGGAAGTTGCCGCGGCAGTGGCCGACCGCTACCACGTCCCGCGCCGAGATCGCGGCGACGCCCAGGGCGTAGCACGGGTAGGGACGCACGCGGTGTAGAGAGGAAGCCGCTCCTGGGCGATGCCGGCCGGGGTCCGAAACGAGACGTCGTCGCTGCCCCGGACCCAGGCGAAGACGTCTGCCGCGAAGGGGCCGATCGAGGGCGCGTCGATTCGGGCCGCGCCAGTCCGGTCACGCCGCCGGGACATCTCGGGAATAGGTACGCTCTGCCAGCGACGTCGTGAGCACGCTCACACAGCGTTCCACGAACTTGCGACGCCCCCCGTACCACGAAGGCGGGACCGGCTCGTCCGGCACGGAGCCGAGGGTGAAAAGGGCGAGAGCGGCGCGCCCAGGCTCGGCAGCCCGACGAAGGGACCGGGGTGGGCGGCTCGCGGCCAGCGATCGCGGCATCGACCAGCGCATGGAGATCGCGCTCGCCTCGGGACCACGACGGGTCGCGAAAGCGCCGGTCCATCGTGTCCAGGCGAGTCGGAATACGCCACGGAATAGGTCCGCGGCGTGGACGAGAGGTGCAGGACGGCGGCCCCGGCGCGATGTCTTCTCCGATCCGCGTCACCAGATCCAT
>CAWHLB010000011.1:0-197247 GCA_963830115.1 uncultured delta proteobacterium
TGTTGTTGCGCCACTTCGTTCAGTTACGTATTGTTAAATGCAGGTGCGAGTGCCGTGACCAGTCAGGCGACGCGCCGCCGCGAGCGGCGCCCGGCTCGGCGGCCGCGCGCTTCGGACTCCGCGCGTCCGCCGGCGGCGAGGAGGAGCGTGGAGAGCGCCGCCACCAAGCCTTGGAGGGGGCGATGGCGCGACGTTTGCTTAGAGGCGGCAGCGATATTCGGTATCGGAGGGTTGCGTGGTGTCTTCTTGCCAGAGGAGCAAATCGTACGGTCAGGGCCGTGAACGTCCGTGCGCGGGCGGCACTGCGCCGCGATCGTGCGAGGTCGCCTGTCGTGATGTTCTTGGCCCTGGGCTTGCTCGCGGAGATCGCGCCGCCGGCGCTGGCCCAGACGGCGCCGGCTCGGACAGTTCCTACGTCGGCGGTCCCCACGTGGAGCGTTCGTGCGCGCGGAGGGCCTTCCTCCGTCATCGCCATGAGTGTGGCGGGCGACGGACCGTCTACGTCGTCGGCAGCTTCCAAGGAGTCCTTGGTTTGGGAAACCGGCATGTCCAGAGTCGGCCGCAGGACAGGCATCTCGGATTTCTCGCGCGGATCGCGAGCGACGGTCAGGTCGCTTGGCTTGCCCGGCTCGGGGGCTACCCGGCATCGGTCGCGGTGCACCCCTCGGGCCTGATCCTCGTCGGGGGCTCGTTCGAGCACCGGATGCGTCTCGGTCGTCGGAACCTCCGTCGAAGGGTGGCCGAGACGGCTTCGTCGCGGCCTTTGACGGAGCGCGCGGGTCCAATGGGCGCGAACCGTCGGTAGCGCCGGGGAAGATTGGGTGAACGGTCTGGGCGTCAACTCCAACGCACAGGTGGTCTTCACCGGCGCCGCCGGCGGCTCGGCAGCGGCGTTCGACGCGCCCTTGTCGGGGCACGGAGCCTTCGTCTTGATCGCGTCGCCGGCCGGGCAACCGATCGCATCCTGGTTTCCCGCAACCGATCCCTACTATGGCCAGAATATCGTCGCTGCGTCTGCTTGAGACGGCGATGTGATCATCGATGGTGAGGCCCGGGCCCGCCCAGGCGGCAGTGTTGGCGCCGTCGTTGAACGCTATTCGACTGCCGGAGTCCGGCGCTGGCGCCACACGTTCGCAGGTGACAGTGGGTTCACAGATGACCGTCCCCGTGACATCTCCATCGATGACGCTGGGACGATCTGGGTGCCGGGCATCCACGACGGCGAGTGCCGGAACATGTGTCCCACCTGCGGCGGCCCTTCAGAGGTGCAATGCACGGGCGATTTTCTAGTCGCGCTAGCAGGAAACGGATCGCCACTCGGCACGTGTCCGTACCAGGGCAGCGCGTCGGTCACGAGCACCGCCGTCGCGGTAGTGCCTGGAGGCGGCGCGGTCGTTGTCGTGGACGGCGCGCAGGGCGAGGGGCATGCGTACATCCTTCGAGCCGCTCGCCACCGCTCCCTCGATTGCGGGAGCGCGACCTGGGTGAACGTCGGGGCGGGCGTCTTCGGTCCCAACTGGCTGGCGATCGCGTCCGGCTCTGGTGCAACACGGATTCGTCGTCTTGGCGGGGACCTTCAACGGCTACGCCGGAGCGGGAGCACACGCAACGAAGGGGCCGCCCCACGCGTGGATCGGGGCCGTCCCGCTCGCCAGCGTGCCCAACGAGGGAGACCGTCGACCGGAATCGAACCGGCGACCTCCAGGATGAAAGCCTGGCGACCCAAACCATCAGAGTCTTCGGCGGCTTGGATGCTCCATGCAGCTCGCCAGCGTTCCCGCCTACGCGTTGCTCTCACCCCTGCTTCGCGAAAAGCTAAAGCTCTTACTTGAGTATCTTCTTGCGCCCTGCCCCGCGCGGCGCGTTCCTCGTCGAGCGGGTGCAGGCCGCCCGACTCACGACGCGCGCGGGAACGCGAGCGCGGAGCCCGAGCGCTCGAGGTGGAGCGCGCCCTAGGCATCGAGGTCGAGCCGATCGGCGGGCAGGCCACCGAAGGCGGTCTCGGCGGCATGCTGGAACGCGTCGAGGTCCGGCGCACGGACGGCGGCGCGCAGGAACGTGCCGCCGTCGTCCAGCGCGCGGCCGAGATATCGCGCGAGCTCCTTGAGCTTGCCGAGGATGTTCGCGCGGGCGGCGAAGAACGCGGTGTACCGGGCGCGCGCCTCGGCGAGCCAGCCGAGCACGTCGGCACCCGCGGGGCGGGGCGGCTCGATGCCGGCGCGCAGGGCGGCGACCTGCGCGAAGATCCAGGGGTTGCGAAGCGCCGGCCGGCCCAGCATCACCGCGGCGCAGCCGGTCTCGCGCTCCATCCGCAGCGCGTCGGCCGCGTACCAGACGTCACCGTTGCCGACGACCGGGATGCGCAGCTCGCGCGCGAGCAGCGCGACGATGCGCCAGTCGGCCACCCCCTCGAACAGGTCGGCCCGGCGGCGGGGGTGCACGACCAGGTAGTCGGCGCCCGCGTCCTCGACGATGCGCGCGTTGCGGAGCACGGTGTCGGCGTCGTCCCAGCCGGCGCGGATCTTCGCGCTGAGCAGGGTGGGGGCCGGCGTCCGCGCGCGCATCGCGCCCATCACGCGCGCGAGCAGCGCCGGATCGCGGAGCATCGCCGCGCCGACGCCCTTGCGCACGACGCGGGGCATGGGACAGCCCATGTTCACGTCGACCACGTCGGCGCCGGCCGCGCTCACGACCGCCGCGGCCTCGGCCATCTTCGCGGCGTCGTTGCCCATGACCTGCACGGACAGCGGCACTCCGGGGGCCTTGCGCACCTCGGCGCCGAGGGCCCGCGCGGACAGCGGTGCGGCCGAGACGCGGACGAACTCCGTGCACACGATGCCGACGCCGCCCCGCTCGGCGACCATCGCGCGCAGCGCCGCATGGCTCACGCCCTCGAGCGGCGCGAGCATGGTCGGGTGCGCCCAGGGCAGGCGCGAAGGGGAAGGGACCGGGCCCGCCTTCTGCCAGACGTCGCCACGCGCGTCCAGCGGCCCTTCTGAGCAGTCCGCCCCAGAACCGCGGATAGAGCGGAGGCCTCGCACCGCAGGGTCGTCTACCACGAGCGGGTGATCGAGCGGAACGCGCGAGTCGAGCCGACCTCGGCAGCTGCCAGAACGCCTGCGAGAACGCCTCGGGCCCGGTCGACCCCCTCGAGGCGCCCGCCCCCCCTGTCCACCTGCCCCTGAGCCACGTGACGGCCTCTGACGTAGCCGGGGGCCGAAGACGCACTACCTCGAGACCGCGTCGCCGATGCGTGCGAGCGCGCGCCGGCGCGGCATCACCGGCCCCCAGCCATCATGCGCGGCCGCATCGTCCTGAGGCTTCGCCTCCTCGACCGACTCCGCGGGAAGCTCATCGACCTCGTAGTCCTCGAGCCACTTGCAACACTGCCCCTTCAGCGAGGCAAACCGACGATCCCCGAAACATACTCACCTCCGGGTTTGCTTGGAGCAGGACATCATCACCCCTCCATTGGATCGACCGTTGTCGAGGCGGATCTATTCCTCTCCTCGCCACGCGGATCGTGACGACCCTGCTCGGACCGGTTCGAACCGCGGCTTCTGACGCGGCGGCGCGCACGCTGGCATCGGACGCTCGTACCTGGAGCGTTTGGGTCGGCGCACGACAATGGTAGGGTTGGCGGCGGCCATGGAGGAGCGGCAACGCGACGTTCGAGCGGCTCGACGGCGGGAATGATGCTCGCCCGTCCCTTCGCGAGCCCGCCGGGGTGACATCCCCATGAACGCCCCCGGCATCGGCGAGCAGACGATCCTCGCCGACAAGTACCGGCTCGATGCCCTGATCGGCGAGGGCGGGATGCGACTGGTGCCGGCGGCCGCGACGCACCTCATCCTCGACCGCACCGTCGCGGTCAAAGTCATCCGCGGCAGCGACCTCGATGCCTCTACGGTCGAGCGCTTCAAGCGCGAGGCGCGCCACGCGGCCTCCATCCACCACCCGAACGTGATCGAGGTGATCGACTTCGGCGTAAGCGCAGAGGGGGCGCCCTACCTGGTCATGGAGTACCTCGAGGGCGACAACCTGGCCGAGCGCCTGGCCCGGACACCGCCCCCGTCGATCGGGGACGTGGTCGCCTGGCTCCTCGATGCCCTCGAGGGGCTCGCGGCCGTCCACGACGCCGGTATCCTCCACCGCGACCTCAAGCCGGCCAACCTCTTCCTCGCTCGGGCAGGGCGGCGCGTTGGTCCCCAAGGTCCTGGACTTCGGTCTGTCGCGCAGCAATCTGCCGATGGCCAACGGAAACCCCGCGCCGACGCTCACCCAGACCCATCAGGTGCTTGGTACGCCGTATTACATGTCCCAGGAACAGGTCCGCAGCGCCCGGACCGTCGGCCCGCCGAGCGATTCTACAGCATCGGGGTGATCCTTACGAAGCCCTCGGCGGGCGGCGGCCCTTCGACGGCCCCAACGCCGCGGCGGTCATCGCTGCCATCGTCATGGACGAGCCGCCGCCCCTCATTTCGCTTCGGAGCGACGTCCCGCGCAGCCTCGCCCAGGTAGTCCACCGTGCCATGGCGCGCGAACCGGACGCGCGCTTCGGCGACGCGCGCGCTCTGGCGGCCGCCCTGCGCCAGGCGATGGGGGGCGAGAGCGGCACCAGGGCGGCCGACGTGCCCGTACGTCCGGTGCGCTCCGACGACACGGCGCCCACGGCCCCACCCCCGTCGCCGCCCCCGAGGGCGGCCATCGCTCCGCAGTCTCCCTCGTCCTCGGCGCCCTGCTCGTCGGGCTCCTGGTCGTCGGTGGCGCCATCGCCGCCGTCTCGATCTGGCTGCCTGTCGATGAATCGAACGGGCGTCCGCCGCCCGTCGGGTCGGCGCGTCCTACGGCCGATGCGTCCGCCCCGGCCGTGCCCTCCTTTTGGCGGCTCGCCCAGTCCGCCGACCTGGCCCGCGTGGTCCTCCTGTTTCGCAACCTGCCGCCGGGTCCCAGATTGCGATGACCTGCGCGTGGCCGAGAGCGGAGGGCAATGGATGCTCACGACCGCGTCGCGCCTGTCGCGCGCGCGGGCCGGGACGCTCGGTCACCGCCTGGGCACCGCCGAGCCGACGCCCCTCGGCGCCCGGCCGGACAACGCCCTCACTCCCGCCGTCGTCATGACCACCTCGTCCCTCAACCTGCGCACCGGCCCGTCGAGCGATGCGTCCTTCCTGCGCACGATGCCCGAGGGCACCGTGGTGGTGGCGCTGCGCGGAGCGGTGGACGGGCACGGGTCCGCCACCGGCACGGGGAGCTGGGTGCGGATTGTCGCCTCACCGCACGACGAGGGCTGGGCCTCGAAGAACTTCCTCACGCCCTACCACGACTCCGTGCCGGCTCCGGACCCGTTGCTCGAGACGGCCCCGCCGTCGCGCGTGGCAGTGCTCCGAGGCGACCTCATCACGAGTCGCATCCGCGTACGCGAGGCAGGAGGCGCCTACGATGCCTTCGTCCTGTTCGCGCGCGACCCGGACCGGGTGAGCCTCCACCATCGGGCTGTACGAGAGCAGTCCCGACTGCTCCTTGAGGCCCCGGACCCGGTTCACGGTGCCGGGCTGGGTCGAGGACATGGTGGCCGTCAACACGGCCGAGGCCGGAGGCGAGACCCTGCTCCTCGTCGAGTGGCACCGCAGCGTGGACGCGCCCGAGGACGGCGTCGAGACGTGGAGCGCCTACCGGATCGGACACCGCGACGCGGTGTGGGAGACGGATGCCCGCTCGGGCGAGGGCATCCCCAAGGGCCGGCGCGAGGTGATCCAGGTGAACATCACGCGCGCCTCCTCGACGGGCGTGGGCTACTGGCCGCTCGTGGTACGCCGCACCCATGGCGTGCGCGAACGCTACGTGTGGAACGGGCAGACGCTCGAGCGGGAAGAAGCACCCACCCCGGCCGGCGCCCAAGCGCTCGATGCGGGTCCGGCGGGGAGGCCATGAGCCGCCACCCGTCGGGGAGCAGTTCGAGATCACCGCTGGCGATCATCGCGCGACGATCGTCGAGGTGGGAGCGGGGTTGCGCGCGTATCGGGTGGGGGTGCGGCCCGTCGTGTGGGGCTACGGCGCCGACGCGATGTGCGCCGGTGCCCGCGGCGCGTTGCTCATCCCCTGGCCCAACCGCCTCGAGGACGGGCGCTACCGCTTCGAGGGCGAGGAGCACCAGCTCGCCTTGAGCGAACCGGCGCATGGGAACGCGATCCACGGGCTCGTGCGCTGGCGCTCGTTTCGCGCGATTGCCCGCGAGGCCGATTGGATCGTGATGGCCCTTCGTCTCCACCCGACGCCCGGCTATCCCTTCCTCCTGGACCTCACGGTCGAGTATCGGGTCGATGTACATGGGCTCACCGTTTGCACGACAGCCCGTAACTCGGGAGCGCGGCCGCTGCCGTTCGGGATGGGTCAACACCCCTACCTGGCCGCGGGAGACGCGCACCTGGACGAGTGCACGCTCGAGCTGCGACGCCGAGACCCGCATCCTCACCGACGAGGCGCGGCAGCTCCCGGTGGGGCGCGCGGCCGTCCGGGGCAGCGAGGCTCGACTTCCGGCAAGGCAAGCGCCTCGGTGCGCTCCGGCTCGATGACCCCTTCGCCGATCTCGCGCGAGACGCCCACGGTCTCGCGTGGGCCCATCTCGAGACACGCGACGGACGGACGAGCCTGTGGATGGACGAGCGCTTCCCGTACCTGCAGCTCTACACGGGCGACACCCTGAAAGCGGCCGAGCGGCGGCGGGGGCTCGCGGTGGAACCGATGACCTGCCCGCCGAACGCCTTCCGCACGGGTCGAGACCTGGTGCGCCTCGAGCCGGGCGCCTCGTGGACGGGTCGCTGGGGGATTCCGTCCGGAGAGTTGACGCGCCCCCCGATTGACCTCGGCCGCCTCGTGCGTATTTGAAGGAGCCGGAGGTGGCCGATCCTTCCCGCGTTGCTCACGGGGCTGCTCGCCGGCGTCGTCCACGTGCTGTCGGGGCCCGACCACCTCGCCGCCGTGGCTCCCCTCGCCACGGAGGGGTGTGACCGGGGCATCCGCACCGGCGCTCGTTGGGGGCTCGGGCACGCATCGGGCGTGCTCGTCGTCGGGCTCGCCGCCTTGCTCGTGCGATTGTGGCTGCCCGTCGGGCGCTTCTCGTTCATCAGCGAGCGCTTCGTCGGGGTGGCCCTCATCGCCGTCGGGCTGTGGGGCGCGCGCCGCGCACTTTCGCTGCGCGTGCACGTCCACGATCACACGCACGACGGTCGTCCCCATCGGCACATCCACGTCCACGGGGCCCGGGCAGCCCATGCCCACGACACGCCCAGCACCCATCGTCACGGTCACGCGGCCTTCGGCATCGGCGTGCTGCACGGCTTCGCGGGCAGCGCCCACTTCCTGGGCGTGCTGCCGGCGCTGGCCATGCCGACCCTCGGCGCGTCCCTGAGCTACGTGCTCGCCTTCGGCGCAGGGACGGTCTTCGCCATGGCAGGCTTCGCGGGCGTCGTCGCATGGCTCGCCGCACGGTTCGACGGAGCGGGGACGCGCACCTACCGCGGCATGCTGGTCGCCGTCAGTGCCGCGGCCGTGGGGGTGGGCGTCTTCTGGCTCGCGGTCGCGTGAGGGCCGCCTCCTTCGCGTGGCTCAGTGCGTGTGGGAAGCCCGGGCAACGATCGGCCGCGCCGGACGACGGGCTTCGAGCCAGGCGAGCCACCCGTCGAGCCCTTCGCCCGTGCGTGCCGAGACGGGCAGGAGCGTCGGCTCGGGCATGACGCGGGCGAGGTTGTCCCGGATCGCATCGACGTCCACGTCGAGGTGGGGCAAGAGATCGACCTTCGACAGCACGACCAGGTCGGCCGTGCGAAACATGACCGGGTACTTGAGGGGCTTGTCCTCGCCCTCGGTCACCGAGAGCACCACGACGCGCGCCGCCTCGCCCGAGGTCGTAGATCGCCGGGCAGACCAGGTTGCCCACGTTCTCGATGAAGAGCATGGCGCTCGTCTGCCAGTCGAAGTCGTGCAGGGCCTCGTGCACGAGGCGCGCGTCCAGGTGGCAGGCGGTGCCTGTCGTGATGCTGCGGGACGGGATGCCCGCGGCGTTCAACCGGTCGGCGTCTCGCACGGTCTCGAGGTCACCGCTGACCGCCGCGAGGCGAAGGCGACCGCCGAGGGCGCGGGCCGTCGCCTCGAGCAGGGCCGTCTTGCCCGCCCCGGGCGAGCCCATGAGATTCGATCGCGAGCACACCCGCCTCCTCGATGTGGGCGCGGTTGTGGCGCGCGATGCGATCGTTGTCCGACAGGATGCGCGTCTGCACCTCGACGGGGACCACGTCCGGGTCGCCGCAGCCACAGGTCTCACACATCGGCCACCTCCAGCTCGAGCCTCTCGAGGATGATCTCGTCGCCCCGCGCGAGGTGCGCCGGCCGGGCGCACGCGTCGCACTGCAGGCGCTCGCCCCGCGCGAAGCGTCGACGGCAGCGTGGGCACTCCCACTCGGCCGTGACGCGCACGACGTCCATCGGCGCCCGCGCACACACAGTGCGCTCGCGGAAGGTGTCGTAGGCCGTCCGCAAGAGCTCGACCTCGACGCCGCTCAGCTCGCCGATCTGCACCACGAGCCGATGAACCGCTGTCGCGTGCCGCGCAGCCATCTGCTGCTCCACCTGATCGATCAGGGCCGACACGATCGAGTACTCGTGCATCAGCCTCTCCCGAAACGCGGTTCGCGCTTGTCGAAGAAGGCCGCGATCCCTTCGCGGAAGTCGTCCCCGTCGGCGATGCGCGAAAGGGCCTCGAGCTCCTGGTCGAGGTGCACGTCGAGCCGGTCCATCCCCGACGCTTGGTTCACGAGACGCTTGGCCACGGCGTGGGCGCCCGCGGGACCGGCGGCCAGGGTGCGCGCCATGGCGAGCGTCTCCTCGTGCACGCGGGCGTCCTCGACGACGCGCGTCACCAGGCCCGCGTCGAGCGCCTCGCGTGCCGTGAGCCGCGGGCTCAACAGGGCGAGCTCCATGGCTTTGCGGAAGCCGACGAGTCTTCGGCAAGAGGAAGGTCGAGCTCTCGGCACCGGAAAGGCCCGTCTTGAAGTAGGCCCACTCGAAGGTGGCGCGCTCGGCCGCGACGACCAGGTCGCAGCACAGGGCGAGGCCGAGGCCGCCGGCCGCCGCGGGGCCGTCCACCTCGGCGATCCACGGCTTGGGCGAGCGGCGGATCTCCGAGATCGTGCTGTGGAGGTACTCGAGGATCTGCTTGAAGAGGTGGCCGTAGCCGGTGGGCGCGGGACCGACGGGCGCGGCGCCCGGCAACAGGTAGCCGAGATCGCGCGCGTCGCCGCCGTCGCGGATGTATTTGAGGTCGGCGCCGCTGCAGAAGACGCCGTCCTCGCCCCGGAGCACCACGGCGCGCACGGCCTCGTCCCGCGCGAGCGCGAGGCCCGCCTTGCGCAGGTCCTGGGCCGTCGTGACGTCGAGGGAGTTGAAGCGCTCGCGTCGGGCGATCGTGAGAATGCCTACACCGTCATCGCGCTCGACCCGGATGTGCTCCATCGCGCGCCTCCTCCCTCAACAGATCCGTGGCAAGGGGTCGCCCCGGAGCTCGGCGAGCAGCCGCCGCCCGAAGCCCGTGTCGAGGATCAGGCGGCCCGGGTGATCGTCGACGACGGTCCCGACCAGGGCCGCGTCCCGGCCGAGGGGATGGGCCCGCAACGCGTCGAGCACCGCATCGGCCACCTCGGGCGCGAGGCCCATCAGCACCTTCCCCTCGTTCGCCACCTGCAGCGGGTCGATGCCGAGCAGCTCCGCCACCGCCCGCACCTCGTCGCGCACCGGCACGGCCGTCTCGTCGAGCACGACGCCCACCTTCGCCTTGCCCGCCATCTCGTGGAGGGCGCTCGAGACGCCGCCGCGGGTCGGGTCCTTCATGGCGTGCACGCCGTCGCCGCCCACCTCGAGGGCGCGCCGGACGAGGGTGTGCACCGGGGCCACGTCCGAACGGAGGTCGGTCTCGAGGGAGAGCGCCTTGCGCGTCGCCAGGATCGCCAGGCCGTGGTCGCCGATGGTGCCGCTCGCGAGGATGCGGTCCCCGGGGCGCAGACCGTCGCCGCGCACGATGCGGTCGGCGAAGGCGACCCCGGTGGTGTTGAGGGCGATGCCGTCGAGCTCGCCGCGACGCAGGACCTTGGTGTCGCCGGTCACGATCGACACGCCCGCCTCGCGGCAGGTGTCACGCATGGAGGCGATCACCCGCTCGAGGTCGGCGCGCGGCGAAGCCCTCCTCGAGCATCACGGCGCTGGTGAGGGCGAGGGGCTCGGTCGCGCCCATCATGGCCAGGTCGTTGACGGTGCCGCTCACGGCCAGGCGCCCGATGTCCCCGCCCGGGAAGAAGATCGGGCTCGACGACGTGGGAGTCGGTCGCGATGACGAGCCAGCGATCGCCGACACGGAGCGCTGCGCCGTCGTCCATGGCCTCGAGGCCGATGCCGTCCACCGGGCCGCCGGCATCGCCGAGCCCCGCGGCGAGCACCTCCTCGATGAGCATCCGCATGGCGGCGCCACCCGCCCCGTGCTCCATGCCGATGCGCCCGTCCTTGCCGTGGCTCACGACGCCTCCTTCGTCACGCGCAGCTGCGGCAGGCCGCCGTACTGGTGCCAGATGCTGGCACGTGCCCTCGGAGCTGACCATGCAGGCACCGACCGGATCGTCGGGCGTGCACTTCGTGCCGAAGAGCGTGCAGTCGTGGGGCGATGCGATGCCCGCCATGATGTCGCCGCACCGGCACTGGGCGACGAGCTTCGGCGGCGCGTCGGTCCCACAGCGACGCGACGTCGATGTCGAAGCGGCGCCGGGCGTCGAGGTGGGCCCACTCGTCGCGCAGGCGCAGGTTGCCGTTCGGCACGTGGGCGATGCCGCGCCACCGGCCGCCGACCGGACGGAAGACCTCCCACAGCATCCGCTGCGCGGCACGGTTTCCCTCGCGCGTCACGCAGCGGGGGAAGGCGTTGTCCACGCGCGGCCGACCGCGAGGCGATGATCTCCACGAGCCGGACCAGCCCGGCCAGGATGTCGAGCGGCTCGAAGCCCGGCGACCACGACGGGGATGCCGTGGCGCTCGACGAAGGGCTCGAAGACGCCCCAGCCCGTGATGGTCGCCGCGTGCCCGGCCGCCAGGAAGCCCTCGATGCGCGTCTCGGGCATCTCCGCGACGATCTCCATGACGGGCGGGATGTACTTGTGGGCCGACAGGACCGAGAAGTTGGGCGGCGGGTCGGCGAGCAGCACCGCGGCCGTCGCGACCGCCGTCGTCTCGAAGCCCGAGGCGAAGAAGACGATCTCCTCGTCGGTCTGCCGCGCCAGGTCGACCGCCTGGGTGACGCTGTAGACGACCTCGACGCGGCCACCGTCGGCCTGGGCGTCGGCCGAGCGACTGCGCCGTGCCCGGGCACGCGCAGCATGTCGCCGTAGGTCGCGACGCGGACGCCTCTCCGCGCGAGGGCGACGGCCTCGTCGACCTCGGGCACGTCGGTGATGCAGACGGGGCAGCCCGGGCCCATGATGACGTCGAGCGCTTCCGGGAATGCGGCGCGCAGGCCGAACCGCGCGATGGCCTGCTCGTGGCTGCCGCACACGTGCATGACCGAGACCGGCGCGCGATCGAGGGCGCGGACGACGCGCTCGAGGGCCTCGGTGAGGCGCGCGGGCGCGGCGGGGTCGCGGAACTTGAGCTGCTCGACCGCCTTCGCCTGGGCGCTGACGTCAGCCATCGCCCTTCCCCCGTCCGGCGGCGTCGATCTCGCTGCGCACGTCGCGCGGCCATCAGGTCCGCGTCCGCCGCGCGGCGAGCAGCTCGTCGTAGAGGGCGAGGGTCTCCTTCGCCTCCTCCTCGGGGATGCGCCGGATGGCGAAGCCGACGTGGTTCAGGACGTAGTCGCCCGGTGCGACCGGCGCGTCGACCACGTCGAGGCGGACCTCATGGTGCGCGCCCCAGAAGTCGACCACCGCGACGAGGCCGTCGACCGACACGACTCTTCCGGGGACTCCGAGGCACATGGCGCAACGCTCCCAGGGCGATTCAAGACAGGTAGTCACGACCACCCGCGGCGGCCACCAGGGCCTGGCCGAGCGCGAGGCCGCCATCGCCCGGCGGCACGTCGCGGTGGACGTGGACGGAGAAGTCGCCGCGCAGCGCGGACAAAAGCCCTGCGGCGAGAAGCGGGTTCTGGAAGACGCCGCCCGTCAGCACCACCGGACATGTGGCGGTGAGGGCGCTCGACGCGGCGGCACGACTTCGGCCGTGGCGGCGACGAGGGTGCGGTGGAAGCGGGCCGAGACGGTCGCCGGCCCGACGCCGGTCAAGAGGTCCTCCACGAGGGCGCGCACCAGCGGGCGCAGGTCGATCACCATCAGTCCCTCGTCCTCGTCGATCGCGAAGGGGTAACGGCCGCGTTGCGACGGAGCGGCACAGAGGTTCCAGGCGACCGCGACCTGGCCCTCGTAGCGCGCATGGCCGCGGCCGAGGCCGAGGGCGCCGACCCCGTCGAAGAGGCGGCCCGACGCCGCGGGCGAGGGGCGACGTTGACGCCACGGCGGATCATCTCGCGCACGACGCGGAGGTCGCGCGCGGGGACGTCGCGGAAGAGCGGCGAGCGCGTCGAGCGGCGGCGCGCCGTCGAACGCGTCGTCGAGCAGGGCGAGGGCGATGCGCCAGGGCTCGGCGGATCGCGCCGCTCGCCGCCGGCCAGCGGCGACGGGACGGAAGGTCGCCAGCCGCGTCGGAAGCCGCCGAAGCGTGCACAGCAGGAGCTCGCCGCCCCAGGCCGTGCCGTCGGTGCCCCAGCCGGTGCCGTCGTAGGCGACGCCGAGGACCGGCCCGGCGAGGCCGTGCTCGGCCATCGCGCTGGCGACGTGGGCGTGGTGGTGCTGCACGGCCGACGTGGCGCCTCGCCGGCCGGCCGAGGGCGTACTGCGGTCGACAGGTAGCCGGGGTGGAGGTCGTGGGCGATGACCTCGGGCGCGACTGTCGAGGAACCGCTCCATGCGGGCGACCGCCTCGTCGAAGAACTGCAGCGCCGCGAGGGTGCTCGAGGTCGCCGACGTGGGGACCGAGGTATGCCTGGTCGCCGCGCGCGAGGCAGAAGGTGTTCTTGAGGTGCGCGCCGACGGCGAGGACCGGGCGACGCGACGGGCGTGGCGAGCGCGGTCAGGGCGCGCGGCACGTAGCCGCGGGAGCGGCGCAGGATCGTCGGGCGCGCCGGCGATCACCGCGCGCGACCGAGTCGTCGCAGCGCGTCGCGATGCGCGGTCGTGGCACGAGGAAGCGCGTCGGCGATGCGCCGAAAGGCGCCTGCGCGCCTCGTCGTTGTCGGCTGACAGATCGGCTCGCTCGCGACGGTTCGCCGAGGTCATGACGAGGGGCCGGGCCGACCTCGCGCGAGCAAGCAGGTGGTGGAGCGGCGTGTAGGGCAACAAGAGGCCGACGAGGTCGGTGTCCGGCGCCACCGCGGGCGCGATCCCGGCGTCGTCCCGCACGGTGAGCAGCGACGATGGGCCGCTCGGGCGAGGCGAGCAGCGCCTCCTCTTCCGGGCTCACGTAGGCCAGGCGATGGGCGCCCGCAAGGTCCACCACCATGACCGCGAAGGGCTTCTCCTCGCGGTGCTTGCGGCGCCGCAGATCGGCCACCACGTCCTGTCGCGTGGCGTCGCACGCCAGGTGGAAGCCGCCGAGCCCCTTGACCGCGACGATGGCGCCGCTGACGAGCAGGCGCGCCGTCGCGGTGAGGGGATCGCCCGAGAGCGGTGCGCCGGCCGCATCGGTGAGCGACAGGCGCGGGCCGCACATGGGGCACGCGTTCGGCTGGGCGTGGAAGCGCCGGTCGTTCACGTCGTCGTACTCGCGCAGCGCAATCCTCGCACATGACGAAGGACGCCATCGTGGTGGCGGGGCGGTCGTAGGGGATGTCCTCGGCGATGGTGAAGCGCGGACCGCAGGCGGTGCAGTTGGTGAAGGCGTAGCGGTAGCGGCGGTTGCTCGGGTCGAGGACCTCTGCTCAGGCACTCGGGGCAGGTGGCGAGGTCGGGCGGAATGACCATGGCGCGCTCGCCGTCCTGGGCGCTCGCGACGATGGCCATGTCACGGACGGGCTCGTGGGGGATGGGCGCGAAGGTCAGCTCGCGGACGCGGGCCGGCGGGCGGCGGCTCGGCGCGGAGGCGGCGCACGAAGAGGTCGAGCTGGGACGCGGTGCCGAAGGCCTCGATGGTGACGCCGCGCGGGTCGTTCCACACGCGGCCGCCGATCCCTTCCTCGCGCGCGAGGCGGTAGACCCAGGGTCGAAAGCCGACGCCCTGCACCGTGCCACGGACCTCGATGCGGCGGCCGGCGAGCACGGACGGCGCGACGGGCGCGGGCGCGCGTTCACCGTGCTGCCATCGTCGCGGCAGGGCGAGCTTCGGTCGGTGATTGGGCCAGCGCATGGCTCACAATCCCAGGGCGCGCGCCGCGTCGGCGCCGGCTTCGTCGAATGCGGGACTGGGCCTCAGACGCGGCGGATGGCCGAGGCGGGCGAGCTCCGCTACGACCTCCTCGAGGAGCGGCTCGATGGCGGCCTCCACGACGGGCGTGCGCTCGATGCCCAGGGTGATGCGCGCAGGCTCGACGCCGAGCAGGAGCACGCGTCCCGGACGCCGCGCGATGAGGTGCGCGCCGCTCAGGAGATCGGCGACGCCCACCTGGTGGGGCGACAGGCGAGTCGCCACGACGGGCGCGACCTGCTCGCCCGTGACGCGCACGAGGGAGCCGGGCGGCGCGCCCGAGCGCACGGCGTCGAGCAGGATGAGGTGCGGTGTGTTCTCGATGTAGGGAAGGAGCGAGAGGCCGAGGGTTCCGCCGTCGAGGGCCTGCACCGCGGGTGGCAGCTCCCAGCCCCGCTCGAGCCGATGCACCGCCGCGATGCCGACGCCGTCGTCGCTCAGAAGGACGTTGCCCAGGCCGAGGACGAGGACGTGGTGGGCGGGGGAGCGTCAGTCATCGAGTGCCTCGCTCTGCTCCTCGTCTTGGCGCGTGGTGGAGAGGGCGCCGCTCAGGTCGGGGCGGGGGATGTGTTTGTAGCCCGAGAAGATGGAGTCGATCGTGCCGTTCTTCTCGACTTGCGACATGAGAATGCCGCTGAAGATGTGGTGGACGATGAAACCGAGGAGCAGCCACATCGTCACGTGGTGGACGTAGCGCGCCACCTGGGGGCCCCCGACGAGCGCAAGCACCCACGCAAAGAGGCGCGTCGGCGAGTGCAGCCCAGCGTCCACCGAGTACAGGGCGAGCCCGGTGAAGATCATCACGAGGTACAGGCCGAAGACCGCCAGGTAGGTCGCACCCGCCAGCGGGTTGTGGCCGACCGAAAGCGGCGGACGGCGCCGCACGAAGAGGTAGAACGACAGGGTGCCACGGAGCTTCTTGCGCCGCTCGGGCGCGAGCGGGACGAGCTGGTCCCAGCGGGCGTACTGTGTTCCCACGAACATCCACGCCAAACGGGCGCCCACGGCGAGGGTGAAGGCGACGGCGGCGTAGGCGTGGACGAGCTTGACCTTCGCCATCAGGAAGGCCCCGGTCGTCGCGGGATTCCCGACGAAGGAGGGGTCGCCGATGTAGAAGCCCGTCACCGCCAGGACCACGATCGCGAAGGCGATGGTCCAGTGGGTGGCGCGCACCATCAGGTCCCAGACGTAGATGCGCTCGGCCGCCACCGACTCGTGGGGAACACGCAGCGGGGCGAGGGTCTCCTCGGTGACCACCTCGCCCGGTCGTGCGCGCCACGGCGCCCATCGCTCGAGCCGACGCGCCCACGTGCTCGCCGCGCTCATCGCGCCCTCACACGGATGACCTCCGCCCCGTCCGCGTCCAGCACGTGGACGCCGCACGCCATGCACGGATCGAAGGAGTGGATGGTGCGCAGGATCTCGAGGGGCTGCTCGGGGTTCGCCACGGGCGAGTGCAACAGGGCCGCCTCGTAGGGGCCCGGGTGGCCGTGGGCGTCGCGGGGCCCGGCGTTCCACGTGCTCGGCACGACGCACTGGTAGCGGTCGATGACGCCACGCTTGATGTGCACCCAGTGGGCCAGCGCTCCGCGGGGCGCCTCGTGGAAGCCGGCTCCCATGCAGTCCTCCGGCCAACTCGACGGATCCCACTTGCTGTTGTCGGCGATGCGCAGGTCCCCCCGGCCCATGTTGCCGGCGAGCTCGGTCGACCCAGTCGCCCATCTTGTCGGCGAGGAGCTGGGTCTCGATCCCGCGCGCCGCGACGCGGCCGAGGGTGGAGAAGAGGGTCTCGGGCCCGACGCCGAGATGCGCGAGGACACCGTGGACGGCGGCCTTCACGTCCTGCCTCCCCCGCGCGTAGGCGACGAGCATGCGCGCCAGGGGCCCCACCTCCATGGCCTTGCCGTCGTAGCGCGGCGCCTTGAGCCAGCTGTACTTGCCGTCGGTGTGCAGCCGCTCGTAGGGCGGGTTCGGTCCGGTGTAGTGCGGGATCGTCTCGCCGACCGACGGGTGCAGGCCGCGGTCGTCGCCGCCCGGATACTGGTACCAGGAGTGCTTGACGTGCTCGGTCACCTTCTCCGGGTGGAAGTCCTGCACGTGACTGAGGTCGCGTCCGACGATGACGCCCCCGGGCAAGAAGAACCCCGGGTCGTCGCGCGAGTCCCGCGCCGGATAGTCGCCGTAGACGAGGAAGTTGCCGATGTTCTCCCCGTACCCCGCCCACTCCTTGTAGAAGCCGGCGATGGCCAAGAGGTCCGGGATGTACACCTCGTGAACGAACGCCCGGGCCTTCTGCACGTAGCCCTTCAACGCCTCGATGCTGTGGACGTTCAGGGCGGCCTGCTGATTGGGGTCGACGGGCGTCGCCATGCCGCCGACGAGGAAGCTCTGCAGGTGCGGGTTCTTGCCGCCGAGCATCGCGTGGATCTTGATGAACTCCCGCTGCCAATCGAGGGCCTCGAGATAGTGCGCCACCGCCATGAGGTTCGCCTCGGGCGGGAGCCGGTAGGCCGGGTGGCCCCAGTAGGCGTTGGCGAAAGGGCCGAGCTGGCCGCGATCGACGAAGGTGCGGATGCGCTGCTGCACGCCGGCGAAATAGGTCGCGGCTCGACTTCGCGTAGGTCGCTGATGCTCTGGGCGAGCGTGGCGGCCGCCGCCGGGTCGGCCGACAGGGCGCTGACCACGTCGACCCAGTCGAGGGCGTGCAGGTGGTAGAAGTGGATCACGTGGTCTTGCACACACTGCGACGCGATGATCAGGTTGCGGAGCAGGCGCGCGTTCGGGGGCGGCTCGGCGCCGATGGCGTTCTCCACCGCGCGGATCGACGCGATGGCGTGCACCGTCGTGCACACGCCGCAGATGCGCTGCGTGAAGGCCCAGGCGTCGCGTGGATCGCGGCCCTGCAAGATGAGCTCGATGCCGCGGAACATGGTCGAGGAGGACCAGGCGTCCGACACCTTGCCGTCGGTCACCTCCGCCTCGATGCGCAGGTGGCCCTCGATGCGGGTCACCGGGTCGACGACCACGTGCGTCATCAGTCCGCTCCCTTCTTCGCCGCTCCGCCGTCCTCACCGGGGCGTGCGTCGGCGTCCTCGGCGGCTTCAATGCCGCCCTCCGTCTTGCTCTTCGTCTTCGTCTTCGTCTTCGTCTTCGGCTCCGACCCGCCGGCCTCCGTCGCGCCGTTCGTTTCCTTGCTCGCCGTGGCCCCGCCGGCCGGCCCCGCGCCTTCTGCCTTCGCCTTGCGATCGTGCCGCTCACCGAGCTTGCGCCGGCCGAGCTGCACGAGGGTGTGAGCTCCGAAGGCCGCCGCCACGCCGCCCGCGACCCACGCCCCCGCCGTATCCACGTGCACCGTCTCGCCGAGGCCGGGTGCGCCCCCGAGGTGCTCGTAGAAGGGCGTCATCCGATCCCAGAAGGCGGGCTCGGCGCAGCCGATGCATGGATGACCGCAGCCGACCGGCCAGTTGGTTCCGCCGTTCCACTCGATGTTGGGGCAGTTCTGGTAGGTGACCGGTCCCTTGCAACCCATCTCGTAGAGGCAGTACCCGGCGCGGTGCCCCTCGTCGCCCCAGGCGCGCGCGAACTGTCCGGCGTCGTAGTGGGCGCGCCGCTCGCAGTTGTCGTGGATGGTCTTGCCGTAGGCGAAGAGGGGCCGCTTGAGGTGGTCGAGGGCCGGCCAGGCGCCGTAGGTGAGGAAGTAGACGAGCGTCGCCGTCAGGTTCTCGGGGTTCATGGGGCACGCCGAGAGGTTGATGACCGGCCCGATGCCGGGCAGGGCCTGCTCGGTGCTCAGGGCCTGGGTAGGGTTGGGCGCAGCGGCGGGCAGGCCGCCGAAGCACGCGCACGTGCCGACGTTGATCGTCGCGAGGCGCGTTGCCACAGACCTCGCGCGCGATCGCCAGGGCGCTCTTGCCCCCGACCGTGCAGTAGGCACCGTGGGCGCCCACCGGGATCGAGCCCTCGATCACGGCGATGTACTTGCCGGCCAGGTCGTGGACCGTCTTGTCCCGCGCCTGCTCGGCCTGGTGGCCGGCCGCGGCCATCAAGGTCTCGTGGTAGTCGACCGACAGGATGTCGAGGATGACCTCGGCCGCCGTCGGGTCCTGGGCGCGCAGGAAGGATTCCGTGTTGCCGGCGCAGTCCTGGAACTCGAGCCAGACGAGGGCGGGCTTCGGCTTGGTCGTGACCGCCTCGGCGATCTGGGCGGCAGCCGCCTTGGGCAGGGCCAGGAGCCCGGCCATCGTGGCGCAGAACTTCGCGAGCTCGCGGCGCGTGATCCCCCGTCGCTCGAGCTCCGACCGCAAGAAGTCGTTGCCTTCGTCCACGGTCACCTCCCGTGCCGGAACGGAGCCCAGCAAGGGCCGTGCCTCCCCGAGAATGGGCGGAAACGCCCGTGGCGAACGCAACCCTCTCGCGCAGCGCGCGCGGCCGCGCGCAAATCTTTCGATCGCGCGCACACGGTGTTGCCGTGGGGATACCGGTGCGCACGTCAAACCCGTCATGGCACACCGCATCCTCATCCTCGGCGCCGGCACGGGCGGAACCATCATGGCGAACCGGCTCCGCAGGCGCTTCCGCCGCGAGGAGGCGACCATCACCGTCGTCGATTGCAACGACCGCCACCTCTATCAGCCGGGCCTGCTCTTCGTGCCCTTCGGCCTCTACGACCCGGAGGAGATTGTCCGCCCGCGCAAGGCCCAGCTCCACGCCGGCATCACCTACGTCGAGCGGCCGATCGACGCCGTGCACATCGACCGGAACGAGGTCGTCCTCGAGGGCGGCGAGACCCTCGGCTACGACGTGCTCATCGTGGCGACCGGCAACCGCCTCATGCCCGAAGAGACCGAGGGCCTCCTCGGCCCCGGGTGGCGCGAGAAGGTCTTCGACTTCTACTCGCTCGAAGGCGCCACGGCCCTGCGCTCCGCGCTCGAGGGCTTCGAGGGCGGAAAGCTCGTTGTCGACGTGATTGACATGCCGATCAAGTGCCCGGTCGCGCCCCTCGAATTCACGTTCCTCGCGGACTGGTACTTCCGCGAGCGGGGCATCCGGGACGCGGTGCAGCTGACCTACGTGACGCCCCTCGACGGCGCCTTCACCCAGCCTGTCGCATCGAAGGCGCTCGGGGGCCTGCTCGCGGAAAAGGGCGTCGAGCTCGATCACGGAATTCAACGCGGGCGAGGTGGACGGCAAGGGCGGCAGGCTCGTGTCCTACGACGGCCGCGAGGTGCCCTTCGACCTTCTCGTGACCGTCCCGCTCCACGGCGGCGCGGAATTCGTCGCACGGTCACCGGGCCTCGGCGACGCCCTCGGCTTCGTGCCGACCGATCCCCACACGCTGCAGACGACCGCGGCGCCGAACGTCTTCGCCCTCGGAGACGCGGCCGCCGTGCCCACCTCCAAGGCGGGCTCGGTGACCCACTTCGAGGCGGAGGTGCTCGCCGGCAACGTCTGCCGCTTCCTCGCTGGCGAGCCCCTCGCCGGCCACTACGACGGGCACTCCAACTGCTTCATCGAGACGGGCTTCGACAAGGCCCTGCTCATCGATTTCAACTACGAGACCGAGCCGCTGCCCGGCAAGTTTCCCTTCGCCGGCATCGGCCCCCTGCGTCTGTTGAAGGAGACGCACATGAACCACCTCGGCAAGCTCATGTTCCAGTGGTTCTACTGGCACACGCTCCTGCCGGGGCACGGCATGCCCGGCGTTCCCGCCGAGATGCGCATGGCCGGCAAGGAGGTGCCGGCAAAGCCGGCCGCAAAGGAGGCGCGAGGATGACGACCACGAACATCGCCGGCGTCGACGTCGACGTGGATGGCGAGGGCTTTCTGACGCACCCCGAGCAGTGGAACGAGGCGATGGCCAAGAGCATCGCGGAGCACGAGGGCGTTTCGGCCTTGAGCCCGCGCCACTGGGAGGTGATCCACTTCATGCGGAACCGTTTCCTCGAGAAGGGCGACGCGCCGTCGGTGCGTAGCCTGAGCAAGGAGTCGGGCGTTCCGATCAAGGAGCTCTACCAGCTGTTCCCGAAGGGGCCGGCCAAGCTCGCCGCCAAGATCGGCGGTATCCCAAAGCCCCGCGGCTGCATCTGAGCATCGCTCAACCCTTTCGCCGAGGACACCGTGGCAGACAGAATCGAAAAGGTCTCCGTCATCATCTCGAAGGGCTCCCTCGAGGGCATCTACCCGGGCCTCATCATGGCCAACGGGGCCCGCATGGAGGGCATCGAGGCGAACGTGTTCTTCACGTTCTTCGGCATGGACGCCATCCACAAGGAGCGGCACGAGCGCGTGAAGGCCGCCTCGGTCGGCAACCCGGGGCTGCACCTGGCGACCTGGCTCGGCGGCTTCCCGGGCATGGCGTCGATCGTCACGCGCCAGCTCGAGAAGAAGATGGAGGCGCTGGACATCCCGTCGATCCCCGAGTTCGTCGAGATGATCGCGGACAGCGGTGCGGGCCTCTACGGCTGCAAGGCGTCGGTCGAGCTGTTCGGCCTGAAGAAGGACGACTTCATCGACCAGGTCCGCGACATCATCACGGTGGGCGAGTTCTACGGGCTCGCCGCGGGCGGCCAGATCATCTTCACCTGACCGTACCCGGATGCCCCGGGTGTGCCGCTCCGCTCTCCTGGTGATCGAGGCGCGCACGCAGGCGCGCCACCTCCTTGTCGAGGGCGTCGATCTGCCGCTGCTGGGCCTGGGTCGCCGCGACGAGCATGCTCGCGTAGCCGTAGACGTCGATCATGCGCGCCTGACGGTCGGCGGCGGGGGAGCCCTGGGGCAGGTCCTCGAGGATGACGCCGAGGTGATGGCGCCGGTCGATGGCGGGGTCGCGGTAGTCGTAGTGGGCGAGCCGCATGCGCTCGACGGCGCGGGCCACCTCACGCACCTGCGCGGGCGCGAGGTAATGGATGTCGCGCTTGGCCCGACGCGTCGAGACGGGACAGGGCCCGCCGTCCGCCTCGACCCACATCCCGCCCGTGCACATGCGGGCGCCGCCGGGGCCGCACTGGTAGCGGCAGCTCTTGCCCTGCGGCGAGCAGGCCGTGCCGAGGTTGGGCATCGTCGCGGGGCACTGGGCGTCCGGGTTCGCCGGCGGGCAGTACCACTTGAGGGAGCCGCCGCAGACCGGGCTGCCGGGTGGGCAGCTCGTGCAGAAACAAGAGAGGCCGTCCGCGTAGGAGCAGACCGCCCCGTCGGCGGTGCAGTCCGTCCCCGACGCGTCGGCCCGCGTCGCCGGACACATGACCGTCGGAGGGGGCATGCACGAGGGATTGTCGATGGACCAGCCCGAGGCCATGCAGGTCGCCCGCACGCGGCACGACTCGCGCGGGTCGTCTCCGTACTCGCACACGAGCCCGGTCGGGTGGCACGACGAGGCGTCGCTCGGGGCCGTGGCCGGGCAGGCGGTGGCCGGTCCGGCATCCCGCCCGCCCGCATCGCGCGCACCGCCGTCGCGTGCACCGCTGTCGCGTGCACCGCCGTCGCGGGCGCCGCTGTCGCGTGCACCGCCGTCGCGGGCGCCGCCATCGGCCGTACCGCCCTCGCTCGGCGTTGTCGACTTCGCGCACCCACTCGTGGCCGCGATCCCCACGACCAGGCAAAACAACCAAAGTCCCGTTCTACGCTTCGGCATCGGCTCGCTCCTCGGTCATACCCGTGCTCACGTTGCCGCGGAGCACGCCGGCGCAAGAGTAACTCCCCTGGCCGCCGCCGCGCTCACGGGCACGTGGCGAACATCTTGATGGATTGGATTTCCAGATACCCGGGGTCCCCCCCGAGGGAACCGTCGTTTTGGGCCTCGACGAGAAGATAGCGCGTGGTCTGGGGACCCACGTGGAACACGGTCGGCGAGGTCACCGTGCTCGTCGCGCTGTTGTTGGCCCCCGGCCCCACGCTCGAGTACGGGACGAGGGACACCCAGCCGGGATCGGACACCGCGGGCGGGGTGGGCGACGTGCTGGGGTGGATGGACAAGAGGATTCTGGCTCGTCTTGCCGTCGCTGTACATCTGGTAGACCTGCAGCGTGTCGAAGACGACCGGCGCGCCGGCGTCGATCACGAGGATGCCGGCGCCTGTCCCGGGCGGGCCCCCTACGTCCCACGTCGCTCCGCTGTCCGGGTTCGACTTGGTGCTGGCCGTGGTGCTGTCGGTGTTGGGCGCCTCGTCGCAGAGCGTTCCGTAGGGATGCCAGTCCTGGCTGCACGAGGAGCCGATGCCGGAGCTGTCCTCCGTGTACGAACCGGTCGAGGTGTAGGTGACGATGCGGGCCATGCCCCCGGTCGCGGTGCTCTTGATCAGGTTGACGCCGCAGGCGAAGCGCTCACCCGTCCCGAGCAGATCCCCGTACCCCGGATTGCACGTACACGTGGCGGTCCCGGAGCTGTCGTCGCAGTGGCCGCCCGTCCCGCAGGTCGTCATCGTGCAGTCCGGTGTGCACATCCCGTCGCCGTCGTTGTCCTGGTAACCGACCTCACACATGCACGTCGCCGTGCCGGTCGCGTCCTCACAGAGGGCGTTCGCCCCACAGGTCGTCATCGTGCAATCCGGCGTGCACACCCCGTTGCCGTCGTTGTCCTGATAGCCGGTGTCGCACACGCACATGGGCACACCGCTCGTGGCCTGACAGTGGGCGTTCGGTGGGCAGGTCCTGGTCGCGCACCCCCCCGCGTCGGGCGGACCGGCGTCGAACCCCGCGTCGCGAACGCCGGCGTCGAACCCCGCGTCGCGAACGCCGGCGTCGAACCCTGCATCGAGACTACCCGCGTCGGTTCCGGCGTCCATTCGAGGCCCCGCGTCCATTCGAAGCCCCGCGTCCATTCCAGGCCCCGCGTCCATTCCGGGCCCCGCGTCCACGCCCGGTCCCGCGTCCACGCCCGGTCCCGCGTCGGCCACCATGCATGCCCCGTCGACACACTGGTCCAGCGGGCAGCTCGCGGGCTGCGACGCGCCGGTCGCGGTCACGAAGAGATCACCGCTGCCCCCCGCCACGAGCGTCACGGGCGAGCAGCCGGCGGCCACGACCCGACACGAGGCGTCGAAGGCCCGTGCATAGAGCCCGTAGCTGCCCGGCGCCTCGTGCCCGAGGCCGCCCCCCTCGGCCCCGCGCGCGATGGTGATCGCGCCGAACGCCTCCCGGGGATCGGCCCCGTCCATCCCCTGAGCCGCGCAATCCTGCACGAGGCTCACCTCGATCCGCTGCGCCTGGCTCGCGAGGGCGGTCGTGTCGAAGCGCACCACCACCCTGTAGCTTCCGCCGGAACAGCCAAGGAGGAAGCATCCCGAGAGCACGACCGCAAGCCGGCCAGAGCGCGCCACCACCTTGCATTGTCGCCCACCTGCGCCGTCGCGCACAAGCGCTCGCACGGCGCCGCTCCTCCACACGGTTCCTCCGGCAACCGACCTACCCTTCTTGGCTTCCCTCGGGCACGAGCTGCTTGAGCTGCCATGCCTGCAGCCGCACCGTGAGCTCGTTCTTCGCGGAGGCTGCGCGGACCGCGCCCACGGCCACCGCCGCCAGGGTGATCGTGGCGAGGACCGACAGGTACATGTAGAGCCGCATCGCCGTTTCGTTGAGCGCGGAGCCCGTACGGATCAGCACGCCGTCTTGCATGAACTGGATCGTGTGCGGAAAGAGCCCGAGCCATTCGCCGAGGAGGCTCGCCGTCCAGCCCGCGAGCACGATGGCGATGACCAGGATGCGTCTACGCCAACCGTGCATCAGGGAGTAGGCCACCGCATGCACGGTGAGCAGGCCTGGCACCAGGAGATACGGGCTGAGGAACACGCCCGCGCACACCGTGGAGATCACTCCCGTCACCAGCATGCAGAAGAGGGTCGGGTAGCTCGGGCGGAAGTGCATGAGCAGCGCGGTGCCGATGGGCACCAGCCACGCGGCCTGGGTGACGAAGAAGGCCGTGGAAGGCTTGTATCCGATGCCGAAGAGCCACGGACCGTTCGCCGCGGCGAAGGCGTAGCAGCACATCGCGAGGACCGAGCCGGCGCGCACCTGGCCGAGCCGCGCCGCGTCGTCTTCCTTCCGGACCTCCTCGGGGATGCTCTTCGGGGGTGTGGTCAAGAGGTGGACGAGTGTCCGGAGCGCGCCACGGTGCGCGGGATTCGAGCGCGAGGGCCCGACCCACCGACCGCAGAGCCCGGGTCCGCTCCGCCGGCTCGGGCGCCTCCGCGTCGAGCTTTTCGGCTGCATCGCGCGCACGCTCGGCATACTCGTTGGCCATGCCGCGCCGGAGCTCCTCGTTCCGGTCGCCTTCCAGGTACGCGTCCAGGGCGGCGGAGAGCTCGCGTGCCGTTGCCGTGCGCGCGTCGCGGTTGCGTGCCACGGCCTTCGCGCACGCCGCGACGAGCTCGGGCGGCGCCTCGATTCCGAGCTCCCGGAGGCGCTCGGCCGGATCGACGCCAGTGAGGGTGGAGATGACGCGGTCCGGGCTGTCGGCGCGATCGTGCAGCCGTTCGAAGGTCATGATTCTCGAAGAGGATCGCCCCGAGGGCGTACACGTCACTGCGGGCGTCCACGCTCGCCGGGCCCAGCTGGATCTGCTCGGGAGACATGTACCCGGGTGTGCCGAGCATGTCGTGGAGCCCCGTGAGGTCGGGACCCTCCGCCCGGTCGAGCGAGTCCGAGCCGGACTCCGAGTCCTCGTCGTCGACGCCGCGGATCTTGGCCACGCCCCAGTCGATGACATAGACCTCGCCGTAGCTGCCCATCATGATGTTGCTCGGCTTGAGGTCCCGGTGAACCACGCCCCGCTCGTGGGCGTATTGGACCGCGAGGCACACCTGGGAGAAGGCGGCGAGCAGACGTCGCTGGGAGAACTGCTCGGTCAGCAACTCGTTACCGCGATCGATCTCCGCGAGGACGTCGCGGAGCGACTCGCCGCGGATCCGCTTCATCGTGAAGAACATGCTCCCGTCATTGCGGGTCCCCATGTCGTAGAGCGGGACGATGAGTGGATGCTCGAGCCGCGCTTGCACCTTGGCCTCGGTCAGGAAGCGCTTCATGAAGCCCTTGCGCTTGGCGTGCTTGTCGCGGATCACCTTCATGGCGACCTCGCGACCCATCACCTCGTCGCGCACGAGCAGGACCTCGCCCATCCCGCCGTGGCCGAGCGTTCCGCGCATCGTGTAGCGGGCGTCCGTACCGAGCGCGCTCAACCCCTCCCAGGGGGCCAAGAGCTCGTGCGACGTGGCCACCGAGGGTTGCCACGGCTGCGGTGTCATCCCGATGCTGCGGCTATCGCGGTCGATTCCTCGACAACGGTATTGACGGCGTCGTCCGGACCGTCGGCCTCGGGCGCGGGGGCCCGTTCCCCACCGTCTCGCTTCATGACTCCTCCGACTGCGTACGCACGCACGACCATGGTATCGCAGCGCGGACCGCTGGGCGAAGGGGCGAGCCCCAGCCTCCCGTTTCGGGCGGCGGGAACGCCCTTGCCGGGGGTGACGGGGGCGCCTAGCATCGCGGCCTCTCGGGACCCTGGCCTAGCGGAGCTCACGGAATGTGGTTTCAGGGACGGGCGGCCTCGGCGCTCTTCGTGCTCGCCGCGTTCGCGCTGGCGCTGGCCGCGGGCCCACCGTCGCCCGCCGCGGCCGACGTCGGCCAGTCACGCTTCGCCGCTGCCGGCTACTTCCGCGTCATGGCGCGGCCCGATTTGCAGGGCGGAGATTCCAAGCTCGGCTACTCGAACCTCTACGGCCGCCTGCTCAACGAGGGCCCCTGGGCCTCCCTCGAGCTGCGTCTCGACGTCCTGCCCCCGAACCCCGGGACGGCCGATCCCTGGGCGACGGTGCACGCGCGCATCGAGGGCGGCTCGGTCGCGGGCGCCGAGCCGAACCTCGGCAGCTTTGCGAGCTTCGCCCTGACCCAGCTCTACGCCGAGGCGGGCAACGTCCTGCTCGATTCGGGTCACGTGGCGCATCGGCACCCTCGACTACTACTTCGGCGACCTGGGCATCTACGACATGCGCCCCGCCGAGCTCTTCTCCCAGACACTCGGCGTCTCGGCCATGTACAAGAGCGACGACGTCGACCTGCTCGTGGGCGTGGGCGACGCCGGCTACTACCTCCGGCGCGACCACTACCACACCATCGCGAGCGGCGGCCTGGCGGTGCGGCTGCACCTGAGCGATCACCTCGAGGTGGGCGCCGGCGCCGAGGGGTTCTACGAGCCCGGGGTGCAGGGCGATTGCGACGCGCCCTACTTCACGCCGAACGTCCGCTACGAGGACTTCGTCAGGCAGGAAGTGCTCAAGCACTACCTCGAGGCGAACCCGGGCCGCGAGAACCTGTTCCCCCACCCCATCGCGACGTCCTCGACGTCGTGGAAGGCGGTCTTCTACCTCGGGTTCGGCGGCGTCGGGCCCCTCAGGTGGAACAACCTCTTCGCCAACGCCCTGCGCCACCACCCGGATACGTTCTACACCGAGACCTCACCGGACAGCGGGCGCGCCATCCCGATCTACGTGCAGCGCCTGACCGACCAGCGCTACGAGATCAACGTCGGCGACGAGATGCAGCTCACCCTCGTCCCGGGCCGCCTCGACGCGGTCCTCGGCTTCCTCTACGGCAACCACTTCGATCTGGACAACCAGATCGCTCCGAGCGACGCGGACCAGACCTTCTGGTCCACGGTCGCCCGCGTGCAGCTCTACATCACCGACACGGTTCACCTGCTCGGTGAGACGAGCTTCGCGCGCGAGATCTCCCACAACGGCAACCGCTACCGGCAGCACGCCGACTCCGTGTTCCAGAACACCGGCGGCGTCGCCGACAGCCGCGGCCTCGAGTACGGCGACAGCCCGGTGCGCGTCACCTGGCAGGGCAAGTTCGGCGTCGTCCTGAACCCGCTGGGGCCGGGCATCTTCACGCGCCCTTCCTTGCGCCTGCTCTACGGCGTCCAGTACAGCACACAGAACAACGCCTTCGGCAACAGCTTCGTCGAGAGCCTGGACGAATTCAACTACTTCGGCAGCCCGGAGCAGCACTGGCACCACCTGATCTCCGCTGGAGGCGGAGGCATGGTTCTGACCCGTCGGGCTCGTGCGCGCGTGTCGTTTCGCTGGGTCCTCGGCACGCTGGTGTCCGTCGTGATCGGCGCCTGTCCGGTGGCCCACAATCCGCCGGCCACGGTGCCGCCCGGCAGCCACACGGTGGCCGTGGCCTTCGCGGTCGACGCCGCGCGCGATTGCGGGGTCGCTGTGCCCCCGGAGCTGCACCAGACGGTCCGACGCGTGCTGTCGGCGCGCAACCTGGGTGTCGTGGAGGTGCCCACGGGCGACTACGGTGCCGCGTTCGCCGCCCAGCGCCTGTCGCGCACCCGGCTCGCGCGCCTCGCCCAGGTCGCCCACCACGCCGACCTGCTCCTTCTGGTGGAGACGTTCCCGCGCTACTACTCCCAGCTCGGGGGCCGCTTCCGCTGGACGGTGCAGGTGCGCTTGACCCTCGCGCGCAAGACGGCCCTCGGGGACGCCCTGAGCGACGATTTCACGGTCCCGGTCTTCCTCGACTACCCGCACCAGCACGAGCGGGCGGCCCTCGCCTCCGCTGCCGCGTCCATCGGCCGCGAGCTGTCGAGCCGGCTCGACGACTTCCTTCCCGCCCTGACCTCGTCCGACGCGACGTCGGGTGGCGCCCAGGGGGCACCGACCGGGACCGGCGCGCGATCGGCACCGGCACCCGCGCCTGCACCCTCTCCCGCGCCCGGAGCCGCGCCCCCCGCGCCCCCCGGCGGCCCTGCCCGTGGACCGTCCGCCGATCGATCGACGCGGGACGCCATCTACTTCCTGATGGTCGATCGCTTCGCCGACGGCGACCCGTCGAACGACCGCAACGTCGATCGTCACGACGCGAGCGCATGGCACGGGGGCGACCTGCAGGGCGTCCTCGATCACCTCGACTGGCTCGAGCGGCTCGGTGTGCGCACGGTGTGGCTCTCGCCCGTCTTCATCACCCGCTCGGCCCCCTTCTACGGCCATGGCGCCTTCCACGGCTACTGGGTCTGGGACCTGGGCCACGTGGACCCGCGCTTCGGCAGCGACGCGCTGCTCGGTCGCCTCGTCCAGGCGCTGCACCGCCGCGGCATGCGCCTCTTGCTCGACATGGTGCTCAACCATGTCGGCTACGGCGCACCCCTGGCCTCCGAGCACCCCGACTGGTTCCACCACCACGGATTCATCGAAGACTGGAACGACCCCGCACAGCTCGTCGATCGCGACGTGGACGGCCTGCCGGACCTGGCCCAGGAGCGACCCGACGTCTACGCGTTCCTCCTCCACAAGTCGCTCCACTGGGTCGACGACGTGCCGGTCGACGGCTTCCGCCTCGACGCCGTCAAGCACGCGTCGACGCGCTTCTGGGCCCGCTACGACGACGCGCTCCGCGCGAAGGCGGGCCCGGGCTTCACGCTGCTCGGCGAGGAGCTCGACGGCGACCCGGCGGTGATCGCGCGCTTCTTCCGCGAGGGCCACTTCGGCGCGCTCTTCGACTTCCCCCTGTCGTTCGCGATGTCGGACGTCTTCTGCAAGGCCGCCCCCCCCGGGCGCATCGCCGCCGTGCTGAGCGAGGACCGCCTCTACCGCGATCCCTCGCACCTCGTGACCCTCCTCGACAACCACGACCTGCCGCGCATCACGACCACCTGCCACGGCGACCTCGAGCGCGTGAAGCAGGCCCTGCTCTTCGAGCTCACGGCGCGAGGGACGCCGTCGATCACCTACGGGACCGAGATTGCCATGGAGGGTGCCCACGAGCCGGACAACCGCGGCGACATGCGCTTCGTGTCGGACGCACCCCTCGGTGCATTCATCGCGCGCGTGCTCGACGCCCGCGCCTCGAGCCCGGCCCTGCGCACGGGCGTCACGCGGCTCGAGCGCCTCGACGGACCACTCTTCGCCTACTCGCGCCTGGCTCCCGACGATGCGGCGCTCATCGCGATCAACGAGGACACGGTGAGCCGCAGGATGCGCGTACCGGCCGACATCTGGGGGGCGGCCTCGGGCGGGATCGACCTGCTCGATTCGGACGCCGATCGCGGGCGACGGCTTCGAGGTGGCAGCGCACACGGTCCGGGCTGATCCGCCTGTCGCCTCGCGCGCCCCACGCCTTCGCGCCCCTCGCGTCCGCCGCGCTCCGCGCCCGCACCGCTCCCCGACTGCGCCCGAAGGCCTTCCGCGCCGAGGGCGCCCCGCTCGGTCCCCACGACACACTCCTCCTGGCTGGCTCCGCACCGGGCTCGGCGCCTGGAAGGTGGCCCATGCGGTGGCGTTCGACCACGGGGTGGACGGCCAGCTACGAGCGACGGTGCCCTTGCCGGTGCGCTCGGCCACCGCGTTCAAGCTCGTGATCCGCCATGCCGACGGCTCGCTGACCTGGTCGCAGGCCGACAACGCCTACACCTTCGTCGCACCCCAGGCCGCGCCCGATCCGATTGCCGTCCGCTGGGGCGCGGCGGCCCATCCCTGACCGCCGCTGGCAACGCGCACGCGGCCTGTCGGTTCCTTGGGGGCCCGCTCGACCCTTCCCCCATGTGTCGCATCGGAGTACAAGGGAAACCGACGTGCACTCACCGCGACCTCGTTTCCGGTGGCTCGCCCTCGCCCTCGCGTTCGCCTCGTCGCTGAGCGCGTCGGTGGCGGCCGCCGACTACCGGGTGCCGGACGAACCGTCCCACCCGAGCCACGCCGACCTGGAGGAGACGCGCGCCCTGTTCATCGCCGGCGCTTCGGCGGTCCAGTCGGGCCGCTGGGCGGACGCGGTGGCCAGCTTCGAACGGGCCTACTCCCTGTCCGGTGCGCCCTCGGCGCTCTACAACGTGGGTGTCGCTTTCAGGGCCCTCGGCCGCAACGTGGACGCACGCGACACCTTCGATGCGTTGCTCGCTCGCCACAGCGCCGCCCTCGACCCCCAGATGCGTCAGCGAGCCACGAGCTATCGGCAAGAGGTCAACGCCCGCATCGCCCTGCTCCTCCTCGCCGGTCTGGACCCCCAGCTCCACTACGCGATCCGACTCGACGGGCGAGACGTGGGCGACACGGGCCACCGTCCGATCCGGGTCGAGACCGATCCCGGCACCCACCGCATCGTCGCAGAGCACCCGGACTACAAGCCCTTCGAGTGGACCGGCACCCTCGCCGACGGCGCCCACGAGTCCATTCACGTCCACATGGTGCGCCTGCCCCCCCACATCGAGACCAGGTCGATCTTCGCCTCTCCGGTTTTCTGGATCATCGCCGGGGCGATCGTGCTCGGCGGGGCCGCCGTGGGAGGCTACCTCCTCTACCAGAACGCCCAGCTCAAGCCCCTCTCCGACCACCCGGTGAACCTGTGAGGGCAATGGCGTCCACACTCCTGCTCGGCCTCTCGGTCGCCGCCCTCGCGCTCGGTGGATGCGCCAACAACGCCGTCCTCGAGGTGCATCTGTCGCTGCCGGCGCAGCCCGACGCCGGCTTCGTGGACGCGGGCACCGGCGTGGACGGGGGAGCGGCGCCCACCTACGCATTCGTTCAGATCCGCGCAGCGGACGGACATCCCTTCGACGTGGAGTGGACGGGGGACGACTACGCGGGCACCAAGCTGACCGACCAGATGCCGGGCTCGGTCGACTACAGCGCCATCAGCACCGACGGCACGATCGACGCCCGGATGAAGGTGCGCTTCTGTCGCACCCCCTCCTGCTCGGCCCTCGCCGACTCCAACAGCCAGGAAGACTGGTACGAGCTGCAACACCCGTTCTACATCGGGCAGCGCACGTCGTGGGACGGGGGCGCCCCCTACCCCCCGCCCTTGGACGAGGCGGGGACCCCGGAGGTCGACATGGTCGACAAGTGCCAGATCCGGGCTGCATCGTCGGGATGATCAGCAACTACTGCCACCCCGGCACCAACACCCACTACTGCGAGTGACCCCCGGGAGGGTCCCCGCAGGGGCCCGGCCCAGCGTCCGGCGGGCCCCGGGGCGGCCGAGAGCCGTTGCATGGCGGGGCTCCCGGCCGTCTGATATCCTCATCTTGGATGCGCGCGGAGGCCCAGTCGACGGAGCCCCGTACCCTCGGGCGTTACGAGCTCCTGTTCCGTATCGCGTCGGGCGGCATGGCCGAGGTCCATGCGGCGCGCGTGCTTGGCGAGGGCGGCTTCCAGAAGCTGGTCGCGATCAAGCGGATGCTGCCGCACCTGGCCGACGACCCGAAGTTCGTCACGATGTTCCTCGACGAGGCCCGCCTCGCGGCGAACATCTCGAGCTCGAACGTGGTGCACACCCTCGAGCTCGGGCGCGCCGAGGACGGCTCCCTCTACCTCGTCATGGAGCTGGTACGCGGCTGTGCCCTGAGCCGTCTCCTGTACGCCGTCCGGCGGCTCGACCAGCAGCTCCCCGTGCCGATCGCCGTCGAGCTCATCGCCCAGGCCGCCCAGGGCCTGCACGACGCCCACAGCGCGACCACACCCCTCGGTGAGCCCCTCGGCATCATTCATCGGGACATCTCGCCCCAGAACATCCTGGTCGGGATCGACGGTCGCGCACGTATTACCGACTTCGGCGTGGCACGGGCGATGATGCGCCGCACCCACACCACCACCGGCGAGCTCAAGGGTAAGCTCGCCTACTTCGCTCCCCGAGCAGGCCGCCGGAGGCGCCATCGACCGGCGCGCCGACATCTTCTCCCTCGGTGTGGTCGCCTGGGAGACGCTCTCGGGCCGTCGCCTCTTCGCCGCCGACAACCCCCTCGCCCAGCTCGAGCGCGTCACCCACATGCCGATCCCGGCCCTGAGCCGGACGCGGACGGAAATCCCGGAGGAGGTCTCCGAGGTCGTCGCCCAGGCGCTGCGGCGAGACCCGAGCCGGCGCACCGCGACCGCGGGCCAGTTCGCCAGCGCGCTCCGCGACGCGGCCCGCCAGTCGATGCAACTGCCCGAAACCGCCGAGCTCGCGGAGTTCGTGCGCGAGACGGCGGGCCCCGTCCTCGCGAAGCTCGAGAACAACATCCGCCGGGCCTTCGCGCGAACGGAGGCCCAGACCCCCCACGAGGCCGAGGACCTGAGCGAGCTGGCGGTGCCAGTCGTGGATGACAGCGACTACAGCGGGATTCGTGGCCTCCGGATGGCAGGGCGACCTGCCCTCGACGCGGACCCGCATCGAGGACACGGCGGCGCGGAACTTCGCGGTGGGCCCGCCCGGCGAGGAAGCGCCGACGACCATTCGGCCGCCGCTCTCCTCGGCGCCGCCCCCGCCCATGCCTTCGGCGCCGCCCCCGCCCTGGCCGAGCGGCGAGGGTCCCAACATCCCGGCCGCCGCGTCCGACCCCGCCTCGAAGGGGCGTCGGACCCTCCTCCTGTTCGCCATGGTTGCCGTCGTCATGGCCGCCGTGGGCGTATGGCTCGGTTTTCGCGTGATGAGCGGACCGACCGCCACCGTGACGCAACTGCCACCCGCAGCGCAGCCGGCGACCCCTACCACGGTGGTCGCCGCGCCCGCTTCACCCGACGTGGCCCAGGCACCGGCGGCCAATGCCGGGAGCCCGACCGTCGCTCCCCACCCCGAAGCCCAGGGGACGACGGCGGAGACCGCAACGCACCACCGGCACCGTTGGCGGCCGACCCACCACCCCGCCGCCCACGGACCGACCCGGCCGGCGTCGGCTGACGACACGGCATCCCACACCGCGTCCACGACGGCGAGCAGCACGACCACGGCCGCCGCCCACGGCTCCGGGTCGAGCGCAGCCGGCGAGCAGCAGGCCCACACGAGCGCGAACGCCACGGCGGCGAACGGACACACGCACAGAACACGGAGCGGCGGCCACCCAGCAAGCGGCAGTGGCGACAATGGCAGCTCGTCGGACTTGCAGGGCCCGGGCCCCGGCCTCGCGGGCATCGGCTCGCTCGATCGCGACCTGCAGCGCATGCAGCACGGCAACTGACCTCGGACGCTGCCCGGCCGCCGCACACCGCGGACGCGCACCGTGCTCCGCGCACCGAGGCGGCCTTGCACAGCTCCTTGACGAAGACCTTCGAGCGTCGCCGCCGATTGATGCGCGCGCGACGGGCCTCGGGGACCACGCGAAGGGAGGCCGCCTCGAAGCCGCGCTCGCGGAACCAGTGGGCCGTGCGTGTCGTCAACACGAAGAGGCGCTCGAGGCCCGCCGCCCTCGCGCGACGCTCCAGATAGTCGAGGAGGGTGTCGCCTCGCCCCGCGTCGCGGTAGCGCGGGTGCACCGCGACGCAGGCCACCTCGGCGCACCGCGCCGCATCGAAGGCATAGAGCGCCGCGCAGGCGACGATCATCCCGTCGCGCTCGATGACGGTGAAGTGGGCCGTGTCGTCCTCGAGCCGATCGCGGGAGCGCCGCACGAGCACGCCCTGGGTCTCGAGCGGCCCGATGAGCGCGAGGATGCCGCTCACGTCCTCGGTGCGGGCCTGACGAACCCCCTCGAAGCGCTCTCGCGTCACGAGCGTGCCGGCTCCGTCGCGGGTGAACAGCTCGCGCAAGAGCGCTCCGTCGAGGCGCCGGCCCACGAGGTGTGCGCGACGCACGCCGCCGCGGCAGGCGCGCACGGCCGCACCGAGCTTCTGGCGCACGTCGACCGGGAGGCGGCGCCGCCTCGCGAGGAGCGCTTCGGCCTCGGCGACGGTCAGCTCCTCGAGGGCGCGACCCCGTCGTCTCGAAAGGCCGCGACCCTCGACGAGGCAGACGAGCTTGTCGGCGCCGAGGGCGACCGCCGCGGCGGCCGCCACGTCGTCGGAGCTGCAGTTGAACACCTCGCCGGTGGCCGAGTAGCCGATGGGCCCGAGCAGGACGATGGCGTCGTCGTCGAAGCCGCTGCCGGATCCCGTCGGCGTCGACGCGCCGCACCTCGCCCGAGCTTCCGAAGTCGACCCGTCGACGACCCCGATGGGGCGCGCCCGTGACGAAGTTGCCGGAGGCCACGCGGATGCGTGCACCGCTCATGGGCGAGCTCGGAAGGCCCATCGACAGCCGTGCCTCGAGCTCGACGCGCACCGCGCCCGCCGCTTCCTTCACGCACTTGAGGGCAACCGGGTCGGTGATGCGGATGCCGCCCTCGTAGCGCGCGTTCTGGCCGCGGCCAGCGAGGGCCTTGTCGATCTGCGGGCGGGCACCGGCGACCAGCACCAGCCGCACCCCGAACCCGTGCAAGAGCGCCACGTCGTGCACGAGGGGATCGAAGCCGTCGCCCGCGAGGGCCTCGCCCCCGAAGACGACGACGAAGGTGCGCCCCCGGTGCGCGTGCACGTAGGGAGCGGAGGCGCGGAAGTGCTCGACGAAGGAGCTGGGGTCACGTGTGGGCATGGGCCTCAGCCCCCCTCGACCGAGAACCTTCGCACCAGGCCCTCGAAGATGTCGACGGAGCCTTCGAGACGCGCGCGTGGCACGTGCTCGCCCGGCTGATGCGCGACCGCGATGTCGCCCGGACCGAGCACGACGGTGTCCATGCCGAGGGCCATGAGGAAGGGGGCCTCGGTGCCGAACAGGACGGCGACCGCGCTCGCTCCCGTCAACGCCTCGGCCGCACGCACGACCGGCGCGTCCGCGGCCGCCGACCAGGCCGGCACGCCCTCGAAGAGGGGACCGGTCTCGACCGCGAGCCCGCGCCCCTCGACCGCCGCCCGGACGCGGGCGTCGATGGCGGCACGCAGGGCGCCGAGGTCCATTCCGGGCAGGGGTCGCAGATCGATGTGCAGCTCACACTGCGCGCAGATGCGATTGGGGCTGTCGCCGCCCTCGATGCGGCCGAGGTTGAGGGTCGGCACCGGCACCTCGAAGGCGGGGTCCCGGTGCTGCTCGGCGAGCTCGCGCCGGAAGGCGAGCAGGGCACCGAGCACCTCGTGCATGCCGTCGAGGGCGCTCACGCCGAGGGAGGGATTGCTCGAGTGGCCCGAGTGCCCGCGCAGGGCGATGCGCTCCATCATGACGCCCTTGTGCATGCGCACCGGACGCATGCCGGTGGGCTCACCGATCACCGCGTGACGCGCGCGCAGCCGCCCATCGGTGACGAGCGCGCGGGCCCCGGACATGGTGCTTTCCTCGTCCGCGGTCGCCAGCAGATGCAGGGGCGCGCGGAGGCTCGCCGGGTCGATGCGTCGGGCGACCTCGAGGGCGACCGCGAAGAAACACTTCATGTCCGCGGCGCCGAGACCGACGAGCCGGCCGTCCACCTCCGTGAGGGTGAAGGGATTGCTCGGCCAGCCGGCTCGGTCGTAGGGCACCGTGTCGGTATGCCCGGAGAGGACGAGTCCGCCCTCCCCCGCCCCGAGCGTCGCCAGCAGGTTCTCCTTGCCCGGTGCGCCAGGCACCGCCATGCGCTCGACGCGGAAGCCCAGGTCCTCCGCCCAGGTGGCGAGGCGATCGATCACGGCGCGATTCGACTGGTCGAAGCGCGGGTCGGCGGCGCTCACCGAGGGGCACGCGACCAGCTCGCGCAGCATCTCGACGACGGAGGGAAGCGTACGTCTCGCCATGGGCGCAAGAGGGACCACGGACCCGGTCGAGCGTCAGGGCCGACGCGGAACCGGCGCACGACCGATGGCGGCGCGCAGACGGTCGAAGGCCTCCAAGCTGCCCTCGACCTCGAAGGGCGTGCCGGCGCGGCGGCCGACGAGCAGGAGCCAGAGGTCCGAGCGCGATCCCCGCACCTCCGCGTCCACCGGTCCCTCGTCCCCGAGGTCGGTCACGCGCACGTCGGAGGGGTCGATCACCGGAGGGGTCGATCACCGGAGGGGTCGATCACCAGCACCGGCCGCATGCTCGCGTCCTCGGTGCACACGAGCGCGACGCGCTCTCCGCTCCCCCGGACCGCCTCGTCGCCCCGGGGCAGGTGCAGGACGAGCGACTCGTCGATGCCGCCCTGGGCAACGTCCGGTGCGAAGGGCGAGGCGCAGCCGTGGGCGCTCTGGGCGTCCCAGCGGTGCATCGCCGTCTCGTGCGCCATGCGACGCAGCCAGAAGGCGACGATCGATGGGCCGGTGAAGCTCCACACCGGCGTCGTCGGCTCGGCCGCCTCGAGGGTCGCCGCGAGACGATCGGCGCCTTCACGGAACCAGCCGAGCAGGGCGGGCGCCTCGTCGCGTGACGGGGGTGGGGCGTCACGCGGCAACGGCTCGGTCGCCCGCTCGCGTACGATGCGCTCGGCCCAACGGTGCACGAGGCCCGTGTGCACGACCAGGTCCGCGACGGTCCAGCCGGGGTAGCGCGGAACGCGGGCCTCGAGCCCCGCCTCGGCGGCCGACGCCAGGGCACGGGCCTCCGCTCGCACCAGGTGCACGCACCGCGAGGGCGACAAGGGCGCCGACGCAACGGCATCGTTTGGCTCGGCCAGGCTCATCGTCTCCTCCATGGGTCACACCGCAACGCGCACGAAACGTGTGCCCGCTCACCAAGCATGCCACGGGTCCAGGTGTGGATCGAGTCGCCGCCCCGACGCCCGGCGACGCGGCCGCTCAGGGATGGATGCGCCCCATGCGTCCCCGCTGGAAGTCGTCGATAGCCTCGAGGATCTCGTGCTTGGCGTTCATCACGAAGGGCCCGTAGCGCGCCACCGGCTCGGCAAGGGGCGTCCCGGTGACGAGCAAGACGTCGGCCGGACCCCGTGCGTCGTCGTCCACGGCGAGAGTGACCGCGTCGCCGTCGGCGGCGAGGACGGCCATCTGCCCCTCGTCGACGCGCTGGCCCGAGAGGCGCGCCGTGCCGCCGAACACGTAGGCGAACCCGTGCTGCTCGCGCGGGACCGGCTGCGTCACCTGCCCGCCCGCCTCGATGGTGAAGTGCAGGAAAGCGATCGGCGTGCGCGTGTCGATGACCGCGCTCGCCCCCAGCGCTTGTCCGGCGATGATGCGTACGCGCACTCGCCCGTCGTCGCTCGTCACTTCGGGGATGCGCCCGGCCGGCACCTCCTGGTAGCGCGGGGCCATGCGCTTGTCCCGACGGGGCAGGTTCACCCAGAGCTGGAAGCCGTGCATCGGCCCGCCCTCGCGGAGCAAACGCTCGTCGGGCATCTCCGAGTGCACGACCCCGTCGCCTGCCGTCATCCACTGCACGTCGCCCGGACCAATCGCGCCCTCGTGCCCGCGCGAGTCGCGGTGGCGCATGGTCCCCTCGAGCATGTAGGTCACGGTCTCGAAGCCACGGTGCGGATGGTCGGGTGCGCCGATGGCGCCGCCAGGCGGCCAGTCGACCGGCCCCATCTCGTCGAGCAAGAGGAAGGGGTCCACCATGTCGGTCCCGGCGCTCGGGAAGGGACGGCGCACCGGAAAGCCGCCTCCCTCGAGCTGCCGGTGTGCGGTGACGATGCGTGTGATGGATCGCGTGTCGGCCATGGACGGCATCATGGGGCCCGGCCCCGCGAGCGACCAGGGGGGCGCCCGAACGAGCCCGGTTCTGCAGGTCGAGGGCGTCGATGGTATCCTCCGGGCCCGTCATGCTCGAGGTGCTCGTCATCGCCGTGATCGGCCTCATGGTGGCCGTCTTCTTCCGGTCCTTGAGTCAGGCCAACGAGGTGTTCCACATCCGCGTGCGCAACGGCCGCTGCCGCGTGCGCCGCGGACGCGTACCGCCCGCGCTCCTCGGCGATCTGGAGGACGTGGTCGCACGGGCCGGTGTGCGCCGCGCCACACTCCGCGGCGTGCGCGAGGGTGGACGCACGCGCCTGATGGCCGACGGGGTGCCGCCGTCGGTGGCCCAGCGCTTGCGCAACGTGTTCGGCAGCGGCGGTTTCTCCCAGCTCCGCGGCTGAGGGGCGGGAGCCGCGGGCCCGTCACGTGCGGGTGAAGGCGCGATCAGTGCGACGGCGCGGGCGTCGAGGGCGCGGGCGACGACGACGCGGGCGATGGCGCGGAGCCCGGCGAAGACGACGGCCCAGCCGCGTGCAACGTGGCGACGCGCAGGGTCTGGACGATGGCATCGGCACGGGCGAGGGCGGCCTCGTCCGGCGCGCTCTCCCAGACGTGCACGAAGGCGGGTGACCCGTGGGGATCGGGGAAGCGCGTCATGGCCTCGATGTGATCGGGCGCACCCTCCTCGCCCGCCCCGGCGGTCGTCCACCGGTGCCACTCGACCTGCTCGCCGAAGAGCGTTCCCTCGGTCCGGGTCACCGCCGCGTGGTCCTGGGTCGCGCGGTAGGTCGGATGGTCGCCCACGTAGATGCCGATCGTGACGGGGACCGCGTCGAGCGCCGACAGCTCGACGACCCGGTGCACGATGAAGTCCGGGCCGGGCTGGCTCGTGGCCACCCATCCGTCGGGTACCGTGAGCTGGAGCTCCTGGCTCTCGGAGAAGGTGTACAGGGAGCGCACGCCCGACGACGCCGCGAGCGCGCCGCTTCCGGCGCGGAGGGTCTTGGCGATGCGGACCGCGAGCTCGGTGCAGGGCGCGCCGCTCGCCGCCGCCTCGCTGCTCGTGAAGAAGGCGACGAGCTGGGCGGTGTGGTCGGGCGAGGCGGTCAGGGCGCCGAACACGAAGACCGCGGGACCGTTCGGCGTCAGGGTGTGGGGGCGGATGCCCATGGCGCGCAGACCGGTCGCGGGTGCCGCGGCCGCCGCGCCCCCATCGTTGCCCGGAAGCTCCGCCGTCCGATGCGGTCCCCGCGACGCCGCCGTCGCGCCCGCCGTCCACGACCGACGCGTCCATCGTCGCGCGCGCCGCCGCCGTGCTCGGAGCGGTGGGCGCCGCGGCTGCATCCGTCGCCGCTTGGGCATCGAGAACGAAGGGCGAGACGTCCATGTCGCCTTCGATGTTCTCGGCCACGTAGGAGCGGGCCGCGTGCTCGAAGTCGTCGCCGGTCCGCCGGTAGAGCTCGAAGGCCATGATCATCAAGTGCTGACCCGCGTGGTCGAGGGTCAGGCGCGTCTCGTCCTGGTTGTCCCCCACCGGCCCCGCGAAGGGACGCGGCGCCGATTCAGTCCCCGCGAGCGAACGGACAGTGAGACGCCCGCCCAGGAGGGGGATGCGCCGAGCGGTGAGCGGGACCTCACCGAGCCGCCCGCAGCCCGGCGCCCCGGCACCGACGGACGCGTGCGCGGTCCCGTGTCCCGCATGGGGAGTCGTCTCGGTCGCTGGACCAAAGGACGGGCCCCCGCATCCCCCGAGCAGGAGGGCCGCCGCCATCGAAACGCCCACGGTTCGCACGGTTCGCACGGTTCGCACGGGCCGAACCCTACCCGACCGACCTGCCCGACGCGAACCGACCCGACACGCGGCGTCGGCAAAAAAAGGAGCCCCCGGACCATCTGAGGTCCGGGGGCTCGGCAGGGCGTCGCGGGGGGAGGAGAGGTACGCGACGCCGGGGGTGGTGGCGGAAGGGGTCGGTCCGGCTCGCCGCCGGTGCTCAGTACCCTTGGGAGCTGTAGGCGTCGCTGTAGACGTGGAGGGCGACGCCGCGTGCGGCGGACGGCGCGCCCGCACCCGAAGCGGCCGCTCGGCTGTGGGCCACGCTCTGCGCCTGCTGCTCGAGGCGACGGCGCACGGCAGGCGCGGTCGGTGCAGCCGCGGCGGCACGTGCCAGGGTGTGCTCGGCCTCGGCGAGCTCGGCGGTCGCCGTCGTGCGGTCACCCCGGTTGAGGGCCGCGGCGGCGCGCAGCTGGGCCTGGGCCGCCTGGGTCGTCGCGACCATGGCCGCGACCCGCGGGGCCGCGCTCCGGTGGACCGCTTGCGCGTCCCGCGTCACGTCGTAGTGCAGCGCCGTGTGCTGAACCTCGCTCCGGTGCGCACCGCCCGACGCGCGGTAGCTGAGCCGGGCCTGGGCGAGGGGCCGGTTGCCGGTACGCGACGTGTCGATACGGGCGCGGAAGAGCACCTCGCGCCGCTGGCCCGCGTAGATGCTGCCGACCGGCATGTGCAGGCGGTTGTTCTGCACCGTGGCCCCGGGGGTCTCGGCGTCGAGGATGGTGACGCCGGGCGCCGGGTCGATCTCGATCGTCGCATTGGTCGCGACCGTGCTCTGCAGAAGGTGCAGCTCCTGGTCGAGGATCGTGGCCATCTGGGACGGATCGGAGAGGTGGTACATGCGGCCCGAGCTGTGGACGGCCAGGGACGAGAGCATCGTCTCGTCGTAGTCGAGGCCGACGCCGATGGCGGTCACCTGCACGCCGTACTCGGTGCCGTTTGCAGCGAGCTGGCCGAGGGTGCTCGGATCGGAGGGGCCGATGTTGGCGTGGCCGTCGCTGATCAGGACGACCCGGCGGACCGTGTGGGTCGAGGGTGCCTGCTCGAGGCGCCCGATGCCGACGCGTATTCCATCGTACATGTTGGTACCGCCGGCGGCCTGGAGCTCCTGCACCGCGCGCATCAGGCTCGGGCGGGTCTCGGGGCCCACGCGGGTGGGCGGCGCGAGCTCGCTGACGCCGTCGCTGAAGGCGTAGAGCGAGACGATGTCGCCGTCGCGGAGGGTCTCGAGGAAGCTCGAGGCCGCCATGCGCGCGTTCGTGATCTTCTCGCCGCTCATCGAGCCGGAGGTGTCGACCACGAGCGCCACATCCATGGGCGCCCGCTCCTGTACCGACGGGGCATGGTCGGGGGCGTCGATCCAGACGCCCACGTAGGTCTGCCCGTCGCTGCCGACGAGCACCCGTGTCCGGGCAGCCGAGCCGCCGATCCACGCGGTCGGGCCGCTTTCGCCGCCGCTCGAGGCAACGGTGCCGAGGGGGGCCTGGGCGGCCGCGGGGGACTCGGCGCAGGCGCAACCGAGTAGAAGGAGCGCAAGGGTGATGCACCAGCGTTGCATGTCGTTTTCCTCCCCGGTCCTTGTCGGACCGTCAGGAGGTGCAGACGCGTCGACCGCGAAAAGGATTCGGAGCCCCGACGGAAAGTCCGGGTGACCACCCCGACCCCCGACCCCCTCGGCCCTCGGCACCGCTACGGGAACGCGATCGGCGACGGCGTGCAACGGACCGGAAACGCGCGGGTGACAGGGACGCCCGTGGTGGGTGGTGGCAAGTGGGTCGGTCCGCGTGGCAGTCGTGGTGGCCACGTGGGCACCGGAGAGCCCCGCGGAGGCCACGACATCCCCCGGCTTTCTCCGCCGATACGGATGGCCCGGTCCTTGCGTAGCGGCGCCCGCAGGAACCAGGGAGGAGATTCTCATGACCCGGTCGAACCGACACGCAGCAGTCCGCCTCGTCGCCGCGCTCGTGCTCCTGTCCGGATCCGCGTGCGCCGCGGCGCCCAAGGCCGACACGGGCAAGGGGGCCGAGGATGCGATCCCCGTCGACGGCAAGCTCGACGGCTTCGGCAGCCCCACCGACCACGGCACCCTCGCCTTGGGCGCGACCCAGACCGCCGAGGTCGCCGACGGCGCCATCTTCCACGCCTGGACCTTCACGCTCTCGGGCGAGGCCGACATCGATCTGCGCACCGCGCTGGTCACGCCGAACCTCGACACGGTCATGTACCTCTACCGGCGCGACCCCGGGACCTCCGCCTGGGGCCACTACATCGCGCGCAACGACGACGTGGACGGCAGCGTGGCCTCGCACATCCACGGGCACTTCACGGCCGGCGAGTACCGTGTCCTCGTCAAGCCCTACAAGGAGTCGATGCGCGGCACCTTCGAACTGCACTCCGCGTGCACCGGCGACGGCTGCGGGATGGGGATGGGGATGGGGACGGCGACCTGCGTCCCTGCCACGGCGCGCGACCTCCCGGCTCAGACCGATTTCACGCAGGCGTGCGTCGACGCGATCGTCAAGGCGATGACGGGCGTCGGGGACGTGCACGGCCAGGCGAGCGTCAAGTGGGAGGAGCGCGGCTCGTTGCCCTGCGCCGCCGAGGCCGCGGTCGAGTGGTACCACGCCTACTGGGACGACAACGTGGGCTGGGACAGCTTCGTCGACACGGCCGACAACGGGCCCGCGACCATCGACGTCACGTGGCAGGAGGGCGGCGACGGCACAATGTTCGTGCTGGTCGACGCCGGCCCCGACGAAGGGTCCATGGCCCTGCTCATCGACAGCGCGGGCAAGCTCGTCATGTTCGACCAGATCGGCGAGTCCACCGACGTCCAGTACTTCTGCGGGACGAGCGGCGCGACGGTCGAGAAACCGGACGACTTCTGCATGGACCTGGCGATGCGCGCGGCCCCGCACGCGGCGACCGACGAGCAGCCGGGCCAGTACCAGGGAGCCGGCTCGGGCGTCCCGGGCGACGCGGTTCCGGCCAAGGCCTACGCCGCCTACGCCATGAGCCACATGCTCATGTCGACGACCCCGGTGGACATGCACTGGAGCGCGTGGAGCAACGCGGACGCGGAGACGGCGGCCGGCAACGTGCGGCTCGACGGCCACGATGCGGCGCCCGCCGAGACCTACTTCGTCGTCGACGAGGGCGGCTACGACAACTACCTCGTGTCGGTAACCGCCGCCGACGGCACCGTCACCCTGCCCTGCCAGACGCTGTAGCCGCACTCGACGGCGGACGGCTTCGCGCTCGGGAGCACGTCGAGAAGCGACGGCTCCCGGCCCTAACGGGATTGCGCAGGGGCACTGGTTCCGCGATGATCGCGCCCGTGTATGGGCGATCCGTGAAGGCGCTCGCAACTGTCCTGTGGCTGGCCACCCTCGGGCCGGCCTGCGGGCGCGTTGGGTACACGCCCCTGGCCGTGATCCACCCCCTCTTCGCCACGGCCGCGCGCTGGAACGATTACGTGAAGCGGGAGGCCTCGCCCGAGTGGCAATGGTCGGGAGCCCCCTGCCCGCCGGGCTCGATGCGCGAGACCGACTGCGCCGAGGCCGGCGAGCTGCTCGAGGTGACGGGCGCCGGCCGCGACTCGTGCGCGGGCCTCTCGGCGCACGACGCCCTCGGCGCCCTCCGTTTTGCGTGCGACGACTCGACCGGAACCGCCCTCTTCTACTCCACCGGGCTCGCCCCCGGCCGTGGCCTCGGCGACCTGGTGAACGCCACCGGATTCCTGCCGAACGCGGTCTCCATCGAGGACGGCCAGGGGCACGTGATTGCGGCCACGGGTACGTCGGTCTTCTGGGACAACCCCGTGATGCCGCTGCCGGACAACTCGGCGGCCGGCGCCGCGGTGAGCATCCTGGACGTGCCCGGCGCCGTCTACGTCCTCGACCACTCGCGCGCGACCGAGGGCTACCACATCGCCGCCGATCGCATCTCGGTCGTGACCCTCGGGGGGGCCACGCTCGGCCTGGTCCCCGGGGCGCCAGACAACTGCAACATCCTGACGGGCACGCCGGAAGCGCCGGTGCCGCCGGCGACCGACCCGCGCGTGTACCGACGCTGCCTCGTGTCGGCCGACGGTGCGCGGCAGCTCTGGATCGAGGGGCGTTTCGACGGCTTCGATCCGATGGTGGCCCGGCACGACACCTACGTGACCGCGGTCTACCTGCACGACTCGTTTCGCTCCGAGATGCGGAGGCTGAGGGCGCAGAACGGCGCCTACGGCCTGATCATGTACGGGGGTGGAACGACGCTCGTCTACGACGTGCGCATCGCCAACGCGTCGCGCTACGGGATCATCTTCAGCAACACCTTCGCGGACCCGCCGCCGAGCCCGCCGGGCGTCACGGGCAACGTCGTGTCCGACGTGGTGCTGAGCGGAGACGGGCAGACCACCTTCGAGGGGTCGACGGCCTTGTTGCTGGAGAACAACGAGAAGGACGACACGATCACCGATCTCCTCGTGGCCCACGCGGCGCCGGTGGGGGTGCAGTTCTACGGGGACGGCAACGAGGCCGACGTCATCGCGCACACGACCGTCGCAGGGGCCCAGCTCGGCATGGGCATCGACGGGTCGAGCCACCTCGTCGTCGGCCAGACGGTGATCGCCAACTCGACGGGGCAAAGCTTGGCCCTGATGGGCGTGACCGACTCCGACTTCGGCGAGATGGCCATGGACCGCTCCGGCGGCGATGCGATCTCGGTCACGGGTGCCAGCGCGAACGACGCGCTGTTCGCCGACGTGCGCGTCGGCGCGGTCGGCGGCGGGACGTGCACCGGGTGCACCTTCGGTGGACCGGGCCGGCTCCTGTCGGGCCTGGACCTATCGAGCACGTTCGTCGGCCGTGTCACCTCGGACGGCACGAACCCGTCGCACGGGGACGGGCGCCTACGATGCCGTCGCGGACTGGCTCGACTTCGACACGCCCTACCGCGTGTTCGGCCCCGATGCACCGTCCATCCTCGACCCCGCCGCCCAGACGCCCTGCGAGGGGACGTGTCGGATTCGGGACTACCGCCTGCGCGCGAGCGACGCGGTCCTGCGCGATTGGAACGGGGGGCTCTTCGTGGCGGGCGCCGCCTGTTCCGTCCGGAGTGGGAGGCAACGTCGCGGTCGTCTCGCCCATCGACGGCCGGCCCTTCCTGACCAACGCGACCGAGATCTTCTTCGACGGCCAGGGCAACGACGACGGGCTGTGCCAGAGCGGCGAAGCGTGCGTCTACTCGCCCAACGTGGGCGCCTACCAGGGAGAGGGCGCGCTCTCGAGCGGGACGTGCACCTTCTCGGACGGCGCGGTCAGCGGCGTCGAGCTGCACGGCTACGCGGTCAACGGCGACTGAGCGCTGCGGACGCCCCAGGTCCGCGTCAGCGCGCCCGGTCGGGGCGCGGCGACGGCGCGGCCGACACGTTGTAGTCGAGCAGCACCGTCTGGTCGCCGACGAGCACCGTGGCGCGCGCGCTCGGGCGAGGGGTGGCGACCGTCACGCGCGCCGCCCCTTCCGCGAGCACCGAACGGCTGAAGGCGGCGACGGCCTCGGGCGGTGCGAACAGGCCGATCCGCCTACCGTGGTGACGCGCCGCGAGGGCCGGGAGGACGCGCTCGAGGTCGCTCCCCTCCTCGGGGCCGTAGACGCTGGCGAAGGCATCGGCGAGGTCGTCGGGTACGGTCTCGGACGCGTCCGGGGTTCGTGTGGCCATCATCGTGACGGCGGTCCGCCACTCGAGATCCGCCCGCCTCGACCGCCGGGCCTCCAGCCCGCGCGCATGGGCCGCGTCGTTGAGGCAGCGCACCTCGACACCGCCGCCCCCGAGCCGAACGGTCGTGATCGCGGTGTTGCGGAGCCAGGCGATGCCTCGACGCGAGCCCCTCCGGAAACCGAGGAGGCCGCCGAGGACCGTGCGAATCACGCCGCCATGGGTCACGACCAGGGCCCGCTGCCCGGGCTCGAGGGAGGCCCTGAGCCGCCCGAGGGCCGCGTCCACCCTCTGGCCGAGGTCGAGCCAGGACTCGCCCCCTCCGACGCGCACCGGCTCCCCCCGCGCGAGGGCCGCGATTCTGCTCGGGAAACAGCTCCGCCACCTCGGGACGGGTCAGCCCCTCCCAGTCGCCCACGTCGATCTCGCGCCAGGAGGCGTCGTGCACCACCTCCCATCCGAGCGTGGCCGCCGTCTCCCTCGCGCGACCGAGGTCTGACGCGACCACCCGATCGAAGCGCTCGGGTCGGAGCCGATCGGCGAGGGCCTGGGCCTGCCTTCGGCCGAGGCCGCTCAGGGGCGAATCGGTGTGTCCCTGCCAGCGACCCGTCACGTTGGCTTCGGTCTCGCCGTGCCGAACGAAGGTGATCTCCGACCGCGTCCATCGCGGCCCGAGCGTAGCAGTCGCCCCTCCGCCGTCGAGTCGGGTCCCGCCTACGGACGCCGGCGTCGCGACGCCTCGACGGGGGTGCCAACGCGGGCCGTTTCTGCGATGCTCGCCGGCCGTGGCTTCCCTGACGCTGCGCGGTATCCAGAAGCGCCTCGGCGGCAACCCGATCCTGCGTGGCATCGACCTCGAAGTGCCTGACGGGGCCCTGGTCGTGCTGGTCGGGCCGAGCGGGCTGCGGCAAGAGACCACGCTGCGTATGATCGCGGGCCTGGAGACCCGGCCCAGCGGCGGCAGCATCGGCATCGACGGCCGTTAGGTCAGCGCGCCGCTCCCCGCGAGATCGCGACATCGCCATGGTCTTCCAGAGCCACGTGCTCTACCCGCACCTGACCGTGCGCGGGCAACCTCGCCTTCGGTCTCAAGCTCCGCCGGCCGGCCAAGGGCGAGATGACGCCGCGTGGCCGAGGCGGCCGCGATGCTCGGGCTCGCCGACCTGCTCGACCGCTAGCCCGCGCCAGCTCTCGGGCGGCCAACGCCAGCGCGTCGCCATGGGCCGCGCCATCGTGCGCCGCCCGCAGCTGTTCCTCTTCGACGAGCCGCTGTCGAACCTGGACGCTGCGCTGCGCGCCGGAAGTGCGCGTCGAGATCAAGAAGCTCCACCAGGCTCGAGCGCGACCATCGTCTACGTCACCCACGACCAGGTGGAGGCCATGACGCTCGCCGACCGGCTCGTCGTGCTCGACGCGGGCGGCGTCGAGCAGGCGGGCCCCCCCTCGAGGTCTACGGCCGACCCGCCAATCGCGCTTCGTCGCCGGCGTTCATGGGCAGCCCGGCGATGAACTTCGTGCCGGCGCGCCTCGAGGACGGGCGCGTGCGCGCGAGCGGCCTCGACGTGCCGTGCGCCGCACCGAGCGAGGGTGGCCGGGACGTGCTCACCGGCATCCGCCCCCACGACGTCGTGCCCGCCGAGGGCGCAGGCCACCTGCAGCTCGCCGTGGAGGTGCTCGAGACCATGGGCTTCGAGGCCTACGCCCACGGCCGGGTCGGCGAGGCCCCGTTCATCGCGCGGCTCGAGGCCGCCCAGGCCGATCTGCTGCGGCCCGGCTCGACCCTCGCCCTCGACGTCCCGCCGTCGGCCTTGCACCTGTTCGACCCCGCGACCGAGCGCGCGCTCGGCGAGCCATGACGACGCGTCGTCGCCTTCGCGGTCCGCTCATCGCCGCGCTCGCCGTGCTCGTCCTCGGTGCCGCCTTGTCCGGCGCACCCGCACGCGCCCAGCAGAAGCGCATCGTCACCCTGTGGCACCACTACGGCGGCACCGAGGAGGCCGGCCTGAAGGCCGCGGTCGAAGCGTTCGAGCGTATCCATCCCGACATCGAGGTGGACACCCTCGCCATCCCCTTCGGGGCCTTCGGCACCAAGATCGAGAACGCGATCCCCACCGGCCGAGGTCCCGACGTCTTCATCGCGGCCCATGATCGCATCGCGAGCTACGTGCAGGGGCGCCTGGTCGATCCCATCGGCTCCCTCGCGCACGAAGAGGCCCTTCGCGCCGGGCAGTTCGAGCGCTCCGACCTCGAGGCCCTCTCGTGGCGTGGCAAGCTCTTCGGCCTTCCCATCGGCCTCAAGAGCCCGGTCCTCTACGTCAACGACGCCCTCGTCCGTCGCGATCCCCAGAGCCTCGAGGACATCGAGCGGCTGCGCCCCTCGCTCCCGCACGACGAGTTTCCGCTCGTGCTCGAGTCGGACAACGCCTACTACGTCGTCGCCCTCGTGCACGCCTACGGCGGCCGGTTCATCGACGCGCGCGGTCGCTGGGCCATGCAGGGTGCGCCCGCCGTGCGCGCCCTCGAGCACCTCGAGCGCCTCGTCACCCAGCGCATCGTGCCCGAAGAGGCCGACGGCGATTCTCGTCAATCGCCTGTTCGGCTCGGGGCAGGCGGCGACCGCGGTGAGCGGACCGTGGATGGCGCCCGACATCCCCAAGGCCGTGCACTGGCACGTCGTTCCCCTGCCGACGGTCGAGGACGCGGGCGGCCGGCCCATGATTCCCTACACGACGGTCGAGGGCGCGATGCTCGCCCACCACGCCCACGACCCGGCGGCCGCGCGCGCGCTCATCGACTTCCTCGTGAGCGACGCGGGTGCACGCATCCGCGGACGCGTGGGGCGACAGATCGTGGCGACGCGGAGCGCGTGGCAGGACCCGGCCCTCGGCCACGACCGGTTGCTCGTCGCCTTTCGCGACGCGGCCCACGCGGGCGTGCCCATGCCGACCCACCCGAACATGCGCCTGGTCTTCGAGCCGGCGCAGCGCGCCCTGCGCAAGGTGCTCCGCTCCGAGATGACGCCCGCGGCCGCGCTCGCCGAAGCCCGACACCGCTTCGAGAGCGTGACGCGACCGCTGCCGCCTCGCCGAAGCCCCATGGTCGGCCTGCTCGCCGTCGGGCTGCTCCTGCTCATCGCGTGCATCGGCATGCTGCGCCGCGCCGCCGACCCGACCTTCCGCGCCGAGGTGCGCCGCTCGGTGCCCGCCTATCGCTGGGTCCTGCACGCCTTCGTCGCGGTTGGCCTGCTCGTCGTCGCGCCGCTGCTCGTGGGCGCCGTCACGTCCTTCTTCGCGGGCCGCGGCACGGACATGTACTACGTGGGCCTCGCGAACTACGCCGACATCCTGACCGCCCGCGGCGGGGCCCTGCTCGCGAGCGGTTCCTTCTACACGGTGCTGCTGGTCACCGTCTTGTGGACCGCGTCGAACCTGGCCTTGCACCTCGCCATCGGCCTCGGCCTGGCGCTTCTGCTCAACCGCCCCCTGTTGCGTTTCAAGGGCGTCTACCGCGTGCTGCTCATCCTGCCCTGGGCCGTACCGAGCTACGTCACGGCCCTCGCCTGGAAGGGCATGTTCCACCGGCAGTACGGCGCCATCAACGCGATCCTCGTCGCCGTCGGCGCCGCGCCCGTGAGCTGGTTCGCCCACTTCACGACGGCCTTCGCCGCCGACGTGGCGACCAACGTGTGGCTCGGCTTCCCGTTCATGATGGTCGTCACCCTCGGCGCCCTGTCCACGATCCCGAAGGACCTCTACGAGGCGGCCGCGGTCGACGGCGCGACCGCATGGCAGCGCTTCCGCCACGTGACCCTGCCCATGCTCGTCCCGGTCCTCGCGCCAGCCGTGGCCATGGGCGCGGTGTGGACCTTCAACATGTTCAACGTGATCTTCCTCGTCAGCGGCGGCGAGCCCGACGGCTCCACCGAGATCCTGGTCTCGGAGGCGTACAAGTGGGCGTTCACGCGATCGGCCCAGTACGGCTACGCGGCAGCCTACGCGGTGCTCATCTTCGGCATCCTGCTCCTCACGACGCATGCCTTCGCGAGCCGCCTCGGCGGCGCACCGGCGGAGGCACGATGAGCGACCCGACGCCCGCGAACGCCCTCGAACGCTCGCCCCTCTGGCAAGAGCTGCTCGTGCACCTCGTGCTCCTCGCGGCGGTGTGCTTCGCCCTCTACCCCGTGCTCTGGGTCATCTGGCGCTCGCTCACACCCGGCGAAGCGCCCGCGCCCCAGGTGATCCCGATCCCGACCCATCCCTCCCTCGAGCACTTCCGCGCCGTCGTGCTGCACACGGACGACCAGGGCCGCTACCTCTTCATCCGCCAGCTCTGGAACTCGATCGTCATCGCGGTGGCGACGGCTCTCGTGGGTCTCGCCATCGCCACGCCCGCGGCCTACGGCATGTCGCGCTTCGACTTCGTCGGTCGAAGGGAAGCCACCTCCGCCATGCTCGCGACCCAGATGTTCCCGGGCGTCTTGGCGGCCATCCCCCTCTACCTGATCCTCGACACCCTCCATCTCATCGACACGCGCACGGGCCTCATCCTCGTCTACGCCACGACCGCTGTCCCCTTCGCCATCTTCCAGCTCCGCGGCGCCTTCGACGCGATTCCGAAGGACCTGGAAGAGGCGGCCATGGTCGACGGCGCCACCCGCTTCGGCGCCTTCGTACGCGTCGTCCTTCCGGCCGCGCGGCCCGCCCTCGCGGTCACGGCCCTCTTCGCCTTCATGACCGCGTGGAACGAGTTCATCCTGGCGGCGACCTTCCTCTCGCACGAAGACCTGTTCACGTTGCCGATCGTCTTGCAACGCTTCGTCGACGAGCACGACGCCCAGTGGGGCAAGTTCGCCGCGGGCGCCATCCTGGTGAGCGTCCCGGTGATGGCCCTCTTCTACTGGCTGCAAAAGCACCTGGTCGGCGGCCTCACCTCGGGCGGCGTCAAGGGCTGAGCGCGCCACGATGTGCGCGGCGCGGCACCACTTCCCTCGACGTCCACCCTGAGGCACTCTGGGAGCATGGTCCTCCGTGCTTCCTCTTGTCTCGGCGCGTCCCTCGTCCTCGTCCTGGCGCTTGCCGGTTGCAGCGGTTCCCACACCAGCGCCGACGCGGGCGCGGCCGATGCCGGTCACGACGCCGGCCCCGCCGACGCGGGCTCCGATGCGGGCCCCTCGGATGCTTCCGTTCCGGACGCCGGCATGGATGCGGGCCCCATGGACGCCGGGGTCGACGCCTCATCCGATGCGGGCCCCTTGCTGCCGCCCGAGGACGCAGGTCCCCTCTTCGACGATGGAGGCACGCTGGGGAATCCGGCGTGGGTCGACCTCGACGTGCACTCCGATGGCACGATGTGCCCCGCCTTCACTCCGTGCGGAGGCGACCTGCTCGGCACGTCCGTCGACGGAGGCACGCCCGTCGACGCAGGCACGCCCGTCGACGCAGGCACGCCCGTCGACGCAGGCACGCCCGTCGACGCAGGCACGCCCGTCGACGCAGGCACGCCCATCGACGCAGGCACCTCCATCGACGCAGGCACCTCCATCGACGCAGGCACCTCGGGCGCCGCCGCTACGTGGGACGTGAGCGGAGGATGCTTCGAGCTGCCCCTCGGCAGCATCGCGTCCTACTGCCCCGGGACCATGGTCACGAGCGTCAGCGGACGGGCGCGCGGGCGGATCACCTTCGACGGCACGATCGTGCACCGCATTGCCCAGACAGACGTCGAGGCCGAGCTCACCATCCCTGCGGTCTGTGCGGGCTTCGTCGGTGGTTGCTCTGGCGTCGAGGCGGCGGTTCGTTCGGCCGGCTACATGGGCGCGGCGTGCCGAACGACCGCCTCTGGTGACTGCGACTGCGCCGCACGCTACACCCGCTCGATCGACAACGTGGACACCTATACGATCATGGGCGACCAGGTCGTGACCACCGGGGGCAAGCGCTACGACTACTGCGTCATGGGCGACACCCTGCAGAACCGCGACGTGAGCCCGGGCGCCGCACGGGAGCCGGGGACCGTGCAGCTCACGCGACGCTGACGCCCAACCGGCGGCTCGAAGCCCCCGCGGCCGTCACCTCGAAGCCCCCGCGGCCGTCACCTCGGGCTGCCATGGCCCCGCGACAGGCGAGCCGGCGGCCCCCCTCAGAGCGGCGTGATCGTCAGGTTGTCGAAGACCAGCTCGCTCTCCCAGCCGTCGAACGCGAAGTGGTCCTGCCCCTCGCCCGCGAGCGGGTGGGGGTCGTCCCAGGAGAGGAAGGGCTTGCCATCGATCTGCCAGTCGAGGTGATGGCCTCGCCGCGTGATCACCCAGTGGTAGGTCTGGTTCGGTACGACGCGCGGCGAGGTGCGCAAGGGGATGGACGAGTCGTGCTGCCAGGTGTGCTCGTTCTGCTTCACGAGCACCGAGCGCGAGTTGCTCCAGCCACCGAAGATGAAGACGTACCCGCTCGCCGTGTAGATGAGATCCTTCTCGACGGCCTCCTCCGACTCGTGGCGAAAGCCGTCGCCGAAGAGCTCCACCTTGATGTCGCCGTCGGGCGAGCGCGACATGGCGTCCACCTCGACGCGCACGTCGTGGGGCAGCCGGCGCTTGAGCCACAGGGGGTGGTTGTGGGCGCGCGCGAAGACGAGCTTGCCGTGTTCGATGTGGTAGGGGCCGCCCGTATTCCGGTAGTTGGGCCCGATGTCGCTCCGGTCGAAGTGGTCGACGAACCTCGCACGGAGCGGCGGGTCGCCGCTCTGGCAAGTGCAGCCGGTCGACAGGCCCACGAACCCGAGGCTCGAAGCCACGGCGAGGGTGTACACGAGGGGTGCGCGTTTCACGGGCGCCATCATAGCTCGCCCCGGCCGCCGCGCAGGTCCGGATCGCGCCCCGCGCGCCCTGTTCCTCACGTCGCGGGGAGCCGCACGCGGAAGGTACTGCCCTCGCCCGGCGCGCTATCGACCTCGATGGTGCCGCCGTGGGCGGTCACGATGCGCCGGCAGACCGCCAGGCCCAGGCCGGCCCCGGGGATCTGGTGCTTGGTCGGCTCGCCGCGGCTGAAGGGCTCGAAGATCCTGGGCATCACCGTGGCGTCGATGCCGAGCCCCACGTCCGTCACCGACAGCACCACATCGGTCGCGCTCTTCTCCACGGTGACGTCCACCGGGCCACCGCGGGGCGAGTACTTGAGCGCGTTCGAGAGCAGGTTCGTCAGCACCTGCCCGATGCGCATCGGATCGACCCCGAGGACGACGGGCTCCTCGGGGACGCGAAGTTGGATCGTGTGTCGAACGGAGACGCCGGCGAAGGCCTCCACCGCGTTTTCCGCCAGGTCCTTGAGGTCGGTCGGCTCGGGGTGCAGCGACAGCTGCCCACCCTCGATCTCGAACGCATCGAGGAGGTCGCCGATGAGGCGAGAGAGGGAGGCGACCTGCCGCTCGACGATCGACAGCACCATTCGGGTGTCAGTGTCGGGGGGGGGCTCGCGGCTCACCAACAGATCGAGGGCCGCCTCGAGCGTGGACAACGGGTTGCGCACCTCGTGGACGATGCCCGCGTGGAAGGCGATCTGTGCCGTGCGCTGCCGCCGGAGCGCATCGATCGCCCTGTCGAGGGAGGCGCTGAGCTGACCGATCTCGTCCCTGGAGGTCACGGGCAGCTCGCCCTCGAGCTTGCCTCCGGCCACCTCCTCGAGCGCTTGACGAACACGGCCGACCGATGCGGAGACCCGCTCGCTGTAGGCCGTGCCGAACAGGAGGATGCCTGCGAGGATCACGCCCACCCCCGCGAACCCGGCCACGCGCTCGAGGCGGCATCGCCGATCCTGACCGGACAAGGCCGCCAGGCGCCGCGACCTCTCCTGGGCCATCTGCTCGTTCAGATGGGGTACGACGGATCCTTCGTAGAAGTCGTGCAGGGCCCGGAACCGTTGCGCGTCGGTGCCCACGGCCCGCCCGCGGCCTTCGAGCTCGACGACGAGGTCCGAGACTCGCCGCTCGCCGCGGCGTTCCACCTTCGAGTTGCTCGGGGACGTGGCAAGGGCCACGAGCCGGGCCTGCTGGAGCTCCGTCGCCTTCTGAGCACGGTGATTGCCGGTCGCGGACTTGTCGCCTGGCATGAGCGACGCCCCCACGCTCTCGACGTACTCGTCCCCGGCACGCTCGAGCACCTTCAAGGCGATGCCGTGCTCGTACCAGGCGAGGGTCGCATCGAGCTGGCGCCGCGTGGCAAAGGCGGCGTGCTCGAACACCCCGAGGGCAGAGAACCACGCGACCAGGGGCAGGATCACCAGGAGCAGCACCTGCGTTCGCAGGGGCAGGTCCTTGAACCGCCAAGACCCCCGACGCCGCCCCGACCTCCGGCCTCCGGCGTGACACAGGCGTGCCCGCCACGACGATAGCGAGGTCACTCGCTCCTCATTCGTGCGTGACGTCCAGGATCGACTTCACCGACTGTATGGAGCCTTTCAAGGCGTTGGACCGGTCGTCGCTTCGCCGTCGGTGCAGAACCTTGCGCTCGGGCCCGTGCTCGGTGACTCGTCCCATGAATTCCTCTCTCCCTCGGCGAGCGTGGTCTCGGAGAGTCGGGGGAGGCATCCAACAGATAGGGACGAGCCCGTCCTCGTCAACGTCCTCACACACGGTCCGCGGCGCCTCGAACGTCAGCGAGTACACCAGGCGGCGGCGAAGAGGATCGTCATGATCCCCATGCCGATGAAGGCCGTGCGGCGGTCTTTGGCCTGGAGTTTCCGTGCGCCGGGAACGATCAGCAGGACGGCGCCCGCGAGAAAGGGCAACACGGGCAAAGCGCGCTGGCACACGAGCAGGGCCACGAAGGTCGCGGCGTATCCGACCGTCAAGGCGATCACCATCCGAGCGATGCCCATGCGGTGCCGCCGTGCCACCACCAGGTACACCGTGCTCAACATCACGTCCCCCACGCCGAGCACCGGGGAGATGTCCGGCGTCCCGGGGATGGGCCAGGAGAGGGCCGCGAGCGAGAGGGCCGCCTGACTCCGGATCACGTGGGCGGACACACCGTGGGGCGACAGCACGCTGTAGAGGTCCGCGAGGCTCGACACCCAGGCGACGACGAGGAGGTGCCCCGGGTGCTTGACCCCCGCGCCCACGATCCCGCCGACGAGGGAGCCGCCGGTCAACAGGGCCCCCACCACCGCGAGCGCGCCGACCATGCCACGGGGCGACCACCACCCGACGGCCACGATGACACCGAGCGGTGCGATCAGGGCGATCGCGCCCTTCGGTGACGCGGCAGGGGCCAGGGCACCGACCAGCAGCACGGCCCCCGCCACCATCGCGAAGGCGGCGCCGAAGCCGGCGATCGGGGCGAAGGGCAAGGCGGGAGCGACGGCCGCCACTGCGATGTCGACGACGAGCACGGCCGTCGTGGCCAGGATCCAGGAGAGGACGCCCATGGGCGTGACCTCCCCGGTCCGTGGTGGGTTCACGACGGCGCGAGTCAACCCTTCTTGGAACCGTAGGCGATGGCCTCGAGACGCGACAGGTCGCGCACCACGATGAGGTCCGGGCTGACCTCGAGCGCGCCTTCGCGCTCCAGGTAGGCGAGCCCGCGGGAGATCTCCTCCCGCACCGTGCCGAGGCGCCCGGCGACTGTCTCGGTCGTCAGGTCGCGCACGAGCTGCTGCGTGTCCTGCCCCTTCGACTCGCGCGTCGCGACCAGCGTGCACAGGAAGGAGGCGAGCCGTGCGGGAACCGTCCGGAGCGAAAGATCGCTCACCAGCTGCAGGTTGCGATCGGCGCGGCGGGCGCGGAGGTCGATCAGCATGCGCAGCACCAGGGGCCTGCGCTCGCCGATGGACGAAAGCGACTCGTTCGACATCAGGATGGCGCTCGCTGCGCGCATGGCGACGGCGCTCGCGGGGTAGCGTCCGTGATCGAAGCGCATTCCCTCGACGATGACCTTGCCGGGCCGCGCCAGGTAGAGGATTCTGCTCGCGCCCGTCCTTGCCGCTCTTGGTGAGCTTGACCTCGCCCGTGCGAACGATGAAGAGCCCCTCGCCCGGTTGACCTTCGCTGAAGAGGGGCGCGCCCCGCGCCACCTTGCGCACCTCGGCCGCGTCGGCGAGGAGCTTGATGTCCGACGTGGGCAGGTCCGACAGCGGTCGGACGTCGCGGAGCAACTCGTCCGCCGAGCGGGGTGCGATCGCCATCGAGGCCGACAGCGTACCACGACGGAGGCCCTTCGCGGCCAATTCTTGGGCTCCGCAGCCCTGCCTCGCCCCCCGCCCCCAACTCGGGACCTCCCGTCGAGGTGGTGACGTGCTCACATGTGGGGCATACTCGGCCGATTCGAGCCATGGGGAGCCAAACCGACACGGGTCTCGGTGCTGACGAAAGCGCCGACGAGCAAGGGAGGGCGTTCGTCGTCGTGCGCCACGGCGAGCGAACGTGGGTGCGCGATCTGCCACTCGATGTCCCCGTCGCGCTCGGTGCCGACCCGAAGGCCGGGGCCGCGCTCCAGGAGCTCGGCGACTCGTCGGCGGGCACGCTCGCGTGGGACGGCACGCGTCTCAGCCTCGCGCCGAACGGTGGGGCGCCCGTCTTCCTCAACGGCAAGCGCCTCGAGGAGGCGAGCGACCTCAAGCCGGGCGACGAGATTGGCGTGGGCAAGGCCCAGCTCGTCGTCGGCGTCGCCAACCCGTCCACGACGGGCGTCCGGCGAGCCCTCACCCACCACGAGTTCCGCGAGCGGCTCTACGAAGAGATGGCGCGCGCGGGCCGCGGAGGACGACCGACGGCGCTCTTGATGATGATCGCGCGAGCGGGGGAAGGCGGTCGCGTCGCGACGGTCGCCCTCGAGAGCCTGCGGGCCGGCGACGTCGTGGGCACCTACGCCCAGGACGAGCTCGAGGTCCTGATGCCGGACACGGCCGGCGCCACGGCGCACGCCGTCATCGACCGCATCTTCGGTGCCACGGGGCTCGCGATCACCGTCGGTCTGGCGGTCGCTCCTGAGGACGGCGACAACCCCGAGCGCCTCACACGCGCCGTGCGGTTGGCGATCGCGCGCGCACGGCGAGGCCGAGGCTTCGCCACGCCGCCGCCGAAGGTGCCGATCCAGGTCCAGGTGACCGTGCACGACCCCGCCACGCGGGAGCTGGTCACGGCGCTCGAGCAGGCCGCCGGGACCGACGAGCCGGTGCTGCTCACGGGGGAGCTGAGCAGCGGCAAGGGCGCCTTCGCGAGGATGCTGCACGACCACGGGCCGCGCGGCGGGGCGCCCTTCGTGGTGGTGGCCTGCCCATCCCTGCGCAGCGACGAGGAAGCGCGCGACGCGTTCACCTCGGAGCTGGTCGAGCGGGTGCGCGGCGGTACGTTGCTCGTGGATGAGGTGGGGGACCTGCCGGCCGCGGGCCAGGAGGCGTTGCTCGCCTTGCTCGAGCAGCACGGCGAGGCGCTCAGGGTCGTGACCACGACGCACCGTGCTCTGGTGGGCCTGGTCGAGCGCGGGGCCTTCGACCAACCACTCTACGAGCGGCTCGCCTCGGGCACGGTGCTCGAGGTGCCGGCGCTGCGCGCCCGGCCCGAGGACATCATTCCGCTGGCCGAGCGCTTCGCGGTGGAGCTGGGCGCGAGCGAGCCGGTGCGCATGTCGCCCGGTGCCATGGCGCGGCTCCGGAGCTACCCGTGGCCCGGCAACGTACTCGAGCTGTGCAATGCCATGGACCGTGCCGTGCGGCTGTCGGGCGGCGGCGAGATCCTGGCCGAGCACCTGCCGAGCGAGATCCTGCCGGCGGTCCATGGTGAGGGGCGGCTGCGCGAGCACGTGGACAGCGTCGAGCGGGACGCCATCGTCAAGGCGCTTGCGGACAGCAACCACAACCAGACCCACGCCGCGCGGCGCCTCGGGATCAGCCGGCGGGCGCTCATCTACAAGATGGAAAAGTACGGCCTCAAGCCGCCGCCCGGCACGGTGCGGCGCGGCGTCGGCTGACTTCGCGGATCGGACGGGGTCGGTCGGCGGTGCCCGTTGCGCTCGTGAGGCGCGGGCATGCGGGTGTCGGGTCCGAACGGGCGCCGACGCAGGCGACCCTACCAGATCTGCAAGCGGCGCCCTTTCAGATCCGACAGGTCTGCGGATCGGCTGGCTGGAAATTATGAAAGAATTTGGTTGGCACGGCTCTAGCTTGTGCAAGCGGTCGAAACCGACCGGGGTTCCCCCCCACGTCCCCGATTCCGGCAGGCCGGTGACACGGCGAACCCCCCCCTCGCCCCCCGGTCTGCCTCTTTTCCCGACGGCTCGAGCGCTGGCGCGACCCCCCCCTCGCCTGCTCGGGCCGTCCTTTTTTGGGCGTCCGTCGCTGCCCGGGAGGCGCCTTTCGAGGATGCCCCTCGAGCGGCCTACGTCCTCGAGAGAGCGCGTCACGCACCGTTCGTGCCCTCCTCGCGTGAAACGCACGGCGCTGCAGGCTTGGGTGCGCGGGCAGCGTTCACCGAGGCGGGGCGGGCGCTATTTGATGACGCGGAGGTAGGGGGGGAGGGGGCGCTTGGGCCGGCCGGCGGGGCGGCGGGGATCGCGGCCGTCGGCCTTGTCGCGGCGATCGCGGGCCGCGGTCAGGGGTGTGACCTCCGCGTCGGGGCGAGACGGCTCGTCATCGGGAAGGGCGGGTGCCACGGCAAGGCGGGGCGGCCCGCCCTTTCGCGGCGCAACGTCCCCGGCGTCTCCTTCGGCGGGGCCCCGGCGCACGACCTCCCGCTCCACCTCGGCGGCGATCTCGGGAGGCATCGACTCTGGCCACACCATCCCGCGGCCGTCATCGCCCACCACCGCGAACACGGCCTCCCACGGCACCTGGCACGTGAAGGGCGAGCGCTGGAACGAGAGGGTCCCGAAGACGCCCTCGTCATCGACGCGCAGGTCCGGGATGGGGATGGGCATGTCGAGACCGACCTGCAGCACGAGCTGGGGCTGGTCGCAGAGCCACGCCGGCACGCGCACGCCCTCGACCCGCGGATCGAGGTGGACGAACAGGCTCCCCCTCAAGAGAAGGGCCCGCGCGACGTCTTTCTTCGGCGGTAGCGGCGAGTCGGACACCCCGTAACGGATAGCCCATCGCGGTCGGGGACGCCAATCAGCCTTGCGAGATCCCGGGCAACTCGAGCTGCTCGCCCTGCCCCTCGGGCCGCCGCCGGCGAGGCGAATCGGTGGGGACCGCCTTCTTCGATGCCTCGGCGCCAGTACCCGCCGCCTTCGTGCCGGTCGCGGCCGCGCGCGGCCTGGGCTTCGCTCCGCCCTTGCCCTTCGCGGGCTTCGCCTCCGCTGCGGCCTTGCCCTTGGCCGGCTTCGCCTTGCCCTTGGCCACTCTCGCCCTCCCCTTCGCCGGCGGCCTGGGAAGGCCGCTCGCGCGATCGCCGCCGGGGACGAGCTTCCGGACGAGGCTCGACTCGCGCCGGAAGAAGCCCTCGGTGTGGAACGAGTCGGCGAGGTGAAAGAAGACGTAGTCGAGGTGGTGACACACCTCGTGCATCAGCGTGCGAACGAAGGTGCGAAAGGCGACGACGCGGCGGTGGGCCGCGGTGCGCATCCACACCTGGATGAGCGGCCGCTTGCCTTCCTCCGCCGTGTACAGACCGTGCAGCTCGCCCCAGTCGTCGCTCGGTCGCGTCGCCATGACGCGGACGTCGACGGGGGCTGTGCCGAGCTGAAAGAGGATGGCACCCACGAGCCGGCGTGCGGCTGCCTCGACCGCGACCCGATCGTCCGTCGCGAGCGCGCGCCGCACCGCCTCGGCACGGGGTCTCATCGCCGCCACGTCCTCGAGGGGCACCTCGGCGATTGCATCGCTCCGCCGGTAGATGGCCTTGTCCCGCTTGGACAGGCGCTGGTAGTAGGGCAGCGGCACGGTCCGGCGGAGGATAGCAGCGGCGTGTCGCGCGAGCCCGCCCGTCCCGGCCCGTCGAGCCGTCATCCGAAAAACGAACCGGGCGGACGAGCGCCGAAGGCGACGCGTCAGCGCAGGGGCGCGAGCAGCGCGCGGTAGCCCTCGCGGTAGCTCGGAAACACGAAGCGATAGCCGGACTCCAGGAGCCGCTCGCTCATGCAGCGCACGTTCGTCGCCGGCAGGGACGTCCCGGAGCTCGCGTCCACGGCGGGCTCGGGCCGACCGAGCTGTGTGGCGAGCCAGCCCGCGAGGGCGGGACGAAGGACCGGCTCACGATCCACCGCGACGTAGAGCGGGTCCGGTTGCCGCAGGCCGAGCAGATGCTGCAGGACGCCGAGCGCATCGTCGCGATGCACGAGGTTCGCGAAGCCCACCTCCGACGTCCCGAGCGAGGCGCCGGAAAGCACCGTCCCGAGCGCCCCGAGGCGCCCGGGACCGTAGATTTCGCCGAAGCGCACGACCGTGGTCGGGAAGGGGGCGTCGGCGGCGAGCTTCTCCCCTTCGCACAGGGCCGACGCACGCGCGTCGGTGCCCTCGCTCGCCGAGTCCTCGTCCACCCACCGCCCGTCGGCGCCGCCGTAGACGTGGACGCACGAAGCGACGAAGAGCCGGCGCACGCGGATGCGGCGGGCGACGAGGGCGGCGAGAAGGTAGCGCAGGCCGTCGACGTGGGCGGCGCGATGCGCTTCTTCACCGGCGGTGCCGCCGGGCGGGGCCGCCAGGTAGAACACGTAGTCCACGTCGGGCACGTGGCGCAGCGTGTTGGGCACCACCAGGTCGGCCTCGAAGGGCGTCACGCTCTTCGGCAGATCGCGCACGTTGCGCCGGAGGGCGAAGACCAGGTGCCGGTCGGCTGACAGGCGCACCCCGAGCGTGGCCCCGAGGTAGCCCGCCCCCGCGATCAGGATCCGGTCCTTCTGCACGGGACGACCCTACCCCACCTGCAGCCCTCGCCCCATGGCCCGCACGCATCAACCCCGGATCGCGTCCAGCAGCTCGCGCAGGAGCGGCACCAGCTCGGTCGGCTGCACGACCGCCGCCCGCACCAGCCCGTCGAAGTGGGCCGTCAGCACGCGGATGTGCTCGAGGCTGTTGAAGACCAGGTACATGGGGCCGACATAGAGGAGCGCGCGCTGGGTGCCGAAGATGTTGAGGGGCGCCGAGTAGTGCTGGCGCGCGTCGAAGAGGTGCCAGCGGAACGTCGGGTAGAGCTCCTCGGTGACGTCGATCATCCTCCGGAGCTGGGCGCGCCGCGCGTCGGCGTCCAGGTCACGCCACAGGCCCTCGCCGCGCGCGAGCTCCTCGAGGGCCTGCTTCGCGCAGCACACCTCCATGTCCGTCTCGGGGCGGCGTAGGTACGAAAGGCGCGACTGGGTCCAGTCGAGACTCTGGGCCGGCGTGAAGGCCGCCGACTCCTGGTACTCGTGCTCGATGATGCGCTCGGTCTTGAGCATGTCCGGCAGGGTCGCCGGCACGTAGCGGATCTTGTAGCCGGCGGCCTCCTCGAGCCATTGCGCGAGGCGCGCGTCGACGGGAGAGCGGGCGTCGCGCGCGAACTCGACCGGGTCGCGCTGGACGATGTCCGCGCTCAGCGGCCCCTCCTGCGTCAGACCGAGCAGCCAGTCGATGCTCACCTTCTCGGCGCGGCCGATGGAGACCAGGCTGTCGGCGCGCGGCAGCCGGTCGTTCTTCGGGGACAGGAGCTGGGAGAGGGTGGAGCGATCGATCCCGACCTTGGTCGCGAAGGCCGACTGGCTGAGGTCGGAATCATCGATGAGCTGGGTCAGCCGGCGGCGGAACAGCTCGACCGTCTCCTCGCGGCTCGGCGGGCGCGTCGTCGACGTTGACATCTATCACCATCTACCTTGCATTATCACCATTCGCAACGACATATTAGCAATATCAACACATTGTTAACACTGTCGCATTGATCGCCACGCAGCGGTCCACTATGGTAATGATATCGTGCATCTTGGACGGAGCTTGCGGGAGGTGGAGTGGCCTACATGGGCGCTTTTCCTCACCATCCATGGAGGATGGATAGCTCTGACCCGAGCCTGGGGCGGCGTGCCCCCCGTGCTCCTGCCCCTGCTCGGCGGATGGCTGGTCGCCTGGCACGGCTCGCTCCAGCACGAGCTCGTCCACGGCCATCCGACCCGCTCGGCGCGCGTGAACGCCGCCCTCGGGTCCCTGCCCATCGGTTTGTGGCTGCCCTCACCTTTGTACCAGCGCTTGCACCTGGCCCATCACCGCACCCGCGACCTCACCCTTCCCCGTGGTGACACCGAGTCCTTCTACGTGACTCCCGAGCGCTGGGCGCGCATGTCGGCGCCAGCCCGCGCCCTCGCCTTCGCCCACGCCACGCTACTCGGCCGCATGGTGCTCGGGCCGCCCTTCCTCGTCGGCGCGTTCGTCGCGGGCGAGGTGCATGTCGTCGCGCGCGGCGATCGGAGTCGGCTCCGCATCTGGGCCGTCCACCTGCTCGGGTGCGCGGCCGTGATCGCGTGGCTCGTGCTGGTCTGCCGCATGCCCCTGTGGGTGTACCTCGCGGCCTTCCTCTACCCTGGGCTGTCGCTCGCCCTCGTGCGCTCCTTCGTCGAGCACCGACCGGCCCGCGAGCGCGCGCACCGGAGCGCCATCGTCGAGTCGAGGGGGCCCCTCGCGTGGCTCTTCTTGCACAACAACCTGCACGCGGTGCACCACGCCGCGCCGCGCATGCCCTGGTACCGCCTGCCCGCCTTCTACCGCGCGCACCGCGACCAAGTGCTCGCCGACAACGGCGGCTACCGGTTTTCGGGCTACGGGGCCATCGCCCTTCGCTACGCCCTGCGCCCCCATGACCACCCGGCCTATCGCGCCGAGGCGCCGACGGAGGCTCACGGATCGATCAAAGCGTCCACGTGACGGTCGAGCTCGCCGTCTCGCACTGCATCGGCGATAGCGGCGATGTCGTCACCGATTCGAACGCGCGGGCGGCGCACTGCCGAGCCGGATACGCACCGCGTCGTGGAGCGCGCGAAGGGCGGGCGGCACCTCGACCGACGAGAGGTCGAAGGCGCGGCTCACCGAGAGCAGCTCGATGGCGAGCAACGTCTGCACCGTGTCGAGGACCCACGCCGCGTGTCGCGCCGCGAGGGCGCTCATGGACACCTGGTCCTCGGTGCCGGCGGAGGTCGGGATCGACTGCAGGCTCGCCGGGGCGCTGCGCGTGCGCAGCTCGGCGACGAGGGCGGCGGCGGTGTACTGGGCGATCATCGCGCCCGAGCCGCCGGCGGGACGCGCGTTCGGGTCGACGAGGAAGGCGGGACGACCGACGGCGGCGTCGGGCTCGAGCAGACGCGCGGTGCGGCGCTCGGCCGTGACGCCGACCGAGGCGAGGGAGGTGGCGAGCAGGTGCAGCGCCTCGGCGATCTGCTGGCCGCTGGTGGCGCCCGCGTCGTTGGTGGACCAGCCGTCGGGCGCGATGAGGGGGTTATCGACGGTGGCGCCGAGCTCGGTCTCGACGATGCGCGTGCAGAAGGCGAGGGCCTCGCGCGCGGCGCCCGCGACCTGCGGGGCGTAGCGGATGGAGAGGGGCGCGCGCAGGGTAGCGGACGGGGGGACGCCAGCGAGCGAGGCGCGCATGCGGCGGCTGCTCTCGATGACGCCCGCGTGCCCCTTCGCGGCGGCGGCGCGTGGATCGAGGAACGCGGTCGACGACCGGGTGGCGGCCGCGGTCATCGACGCGGCGGCCTCGGCGAGCCGCACGAGTGGCGCCGCGGCGTGGACGGCGAGCACTGCCAGGGCCAAGGTCTGGTCGAGGCCGTTGATGAGCGCGAGCGCGTCGCGGTCGCCGAGCTCGGCGGGCACGAGACCTGCGCGGGCGAGGGCCTCGGTCGCATCGAGCGTCTCGCCGCCGACGCGTGCCCTCCCCTCGCCGGCGAGCACGCGCGCCATGCATGCGAGGGGCGCCAAATCGCTCGCCCCGACCGAGCCGACGGACGGCACGACGGGCGTGACGCCGCGCTCGACAAGCGCGAGCAGGGCCGCGAGGGTCTCCGGGCGGACCCCGCTCATGCCGCGCGCGAGCACGGCGGCGCGCGTCGTCATCATCGCGCGCACCTCGAGGCCTCGCATCGGCGGCCCCACCGACGCAGCGTGGGTACGCAACAGATCGAGTTGGAAGGCGCGGTTGTCCTCGGCGCTCACCCCGGCGCCGTCGAGGGCGCCGACGCCGGTCGTCACGCCGTAGATCGGCTCACCCCGCTCGATGCGCTCACGCAGGGCGGCGTGGGAGGCACGCACCACGCGCGACGCCTCGTCGGTGAGCACGAGACGCGCGTCACCGCGCGCCACCCGCACGACCTCGTCGATTGAGAGCGGTCGGGTCCCGAGCTCGACCATGTCCGTCGCATCGGCCACGCTCCCCGAGCCTACCCGCTCGCCGGCCGCCGCTCCACGGGACCGTGCCCATGACGATCGCGACCCTACCCATGTACGACCTGCCGCAGCTCACCGAAGCGACCGACGCCTTCTACGGCGGCCTATCGCGTTGGCTCGAAACCGAAGACATCGCGGACGTGCCATGACGATCGCGACTCTGCCCATGTACGACCTGCCGGAAGCTCGCCGAGGCAACCGGCGCCTTCTACCGCGGCCTTTCGCGCTGCCTCGAGGCCGAAGGCATCGCGGACGTGCCGGCGGCGCTCACGCGAGGGGCGGATCTCGACGCCCTCATGCGGGCCCCGGGGCTGCGCTTCGGCCAGAGCTGCGGCTACCCGGTGACCCACGCGCTCGAGGGCGTCGTGCGCATCGTGGCGGCGCCGTGTTTCGCGGCCGACGGCTGCGACGGAGCGACCTACCGGAGCCTCATTGTCGTTCCCGCGAGCTCGCGCGCTCGGGCGCTCGGGGACCTGGCGGGCGCGTGCTGCGCAGTCAACGCGCGCGACTCCCACTCGGGCATGAACGCCTTGCGGTACGAGGTCGCGCGCGGTGGCGCGCCCGCGCCCTTCTTCGGCCGCGTGCGATGGACCGGGAGCCACCGTGCGAGCCTCGAAGCGGTCGCGTGCGGCGAAGCCGACGTGGCCGCCATCGACTGCGTGACCCACGCGTTGCTCGGGCGCGTGGACCCGGCCCTCATCGCCGGGAGCCGGGTGCTCGCGCGCAGCGCGCCGGCGACGGCGCCACCCTATGTGACGTGTGCCTGGGCATCGAACGAGACCGTGGCCTGCATCCGCAAGGCGTTACGGCGCGCCATAGCCGATCGGGCGCTCGCGGCCGCGCGCACCGCCCTGCTGCTCGACGACATCGTCGACGTCGACCGGGCGGACTACGAAGGCGTCCGTGCCATGGAGCGGGAAGCCCTCGCGCGCGGCCACGAAACGCTCGCGTGACCACGTAGCCACGAGGCCGCGAAGCCCTCTGTGGCGTCCTCCGTCGAAGCTCATGCGCGCGCGCGATCCCACGCTCAGAACGGGATGTCGTCGCCGACGGCGCCGAGGGCGGCCAGGCCCTCGTGGCCGCTGCCTCCACCCATCGACGTGCTGGTGGAGTCGGGCCGACGTCCGAGCAACACGATGTTGTCGGCGATCACTTCCGTGATGTAACGCTTCTGCCCCTCCTTGTCGTAGCTGCGCGTGTGGATGCGGCCGTCGACCGCCAGGTGACGGCCCTTCGTGAGCATCGGGTGCAGCGCCTCGGCGCGCTTGCCCCAGACCACCACGTTGTGCCACTCGGTGCGCTCCTGCCGCTCGCCCGCCTTGTCGCGCCAGCTCTCGTTCGTCGCGAGCCGAAGCACGAGCCGGACATTGCCGTTCGCGGTGTGGCGCAGCTCCGGTTCCGCGCCCAGGTTGCCGATGAGGATCGCCTTGTTGAGACCGTCCGCCATGTGTGGACCTCCTGTCGGGGCGGGGAGCAGCAAGGGGCGGGCCACGCGCATGGCAACGACATTCCGCGCACTTGCGAGCGCCGATTGGCGGAACTGGCGGACAGAAGGTGGCGGCCGCCAGGCCGTGGTCCAACAAGGCGCGCTCGAGCGAGCGCCTGCACAATGATCGCGAAGCGCCCGGCGCTGACACGCCCCCTCTTGCGCGCGGGACCGAAGCACCGCATAGATCGCGGCGTTCGGTAGCTCATTGACAAGGGGGCGAACTGGTTTCGACGGGGATGCTGAAGCGTCGGCTGCGCGTCCGCCGGCCCTGGACGGCGCAAATACTCAGGGAACCCAAAAGTGCGAACGATAACGCGCTTGCTCTCGCGGCCTAAACACCGTTAGGGAGCCGTCGAAGTAGGGAGCTTGCCAGTGCTCCCTGCGGAGGCGTCATTTGAACTGGCTGGTCCACCACCACCGCAACCCGGGAGGTGGACGAGACAAAGGGTTGCTGGCGATGTGAAGAGCCCGTCCGTGGGCGCGACACACTGCGACAATCAAAACACGGACTAGGACCCGTAGACGTCGTCGTGGATCATTCTCGGACCCGGGTTCGACTCCCGGCGCCTCCACCACTGGTCGGAATCCGCTTCCCGGATTCCTCCCGCCTCTCCTGCTTGGTCGTCGGCGAGCGCTTCGCACTCGTGCGACTCCCGGCGCCTCCACCAGCTAACCACGCGGGAACGCGTGGTTCTTGCGATCCGCCCCAAACGGCCCCCCTCGAGCGATGATCGCGATCGCGATGCACCTCGCGGACCTGCGGCTGCCGGTCGATTCGCGACGTTCCTCGACCGCCTCGGCGGGCTCAGCGCAGGAAGTCGGGCTGCTCCGCCAGCGTCGCCTCGGGCGCCTAGGACATCCAGCCCCCCCTCGAGACCTCGCTTCGCCCCCGCCTCGGCGCAGGCGTGCAGCTCGAGCGACTGCCACTCGTAGACCTGGGAGAGCATGCCCAGCACGGTGTTGCACTCGGACATGTCACCGTAGGGCGCGAGCGCCGCGTCGAGCGTCAGCGGCTCGTCCAGCGTCAGCACGTTCCCACCATCACGGGAAGTGTAGGTCCCCTGCATGGTGAGCGAGAGCGTGACGTGTGGCAGGCCGGCCGTCGAAAGGTCCGTCGCCAAGCAGTCGCCGCGGCAGCCGTCGTGCGAGTTGGTGTTTCCGTCGTCGCATGCTTCTCCGCGTTCGACGATGCCGTCGCCGCAGACGGCGGGATCGGCGACGCATGCGTGGTCGGTGACGAAGCCAACGCTCTCGCAGTGAGTCGGGGCGGGCGACGCTCGGGGGCCGGTCGGCTGCTCGCGTGCAGCAACAATCGGCGTCTGCGCAGGAACACGGTCCGCCGCCACCTGCACGACGCCGCGCGCGACGCGCACATCCGGCAGGCACGACATCCGCTGGGCCGAAGGGCGCTGGGCGCTCGCCGTGACAAACTCGGCCGCGCCGCCGCCATGGAGCGCGTACGCGCGCCTCTTCGACCGGGACTTCCGCCCCGCCACGGATTGGCTCTCTCGTCGGCGTCGCCGGCTCCGACAAGCTGGGCGTGGCGGGCACTTGCTACGGTGTCGAGCCGCCGGATGGCAGCGGAGTCGGTGTCGACTTCAGCATGCTCGGGCCCGACGGATCCCCGCTCGGCCGAACGGTCCACGTGGTCGGCGGCTCCTTCCGTGTGCTACCTACCAATTGCGCCGTCGCTGCCAGCGAGCTCGGCTTCCTCGTCGCGTGGTGGGACGGAAACGCGCTCTGGGTGAGATCGGTCGGGTTGCCGGACTGACGGCGCTCAGTGCACGGCCACGACGCTTCACGGGAAGCGCGGAGCCATCGGGTGCTGCGCCAGGGGGCCCGCGATGTCGGCCCGGCCGGCGACGCATCTGCCGCTGTTGTAGTAGAAGGGAAGGATGGGAAAACAGGCATCCGTCGTGCTCTCCGCGCTCTACGTGCTCGCGCTGGTCGCCGTCGTGGTCGGCGTGGACGTCCTGTTCTTCAGGCACCGGTTCTGGGAGCGGCTGATGGTGAACGTCGGGATCGTCCTGGTGTTCGCGGCGTTCTACTTCAGGTTCCTGAAGCATCCATGAGCGCAAGGCGGGGCCTCACCTTCCTGGTGAGCGGCCCGCAGCTGCACGACGCATGTCGTTCCATCCTCGGTTCGCCTTTCCGGCGGTTGGCTACCGCTCCGGCGGCGCCCCGTCCACTCCAAGGATCGGCAGGCGCCCCGGTCCCTTGTGGGCGCCGACGTCGCCTCGGACGATGAAGGGACGGCGTCTCCGGGCCGCGCATCCGTGCGGTCAATCGCGGGCGGAGGGCTTGCCCTCCTGTTCTCGGTCGAGCGGGGTCATCTTCGCTGTCGGGCGGGCGAGGAGGCGGTCGGCTTCTTCGTTGTCGCGCGTCTTGTGCGACCGGTAGCTCGGATCGACGAGCCGCAGAGGATGCATCCCATCGACCTGACCGATGAACGGCGGGTGGATGCTGTAGCCGAGCATCGAACGCACCCGATCGGAGCACCCGGCGGCCAGGGCGGGCGGCGCGATGAGGAGCTGGGACTCCTGGGGACGAAGCCACGGCTGGCAATACTGCGGGCTGATGCACAGCCGCGTGCCGTCCGACGTGCTCTCGCCGCCGCGGTGCCAGAGCCCTGCGTCGAAGACGAGCGCCGAGCCCGCCGGCATGATCGCCTTGACGACATCGTGCGCGCGGTCGTCCGGATGCTCGTTGCCCCAACGATGACTCCCCCGGATGAGCTCGGTCGCCCCGTTGTCCGCGCGGAACGCCTCGATCGCCCAGATCACCGAGATGCCGAGCGGCTTCGCGCGCGGCCGCGGCACGTCGTAGAACGCGTCGTCGGTGTGCCAGGGCTGCGGGGTCTCGCCCGAGTGGATCCGTATCGACTGCAGGTTCGACAAGAGCCAGTTCGGAAGCAGCATCACATCGACTATCTCGACGATGCGCGGCTGCTCGGCGAGCGCGAGGAACGACGCGCCCTTGCCGGCCAGGCTGTAGATGCGCTTCGAGCGCTCGCCCTCGAACACGTTCCGACCCATCGGTCGCGCATCCTCGAACGGACGGAGCGCGCCCACGAGCTCCGCGCGGAAGTCGGGCTCGAGGACGCTCTCGAGGATCGCGTATCCATCGCGCCGCAGTCGCTCTACCGCCTCAGTCGTGCTGATCGTCATGGGCGAACGCTGCCACGTCGGTCCCCGCTCCCGCAAGCGGCAGTATCGGCTGCTCACGGCGACGACGACAGGGACCCGAGCGGCACGCCGTCTGCGGCGTCCCATGAAGCCGGCAGCGCTCCAATCGGTGGCGCCCGTCATGGCGCAGGCTGCCACAGGCCGCGGGCAGAGACGCGCGGAGCAGCGGGACCGCGCAGAGGCCACCGGAGCGTCTCCTCGTGACACCGCGCGAGGCACCATGGCGACCGTGCGATGGGCTCGGCGATCTCTGTCGGCGATGAACGAAGCGGGGTACGATCGGCCCGTCGTGGGTTGGACCGCTGCGCTGCTGCCGCTGTGTTTCGTGCCGCTGTTTGCGTGCGGGCGCATCGACTACGCCCCTGTTCAGAGTGGCGTCGACGGCGCTCCCGACGCGGGCATGCGGGAGGCGGGTACGGAAGCGGGTCGTGCGGACGGCGGCGGCATGGACGGCGGGAGCATGGACGGCGGCGGCATGGACGGCGGCGGCATGGACGGCGGGAGCATGGACGGCGGCGGCATGGATGGCGGCGGCATGGATGGCGGCGGCATGGATGGCGGCGGCATGGATGGCGCGCCGGACGCGCCCCTCGACGCGGGCCCCGCGCTCGATGCGGGCGCCACCTGCACCCTCACCGACTCCCCTCCCATCGCCGCCACGACGGACGGTCAGGTGATACAGGGGCTCCGCATCCACGCCGTGGGCACGGGCACGGCCGGGATCACGGTCAACGGGTTCTCGGACGTGACCATTCGCAACTGCGAGGTGCTGCACGACGACGCCGACGGGATCGACTTCACGAACGCTCCGGGCATCGGCATCGAAGACACGCTCGTCATTCAGATGAGCGCACCCACGTCCGGACCTCTGGTGGCGCCGTACCAGACGTACAACATCAACGGCGACTCGAGCACCGGCATCACCATCAATCGCGTGAAGACGGTGCGAGGCCGCAGCGGGATCGTGTTGGGGAACTGTCCCGATGCCAGTTTGAGCAACGTGGAGGTGTTCGACACCCGGCTCGAAACGTCCATCGAATTCGATGCCAGCGACAGCGTCACGCTCGACGGCTTCTTCGTCGACGACCCCGTGTCCACTTCCTTCACTACGGGCGACGTCCTGATCAGCGGATCGAACGACTGCACGGTCCAGAACGGCGTGGTCAGCGGCGACACCGATCCGTCGGGTGGCGGCGTGAGCTTTCATTCAGGCTCCACCGGCGGGACCGTGATGAACGTGGACGTGACGCAGGTGCTCAACGAGGGATTCAACGTTTGGGGCGCGACCGGGATCATGTTCACGAACACGCGCGTCCGGGACATGCTCTGCGGCGATCCGGGACGCGGCGTCGCCGACTCGGGCGGGCTCGGCTGGGGAAGCGGGTCCTCGGCCGGGGGACACGCCATCGTGACGTCGAGCTACTTCAACCTCTGCACGGCGCAGATCGTCTGGAACATGTCCGACTTCAGCCCCGTCGACGTCACCGAGGTGGACTTCACGCTCATGACGCGGGCACCGCTCGACTTCTGCTGGGTCGAGACGCCTTACTGAGACGCCCTCGCTGGCTGCGGGGCGGACTGTTCGTGATGACCGGACCGCACGCCGATGCTCCGGCGTAGCCGTGGCTCTCGGACGCCGCCGACCCTGCGCACCAGGGCACACCTGACGGTGCTGGCGGTGAAGTGGGCGCGCCACGGCATCCGCGTCAACGGGCTCGCGCCCCGTACGGTCGCGACCGACATGACCGCGCCCCTGCCCGACGCGGTGCGCGACAAGCTCCTCGATCGCGTGCCGTTGCGCCCCCCGCTCAGTGGGCGGCGCTCGTGGCGCCGGACGGCGCGGGCACGGCAGAGGGCGTCGGCGCCGGGGCGGAGACCGCGCTCGCGCCGGCAGTGGGCGCCGGCGTGGGCGCCGGGGTGGAGACCGCGCTCCCGCCGGCAGTGGGTGCCGGCGTCGAGACGCTCAGGTGTGTGAGCAGGCTCTTGGCCACATGATCGGCAGCGACGTTGAGTTGCTGCGAGATGAGCGGCGGGCAGGCGGTCGGATCATCGGCCTTGCGGTCATTGCCCTCCTGGTCAGTGTCCGAGTAGCTCCGGGGAAGCGGGAACACAGCCCCCGGTCCGTGGGTCGGAGAGACGCCGTCTGCCGGCTTGCTCTCGATCTCGCCTTGCCAGAGGATTGCGCCCGACGCGCTGTCGACCCAGGCCGCGTCGATCGTCACGTCTGGCGCAAAATAGGCGAAGGTCGCACCGCCGTTGTTATCGTAACCCACTCTCGGGCAGCGTCCGAGGATGCGCCGGATGAGAAACAGGTTCGGCACGTTGGCAGAGTGGGCGAGCAGCAGCGCCACCGCCATCAGGTTGAGCTCCCCCGAGCCGCGCAGGGAGCGGATTCCCGCCTGAAACTTCGAGTTCACCGCCGCCCGGGTGAGTGCCGACTCATCGATCGGTTGGAGGCCGCCGTCGAGGAGCGCATTCTCGACCCGTTGCTGCACCTGGTTGTAGTCGACCGTCTGCAGCACGCCGGCGGCCGTTTGCCCAGCGGTGGCGTTCCCACCGGGGGCCTCGTTCGTCAGCTCGGGCGCCACCTGCTGAAACGACGCCGGGCTGAGCACCATGACCCGGCTGTCGCCGAGGCGGACCGCGCGGTTGGTCGCCTGCAGCGTCTCCGTCGATGGTGTGAAGCTCCACGTGTCGGTGCAGCCGACGCAGAGGAGCGCGAGCGCACACGTCACGGTCCAAAGCCGCCGCCCGCTTGTGTTGGTCCCTCGCATCCCGTCGTCCTCCTCGCTCCGCGTCGGAGCGGACAATGCTGGCCGGGCATCCTACTCTCGGACGCTCCGTCCGGGAACGACTGCCGCAAGCTGCTTCTCGCGGCCGTCGGGGTCATCGGCCTTCGGCCTCCTCGAGGCGATCGCCTGAAGGCAAAGGCTCTCCCCCTTGCGGGGAACAGTAAAGCAATCGCTTGACCATTGAAGGAACGGGCGCCGGCCGCCCGTGAGCAGCCGCATTGCGCGCCGGCCGGCGTTCCCTCTATCTCCCACCCCCCATCGACTGAAGAGCAGACGCTCATTCGGACGACTTCCCCGCCACTCGCTGCACCACGGGCGGTTCCCTCCGGTTCCCTCACCTCCTCCGGCACGACGGACGACCGACGGGCGTGCTCTTTGGTCTGCTTGGGCTCTCCAAGGCGCCGGAACTTGACGGGAGGCGCCCGTGGGCGAGGCTTGCTCGATGGACGAGTTGCATCGCGTCTACCTGATCCCGGGCATGTTCGGCTTCGCGAAGCTCGCGGGCTACGACTACTTCGAGCACGTCGAGCGGGCCCTGACCGAGCGCTTCGCGCAAGCTGGCGTGCGCTTCATCCTCGAGGTCGTGCCCACCCCGCCTACCGCCTCCATCCGGCGGCGCGCCCGCAACGTGGCCGAGTCAATCGCGCGCACCGCCTCGGATGGCACGGGCCCGATCCACCTGATGGGCCACTCGACGGGCGGCCTCGACGCCCGCCTGCTCGCCTGCCCCACGGTGGACGTGGGCCTGCCGGGGGCCTCCCTCGACTTCAGGCACCGCCTCCGCACCGTCGTCACCATGAACACGCCCCACTTCGGCACGCCCCTGGCCCAGTTCTTCGCCACCGTGTCCGGGACGCGACTGCTCTACGCCTTGTCCCTGCTCACCGTGACGACCCTGAAGCTCGGGGGCCCGCCGCTGACCGTCTTCTCCACGCTCGTGGCCGCCCTCGGAGGCGTAGACGACATGTTCGGCATGGACATCCACCTGATGGACCGGGCGGTGGAGCTGCTCTTGCGCTTCATCGGGGATCGGAGACGGGACGAGGTTAAGATGTGGCTCGAGGGGGTCCGCCTCGATCAGGGGGGCATCCTCCAGATCACGCCCGAGGCGATGGACCTGTTCAACGCCACCGCGGAGGACGCCCCCAGCGTGCGCTACGGCTGCATCGCCACCGCGTCGCCGCCCCCCGGGCCCATCCGCCTCGCCGCGCGTGTGCGATCTCCCTACGCTGCCCTGTCGGCGACGATCTACACGACGCTCTACACGATCACCGCGCGCCCGAACCGCCAGTACCCCTGCCCGCCGCCGAGCGACGCGGCGGCCAAGACCATCGAAGTGGCCCTCGGGCAGGAGCCCAACGAGCGGCTCAATGACGGCATCGTCCCCACCCTGTCCATGCTGTGGGGCGAGCTGATCTGGTTCGGCCTGGGCGATCACCTCGACGCGGTGGGGCACTTCCACGACGACCAGAAGCCCCCGGTCCACACCGATTGGCTCACCTGCGGAGCGCGCTTCGGCCGTGCGCGCTTCGCCGCCGAGATGGATGCGCTCGCCGCCTTCCTGCTCGGCGGGTGAGCGGCGCGGGAGGCGCCCGAGCCACGAACCCGTCGTCGCCCGGCCCCCGCGCTGCCGCAGGCGCTCACCGCGGCGGCTCGCCCCGCATCCCTCACCGCGGAACGCTCCCTGCTAGTTGCTATTTTTTTAGCATCGCGCCGCGAAAACGGTTGCTAGCTTTTTAGCATGGTGCTAGGAAGCTAGCACCATGACGAAAGTGAAGTCTCGAACGAGCGATCTGACGCGCCGGGAGCGACAGATCATGGATGTCATCTATTCGCGCGGGCGGGCCACGGCGCAGGACGTGCGGGAGGGGATGCCAGACGCGCCGAGCTATTCGGCGGTGCGCGCGCTCTTGCGCCTGCTCGAGGACAAGGGACACGTTCGCCACGTGCAGGACGGGCCTCGCTATGTCTACGTCCCCAAGACGCCGCGAGCCGCTGCGGCGCGCTCCGCCCTCAGGCGCGTGGTGTCGACGTTCTTCGAGGGCTCTGTCGAGCAGACGGTGGCCACCTTGCTCGACGAGCCGAGTCGGGACATCTCCGACGAGGAGCTGGACCGCCTGGCCCGGTTAATCGACGAGGCCCGAAAGGAAGGGCGCTGATCCATGCTGCTCATCGCTTTGAAGTCGGCCCTCGTACTGGGGCTCGGGCTGGGTCTCGCGACGCTGCTCCGCCGCCGTTCGACCGCGCTGCGCCGCGGCGTGCTCGCCGCCACGGTGCTGGGGGTGCTCCTACTCCCGGCCCTGTCGGCGATGCTCCCGCGATGGCGCGCCGCGGAGCTGTCTGCGGGCGCCGCCGACACGCCCGAGCAGCCGCTTTCCGCCCAGCCCTTTCGGTGGGTGTCGGTGCCTCGCGATACGGCACCGCATGGGAGCACGCGCGCCGCACACGACGGAGCGGGATCCGTCGCCGGGGTCCTGATCGTTGTGCTCGTCGCGGGCTGGGCGCTCGGCGCCGTCGTGCTGCTCGGTCGACTCGGTGCCGGCTGGCTCGAGACACGTTGGATGGTCCGGCGGGCCAAGAGCGATCGCGAGTGGGAGCAGTCGCTCGCGGTATCGTGCGTCGAGCTGGGCCTGCGCCGGCAGCCTTGGGTTCGCCTCAGCGAGGACGCCGACACGCCGCTGGTCACCGGCATCCTCCGTCCGGTCGTGCTCGTCCCGACTTCGATGCGCAGCTGGCCACCCGAGCGCCGGCGGCTCGTTCTGCTGCACGAGCTCGCACACGTGGCGGCGCACGACTGCGCGCTCCTGGTGGCGAGCCAGCTCGTGTGCGCGCTCCACTGGCCGAACCCGCTGGCCTGGCGGGTTCGCCGCGAGCTCTGTCGGCTCGGGGAGGGTGCGGCGGACGACGCGGTCCTGCGCGCGGGCGTGCGCGCCTCGTCCTATGCACAGGGGCTGCTCGATGCGGCGCGGGGGGCACGACCCGTTCCGCTGGGCGCGATGGCCATGGCGCGACAGGCGAGCCTCGAGCGGCGCGTGCGTGCGGTGCTGGCGGCGGACGGCCGGCGCGAGCCACTGACGCGCCGGGGCGCGGTGCTGCTCGCGGGCTTCGCGCTCGCCGCGACGACCCTGGTGGCATGCGTCCACGCGCAGACCGACAGGGAACCCGCGTCCGTCGACACCAAGGACGCGCAAGCCGTGCCGGGTGATGATGCCCCGTCGGCCGTGCCGCAGGTCGCGCCCGGCGACGGCGCGCAGTCGGCCGGGTCGCACGTCGCGTTCGCCAGCAACACACCGTCAGGCGCGCCGCAGGTCGCGCCCGGCGACGACGTCGACCCGCGCGTGCAGGCGATCGTCGACGACGAGACGGCGCGTACGCGCACCGCGACTGGCGCCACCTCGGTCACCGTGGTGGTGCTCGACGCGGCCTCGGGCCGCCTTCTGGGCGTTCACGACGCCGACCGCGTGGTCGTCCCAGGCTCGACCATCAAACCCTTCACCGTGGCAGCCGCCCTGGCCGCCGGGCTTGCGGCCGACGCTCGCTTCGACGGGGAGGGCGGTCGCTGGGCGCACGACGGCACCGTGCTGACGGACGCCGAGCCCTACGGGCAGCTCGACGTCACCGACATCCTCGTGCGCTCGTCCAACATCGGCGGCGTGAAGATCGCCGAGCGGGTCGGCCCCGGCGCGCTCCACCGCTTCTTGGCGCGCATCGGCCTCGGTCGAGGGCTGCCCGAGACGACGACCGACCCTCTGCGCGAGGCGTACGTGGCGACCGGTGAGGGGCTGACCGCGACGCCCCGCGAGCTCGCCACGGCCTACACGGTCCTCGCCGACGACGGGGTCCTCGCCCGGCCCTCGGGCGCGCACGAGCGCGTGCTGCCGGCGGCCGTCGCGCGGACGGTGCGCGGGATGCTCGAGCACGTGGTGACCGACGATGCCGGGACCGGCCACCGCGCCCGCATCGAGGGCGTGCGCGTGGCGGGCAAGACGGGCACGGCGGGGCTCATCGACCCTGCCGGTGGCTTCCGCGAGCACGGGGTTTACGCGAGCTTTGCCGGCATCGTGCCTGCCGACAGGCCGGCGCTGGTCGTGCTGGTCGGCGTCGTCGATCCACAGGGCGATGCCTACGGGGGCAAGGTCGCCGCCCCGGCCTTCGCGCGCATCGCCCGCCGCGTGCTCGCGCTCCGGTGACGCGTCGCTGACGGCGCGCGTCGCCCGGTATTCGTTCCGTTCGCCAGGACGTTCCCGTCGTCCGAGAAGACGAGCGTCCGCTGCGCCGCGGGCGGTTCTTCCGCCCGCCAGCGCACGCGGCCCGACGGCCACCGAACGACCGCAATCGACTTGGCGTCGGACCCGCTGGCGAGCCCCCGGACCGCGGGATGGGGCCTCGGACCGAACGCCAGACGGTCCAGGTCCTGGCCACCGCCTCGAGGAAGCTATGGCGACTGCCCGGCGTATGGTGAGCACGCGTCGGCAGCCGCCGACCCTCCGAGGAAGCTCGATCGAGGGCTCCATGTCATCTATCCGCACGAGTGTGGGTCTTGCCTTTGCGTTGCTCTCGGCCTGCACGCCCCAAGGGCCGCCGGCCGACGCGCCCCCCGTGGCCGCCCGCGAAACGGTGCCGCTGCACGGCCTGCTGCCCGCGGGGACGTGCGGGTACGCGCCGTACCTCGACAACGCCTGTGCGTCCGACGATCCGGACTTCGCGGTCACCACGTGGCGCGGCAGCGACGTTCGCAGTGCCGAGGCTGCGCTGCGCCATGGGCCGCGCGTCGGCGGGTATCCGTTTGCCGTGTCCTTCGACGACCTGCCGCCTGCCGACGCGCGCGTGCGCGGCATCGCGGTGGTCGCCGGGTTGTTCGTCACGCGCGAGGACGCCGCCGCGTACCGGCGTGCGCTCGGCCGCGGACAGGTCGTGCCACTCGCCAGCGGGGCGGAGTACCGTCACCGGATCCACGGGAACCACAGATACGCCTCCTTCGACGAGCAGCAGAAGGCGATCCACCACGTCGTGCAGATCGCCACTGACACGCTGGCGTACGACGCCAAGGACCTCGAGCGCATCGAACGGGCGTTCGACGAAGGCCCGTGGGTGCCGTTCCGGGCGCAGCAGACCCGCCGTGCCGCCGCCCTCGCGCGGTTGCGGCCGCGTTGCAGGCTACGCGCGGGTCGGGTGTTCGTGACCAACGGCGTCGTGCTCTACAACTTCATGCGGTCATATGCGCCCGTCACGTGCGACGACGGCCGTGAGGCCTGGGTCCCTTGGCGTGCGACGCGGCTCGAGAGCACGGTGGTGCGGGAGCACGGCGCCTTCGAGGTTCACCAGGTGATCGACGTGGAATGTGACGTGCCGAGGCTGGAGACGCGCGCCTTCGGGCGCGTGTTGCCCACGGTCTCGCGCCCTCACTGCCGAGACCTGCGCCGACTGACCTCGCCTGTGGTTAGGCGGCTAGCGGTCGTTGGGAGGAACGCTCTCGCCCACCCTTCCTGTTCCGCAGCCCAACGACGGGCCATCCTCGAGGGCAAGCGCGCGCGGGCGGGTCGTCACCCTTCAAGCACCGCCAAGAGGAGGCTCTTCGACGGGCCGTGTCGCGTCCAGCTCGAGGGGCCTCTCGTCGGCTCGGGGCCACTCGAACGAAGACAGGTGCTCCTTCAGGACCACGGGACGCAGGCCGGCCCGAACACGGAGCCGCTCGTTCTCTTGCACCCTGCGCAGGACCTCACCCTCGGCGATTCGAAGCACGACAAGACGGACCGTCGCGCCCACTTCGGCGCCCACGCTCCGGTAGCGATTGCGGAGAAACGGGTAGCAGAGCGTGTCATCGAGCACCACGTCACGCCCGCGCCGCGCCTCTTGGCGGACCGTTTCGCAGGCGCGGAGCGACGCATCCTCCCACGCGGTCGGCGCCAGGCCCTCCCCCGGTTCGAGCCCCCTCGCTCGGAGCAGGTCGTCCAGGGAGACGCGCGCCACGCCGCGCGCCTCGAGCGCGCGGGCCAGGGTGGACTTCCCGGAGAACGCGGGACCGCAGAGCAAGAAGAGGCGCAACCGGAGGTCTCCGTTCATCGACCGCGAAAGCGTTTCATGGACGGGCGAGTCAAGCACGGGCGAACGCCTCGGGCCAAGCCGTTCTGCGGGCGGTCGGGTCGGATGCGGCTGGCCTCGACGGCGGCACCACGAGATTGCATCGAACTTCAGACATCGAGACGGTCGTCACTGGGCTCGGGCGGCAGCTCGGTGCCGAATGACGAGAAGGCGGCGGGCTCAACCGGTCATCGCAACATCGCGTTGAGGGTATCGGGGGAGTTCTGAAGGCCAAGGTCTTCCGAGGCCGTTGGTCAAGGCGCTGTGCGACACGGTTGAGCTGGGCTTGCGAGACGGCGGAGAGGTCCGTTCCCTTGGGGAAGTACTGACGCAGCAAACCGTTGGTGTTGGACCGCCCCCCGCGGACCCTTCGCGAGGGACAATGCCCGGCCCGGGCCCGTCAGCGGCGCCGCCGTCGCGTGGCGGCCAAGAGCGTGAGCGCCACGCCGAGGGCGAGGGGAGCGACTGGCGACCCTCCGCGGGCGCCCCCCGCCACCACGCATCCGCACCCGCCCGAGCCCGCCGCGGCGAGAGCGCCGGGCGCCGGCACCCGGGACGGCGGCAGCACCTCGTCGTACTTCGTCAAGGCGGCGGGATCCTCGAGGGCCATGCTCGTCAGGTAGAAGAGCGCCCCCTCCCACAAGTGCGGCGTCGAGACACGCTGCTCGGCGTGCTTCGTCGCGCCGCTGCCGACCACCAGCATCACTTCACCGAAGTGGTCGGTGCCGCTCGTCGCCATGTCCGCGATGGCGTCGCGCATGGAAGCGACTTCGGGACCGATTGTCGGGTCGTCGCCCCGCGCCACGGCGAGCGACACCGTGTTCTTCATGAAGTAGGCGCCACCCTCCGGTCTGGAGGTCGACGATTGGCCGGATCGCGTCGAGGTCGTCCCGGAGCTGGGCGTCGACGCGCGGGTCGTCCCAGGGCAACAGGCGCATGGGCCACACGAGCCACGCCGTCGGCCCGGTCGGTGCGCTCCCAGGATTCACGGGCATGTCGGCGCCGCTCACGAAGCGCATGGCCGACGGGTCGTAGAGGTGAGCGAGGATGGCGTCCCGGAGCTCGGCCGCGCGGTGCTCCCAACGGGCGGCATCCGCATCCTGTCCGAGCAGGCGCGCGGCCCGGGACGCCATGTCGAGGGCGCCGAAGGTCGTCACCGCGCCGTGCAGGCCCTGGGTGTAGTCCGGGTTGTCGTCCTCCTGGGCCGGCGCCGGTAGGTGCGTCACCGGGTCGCGCCAACGCGTGAGCAGGTTCGCCCCGAGCTCGATGGCGTCCCAGTGCAAGCGTAGGTAGCTCGCCGGATTGGTGCTCTCGACCCAGCCCGCGTGGGCCACGAGCGTCCAGACCCCGAAGGCCGCCTCGTCGATCTCGAAGCGCCAGGTGCCCCCCGGCATCCCGTCCGGGTAGTAGTTCATCTCCCAGGCGCCCGCCGGGTAGGTGCCCGAGTGCGTACCGTCCGGGTTGGGCGGCGGCGCCTCGTCCACGAAGACGGTGGGCCGCACCGGCGTCTTGCGCTGCCACTGGTCGTAGAGATCCTCGCGTCGGTCGACGAGGTCGTGGTCGCCCGCCACGTCGAGCAGAACGTTGAAGAACGATCCGTCCCGGGGCCAGTCGAGGCCGTAGGGCGCCTGGCGTGCGATGGAGGCGACGATGGCGCCGTTGTCGGCGGTGCCGACCCGGATGTTGATCAGGGCACGCCGGGCCACGGCCACCGCCGCGGGGGAGCCGCCGGTCGGCAAGCGCTGGGCCGCGAGCCACGCGGTGAGAGCGTCGTCGGCCTCCTGGACCACGGCCTTCGGATTGCTCACCGACAGGGTGGCGGCCTCGGCCTCCGCGGCCGTCTGGCCTGCGCCGATCAGCACGCCCGCGTCCGCCGTCGCCGTACCGTCCGGCGCGCTCGCGAACGTGAGGGGCGTGCGCAGGGCCTCGTTCACCTCGCCGGCCGCGATGCTGCTCCCCGACAGCACGCCGTCCGACGCATCCGACAGGGCGTCCTCCGCGTCCCAGGTCCAGTGCTGGGCCTGACGCAGGGGCGGCGCGGTCCGATTGCAGCGCAGCACGTTCAGCACGTCGCTCGAGATGGGCAGCGTGAAGCCGGGGAAGCGGTCGGGCAGGGCGAGCAGGTTGTCGGCGAGGGTGTCGTCCAGATCGCACCAGGCCCCCGCGTCGAAACCGACCTGGTGCTGTTCGGGCGCGGGGATTGTGCCGAGGGCCAGGTAGGTGCCGCGGGCGTAGTCGTCGTCCAGGTGCGCCGCGAGGCTCGCAACCTGGGCGTCGGTCGGCGTGCCCTGGAGCGCCTGGCCGATGGGGCCGAAGTCGACGGCCGGCGGCGAGATGACCGACGCCAGACTGTCGTGGACGCGCTGATCGCTCGGGTGGAAGTGGACCACCACGTCGTGCGCCGCGTCCCACACCGCCGCGAAGTCGTTGCGCCCGTCGAAGATCCAGTCGGCCACGGGCAGCTCGGGGATGTGAGCGTTCTCGGGCGTGGGCGAGAGGTTCCCGTAGGTCAGCAGCGAAGCGGCGGCGACCGTGCTCGTTGCGTCGCGCAGCACGTGTACCTGCCGGACCAGCACGTCGTGGCCGCTCGAGCCGTCCGAGGGCGCGGGTGCGATCGCGTCGGTGAGGGTAACCGTCAGGCCCAGGCGGTCCGAGACGAAGACCGTCACCGGGTTCGCGCCATCGCCCGGACCGTAGGACTGGGTGGCCTGCCAGGTCGCGCCGTCCCGGAGCCAGGTCACCTCCGTGGCACCGCCCACGTCGGCGACGACGAGGCCGAGGAAGATGCCCGCCTCGGGCAGGGCGCCGAAGCGGGGCATGGAGCGAGCCGCGAGGTCGTTGGATGTGATGTAGGCGAGCTGGTCGGTCGTGCTGGGGTTCGGCCAGGTGAGGACGGTGAGCGTGCCGTCCGCGGCGATCCCCGCCGTCAGCCGACCGTGCCCCGTGACGGCGTGGATGTTCGTCGCGCCGAAGATGTGTTCGACGCTGTCGAGGCGGCTCTGGGCCCGCGCCACCGGGTTGTCCGCGACCATGGCGGCGCCCGCGACGAGCGCGATCCACGCGACCCGGAAGAGAGGGTGCCGCCCCATGGACGAGACCATAGCGGAGCGAAGCCCCCGGACACCAGACACCCGTCCCATCGGACATGCTGCCCGGGTACTCCGGACCCACGAGCTGAACCCCGCGCACGGCCGCGGCTTCCGGTCGGCACCTCGTTCGCGCTTGACGGCAGGGCCGGCGCCCGTGCTCACCACGATATTGAACTGGTCCCTCGGGTTCCGCGTCGTTGGTACCGTGCCGGAGGGCTTCCGGCTACCGGACGGAAGGTGCGTCGCCCACCACATCCTCCATCGGGCGCTGCCGTGAACGAGGGCGGCCTCCATCGACACGGGGCTCGGCAAGGCGAACGTGGAGTGGGTCGACGCGGACGACCAGGGCCGCATGGTGACGAGCGCCCTGCCGCCCCTCGACGAGCGCACGTTGGTCATCGCACAAGCGGGGAACGTCGACAGCGGCGCGTTCGATCCCCTCGCGGAGATCTGCGAGAGGGCCCGCGCGGCGCGGGCGTGGGTGCAGGTCGACGGCGCCTTCGGCATGTGGGCCGGAGCGGTCGAGGGCCTGCGCCACCTGACGCGGAGGATTGAGCAGGCCGACTCCTGGGCCGTGGACGGCCACAAGACCCTGAACACGCCCTACGACAGCGGCATTGCACGCTGCCGGGACGCGGAAGCCCTGACCTGTGCGCTGCACATGTCCGGCGGGTACATCGTGCTCAGCGAAGCGCGCGACGGGATGCTCTACACGCCCGAGATGTCGCGCCGTGCACGCGCCGTCGAGCTCTGGGCCACCCTCAAGCACCTCGGGCTCTCGGGCCTCGAACAGATAGTGTACGGCCTGCACGAGCGTGCCGTGCAGCTCGCCGAGGCGCTGGGGACGCACCCCGGGTTCCGGATTCTGAACGACGTGGTCTTCAACCAGGTGCTCGTCGGCTGTGGAACGGACGAACAGACGGCGAGGGTCCTCGAGAGGGTGCAGGCGGAGCGCGAGTGCTAGGTGGGCGGCTCCACGTGGAACGGGGCCAAGGTCATCCGCGTGAGCGTCTGCTCGTGGGCGACGAGCGAAGAGGACATCCGCCGTTCGGTGCGGTCGTTCGTGCGGGCCTTCGAGCGCGGGTGAAGCACCCAATCCCGGATGACGACAGGGGGCTCACTGCGGGCGACGGCGCCCGAGCCGAGTGACGACGCCGAGGAGGCCGAGGAGGAGCACCGCGAGGGGCAGGCCCGCTGCGCCGGAGCCCGTGCGTCCGGCCGCGCTGCAGCCGCACCCCATGCCCCCGCCCGAGCGCATGCCTGCGTCCACGCCCGCGCCCATGCCTGCGTCCATGCCGGCGCCCATGCCTGCGTCCACGCCGGCGCCCGTGCCTGCGTCCACGCCAGCGCCCATGCCTGCGTCCACGCCAGCGCCCATGCCTGCGTCCACGCCGGCGCCCATGCCTGCGTCCACGCCGGCGCCCATGCCTGCATCCATGCCGGCGCCCATGCCTGCATCCACGCCCACGCCGGCATCGCCGCTGCCCGCGTCGGCAGCGACGCCCCCGTCGAGGGAGCCGGGAGGCGGCGGCCCGGGCGAGACGTTGTCGAAGGGTGTCGCCGGGTCTCTCAGGAAGCGGCCCATCCAGTAGGCCGCGTGGAAGCCACCGCCGGGGTTGAGCCAGTTGCTGGCGCCGCCGTCGCTGTTGACCTGGTAGGGGTCGTCCCGCCACGTGAAGTTGGTCGGCGGTCGCAGGCGCTCCGGCAGGGGCTCGGTCGCCACGACGATACCGTTGTGCCCCGTCATCGAGTCCAGGGTGATGGGCGTCGCCCCGTCGATGGCGAGGCAGCTACCGGCCGAGATCTCCCCGGCGTCGCAGTTGACCACCGCGGGGCTCCAGTAGGGCGGTGCCGGGAACTCGCGCAGGGTCTCGATGCCCTGCGCCATCGCCGTCGCCCCGAGGGAGCGCGACCCCGCCTGGAACGCGGCGTAGATCACGTCGAAGAAGGTCTGGCCGAGCCCCTGCGGCTGCCGGTCCACGCCCGGCGCGTAGAGGTGACTGGTGAGCACTTCCCTGAGCCGCGTGCCCACGGTGGGGTCGTCCTCGTAGCGCAGGACACCGTAGGCGGCGACGAAGGCCATGTTCACGTTCGAGAAGTTCGTCTTCGTGCCCAGATACATGAGGCCGAGGGTCGAGTCGACGCAGCTGAGGTAGTCCCGCGTACCGATGAGGTCCGTGTAGTAGAAGCTGTGCAGGTCCGCGTCGCCGGTGATGAAGAGGAGGGTGCGGATGATGCTGAGGGCCATCCACGCGTTGAAGCCGTTGGCGGAGCTCTCGTCGAGCGTGACCACGCCCGGGGAGATCACGGCCGCGTTCAGGTCGCCGAAATCGGCCGGGCGGCCGTCGGCATCGATGATGTTCAGGTCGAGGTTGTGAAACAGCGCCACGTTCGTGTGACGCGTCATGAGCGCCTGGCCGAGGGCGCGGGCGTCGCCGACGAGCGCGTCGATCTTGCCTGTCGGGATCGTCGGGTCGCCCGCCACCACGTCGTAGACCGCGCCGATCGCGAAGACCCAACCGATGAGCTGGTCCTTGGAGCAGTCGTCGAGCCACTCGAGGAAGGGCAGGTGCCCCGAGTTGTCGGCGCGCCACACGCCGCCGTCCTTCGTGGCGGGCAGCGGGTTGCCCGACGCGTCGAAGAGGGGCGTCGTCGGATGCACCGCGTCGGGCAGGGGCGGGTCTCCGGCAGCCGGCGTGATGCGCTCGATGCCGCGGGCGAGGACACCGGGCGTCCCGGTCACCTCCATCTGCCAGTGCAGACCGTCCATGGCGGCGAGCAGTGCCGTGCGCGCCTCGTCGACCTGAGCCGCGGGTGCGCCCTCGTTGCGTAGCACCGCGTAGCGGAACGCGTCGCCTCCGGCAGTGACCCCGCCGAACATGCCGAGGTCACCCTGCTCGCCGTACTCGTCGATCACCTCGTAGGGGTGATGGCCGCTCTCCGCCAGGAAGTCCCGCTGCCCCGACGCGATGAAGTCGTCGATCATCGCGCGATGGGTCGGGTCGTTGACGATGGCCGTGAGGGTGAGGCCGTACTCGGTCGTGAGCAGCCCGTGGATCTGTCGATCGTAGGCGTCGGCAAGCTGGTCGAGGGTCGCGTCGTAGCCCGGATCGCTCGGACCTGGGATCAGCGACTGGGCCGCTGCTCTCGCGGGGCCCGCCGCCAGGTCCCCCGCAGCGATCAGGACCGCCAGCCCCAAAATGGCCGCGGCCCGCGTTCTCGACAAGGCCCTACCGCCTGTGCGCATCAGTGTCACTCGAACCCTCCTGGCGCGGGAGTCTAGCGCGGCGGGTCGGGAGGCCAAGCCGGTTCTGTGAGGAGGCGCCGGGTGCCGCGGCGGCCGTGGAGGGGGAAGGATGGGTGGGCGGACGGGAGCGGGCAGGCTGGGCGATACGACTGCACGATGTTCGTGACGGTGGGAGAGGGCTCAGTCCCAGCGCCCCTCGAAGGTCGCGAGGGTGGGCTCGTAGGCGCGCAACGCGCACGAGCTGCCCTTTCCACCGGACAGCTCCAGCGCCGCCTGAAATGCCGTCGCGTAGGCGGTGCAGACGAAGCGATCGAGCAGGTTCTCGGGAAACGCCAGGCGGAGGGTGGCGCTCTTGCCGTCGACGGCGATACGAAGGGTGACGCCCTTGTGGAGGGCACCCCAGCGGCGGGCTCCGCCCTTTATGACCTGGACCGGGCTCGCCACGGCCATGAGGAAACGATAGATCGGGCTCGACAGAAGGGACCGGTTCACCTTCAGCCAGTGCGCGATGTAGGCCTCGTCCGAGTCGAAGCACTGATCCGCCATGGCGACGTAGAACGCCGTGGCGTGCGCCTCGGGAATCCAGGTCGACGCCGGGGGAGGGGCTACGATCAACTGCCTGACAGCGTCGGGAAGCGTGTCGGGCCCAAGCTGTCGACGGTCCAGGCTCTCCAGCAACGAGCGGTAGACGGAGGCCTTCTGCAGGAAGCCCGGATAGGACTCGAGCCCGTGCGGGAGGTGCTCCACATATGCGTTCAAGTGGGAACCCATGGGCATACGATACAAGCACGCTGGGGTGCTGTCGCCTCGGGGGCCACTTCCTCAAGGTGCCCGCCGGGGGGGACCCGGGGGAACCGTCCGCCGTGCGCGCGGACAGCGGGCGGGACCGGAGGGGGGCGAGCCGGTCAGACGGTCCACGACCTCCACGTGATCGCGGTCCCAACGACCGAACACGTAGAGCGGGGCATACCACTGTTCGCGCAGACGCGCGGAGAGCTGCACCACGGTCACGACTCGTCTGTGGTCCGGATCACGCGTGTCGTGCGCGGCCCCACGCGCGCCCAGGCCGTGCGCCTCCGCCTTCCGAGCGGCTCCGCGGATTCGAAGATCTCGGCAGACCATTTCCGCGCGTGCCTGCGAAAGGGTGACCGCGTCGGCTTCGTCTCCGGACGCTTCTCCGATGCAGGCGATGGACTCCGCCTCCTGAGCTCGAAGCTCGGATGCGATGAAGCCCAGGGCGTCGGCGATCTGGCGACTCGGCGCAGCGCCATTCCGCGGGAAGTAGACCGTCCGAACGCTCGCGTGTCGTGAGGTCTCGACGACAACGCGCTCCGGGCAGCCGTCCTCGTCCTCGGTGAGATTGTACGTCTCGGGTCGGTCGGGGCACCGATCGCAACGGTCGATGATGTGGTCGCCATCGCGATCTCCGTCCGCTGCCCCACCTGCGCCCGCCTGACGCGAACCGCAGGCAACCACCGTCGCCGCAGCAAACACGAGGAGCAAACGTCCAACGAGGACACTCGAGCAGCCGCCCATCTCTGCACGATGTCCTGGGCCACCTCGGTTGGCAACGGGTCCACGGCCCTGGCGGGTGCGCGTTCGGCGTCCGGACATCCCCGCGTCATGCATTGGACAATCGCATCGCCGTCGTCCTTCCCGCTCGTCGATGAACCCGAGCTACTTCGGCTTGGCCGTCGTCGCCGGAGCCAGCCGAAGCAGCGCCTGGACGCGCGGCGCGAGCTGGGCGATGTAGTCGCCGCCCTTGTACGCACCCGAGGTGGCGCGTCCAGAGGCGCGACCATCCGGTCCAGGCACCGCAAACAAGGGGATGAGCTTGAAGGCGTAGCCCGCGGCGGCGAGGCGCGGAGTGTCGTGGTCGGCGTCGAACTCGAGCAGGGTGAGGCCGGGCAGGGTCGCGTCGAGGTCGCCGCGCGCGGCCGCCGCGTGGAACGCCTGGCACGGCTCGCACCACGACGCCCCGACGTAGACCAACAGGCGCCGACGATTGCGGGACGCCTCCGCGAGCGCCGCGGTCACCAGCGGCGGAACGTCGCCCGCACCCGCCACGACCAGCCGCACCGGGCCGCTCGGTCGGGGCGGCGGGCCCGCCGACGGCAGAGGAGCGCGGCACGCAGCGAGCACGAACAGAAGCCAACACCTGCGGAGCACCCCTCGACGCTACCACGCTCGGCACCGAGTGACGCGACGGCAGGTCGCTGCCTGCCCTGGTCACGCCCGCACCGGACCCGACGGATCCGGGCCCCGCCCCCCGAGTGGCCGCGCCATATTGCCTCCCGCCAATTCACGTGCGCATAGTCCGGCCCGTACTGTCCCTCACGTACCCCAGGATGTTCCATGAAGCAGGCTCTCCTACCTTTCTTCATCCTCTCGTCCGCTGTCTTGGTGCTCGCCGCCCCGAGCGCCGCATTCGCCGCCGACTACACCTGGGTCGGCCCCGCGAGCTGCGGCCCGCCCAGCCCCTGCGGCGGCGCCTGGAGCGACGCCACCAACTGGTCGCCCATGAGCCTCCCCGGCTCGGGGGACACCGTGACGGTCAATGGACCGGCCTCGGCCGACATCTACATCACCGGCGCCTCGGCCTCCGGGCTCTCGGGGCTGACGATAACGGGACGCGCCTTCCTCACCGACGGCACGATCGGCGTTTCGAGCGGCTCCTTCACCTGGAGCGGCGGCGGGTTCTCGACGGAGGTCGTGACTCTCGCACCGGGCGTGACCACGACGCTGAGCGGAAGCGTCGAGATGGGAGGCGCCGAGATCGACAACGCCGGCAGCTTCGCGTTCGTGTCCGGTGAGCTTCACGGCGACTCCGAGGCCATCTTCCGCAACAGCGGCACGTTCACCGTCACCACCGGAGCGACCGCCTTCCGCTACGGGAGCGGGCTCAACACGTGCGACTTCTTCAACACGGGCATGTTCGTCGTCGCCGGCGGCGGGACGACCAACAACCCGGATGGGATGTGGGGCTTCCACAACTCGGGCACGGTCGACTTCACGGGCGGTGGCACCCTCGAGTGGCGGCAGGCGAGCAACACGCAGCACTCCCTCGACGACGGCGGTCAGATCACGGGCGACGGGACGTTGCTCTTCGACGAGCCGATGTTCTTGTACGACACCGCGAGCCCGGAGTCGCTCGTCTCCGTGAGCGGCACGACGACGGTCGGCAGTGGGACGAAGCTCGCCTTCGACCTGGGCGCCGACGTCATCGGCAACGGCGCCACGGTCGCCGGCGCCGGGACGATCGAGTGGCGGGGGGGCTCCTTCGAGGCGGGCATTCCTTCCGCCCCCTGGAGCTGGAACAGCACCCTCGCCGTGCACATGACCGGGTCGGGCCTGAAGAACATGCGCGACGGCACCATCGACAGCCAGGCCACGATCACGTGGGACGGGGGCGACTTCGGCGGTACCGCGGCGGCGGACTTCATCAACGAGGGGACGTTCACCGCGTCGGGCGACCTGTCCGCCAACTACAGCCTGGACGGGGGGAGCACCGATGCCGCCTTCGACAACCGCGGCACGTTCACCAAGGACAGCGGTTCGGGGGCGCTCACGTTCAACGATTGGTCACTGCACAACTACGGCACGATGAACGGAGCGAGCGGGACCATCGAGGTGCAGCCGGGCTCGAGCATCGGACCGCACGTGCTCGAGGCGGGCTCGACCATCGAGGGATCGGTGCTCGTGGACTCCGAGGTGGCGCTCATGGGCGCGAGCACCGTCGCCACCGGCGCCACCCTGGAGCTCGGCACGAACGCGACGCTCGCTACGTCCGCCACGCTCAACGGGAGCGGCACGCTGGGAGGCCCCGGGACGGTGCAGATCGACGGTGCCGCCATCGTCGCCGACTCGATGGACTCGATCACCTTCGCGGCCGACGGAAACGTGGCATTCACCGCGAACCCGACGACGACCACCTTCAACATCGCGTCGGACGGCTCGTTGACCTTCGCCGGCACGACCACCTGGACGGGCGACACGCTGGAGATCGAGGGCGGGACGCTCGTCAACAGCGGCACCTGGACCGCCCAGACGGCGGGGACGTTCACCCACAACACCGACGCCACGTTCGCCAACACGGGGACGTTCACCGCCGATCCCGGCGCGTCGAACACGCTGGACATGGATGTGGCGACGACCAACGCGGGCACGTTCACCATGCAGAGCGGCACGACCCTCTTCGGCTTCTATGGCTACACCCAGACCGCCGGCACGACGACGCTTTCGGGCGGCGACGCGTCGACGAGCGACGGGGCGATGCCGCCCGACTTCTACCCCTTCGACATCCAGGGCGGAACCCTGTCGGGCGCCGGAACGATCGACGCGGACGTGACCAGCGAGGGGACGGTCGCGCCCGGAAGCTCGAGCGCCGCCGGCACCCTGTCCATCACCCAGACCTACGTGCAGAGCGACACGGGCACCTTGGGGGTCGGGCTCGGCGGCACCCACGCCGGGACGAACTTCGACGTGCTGGCGGTGGGTGGCGACGCGACACTGGCGGGCACCCTGGCCGTGTCGCGCCTCGGCGACTACGTCCCGAATGTCGGCGACACCTACGAGGTGCTGACGTCGGGCGGGGCCGACGTGGTCGCGGGCACCTTCCCGACGGTGAACCAGCCGGACGGCGTGACCCTGACCGTGAGCTACGATCCTAGCGACGTGACGCTCGGCGTGACGGCCGTGTCGATCCCGATCGACGCTGGTGTCTCCAGCGACGCCGGAAGCATGGGAGGCGACGGCGGAATGGTCGCCGTCGACGGCGGCAGCTCCGGCGGCGGCGGCTCAGGCTGCTCGTCGTGCGCGGCGGTCGGGGCGGGCGCGCCGTTCCACCGCCCAGGGACGCTGGCCCTGCTCGGCGTCGCACTCGCCATCTGGCTGCGTCGCCGCAAGCGCGCCTGACGTACGGCCCGACTCACGGCATGGGGATGGGCGTGCCGCTCGCGTCGTCCATGCCGTGAGCCAACGTTAGTTCGTCGGAATGCAGGCCCGCGCGACAATCGAGGTGCCGGACGCGAGCGCCTTGCAGGTCGTTCCGTCGGGGCAGCCGCTCGAGTCGAGGCAGATGGCGGCGCAGATCCCTGCAGACGAGCCCTCGTGCACGCAGCGGTTGCCCTCGGCGCCGCAGTCGGCGTCCGCGGCGCAGCTCTTGCCCTCGAATGACAGGTCGGAGAACGGATGCAGCCTCGGGTTGGCGTCCAACCCGTGCACGCCGTACATCGCGCCGATGCCCCAGGAGCCGTTCTGGTCGGTCAGCACCTCGTTCCACGACTTCGCCGGATGGACGAAGAGCGCGTCCATCAGCTTCTCCACCTCGTCCGGCGTCGATGCGTCGGAGAAGGTGGTCGTGGTGATGATGTTGAGGCTGCTCTTGTCGGCCTTTTGGGGGTTGGCCCAGAAGGCTTCGCCGATCGAGTAGGTCTGGCAGCCGTTGGCGAGCACGATCTGGTAGTCGTGCGGCATCTCGGCCGACGCGATCTGCGGGTAGTCGATGGCTCCGTGGGAGGTCATGCGCCAGTTGGCCAGTGCGAAGCCGTAGTAGTTGCCGCTGTGACCGTCGAAGACGACGACGTCACGGCTGCGCAGCGACTCGTACATGTCCGCGTTCAGCTGGTCGCCGCCCTGATCGGTGTCGGGGTCGGGCCCCGGTGCCACGCCGGGCTGCCCCGGATGGAACACCCACACCTTCACGTTCACGTCGCGCCCACCGGCGTGGACGGTCTTGGTCAGCGGGCCGTTGGTATCGGCGTCGTAGTGTGCGTAGTCGCTTGCGGGCGACGCGAACCCGTTCGACATCAGCCACTCGTAGAAGCGCTGCGAGTTCTTGATGTCGTAGCGGTCCCAGTAGTCCCAGCCGAAGTGGACGCCGACCGTGAGCTCGCCGTCGGCGAACAGGCGGTTGTAGTCGATGTAGGCGTCGCTCGACTGCGGCTGGGCGGCGAAGGAGAGGGTCAGCTTCTCGAGCTTGTCGGGCTGGAAGTGCGCGGGGTCGTAGCTCGCGGAGTCCCACTGCGGGTCGCGGAACCACTCGTGCTCGGGATCGAGCCGCGCCATGTCGGCGTTCGAGATCTTCCCGATCGCGAGCTCGAACGTCGGCGAGCCGAGCGCGTCGAGCAGATTCGTTTCGCCGGCGACCTGTAGCTTGAAGTGGTAGCGATACTCGAGGTCGCTCTCGGCGGTCAGCGAGTCGACCGACCACCCACCGTCGCGCACCATGGCGTGGTAGCCGGGCAGCGCGGTGTGATTCGCGTCCTGGCTCTCCTTGTCCTGCAGGTAGATGTTCAGGAACCACCCGATCACGACGTTCTTCAGGTTGGCGAGCTCCCGCGCGCGGGCGAGCTTCGCGTCGTCGGTCGCGCCCGCCAGGTCCGCCTCGAGCGTGACGGTCGTGTCGCCCTCGACCGTGTACTCCCGCGCAGTCGTCGAGTAGAAGTTGTCCGCCTTGCCGTCGTCGACGACCTGCAGGCCCTGATCGAGCGATGGCGCAGGGGCACGGGCGGCAGCACACCCGGAGACCAGTAGAACGACGAGTAGAGAGCGCATGGGAGCGCACGGTCTGCACGGACCTTGCCAACCCGAGGGCCTGGATTTTCCCAAAGATCACGAGGAGTCGCCCCCCCTCGGGCGGGCGGTTCGACTGGCCACCCACGACCGTCGGTGGTGAGCCCGGTCGCCACGGGGCCTGTCCCGAGCGTGCGCAGGTGTCGGCGCAAGACGCTCCCGCGCCCGTCCCACATCCCGTGCGACGAGCTCGAGCGTATGCAGCTGAAGCTCAAGCCGGCTGGTGCAGGCGGCTCTGGAGCAGCTCGATGGCCGCCTCGGCCGTGGAGCCCGGACCGAAGACCTCGACGCAGCCCATCGTGAGGAGGCGCTCGCGGTCGCTCGCGGGGATCACGCCGCCGCCGAGCACGAGGACCTCGCCCATTCCCTCTGCTTCGAGGCCCTTCATCACGCTCTCGAAGATGGGCATGTGCCCACCCGCCGAGCACGAGATGCCGATGGCATCCACATCCTCTTGGACAGCCGTATCCACCACCTCCTCGGGAAGGAGGAAGCTGGCGAAAATGACCTCGAACCCGGCATCACGCATCTTGCGTGCGAGATATCGGACTCCGCGGTCGTGGCAATCGTGGGTGGGCTTGGCGAGAAGCACCTTGATCGGACGTTGCATGTGCGCCTCTAGCGTCTAGAACTCGTGGGGTGCGCCCCACCCGAGGGTCTGCTTGAGGACGCCCATCATCTCTCCCGTGGTGGCGCCCGCACGCGCCGCCTCGATGGACGCGTCCATGAGCTGATGGTCGCCGAGCGCGGCGACGTCCTTCCGCGCGAAGTCCGCTGCCGCGGCATGGAGCGCTTTCATCGCGGTCTCGAAGCGGTCCGCATCTCGCCGCTCGCGGTGCTTGACGACGCGATCGATGGCGATGCGCTCCACCTCGTCGTCCACCCGGAAGAGCTCCTGCTGTCGCGATTCCTCCGTGACGTAGCAGTTGAGGCCAACCACCCGTCGCTCGCCACGGTTGACCATCTCGCGCCAGGTCGCTGCGTTCCGCTCGACTTCGCGGCGGATCCATCCCTTCGTCTGCGCGGCGACATAGCCGCCCTGCTTCTCGACCTCGTCCACGATCGAAAGAGCGGCCTTCATCACCCCGTCGGTGAGTGCCTCCACGAAATACGATCCGGCGAGGGGATCGGACACCGCCGTGACGTTGGACTCCTCCTGGATCACCTGCTGTACGCGGAGCGCCAATGTCGCCGCCTCCTCGGAGGGAATCGAGAGGGCCTCGTCGTAGGAAGAGACCTCCATGGCCTGCGTGCCCGAGAGGGCTGCGCCGAGCGTGTGGAGGGTGGTGCGGATGAGGTTCACGATCGGCTGCTGCGCCGTGAGACACGCCCCGGAGGTATGTGTATGGATGCGCACGTGCATCGAACGCGGATCCTTCGCACCGAAGCGCCCGTGCATCGTCTCGGCCCACATCCGACGGAGCGCGCGGATCTTCGCGATCTCCTCGAAGAAGTCGTTGGCCTGCGCACACTGAAAGCCGAAGCGCGGAAGAACGTCGTCGGGCGAGAGGCCCGCCTTCTGGCACGCGCCGACGAGCTCGATGCCGTAGGCCAGCATGAGCGCGATCTCCTGCACGGCGGTGCCGCCCGCTTCCTCGACGCCGTACGCGAAGAAGTTCGTCGTGTTCCACCGCGGCATGTGCTCGGTGCAATACGAGATGAGCTCCACCGCCAGCTTGAGGCCCTGCTCGGGTGGAAACGCGCTCATGCCCACGTAGGCCGACTGGTGGTACCAGTTCATCGAGTTGCCTCGAAGATTCTGAGGGCGGCACGTCGTGCTTCTCGGCGTAGGCGATGTACTGGGCGAGCGCCGGAATCACCTGATAGTATGTGATGTGGACTACGTTGATGTTGCGGAGGTCCAGGCCGTCGAAGAGCCGCTCCATGTCGGCGACCGAGTAGACGGCCATGCCGCATTGGCCGACCCGTCCGCGTGCGGCCGGATGATCGGGATCGAGCCCCTCGTGCGACACGAGGTCGTACACGAGGTTGTAGAAGGGCTTTCCGAAGTACCCGACCATTCCCTCTTTGGCCAACAGGTCCATGCGCTGCCGCGTGTGCTCGGGCAGCCCGTAGCCGATCACGGGCTGGTTGGCCCAATGCATGAGCTGGTACTGGGCGGCGAGATTTCCTCGCGTGAAGGGAAACGCCCCGGGGGCGCCGATCCGGGCATAGTCGAGCCCCTCCACGTCGCTCGGGAAGTACGCGTTCTTGAGCGGTAGCCCCGAGTGGGACCGAGGCTCTCGGGCCCTCACCGGGGCGGCGTCGCCGAAGCGCTCCACCAGCTTCGCGTACTCACGCTCCCACTCTCGTTGGGCCTGCTGCGCTTGCGTCAGCGTCTTGTCGTCGAACATCGGGGCGTCATCATAGCCGCCCCCTACACGCGGTCAATCACCCCCGAGGAGCCGCGCAATCGCGCGGCGCGGCGAAGTTTCGCGCGCCTCGAGTGCCTCGAGGATCTGGTCGAGCGCTTCCCGGTGCCCCGGCCCGAGAGCCCATCTCTCGAAGAGCGCGTCGCGGAGCAACAGCTCCATCTCGTGCGCCACGCGCTGACGATCCATGCGCCGTCGAGCGCCCGTGCGATCCAAGTGCTCGCGGTGCGCGTCGATGGCCTCGAGCAGCTGCGCGACTCCCTCTCCATCGCGAGCGATGGTCTCGAGCACAGGAGGCCGTGGCTCGTCGCTCGGCGGAGAGAGCGCGAGCACGTCCTCGAGGTTCCGGACTGCTCGATCGGCGCCGGGACGATCGGCCTTGTTGACGACGAAGATCTGCCCGATCTCGAGAATCCCGGCCTTGAGGGCCTGCATCTCGTCGCCCATGCCGGGGACGTCCACGACGATGGTCGTGTGGGCAACCCGCATGATCTCCACCTCGGCCTGCCCGGCCCCGACGGTCTCCACCAGGATCGGATCGTACCCCGCCGCGTCGAGGGCGTGGACGACGCGCCATGTCGCCCGCGCGAGCCCGCCCAACGATCCGCGCGACGCCATCGATCGGTAGAAGACGCCAGGGTCCGGCGCGCTCTGACGCAGCCGCAATCGATCGCCGAGGATGGCACCGCCGGAGAAGGGGCTCGAAGGATCCACTGCCACCACACCGACCCGTCGCGGCTCGGGCGCCGACCGATAGCGGGTCACGAGCTCGGCCACGAGCGACGACTTGCCGGAGCCTGGCGCTCCCGTGATCCCCACGACGTGCGCGCCGCGCCCGAGCCCGAAGAGCGCATCGAAGAGCGCGTCGGCCTCGGGACCCTGGCTCTCGAGCGTGGTGATCGCGCGCGAGAGCGCCCGGCGATTGCCGGCGTGGATCCGCTTGACGGCATCCTCGATCCCCGCGCCCATGGCGCACACTCTTTCACACCGGGCGCTCGGGCAAAAGACTGGACCTCGACGCTTCCGAGACGCGGACGGTGCCTGGCGATCCTGCCTGCGGCAGCAGCGAGCCCGGGGGGCCCGCCGTGGGCAGCGAGGCTGCCGTAGCGAGAGCCTTCTGATGACCTCCTCGGTCTGGGCGTGTCGATCTCGGACGCGATCACGGCGCATCGGCGCGATAGAAGGCGACGTGGGCCGCGCTCGTGCCCGTCTCGCAGAAGGCAGCGTACAGGGCGTTGTCCACCCCGATCGCGAGGCCGACGTAGTCGCCGGGCCAGACCGTCGATGTACGCGACCTGCCGAAGGCGAGGGGCGTGTCGATCGCGGTGCTCGGCGCGAAGGTCCGCCCGCCGTCGCGGGAGAGGGCGTAGCGGAAGGAGCCCGCCGTGTCCCCGTCGCCGGTGCCCGCATAGTAGGCGACGCTCAGGGTTCCGTCGGCGCCCAGGGCCATGGTCGGCGCCAGGAACGCCGCGCCCGAAGCCGGGTCGGCCACCGAGTAGGTCGCGTCGATCGTCGCACCGCGATCCGGAGAGTGGGCGACCTCGATGTGGGAGTAGAGCGGCTGCTGGGTCCTCTGGTCGATCGCGTAGTCCATCGTTCGCGCGTACATCACCCAGACCTCGTCGCCGCGCGCGACGCAGCCGGCGCCGAGGGCCGGGAAGTAGTCGGTCACTGCGGGTGCCTGGACCGTGAGACGAGGATGGGTCCAGGTGGCGCCCCCGTCGTCGCTCGAACGCAGGAAGATCCCGGTCGCGAAGTCCGTGTACACGAGGTAGGCACGCTCCCCTGCGGCGCAGGTGCGCGCGAACCCATAGGTGCCGGGCCCGTCGCCCATGGTCGCGTTCGTACGCTCCCAGGTCGTGCCGTCCGTGCTCCGCGCCGCGAGCACCTCGCTGCTGCCGGTCGGCGAGGCGTAGCTCGTGTAGGTGACGAGCGTGCTCCCGTCGTCGAGGCCGATCAGGTCCGGCAAGTCCACGCCGAGCGTCGAGCCCGGCTCGGTCACGAGCGCCGGCGACCCGAAGGTCGTCTCCCCCGGCGCCGACGAGGCCATCCAGACGCGCACGTTCGAGCGGGTGCCCGCCGGGCCGACCGTCTCGCTGGCCCAGGTCACGAGGATCGTGCCGTCGTCACGGGCCCAGAGCGACGCGTTCGCGGCGATGTTGTTGTCGGACGGAACGGGGAGCGCCGCGGCGTCCCCCCAGGTCGCGCCGCGGTCGAGGGAGATGCGGTAGTCGACGCCGATCACGCCGGGTCCCTCCACGAGCCACGTGACCGCGACCCGCCCGTCGCCCGCCACGGCGATGTTCCCCTCGTGCTCGCGCACCGAGTCGGCGGACGCGGAGATCACCGTCGGGCCGACGACCTCGGCGTCGGTTGCGGCGCCCGAGTCACCCGAGCCGCCATCGTCGAGTGGCGCCCCCCTATCGCTCATCGCGCCGCCGTCTCCCACCATGGCACCGCCGTCACCTCCGCCCCCGTCCGGTGCGGTGGCGTGGCCGCTCGTGCCGCAGCCGACCGCGGGCAGGGCCACGCCGACGACCAGGGTGATCAGGCATCGTGTCGAGAGGGTCATGGTGAGGGAGCGTAGAAGTGGCACGACGGAGCAGCCATGCGCTCCGTGCGCGACCGACAGGTGATTCGTGCGCACGGGCCGAACGTCAGCGCGAGCGCGAGCGCGCGTGCCTGCGGGCCGGGGCCAGCCAGCCGCGGGCCGCGTGCTCGCTCGGAACGCACCCGAAGCGGCGGCGGTACATGCGGCTGAAGCGGCCGAGGTCGCCGAAGCCGACCGAGAGGGCCACCTCGGTCACCGAGCGCCGTCCGCTCCGAAGCTGCTCGGCGGCGCGGTCGAGGCGCGTCTGGAGCAGGTACCGGTAGGGCGGGATGCCGACCTGCTCGCGAAAGAGTCGGCTGAACGCGAAGCGCGACATCCCGATCGCGCGCGCAGCTCGGCCGCCGTGAGGGGCTCGGCGTACTCGGCATGAATGCGGTCGAGGGCGCGGCGCACCTTGGGGTGCGTGGGCGCACCCTGCGCCGTGCCCGCTGTCGGGGGCGTCGCCCCGCGGCGGAGGAGCTGGACGGCGAGGGCATCGACGAGGGCTTCGGCGACGACGTGGTGACCGGGCGCGGCCTCCGAGATCTCCCGGGCGAGCACGCGCGCGAGGGCGGTGAAGCCGTCGGGGGCGCGAAGGACGCCGCCCGGGAGCCCGGATGGCCGGACGCCCATCGCCTCGCCCGCCTGGCCGAGGAAGTCCCTCCCGAGCCAGAGCGCGACCGCCGTGAGCTTCCCGTCGAACATCGTCACGTGCGATGCGGCCGAGGGCACGACGAACGCGTCCCCCGCCTCCGCCCACGTCTCGCACCGCCCGATCCGGTAGCCCACGCGGCCCCCGAGGACGCAGCTCAGCTCCAGCTCCGCGTGCCCGCCGAGGGGCGCCGCCTCGGGCCCGGACGGAGCACGCTCCCACAAGCGCACCCGCACGTCCGGCCCGAGCGATTGGTCGAGCGCCGGCGATGCCACCACGGATCCCATCCGGCGTTGGAGCAGAGCAAGCGACGTGCCCAGAAGAATCGTGCGACGTGGGGGTGCGACGGGCGGTCCCCCATGGCGCACCGTCAGCTTTCTGTCGGCCGCACCCTGGAAGAGGCACGCCGAACACTTTGGGCGCGGGCTCACGGAGGCGGTGGTGCAGCAACCCAGCACCGTCGCAGATCGGGCCGGCCTGCTCGAGCGGGGCCCGGTGGCGGTCGACAGGGCGGTGGCTACGTTGGCGGGAAACGGTGCGAAAGGGCCATCCCATGAAAAAGAACGACCGCAAACCCACGACAACCGATGCCGGAGTTCCCGTGCCGAGCGACGAGCACTCCCTCACCGTGGGACCCGACGGCCCGATCCTGCTGCAGGACCACTACCTCATCGAGCAGATGGCCAACTTCAATCGGGAGCGGATTGCGGAGCGCCAGCCCCACGCCAAGGGCTCGGGCGCGTTCGGGCACTTCGAGGTGACCCACGACGTCAGGGCCTACACCAAGGCTCAGGTGTTCCAGCCAGGTGTGAAGACGGATACCTTGATCCGGTTCTCCACGGTCGCTGGCGAGCGCGGCAGCCCGGACACCTGGCGTGATCCACGCGGCTTCGCGGTGAAGCTCTACACCAGCGAGGGCAACTACGACATGGTGGGGAACAACACGCCGGTGTTCTTCGTGCGCGACCCGATGAAGTTCCAGCACTTCATCCGCTCCCAGAAGCGTCGTGCGGACAACGGGTTGCGCGACCACGACATGCAGTGGGACTTCTGGACCCTGTCACCCGAGTCGGCCCACCAGGTCACGTGGCTGATGGGCGACCGCGGCATTCCGAAGACCTGGCGCCACATGAACGGCTACTCGAGCCACACGTATATGTGGGTCAACGCGAAGGGGGAACGCTTCTGGGTGAAGTACCACTTCAAGACCGACCAGGGCATCGCGTGTCTCATGCAGGAGGAGGCCGACCGGATGGCCGGCATCGATGCGGACTACCATCGGCGCGACCTCTTCGAGGCGATCAAACGCGGTGATCACCCGAGCTGGACGCTGAAGATGCAGATCATGCCCTTCGAGGACGCCAGGACCTACCGGTTCAACCCCTTCGACTTGACCAAGGCGTGGCCGCACCGCGACTACCCGCTGCACGAGGTGGGCCGACTCACCTTGACTCGGAACCCGACCGACTTCCACACCGAGATCGAGCAAGCCGCGTTCGAACCGAACAACCTCGTGCCAGGGATCGGCGTCAGCCCGGACAAGATGTTGCTCGCCCGTCTCTTCGCCTACGCGGACGCCCACCGTGCCCGCCTCGGGGTCAACTACAAGCAGATCCCCGCCAATCGGCCGAAGGTACCGGTCCACAGCTACAGCAAGGACGGCGCGATGCGGGTCGAGAACGTCTCCGACCCGGTGTACGCGCCGAATTCGAAGGGCGGCCCCGCAGCGGATCCGGAGCGCTTCGCCTACATGGAGAAGTGGGAGGCCAGTGGCGAGCGCATCCACGCTGCCTACACCCTCCGCGAGGACGACGACGACTTCGGCCAGGCCGGTGCCCTGGTGCGTCAGGTGATGGACAACGCCCAACGCGATCGGCTCGTATCCAATGTTGTTGGCCACCTCGCCAATGGTGTATCGGAGCCCGTTCTACGGCGCGCTTTCGACTATTGGCGCAAGGTCGACAGGGAGGTCGGCGACCGCATCGCCAGCACCATGAAGGGCGGCCGAGCACGTGTCGACGAAAGGGCGCCCCTCTGAGGGAGGTGTTCGGTCGGCGCGCGCGTGGCCAGCCACTGCGTCGGGACCTGGGCCCGCGGCGCCTGCTCGGTCCGGCAGGTCGTTCATCGCCGTCGCCGTCGCCGTCGCGCGGACCGACGCCGAGCGAAGGCGATGGCCATCACGAGCGGCACACCACAGGACGACGAGAGGGGCGAGCCACTCCCGGGGGCATCGCAGCCGCAACCACCACCGCCGCCTGCAACGCGGGGCTCTTCGACGCCGCCGTCCGCCGCGGCGACACCGTCCTCGGAGACGCCACCGTCCTGCACATTCGGGGGCGGGATCGGGACCAGGACGGCCGCCTCCGCCACGTGCCCCTCCGGGTCGCGCACGCGCACCTTCGCGCGGAGGGGGACATCCCCCTGTGTGAGCAAACGTGCCGTCGACGCCCCATAGGGCGTGTCCCACGAGCCGTCGTAGCCGTCGTCCCAGCGCAGCTCGAGGCTCGAGGCCGCGTCGTCGGCGTCGGCGGCTTCGGCGACGAGCCGCACCTCCTCCCCGGCCCGTGCTTCGGCGGGCTCGGCTCGAAGTGTGATCGACGGCGCCCTTCCATGACCGTCGATGCCGAGCGCACCCGCGACGTCCAGCCGCCCGTAGCCGTAGTCGCTGTTCGGAACCTCTCCCGTCGCCCCATCGGCGACGGCCCCGTCCCGCAAGGCCTGGCGAGCGGCGAGACCGCGGATGCCCACCTGGGCGAGCAGTGCCGTCGCCCCGGCGAGGTGCGCCCCCGCCCCGGAGGTCCCCCCGAAAACGAAGTAGGAGGCCGGCTCCGCGACGAAGGCGCCCGGGTCGAACCCGGGGTAGATGTCGCCCGCGGGCAGCGGCGTCCACGGATTGTCCGGCGCCGTGACGTCGAGCACCGATGCGCCGTCGATGCGCGGTCCGCGGGCGGAGTAGGCCCGAACCTCGCCGAGCGCTTCGGGGCCCCCACCGCTGTAGACCTCGCCTTCGGACTCGACGTGCGCCGGGGTCGCACCGACCGAGATGCAGTCGTCCGCGACGGACGGCAGAGCCACGGTGTTGGCGTCGGCCGCGATGGACGATGGAAAGGCCGCGCCGAGGGCGAAGCCCGACTCGCTGTCGCTCACGAAGCCGTGAACCGTTCGCGTGCTCGAAACGCCGTCGACGACGAATCGCCACTCTCCGCTGGGGATCGGCTGCGTGAAGGCGTCGTCCGCCCACAAATCGACGCTGATCACCGCGGTCCCGCGGTCGGTGATCTGGGTATCGACGGCGAAGTATCCGGCGCCGCCCGACAGCATGCCCGTTGGGCCGTCGTCGGGCAGGGCATGCGTCGCACCGCCGGGCTCCTGCATCTGAACGAGGAGGGGCCCTCCGGAGGTCGACTGAAACGTCACCTCGACCATCCGTGTGGAATCCGGGACCTCCACGGGGAACGCCGCGCCTTCGGGCGGGACGTCGACGACCGCGTGCTTGCGCGCGCCGCCGATGTTGCCCACCGGACAGGCGTTCGCGATGTCCATGTCGGTCGAGCTCGAGTCGATGATCTGAGACCACGCATCGGATCCGTCGAGCGGGGTGCCCGTCCAAAGGGCGGCTTCGTGCAGCATGATGTCCGGGTGTTGCTCGAGCACCCACATCACCGGATCGGTGAACGCGCGGGTGACGCCGAAGCCGAGCACGATCTCCGCATCCGGCGCGAACCCCCTCCATCGACGGCTCGGTAGTGCAACCCCTCCGGCGGCGATCCCGAGAACGCCCGTGGCATGAAGGCCGTCGGCGTAACCATAGGCGCCACCGGTGTAGTCGGCCTGAACGGTGGTGAGATCGTCACCCCGCCGATAGACGTGAGAGAACGTGGAAGGGCCGTCGACCGCGACGTAGATCTGCCGGAACTTGCTCGTCGAAAGTCGGACGAGGCGTTCTTCCGGATCGAGCTTTCCATTCCCGTTCACGTCGTCGGGCACGAAGAGCGGCTCGCCGAAGGCCGGCGTCGAATCGTCGAAGCCGTTGGTCGGTCCGTAGTCACGGCGGCCATTGCCGTTGTCGTCGAGGTAGATCCAATCGAGGCTCGGATCGAAGCCGGAGCGACGAGGGCCCGTCGCTTCGGCTAGCGAAGTGATGTCGACGGGCCGCGCTCGAAGCAGCATGCCGGTCTCGCCGGGCTCGGCCTCCCCATTCCCATCGAGGTCGACGGCGTCGACGCCCGGAGTGAACACCCCGTCCCCGTCGACGTCGATCCACGAGTACCAGCCGCCGTCGGCGAAGAAGAAGGCCGGATGGAACACGTCGACCATGGTGTCCACGTCCCCGATGACGACGCCCTTGCCCGTGAGGCCTTCGTGGCTCCCGTCGAGCAGACCGAGCCCGGTCAGACCGCTCAAGACGCGGGACCGGTCCAGGGGGGGCAGGCCGAGCGGAGGCGCGCGACGAACGGCGACGACCGAGCGCATGTTCCGCAGCGCGGCGAGGGCAGACGTGTCGACCTCGGCCGCGACGAACCGCTCGATGACCAGTGGTCGCTGTTCGATCCGCGTGACGCGCACGCCGTGGGACTCGAGCGCCGGGACCGAAGCGGAGCCTGGAGACTGGGCCATCTCGATGACGACAGGTGCATATCCTGGCGCCCGTCCGAGCCGACCTGCGAGGTAGGTCGGAGGCAGCCCATCGGCGATCTGTGCGGCGATCGTGGGATTCGATCCGGGGTTGCGCATGCGCGGCGGCCGGCAAAGTCAGGGAGAGCACGAGAACGACCGATGCGATCCGATGCACGACGGGGCCGGGAATGCGTTCCTCATGCCCGCGCCCGGGCCGGGAGATTGTGTGATCCACGACTCCCAGTGTACACCGCCCGCCCCCTCGTCATTCGCTTCTGGCTCCGCCCTCGTTCCGGTGCAGACATCGAGCGGCGCACGTCCCCAGCGATCCACCGCGCTCGGGTCGGCGCCCCGGTCGAGCAAGATCTCGAGAACGGCGCCTGGCGCGTGCGCAGAGACTGCAAGGTGCAGCGGCGTATCGCCGTAGGGGTCTCGCCCGTCGACCGCAACACCCCGGTCGATGACATGCCCCGCGGCTGTCCCGACTGTCGAGGCCGCCTGGGTCTCGATCGAGCGCGCCGACCGCTCCAGATTGCCGCCCGCGATGCGTCGAGCTCACGGGCAGGGGGCGTCGCGGGAGGCGTCGGGGGGGACCGAGGCGGCGCCGGCGAGCCAGCTCGAGAGGAAGCACTGGTACTGGTGCTTGGGTGCGTCGGTCTGGAAGACCACTTCGTGGCCGTCCTCGATGCCGTCCTCCATGTGCTGGACCACGACGGCGGTGACGGGGCCGCTCTCGGTGTTCACGTTGCCCGAGACGGGAAGAGACAGTGTGTGGCGCCCTACCAATGACAGGAGCGGGCCGAGGGGCTGTTGCCCGTCGAGGCGCGGGTCGCTCTCGGTGTCGAGCTCGGTGCCGGCGAGGTCGAGGCCGATGGACAGGCTGGCGGCGTTGGCGATGCGGGGCAGGATGTAGTCGTCGACGATCCCCTGCTCCATGAGCACCTGGCGCGGCGCGGCGTCGGCTCCGGGCTCGCGCACGAGCCAGCGGTCGTAGACCGGCGGGTCCCCGGGCTCGAGGGCCCACTGCGCGAACGTGAGCATGGGGTCGTCGTGGGCCACCGTCGGCTCCCGGAGCAGGAGCGCGATCACGGGCAGCGGGGCCAAGGGCCTCTGCTTGTAGAGGATGTTCTCGATGAAGCTCCCGCCGGCGCCCGACAGGATCAGGGCGCCGTAGAGGGGCTCGAAGGCGACCGCCGGCTGCGCGATGGTCGCACCCGTGGAGTGCCCCATGAGGGCGAAGTGATCGGCGTCGAAGTGGACGTCTCTGGAGCCGGTGCCGCCGGCGAGGGGCGGGCAGTCGCTGGCGTCGAGGTGGAGGCCAGCGGCCACGTGGGCGATCACGTCGAGCTCCACGGCGGACTCGCGGACGTTGTCGCGCAGGGCGCCCAGGTTATCCACGTTGAAGATCAGGAACTGTTCGTCACCGCCGGTGGTGTTGCGTAGACCACCGAGGGGGCCGTCGACCTCGAGGCCCGCGAACCCGGCGCGGGCGAAGTAGCGGGCCGGGCCTTCGCCGGGCTCGATGGCCGGCCCTCCCTCCATGGCTTGCTGCCCGCGGTCCACGAGAGGTCGGTCGCCACCCCCGCCGGTCCGCACGAAGACGACCAGGGGATACCCGGCCGCCGGCATGGCCGTACGCGGCACGGTGACGACCAGGTTGGCCTCTTCGGTGCGCTGGAAGACGGGCGCGCCCGAGGCGTCGAACGTCCACTCCCCACCCTCCATCGAGTACGGCGGGGTGCCGGACTGCCAGTCGGGCATGGGAATGGTCGCGTGGTAGACGCAGAAGTCCGGGAAGAGATCGGTACGGGCAAAGGCGGTATCGGGCGCCGGCAGCGGGCGCGCGAGGGCGGCGGCACGCACGGTGGCGAGCTCGGCCGTGGGGTCCTCGGTGGTGAAGACGGCGAGGCCGGCGAGGGTCCCAGGGTCCACGCCGAGGGCGGAGAGGGCGTCGGTGGCGCCAGGGTAGGTGCGGAGCGCGGCGGGCGGCGCGGCGGCGAGGTGCGTTCCATCGACGCTGCGGACGTCGGTGGTGACCACCGCGGCATACCGCTCGCCGGCGCGCAGCGGCACGCCCTGCAGGGGCAGGAGCGTGAGCAGGTTGGGCGCGCCGTACAGGCCCGGGTCCGGATCGAAGGTGACCTCGAGGGGGACGCGCCGGCCGACGTCGGGGGAGGCCCCATCGAGAGCCAAGAGGAACACCGGCGAGTCGTCGGCCACCGATCCCGCGAGGTCCGGCAAGCTCGTCGGGTCGAGGGGCGCGCTGACGCGGAAGAGGACGCCGCCGGTGGTGGCAAAACCGCGGCGGCCGGCGAGGAGTGCGCGCACCTGCTCGACGGCGGCGGCGTGTCTGGGGTTGGGAATGGCGGAGACGTCCACCATGCCAGAGGCGAGCAGATCGTCTGTGGGGAACGGCGCGTCGAACAGGCTCGTCGGGCGGGCGAAGTCCATGAGGACGTGGGGCGCGGCGGGGCTACCGTCGCAGCCCGTCGCTGCCAGGGCGGCGACTGCCAACGCGAGGAGACGGACGCGAGGCCTGACCGTCATTCGAGGGACCATAGTCGATCGAGGCAACCGACGGCATCACGACCATGTGCCGCTAGGCGCGCTGCGTGCGCAGCGTCGGCGGCGCCCCCTGGGACTACTGCGGGGGCAGCCATGTGGCCACCGGGGGGCCCGAGCCCGACCCGGGTCTCCGGCCTGACTGGGCTGCTAGCAGCCCGTGTTGTTTGCGGACGAAAACGAGCTGTGCGGGCCGGGCGAGCCGTTGATTCCCGAGGTCGCCGACGAACAGTCGTTTCCGTATCCGCTCATGTAGTCGTTCAATCCGGAAAAGTAGAAAGCGGCTCCGTTTTCGACCACGTTGCCCACGAAGATCATGTTCTCGGCCCCCGACCCGAGGAGGACCGAATAGGTGCCGCCATTCCAGATGGTGACCCCCTGAACAATCCCTCGGCCGCCGAAGCTCGGGCTCACATAGACATTGGCGCATCCGCCGTAGCTGCAGCCTTGGACGTCCCCGCCGCTCATCGAGAAGACGCTTCCGTACTGCAAGTCCAGATTGCCCAGATAGGCGCCTCCGGGCGTCACGTTCGTCAGATAAACGGAATAGGGACGGGCGCCGCCGAAGGTGTCGGACATGATGAACGAGTAACTGAAGAAGCCCGTCATGTCCGTGTTGTTGACGATGACTTCCTGCGCCCCGGTGTCGACCTGCATGCCATAGTACGGATCGGGTGCCACCAAAAGCCACGTGACCCCCGCGTCCGTGATCGGCTGACCGTAGTTCTGGCAAGTGGGCGAGCTGCCGCCGCTGGTTCCGTCGTTCGTGGCCTGGATGTACCAAGTCCGCGAGGCACACGTGACGGTGACCACGGTCCCCTGCGAATAGGCATGGCCGGCCGCCCAGGGTTGAATGGTGGCCGGGAAGGCAGGCTGTCCGGCTCCCCCGTTCACTGGAAGCACTTGGTCGAAATAGTCCTGCTCCCAGGTGCCCCCGCCGTTGTAGGTGTAGGCGATCGCGGAGCGAATCGCTCCACCGGAGCTGTCACCATAGCCGTATTGGAAGACGCTGTCGTTGACTCGATAGTTGAAGGAGTTGACCTGGATCGGGAACATCCCGCCCGCAGCATAGACGTTGTCCACGAGCGAAAAAACGGCGCCGGTGTCGAGCCACAGAGCCGGAGCCGTGGCGGCGCCGAACGTGTCGCCGGTCGAGAGCCCGTATCCGTAGATGCGCAGGTTCCTGACGACACTGTTGCCGTGCGTGATGTGGAGGACTGGCGTGTTGTGCCCGCAACTCGACAGGACCTGCTGACCTGCACCGACGAAGTCGATGGGTGGCCCGTCCACGCCGCCGCCATCATTGATGCCGGTGTAGGTGCAGTACGCGCCGCTGCTGGGCGGGAAGTAGACGACTCCGCCGGTCGCCGCATATCGGGTGTCGAACAAGGCAACACACGACATGATCGCCGCCGTGTCGTCCGTCGTGCCGTCCCCGACGGCACCCTGCGCTCGTACGTCGCACACCGGAAGGGATCCCGCCGACGCGTCCGAGACAGTCACCGTCGTCCCGTCCGCGCAGGTGATCGTCTTGGTGCCGTCGCCGTTGTCGACGATCGTGCACCCCGCGCCGTTCCGACCATCCGCGACCGTCGCGGTAGTCCCATCCGCGCAGCTGATCGTCTTGGTGCCGTCACCATTGTCGAGCACGCTGCACGAGGACCCGTCCGTGCCGCTGCTGCCGTTGCAGACGGTCGTCGTCCCGTCGATCTCGCTTTCATCCAGGGTGCCGTTGCGGTTCGCGTCGACGCCGTACCCGAGGACGACACCCCCGTCCGGGCAGTCGGACGCCGAGGCGTTGCCCTCCACGGCGACCAGCGAGGGCGGGCCCGGATCACCGCCACCACATGCAACCGCCGCCGCGAGGGGGAGAACGAGCCAGAGCCGTGAGCGCATCAAAACCGCCCTTCGGCCCGAGGCTACAGCGTACGGGAACGCCGAGCCAGGGTGTCGACCCGCAGCCGATCCGCCGGACCGACGTCGGCCGCGCGGTGAGCGCGTCGAGCCCTGCCGCACTTCGTCGCCATCCCCGTGCGCTACTGCGCTGTCCAAGGGGTGGGTGAAGCGCTACTGAATCAGGCCGAACGCGGCGCCTTGTGGATCGTCGCAGGGCGCGAGGCGGCTGCCGCTCGGAAGCGTGATGGGATCCCTCGCCTGGCCACCCAGGGCGCGCACGCGGGCCACGGTGGCCTCGATGTCGGCGACCGGAAAATAGAACATCCAGTGCGTGTGGACGCCCTGCCAGCGAGCGGTGTTTCCCACGCTGCCGACCGCGTCGCCGGCTTCGCTGAAGGCGAACAGGCGATGGCCGCCTTCGGGGTCGGGAACGTCCAGCGTCTCCGTGTGGACCCACCCGAACAGCTCCGAGTACATGGCCCACGCCCCTTCGGCATCGCGCGAATGGAGCTGGTGCCACGCGACCGGCGCGTCGTCCGGGCTCTTCGTGGACGCCCGTACCGCCATCACCGCACCGAACGGGTCCCGGAGCATTGCGAAGGGCGTACCGTCACGCGCGTACACCGTCGGACCGAACCGCTGGCTCCCGCGATTCGACGAGGCGGCTCACGCTCTCGTCCACGCTGGCCACCGCGATGTGGCCGAGCCAGTGCGGCGGCGCCCCCCGCGCGCGTGCCTGCTCGTGAAGCGGCCACGCCTCGAGCACCGAGGTCTCCGACGTTCCATCCGACGGAAGATTCGAGCCCCACCGCCTCGGAGTAGAATCTCCGGGCCGCATCCACATCGGTCGTCCTCAGCGAATAACGACAGAACATGCCGGGGAGCATCGCACGCGCGCGTCGGCTGGGGAACGCGGCACGCGCGGTCGGTCAGTAGACGTATGCGGCGCCCGCCCCGAGGGCGGTGTCGTCCGATTGGTCGCCGTCGATCATCCGCGCCGCGGACTCTTCCGCCGGTGCGCCCACTGCGAGCACGGTGCGGGTGAGCGCGCCGTCCATGACGAGGGCCACGCTCACCCCGAAACCGTCGCCGGGGCCCGTGTTCGATGCCTTGACGTAGGCCTGCTGGCTGAAGGGGGACCCGATGCTTCGGAAGAGGTAGACGGCTCCCGAGCCGCCCGCGTTCCGGTTCGACTCCTCACCGTCGATGCCGATGGCGTCGGAGCGCTCCCCCGGCGCGCCCACCGCCAAGGAGTTGCCGCTCTCCGACAGGGCAACGGATGTGCCGAACGAGTCGCCGGCATGGGTGTTCGACGCCTTGATGTAGCCCGCCTGGGTCCAGGACGAACCGAGGGGACTGAAGACGTACACGGCGCCGGCGTTGGCGTCTGAGTTGTTCGAGCCGTCCCCGTCGACCCCCGTGGCGTTCGAACCCTCGAAGGGCGCGCCCACCGCGATGTTGTAGCCGGACAGGGCGACTGCGCTGCCGAACTGGTCGTTTTGCCCCGGATTGGATGCCTTGATGTAGGCGTTCTGCATCCAGGTCATCGAGGTGTAGCGGAAGTGATAGACGGCACCCGCTCCCATGAGACTGTTGTCCGCGTCGTTGCCGCCGACTCCGGGCGCGTTAGAGGCCTCCTGCGGAGCGCCCACCGCGAGGTCTACCGCGCTGAAAGAGTGGTCGGAGGCGATGGAGACGACGGCGACGGACTGCCCGAAGTTGTCGGCCCCGTCCGCGTTTTGGGCCTTCAAGTACGCGTCCTGACTCCAGCTCGCGCTTTCGTATCGGAAGACGTAGGCGGCCCCCGAGTTGTAGGCAGTGCCGACGGTCGTCGGATCGACATCGATGCCCCTCGCCGCAGAGTCCTCCCCGGGGGCGCCGACCACCAGCAGCGTACCGTCGCCCAGGATGGCGACGGACGTGCCAAAGAAGTCGTTCAGCCCCGGATGGGCGGCCTTGAGATAGGCGCTCTGGCTCCAGCTGGTACCGGTGCGGTCGAAGACATAGACGGCGCCGGCACCATCCAGGCTGTTGTCGGTGGGACTGGCGTTGCCGGACTGCTCGTTGGGCGCCCCCACGACGAGTCGCATGCCGTCGGCGGAGAGGGCGACGGACGACCCGAAGCCATCGGTCGTATTGGTGTTACTCGCCTTGAGGTAACCCGTCTGCATCCACGGGCTGCCGAGGTTCATGCGGGTGAACACGTAGACCGCGCCCGCATTCGGGGTGCTGTTGTCCATGGGGTCGAACGTGGGGGGGCCGCTCCCGCTCTCGAGGAGCGCCCCCACGGCCAGGGTCAGCCCGTCGCCCGACAAGGCCACGGCCGTGCCGAACTCATCGTTCGCGTCGGCGTTTGCGGCCTTCACGTAGGTGCTTCCCCGGACCAGCGAGAGGGAGTAGACGATCTGGTCCCCCGTCGTGCCGTCGCGTACGTTGACGTACGCGGGCCAGGGGATGAGGCTCGGCAGTTGGAGGGCCGGCGAAAGGGATCCCGAAGCCACGTCGTGGCCCGCCACCGAGATGTGCACGCGAGGATTGCTGGCGGTCGGCGTGAGCTGCAGCATGTTCGTGCCCGGCGGGACCTCGAGACGGTAGTCGGTCGTCGCGGGATTGAAGGCCGGGATGAGCCGCCCCGCCGACGGCACGAGCGAGTCGAGGAACGGAAGGCAGCCGCCGGCCTCGGCGCGGCCCGCCGCACACCCGGCGTCCGCCGGAACGCTGCCGTCCGGCGTACCCCCGTCGGCCCCTTGTCCGGGCGTGTAGGGAGCGAGGGTCCTGGCGTCGAGGTGGGGGTCGACGCAGCCCGTCTCCCCGCATGTCAGGTCGGCAGAGCACGGCGGCACGCCGATGCAGCTGTCGTAGAGAGTGACGTGCAGAGCGAGGGTCTCGTGCGCGACGTAGCCGGTCACGGCGCGTGTCGTCGCGATGGGCATGCCCGTCCCGTCGAGGGCCTCGACCCGGACCTCGAAGATGCGCGTGGCGTCGCCGTCGAGGGGACCAACGCCGGCGAGCACCGGCCAGCCGATGCCGCCGGCCCCGCCGCCCCACTCGCGGTGATCGCGTTCGGTCAGGGGGCTGCCCGGCCGGCCGGTCCCGCCCGATAGGGTGATGCGAACGCTCTCCGCCGCGGCGCGCACTCCGCTCTGCGCGTCGACGACGACCATCACCTCCGTGCGCGGCTCGGTCGAGTGGCACGCGGTGAGGCCCAACGCCAGGGCGAGCAGGCCGACGAACGCGGCGTGGCGCGGCTGGCTCACGGACCCTCCAGGGCCATCACGGTGAAACCGTCTCGGCCGGGGAGCAACCCCTGCTGGGACGAGCCGCTCGTGGCGAAGACGACCGCGACGACCACCGCCGCGACGACGACGCCGGCGCCCGCCCAGAACCACCAGCGCGACAGGAGACCAGGCGACGCTTCTTCGCCGGGGGCAGGTCGGGTGGCTGCCGGCGGCGCGTGCCTCTCACCGCTCGCGCTCGCGTGGGTCGAAGCCACGGTCTGGGTCGACGCGGAAGACGCGGCGGCCCGATTGCTTTGCAGGTGCGCCCGGAGAATGCGAATGCGGCCCTCGACCTCCGCCCGGTTGGCGGCGTCGGGAATGGCGGCGAGGTACTGCTCGAAGGCGTGGACCGCGTCCGTGTCCTGTCGCAGCCGATCGAGGCAGGCGCCGATGTTGAAAAGGAGCTGGGGCCGATGGCTCAGGTCGTAGGCCTGACGGAACAGGCCCAGCGCCTGGTCGAAGTGCCCCTGCTCGAACGAGACGCGACCCGCTGCGAAGAGCGTGCGCGCTTGCTCGTCCTGGGAGGCCGTGTCCTGGGCGCGCGCCCCGTGCGCGAAGCAGGACACCCCCACGACCAGAGCAAGCGGAAGAAAGAGCGCACGCACCTCGCGACGGTAGGGCGACTCCTCGCCCCCTGTCAACGACGCGGAGGCCAGAGCGCACGGCGCGGCATGAGCAGGGACATCGTGGCCGCGAGGCGGGGCCGTCCAGTCACTGGAGACCGGGAAATGGAGTACGCTCGCGGCCTGCGCCCATGACGACCGTCGCCGTCAGTCACTACTCGGACATCTTTTGCGTGTGGGCGTACGTGGCCCAGGCCCGCATCGACCAGCTCGAGGCGAGCTTCGGCGAGCAGGTGCGGCTCGACTATCACTTCTTCTCGGTCTTCGGCAGCATCCGCCAGAAGATCGAGCGGACCTGGGCCGAGCGCGGTGGGGTCGCTGCGTACGCCCAGCACGTGCGCGGCGTGGGCGAGCGCTTCGCGCACCTCGAGCTGCATCCCGAGGTGTGGCGCAGGACGGTGCCGGAGTCCTCGTTGCCGTGCCACGCGTTTCTCGCCGCCGTCCTGCTATCCCACCAAGACGGCGACGAGGGACACCGCCGCGTCGCCCTCGCCGCCCGGAAGATGCGGCAGGCCTTCTTCTGCGAGTGCCGCGACATCTCCCTGCGCAGCACACAGCTCGAGATCGCCGAGGCGCTCGACCTGCCGAGAGACGCGATCGAGGCGAGTCTCGACAGCGGGCGCGCCTTTGCAGTGCTCCACGATGACGTCGAAATGGCCCGCGAGCGGGGGATCCACGTCAGCCCGACGCTGCTCTTCAACGAAGGTCGCCAGACACTGGCCGGCAACGTCGGCTACCGCGTCATCGAAGCCAACGTGCGCGAGCTCCTGACTTCGCCGCCCCACCACGACCTGCCCTCCTGGTGCTAGGCGCTCTGATCTGCGGAGCCCTCGAGCCACATCGGCCCGGGCCGGAGACGCTCACGGATAGAAGGGCGCGGCTCCGAAACGAAATCCGAGGGCGAAGTAGATGCTGTGCATGTCGACGTGGAGGGCCACGCCACTGCCCGCATGACGGATGGAATCGAAGCGGTACCCGAGGCTCACGACCACGGGGCGAAACTCGCACTCGGCGAGGGCCATGAACTTCCAGCTCACCGTGTCGGCCACACCGATCGCCCCGCGGAATCGAAGCGCCCAGTGCTCCGTCAGTCGGACGGGCACGTGGATGTCCCCGGTGAGCTCCGGAAACCAATGGCTCGCGTTGCGTTGGGCGGCGCCCAGGGTCAAATCCGCACCCGTCCACGTGAGGCGCATGCCCGCGTCCACCTCGAGCAGGACGGAGGGCACGTACGATCCGGGGGGTTGCCACTTGAGCGGGCGAAACCCTGCCGACAGGCTGCCGACGTAGAGCCGCGTCGTCACATCGAACGGCATTGCGGCGGGACCGGGGAGTGTCCCCTTGTCGCCGAGCTGAATGTATCCGTTGTCGAAGATGATCCCCCAGCGCCGCTTCCAGGCTTCGAGGCGCAGGGCCCCCCCGAGCTCGAACTTGCTGAGGACCTCGGCGGGGTCGATCTGGAAGGGGATCGTGTTGCCTCGGACCGTGGCAGTCCCCGTGATCGACACGGGCAAGAAGCCGTAGGGCTCGATCAGAAATCGCCATCCCGCGGGGGTGGGCGCTTCGGGTCGAGCCTGGGCGCGCGCCACGTTTGGGAGCAAGGCCAAGAGCCAGATGCAGGCCGCGAGCAGCGCCACGCCCCACGCGCCACCGGGAAACGCCCCACGGTCCGCGCTCGGCGCAGCCCCTCCCGCACCCTTCCATTCTCCCGCTCGTCCCCCCATGGCGCGTCCCCTAGGAGCCCACGATGGCCACCGCCCCCGAAGAGTCTACGGGAGCAAAACTCCCATCGTCCGGTCTGGACGCGCAACACCGACGTGCCGACGCGGATGGGGTGATACGCTCGGGGGGAGGTGTTTCTGACGCCGGAGAATCGGTCGCCCATGGCAAAAAGCGGCACTCGCCACGCGCTCACCGCCGGCATCGGCCTGCTCCTGGCGGTGAGCAGCCTGTGTCCGATTGGCTGCACCACCTCGAAGGGCGGCGGGTGCGATGGGGGCGGGGCGGCCTGCCACGAAGGCGGCGAGGCGGACGCCCATGCTTCCGCGGACGCTTCGGTGGACCGGGACGTGGACGCTCCGCTGGACGCCGGCGCCTCGCGGGACCCGGACGCTGCCGTGCAGACCGACGCCTCCGCGGACGGCGATGCTTCCGTGGACGCCTCCTCGAGCGCCTGCGCCCCCGACGCATCACGGAGCTGCCACGCGGGCAACGGCACGGGCTCCCAGACATGCAACGGCTCCGGTTCCGGCTGGGGCGTCTGCGGCGACATCACGAGTTGCGATCCCGACTACGTTCTCGAGGCTGGCGCCTGCCTGCGCATGGTCCACCTGACCTTCGTGGCCACGAGCGAGTCCGCATTCGCCACGTTTCAGAGCAACAGCCAGAAGGTGCTGTCCAATTCGGCCGGCTACTTCCTCACCTTCCTCGCTGCCGACGGTGGGGACACCGCGCCCTCCACCTGGCAGCTGATGCAGAGCACCGACGGCGGAGCGACCTTTGTCCGCATCTATGAAGAGTCCTCGGTCGGCTCGCGGGCTCCGGCCCTCGAGACCGATGGCTGGTACCTCTACCTCGCCTATCCGGATTGGCTCACGGGCGACTCGTACGTTCTGAAATTCTAATCCACACGACGGCACGAGCCACCTCGTACGGATACCGGGCGCCGTGACCTATGCCAAATATGCAGCCGCGTACGACCCGGCCACGAAGCTGCTCTACTACGCGCCCATACAGGGCAAGAGCTTCTACACCTACGACACCCTGACCGATGCGGTGACGACCCAGGCCATGTTCACGGCGGGACCGCACGCCGACGTTCAGTATCCCAACCTCGCGATCGGCAGTGACGGGCTCCTCTACTACGCGTGGACGACCGTGACGCCCGACTCGACCTACTACTCCGATGAGTGGATGGTCGGCGCCGATTCGGGTCGGTCCTGGTCGGCCGGCTCTCGATCCATCTCGCTTCCCCTCGTGGCCGACGACACCGGTCCGGGCGTGCTCGTCACGTCGAGCAGCGATTCTCGGGGCGGGCAGCAACTGGCTCGACAACATGCTTCCCTGGAACGGCGAGGCACACTTCGTCTACACCTCGACCGCCGGCACTGCGGGGCTCCGATACGTGCGGTATGCGACGGCTGCGCCCTACGCGATGGACGCGTTCGCAGAGCAGGTCCGGGGCGAGACGATTGCGTTGGGCGGGCTCGGCACGTTTTTCTCCGCGGACGCCGCGACGGGATACCTCTATCTCACGGGCAGCGATCGCAGCGGCGGTATCGGCGTCCTCATCAGCCGTGACAACGGAACGACCTGGCACGACTTCGCGGAGACATCCGGCCACCCCGCCTTCACCGTCTATGCGACCGGAGGGGCACGGGAGGTGACGGCAGACGGGTCGATCATCGGCGAATTCACGGACGTGAATACGAACGACGCCTATTTCATCCGCGTGAACGCCGAACGGTGAGGATGGCGGGGTGGTCCCGTTCGCTCGGGGCCGATCCGCGGCACGAGCCCTCGAGGCCCCGCGTCGACGTGCACCTCTCATGGGCCCGGGCCGCCCGAGACGAGCCCATGCGAGGGCTCGACGAGGCTGCTCGGGATGCGGAAGGAGAACCTCGCACCCCCTCCGGGCGCGTCTTCGACCCAGATCTGGCCGCCATGGAGCGCGATGATCCTGCGGCAGATGTGCAATCCGATTCCCATGCGGCCCCGCCTCTCCCCGCGCTGCACGAAACGTTCGAAGATCTGCTCCCGCTCTGCGACGGGAACGCCAGGGCCGCGATCGATGACATCGCACCGTGCCCCCGCGCCCTCGACCGCCACGTTCACCACGACAGGCTCCCCTTCGGGCGAATGCCGGATCGCGTTGCCGAGCAGGTTGGACAGCACCTGTCCGAGCCAGGTGCGATGTCCCCGTAGCCACACCGGCTCGGGGCCGCTCACCTCGATGCGCACACCGGTCTGCTCCGCGAGCGGCGTGAGGTCCTTCGCCATCTCGCGCGCGACCTCGTCGAGACGGACGATCTCGACCGATTGCGCCGGCAGCGAGTCCGCAGCGTCGAGCTGCGCCGCGAAGAGAAGACTGTCGATCAACTGAAGCATGCGCTTGGCATTTCGCTCCACGATCTCGACGTGCTGCTCCCAGGGCCTGTCCCCCGGGAGCCGCGGCTCGTCGCGCAGGAACGACTCCGCCAGCAGGATCGCGTTCAACATCGTCCTGAGGTCGTGCGCGAGCGCCGTGATGAACAGCTCTCGCAGCTCGCCGAGCTCCCGTGCCTTGTCCTTTGCAGCACTGAGCTCGTGCATCCGCTGCGAGAGCTGCCGGGTCAGGTTGCCGAGCTCGGCATTGACCGCCATGAGCTTGGCCCCCGTGTCTTCGGTGTACCGAATGCCACGCTCGCCCACGACGAGGAGCTGCTCGTCGCGCGAAGCGAGCACGAGGACACGGGCCACGATCGGTGGAAGGTCCGCCCGCGTCACTTCCATCTCCACCGTGACACCGGAAGTCGCGGCGCGAAGAACGTCCCGGAGCTTCTTGCGACACTCCGCTTCGAACAGGCCCCCGACGTCCATCCCCACGTGCAGATTCGAGAAGAACCCCAGGGCGGCCTCGTTGGCGTCGTGGACGCGACCCTCCCGGACCGCGACGACCGGTATCCCGTGCGCGTCGGCCAAAAGCCCCGCACGGCAACGCTCCAGTGCTTCACTTCCAGCCACGGAGGATCTCGACCCCCTCGGAGCCACTGCGCGCGACGGCGTCGGCCCCGAGCATCTGGGCGGCACCGAGCTGATCGGCCGTCGCCCGGCCGCCAACGAGTATCTTCACGGACGGATGGGCAGTGCGGACGAGACGGATCGCCGAGCGCACGGCGGGCACGCTGCTCCGGAGCGTCATCGACAGACCGACGGCGCGAGGCATGAAGGCACGCACCTTCCGGACGAGGTCCTCGACCGGCACGTCGCCGCCCAGAAAGCGCTCGTCCCATCCGTCCAGCGCGAGGAGGTCGGCCGCCATGCGGAGGCCGAAGTCGTGCCGTTCGCCTTCCGCACAGGCGAGGATCAGCTTCGGCCCGCGCGAAGGCCACGGGAACAGGGGGTAGAGGGCCGCGACCGCGGATTGGGCCGTCGCGGTGGCGAGGTGCTCGTCGGCGACGTTCAGCTGGCTGGCGGCCCAGAGATCGCCCACGTCCCGCAACGCGGGTTGAACCACTTCTTCGTAGAGGACGCGGACGCCGTGGCGCTCGAGGACCTGGCGCGCGTAGCGCTCGGCGCGTCGTCGATCACCCTCGAGGATGAGCGCCAGAAACCGCTGATGTGGCTGGGGCATCCGTCCCTCTCGGCTTCCGTCCCAGAGCGGTGTCGCAAGGCGGGGTGCGCCGCCGCTCGGTGAAGTGCACGACCCCCGTCGCAGCCACTCCACGACGCGGAAGTTAGCCACGGGGCGAAGCCCTGCCACGCCGCCCTCTGCACCTTCCCTCCACCCCGCGGGGCCCGGGGCTCGTCAAACCGCCCTCTCCGCGCCTACTCTCCACCGACGGGGCGCCGACAGGCGAGGGAACGGGCACAGGAGGAATCGCGTGGCAGGATCAGGCCGACCGTCGTCCCGGAAGCTCACCCAGGCACTGGCGTGTGCCGTCGCGTTCCTGTCCTTCGGCTGCACGGACGTCGGGGCATCGCGCGAGGCCGTCCAGTACGGACCGACCGACGATCGGATGGAGGTCTACGAAGCCCCGGCCGGCCCGCTTCGCACGGTGGCAGAGACGGCCGTCGCGATGCAGCTGTCCAGCGACTCGATCGACGACACCGATCCCACCGACGTCCGCATCACGTACACGCGGACGGCCGGGGACGACGAGAATCTCTGTCCCGGCGTGCGCTACGCCAATCAGATCGACCCGGGCGACTGCTCGGGCACCCTGATCGACGATCAGCACATCCTGACCGCTGGCCACTGCGTCGACGACAGCCCCCAGGACTGCGACGGCATGTCGTGGCCCTGGCTGTTCGGCTTCTACTACGACAGCCCCGGTCACCTGCACACCCTGACCGACGACGACGTCTACTACTGCACACGCATGGTCGCTCACCGCGACGACAGGGTGACGGACTTCGCGGTCATCGAGCTCGACCGACCGGTCGTGGGCCACACGCCGGCGCGCATCCGGGCAGGCGCGCGGCCCCCCGACGGAACGCCCGTCACGCTGATCGGCTACCCGGACGGCATCCCGCTGAAGATCGCCGGCAACGCCATGCTACGCGGCATGGTGGGCGACTACATCCTGGCCGACGTCGATGCGTTCGCCGGCAACTCGGGCTCGGGCGTCTTCGACGACGCGGGACAGGAGGTCGGTATCCTCGTCGCGGGAAACGACGACTGGCGGACCACCATGGGCTGCCACGTGGTCGCTGTGATCGATCCGGTGCCGGCCGGCGACGGCGAGCAACTCACGCCGGTCGCCAACGCGATAGACGCCTACTGCGCGACCGGTGCGATCTCCCCGGTCTGCGGGGACGCGCCCGACGGGGGCGTCGCAGACGCGGGCCCACCGGACGCGGCCATGGCCGATGGGGGCGCAAACGACGCCGGCCTCGCGCCCGTCGATGCGGGCGGCAACGTCGATGCGGGCGGCAACGTCGATGCGGGCGGCAACGTCGATGCGGGCGGCAACGTCGATGCGGGCGGCAACGTCGATGCGGGCGGCAACGTCGATGCGGGCGGCAACGTCGATGCGGCGGCACCCGCCGATGCGGGCGGCAACGCCGATGCGGGCCGGCGCGCGGGAGCCACGGGAGGCGGCTGCGACTGTCGCACGGCGCCGGGCTCCGGCGGCTCCCTCGCCCGTCGCACTCATCGTGCTCGCCCTCGCCTTCCTCCGCCGCCGGCGCGCGTGACGGGAGGGATGTGGGCATCTCACGGACGAAGGGTGCCGAGAGGACGGAGCGCGGCGCGCGGGCGTCCGTCTCGGCGGATCCGGGACCGACATCGGCAGGAACGGCGGAATCGATCAGGTCGCCCGCGCCGCCTTCACGATGAGGTAGCTGAGGGGCTCGGCGGCCGAACGGTTGTCGAGCTCGAGGACGGAGCCGAGTGGCAGGTGCACGACGTCGCCGGGCCGGAGCGGATGAGGGGCCCCGTCGACCCGTGCCTCGCCCTCGCCGTCGAGGCCGATCACGATCTCCGGGTACGTCTCCTGCTGGTGCCGGCCGACGCGGCCACCGGGCTCGAGCTCGCAATAGAGCACGGCCGTGAAGGGAGGTGCGCTCGCGGCGCCGAGCAGGTTCCACACGAAGACGGCGCCCTGGCCGCCGAAGAGCGCTTCCCGCCGGTCCGGCTTTCGATCGTCGATGGCCATGTCCCTCACCGATCCTTCACGGGACGGGCAGACTGCAGCCCGATGGTGGAGCCAGCAACCTGAGCACGCTCCACGTCGAGGCGCCCAGGTCGAGGGGTGCCGGAGAGCCGTCCCGCGCTCGCCGCCGCCAAGGTTGTGCGGTGCACCATTTTGGGTTGACAGATCGCCATCTCGTGGGCAAAAGACAGCACAGCAACGCTGTTGCGGTGCAATAGCGCCCACCCGGGAGAGGTGAGTCATGAGCGCGATGGGTGACGTCATTTCGGTGGAGGATTGGACCGAGACCAGCACGAAGCCCGGCTCGGGACCGGCCCCGCGACCCGTGGAAGTCCACGCGCCCGCGACGTCGCCCCGCTTCGCCGATCCGACACCCCTCGGCCTGATCGGTCTGGCGATGGGTTGTGCGGCCCTGTTGCCCATCGCCTTCGGCGCCAAGGTGGGCGTGCCGGGCTTGATCACGGCCGCGGTGCTGTGCGCCCTGTTCGGCGTCGGCTGTCAGCTCATCGCGGGATTGCTCAACCTCGCCAACGGCAACCTGCTCGGCGGAACCCTGTTCGCGGCCTTCGCCTTCAACTGGGCGCTGAACGCCTGGGCCCTCTGGTCGCTCGCCCACGGCGTCGCCCCCGAGCAGCAGACGATCCTGGCGACCGAGGCGGCGTCGCTCCTGCTATTCGTGCCCCTGACCTACGCCTTCGGCTACCACTCGGCGCTGCTCTCGGCGTTCCTGCTCGACATCGACGTGCTCTACGGCTTCAAGCTGGCCGCGGGCTACGCCCACGTGAGCTGGACGGGGATCCCCATCGCCCTGTGCACGCTCGTGCTCGGTCTCGTCGCCCTGTGGATCGCGCTCGCCATGCTGGTCAATCCCGTCGCGGGGCGCCGCGTCTTCCCGATGCCGGGCCCCCTGTTCCGGGCGCCGCCGCCCCAGGGCTGAGGAGCGCACCGCCTACCCTGTCGAGGACGCGTCCTCAGGCGACCGGCAGACCGAGCGCGTGCCAGCGCAGCATCCCGCCCCCGACGTTCGCGACATCACCGTGGCCGGCCTGCTTCAGGATCACGGTGGCCATGGCCGAACGCCGGCCCGACCGGCACACCGTGACGACAGGGCGGTCCCTGGGTACATCGGCGACACGGCTGCGCAGGTCGTCGAGGGGCACGAGCTGCGCACCGTCGATGTGCCCGAGCTCGCCGTCCCACTCGTCGAGCGCGCGCACGTCGAGCACCTGCACCTCTTCGCGGTGGTCGGCGACCCAGCGCGCGTCGATCTCCGGGATGCCGGCGTAGGTCGGCGTGACCGGGCCCCACGCCGCGGCGTTCGGATAGCGGCCGTCCTCGGGGCGACCGCATCGCGCGTTCGCCGGCAGGGCCGCGTCGATCTTCTTCGGGTGGGGCAGCCCCAGGTTCTCCATGTAGCCGGTGAAGTCCTGCTCGCTCGCCTGCCCGCCCACGCGCGCGTTGTGCGCCTTCTCCTCGCCGACGGAGCTGACCGTGCGACCGGCGTAGTCGTGCGCCGGGTACACCAGGGTCGCGTCCGGGAGCGTGAAGATCTGCTCGCGGATGGAGTGGTAGAGCGTGTGCGCGTTGCCCGCCTGGAAGTCGGTCCGGCCCGCGCCGCGGATGAGCAGCGCGTCTCCGGTGAAGACCCGGTCGTGGGCCACGTAGCTCACGCACCCGGCGGTATGGCCCGGCGTCGCCCGCACCTCGAGCGCGAAGTGCCCGAACGGGATCATGTCCCCGTGATCGATCGGGACGTCCACCTCCTCGGCGCCGTACCGCGCAGACAGGACGATGCGGCTCCCGGTCGCCTTCTTCATCAGCCAGGCCCCGGTCACGTGGTCGGCGTGCAGATGGGTGTCGAGCGTGTAGATCAGCGTGAGGTCGAGCTCGCGCAACAGGGCCAGGTCCCGCTGGTGCTTCTCGAACACCGGGTCGATCAGCAGCGCCTCCCGGCTGACCGGATCGGCTAGCAGGTAGGTGTTCGTGGACGACTCGGCGTCGATGAGCGGCCGGAAGATCACGCTGGGATCCTAGGGCAGACAGGCGGCGAGCGGTAGGCGACAGACAAGGCCGCGGGCGGGGCGCTCGGTTGCACCCGAAAGGGCCCCGCCGTAGGCTGCCGCGCCATGCTTTCCCCTTGTACTCGTCACCGGATCTGGGTCGTCCTCGCCCCCGCCTTCGCGGTCGCGTGGGTCGGATGCGGCGGATCCTCGTCGACCCTGCCGCCGGACGGGGGCAACGGCCCTGCCGACGCGACGATGGATGCCGGAGGCGGCACGCTCGACGCGGGGGCAGATGCCTCGACGGGCGTCGACGCGGCGGCTCACGACGGCGGCGGAGGCGTCGCCGACGGGGCGGTGGACGCGGCGGGGGCGAGCACGATTCCTTACGATCACGACGGCCCCGTAGCGTACACGCACCAGGTCGAGCGCCTGATGAACGGCGCCTCGTCCTTCACCGTCACGGAGTACCTGCCGAGCAGCCCCGGCCTGCATCCGGCCGTCGTGCTCTCCTGCGGCACGTCCCAGACGGCGGCGGGCTACGTGCCCTACGCCCAGCGCCTCGCGAGCTACGGCATCGCCATGTTCATGATGGACGACCCGGGCGTGGGCGTGAACACGTCGGACGTCTACCCGAACGTCGTCTACCTCGTCGACACCTACCTTCCGGCCAACTTCGCGAGCTCGATCGACGTCACGAAGATCGGCCTTTCGGGCCACTCCCGGGGTGGCGGCGTGAGCCTCCTGGCCGCCGAGCACCTCCAGGGCAAAGTGGTCGCGTGGTTCGGGCTCGACCCGGCCGACAACGAGTTCCTGATGGCACCCCGCGATTTCGCGCGGACCAACCTGCCGGACATCGGCATCCCGACGGCGTTCCTCGGTGCCGGCGTCACCAGCAACTGTGCACCACCCGCCGACAGCTACGAGACCCTCTTCCCGCTGGCCCCTTCGCCGTCGACGCTCATCATCGGCGTGGGCGCTGGTCACACGGAGCTCGAGGTCGCGAGCGGCTGCACGGCCTGCTACGTCTGCTACCCCGCCGGGACGGCCGACCCGAACGTGGTCCTGGCGTACGCCGTGCGCTACCTCACCGCCTTCTTCGCGCGCGAGCTGCTCGGCGACACCGCCGTGGGCGCGCACTTCGAGGGCGCGGGCGGCCCGGAGGACATCGCCGCGGGCCGCGTGACGATCATGTGAGCCCGCCCGCGATCCCTCGCCAGGTGCCAGCCCCACGCAGACCGGCTCCCGGGGGCTTCTGGCCGGGCCCCGTCCGCACATCGAGCGCGGAGCGTGCCATCAGAGCCGCTGGCTCAGCTCGACGAAGTACGTGCGCCCGAGCCCCGGGATGTCGAACCCGGTGAACCCGGGGTTCGAGTAGTGGACGTCGAGGACGTTCCGGATGCCGGCCTGGATCCGCGTCGCGTCCTCATCGGAGAGCAGGAAGAGGTCGACCGACCCGAGCGTGACGTCGATGATCGCGTAGGGGTCGAGCTGATAGAAGTTGCGGTTGTTGTCGAGGATGTTGCTCTGCGAACCGCCTCGTGGGCCCACGACGCGCGCGTTGACGTTGCCCATCATGTGGACCTTGCGGAAGCGCGCGGTCAGGCCTGCGATGAAGGTGTAGAGCGGGGCCAGCGACGGCGCCTGGTAGGAGATGCCGCGCTGGGTCGAAGAAGGGTTCTCGATGGAAAACTGTGTATTGAAGCTCGCGTAGGCGCGCACCGGATCGGAGCTGGTCCGTGCCGCAATCTCGAATCCGACGCTCTCGTCACGGCCTTTGTTCTCGGGAACGAAGGCGTTGGTGATCTGTGTGAACTCGATGCGGTCCTCGACGCGCTGCCAGTAGGCGGCCACGTCGAGCGCCACGTAGTCGAAGAGGCTCGCGTTCGTGATGAGCTCCGCGCTCGACACCGTCTGCACACCGACATCGTGGCCCGCCGCGGTGCGCGCTCCGATGATGTTGCCGGTCCCGCTGGCACCGCCGAGCGCGTACAGGAGCTGGGCGGACGGCGCCTGGAACGCTCGCCCCGCGACCAGCTTCGTGACCAGGGCGCGGCTCCAGCGATAGGACGCGGCCGCGCGTAGGCTGTACTGGGGGTCGAACTGGTTCGGGAAGTCCGTCCGGAAGTTGGCCGACACTCGCAGGTCCGGCAGGTGCGGGATCGTGGTGGCCGCCCCGACGTACACGCCCAGGTCACGGATGCTCACCGTCCGCTGGTCGGCAGGCGTGATGAGGTCCAGCGTGTCGCCGGGCTGGCGCGACCCCTGGCGCAGGTTGAACGTCTCCGTGTAGTAGAGGACCGTCTGGTCCTCGACGGATTCCGTCGACGCCCAGCGTGAGCGATGCATCGGGGGAGAGGTTCAGGTGGCCCGAGAGGCCCGCGTCGAGCGCGGTGTAGTCGAAGTTCCGGTTGAACTCCAAGTCGTAGTTCCCCGTGCGGAAGAGACGCTCGTTCCGCGTCGGCGCGCCGTGCGAGACGCCGACGTGCGCCGTGAGGTCGAGCTTCTCGGCGAAGGTCCTCTCCCATTTGAGGTCGGACCACTCGTTCGCGAGTGCGTACCGCGACCGGTGGGTGGTGACCGATCCCGGCTGGAACTCGCCGCTGTAATCCTGCTCCTGGTAACCCGCCTGGAGCGTGAACGTGCCGACGTCGTCCGAGAGGCCGCGGACGTTCGTGTACACGCTGATGGGTGCGCCGACGTCGTTGCGGCTCTGGTCCGCAAAGTACGGGGCGAAGGTAGCCAGACTCGGATCCTGTCCACCGAAGGTCCGTTGGACGCGCAAGCCCGAGCGGTCGATGTGCCACCCGCCGACGGCGGCCAGGACCTTGAGGTGCGGTGAGCCGTGTTCCACGAGGGCGGTCGCCCCCACCCGGGTGGCCGTCGATGATCGTCGATTGCCCCGTCACGTCCGCGCTCGTCCCGTTGGCGGGCTGACGGGTAATGATGTTCACCGTGGCAAGGAACGCGTTGGCTCCGTAGATCGCCGACAGCGGACCCTTGACGACCTCAATCCGCTCCACGGCGGCCATGGGAATGTACTCGGCCCCGATGAAGGCGTGCAGATTGGGCCGGAAATTCACGGGCACGCCGTTGATCATCACCTTGACGATGCGCGTCCCGGCATCGAGACCGCCGCCGATGCCTCGCACCGCCACCGAGGGCGACACGAGGTCGTCGACAACGAAGAGGCCCGGCACGTTCGCGAGCACCTGGGCGAGCGACTGCCAACCGTGGGCGTCAATCTCGTCGCGCGTCACCTCGATGACGTTCGCGGCCGCGAGCGCGCGCTGCTCGCCGCGGCCACCGCTCGCGGTGACCACCTGCTGGCCGAGGAGTGACGCGAGATCGGAACTCCTCGATGGCCCTCGGGTGGGTCTGCCCCTCGTCGAGCGCCTCGAGCGAGTGGCCGGCGGCGGGCGGTGGGGCCTGGTCGGGCGCGGCCGCTACCTCAGCCGCACCGGAACCGGTACCCTCGGCCTCCGGCGACGCCGGGCCTCCGGCGTGTAGGTCACCCGAAGGGGCGTCCGGCGACAACGCCGCTGCCGTCCCGCCGTCCGCGTCGGGCCCGCCAACGCCGGCCTCCGGCGACGCCGGGGCGCCGGCTTGCAGGCCAGCCGGGAGAGACCCCGCGTCCGGCATTCCCTCGACGCCGCCGTCCCGCGCCTGGGCGAGCGCTGACACTGGACTTGCGAGGATCGCGACCAGCAAGAGCCGGCCCCACGGCCGGAGTCGCGCGGCGCACACGAACATCGAAAGTTTCTCCGTCCTCTCGGGTGGACCGGGACCCATGATGCTGCTGCGGGTCCTGCAGTAGACCGCGAACTACTGAACGGGACAGCTGTCGTCCGAAACGCAGTCGTACGTGGCCAGCACGTCCCAGCTCCCGTCGGCGCGCAGCTTGACGTGCACGAGCGGCTGGCGGGTGTTGAAGTTCGCGTCCCAGTCGACGGGCCCGGAGCCTCCCGTGTAGTCGATGTTCTGCCCGGCGTCGAAGGCCTGGATGGCCTTCGTGAAGCCGTCGACACCAGGATCGATCTCCATCGCGGTCTGGTCGTCGATGGAGGGCATGGCGGCCGTCACCTGCGGGCCTGTCACGTCGAGCGGCGAGACTCCGTTGTCCGCGGCCGCCTTCAGAACCCCGAGCATGGCCACGGTCATGGCGTCGAACGAGCTCGCGTCCATGTAGCCCGCGTCGGGATATTCGGTCTGTCCGTCCTTGAACGCCTGACGGAATTTGTCGCCCGCGGGACCCACGAGGCGCGCCCAGCTCACCCCCTCCTCGCCTTCGACGGCGGACCCCAACGCCAGCAGAGTGGTGCGCTGGAAGAAGGTGGGTGAGTGGATCAGGGGCACGGAGAGGCCGATCTGCCGATACGCCTGCGTGAAGGCGATGGAGATGGTCGGGAGCGCCGTGTCGATCACCAGGTCCGGCGGCACGTCGACCATGCTCGATCCGTCCGACGCCTCCGTCGTGTTGTCCGTGGTGCGCGTGGCGTCCCCGCCCAGTCGTGGGAGCCGACGTCGATGCTCGCGTCGACGAAGATCTGCTCGACGATGGCAGCCGGGAGCGCGGTGTGCACCGCGCCGGCCAGCGAATCCGAAGCCCCCCGTCCGAAGGCATCGGAGGTCGAGAAGATGGAGATCTTCATCATGCCGTCGCCGTTCGTGTCGCCGCTGTTGGCAAGCTGCTGCCAGAGCGACAGGTAGGCGATGTTGAAGAATCCGGCGTGCATCGAGGTGCGGAAGTTCTGGCCCTTGACATTGTGCCAAGCCTGGAGCCGCACCATCGGATCCGGGGCAGCCGCCACGGCCGGCGTGTCGATGGTGATGCTCGGATTGTTGATGAAGGGCGAGGCGCAAATGAAGCAGATGACGGGGAAGTCGTAGTCGTTGCTCATGTCGCTGTCGTAGAGGAACTCGCTGACCGCCGTGTCGTCCTCGCTCGTGTCGAGCACGAAGGCCTTCGGCGTGGCCTGGTCCCGAATCGACAGGACCCCCGAGACCGCGGTCGCAGGATCGCCAGCCGAGTCGGATACGTGGGGGTCGAACCGATAGTCCTTGCCCGCCATCCCGAGCGCCTTGTTCGCGACGTCGACGGCGACCTGGGCCGCCGTCTCCCAGCTACCCTGCGCGGCGACGCCGGTCCGGGCGGTGATCTCACCGATCGGAATCTTCTGGACGTTCGCCGAGCCGGAGTTGCCACTGCAGCCGGCGGTAGCAGCCGCCAACAGTCCCACTAGGATCCATGTAGAAACGCGCATCGGTCCCCTCTCGTTGCCATAGTGTGCGTGAACCCGGCGTCTGGGGTCAACACCGAAGCAACGGTGAGAGCGAGCCGCGTATCGAGCGCCATCAGGATCAGCACCACCCGTACAGCGGACACAGGATGCGGAGCAGTACGAAGATCAGCACTGCACCGATCAGGTTGAGCACCATCCCCGCACGCATCATCGCGAACAGGGGCACGCGCCCCGTCCCGTAGACGATCGCGTTCGGACCGGTTGCGATCGGCAGCATGAACGCGCAGCTCGCGGCGAGCGCCACGGCGAGGGCCGGCGGCGCCGTGGGCAGGCCGAGCCGGTCGCGGCCGCGATGGCCAGCGGCGTCACCATGTTGGCGGTCGCCGTGTTCGAGCACACCTCGGTGAAGAAGATCGTGAAGACCGTTACAACCGCCGTCAGGGTCCACAGCTCGCGCACGCCCGTGACCGCCACGAAGCCCTTTGCGAGGGCCGCCGCGAGGCCCGTCTCGAACATCTGGGTCCCGAGCGCGATGCCCCCGCCGAAGAGCAGGATGATCCCCCAGTCGATTCTTCGTCGCGTCGGACCAGGGCAGGACGCGCGCCTCGCCGCCCTCGTCGCGCACGAGGAAGAGCACCGAGGCGGCGATCAGGGCGACGCCTCCGCTCGGCAGCGCCTTGCCGATCGCAACGGCCCCCGGCGCGCCCGCCGCCTTCAGGATGCCGGGCACCACCCAGCCCACGACCGCGAGACCGAACGCGAGGGCCGTCACCTTCTCGCCGCGGCTCAGGGGCCCCCGCGGCGCCTCGAGCCCGATGCCTCCCTCGTGCCCGTCGTCGGCCGCGCCCGCAACGAAGGTGCCGCGGAAGACCACCACGACCATCGCGAGCAGCAGGAGCGAGGCCGGCACGCCCACCTTCATCCAGTCGACGAAGCCGAAGTCGACGCCCGACTTCTGCAAGAAGCGCACGGCGATGGCGTTCGGCGGGCTGCCCACCATCGTGCCGAGACCGCCGAGGGAGCACGCGTAGGCGACCGCGAGCAGGCTCGTCGTCGCGACCTTCGCCCGCGCCTTGCCGCGCACCGTTCCGTCGTCGGCGGGCCCACGGTCCCCCGACTCCTCCATGCGCACGCCGAGCACGCCGAGCAGGATGGGCATCAGGATGGCCGTCGACGCCGTGTTGCTAATCCACATCGACAACACGAGCCCCGCCACCATGAGCATCCCGCGCGCGCGTGCCGGCACGCCCCGCACGCCGGGCAAGGACACCAGCGCGAAGGCGATGCGCCGGTCGAGCCCGTGACGGGTCATGGCGCGCGCGATGAAGAAGCCGCCGACGAAGAGGTAGAGCAGCGGGTCGGCGTAGGATGCGAAGGCCGCCTTGGCGCCCGTGACCCCCGCCGCCACCATCGCCGGCGCGATCAGGAGCGCGGTCACGGGGATCGGCACGACCTCGGTGACCCAGGCGACCAGCACCGCCACGAAGATCGCGAGCAGCCGATGGGGCCTGAGCGCGAGCGGCAGGGGCAGGGCCCACAGGAGCACGAAGGCCGCGGGGGCCAGCACCGCGCCGACCCTCGCGCGCGTCCTTCCGGGGGGCGGGCCGCCTGGGGCACCGCGGGCAATGGCACCGGCCATGACCCTTCGCCTCTATCATGGGGCCACGCGGGGGGGAACGGCCGTGGCGAAGGCCGCTAGCCCGACCCGGGCGCCCGGCCGCCACGCCGTGGACGCGCGGTGGCTGCACGGCCGCCGCGAAGCGTTCGGCTCCGAGATACGGGGCCCAGGCGCGTTCGCGACCCTTGACCCCCGAGCAGGCCCCCGATAGGTTGCCGCCGCGATGGCGCCGACCAAGAGCAAAGGCAAGCGCGTGCTCCTGTTCGCGGCGCTGGGCTGCGGGGCGCTCGTCGGGATGTGCTGCCTCTCGAGCGGCGGCCTGTACATGTTCAAGCAGTCCCGCTACGAGTCGGGCGGCGTCGCCCACGCCAAGGCCTTTCTCGACGCGCTCGAGCACCACAACTACGGATTGGCGTTTGCCGCGGCGAGCTACCACGGTGGCACGGGCCTCGATCAGGACCAGTCGGCGTTCGAGGGCTGCATCCGCGCGACCGTGCTCGGCGACATCACCGGCTACGAGTGCCACGAAGCTTCGGGCAACTTCGTCTCGGACCGCGGCGTCGATGTGGACTGCGCCGTGACGTCGGCGGCCCACGGACAGAACGACGTCACCATCCACGTCAACTCTCCCGACGACACGCCCTACCTCGGGTTCGTCTGGTTCTCGGCCTCCGCCTGGACCGGCCCCGCCTGGCACGGCGACGCCTGCGCGAGCTGGTCGGGCCGCGAGTACTTCAAGGCACCTCCGGAGGGACGCGTCCGGCCCTGATCGGGGCGACCGTCTCGAGATCACGGATTGGGCGCTCGATGTGCGGTATGCGATCCCAATCCTGTGTGCCGGACTCCTCGCGGGTTGCCCCGGAGCGGCCCGCGACGGGACCCGTCGCCCGGAGCCCGGGCGCGAGGCACCCGGCCACGACACGGCGGAGCCCTCGATGAGCCACCACGAGGGCGCGGGCGGTGCCGACGACGCACGCCATGGAGGCCCGAGCCTACTCGACCGGGTGGCGGCCCTCGTCGAAGCGCACCCCTCGGACCCGGCATCGGTAACGCACCTCACGGGTGCGGATTCTCGCCCGCGACACCACGGTCGCGAACCCCTACTTCGCCATCTTCCGCGGGACGGGTCACGGGCCGTTCCGCGCGGTCGAGCTGCGCATGCCGGCAAGCGCGCAGGCGACAGGGGGCCCGCTCCTCGACGTCCAGCTCGCCTCCACTCCCTGTGTGGGACAGGACCCGGTGATGAAACGCTTCGGCCGCGATGCCGAGCTACAGGTCTCGCCGCCGAGCCCCGCCTCGTGGCCCGCGGTCTATCTCGTCTACCGGAAGCCCTGGGGCAAGGTCAGCTTCGGCTTCACGCGAACGCCCCACGCGTGCCTGATCGACGTCGTGCTCGACCAAACGCCTCACCGCTGAGGCGGGGCGGGCGACGCACGCTCAAGGGCGCTCGCGGTCTGCTTCGATCTCGGGACATAGGAAGTCGCCGGTGACGAGCTCGGGCGGCTCTCCGCTCTCGTCGCTCGTGATGCGGATCCGGATGGCTGTCTCGGGGCGGACGGCGCCGAGCTTCGCCCGCACGAAGACCGGCAGGTGACGGCTCGCGAGGGGGCCGAGATGGACAGTCTCGGAGGGGACGACGAAGGTGAAGGGACCGGGATCGACGGGGACCACGTGGAGGGTGACACTGTGGGACTCCTTATTGACGAGGTGCACCTCGAAGGCGTTCTGCACGACGCCGTCGTCCACCGTGAAGGGCGCGCCGCGCAGGCGAAGGAGGTTCGCCTCGAAGGACCGGTGTCCGTGGACCGCAAGGCCCGCGACGAGCAGGCCGACCAGGCCGAGGGCGGCGTAGATGAAGATGCGCGGCCTCAAGAAGCGCTTCTTCTCTCCCGCCAGGCCGTTGAAGGAATCGTAGCGGACCAGCCCCAGGGGCCGGTCGAGCTTGTCCATGATCTCGTCGCAGGCATCGATGCACGAGCCGCAGCCGATGCAGTCGAGCTGCATGCCGTTGCGGATATCGATGCCGGTCGGGCACACGACCACGCAGCGCTTGCAGTCGACGCAGTCGCCAGCCTTCGGGTCGTCCGCCTTGCCGCGGGGCTCGCCGCGGTGTTCGTCGTAGCCAATGATGATCGTGTCGTCGTCGGTCATCACCGACTGCAGCCGCCCGTAGGGACACACGATGAGGCAGAGCTGCTCGCGCAACAGGGCGTAGTCGACGTAGAGGCCGAGGGAGATGGCCGCGACCCACACGAAGGCTTCGGGGTGGGCCTCGGGCGCGTGCACCATCATGTGGAGCAGGGCGGGGATGGAGACGAAGTAGCTCAGGAAGACGTGGGCGATGATCAGCGAGAGCCCGGCGAAGACCGCGTGCTTGATCGTCTTGCGCAGGAGCTTGTCCGCGGTCCAGGGCCCGCGGTTCCTTCGAAGGCGCACCTGGCGCGGGCCTTCGATGAACCGCTCGACTCGGCGGTAGAAGCCTTCGAGGAAGACCGTCTGTGGACAGGCGTAGCCGCACCAGACGCGACCCGCGACGGACGTGACGAAGACGAGGCTGAAGCCGAGGCCGCTAAGCAGGAAGAAGGCGAGCCAGAAGTCCTGCGCGTTGAACGTCGCGCCGAAGAGGTAGAAGTGGCGCGCCGGGATGTCGATGAACACCGCCGGGTGGCCACCGATGGATATCCACGGCAGCGCCACGTACACGAAGACGAGCACCGCGAAGATCGCGCGGCGCAGCCGTGTGAAGCGGCCCCGCACGTCAGCCGGGTGGACCCAGTTGCGGCTCCCGTCGCCGCGGGAGCGAGCTGGTCTGACCGGCAATGGGGAGATGCGGGTCTGCCACGGCTGATAGGCTACCCCGAGGGCGGGGTCAGCCTCCCCCGTTCGGCGCTCGGGAAGGCGGTGTCGCACCGCTCGGGGCTGGCGTTGCCGGTCCGGCAGCCGTCGGCGCCACGCCGCCGCCGCCCTCCGACGGAGTCGGCGCCATGCCCCCGCCAGCGTCCTTTGGCGAGCCCGCCCCCGCGTCGGTCGCGGCCGCCCAGGGCGCGCCCTCGGGCGCCTTGCCCGGCACGTTGGTGTCGCGGATCGACACGATGAACGCGGCCACCTTTTCGACGGCTGCGTTGCCGAGCACCGGCCCCCAGGTGGGCATCCCCTTGGCCGCCACACCGTGCTCGATCGTGTGGTAGATGTCGGTTGGCGCGCCGCCGTGGATCCAATAGCGATCGGTGAGGTTCGGACCGATCTTGCCCTGCGCTCTCGTGTCGTGACAGGCGACACAGTTCGCGTCGAAGATCTCCTTGCCCGCCGCCACCGCCCTCGAGTCCTTCGCGAGAGCGTCGATCATCGGGTCGGTGACCTTGGCACCCTCGGCCGCCTGCGCAGCCATCGCCGTCGCGTACGCCTGCCGCGGCGACGGGGCGAGCCCGTACTCTTGATAGGTGAACCAGTAGAGCACGGCGAAGACGATGCACGCGTAGAAGGTCGCCGTCAGCCACAGGGGCAGGTCGTTGTCGGCCTCCTCGATCCCGTCGTACTCGTGGATGATGTCGCCCTGGATCGGGTCGGTGCGCTTGACCTCAGCCATGGCCGACCTCGCCTGCGTTGTCGCCAGCGTCGGTGTCCCGCAATGCGCCTCGCGGCGACCCGTCCTCGAGGGGGAGCCGCGCCATGGCGTCGAAGTGATCCCCTTCGGCCGAGGGCGGTCCACAACGCCACGGCACCCCAGACCGTCAAAAAGAGCACTAACGCCATGATCGGGAAGAGCAACAGGGGACTGCGCTCGAAGAAGTCGTGGGTGAGAAAGCCCATCATCGGGAGGCCTCCGCGGTTGGCTTCGTGTTCTTTGGGCTTCCGTGGTCGCCAGCGGCCCGGGCCCCCGAAGCCGGCGCGTCCGGGATGTGTCCGAGCCGCTGGAGGTAGCTGATGAGGGCAACCAGGCGACTGTCGGGGGCCACCCTCACGTGCCCGTCCTGAAAGAGGTTCCGGGCGATCGCCTGCCCCGCGTGCAGGTCGTCCCGGGGCGCCGACTCGATCTGCGCCGGCCCGTAGGGCACCCCCGCCGTGCGCAGGGCGCGCATCTTGTCGGGCGTCCCGTGGAAGTCGACCTTCTGGTGCGCGAGGAAGGCGAAGGACGGCATGTTCGACCCGGGCGACGTGGAGCGCGGGTCGCGCATGTGCTCGTAGTGCCAGATGTTGGGGTACTTACCTCCCTCGCGCGCGAGGTCGGGTCCGGTGCGCTTGGAGCCCCACTGGAAGGGGTGGTCCCACACCGAGTCGTCCTCCGTGGACGCCGCGCCATAGCGAGCCGACTCCCACGTGAAGGTGCGGATCATCTGGGAGTGGCAGAGGTAACACCCCTCGGCGATGTACACGTCGCGGCCTTCAGCTCGAGGGCCGTGTAGGGGACGTTCTTCACGTGCTCGGTCCGCGGCTCGGCGATGACCATGGGCACGATCTCGGCGAAGCCGCCCACGAGGACCGCGGCAACGGTCAGCGACGCGAAGATGAGCGCGCGCCCCTCGAGCATGCTGTGCCAGGTCGGCCCCCCGCGCGTTCGCCGGCGCGACCTGAGGGCGAGCCCGCCGAAGATCAGGACGCTGAAGGCGAGCACGACCATGAACGTGCTCGCGATCTTGTCGAGGACGGCCAGGGTCGCGAGGATCCCGCCGCCGACGAGGACGAGGAGCACCGGCGCGCCGAAGGCGAGGCGCCATGCCGGGACGGCTTGCCCGGGCACCTTCTGGACCTCCGCGGGGTCCTCGACGAGGACCTCCACCTCCTCGTCGACGAGCGCGCCCGAGCGCGCGGTCATCACCAGGTTCCAGGCCATCATCGCGAAGCCGGTCAGGTAGAGGGCGCCGCCCGCGAAGCGGGTCCAGTACATGGGCTTGATGGCGTTCAGGGTCTCGACGAAGTTCGGGTACATCAGGCCGCCGGACGCGTTCGTCGCGCGCCACATGAGCCCCTGGGTGATGCCCGAGATCCACATGGAGGCGACGTAGAGCAGGATGCCCAGGCTGCCGATCCAGAAGTGGGCGTTCGCCGCGGCCTTCGAGTGGAGCTTGGTCCGGAACAGACGCGGGACGAGGAAGTAGAACATCCCGGCGGCCATGAAGCCGTTCCAGCCGAGGGCCCCCGAATGCACGTGCCCGATGACCCAGTCGGTGTAGTGGGCGAGGCCGTTGACCGACTTGATCGCGAGCAGCGGCCCCTCGAAGGTCGCCATGCCGTAGAAGGTCACGCCGGCCGCGAAGAACTTGATGACCGGGTCCTTGCGCAGCTCGTTCCAGGCGCCGCGCAGGGTGAGCAGACCGTTCAACATGCCGCCCCAGCTCGGCATCCACAGCATCACGCTGAAGATCATCCCGAGGGTCTGGGCCCAGTCGGGAAGCGCGGTGTTGAGCAGGTGGTGGGGGCCGGCCCAGATGTAGATGAAGACCAGCGACCAGAAGTGCATGATCGACAGCCGGTAGGAGTAGACCGGCCGCCCTGCCGCCTTCGGCAGGAAGTAGTACATGATCCCGAGGATCGGCGTGGTCAGGAAGAAGGCGACGGCGTTGTGGCCGTACCACCACTCGACCAGCGCGTCCTGCACGCCGCCGAAGAGCGAGTAGCTCTTCGTCCAGGTGACCGGGATCTCCAGGCTGTTGACGACATGCAGAACGGTGATGGCGATGATCGATCGCGATGTAGAACCAGAGCGCCACGTAGAGGTGGCGCTCGTTGCGCTTCTTGAGCGTCCAGAAGAAGTTCGTCGCGAAGGCCAGCCAGACGACCGCGATGGCGATGTCGATGGGCCACTCAGCTCCGCGTACTCCTTGCCCGTCGGTGATCCCGAGCGGGAGCGTGATGGCCGCGGCGACGATGATCGCTTGCCAGCCCCAGAAGTGGAACCGGCTGAGCCAGTCCGAGGCGAGGCGCGTCTTGAGCAGGCGCTGCGTCGAGTAGTAGACGCCCGAGAAGATCATGTTGCCGACGAACGCGAAGATGATCGCGTTCGTGTGCACGCGGGCGCAGGCGCCCGAAGTTGAAGTAGGGCGGGATGTTCGCGGGGAAGAAGGCCAGCTCGAGGGCGATCCACAGCCCGACGCAGCATCGCCACGAGGCCCCAGATCATCGATGCGGCGGCGAAGCGCCAGGCGATGTGATCATCGTAGGTGATGCGGGTCGTGTGCATCAGGGTTCCTCGTCGTGGGCAGGGGGGGTCCGACGACAATCGGCCGCGGGCTTTTCACGTCGCGTGCCAGCGACGTCACCCTCGGACGGCGCTCCCTCGCGCGGCTCCTCTAGGGGCAACAGGGCGAGCCGGTCGGCGTGCTGGTGCGTGCCCTCGGCCATCGAGAAGGCGAAGAAGGCGACGCCCGCGCCCGCGAGCACCAGGCTCACGAACACCAATAGGATCAGGACGTCCACAGGGAGCTCCGGGGCGAGAGGGCGGCCGTCGTCGCCGCGATGAGAAGCAGCGAGCTCGCCGGCATCAGGATGGCAGCCAGCCACGGCGTCATGACGCCGGACCAGGCGACCGCCACCGCGGCGGCGTTGTAGATGAAAGCGAAGTGGAGGTTTCGGCGCACGATCTGCGTCGCGCGGCGCGAGGCACGCAATGCTAGCGTCACGGGGCCGAGGCCCGGCGTCACGAAGTAGAAGTCGGTGCGCGCCGGGAGGAAGGGCCGGTCGATGGCCGGCGTCCCCGACAGGAACGCGCGGGACGCGACGAGGCTGTCGTTCAGGCCATCCCCAAGAAAGAGGGTGTCGTCGTCGTCGCGGGCGCCGAGCCAGCGCTCCTTTTCCTCGGGCGTGCACCCGCCGATGGCGTGTGACTCGGGCAGGCCGAGGCACCGGGCGGCGGCTCGAACGCGGGCGGGCCGGTCGCCGCTCACGATCCGACAGCTCGTAGCCCGCGTCCCCGAGACGCCGGAGCTCGCGCGCGGCGTCCGGGCGCAGCTCCTCGCACGTCGCCAGATGCGCACGCACGACACCGTCGACCGCGTAGAGGAGGTCGCCCTCGGCGTCGGCCGCCCCGATCTCGGCATCCGTGACGGCCTCCGGCGAGCGGCGCCTCCCGCACTTCCCGTCCGCCCCGAAAGGCACGTCCGCCCAGCCGGGCGCACCGAGCCGATGGACGTGCCCATCGATGTGTGACTCGAGACCGGCGCCCGGCACCTCCGTCACCTCCACGGCGGGCCGGAGGGCGAGCCCCCGATCGTCGAGGGCGCGCGCGACCGCCAAGCTCTTCGGATGGGTGCTGCGCGCCGCCAGGTCGTAGAGCGCGGCACGCTCTGCGGAGTCGAGTACGTCGAGGGGCGCCGCGTCCACGAGCCGTGGCACGCCGGTCGTGAGGGTGCCCGTCTTGTCGAGCACGATGCGGCGCACCCGCGGCGCGCGATTGAGGAAGCGTTGGGTGCGCACGAAGAGGCCGGCGCGCCGGAGGCCGCCGTAGAAGAGCTCGTGGGCGAGGGGCGTGGCGATGCCGAAGGCGCAGGGGCAGGTGACGACCAGCACCGCCGTCGCGACCTCGGTCGCCCGCAAGAGGTCGCCCGTGCGAACGAGCCAGAAGGCGACGCCGAGCGCAGCCGCCACCAGGACGAACAGCACGTAGAGGAAGGCCATGTCGGTGAAGCGCGATCGGTCGCTCCGCGGGCGGACGCCGGGGCCACCCTCCCCTGCGCCCTCCGCCTCCGGTGTGCGCAAGAGCGGAACGAGGGGCGAGGCGGCGAAGTCGGTGACGGCGCCGAGGCGCGCGGCCCGGGCACCCGCGTTGAAGGCGCCAGCCGGGACCGTCTCGCCGCGCGCGAAGACGCGGGGCGCGCTCTCCCCCCGGATCCAGTCGAGGGAGAAGCTGCCCGCTGCCTCGAGCAGCTCGCCGTCGACCGGCACCAGATCGCCGGGCGAGACGAGCAATGCGTCGCCCGCGTCGATCTCGCGACACGCCACGGTGCGCACCTCACCTCCGCGGATGCGCCGCGCGAGCAGGCCGTCGACGCCGTCGCTCTCGAGGAGCTGCCTGCGGTTGCGCTCGAGTACCCGCGCAGACAGCCAGCGCCCGAGGAGCATCAGGGCGATGAAGACGGTGATCGAGTCGAGGTAGGCCGCGCGCCCCCCGCCGAAGAAGAAGGACCAGGTCGAGCCGGCGAAGGCCAGCACGATGCCGAGGGCGATGGGCGTGTCGAGGTGCAACAGGCCGCGCCGGAGCCCGCGCCACGAAGAGCGCAGGAAGACCGACCCGCCGACGAGCACCGACACCACCGACAGGGCGTAGTCGAGGCGGCTCACCAGCGCGTAGAGCGGTCCGGCGCGAAGGCCCAGGTAGATCGCCGCCGACAGGAGCATCGTGTTGAGGGCGAGCGCGATGCAGATGCCGGTACGCAGGAGAAGGTCGTCCGAACGGCGGGGCGCCTGCGCGTGGGACGGGCCGAAGAGGTAGCCGAAGCGCGCGACCTCCTCGACGAAACGCCGCAGCGGAAAGTCGCTCGAGACCGCCAGCTCCGCCGTGCCCAGGGCCGGGTTGACCAGGACCCGAGCGGCACCCGGCTCGCGGTGGAACAGCTCCTCGATGAGCCACACGCAGGCACTGCAGTGGATGCCCTGCACGTCCAGATCGATCCGGCACGGACCGTCCTCGCGCGCGACGCGGCCCTCGAGCGCCTCGAGCCACTTCGTGTCGCGCTTCTCCGGGTGCAGCTCCGGCACGGGCACGCCGCGACGGCCCCTGAGGGCGTAGTAACGCGTGAGCCCGCCGACCTCGAGCAGGCGGTGCACCGTGCGGCAGCCGGCGCAGCAGTAGTCGTCCCGCGCATCCGGGGAGAGCGGTTGACCGCAGTGCGCGCAGGCGGGCCTCGCACCCTGTCGTCGCGAGGCTGACGGGTGGCGCGGGGCGTCGGGACGCGCGAGGTCGCTCACTTCGAACATGGCGGCGTGGCTCGGTCGGTGCGTGCGGCGAGGTGGACGGCTTCGTGGCCGGCAGCGTGGCCGCCGCGGGGCACGGCGATGGGACGGAGCGCGAGCATCACCGCGCCGAGGGCGAGGACGACCGCGAGGCTTCGCACGACGGCCGGACGGGCCATGCGTGCGGCACGGCGGGCGAGGGTCCCGGCAGCGAAGAGGCCGAGACCGCTCGTGGTGACGAAAGCGAGCATCAGGAGCGCGCCGGCCGACGCGCGACCGGTGCCCGCGGCGACGACGAGGGTGGCGCCGAGCGCCCCGCAGGGCAGAGCGCCCGTGAGGAGACCGAGCGCGAAGGGGCCGCGCGGGAGCCGTGCGACGAGGCGCTCGAGCCGCGAGGGACTCCGGGGACCGCGGGAGAGTGCGACGAGGGCGGGTTCGGGGGTCGCGCCCGCGCCGCGCCGCCAGAGGCGAAGCGCGGCGAAGCCGAGCGCGATGGCGAGCGACCAGGACGCGAGGGCCGCCGCGACGGACGCCGGCACGAGCGATGTGACGACCTGGCCCGCTCCACCCGTCACGGCGCCGAGGGTTGCGTAGGCGGCGGTCCGGCCGAGCTCGGTAGCGCACCGGAGCGGCGGGGCCCCCTCGACACGCAAAGGCGGCGAGGGGCCCGCACATGCCGAGGCAGTGCGGGAGGGATGCGAGGCCGGCGACAGCGCCGACGACGAGAGCGGTGCCGTACATGAGAGTGCGTTGGGGAGACGGCTCATCGCGCCTGAAGCGCGAGTCGGCCCGCCTGCTGTTCGCAACCCGCGTGCCAGCCCCTTTCCCCTGCGTCTACCGGGCTCCGGCGCGCCGTCGACGCAAGCGATGCGCGGCCATGGCAATGGCGCGCACGATGTTCGTCGGCGCCTGGCGAGCGCGAGAGGGCGGGCGTGTGCGGGACCGCCGTGTCGGACACGGCCTATGGGGTCGCGATGTATCAGGCCGTGGAGGCGGCGCGCCCCGACGCCCTCTTTCGCGATCGTGATCCGCGCTCGTCGCCTGTTCATGCGCCCCGCGTGGCGCAACCGCTTCCGCAAGCTCGCCGGCGATGTGCTGCTCGGGCCAAGCGGCGATACTTTAGCGATCGCTTTACTATTGACGACGAGGGATCAGGAGCTGGACTCTGGCGCCCCTGGCCGGAACACGATCGACCCGGCCAACCGGTAGCGATCCTCGTCGCGGACGAGCACGTCGGCCAGACCGAGCTGCCGTAGCTGGTTGATCGCGACGTAGAGTCGCTTCGTGGTCTTGTCCGATGGCAGCTCGCCCGGCCAGACCTGCTCGGCGAGCCAGGCCGAGGTGACCCCTTCCTCCGCTCCACCGATGAGCGCGGCCAGCAAGCGGGCCGCGACCCGCTTGCGGCGAAGGTCGACGAGCGGCTCGCCCTCGAGGCGAAACCAGCTACCACCCAGACCGACCTCCAGGCTGCCCCCTTCGGGACTCGCTCGGTCCGAGGCATCCTCACGCTCGACGCTCGTCCGCACGGAAGACAAGAGGGCGACCGCAAACCGCGCATCATCGGAGCGCGACAGGAGAGAGGGCCTTCCCGCCTCTTCGGCGCCCGCGGCGGCGACTCGCTGAGCGACACGCCTCGCTGCCGCCCGCGCGCCCTGGCGATCGCCCGCCCGCTCCGACGCCCGTTGTCTCGCGAGGTCGATGTGGGCCGCCCACAGGTCGACGAGCGCCCGGATCCCGTCGCTGCCTCGCGCCACGGCGAAGCCCTCGGTCAGCTCGACCTCGGCCTGCGCCAGGTCCTCTCGGGCGGCCAGGGTTGCCGCGCGCACCGCACGGAAGACCGCGTAGCCGGCGGTGTACCCGGCGGCGAGGCATCCCTCGATGCACGCGTCCAGGTGACGGTGAGCCTCTTGCCATTGCTCGAGACCGACGTGCGCGAGCGCGAGGTAGCCTTCGTGGAGCGCGGCCAGGCGCACGGCCCCGGTGCCACGCGAAAAGCGCAGGGCGGTTTCGTAGTGGCCTTTCGCCGCGAGGTAGCTCCTCCGCTCGAGGGCGATGGCCCCGAGACCGCCCTCGGCATGGGCCATGTACCCGGGCTCGGCGACCCGGCGCCCCGCCTCGAGCGCATCGCGGTACAGGGCCTCGGCTCGCGCCAAGTCGCCCGCCGCCTGGGCAACCGCGGCGAGGATGCCGAGCACACGGCTCACGCCTCGCGGATTGTCTGCCGCTTCGTAGGCGCCGAGGGCGTGCTCCGACTCGCGCCGGCCCTCCTCGTTGCGGAGCGCGAGACGCAGGGCCGAGCCCAACGCTTCGTGGGCACGCCCGCGGGAGGAGTCCGACTGCCGCGGCGCGCGGAGGGCGGCCCGATAGTGCGCGAGCGCGTCGCCGAGGAGGCCCGCAGCCTCGAGCAGGTAGCCGTAGGCCACCAACGTGGCGGGGTCGGCCGGCTCGTCGCCACGCAACCGCTCGAGCACCTGCCCCGCGACCTCGACCTCCTCTCGCGAGACCGTGCGGGAGCGGCCCCGCGACCCGAGCCAGCGGATGAACGCAAAGGCGAGGGACCTGCGCGGGGCGCTCGAGCCATCCTCGCTCGCCCCGCCCTCGGTCGAAAGCAGGCGGCGCAGCAGGCGGGCCGGGTCGATGAGGGGAACCGGATGCGAAGATCGATCGTCGTCCTCGGGGCGGGACGACACTGCCGCGCAGTAGCGGATGTAGCGCAGCTCGGCAGCCTCCCGAGCGCACGCGTGATCCGGCTCCCCTCGAACGAACGCGCGGATGCTTTCCGTCCACCGTCACGCGGGCACCACCGTCGGACCGAATGACCGAGATCATCGACTTGTCACGCAAGGACTGGAGCAGCTCGATCGACGTCTGCGACTCGGACGGATTCGACGAGGGCTTCCGCGACCGCGAGCGGTGCGGGCGAGTCGAGGGTGGACAGGGCGAGGAGGGCCGTGCGCTCCGGCTCGGCGAGCAAGCTCACCGCCGCGCCGATCACCCGGGCGAACCCCGGCTCGATACGATCGCCGCCCGGAGCGCTACGTTCGGCGCGGAGGCGCTCGACGAGCTCCCCCGGCGACATGAGCCGTGCCCGCGGGGCGGCCACGACGATGGCCAAGGGGTGCCCTTCGAGCACCCCTGCGATGGCGCTCGCGCTCTCCCGATTGGTCGCGTCCGCCGGGAATCCGGGCACGACCGCCCCGATCCTGCGCGCGACCAGCTCGGTGGCCGCGTCTTCGTCGAGGCGGAGCAGCTCGAGGATGTGCTCTTCGGTGAGGCCGAGCACGTGACGCGAGCCCACCACGACGCGAAGGTCGGGCAACGCGTCGAGCCATTGCTCCACGGCCTGCGCGATGTCCGCGATGCGTTCGGTCCCGTCGAGGACCAGGGCAGGCGGCTGGCGGAGCACGATGAGCCGTTCCACTTCGCGCAGGGCCTCAGCGACGACCGGCGGAACGGGCGGCTCACCTTCGACGAGGGTGGCGGTGATCCGTCGTGACAGATTCGACGGAGTCGGCGGCTCCCTCGAGCGAAACGTGCACCCACGAGGGCGCGACGACGTCGCGTAGGAACGTGGTCTTGCCGATGCCGGGAGGGCCGGTCACCGTGACGAGCCGCGCCCCCGACGCCCACAACGCCGAGAAGCGCTCCGCCTCGGCGACGCGTCCGACGAAGAACGACGGTAGCTGGGAGCGGTGTGCCACCTGGGCCCATCGTACTACCTCGGGGCGGATCCGTTGATGCGTTCGGTCGAGCCGAGCCGGATATGGTTTAGTGACTGTTTAACCATCGGCGACCAGGGCTTCACGGATGCGTTCGAGCTCGTCCGCCACCGCCGCGAGGTCGCCCGGTCGCTCGGCCGGGTCCTTCGCGAGGAGCCGCGTGAGCAGCGACCGAAGCGCATCCGGGACCTGGGCGCCGAGCGTCGCGGGATTGGGCGGCGGCTGCGTGATGTGCGCGGCGAGGACCGAGGCGGTGTCACCCTCGAAGGGACAACGGCCGACCGCCATCTGGTACAGCGTCACCCCGAAGGCGTAGGCGTCCGCCCGGTGATCGGCCACGCGCCCCGAGGCCTGCTCGGGGCTCATGTAGGCGGGCGATCCCATGACCGCGCCCACCTGGGTGAGCTTGGGCCCCTCGCCCGCGATCTTCGCGAGCCCGAAATCGGTGATCTTCGGCGTGCCGTCGGGCGTCAGCAGCACGTTGTGGGGCTTGAAGTCGCGGTGGACGATGCCCTGAGCGTGGGCGTGGGCGAGGGCGTTGCCGAGGGCGATGCCGAGACGCAGCGTCTCGTCCGGGGGCAACGTGCCCTGCTGCTCGATCAGTGCATCGAGACTGCCGCCGGCCACCAACTCCATGGCGATCCACATCCCCCCGCCGTTCTCGAGCAGATCGAAGACCTGCACCATGTTCGGATGCGTCAGGCGCGCGAGCACGCGGGCCTCGATGCGGAAGCGCTCCGCGATGCCGGGATTCGCGCACGAGGTGGGGCGGCAGCTCCTTGAGGGCGACGGCCCGCTCGAGCACCCTGTCCCAGGCCCGGTACACGACGCCGACGCCGCCACGACCGAGCTTCGCGCTCGATGCGGTAGCGACCGCCCGGGCCCGCCGGCGCGGGGGACGGAGCAGGCGACGGCCCGGCGGGCGAGGGCGCGAGCGCGGTCGCCTGCACTGCGAGGGGGGCGCTCCCCGGCCGTGGCGCCATGGTCTCCTGCAGGGCGAGGGACGTGGGGTCGCCGCCCAGGCGCAGGTCCTGCTCACGACGCTCCGTGGGAAGCACGGCGGGCGCGCGAAGCACGAGCAGGACGCCCGTCGCGCCGAGACCCGCGAGCCAGAACAGGCCGGTGAGGAGCAGGCGGATTGGCATGGCGATTGGCGACTCGCGGACGCGGCCGCCAAGGCCGAAGAACCCTCCCACGTGCCGCGTGGGCAGCACGACATGCAGCACGGCATCCCGGAGCGCCGGGAAGACGAACAGCCCGACGACGAGCGTCAGGCCCAGGGCGACCTGCGCCCTGCGCGCACCGACGAGCCACGATCGGGTCAGGTCTCGGTCGCGCGTGATCGAGGGCACGGCGCGCCACGCGTCACGCACCTCGCGAGCAACCTCTCGCAGACGTTCACGCACCGGCCGCCAGCCTAGCACGGGGCACCCGTCACCGGCGCCCGTACCGCCTCCTCGGACGTGGAGCCGGATCACCGAGCGCGGAACGCGGGAGACGCGAGGGCCGCAGGGTGAAGGACCGTGCTTCCGCGCACCGCGAACCAGGCGATGTACACGTAGCACGCGGCGGGCAACACGAAGGCGAGCGCTATCCCGACGTGGTCCGCGAGGATGCCCTGGGCGAAGGGGATGACGGCGCCGCCCACGATCGCCATGCACAGGATCCCCGAGCCACGGCTTCGGTGGCGGCCGAGGCCCTCGATCGCCATGGCGAAGATGGTGGGGAACATGATCGAGTTGAAGAGGCCGACGGCCAGGATGCGACCACATCGCGACGCCGCCCCGGCTGGTCATGGCGAGCGCGACCAGGACGATGGCGACGAGGGCGTGGCCGAGCAGCACGTGCTTCGGTTGCCACTTCGCCAGCGTGAGCGTACCCATAAAGCGTCCGACCATGGCGCCGCCCCAGTAGAACGACAGGTACCTGCCGGCCTGGGCAGGCCCGAGCCCCGCGATGAACGGCTGGCCGAGGAAGCTCACGAGGAAGCTGCTGATGGCGACCTCGGCGCCGACGTAGGCGAAGATCGCGACGGCACCGAGCACGAGGGGCCGGTGAGCCCAGGGGCTCGGCAGCTCTGCCGGAGCGGAGGGGGCGGCGGGCGTGTGATCGACCGCGTCGTCCGCCCCGAGGTCGGGGAAGCGGAACAGGGCCAGGGCAATCGCCATCACGACCATCGCGACGGCGATGCCGAGGTAGGGCATCTGCACCGACGATGCCTCGGCTGCGCGGTAGGCGACACGCGCCGCGGGCGCCATGGCCCGGACCTCGGCGGGGCTCCGCACCGCCACAGCGAGGATCAGCATCGAGCCGAAAAGCGGACCGACGGTGGTACCGAGCGAGTTGATCGCCTGGGCGAACGTCAGGCGACTCGAGGCGGTCTCGGGTCGGCCGAGCAGCGCGACGGCGGGGTTGGCCGCGACCTGCAGCAGCGTGAGGCCGGAGCCGAGCACGAAGAGCGCGCCGAGGAAGAGCGGGTAGGAGCGCGCGCCGGCCGCGGGAAAGAAGAGCGCGCAGCCCACGGCCGCGGTGAGCAGGCCGCCCACGGTCCCGCGGTGGTAGCCGATGCGCGACACGAGGCGCCCCGCCGGCACCGACACGACGAAGTACGCCGCGAAGAAGCAGAGCTGGACGAGCATCACTTCCGCGTAGGTCAGAATCGAACAGGGCCTTGAGGTGCGGAATCAGGATGTCGTTGAGGCAGGTGATGAAGCCCCAGACGAAGAACACGCCGGTGAGCATCACCAGGGGCGCGGTCGTGCTGCGAGCGCTCGCGGGGGCGCGCGGAACCGCGGTGCCGGGAGTCGGTGCGCCTGCCATGGATGGACCCTCGAGGAGACCGGCGACAGCGTCGGCGCTCGGGCAACGGAGTGTGCCGTCAATCGGGGGCGCGGTCACGCTCGGTCACGCGCGCGAGCTCGGCCCATGCCCTGCGGGCGGCTGGATGCTCGCGCCGGTGGGCCAGCACCCATGCCAGGATCCGCCGCGCTTCGTCGGTACTTCCTTCGGCGTGGCGCGCGCGGGCGCGTGCGACGTGGGTGTGGGTCACGACCCGATCGAAGAGGCGGAGCGCCCTGTCGCAATGCGGGTCGAGGGCGAGTGCTTGGCAGACGAGGCGCACCGCATCGTCGAGCCGCTCCTTCTGCTCGAAGAACGCCGCCTCGAGGTAGAGGCGGTCCACTTCGCCCCGCCGCTCACCTGCCAGGTAGCGGGCCCGGTCCTCGGGCGAGAGGCCGCCTCCGTCGCTGGAGACCTTCGGCAACGGGGCCAGAGGCGCGCTCGGTGCGAGCTCCGGCGTGGACGGGACGAGGCGCGTTCCCTCGTGCACGAGCGGCGAGAGCACCCCGTCGCCGTACACCTCCGCGTACGCCTTCCACAGGCCGATGCAGCGCGGCTCGAGCGCGCACTCGCGGCAGCGCAGGGCGTGGTGATGGTCGGCGGAGCGCGCCACCCTGACGCCCTCGGGGACGCCCATGCTGTCGTGCAGCGCCGCATGCTCGGGCAGCACGCAGGGCGGCACGCCGCAGCGGTCCGGGATCCGGACGCGGACGCCGCGCGCCTCGGCCCGGGCGATGCCGGCTCGCAGGGCGGGTCGCAGGTCCTCTATCGGCGGGATGATCCAGGCGTGGTCCCTCGCGCGTCCGACGGGCGCGACGAACGAGAGTGTGACGCTCTGCGCCCGGGGGAATCGATCGGCGACGAAGTCGATGAAGTCGGGCAGCTCGGCGCCATTGAGCCGGCTCAGGACGTGGTTGATCACGACCGGGACGAGCGCCGCGACCAGGCCCTCGATGCCGCGCACGGTCGCGTCGAAGCCGTGGGCGTCCTGGGTGATCGAGATCGCTGACGTCGGCGCGGTGCGAGTGGAGGGAGGCGAAGACCTCCACGCGTGGGTGCGTCGCACGGACGCGTTCGACGAAGGCGGGATCGGCGAACCGCTTGGCGTTGGACTCGATCACGACCGTCTCGATGCCGGCCTGGGCGGCGCCCGCGAGGTAGTCGAGGAAGCGCGGATTGATCGTGGGCTCGCCGCCCGTCAGGGTGAGGCTCCGGGTCCCCTCCGCGCCGAGCGCGTCGATGCGCTCGAGCAGCGCCCTCGCACCGCGCCCCTCGTCCTCCCCCGAGCTCACGATCGAGCAGAAGAGGCAGTTCTGGTCGCAGGGCAGGCTGATCCGGAGGAACTCGTGACGCGCCTCGGCGTAGGCCGTGGCCATGGGGGAGCGCGCCCCGTGCGACGGGTGCACGGCCAGCCGACGCCGGGGCCGGTTCTTGTTGAGCGCACCCACGCCGTGCATCGTCGCAGCCACGCGGGTGGAGCTGCAAGCCGCGAGGCCGGGGGGCGCGCCGCGAAGGAGACGCGCCGGCCGCGAGGGTCTGAGCCGACGCGGGGAAGGCGTCGGGCAACGTGGTGGCCAACGGAGGTGCGTGTGGCCTGCGGTGCACGGGGCACTCGCGGCAGGGGAGCTGAGCTGGTCGGCGGCACGGGAGCTGGTGCTACCGACCGCGCAGACCGACGCCGCCGCGAGGTCCCAGGTCGACGGTCCGGCCGGGCGTGGACGTGCCGTCGGGCGCGAGGTCCCAGACGACGTACCTGTCGTCCGCACACCGGCGATTGACGAGCAGCCAGTTGCAGCCTCGCCAGGCGGCCGCGCCCCCTCCGTAGGGGTTGGGGCTCGCGGCGCCCTGCGCGACGCCAGCATCGTGCGCGTCGACCGAAAAGGGACGGACGGTGCCGCCACCGCATGACGAGGCGTCAGGGGATTCGGTAAAGGAAACGAGCTCGTACCCATCCGGGGCCAGGTCGAGGGCGTCGAAGTAGGCAAAGCGACCGGGCCGGTGACCGGGCGCCCGTCCAGGCCGTACAGCAGGGCGTAGACAGGGGTCGGAGACGCCCCGCCGAACAAGACCAACAGTCGACCGTCCAGGTACGCCGGGGCAGCCTCGAGAGGGTACTGCCCCCCGTCGACCGTGAGCGGCACGCCCTCGAGCACGGTCGACGTGTCGAGCCGGTCGCGCGCGCGCGACGTGCACGGCCATGCGCGGGGCTCGGGGGAGAAGCGCGCACCCATTCGATCCGTCGGAAGCGCGGGCGCCTCGCCTCCAACCCGTCGTCCCGGCTCTAATAGTCGCTGCGGGTTCGCCATTCGTAGAGCTTCGGCGAAGGGGGGACCGCCCTGCCCCCAAAGGTGCCACAGAGGATAGCCGGAGACGCCCGGCGCGAGACCTCCTGCGGACCGGGATGAGGATCCGTCAACCGGCGCGAGGGGAACGGCGCGGTACGTTTCGTTGGACAGTACACTGGGGCTCGTCTCGCGTAGCGTTGCGTACCACAGCTCACTGCCGAGGGTGACGAAGACCATCGGCCGGCTGCTCATCGAGGGCTCGTGGTCGCGAGGGTTGGTCTACCGACATGCGGATGGGACGCCCTATGGTGCAGCGCGGCTCGACGCGGACCGGGCGGAGGTCTTGCAGGTCGTCTTCCGTGCCCTGTCCCCCGAGCCCGGCGCAATCGGTGTGGTCGGGATGAGCGCGGCGGCCGCGCTGACGCGGCCCGGACCAACGCCCGCGATCACACCGGTGCCCACCCATGCCCTCCGCCGGGGGGGCCTGGGCCTCGGCCGAGCGTGGGGGTAGAGTAGGCGGCTTCTCGGGAGGAGGCTTGCCATGCTCGACCGCCGTTTCGTTGGAGCGCTCGCCGCGCCACTGTTGCTCCTGTGCTGGCTCGGCGTGCCGAACGGCGCCCGCGCCCAGACCACGCTCCTCAACGGGTTCGGCGGCACCGCCGGCTACGGCCCGGACGGGCAGTGCCTCTCCCCGAACGACGACGGCTCGTCGGCGTCCATCGACATCACGCCCTACTTCCCGGGCGGCCTGCGCTTCTTCACGGCCACCCAGACGCGCGTCTACGTCAACACGAACGGCAACATCACCTTCCACGGGCCGGTCTCGACGTACACGCCGAGCGCCTTCCCGGTCGCCGACCAGCCCATGATCGCCCCCTACTGGGCGGACGTGGACATAAGGGAGACGGGCGGCACGTGCATGGGCCGCGACGGCCTGACCTGCTCGGTCTGCGCGCCCTGCCAGAACCCGAGCGAGAACGGGGTCTGGTGGTATGGCGAGCCGGGTCGCATGGTCTTCACCTGGGATCGGGTCGGCCGCTACAGCTGCAAGAACGATCTGCGCATGAGCTTCCAGCTCGTCCTGACCGCGGCGCCGACGACCGCCTGCGGCGGTGCCGGTGACTTCGACGTGGAGTTCCGTTTCAACCGCTGCGATTGGGAAGTGGGCGACGCGAGCAACGACACGAACGGCGACGGCATCTGTGAGGCGGGCGAGGGGTCCCCGGGCTTGCCGCCGATCATCCCGGCGATGCCCTGCACGCCCGCCCAATCCGGCTTCGACGCGGGCAACGGCCACGACTTCGTGTCGATCATGGGCTCCATGATGCATGGCATCAACACGCACCTGTGCACCATGTCGAACGTGGGCATGCCGGGCATCTGGCGCTTCCAGATCCGCAGCGGGACGATCATGTGTCCGGGCGCCGGCGCCGAGTGCGACACGGGGATGCCGGGCGTCTGCTCGAAGGGACGCACCAACTGCGTCGGCATGGGCACCGCGTGCGTCCAGAACGTGACGGCCTCGGACGAACGATGCGATGCACTCGACAACGACTGCGACGGGATGGTCGACGAGGGGAGCGGCCTCTGCCCGTCCGGGCAGGTGTGCGACCACGGCCGATGCCTGGCCGACTGCTTCGAGGGCGGCTGCCTCGCCGGACAGATGTGCACCTCGAGCGGCCTCTGCGTCGAGTCGGCCTGCGCGACCGTGACGTGCCCCGCCGGTCAGCGCTGCTCGGGCGGCATGTGCGTCGGGGCCTGCGACGGCGTGACCTGCCCCGCGGGCCAGACGTGCAGCGAAGGAGCCTGCATCGATCCCTGCGCGGGCATCACCTGCGACGACTGCACGGTCTGCAAGGACGGCGAGTGCGTGGCGCGATGCCCGGACAGCCCCTGCCCGAGCGGACAGACGTGTCAGTCCGACGGGAGCTGCATCGCCAGCGCGTGCGACGGCGTCACGTGCCCGGCCGGGAGCGTCTGTCAGGGAGGCAGCTGCGTCGACGCCTGCACGGGCGCCGTCTGCCCCGACGGCCAGCACTGCGTCACGGGCGAGTGCGTGCGCCTGCCCATGCCCGACGGGGGTCCGCCCGGGCTCGACGCCGGGGGCGGGCCGGGCCACGACGGCGGCACGGTCGGCAGCGATGCCGGCGGCACGCCAGGCAACGATGCCGGGAGCACGGGCGGGGACGCGGGGACGACCCCGACCCGTCGCGGTGCGTCGAACCCGGGGTGCGCCTGTCTTGTCGCGACCGACAACGGCCAGGCCCCCCTCACGCTCCTGTTCTCGCTCGTCCTGTCGGTCGTCCTGGCCCTGCGGCGACGACGCACGCGCTGAGACGCAAACGCAGCCAGGCGCGGCACCGGCGAGCTCGCCGCCGCGCCCGGCCTTCGATGACCCGTTGCCCGGAGCTCACCGGACGGGGCGAACGCGAACCTGCACGTGCGAGCGCTCGAGCTGCACGGTCCGCTGCGCCTCCACGCGAGCGTTCACGTGCGCCTGGGTCGCGGCCCGGCGTGCACGCTCGGCCGCCGCCCTGCGCGCCTGCTCGGCTGCCACCTTGCGCGCCTGCTCGGCCGCCGCCCGCTCGGCCGCTTCACGCTGCGCCTGCTCGGCCGCTCGACGACGCGCCTGCTCGGCCGCTTCGCGCCGCGCCCGGGGCGAGGCTTCCTCTCGCGCGCGCCCATCGTCCCGCTCGCTCCGGGCGCGCTCGGACCCTCGGAAGTAAGCGTCGGACGGCTCGGTCCGGGCGGGCGCTCGCACCGGCACCGTCGCACGCACCTGCTGCACCGGCGGCATCGGGCTCGGGCGGGGCACCTGGCGCACCTGCACGTGGATGACCGGGGCCGCGGCGGCCGGGTGCCTCTCGTGGATGGTGCGCGGTTGGGCCATGGCGGTCCCGACGCCGGCAAAGGTGAGCAGCGCAGCGACGGTGAGGGAACGGAGCGAGTGCGTTCGAAACATGGGCTTGCCTCCTCGGTGGTCGCGGGCCTCGTCAGCCCGTCTTCACCAAGGACAGACGGGGCATTTCTGAAGACTTCCTGAACGCCTTCTTTATTTTCTCTCCGCCGGGGCGACCCGATGCGCTCTCCCAGGTTTTCTCGCAGGGATGACGTCTTCTTGGCCGGTTGAGATACTGGTCGGATGAGGCTCGGACCGACACCCGCGGACAGCTGGCTGCTCTTCCTCGTCACCCTGCTCCTCGCATCCTGCGGGGGGTCCAGCTCCACGGGGTCTCCCGAGGGCGGCACCCCGGACGCTGCCCGCGCGGACGGCGGCACCGGGATGAACCGGGACGCGGGGACGAACCGGGACGCGGGTCACCGGGACGGCGGCTCATCCCCCACGCCCGACGCGGGCGTGCCCATGGCCACGTGCGACGCCCCCGCCCTCTACGATGTGTCCTCACCGACGGCGATGGTCGGCGACGGGACCGCCGGCGAGCTGCACGGCGGCGCGCGCTCCAGACGGCCGCGATCGGCGGCGGCACGATCGTCTTCGACTGCGGCACGGCGCCGGTGACGATCCACGTCACCTCACCGATCACGTTCACGTCGGAGACCGTGCTCGACGGCGGCGGCCTGGTCACCCTGGACGGCGGCGGCACGACGCGCATCCTCTACCTCGACTCCGACTACAACACGCCGACCCCGCGGCTCGTGGTCCAGCGACTCACGTTCCGGAACGGCCAGGCGCCGGCCATGCGGCGACGACACCGCGCAGGGCGGCGGCGCGATCTACCGCGACGGCGGCAGCCTCACCGTGATCGACTCGGTCTTCGACGACAACCACGCGCCCTCGCCCGGGCAGGACATCGCCGGCGGCGCGATCTACGGGTTCGGCGGCGGCGACACGATCATCGCCGGCAGCACGTTCACGAACAACGCGGCGAGCGACGGCGGCGCGGTCGGCAGCCTCAACGGCGACCTCACCGTCATCAACAGCACCTTCATCGGCAACGCCGCGACCGGCACCGACGGCAACCCTGGCAACGGCGGCTGCGGCGGCGCGATCTACATGGACGGTCGCGACGAGGCGACGACGCTGTGCGGCGTGACCATCGTCGAACAACACCGCGGGCGCGATCGGCGGCGGCTTCTTCCGCGTCTCGAACGACCACACCGGCACGTTCGCCATGGACCGGTCGACCGTCGACGGCAACCAGGTCACGGCCGACGGCTCGGGCAACGCGGGCGGCCTCTACCTCGAGGGGCTCTCCCTCGAGCATCACGTCGAGCACCATCTCGCGCAACCCGGCCTTCTACAACGGCGGCCTGTGGATCAACACCTGCCAGGTGCAGATGACCAACGACGACGATCGCCGACAACGTCGCGACCGGGAGCAACGGCGGCGGCCTGTGGCTCGGGCCACACGCCGACCGGCACGATCCTCAACTGCACGATCGCCGACAACCAGTCCACCGCCGACGGCCAGGTCGCGGGCGCCATCTTCGGCGACGGGCTGACCCTGGTGAACACGATCATCGCCGACAACACGGCGATGTACAAGCCGAGCTGCGACACGATGCGCCCCGACGGCAGCGGCAACCTGCAGTGGCCGGACGGCTCGCTGTGCACCACGCAGCCGCTCATCGCCGATCCGATGCTCGGCGCCCTCGGCGACAACGGCGGCGACACCGAGACGATGGCTCCCGCGGCCGGCAAGCCCCGCGAACGGACTCGGCACCGGCTGCCCGCCGACCGATCAGCTCGGCAACCCGCGCTCCGATCCCTGCACGGCCGGCGCGGTCGAGGCGCCCTGACCGGGTGTGATTCCAGCCCAGTGGGTGAAGAGTTGCGGTATCGACTTCGATCGCGAGCAACGCGAGCCCGCGGCGAAGCCGCGCGGGGGGCGTAGCTTCGAACGACGCTCTGCGCCGTTCGAAGCGTCAGGTCGCGGCCGGTCAGGCCGCGACCGCGGGGGGCGGAGCCCCCCAGACAACGCAGGGAGGGATGTGATCGCCGCCAACCGGCGGCGATCACACCCGCCCTGACCGGGGCGCGCGGGCGTCGTCAGAAGGGGTTCGGGCCCGCGTCGATCGGCTCGATGGGGCGACCGAAGCGTCCCCGGAGGCGGGTCCCCACCTGGCTGAGCTCTCCCGGCTGTTGGTCGTGGCGTCGACGTATTGGTAGTCGTCAGGCCGTGGCGGCGCGACGGCGCGACCGGCTCAAGGCGCCGGAGGATGGAAGCCGAAGGGAGCCTCGACCACCGCACAGTCGCCACCCGACGGGAGCGGGAATTGCCAGGTCAGGGCTGCGTGGCCGACGCAGGTTCGCAGGGGCGCGTCGTCGAGCCCCGTGACGTTGACGTCGGTGACGTGACCGTCGGCGCCGACGCGCATCCGCAGGAGCAGGTCGCCCTCGAGGTGAGGCGCCTGGCCGTGCCGCGCCTCGTAACACGCGAACACGGGCCGGCCCTGACGACCCACGGCGCTGCGAACCGCCTGGGCGTCGATCGTCCCCGTGCATTGCCAGTCGGGAGGCGAGCTCGTCGGCGTCGTGACGGTCTTGGGAGGATGGCCGGGCGACGGGGACCCGAGGGGGCCCGCAGGTGCCTGGTCGTTGGGCGAGGTCGGAAGCGCTGGAGGCGCCGCCGCGGTCGGCTGCGGTGCGTTCGGCGCGCCCTCCGAAGGGACAGCCGCCGGCCCCTCGACCGCCACGCGGCCCCGAAGCTCGGCGACCTCGACCTTCAGGTCGACGAAGGCCGCCACACCGACCGCCGCCACGACGCCCAGCGCCACCCACAACCGCGTGTCCGTTGCTCCTGCCATCGACGACCCCACCGTGCTGCTCAGCGCCTGCCCTCCGCAGAGACGGGCATGAGTCGCGCACTCTAGCGTGCCCCCGACGCCCACGTCACGCCGCGACGCTACGGCCAGAGGCCCGTCGACCCTGGCCGTATCGCGAGCTTCACGACCGGTCGCCCGTGGTAGCGTCCAGGCATGCTCGCCCGTCACGTGCTGACGATCCTGGCCGTCCGCGACTTGCAGCGGGCCGTCCGCTTCTACACGGAGGCCTTCGGCTGGCCGGCCCGGGTCGAGACGCCGGTCTACGTGGAGCTCGAGACGCCGGACGGCCATCGCTTCGGTCTCTACCAGCGGGAGGCCTTCGCGAAGAACACGGGCCGGCTGCCCGCCTGCGTGGAGGACACCGCGATCGGCGCGACGGAGATCTACCTGCACGTGGAGGACCTCGACGAGGCCGTGGCGCGCCTCCGAGCCGCAGGCGCCCCCGTGCTCTCGGATCGCGCCCCGCGCGATTGGGGCGACGAGGCGGCGTACTTCCGCGACCCGGACGGCAACGTCATCGTCGTCGCGCGCCCCCTGCCCGACGAGCGATCGAGGTCGTGACGGACCGCGATGTCAGCGGAGCAGCCGGGCGGGGTGCGCCCGCAGCATCCGTTCGAGCAGCCGGCGGTCGACGCCTTCGGCCGAGAGGGCCGCGGCGAAGCGCGCGAGGGCCGCGGGCGAGGTGACGTTTTCGCGCTGACCGCTGTCGCTCGCCAGCACCCACTGCGCATCGGGCAGGGCCGACAGGTGGCGGGCGACGTGAGCCGGCGTGGTCGCGTGGGTGATCGCGGAGGCCGACAGATCGCACACCTCGAAGAAGACGTCCGGCCCCGCGAGCTCCTCGAGCTCGGTCAGGGTCAGGGCCGGCACGGTGAAGAAGGAGTGGTTGACGAGTAGGCGAATGCGGCGCGCGTCGGCGTCGATGGCCTGCCGAAGGGCGACGATTTCCCGCGTCGAGACGTGCCCGGTCCCGAGGACCACGTCGGTGCGATCGAGCAGCGCGAGGACCTCGCGGGTGGCCTCCGTCAGCGCTCCGTCCTCGTCGAGGATCGACACGCCCGTCGCGGGCGTGTGGGCGAGCGGGCGGCCCTGAAAGGAGAAGGCGCCGAGGGAGCCGAGGACGGCCCCGTGATGGGCGGCGTGGATCGTGGGAAGCCACACAAACCTCCCGCCGAGGGCGATGCACTGCTCCACGACGAGCGGCTGCACGCCCCCCACGAACTGGTTGAGCACGATGCCGCCCAGCACCGTGAGGTCGTCGAGCTGCCGGTCGAGCAGGCGGGCCGTCTCCACGGTGCTGCCGTGGTGCGCCTTGAGGACAACGCCGGCCATGCCCGCCGCGCGACATGCCAGCCCGAGGTCCCACCCGTCGCCCCAGCGGTCGAAGAGGCTGGGCGCGGCGTGGACGTGCACGTCCCACGCCCCCGTGATCCGATTGCTCATCCCAGGGCGTCGAGCCACGTGCCGATGCGGTCGGCGAGGGCCAGGTAGCGCGGGTCCTCGTCGTGCATCCACTCGGTGTGGCCGCCGCCCTCGATCCAGTAGAGCTCCTTCGGCCCCGGGTAGCGCGCGAAGAGCGACTCCGCCTCCTTCGGCGGGTGCAACGCGTTCTGCCTGCCGTGCGTGATGAGCGCCGGAGTGCTCGAGAGGTGCCCGAGATCCCGCTCCGGCGCGAAGTCGAGCAGGGAGTCGGCGAAGAGGGACTGGACCTTGTCGCCCTCGTAGCCGGGCACCTTGCGGAGCACCGAGTCCACGTAGCCCCGCGATACCTCGTCGAGCGGGTAGATGAAGAAGGGATCGCACCAGCGCGGCTCCGCCGAGCGGGTCGTGGCGGCGCGTTCCTTCTCGAGCCACGCGCAGGAATTCGGTCCACCCCGCTTCGCCGCGCAATGCGCGCTGCACGCGCACGGCGTCGTAGAACCCGTTCACGCACACGAGGCCCGCGACCGACGCGATGTGGCGCGAGGCCGGCAGGAGCAAACCGCCGCCCATGGCCCATCCGAGCAGCACGACGCGCCCATTGCCGAGCTCGGGATCGCTCGCCGCGAAGGCGGCCGCGTGACGGATGTCGCGCGCCTGTTCCTCGAGCAGCACGCGACCGGGGATGCCGTCGCTCGGCGCGAACCCGCGGTAGTCGAACCCGAAGCAGGTGTAGCCCCGCGCGGTGAGGGAACGGCTGAAGCGCTCGGGGTGGATCCGCCGAAGCCCGGTGAACCCGGAACACGCGACCACGACGGGCTTCTTTGGGTCTGGGCCCCCATCGGGGACGTAGAACGCACCGCGTAGGGCGATGCCGTCGCTGTGGAACTCTCGGTCGACCTCGATCATGACACTCCTTTCTTCGCTAGGGTCTTGGGGACCGCGGCGGCCGTCCTCCCGGGCGCCCTTTCACGGCGCCTCGCCACAGGTCCAAGGCATGAACCGTCACGCCGTCAGGGCATTCCGGCGATGTGATAGATGCGGTTCACTTCCCGGTGGACGAGGGCGAGGTTCGAGTCGCGCACGGTCGGGAGCTGCACCCTGGCTCGGCGTACGGCGTCGTACTCGATGTCGGCCTCGATGAGGGCCTCCTCGTCGCGCGGCGCCTCCGCCAGGACGTTCCCGAAGGGATTGACGATCCGCGATCCGCCCCAGAAGCGCAGCCCCGCCTCCGTCCCGACGCGGTTCGCGAGCACGAGGGGCATGCCGTAGATCATCGCGTAGAAGCGCGAGACCAGGTCCCAGCCCGCCGGGTTCGAGAACTCGCTGCTCACCGCGTCCTCGGCCGAGTTGATCGGCACCAGAAGCAGCGTCGTGTGCTGCAGCGCCGCGAGGTGCACGAGGGCGGGATTCCACGCGTCGGCACAGGTCAGGACGGCCACCGACCACAGGTCCTCGACCAGCGGAAAGGCGTTCACGTGGCGCCCCTGGGCGAAGTATTTTCCCTCCTCCAGGTTCCCGTAGGTGGCGAGGTTCACCTTGCGATGGAGGTAGAGGATCTGGCCTGCGCGGACCACCGCGGAGGCGTTGTAGTACTGGGCGGCGGGCGCCTCTTCGACGAAGCCGCAGACGACGGTCATGTCCCCCGCGGCATAGGCGAGGCGCTGCAAGACGTGCGAGCGTGCCGTGCAGGCGTTCTTGTAGACGGTGACCTCCGGCGCGGCCGGCCGGTGGGGGAAGCCGGTCAGGGACGTCTCCGGGAAGAGGAGGAGATCGATCCCCCGCGCCCGCGCCTGCTCGATGAACTCGAGGTGCTTCTGCACGTTGGCCTCGCCCTGGGAGAGGCGAGTGTCGACCTGGGCTGCACCGACTCGAAGGCGCTCCGCATCCATGATCGCGAGTATGCCGCCCACGCCTGCCGTCGCCACGAGAAATGGGTGTGCTGCGCAAGATGCACGCCGTGCTCCTGGCACGCGGCCCAGGAGACGCGGGGGCCGCCACGCCACGCCGCGGGCCCGGGCGGCCCGAAAGCCGCGTGATTCGAAGCCGCCTTGGCGGAGGCGGGAGGGGCACGGGGGGTACGAACGTTGCCGGAGGGGGGAAGCTCCGCGTCTCACGGACGCGTGATCGCCGCGGTGTAGTCGCCGCCGGTGCTGTAGCCGTCGACGTAGAACCCGAACAGGCCGCTGCCGGAAGGGATGGTCGCGCTGATGGCCGACTCCACTCCGCACGCGTCGTCGTTGCAGGCCAGGCTCGCACCGCTGGCGCCGCTCCAGAGGTAGATGGCGGTGTCGAAGTCGGTGCCGCTGCAGGTGTCCGCGCTGAAGGAGCCGCCGAAGTCGCCCGGACACTGGGTCCAGTAGAACATGTGCTCGGGCGCGGAACCGACCACGCAGTCGCTGAGGATCCCGGTGCCGGAGGTGGTGCCCGTCTGCGTCGATGCACCGGCGGGCAGCGCGGTCGCCGTCCAGTCGTTGCCCGTGGGCAAATGCTCGATCGACAGGGTGAAGCTCCCCGCCGCCGTGCCGTACCCGGTCACGTCCACGTAGTAGGTGCCCGGGTAGAGAGTGCGGACGATCTGGCTCTGGGTGACGCCGCATGCGTCGTCGGTGCACGCCGTGTTCGCAGCCGTACAGGAGCCGTCGCGCATGCCCAGGTACGTGTCGTAGCTCGAGCCGAACGTGTCGATGGACACCACCTCGGCATCACTCAGCGTGAACGAGTACCACAGGTCGTTCGCCCCGGCGCAGGTGCCCGTGCTCGGCGTCGCCCCGGCCGTCGTGCCGTAGACGGTCGTCGTCCCGTAGCTCAGCGCGATGGGGGTCGCCCCCGAGCACTCGTCGTTGGCCGGCGCGATGGTCGCCACCAGGGTGCCGGCGCCCTCGTTGCCGGTTCCGTAGCCGTCCACGATCACGTAATAGGTGCCGGCGTCGAGCGTCTGGCGGATGCGCGACAGGGGGCTCGCCCCGCCGTCGTCGTCGCAGGCGATCTCCGTCCCGCCGCAGCTGCCCGTGTGCAGGTGGAGGACCGTGTCGTAGGTCGCGCCCGTCGTCTCGAGCGTTACGTTGGACCGCTCGGTGAGGACCAGCCGATACGCCACGTCCGGCGACCCCGCGCCGCCGCCACAGCTCGCGCCGAAATCGGAGCTGGCCCCGCAGGTGCTGTAGGAGAAGCTCCCCGAGGTACTGATCGTGGGCGCGCCGGCGCAGGTGTCGTTGCCGGGCGCCGCACCGAGGTTGCAGCTCCCCGGGGTGCACGTGCTGCTGCAGGTGGTGGTGCCGCTGCAGGCGCTCACCGTGCACGAGGTCGTGGCCCCGGCGCAGCAGCCGAACCCGTCGTCGCAGGTGCCGCTGCAATCGTCGTCGAGCCCGTTGCACACCTCGGTCGGCGGCACGCAGGGGTTCCACTTGCAGGCCGTGCTGCAGGTCTCGGTCCCGCTGCTCCCGCAGCTCGTCGTGCACGCGCGCGTCGCCCCCACCGCGCAGTCCATGCCGAAGCCGTCGTCCGCCACGCCGCTGCAGTCGTCGTCGACGCCGTTGCAGACCTCGGTCGGCGGCATGCACGCGCCCCACGCGCAGCTCCCGTTGCACGTCTGGGTCCCGGTGCTCCCGCAGCTCGTCGTGCACGCGCGGCTCGCACCCCTCGCGCACGTCATCCCCGGGCCGTCGTCCGCCACGCCGTCGCAGTCGTCGTCGACCCCGTTGCACACCTCCGCCGGCGGCGTGCACGCGTTCCAGGCGCAGCTCCCGCTGCAGGTCCGCGTCCCGATGCTGCCACAACTGGTCGTGCAGGAGCCGCTCGAGCCCATCGCGCAGGCGAAGGTGTCGTCCGGGCTTCCGTTGCCGTCATCGTCGCAGCCGTTGCACACCTCGGGCGCGGTGCACGGTCCGACGATGCAGCTCGCGGTGCAGGAGGCGGTGCCGGCGGTGCCGCAGGCCGTCGTGCAGGAGAGGCCGGTCGAGCCCATCGCGCAGTCCATGCCGGGCCCGTCGTCCACCACGCCGTCGCAGTCGTCGTCGACGCCGTTGCACACCTCGGTGGCTCCCGGGTGGACGGACGGATCCGAGTCGTTGCAGTCGGTGCCGCCCGGGCAGAGCGTCGAGAGGGCCCCGTCCCCGTCGGCGTCGATCATGCACGGTCCGGCGTCGATGCCGCTGCCCGCGTCCGTACCGCTGCCCGCGTCCGCACCGCTCCCCGCGTCCGTGCCGCTCCCCGCGTCCGTGCCGCTCCCCGCGTCCGTGCCGCGGCCGGCGTCTGTGCCGCTCCCCGCGTCCGCGCCGCGGCCGGCGTCGGCCCCGGCGTCGGGGCCACGGCCCGCGTCGGGGCCCGGCGACATGGCGTCCATGCCGGCGCTCCCGTCCTGGGGCGCGGCGTCGGCTGCCGCGTCGGCCCCGCCCTCGGACGCGCCCGCTTCGGTCCCGGGAGGCTGGCCACCGTCGTGACGCGCGCCGGCGTCGTGGGTCGGTCGCGCCCCGCCCGCCGCACACCCGCCCGCCAGGAAACCGGCGAGGAGGACGAGGATCACCGGGAGCGCGCGCACGCTCCATCGCGAACGCGATCGGCCCCGGGAGACGAGGGGCCGGTCAAAGCGAAAGGAAGGCATCGACATGGCGCCTTCATGATACAGGAAGCATGCCGCTGGCGCCGGCGCCTCTCCCGATCCCCGCGCCGGAGGCGGTCTTCGCGCGAGGTCCGCGCTAGGATTGAGGCCATGCCCCCGCGCACCAAGAGTGAGCCGGCCGCGCCGCGGCTCTTCGTCGGCGACACCGCCCTCGGCTTCGACCCCGAGGTGGCGCGCGCCCACGTGTGCACACGCGACCGCCCCCTCGCCCGCCTCATCGACGAGGTCGGCCCCTTCGGCATGCAGCTCGAGAGCACCTCGAGCGCCTTCGCCGCCCTGGCCCAGGCCATCGTCTACCAACAGCTCACCGCCAAGGCCGCCGCCACGATCCACGACCGTCTCTGCGCCCTGTTCCCGCGGTCGACTGGCGGTCCGACGCCGCGGCAGATCCTTCGCGCCGACGACGCGACGCTCCGCTCCGCCGGTCTGTCGCGCGGCAAGGTCCTCGCGCTAAAGGACCTGGCACGACGCACCATCGACCGCACCGTCCCCACCCTCGAGGAGGCCCGGGAAATGGACGACGACGCGATCGTCGCGCGCCTGACCGAGGTGCGCGGCATCGGGCCCTGGACGGCGCAGATGTTCCTGATGTTCCGCCTCGGCCGACCCGACGTCCTGCCAGTGGACGACTACGGCATCCGCAAGGGCTTCGCGATCGCGTTCCGCAAGCGCGCCCTGCCGTCGCCGAAGGACGTCGCGAAGCGCGGCGCACGCTGGGCGCCCTACCGCACGTTCGCCTGCTGGTACCTGTGGCGCGCGGTCGACGCCGGCGCGACGTAGCACGCCCGCTCACTGCGGCGGCCGCAACGGCCGGACCGCTCAGATCAGCATCGGCGGCACGTTGGCGTTGACCGCGGCGCCGGCGAAGCGGATGCCGTTGCCGGTCGAGGGGTCGGTGAAGGTGCCGAAGAGGGTGCCCGCACCGGTGCGCGGGTCGATCGTGATCACGTCGCCGGTGCCGTCGTGCGTGAAGCCGAACACCTTGCCGATCTGATAAGCGACCCCGTAGAGGCGCGGGAAGCCCGTCGGTCCCTTCGGCGTGACGTGACCGGTCGTGGGATCGATCTGCACGAGCACGTTGTTCGCCTGGGTGCCGCTGCCCGACGGGTCGCTGAGCAGGTAGGCCGTGCCATACATCGTGCCGTCGGCCACGCCGACGATGTCGCCGGAGAGGGCGTAGCCGCCGCTCAGGGTGGAGACGGGCGTGACGGTCGGCGGCGAGGTGGTCGGGTCGATGCGGCACAGGGCGCCCTGGAAGTCGCCCGTGTAGAGCGTGCCGTCCGGCATGAAGGTGAGGGCCACGCCCTCGGCGCCGCAGTTGGTGATGGGCCCGACGGTTGTCACGTGGCCGTCGGTGGAGCTCACGGTGTAGAGCTCGGTGTGCGAGATGCCGTAGATGGTGTCGTCCGGTGCGACCGCCAGGTCGGTGACCACGTCCTCCGACATGCCGCCATGACCGTTCGACACCATCGGTGCGTTGAACGGACCGACCATGACGAGGGAGCGGGTCATCAGGTCGATCTGGTAGAGGACGTGGTCGCTGTGGGCGTAGACCTTGTAGCAGGAGCCGGTCGTCATGCAGTCGCCCGGGATCGGACCGGCGTCGGGCCGGGGCCCCGCGTCGTAGCCCGAGCCGCCGTCGTGCCCCGTGGCCGCGTCGTGGCCGGAGGCGTCCTGCGCGCCGGCATCGTAGGGCGGGAACCCGATCTCGCCCGAACGGCGGGAGCTCGAGCATCCCGCCGTGCCGACGAGCAGCGCAATTACGAGGACCGACAGGGAGCCGACCAATGACCTCGGGCGCATGGGCGACGCCTCCTTCCAGCGACTCGAAAGAGGCCCCCCGCTCCCTCGGTCGCCCGGGTGTACCACCCTGCGCCCGCCCGGACAATCGAGCCCCCGGTGACAAGGTCGCGACGCGGTCGTGCGGCCGAGTCGCGATTGCGATCGGCGTGGGCCCGCCTGCCGGGCGATCGGGGACCTTCGGCCGGTTGACAGGCCGCGCCGCGCGCGCGACGTTGCCCCCGATGCGTGGAACCCGATGGCTTCGGGCCAGGGTGATCGCGGCGATGCTGGGCTCGGTCGTGATCGGGTGCCATCCGTCGGCCAGGCACGGCGCCTCCCCCGCCAATCCGCCCGCCAACGCGCCGCCACCCCCCGCCAATCCGCCCGCCAACGCACCGCCACCCCCCGCCAACACGCCGCCACCGCACCCCGTCCCGGCGAACGACCCATCGTCGGCTGGCCCGATGCCGTTCGCCGCGAACGCCGCCGCGCCCGGCTACATGCAGTACTCGGGGGAGCTCGATCGCCTGATGCGCGGCATGGCGCGCGGTGACGTCCCCCTCGACCGCTACATCGATTCCGCGCGGGGCGTCGTCTTCGCGCGCAACCTCGAGAACGGCGAGCCGCCGGGCCGACAGGCGCAGCTCCTGTGCGGCGGCGCGCTGCACACCTGGTTCCGCCACCACCGGAGCCAGATGCGCATGGCCTTCGTCACCCTAGACGAGAGCGGGCCGGGCGATTGGTCTGTGCCCCTGCTCACGTGCCGCGACGACCACTGCACGTACACCGGAGTGACGGAAGGCGACTCGGCAACCGAGCTCCACTACGTGCGCCGTCACGGACGGCTTGTGCTCGACAGCGTCATCGAGCTCGACTGCTGCACGACGAGCGAGGGTTGGGATTCGGCGGGAGCGGCGTTGGGCGCGCGCCCAGGTCCGGCACCTCGCAGCGCGCCCGCGCCACTGTGCAGACGCCCACGCGGCCCCCCCTTGATCCCCCGACGCGCCCATCCCTGTTCCAGTCGTGTGCCGATTGGGTACCCTTCCCTGGTGCCGCACAGGGCCGCCTTCAGGCTTGTCCCCAGTTTGCTCTTGCTGCTCGCCGCCTGCAGCGGGAGCAAGACGGCGCCCTTGACCCAGCTCGTCGTCGTGGTGGACAGCGATCTTGCGGTGCCGAGCGCCCTCGACACGGTGCACCTCCTGGTCACCGCGCCGGACGGGTCCGCCTACGACAAGACGGTGCAGCTCACCGGGCCGGGCGCCATCCCCCTGCCCCTCACCCTCGGCGTCCAATACACGAGCGGCACGCTCGAGCCGGTGATGATCACGGCCACGGGCCGCCACGCCGGGAGCGCCGTCGTCACGACGCAGGTCAACACCGCGTGGGTGCTCGGAGAGAGCCGGCTCGTGCACATCGTGCTCTCGGCCACCTGCGTGGGCGTCCCCTGCCAGATGGGCATGACCTGTCGGGAGGGAGTCTGTCTGACATCGCTCGTCCCCGGAAGCACCCTCCCCGTCTTCGACGGATCCATCCCCGGGCTCGACGGGTCGGTCCAGGGCCTCGACGGCGGGATGGACGCCGCGATCGAGGGTGGCACGGACGCGGGGATGGACGCCGCGGTGGACGGCGGTATCGACGCGCCGGTGGACGGCTCGAGCGACGGGCCCGTCGACGCGGCGAGCGACAGCGGCCCCGTGGGATGCGTGACCGAGTTGGGATGCCCCACGGGGACGCGGTGTGAGCACCTGGGCGCTGGCGGCGGCTGGGCGGGCGTCTGCCAAACCACGGGCAGCGCCGCTCTCGGTGCATCCTGCGGGGCGAACGCGGACTGCATGAGCGGCCGCTGCTATCACACCTATTGCCACGCGCCCTGCAAGGCCATGAGCCAGTGCCCCTCTGGGAGCTGCACGGCCGAGTCCGATGAGGGCTACGTGTGCGTGGCAGCCGTTTGCTCCAGCGATTGCGACGCGGGCGAAGCGTGCGCCGACGTGTGTGTGACGACTTGCGATGCCGAGGGCGATTGCCCGGCCGGGCAAGCGTGCGTCCTCGATAATGCCTCGGGCCGGGGCCCCGTCTGCACGACGGGCACGCAATCGTGCGGTTCCACGGAGATCGAGCTCGTCGGCGTCGCCGCGCACCCATGCATCCTGGATCAGGGCTGCTCGAGCGGCGCGGACTGCCCGCCCAGCTACACGTGCGTCACGGACCTCCTCGGCCCCGGACGATCCCTCTGCGCAAAATGATCCGGGAAGGCGACACGCTCGGCGAGTACGAGATCGTGCGCGCGCTTCGATTCGGGAGGGATGGCGAGCCTGTACCTGGGGCGGCGCCGTGGCCCGGCCGGCTTCGCGCGCCACGTCGCCATCAAGGTCGTCCACGAGTCGCTCGCCAAGGAGCACGACTTCATCGAGATGTTCCTCGACGAGGCGCGGCTGTCGGCGCGCATCCACCACCCGAACGTGGTGCACGTCGAGCAGCTCGGCGAGGCCGACGGTTACTACTACCTCGTGATGGAGTACGTGCAGGGGGCCGCCCTCTCGCAGCTCCTCAAGGCCCTCGGGCGCAACAAGCGTGCCCTCGGCCCCGAGCTCGCCGTGTGGATCGCCATCCAGGTGGCAGACGGTCTGCACGCGGCCCACGAGACGAAGGACGAAAAGGGTCAGCCCCTCGGCGTCGTGCACCGCGACGTGAGCCCCCAGAACTTGCTGCTCGCCTACGACGGGCACGTGAAGCTGATCGACTTCGGCATCGCCAAGGCCGAGGGGCACCTCCGGACGGCGAAGGACGCCGGCATGATCAAGGGCAAGATCCGCTACATGGCTCCCGAGCAGGCCCTGGGGCGCGACGTCGATGCGCGGGCCGACGTGTGGGCGCTCGGCGTGGTGCTCTGGGAGATGCTCACCATGCGGCGGCTGTTCAAGGGCGACAACATGGGCATCCTGAACCGGCTGCGCTCCGGCGAGGGCGTCCCGCCGCCGAGCCTGCTGAACCCCGAGGTCTCGCCCGAGCTCGACCGCGCCGTGCTGCACGCCCTTGCGCCCAACCTCGAGGCGCGCACCCGGACGGCGGACGACTTCCGGGATGAGCTGGCCGATGCGTTGCCCGGTGCGCTCCGAAAGCGCGCCAAGGATCTCGCGAGTGTGATGTACGGCGTCATGGCCGACGAGATCGAGCGCGAGCTCGAGGTCTTGCCGGAGAGCTTGGCCGCCGGCCACGTGGAGGAGCCGACGGCGATCGAGCGGGCCCAGGCGGTCGACGAGCACACGACCGTCCTAGAGAGCGACGAGTACGCCGCCGAGGACGACGACCCCGCTGCGGCGCCCCGCGTCGAGCCGCCCGACGCATCGGACTCGGTCACGACGGCGATCACGGGCACGACGGCGCACCCGAGCTTGCCGATGCGCGGCGGGCGATCGCGCGTCTTGCTCGCGCTGGCCGCCGTCGGCGTGATTGGCGCCCTCGCGGTGGGGGCGTACGTCCTCGGCGCGCGACCCGCCGAAGAGCAGCAGCCGGTGGTGGGCGCCGCCCCGGGCTCGAAGGGCCACGCGGCGAAGCCGCCACCACGCCCGAAGGCGACGACCGCGCTCGCCGTCACGGCGGATGGCGGCCCCGAAACGCAGAGGACCGCGACGGGTACGGCCGAAGCCGGCGTGCGAGGTGCGGCCCCGCCGACCGCGACGGCGGACACGCGGGAAGCGGACGCGAGCGGGAGGACGAGAGCGCGGCGGGCGAGGCGCCGGCGATCCCACCGAGCCGTCGATGGATCGGCGTCGACGATGGCGAAGGGTGTGGGCCACGTCGGAGGGATGCCCTTCCTCGACCAGCCCAACTTCTGATGTGGCCGTCGTCCCTTTCGCGCCTTCGAGCGCCCGGAACGGCGGCGCTCAGAAAGTAGCGTGACCTAGATTGCCTTCGTAGGGAGCGGGAACGGTCTGGCCACCACTGTTGCTCACGACGATCACGACGATGGTGATCGCCGCAGCGACCGCGACCCCACCGCCAACCGCCCAGGGCCACCAGGTGTTCCCGCCGCTCGAGTGAGCGTGCCGGGTGGGGTGCGCGGGGGCTTCCAGGGGATGGGCGGTGGAGCGGCCGGCTTCGGTGTCAGCGACGGTCGGCAAGGGCGCCGGAGCGGCGAGCGTCACCGCTTGGTGCGCCCGCTCTGCGAGCGTGACGTCCTGACTCGCGACCGCGCGGCCCGCCCGTTCGATGGCGAGATGGTGGGCACCCGGGTTCACGGGCATCGCCGTGCCCCAGGCCGCAGGCGGGACCGGCTGGTCGTCGAGCAGCAACGTGTCGTCCGAACCGGCGCCGTGCACGGTCACCGTCAGCTCGGGCACGCGCGGCTGGAGCGCGTCGAGCGCCGCCTGGGCGGCCTGCTTGACGTGGCCCTGGGCCGCGTCGCTGCTCAGGTAGCGGGAGTAGGCATCCGTCGCTTCGACCAGGTGCCCGAGCTCGGCGTCTGCGGCGGCCAGGTTGACGAGGATAGGCGCGTGGTGCGTCAGGTCGTAGGCGCGCGAGAAGCGATTGCGCGCCTCGTCCCAGTGGCCCTGACGCGCTGCGGTCACGCCCTGGCGAAAGAGCTGCCGCCCGAGCGCGCGGTCGCGGGCGCCCTGGGCATGGGCGAGCGCCGGGGTGAGACATCCGAGGGCGGCGACGAGGGCGAGGAGCCGGACCACGGGCGAAGGGTACTACGCCCCGTGCGCCTTTGCCCGGCTGCGACGATCGAGCGCGCGCGGCGTTGGCGGCGGGCCGCTGCGCCGGCTGGCGACCGCCGTGATCCGCGAAGCCCGCTCCTGCACCGTGGCCGGAGAGGGCCTGTTGCACGACGGCCGACGACTACGCGCAGAACGTGCTCCGCTGGGCGCACGACCGATTCCAGGCCCTGACGTCCGCCCCACGCCGCTGCTTCGCACTCTAGCGGCTGACCTTCGCGCCGGAGACGCTCAAGCCCGGCTGACGGCGAGGCGCACCTTCTCGCCGCCGACCTTCACCTCGGCGCCATCGGCCGCGTCGGCCTCTTCAATCGCATCGGCGAGCAGCTCGCCCGCGAGGAACCCGGCGTGCTCATGCACCGCTTCGGCGATGCGCGGTGATGCCGAGAAGGTGATGCGGACGCGATCGCTGACGTGCAGGCCCGCCTCCTTGCGCTGCTCCTGGGCCTGCCGGTTGAAGTCGCGCGCGATGCCGGCCCGCTCGAGGGCGGGCGTGATGCGCGTGTCGAGGGCGGCGAAGGCGCCGTTGGCCTCGGCCACCGCCATGCCCTCCTGGCCTTCGAGCCGCACCTCCACGTCGCCGGGGCCGAGCTCCACCGTCTCGCCATCGACCTCGACCGCCCAGCCTCCGCGCTCGAGCGCGGCGCGCACCTCCCCGGCGTCGGCCTGGGCAAGCCGTGCGGCCACCGCCTTCATCTTCTTGCCGAGCCGCGGACCGAGCTTCTTGAAGTCCGGTACGAGCTTCACCTTCACCATGGCGCTCTCGTCGTCGATGAGCGCGAGCCGTTCGACGTTGACCTCCTCGAGCACCTGCGCCGCGAAGTGGGACTCCTCGAGCACGGCCCGATCGGCCGCGTCGCGCGGGCGCACCGTCAGCGTCGAAAGCGGCTGGCGCGCCCGCACCTTCGCCTGATTGCGCAGGCCGAGGCCCAGGTTCTTGGTGCGGATGACGCAATCGATCTGCGCTTCGAGCGCCTCGTCGATCTGCGACTTGTTCTCCTCGGGGTAGCTCGTCAGGTGCACCGAGATTCGGCGCCTCGGGTGACACCCGCCGCACCAGGTTCTGGTACACGGTCTCCGTCAGGAACGGCAGGATGGGCGCGAGCAGCTGCACCTCGGTCGTGAGCACCTCGTAGAGCGTCTGGTAGGCGGCCTCCTTGTCCCGGTCCGACTCGCTCCGCCAGAAGCGCCGGCGCGAGCGGCGCAGGTACCAGTTGCTCAGCTCGTCCTCGAAGCGGTCGAGCTTCTCCATGAAGCGGTGCAGGGCGAAGTCCCCGAAGGCCGTGTGGGCGTCTTTGACGAGGCGCTCCTTGCGCGAGAGGATCCACCGGTCGAGCTCGCTCCGCTCGGCGAGGGGGATCGCGGGCGCGGCGCCCGGCTTCCATCCGTCCGCCTCGGCGTAGGTGACGAAGAAGGAGTAGCAGTTCCAGAAGGTCAGAAGGCGGCTGCGCACCTCGCCGTCGATGGTGGACTTGCTCTTGCCCTTTCCGTCGCCGATGTCGGGGAAGTTCAGATTGATGACCGGGTTCTGGCTCGCATACAGATACCGCATCACCTCGGCGCCGAGCACTTCGGCCGCTTCGTCGAAGGCGATGGCGTTGCCCGCCGACTTGTGCATCTCGTGGCCGCGCGCGTCGCGCACCAGGGCGTGGCCGAGCAGCACGCGGAAGGGCGGCTCGCCCGAGAGCATCGCGCTCATGGCGAGGAGCGAATAGAACCAGTTGCGGAACTGACCCGGGAAGCACTCGACCACGAAGTCCGCCGGGAACCACTTCTCGAAGTAGGCGGGGTCGGTGTTGAAGTGGATCGTGCTGAAGGGGACGATGCCCGCGTCGAGCCACGGGTTGCCGACGTCGGTCACGCGGCGCATGGCGGCGCCGCAGTCGGGGCAGGCGAGCTCGACCGCGTCGATGAAGGGACGGTGGGGCGTGTGGCCGGCGAGCACGTCGAGGCCGCGCACCGCCCGCTCGTGCAGCTCCTCCTCGCTGCCGATGACATCGAAGTGCTCACAGTCTTCGCCCTGGCAGACCCAGATCGGCAAGGCCAGCCCCCAGAAGCGCTTCTTCGAGATCATCCAGTCGCCCATGTTCTGGAGCCAGTCGAGCTCGCGGGCCTCGCCGTCCGGCGGGAGCCAGCGGATCTGCGGGACGAGCTTCTGGATGCGGTCGCGCCAGTCCATACGGATGAACCACTCGTCGACCAGGCGGAAGACGAGCTCGCTCTTGCAGCGCCAGCAGTGCGGGTAGACGTGGGGGTAGCGCTCCTTGGCCACGAGTAGGCCACGCGCCTTGAGGCCGTCGACGATGGCGTCGGTGATGTCGCGCACGTGCCGGCCCGTGAGCTCGCCGAAGCCCTCGACGTACTCGCCCGCTTCGTTCAGGGGCGCGACGGCGACGAGCCCCTCCTCGCGTCCGAGCCGCTGGTCCTCGGCGCCGCATCCGGGCGCGATGTGCACGATGCCCGTGCCCTCCGCCTCGCTCACCTCGTCCCAGGCGACCACGCGGTGACACTCGATGGCGCTCGGCCCCTCGCCCTCGCCCTTCGTGAACGGCGTGAGGCCGCCCTTGCGTTGCTGCGCCGGCAGGTAATCGAAGGGCCCCTGGTAGCGCAGGCCCACCAGGTCCTTGCCCGACACCTCACCCAGCACCTCGGTCTCGGCCGAGCCCGTGAGGAGGGTCTTGACGGTGTGGAGCGTGTGGGACTCGCGGGCGCCGCCGGCCTCCAGGTTCTGCACGCGGTCGCGCTCGTAGTTGCCCTTGCCGACGTAGAGCGTCCAGTCGCCGTGACGCACCTTGAGGTATGTCATCTCCGGGTTCACCGCGGCGGCCACGTTGCTCGTGAGGGTCCAGGGCGTCGTGGTCCAGACGAGCAGCGCCTCGTGGTCCCGATGTCGAGGAGCGGGAAGCGCACGAAGACCGACGTGTGCTTGGTGATCTTGCGCCCCTCGGTGACCTCCATCTGCGACAGGCCCGTGCCGCAGCGGAAGCACCAGGGCATCACGTCGTGGCCGCGGTAGACGAAGCCCTCGTCGTGGCACTTCTTGAGGAAGCGCCAGATCGTGAAGTTGTTCTCGTTCGAGAAGGTGAAGTAGCTGCCGCCGTACTCGGGCGAGCCGAGGCGCGCGACGATGCGCTCGGGGTGGTCGGTCACCTCGAGGCCGGACGCGAGCGTGACCGTGACCTCGTCCTTGCCCTCGTGAAGCGCGTCGCGCAGGGCGAGGAGCGTTTCCGGGTCGTCCCAGTCCATGAAGTAGCCGAGCCGCCGGCTCTGCTCGGTCTGGCGCGCGGCGAAGGTGAGCACGCGCTCCTTGCATCGACGCACGAACGCATCGATACCGAACTCGGCGATGTCGCTCTTCGTGGCGAAGCCGAGCTCCTTCTCGACCTCGACCTCGACCCAGAGCCCCTGGCAGTCGAAGCCGTTCTGATAGCGCAGGGCCCGGCCGTTCATCGCGTGGTAGCGCTGGAACATGTCCTTGTAGGACCGGCCCCAGGCGTGGTGGACGCCCATGGGGTTGTTGGCGGTGATGGGCCCGTCGAGGAACGACCAGGGCTGCCCGCCACGGTTCTTGTCGCGGATGCGAGTCGAACACGCGGTGCGCGCGCCACAGCTCGAGGACGCGCTGCTCGAGGGAGGGGAAATCGGGGATTTCTCGGGACCGAATCGTACATGGCGGCGGGAGCGTAGCACTGCACGCCGGGGAGTCACCGGGAGGGCCCCGGAGGGCTGGCGACCGTCGGCCCGCGAAGGGTTCGGTCGACGCTCCGAGGTGCGCACACTTCGCGTCCAGCCAGCTCCCGGGGATTCTCGGCGGCGGAGTCTCGTCACGGCTGCAACAGGCCGCGCCGTTCCAGTTTCTCACGCCGTAGGGACGCGCGAGGCCGCCGCGCGGTCACCTTCCAAAGCTACCCCTTCGTTGCTGACGACGGTCGGGACGAGGCCCCGTCCGACCGGTCGCAGGCGGAGCGCGTGGTGCTCCGCAGCAACCGCAACGGCTCACGAGGTGCGCCGCGAGGTCCGGGGCGGGCGACCCGAAAGGGCCCCCTTCTTCCAACGGACCGGCCCTCGGCCGCCCATCGGCAGGGGTGGCACGCTTGTTGCGGTAACGCAGCTTACCGACAGGAGGTCCCGGATGGAGCGATGCCGAAATGGTGTGATAGAAAACACACGCGTTGCGCCGAGGTCTTCCCTTCCACCAAGCGGCATGCACGTCTCACGACGCGGCTCCACGCTCGTCTCGAGCGGCGGCCTTCGATGGCGATGTCTGGGCATCCTCTCGTTCATCCTCGCGGCGGGCTGCAGCGCGAACCCGGTGCACGGCTCCCGCGGCTCGAGGTGTACGGGCGGAACGTGCGGGGCCTCGGGCGGGCCCGCGGACGGTGCAGGGTCCGGCATCGACGCGGGACGTGCGAGCCCCGACGCTTCGGCGCGTCCCGCCACCCCCGGCACCATGGCCTCGTGCACTACGTCCGACGCCTGTCCGCCGACCGAGGCGTGCATCGGGGGCCTCTGCCAACCAGACCCCTGCTGGAGCGCTTCCCCCGACCAGATCTACAACCTGTGTATCGACTCGGTGCTGGGGGGTACGTGCCAAGCCCTGTGCGTGCCCGGGTCCGACCCGTGCGCGGGCGTCACCTGCGCCGCGGGTCAGACGTGCATCCGCGGCGCGTGCGTACCCGGTTGCTTTCCGCCCGATGCCTGTGCGGGCGTCATTTGTGGTGCGGGCGAGCATTGCGATCCCAGAACCCACGCCTGCGTGCCGACGACGCCGTGCGATGCGCTGTGCCCGGCCGGCGAGGTGTGCACGCTCGGATGCGCCCCGCCCAATCCCTGTGACGGGTTCCCGTGCCCGACTGGTGAGATCTGCGCGGCAATCGGCGCGGACGATTGGTCTCCGGGAACGCCGACGTGCGTCGCGAACCCCTGCGCGGGTGTGACCTGTGCTGCGGGCCAAGCCTGCGCCGGCGGCAGGTGCATCGACACGTGCAACTGCCCCGGGGGCTGTCCGGCGGGAAGCGACTGTGAGCTCGGCACCTGCGTGTGCCACCCCAACTGCGGCCCCTCCGCGCCGTGCGGCGCGCCGGACGGCTGCGGCGGCACCTGCAACGGAGACTGCTCGGGTGGAGACCTCTGCACGCCCGTGGGCTGGGATCCCGCCCAGGGTTTCAACGATTACGCCTGCGAGTGTCAGCCGGACTGTCCCGCAGGGTTGGCGTGCGGCCGTAGCTCCACGCCGGACGGCTGCGGCGGCATCTGCCCTGGCGACTCCTGCCCGTCGGGGGAGTTCTGCCTGGGCGACGGCTCCGGCTACAGCTGCCAGTGCGTGCCGAACTGCACCAGCTGCGGCGGCCCGGACGGCTGCGGCAGCACCTGCTCCTGGGGCGCGTGTCCGGGGGGCGAGTTCTGCGAGTCCGGCAGGTGCACTGCGTGCACGCCGAGCTGCACCGCGTGCGGCGGCGACGACGGCTGCGGCGGCTATTGCATGACGGGTGCATGTCCGGGGGGCGAGTTCTGCGAGTCCGGCACCTGCGTCAGCACGACCTGCAGCCCTGCGTGCGGTTGCGGAACCACATGCGCGATGGGCGCGTGCGTGCCCATCTGCGGATCCGGGCAGACCCTCTGCGGTTGCGGTAGCTGCTGCAGCGCGGGGCAGACCTGCGACCCGACCACCGGAACGTGCGGGGGCCTCGGTTGAGGCGGCGACGGCGACCGGCCTGTCCGTCCCTCCGCCGAGCCATCCATCGACGGGAGGAGAAGAGATGAAGCGTCTACACGGGCTCCATGTGATCGGAGTGGGCTTGGCCCTCGCGGCGGGGTGCTCCGGAAGCTCGGCTTCGGGTCCACATGGGGCAGGGGCCGGCGGGGCGCCTGGCGAGGGAGGAGCGCCGGCGACAGGGGTTGGCCCCGCCGCGGGGCACGGCAGCTCGATCTCTTCGCTCGAGGTCCGCGTCGTCGACGGCGACCTTTCCTCGGAGCTGCCGCTCCCGGCCGTCCTCATCGGTGTGGAAGGGGCAGACGGTCAGGTCGTGGAAGGGACGACCGACTCCATGGGCACGGCCACGCTCGCCGTCGATCCCGCGAGCGCGCCGTGGACCGTCACGGCGGCCCGCCCGAGATGGACCGTCGTCACGATCGTCGGGGTGACCGGTCCCCTGCACGACCCGATCGCGCTCCTGTCGCAGAGCGGCGAGCTCCCGAGCCGCACCCGGACGTTCAGCGGCAGGGTCACGGGTCTCGCTCCCGGTCCGGTCCTCGACGGGGTTTACCTGTGGGGGCCCGACAACCTCGGCGCAGGCAACAACTCGGTAAGCTACGAGGCCACGATTGCCGACTGGGGCCCGACCACGCCGCTCCGTCTCCTCGCCACGGACAGCGGATACGTCTGGCCGAGCACCATGGCCAAGAACGCGGTATGGGTCGACATCGACCGGAGCCTCGCGGACCTCTCCCACGTCGACATCGCCTTCCCCACGCCCGCGAGGCAGGTGACGACCACGCACATGACAGTGCGCTTGCCTACCTCCGGAGCGGTGGATGGACGTGGCATGAGCGCGGACATCGGGTGGTCGCGTCGCGTCGCGGGCACGGCCGCGTACACCGTCGGCGTCCTCTCGGCGCAGGTGGGGGGCGACGGCGTCGCCGATGTCGAGGCCCAGTCCTTCGACGGCGACATGGTGCCGACCCACCTCCAGACGCACTTCGCCGGGCCAGGCAGCTTCGTGAACGCATGGGCCCCGGTGACTCCGTCGGGCACCTTCGACGTGCCGGCGGCCGAGGTGCTCTCGGTCACGGGCACGAGCCTGGCCGACGTTCGCGTGAGCGCCCGGGCAACCGCCTATGGCCACGTCGGCGCGGTGCTATGGGCCGACAGGAACTTCTGGCACGTCTACAGCTACGGGGCGATGGATTTCTCGGACGAGCCCTGGCCAAAGCTTCCTACTGGCGTGACGATGGCGACCCTGGGGTTCACCGGTTCGGCCAGCTTCGATGCCCTGGCGATTACCGTCGAGGACGGAACCGCGCCCTGGGGCCTGTCCCCGGCCGTGTACGAGGTGGGCCAGGGGATCGGCCTCGACGTCTCGGGCAGCTGAGGTCCCCAACATCGCTACCGAGACGGTCGACGAGGGGCACGACGACAGCAGCGAGGCTGACCGCATCGGCTGCCTTGGGGCTCGGGACCCGTCCCCGGCGGACTGCGGCCCAGCGCTTTGAGCTGCCGTGCGTCGGGGGGTCCCCTGGGCATGTTCTGCCCCAGCTCACCCGGTATAGATCTCGAGACCGATGGTCGTCCGGTATTGGGGATAGAGCAAAGGCACACCATTGAGCTGCGGTACCGGAAGAGCGATGTTGATGGGGTTGATGATCAAATAGAAGATGCGCGAGAGTTTCCACTCGATCGAGAGCGGGCTCGTGGCGATGTACAGACCTAGGCTTCCCGAAGGTGCCCCGTAGAGGTCCATCAGCAGGTACGAAACCCCGGCGCTGACGCTCAGGCGAACGTTGAAGTTCTCATAGGCGAGCGGGAATCGCAGCATCACCGTTCCGTAGATGTTCACCACGCCTTTCCTGACCGTGGTGCCGTTGTAAGCGATCCAGGGATTCCACTCTCCGTCCAAGCCGAAGGTCCATGCCCGGGTCGCACGCAAGCGCAGGCCGAGGGTGCCGGCGAGCGCGGGCTTTTCGACCGAGCCCGACAACCCCGCGTAGGCACCAAGGGCGATCTCCGATTGATCGACAGGCCCGGGCTGTTCGACGGGCACGACGGTTGGCGGCGGCGGAGCGTGACCGGCGTCCACGGTCGGGGTCGTAAGCGTCGTGGTCGTCGTCGTGGGCGTGGTCTCGACGGTCGCGGTCGTCGCAGCCGTGCCCGGCTCTTCCGACGGGGTCGTCGTGGTCGTGGTGGTCGTCTCCGGCGTCGAGCTGGTAGTGGTCGTCTCCTGCGGCGGCTCCGCCCGGGCTACGGTCGCACCGAGACACAGCGCGCCCAGGACGCTGAGCGCCGCAACGCCGCGCCCCATTCGCCGTCGCAGCCGCCGCCGCCTTGCGCGCCTCGCCATCGCGAAAACGAGGAGCACGCCGAACCCGAACATGAAGCCCCGACCTCCGCGGCCGCCCGCCCGGCCGGTCGCCACTCTGCAGCCGCACCCGGCCGCGTTCCTGTACTGATTCTCTGGTGCGTCACACCAATCGTTGTCGTACGTGCAGCCGGGCGAGTAGCTCAGATAGGTGTCGAGCACTGCGTCGACTGCGGCCATTTTCTCATCCTTCGTCTTGGTCGGGTCGAGGGTGGCTCGAAGAAAGGCGGTAGCGGCCTCGATCGCGAGCAGGCGGCGAGCCTTCCGCAGCTCATCCGGATCGTCGCAACGGTCCAGCGCGGTCGCGTGTCCAGGCCCATCACGCGATTCGACGAGGGTGCCGTTCACTTGATCGATCCAATTCAACACCACCGTGATCCTCTTCGAATCGGCGGTTCGGTAGGTGTGCGTGAAGCTGTCCTCGATCGCATGAATCGCCTGGCCCGCGGCGACGTAATAGGTGGGAAGAGGCGCATGCACTTGGCCGCGGATCGAGAGGTAGACGCTCAGTGTCGTGCGCTTGCTCAGATCGGGCATGCCCCCGTTGTCGAGGCCTCCGATCGCGGTCAACGCTCGCGCGCGAATGAACGCACGGCACCTGTCGACGGCCGCCTTCGAGCCGTCCGGCTCTTTGTCGTTCGGCCCTCGCAGGCAGTGCTCCTCCTGGGCGTTGGGGTCGCCGTGAACCTCGGCGAGCTGGCTCAGATCGTCCGACGAGCGCCCCTTCAAGTCGTTGTCTCTAACCGCGAGGATGAGCGTGGCGCCACCGAGATCCCGCATGTCGTCGTCCAGCGTGAACTGCACGTCATCGATCAGCGCACGCTCGTCCCTCGTCGCCTCGAGTGGAGAGGCCGTTGCGAGATCTCTTCGCACCGTGCGGAGCGCAGCGGAGGTGATCGCCTCGTGACACCCGGGCGAGAGCTCGTTCGAGATCGTGTACGCGTCCGCGGTGCTCGGGATGACTCCGAGCACGACCGAGGCGAGCAACGCGCCAAATCGTCGTCGCCTTCGACGCCCGGCTTCAGGGTTGGTCATTCGCGTCCCTCGTTCGTTCATGATTCGCCGCAGCGCGGCGGAGCTCGGGCTCAGTGGCGATCATCGTCGTGGTGCTCTTGCTGACCCTCGTGGTGATGATCTTGGTCGTGACGATGTCGATCGTGATGCTCGTAGCCTCGGTCCCCACGCCTGTGCTCCGGATGCTCGCGATGCTCGCGGTATTGCTCGTGGCGCGGACGCTCCGGCTCTCTGCGCATCCACAAGCCGCAGCCGGCGGCCGAAAGAACGAAACACGTAACGAGTACTAGCCAATTGGGGCGAATCATGGGCAGCGCCTCCGTCGCTACTAGCTAGTCGCCATTCCGACCGCCGCCACTTCCGTTCGTGCCCGCACGGGTGTGGCGCAAACCTCGCTCCGCCCGCTATCCTCCTGTCAGGTGGGAGAGGGCGTGCAGCTCTTGCGGTGCCGCGGATGCGGCGCCAGCGAGCCCCTGGGGCCCGAGGCACGACACGCGGGCTGGGGCCGGTGTCCCCGTTGCGGAACAGCCAACGCGCTGCCGATCTCGGGCTTCGAGGCCTACGAGGGGCCGGAGTCGCGCATGGTGGTGCTCCACAAGCCGGCTCGCTTCGAGCTGGTGCTGCCGCCGGGCCACGCCCTGAGCGCGCGGCTCGCCGCGGGCCTGCTCCTCCTCATCTGGGTCCCCGCGCTCATGGTGGCGACCGCCATCCAGGCCAACAACGCACCCGGGCATCCGGCGCGCTTCATCGCGGATCTGCTGGCCCTCGCGGCCCTGTTCGCCTCGTGGCGCGTCGCGCGGGCGTGGCGCGCCGTGATGCACATCCAGCTCAATCGGAACCAGATCGAGGTCTCCCAGACGTTCCGGGGCCGCCGGATCGGGCGCGTGCGCACGGCGTCGCTGCACCGGCACGGGATCACCGTCGAGGCGAAGCGCGACGAAAAGGTGTGGTCGGTCGCGCTGCCCCCGATCGGCGGGCTCCGCATCGCCTGCTCCGGCGAGCGCGAAGCGCGCTGGCTCGCGACGATGCTCGAGCGCGCCGCTTCCCCGGACGAGCACCCGAACGAGAAGCGCTGCGTCGAGTGCGGCGCGCCACTCTCAATCCCCCTCGACGTCGAGGCCACGGGCGCGGTGACCTGCGGTTTCTGCGGCACAGCCTACGAGTTGGACGCCGTGGCGATCCGAAGGGAGCCGGTGCGCCTGCCACATCTGCCGCTGGTGGGTGACGACGTGCAGACACCGTCGATCGCGGTCGCGCAGCAGGGTGGCTGGCTCCGCTTCCAGCTCGTGCCGCCGCCCCTGCCTTCCCGCGCCTTCCTCGGGAGCGTGAGTCTCGTCGTCGCTTTCGTGGCGCTCGACACGCTCGCCCGGCTGCTCGGCGTTGCGTCGATCATGCTGCCGGCCCTGTTCGGCGACTCCTCGGGGGTTTGGGCGGGGTTGCTCCTGTTAGGCGCGGTCATGGCTGTCGCGGCCCTCGGCCTCGTGGTCATCGCCTTCGTGGCTGCCGTCCTGACCCTCGATGCATTCGCGGGCCGCAGGGAGATCGGCCTCGGGCCAGGCTCGCTCTACTGCACGCCGCGTGTGGACGTATCGCGCTCCCTGGGTCGGACGGGGGCGCGGGCCGAAGCGGCCCTCGACGGCTTCGACACGCGAGCTGCCCCGGGCTCGTCCCTCGGGGTGCTGCGCCACCTCGTCGAGCGCGCACGGCATGTGGGCGCCCAGATCGCGGGCCGGCGGTTTCCGCTCGCCATCCCACCGGTGAGCCGAGGGCTGCCGCTGTTGCGCCTGAGCGAGGTGCGCATCGCGCAGGGGCAGGGGACACCCGGTGTAACGACCCTCGTCCTGGTCACGCCCGTGCGCACGGCGCGGGTGGGCTGGATCCTGCCACCCGAAGAGGACCGCTGGCTGCAGACAAGGCTCGTCACCGCGCTCGCCGAGCGCCTCGAAGCCCTCGACCGCGAGACGCGCATGCTCCCGACCGAGGAGCCCTAAAGGGGTTTCGGGAAGCGGAGGCGCTCTAGCGACGACGCGCGAAGGCGACTCCGAGCCTCAGTCGCACCGGCTGTGGCCAGTCGCAGTGTAGGCTGGAACGGCTCCGGGGGGGCTCATGGGGCTCTTCGCGCGAAGGAGGGCGGGGTGCCCTTCAGTCGACCGGGACCGAGATGTCCATCGACTGGGCGTCGAAGTGCGCGGTCAGGTGGCACTCGCCGTGGGCCACGGGCGTGATCGCGTAGACGCCCTCGGTGTACCAGGCGCTCGCGTCCCTGGTCGTGCACACGGCCGGCGTCGCGGAGATGAGGTGCGTGTGGCCCACGAGGCCGAAGACCCGGCGGCCGTCGGGCGCCCGCACCCAGAGCACGACGAGCTGCCCCTTGCCTACCGAGAGCGATGCCAGGGGGCCGGTGGCCGGCGGCGTGGTGAAGGCATCGACGCCGAAGGTCAGGTCCCCGCTCGGCTCGACCACGTCGAGCGTCACCGGATCGCCGCCCATGGGCCGCAGCACCACCCGACCCGACCCGGTCACGGTCACGTCGAGCCGGCCAAGGGTCTCTTCCGGGATCGTCATGCGGGCCGCGCCAGGCGGGTCGACGCGTACCGGGACGGGGCTGCCCCAACCGCGAAGCTCGCGACCGCCCGCGTCACGGCGCACCATCGCGAAGCGGGCGGTGCCCCCTCGGAGGAAGACCCGCGGCGCGTCGTGTGCGAGGTCGAGGCTGTCGTGCTGGAGGGTCGCCTGATCGGGCTCGGCCACGTGCACGAGGATCTGGCTCTGGCCGCGACTCGTCATGAGCGCGAGGGTCGAGGTGCCGCGGCTCGAGCCCCTAACCCGGATGCGGCCGTGGGCATCCGAGCGGACGACGCGCACGATGCCTGGCTTCGAGGAGACCACGCGGCGCACGGCGACCGACGGCGCGTCCCTGGCGACGAGCCACGGATGCTCGCCGAGAAGCCGGTCCGACGGTGCGAAGAGCGCAATGTCCGCGGTCGCACCGAGGGCCACCACCACGTCCCCCTCGCCCGGCGTGAGGATACGGCCCCCGACCGGGAAGCCCCGGTCGATCGGCACGAGGACTGGCTTCTTCACGCAGCCGGTCGCACCGAAGAACAGGATGCACACGAAGGTCGCGAGTCGTACGCGCATGGCGGCAGAGGATAGCGCGCCCGCAGACGCCAGGGCATCCGGCGTCCACCGAGCTGCTGCGGCCAGGCCCGCCGGCGTCAGGTCTCGGCGGCGTCGGTCACGAGCTCCCAGCGCTCTTCGAGCCAGTCGAGCAGCGCCTGCTCCTCGCGCACGATGCCGTTGGCCAGAGCCACGTCGCGCACGATCGCGTAGATCGCCTCGCGGGCCGCGGGACGCGTGAGGCCCTCGGCCGCTGCACGCACCGACGCCCGGTCGGGCAGCGCGCGGTTGGCCTCGCCGAAGACGAGGCGGAAGCCGTCGGTGCCGAGGGGCCCGGAGGCACCTGCCGTCGCCACCCTGTCGCCCACGCGGTCGAGGGCGTCGAGCTCGTAGCCGTCCACCTCCCGGTCGACCAGCACGAGCACGCGCAAGAGGCCCGCGAGCACCAGCAGCTCCTGATGGGTCAGGGTCTCGACGTCGTCCATGGCTGCCGAAGATACCCGACCCCACCATGTGCCGGCGCCTGGAATGAACCGGCAGTTCTTCTCGCGGATGCCGGGGGCCTCGGCGGACTGCTAGGCTGCCGCGCCATGAAAGAGCTCGATCCGGACGCCCTGTCGGTGAACGACCGCTACAAGCTGCTCATCGGCTGCGTGACCCCGCGCCCCATCGCCTTCGTGTCGTCCATCTCGCCCGACGAACGCGCGAACCTGGCCCCCTTCTCGTTCTTCAACGCGGCCGGGGCCGACCCCATGACGCTGCTCTTCTGCCCGGTCACCACGCCCGAGGGCGGCGACAAGGACACGCTCTCCAACGTGCGAACCCGCGCCGAGGGCGGCGTCGGCGAGTTCGTCGTCAACGCCGCCGTGGAGAGCTACGCGCGCCAGCTCTCGGCGACCGCCGAGCCCCTCCCCTACGGCGAGAGCGAGCTCGCGCTGGCGGACTTCACGCCCGCACCCTGCCGGCGCGTCACGCCGCCCCGCGTCCTCGAGTCGCCCGTGAGCTTCGAGTGCGTCACGACGCACGTCGTGGCCCTCGCGCCCGGCGTACCGACGAGCGGCACGGTCGTCATGGGTCGCGTCGTGCACGTGTGGATCCGCGAGGACCTGCTCGACGACCGCATGCGCGTGGACCCGGCGCGCCTCGCCACCATCGGCCGCATGGGCGGCCCGACCTACTGCCGCACGCGCGAGCGCTTCGACCTGCCGCGCGGCAGGAAGGCGCTCGAATCTGCCCCCGCCCATCGAGACCGACGTGGGCACCGAGCGCTTCCGCGCGCGACGCCGCCCGACCGAGGACGATGGTCGCTGAGGCCGACGGCCCACACTCAGCGTTCGGCGTCGGACAGCACGATGGTGTTGCCGGTGGCGCGAGCCCTCGCCAGGGCCGCCTCCGCGCGCTCCATCATGGGCGTCTTCTCGTCGACCTCCGGATCGATCGTCGCGACACCCACGCTGACGGTCACGGGCAGCTCGAGCCCGCCATGGGACACGCCCGCGCTCTCGACGGCCTGCCGAAGGCGCTTGGCCAGGAACCCGGCGGCCGCCAGCTTCGTGTCGCGGCACAGGAGCGCGAGCTCCCCCCGCCCGTAGCGCGCGAGCACGTCCTCGTCCCGCACGTGCTCGCGCACCAGCTCGGCGACGCGGGCCAGGATGCGGCCCTGGGCCTCGCGCCCGAAGGTCTCGGTCATGTCGTCGAGGTAGTCGACGGCGATGAGGATGACCGACAGGTCGCGGTCGTGGCGCAGGGCGTAGGCGAGCTGCGAGCGAAGCTGGTGCTCGAAGTACTCGATGCTGTAGACGCCGGTGAGGGTGTCCAGGATGGGCGCCGCCGGGCCGCCCTGGGCGGGAGAGGGCTCGTCTGGGCCCGGTCCGGATCGGTGCTTGGCCATGGCTTCCCTCCAATAACGCGTAGCGGCACGAGAGTCACTCCCGTTGGCGTTGTCGCCACGCGGCCCCTATGGGAACCTGGTTGATGCCGGAGGTCCAATTGGCGATGCATACGGGCCCACGTCAGAGCCACACCGCATCCCAATCTCGGGTGCCCCAGGGCACACCGGTCATGGGGCACCGGCCCCGAGGCCGCCTCCGCTCGCGACGCGCCCTCGTCTCGGCCCTCGTGGTGGGCGCGTGCGTTGCCGGATGCGGCACCACGCCCCGCGAGGTCGTCCCTTCGCCGGCCCCCCAGGCGTCACCCGTCGCCCCGGCCGAGGCCGCCGCGGCGCCCCCGGCCCAGCCCGGCCTGCCTTCGCGGCCCCCTTCCCAGTCGGCCGCACCCGAGCCACAAGCCCACGCCGTGCAGGTCTCCCGCGCCATGCCGGAGCCGCCGGCCACCAGCGCGCCACCGACCGCCCCCTCCGCATCCCACTGTGTCTTCCCGCCGACACCGGCCGCCGAGGCGACGGCTCCCGTTTCCCCACCGCCCGCCTCGCCCGCGTGCCGGAACCATCGAAGCGACCGGGCCGCGGTGGCCCGGATCGTGCGTCGGCGGTTCCAGCGGGCCGTGGACCGGAGCGTTGCCGACGTGGGCTTCGACTGCGACGGGCTCGGCCCGACCATCGACGAGATCGTGGTCGAGCGTGGCTTTGGGCGCAGCGTGTCGCTGCAGCTCCTCCGGCTCTGGCGGACGGCGGCCGAGCCCGGCGTCTTCCACGTGCGTGGCCTGTACTACATGCCGACGCTCCGCTCCTCGGACGACTACACCTACCGGGTCGCGGAGGCCTTCGCGGTACGGCGCGTCGAAACCACGATCCGCGCCTCCCGCATCGAGCCGCTCCTTCCCCGGATGCGCACCGCCTTGACGGCGCGCATCCGGCGCGTCGAGCCGCCTTCGGCGACGAGCGGTGTCTTTGGCGGAACCCGCAACGGTGCCTCGAGCGACCTCCACGCCCTGCTCCGCCTCCGCGATGCCGAAGGACGCACCCTCGAGCGGCGTTACACCGGTGAGGAGGACGCCGACCAACGCGGCTATCTCGGCCTGCAGCTCGCGATGGACGGGCTCGACGCAATCCTCGATGCCCTCAAGCCGGCGCCCACGCCCCTCACCGCGGAAGACCGCGCCTTCTTCGCCAATCGCTGGGCCGCGGCCCTGCCCCACTTCGACGACGAGGACTTCTGGTGGGTGCGCCAGCGCTTCGTGGCCATGGCGGGGAGGGCGGGCACCCCGGCACTCGTCCCTGGGCTGCTCGACCTCTTGCAGCACGTGGCCCCGCCTCCCCACCCTCACGTGCGGGGCGACGGATCGCTGGACCTCTCGGGGAGCGGCGACCGGACGCGCGTCGAGATCGTCAACGACCTGACGGCCCTGACGGGCTACGACGCCCGTTACGACGCGAGCGCCCACCCGCGCACCATCACCGACGTGGCCGCCGACTACCTCCAGGCTTGCCACCCCCAGGCGCCCTGATCGCGCCCGCCCGAGAGCGATCGCCCTCAGGCCCCCGCGGCCGGCACCGGCGGCGGGTAGGTGCACTGGCCCGGCCCGTCGTAGCAGCGCCCCTCGACGCAGGCGCCGCAATCGCACTCGGCGTCGACGGTGCAGGTCTGGCGCACGCACCCGTGCTCGTCCGCCCCCGGCGCGCCGACGTCGCACCGCGTGTTCGACCCACAGGCGTAGCCCGTGGCGCACGAGAGGGCGACGCAATGGCCCGAGGGATCGCACCGCTCGCCCGCGGCGCACGTCGTGCCGCCGCCCGTGCAGCTCGGCCCGCACAGCGTGCTCGGCTCCCCGGTGCACGTGCAGGCGAGCACGGTCGACACGCACACGTCACCGGGGGCGCAGTCCGGGTCCGCCGTGCAGTCGTGCTCGGGCATGCGGCAGGGACCGCAACCAGCGGATGCGCCGGGGGGTAGGCACAGCGGGCCCCCGCAGTCCGCGCTCGAGCGGCAGAGCATCGCGGAGGGGTCGGGCGGCATCGTCCCGGGACAGAGGTTCATGAGTGGAACGCAGACCGAGGCGCACTCGACCGGGCGCACGATGACCGTCGCGGTCGTTGGATCGCACACGTAGGTGTCGCAGCATACCCGCCCGTTGGCGCACGGCATGAAGCTCGACGGATCACACGGGTCGCCGGGGTTGCCGCCCTCGGTCCGGAACAGGTCGCAGGTCCGCCAGCCGGTCGGTGCGCCCGCGTCACAGGTCGGGCACGCCGTGTCGAGATGGAGCGTGCCGTCGCAGCTCGCCTGAACGCTGCACGCGCAGAAGCCCGTCCCGCTCTGGCCGCAGGTGTCCGAGAAGGCGCAGGCGTCGCCGTCCCGGCCGTGGGCGAGGGCATCGCCGCAGCTCCGCCAGGCGGGCCCGGCATCGCGCGGGACGCCACCGTCGTGGCCGGCGTCCTGGCCCACGCCGCCGTCGCAGGTCGGACACACGTGGTCGACGTGAAGGGTGCCGTCGCAGCTCGCCAGCGTGCGGCATGTGCAGTAGCCCGTGCCGGCCGAGGAGCAGCTGCCCGAAAAGCTGCACGGGTCGCCGCTCCGGCCATGGACGACCGCATCCCCACAGTTCTGCCAGCCCGAGCTCGGCAGCCCATGGCTGCTCGCGCAGGCCGCGAAGGCGAGGGAAAGGGAGGCCAGACAGACGAGACGAGAGGCGAACGCAGCGCGAAGGAGATGGGTCATGGTGTGCCTCGAGTGAGCGCCCCCCCCTGCGGCTGCAATGCATGTGCCGGTTACTGGGCTGCCGCGGGCCGCCCGTGACGTGCGCGGGACAATGGGGTAGGCAAGGCGCGATGGGACCGTTCGACCTCGCCCGCCTGGGCCTCCTGTTCGCCTTGTGCTCCGTCGCGGTGGGCTGCACCTGCGACAAGCGCACCCCGCCCGGCGGACCGGCCGACCGCAGCCAGGGCGCCATCCCCCTCCTGCGCGCCCGCCACGTCGCCCCCGGCGCCATCGTCGTCGACGGCACGCTCGGGGAGGCCGCGTGGCACGAGGCGGCGGGCACCGGCGACTTCGTCTTGCCGAACGACGGCATGGCGCAGCCCGGCTCGAGGGTCAACGCCCAGGCGCGCCTGCTCTGGAGCGACCGCGCGCTCTACGTGGCCTTCGTCGTCCACGACGGGCACCCCAGCACACCCTTTTCGCGCGACGCGGTCGACCCGCACATCTGGGAGCGCGCCACGGGGGTCGAGCTGATGGTGCAACCCGGCGATCCGGGCGACAACCGGCACTACTACGAGATCCAGGTCGACACCGCGGGGGCCGTCTGGGACACGCGTTTCGACGATTACAATCAGCCGATCACGGCGGGCCCTCGAGGGCGGCGCTTCGGCCACCAGGAATGGTCGGCCCACCTCGAGCGCGCCGTGGAGGTCGATCCCGACGGGAAGCACTACGCGATCGAGATGGCCTTGCCCTGGTCGGCCCTCGCGAGCGACCACACCGCCGTGCCGCCCCACCGGGGCGACATCTGGCGCATCAACATGTACAGCTTCCGCGACGGTCAGCGCGAGGCGATGGCCTGGTCGCCCCTGCTCGGCCAGGGCAACTTCCACCGCGCCTCCCGCTTCGGCCGGGTCCTCTTCGGCCCCTGATCGGCTGGCCACCGCCCATGCGGCATGGCCTACGCTTCGATGCCGCAGAAGTCGGCGCTGCGGTTCCACAGCTCGAGGGCCGCCACCTCGTCGAGCGCTACACGGCTCGGCGACTTGGGCGCACAGGCGTCGTAGTAGCCGCCCGTCTCCTCGGCGAGGGCCGGGCTCGAGGCACACCACACGCTGGTGCGCGCGCCCGCCTCGTTCGAGATCATGAAGAGCTTCATCAGGGGGCGAATCGGCCAGGGCACGGGACGCCACAGCCCGGAGCCCACGACGCCCGGATGGAGCGCGCAGGTCGTCACGCCCGTGCCGCCGAGCCGGCGCCCGAGCTCCATCGAGAACATGACGTTCGCGAGCTTCGAGACACAGTACTCGGGCCAGGCCATCCGGCTCCGCGTACGCGTCTGCACGGCGTCGTAGTCGATGCCCCGCGCGCCGTAGTGGGCATCGCTCGCGACGATGACGACCCGGGCGGGCGCCGACGCGACGAGGCAATCTTCGAGCAGCACGGTCCACAGGAAGTGGCCCAGATGGTTGACGCCGAAGGCGAGCTCGAAGCCGTCCTCGGTCGTACCGCGGATGCCGGCGACGCCGGCGTTGTTCACCAGCACGTCAATCCTGGGCTCGGCTGCGAGCAGCTCCTCGGCGGCGCGGCGGACCGACGCGAAGGAGCCGAGATCGAGCTGCACGAAGGCGACGCGGTCGGGGCCCGATTCCTTGCGGATCGCTTCGAGGACCGGCTCGGTGCGCTCGCGCGACCGGCAGGCCAGGACGACCCGCGCCCCGCGGCGCGTCAGGGCAAGAGCCGTCTCCCGGCCGATGCCCGAGCTCGCCCCGGTGACCACACAGACCCGCCCTTGCATGTCTCGCTCGACCGCTGGCGAAGGTTTCACGGCGCCCTCCTCGCGTGACAACCGAGCCTGGCAGAGGCTCGGGGCTCGGTGCAAGCGGCGCGGGCGCCCTCAGCCGTGCACGAGGGGAATCCGGATCGTGCCGAAGGGCACCTCGGTGTCCGCGTCGACGAGGGTCATGGTGAGGGTCGCCTGATGCTCACCGGGAGGCAGGTTCGAGAAGTACACGAAGCCCGACACGGAGCCGGGCGTCCCGAGCACACCCTCCGGCAGGGCGGAACGGATCATGTCGCGCGTCGGCAACTGCACGGGCCATTCTCGGTAGTAGTCCCAATAGTAATCCCAGTCATAGTCGAAGGGGCCCTGCCACATGGGGTCTCCTGGAAAGAGGGGGCCGTAGGGTGCCGCGACGAAGAAGGGACCGTCGGGGTGCCGCGCGTGCTGCTCCTGTCGCTCACCCTCGTCGCGGTCGTCACCGCCCCCCTGTCGTTCGTCGGCGTCGGTCGCCGGCACGGCGTTCTGGGCGAGGGGCTGCCAGCCCCGGTTCCGACCGATGGGCTGAACGCCTCGAATCTGGAGCGGCGGCAGGGCCTGGAGTCGCAATCCGTCCGCACCCAGCAAGGTGAGGTCGCGGTAGCGGATGCGGAGCGCATGATGGCTCCGGTTGTCGATCTGGACGTGGATGGGAATGACCGCGTCGAGGGGCTGGGGCGAGCCGCGCCACGCCTCGGTACGAATGAGAAAGCGAACCCCCTGGCTCGTCGCCTGGGCCGCGCCGGCGAGATGGTCGACGGGCACCGCTCTGGGCGCGGGCACGAGACGGGGCCCCTCCACGCACCCGGCGGCCAACACCAGGAGGACGAGCGGCACGACTACGACGCAGCGTCCCATGAGAACCTCGCGGTTCCTTCGCCCGGGCACACCCGAACGGACAGGTTGTCGATCCCAACGTGTGCAGCAGGGGAGGGTTTTCAACGGGGAGAAAATGGCCGCCCGGGCGTGCGCTCGGCGCGCTCGTGCAGTGGGGCACCGCGGCCGCCCGGTAGCTCGCCGCCCTACCCCCGGGCGCCTATACTCGCAGCCATGGAGCGCGCCCGTCTCGGCCTGGCCTGCCTCGTCCTGTGCGCCCTCGGGGCCCTCGGGGGATGCGCCACCCAGATGGCGTGCCAACGCTCGAGCGAGCCCCTCGAGACGGAGCACTGCGTGCAGACGGGCCCACCCGCCGTGGCGGCGGCCGTGGCGGTCGGCGCGGGCGTGCTCTGGGCGACTACCGGATGCCGATCTGCGGGATGCAATCTACCGTACACGTGCAACGTCGACACGGGTCGGTGCGAGCGGATGCGTTGCGGCGAAGGGCTCACGTCGTGCCCCGCCGGCTTCGACTGCGACTTCGAGCGGCACGTCTGCAAATGAGCCGCCCGCGCACGGGCCCCGCCGCTCAGTAGCGCGGGTCGTCGTAGGTCACGTCGTAGCCCGACATGGCGCCCGGCGGATGCACCTGCGCCACGTCGCAGCTCACGTTGCCGGCCGCGTCCGCGTGCGTCGTGACGTCGGCGACGCGCCACATGGCCCCCACGCCCATGAAGCCCTCGGTGCCCTCGAAGCGCGGCACCTGGTCCGGGGCCGCGCCGTAGGTCGCGACGCGGCTGCCGCTGCAGTAGACGTTGACGAGCGGGTGGGCGACGGTGCCCGTGAAGTTCTGGACCATGATGCGGAAGGTCTCGCCGTCTCCCGGCTGGTCTACGTTGATGTTCTCGGGCACGCCGGAGGCCTCGGAAAGGTTGTTGTCGATGTCGAGTCGCGGGTCGCCGCAGAAGCCGAGGGCGCGCCACTCGGCACCGTGGGGACCGTTCTCGCACGCGGAAAGGGGGCTCGGCGGGTAGCCCCAATCGGCGCGGGGCACGGGCATGCCACTCGGCAGGGTGCCGCGGATCGTGGCCTCGCAGTCGTGCCATCCGCACTCGTCGAGGGCCGGATCGTTGGCCGTCGCGCCGGGGCCGTACCAGGGCGTCGTGTGGCTGGGTTGCTTGAGGAGCAGGTCCAGGTCCTCGGTCTCGCTCTCGGGGTAGCACATCTCGACGCGCAGCCCGGGCGCCCGCACGTGCACCACCCAGTCGCAGGAGAGGGTCGTGCCCTCGACGGTGACCACGCGCAAGTGCACCGTGTAGTCGCCCGAGAGCTTGGGCGCGAAGGTGGCCGTCTCGTTCCGGCGGCCGGTCAGGGTGAAGCTCGAAAGGCGCGCCGAGATGCGATCGCAGGGGCCGCCCTGCACCGACCAGGACCAGCTGCGCACGGGACCCATGTAGAAGAGGGCGCCGTGCAGCGGGTAGTCGGTGAAGGGGGCACCGTCCGGCACGCGCGGGTCGCCGTCGCTCGGGCAGAGGATGGGACAGTCGCGCTGGGCGGAGCAGCCGTTGCACAGGTTGTCTTCGCCGTTGCAGACGTCGGGCTGGGGACCGATGCCGCCCTGGCAGGCCCCCCATCGGCCGGTCATCAGGCACGTCTGGGTGCCGTCGACGCAGGCGCCGATGCCGCGACGGCCGGGCGGCCCCGCGAAGCAGCTCTCCACGGCGCCGGGCGTGCACGGGCAGCCGTTGTCGACCGTGCCGTCGCAGTCGTCGTCGAGGCCGTTGTTGCAGATCTCGGCGGTGCCGCAGCCGTCGTTCACGGGCATGCAGCCCGCATCCACCGCCGCATCGGGGCCCGCGTCCATACCCGCGTCCATCCCGGCATCACGGCCCGCGTCCATCCCAGCGTCGAGCCGGTCGTCGGGGCCACTGTCGTTGGCCGCGTCCACGGGAGCCACGCCCCCGTCGACGGGCGGCAGGACGGACACGCCCGTCTTGGCGCCGCAGGCACAGAGCGGAAGGGCGAGGAGAAGCAGGACGACGCCGAAAGCGAAGGAGTGGGCGGACGGGGTGCTACGCATGGCCCAACCGGGCTACACCGGAGCGGGCCCGTTGAGAAGCCCCCCGGCCCTGAACGGTGCCGTCACGACCGATGGCGCCTTGCAGCCGTGGCCGTCTGGTCCACCATGGTCCCTCCCGATCGGCGGAGGATCCCTTGAGCGTGACGAGCCCACCCTACGACAGCGAGCACGACGTCGTCGTCATCGGCAGCGGCCCCGGGGGCGAAGGGGCGGCCATGAAGAGCACCAAGGCCGGCAAGTCGGTGGTCGTCGTCGAACGCGACGCCGAGGTGGGCGGCGGGTGCACGCACTGGGCGACCATCCCGAGCAAGGCCCTGCGTCACTCGGTCCGGACCGTGCTCGAGCTCCGCCGGAACCCGCTCTTCGCGCCCGTCGTCGAGCAGCTTCGTGTCAGCTTCCCAGAGCTGCTCCGCGCCGCCGAAACGGTGATCGCCAAGCAGGTCGCGATGCGCCGCGACTTCTACATGCGCAACCACGTGGCGGTCGTGCACGGCCACGCCCGCTTCCTCGATCCCCACGTCGTTTCGATCGAGACGCCGGAGGGCGTTCGGCGGACGATCCGTGGCCAGCACTTCGTGATCGCGACCGGGTCACGGCCCTATCGCCCCGTCGACGTGGACTTCACCCACCCCCGGATCCGCGACAGCGACACCATCCTGCGCCTCGACCACACGCCCGACGCGGTCACGATCTACGGCGCGGGCGTCGTCGGCTGCGAGTACGCGTCGATCTTCCGCAACCTCGGCGTGAAGGTGAACCTCGTAAACAGTCGCGACAAGCTCCTGAGCTTCCTCGACGACGAGATCATCGACGCCCTCAGCTACCACCTGCGCGACCAGGGGGTCGTGATCCGGCACGGGGAGGAGTACGCGCGGGTGGAGCCGCACGAGGACTCGGTCATCGTGCACCTCGAGAGCGGCAAGAAGATCAAGAGCGACGTTCTCCTGTGGGCCCAGGGACGCACGGGCAACACGGACGACCTGGGCCTTTCGCACCTCGGTGTGACGCCCAACTCGCGCGGTCAGATCGACGTGGACGACCGCTACCGCCTCACGGCACAGCCCCACATCTACGCCGTGGGCGACGTGGTGGGCTACCCGAGCCTGGCGAGCGCGAGCTACGACCAGGGCCGTTTCGCTGCGAGCCACATGGCGGACCCGACCTCGGACCTGCGCCTCGTGCAGGACATCCCGACCGGCATCTACACGACGCCCGAGATCAGCTCGGTCGGCCGCAACGAGCGCGAGCTGACCACCGAGGGCGTGCCCTACGAGGTGGGCCACTCACCGTTCCGCAGCCTCGCGCGCGCCCAGATCACGGGCAACACCGTGGGCATGCTCAAGATCCTCTTCCACCGGGAGACGCTCGAGATCCTGGGCATCCACTGCTTCGGCGATCAGGCGGCCGAGATCGTGCACATCGGCCAGGCGATCATGGCCCAGCCCAAGGGCGGCAACACCATCGAATACTTCGTCAACACGACCTTCAACTACCCGACCATGGCCGAGGCCTACCGGGTCGCGGCGCTCAACGGGCTCAACCGGCTCTGCTGACGCATGTGCTTGGGGGACCGGCTCAGGGGGCGAGCTGGCAGGTCATGAACTCGAGGCCAGCGCAGACCACCGGCGGGCTGTTGCAGCAATCGGCGTTGGTCGTGCAGTAGTCGCCGAGCTGGCCCAGGGTGCAGGCGCCGCCGCAGGAGGTCGTGCACGCGAGGGCCCCGCTCGAATCGGGGCGGCAGCAGCTCCCGGCGCAGCAGTCGCCGTCCACGGTGCACGCGTGGCCGTCCATCACGCAGGTCGACGGGTTGCAGACCATCGCGCCGGTCGAGTCCATGCCGCAGGTGCCGCTGCAGCAGTCGGCGCTCGTGCTGCAGGCGGCCCCGTCGGGCACGCACATGGACGGGTTGCAGACCGTGGCGCCCGAGCCGTCGGGCCCGCACACACCGTGGCAACACTCGGCGGTCGTCGTGCACAGAGCCCCGTCGGGCGTGCACGTGGACGGCGGTGGGGGGCAGCAGACCAGCGCCCCGCTCGCGTCGGGTGCGCAGACGCCGCAACAGCACACGTCGCCGAAGGCGCAGCTCGAGCCAGCGCCGAGACAGCACGCGTCGCTGCTCCCGTCCCGGCCGTAGCGGTAGTCGGGCGCGCACGTGACATCGGGGAAGCTGTCGGTGCAGCACTCGGCGGTGGAGGTGCAGGCGTGGCCGGGGATCGTGCAGCTCGAGGAGCCGCCGAAGCACCGGTCGAAACCGCCCCCGGTCGGCTCGCAGCCCGTGCGCCCGCCGCCGTTCGGGCAGCAGTTGGAGCTGGCGCCGCCGAAGGCGCAGACCTCGCCCGGGGGCAGGCAGGAGCCGGCGTTCGCACAGCGCATGATCGGCCGGCCGTCCGCCGTCGTGCCGCTCTCCTGGCACGAGCCCGAGCAGCACTGGGCGTCGCTCGTGCACAGCTCGTCCTGCACGCGGCAGCCGCCCAGGTACTGGCAGCGCGGCACGCCGTCGCCGGTCGAGTCGAGGCACACGGTCGAGCAGCAGGAGCCGCTCAGCCCGGCGGTGCCGCAAGGCTCGCCCGCCACGCGACAGGACCCGAGCGTGGCGCACGTGCCCGAGCTCGCGCCACCGGGCCGATCGCACAGGCCGTTACAGCACTGGGCATCGGCGGTGCACGTCTGGCCGTCGGCGGCGCAGCCGGTGCTCACACCACAGGTGCAGCCGCTGCCGCCCGCGCACGCGGCGCCCGCCCCGTCCACGCAGTTGGCCGAGCAACAGTCGGCAGCAGTCGCACACGCATCGCCGACCGGGCGGCACGCCATGACCGGCTGACAGGTGCCGCCCGCGCCGCACGACAGGGAGCAGCACTCGCCGTCGGTGGTGCAGGCCGTGCCGTTCGGCGTGCAGTCGGCGCACACGCCGCCGGTGCAGCGGCCCGAGCAGCAGTCGCTCCTGGCCGAGCACGCGCACCCGACCGGGTGGCAGCTCGTACCGGCGCACGCGCCGTCGGGCAGGGGGGCATCGGGGAGCGTAGCGTCCGTCGCTCCGTCCATGCCGGGCCCCGCGTCGACGTGGGACGCATCGCGTCCTGCCGCGTCCATTCCGGCGGCGTCCATTCCGGCGGCGTCGGGTCCCCCGCCCTCCACGCTCCCGTCCCCGGGCACCTCGCTCGCGCCGCAGTGGCATCCGCCGAAGGGGAGAACGAGCACGAGGAGAAGCAGGAAGCGAGTGGACCGCATCGTCCCACGGTATCGGGGGCCGCCACGATTTGAAAGAGGCGCCGAGGGCTCCCGTGGTCTCGGCAACGCTCTCGCGACGTCCGGCGGGGCGTCCGGCTCCGCGCCTTTTCGTGTCCCCCGGCCGCCCGGGCGAGCTGCGGCATGTTCGACCGACGGGCGAGCGATGGGCGCGTCCTCAGGCCCCGGCGAGGACGTGGTGGTCGAGGACGAAGGCGGTCATGGTGCCCGCGAGCACCTCCCTATCGCCGACGCGCGCCGAGACGGAGAGAACGTGCTTTTTGCCCTTGACCTCGGTGCGGGTCGCGGTGGCCGTGACCTCGTCGCCGACGCGGACCGGCGCGGTGAAGCGGACCTCGGCGCTCCCGAGGACGACGAACGGATCGTTCACGGCGAGCATGGCCGCGTGGTCGACCAGCCCGAAGACGAAGCCGCCGTGCACCAGGCCCTCCTCGTCCACCGCCATCGCCTCGATCGCAGTGAAGCGCGTCGTCGCGGTTCCCCCCCGAGGCGGACCGGCGTGCCGCACAGGCGACGGTCGATGCCGAGATGGGTGGTGGGCTCGTCCATGGCGCGAGGATGCCCAGGGCCGCGCGACGGCGCAACGACGCTCTTCGAGCCGGAGCGCGCTGAGTCTTCGGACCCTCTTTCGTCTTCGCAAACGGCCGAACGAGAGGCAGCCCCCGCCGGAGCACCGGGGCCCTGCAAATGCGAGCGCTCGAAGACGGAAAGCGTGATCGGAGAGCGCTCGCGCAGGCCCCCCTCGGCGCGCGTGCCCACCCGCGGTGGTAACCGAGGGGCGACTTGGGGGTGCCTCGTGAATACTCAAGCCATCGGCTTAAGTTTTCGTTTTTCGTCGGCCCTGACGCTCTGCGGGCCACGCCTTGCGGGCGGCCACCATCCAGTCGCGGGGGCCGGGGATGGCGGCCGGGTCGAGGAGGCCGTGCGTGCGCCAGCCGCGGCGCAGGAGCCAGGTGCGCGGTGGCCGGTGCGGCGGCGGCCCGATGCAACGGTGGTGGATGGGGCGCTTCCAGCCGTCGAACCAGGCGGCGCTGCTGCGCTCGTCGACCTGGTTGCGCGGGTACTGGGGTCGGCACGCCTGCTCCTGGTGGTGCCGCGTGTTCAAGAGCACGTACGCGAGCGCGTTGCGCGTCTGCCGTGGCGTACGCAGCACCTCGGCGTGGTAGCGATCGGCGAAGACCGTGCCGCGCCTCCCGGCCGCGCGGTTGATCGCGCGCGCGAGGCGCACGACCAGCCCCTGCATGCCGCGCATCAAGGCGTCGCGCCCCCGCACCTCGACGATCAGGTGCAGGTGATTGATCTGCACCGTGTGGTGCACCACGCGCAGCACGGGCCCTTCACTCGCCGCTTGCAACGCTCCGAGCACCGCTTCGTACATGCGGTCCGTACGAAGGGTGGGCACCTCCTCGCGCACCCGCAGCGTCACGTGCACGGGATCGTTGCGACCGAGCTTCGGCCGCGACAGATGTGACACGTGCGTACTGCTCCTCGGACGCCCCGCCCCTTCGCGCCGCCCGCCGTGACGCAACCGATCGAGATGGAGCTGCACGGGCCTGCGTCGCCGTCGAGGCATGACTTGATTATGGCAGAGACTGCGAAGTGTGCAAGGACAACGTTCGGCCCACCGCCGGGTCCGGTCTACAGACATGGGTGACAGGCGAGCTCCGGCACCTGCTCGGCGCGGCCCCCCGCCGTCGTCGCCGCGTCTCACTCCGATCGAAGGCAACGGCGCCCCGCGTGGGCACAGCCTCATGCGATGGTCGGGCACGCTGGGAGCTGTGCGGAGAAGCGGGCCGAACGCCGAGCTACGGCAGCGGCGTCCAGCCGGTGAGGTCGGGGAGGTGGTAGCGGCGCAGGCCGTAGTCCCACGCGGCATCGTCCTTCGTCTCGAGGATCACGTAGCCGTTGCCGAAGTAGAGCAGCGTCTGCCACTCGATCCCGTCGGGCGCGTCGATGTCGAGCTTGCAATCGTTGGGCAGGTCGAGGATCTCGAGGCGATGCGACCTGTCGAGGTAGCTGTACATGCCGTCGACGAGGGTGGGGCGGCTCGCGGAGACGAACGCAGCCTGCTCGGCCGACAAGCGCGCCGCTGCCCGGCTGGTCCACGACGAGGGCTGGAAGTTGCCGTCGATGCGCGCGACCTCGATCTCGCCGCGGTCTATGGTGCCGTCAGGGGGCGCATCATCGACGTCACGGAGCCAAACCGCCCACGTGCCGTCGGTACGGAAGGCGTCGAGGTGGCCGTCGGGACGTTCCATAAGGGTCTCGTTCGTGGCCCCGTCCGCACTTCTCCGCCGAATGCGTTCCCACCCTGGCGTGCCACAGGGGCTGCTCGCCCAGAAAAACCTACCGTCGAAGAGCCAACCGTTGCCGCTCAGCTCGTCGTCGGTGGCGCAGGTCGCGATTGGCGCGAAGGGCTCCCCGCCGAAGGTTCCGAGGTACGCTGATCCCAGCTGCGTGCGCATTACCAAGTCCGTTCCATCGTACATGAGCTCGTCCGGGCCGTTGCCCGCAGAGGCCAGTTGTGCCAGGCCGATGCGCAGTGTGGCCGCGTTTGCCCTCTGGATCTCGCCAATCGGCCCCACTACGAACGCGACCTGGTATGCCCCGTGAACGAGCGTTCCAGGGACCTCCTCGAAGGCCAGGGCGACCTGATTGCCGCTGATTGCCGCTGCCGGCTGGTCGCAAGCACCCTCGGAGCCATGTATCGTGGGGAACCTCTCGCGGAAGACCGCTAGCGGCACGCCGTCAAGGGCGTACACGGACCAGTCGATGAAGGCGTCGCCCACGTCTGGCTGGAAGGGAATGCCGACGTTGAAGACCCCGGCGCCGCCGCTCATCTGATTGCTCGTGTGCGCGAATAGGGTCTGCCGCATGATCGTGCTCCGAGGCCAATCTACTACTGGTCACAACCGGTGGCCGCCGGCGTGCAGGGCACGAACTGCAGCGTGCGCACCGCTCGGCCCACGTCGCCTCGAGGCCGCCAGCCGTTGCAGGACTCGCGCAGGAACGGGATGGGTTCCCAGCCGCCGGGGAACGGGACGAGGGCGTCGGTGCTCGCGTCCACCGAGCCGGCATCGGCCACCCCGGCGTCCCGCGTCCGCCCCCCGTCATGTCCGCCGTCGCGGCTCGCCGCAGCATCTCGCCCCCCGTCGTCGACCCCGCCGTCGAGCTCGTGGCTGGCGGCGGTGCAGTGGCAGCCACCGAGCGCGGAGCACAGCAGAAAGAGCAGCGAACGCAGGCGACGAGACCAGCATCGGCGCGCCCCTCACATTCCGTCCGCCAACCATCGCGGGGCGTGGGCCTGAAGTCGGCGAAGCTCACACCAATCGGTTCCACGGTTCCGTCGCGCTCGCGCACCGCGAAGGACACGCCGTCGCCGCTGCCGACTGCTATCGAAATCAATCGGCCCCGCCCGGACGCGAAGCCCTCGACCACGGCGTTGTCATCCGTGGGAACGCGGAGCCGGAGGGCGCGCCAGCGGGCGTCACCGCCATCGGAGACTACGACGGGGCAGCGCTGGCTGACAGGCATCGACCCACGATACCCGGCCCCGCCGGCCGTAGGTCCTCCGTCCGATAGCCGACGAGCGACGGACAGCCACGCCGGTCCCGCACGATGAGCGTCACGCCCGCCGCGCTCGCGTGGAGGTATCGCACGCCCCCTCACGGATCGTACGGCAGGGCGCTGGGGTCGACGCGGAAGAGGGTCTTGTGGCCGGGGCACGCGGCCACGAGCAGCATGTCGTGGGCCGAGATGTAGAGGGGGGCGAAGAGCAGGGCGCAGCCACCGGGCATGGGGAAGGTGCGACGGCGACCGTCGGCGTGATCGTAGAGCTCGGCGCGCTGGATCGGGTCGATCAAGCGGATGCCGAAGACGCCCGCTCCGAATGCCCCCGAGACGCGCACCGGGAAGTAATCGATGGCCTTGCGTAGCTCGAGACTTTCAGCATCCGGCGTGTAGGGTGCTGTCCAAAGCTCGAGGTTGTCGTAGTGGCCGCTTGACTCGCGGTTCCAGCCCTTGAGCCACATGAGGTCCTGGCCGTCCGTGTGGAAGCTCTTGAGGTCGGCGCCGGCGGCCGCGTAGTAGATGGACGCGGCCTGGTCAATCGAGCCATGCGCGATGCGAACGGTATCCTCCCAATCCTCCCACAGCACCTGGTGACCGACGACGCGGACGCCCTGCGGGATGCCCGGCACGGCCGAGCCCGCGCCGCCCAACTGTCGAACGGCGCCGCGGTCCATGACCATGATGAGTCCCGCCGGCTGCACCGTTGCCGCAACGGTGCTGGCCGAGACGGCGATGTTCTGGACCACACTGGTGCCAGGAGGCCTGAGCACCGCCTCCGGCTCGCTGACCGCGCCGATGGCATCGAGGGGCGCGTGGTAGATGCGGGACTGGTTCGGCCAATGGTCTCCGTAGCTCATAATCTCGAATGCCGCGGCTTCAGCCGAGACACCGACAATCCCCAGCATGCACAGGCTCGTCTCGCCTTGCACGGGATCGCGCCAGGCCGCGAGCGGCGCACCTTGGGTCGAGGCGAGCACGACGATGCGCCGGTCCTCCGGGTCCGCCCGTTCGTGCTCGACGACCTCGACGTAGCCTCGACCCGCCACGGGATCATGGGCCCCCGTTTGACCGTCGAAGTTTCGGTTGAAACGCGGGTCGTCGCGGAGCTCGAGACATCCGGTCACGCCTCCGGGGCAAGCGTCCCAGTGGGGCGTGAACAGCGCCTCCGGGTGCTGCGCACGCTCGACCACGCAGCCGTCCGGCAGGCCGCCCATCGGCACCCAGCCCGGGTCGGCCACACCCGCGTCGGGTCCGCCGTCGGGCGGGCCCGCGTCGTGCCCCGCGTCCTGCGCCGCAGCCTCGCGCGCCCCGGCATCCCGCCCGGCGTCCTTTCCCCCATCGCGCCCGCCGTCGCGCCCGCCGTCCGCTGTCGCCGTGTGCGAGCCCGAGCAGCCCGCGAGCAGCATCGCGACGACGAGCGCCACATGGCAGCGCTCAATCACAGGCACCGACCCACGATACCCGGCCCCGCCGGCCGCAGGTCCTCCGTCCGATAGCCGACGAGCGACGGACGGCCGCGCCCGTCCCGCACGATGAGCGTCACGCCCGCCGCGCTCGCGTGGATCGCATTGGGCACGACTGCTCCGTGACCTGTCGCGAACCCCGTCGCGGCAACCCCGCGCGGCCCCACCACGAGCCGCACGACCGTGTGCGCCCTTCCCTCGTCGCCCGAGCTCGCGACGAAGAGGCCGCCGGCCGCATCGGGGGCCATCGCGTACCGCGTTACGCCGGGCCGCGCGGGCCACCGTCCGACGACCGTGACCCCTTCTCCGAGCGCATCGACGCGGAGCAAGCGCAGTCGCCCGACGTGGCCAGGTCCGAAGCGGCCGTCGTCGGTTCGATGGCGATCGAACCGGCCGTGATGGTGGAGATCGCCGCGGTCGGGGTGAGCCGGGGCGTCGTCCGCGCGCGCCACGTCGAGCACCCACAGGGCGTCATCGATGGGCGCGTAGGTGGCGGCGAGCACGCGCTCCGGCGCCGGGCCCGTGGCGGGCAGCGGGAGCTGCCGCCAGTCGGCCGTCCTCACGTCGTAGGCCCAGAGGTCGCGCACCGGCGCACCGCTCGGGCCGATCCCACCGCCCACCCAGACGAGCACGCGCCGCGCCGAGAGCACCGCGAGGAAGTCGCTGCGCGGCGGCGGTGGGTCGGTCGGCGGCGGGATCACGTCGCAGGGCGGGTTCGGACAACCCGGTTGCTGGCTCGCGAGCGGCACCAACCCGGCGCTGGTTTGAACGAGCGCCTGCTCGACCGACGAGCCGTCGGGCGCGATGGCCGCGTAGCGAAGACCCTCCTTCGGCAGGAACGGTCCGGGCTCGGGCGCCGCGAGCCAGGGGCCGGAGATGTCGCCGATCATCGGGGCCGGATCGCCGCCGAATACACCGGTGGGTCCGAGCGAGCCCGGGCCGAGCCAGACTTCTGGCGCCGCGAAGGGCGGGCCGTCGGCGCACCCACCGGGGACCGGAGCCGGTGCCGTACCCTCGACCAGCCACCCTTCCGGAACGCTCCACCACAGGCCGGGCAGGCGGCTCCCGACAAGTACGGACCGATGAAATGCATGCAAGGTAGGGGCACCCGAGCCGTGACGGGTGGCTCGATGGGGCCGCTCCAATAGTGGCTCGCGAGACTGCGTGGACTGTCCGCGAGCGGCTCGCCGGTTGCCGGCCCCGGAGTGTGCGTCCACAAAACCCCCGGCATGTCGTCGTGGCCGGTCGTGAAGTCGGTCGGCGCATCGACGTCGAAGCTCGCGTTCCAACGGTCTACGTCCGTGGTCTGCGTCCACTGCGCGAGGAGGTCCGTCTCGAACGCGCCGTCGGCCGCGCGCGGGCCGTACGTCGCGACCGGCTCGTAGACGGGGTCCTGCACGCCCACTGGCGGAGAGGCGTACTCGAACGTCACGTGGCGCCACGATGTCGGCTCGATCTCCCGCGTCGTAGGCATCTGTGTCCGACACGGGGCACAAAGGGGTATCATCATCAGTCGTCTTGCAATGGTCGCGGGCGAGCACCGAGTCATCCGTGGCGTCCGCGCAAGGGCAGAACCGGAAACCAGTGCGGTCATGAGGGCGCGTCGTGACGACACGACAGCGGTGGCTGCCGAACCCGCCGAACACCACGTGCGACTCCAAGCCCGTCGAGAGGGCGTCGACCCGCACCTGGTCCTGCGCCACCGTCTCGAGGAGCCCTCCGGCCTGGTACGTCTGCGTCGTGTCCAGGGTGGTGTCGCCGCACGGCACCGGATCGCACGCGTCGCCGACGCCGACCCGGCCCATGGCCAGCTCCGGGTGGGCCGGGTCGTCGAGCAGTCCGGCCGCGATCTCGGCATCGGCGTTGCGATTGGCCTGGTCGGCGTTGCAGGCACCGGGGCAATTGTCGCACGCGTCCCCGATGCCGTCGCCGTGGTGCGGCTCGGGAACGCCATCGACGTAGCAGGTTTCGTCGTCGCTCTGGTCCGCGTTCGGCACGGTAGGGCAGATGTCGCACGCGTCCGGAACGCCATCGCCGTCCGTGTCCTGCGTCTGCGCGGCGCCGGCGTTCGGAACACGCGGACACGTGTCGCACGCATCCCCGACGCCATCGCCATCGATGTCCGCCTGGTGGCCGTCCTCGTCGCCCGGATTGAACACGTCGGGACAGTTGTCGTGGGGTGTGCCATCGGCGCGGACCAGGTCGCTGCGCAGCCCGTCGCCGTCCGGGTCGTTCGCCGCGTTGGCCCCCGGGTCCCACGGGCCCTTCCACGTTCCGTCCCCGTCGGGGTCGAGCTGCGAGAGCAACCACTCGCGGTTTCCATGGTCGTCGAGCCCCGTCACCATCTCCCAGCCGTAGGTCGTGAGCCCCGCCGCGATGCCGACGAGTGCCTCGCCTCCGGCGCCGGGACCCCGATCGAACAGCGCGGGTGAACCGAGCTCCTGACGGACGAGACCCTGGTAGTCCGCCGGGACGCCCACGTGGTAGTCGTACGGACGGAAGAGGAAGAAGGCATAGTCGGTGTAGGCTCCGGGCGCGGACACACACGGGTTGGCTGGATCCTCGATACGCACGTTGACGATCGGCAGGGTGAGCGTGTTGCGTACAGTGACTCCCGGCGGCGCACCGCAGGCGTCCTGTGGGCTGGCTCGGGTGGGGTCGCACTCGGTCGCCCCGAAGCCCACCAGGCGCACGTGCTCGCCAATCCAGCTCGTGAACGTCGTGCCCCCAGCGGGCAGGCCGAAGTAGACGGGTCGTGGATCGACGCGCTCGGCGGTGGGCCGCGGCACGATCGCGCGTCCGGGATAGACGCGATCCATGTGGATCAGCGCCAGGCCGTTGCTGACGGGCGCAGGCGGGCATCCCGGGACTCAGTGTGCTCACGTGATCTGAGGGCGTGATTCTCAGGAAGGATGAGGGAGGCCGAGGCAGAGCTGTCTCGGGTCGGGTGGGGGCAGGTGGCGCAGCGCCGGCCGCAGGAGCGGGAGGCTCGGCAGCCGAGCGAGAGCGGCGGCGATGGTGAGGTGGGCGGTGGGCCGCGCGGCGGTGAGGGACAGGACGTTGTCGACAAGCGCGGTGGGCGCGAGCCAGATGTGGACCCCGTGCAGATGGAGATGGTCGGCGACGGGATCGAAGCGATGGAGCAGCTCGGGCAGGACGACCTCGAGGTAGGGCTCTCGGGCGAGGTAGTGGGCGAGCTGCGCACGTCCGTCGAGGTTGCGCTCGACGCGCAGGTGCAGGCGCGAGGGTCGCGGCCCGGGGAGCTTTATGGCGACGACGAGCTGTCGCGCGGTGGGCCAGATGCCGGCGCGGAGCATGGGTCAGCCCTTGCGCCGCGAGGCCTTGTTGCGGACGGGCTTGGGGGAGACGGCCTTCGGGTGGAAGACGTCGAGGAAGAGATCCTCGTCGATCTGTGCGAGCTCGCGCTCGTAGGCGACGGTCATCAGCTCGTCGGCGAGGTTCATCATGATGCGGTAGTTGCCGGCACAGTGCTCGGCGAGGGTGGACTTGAGCTCGGTGGTCATCAGCGCCGTGTTGCCGGCGGCCTCGAGCAGGTGGTCGAGGCACGCGCTGAGCGCGTCGCGCTCGGCGTAGTCGAGATGGAGGCGGCGACGGATTCGGCTGCCGAGCGGGAGCAGGTCGGGGTGACGGAAGCGCTCGGGTAGGCGCTGGTCGCCGGCGAAGACGACGCACAGGAGTTGCTCGGAGTCGAAGCTCTTGGAGGTGAGGATGCGCAGCTCGTTGAAGACCGTGGTGAGCATCTCCTGCGCCTCGTCGATGATGAGGACGGGCCGGGACATGGAGCTCTGGATGTGATCGCTCCACCGCTGTCGAAGCGCCTTGAATCCGCCCCAGCGGTTGTGGCGCTCGAGGGTCACGCCGAACAGGTCGCCGATCTCTCGGTAGAAGTCGCTGCACCGGCTCTGCGGGTGGTCGATGCAGCCGACGGACACGTCGCGCATCTGCCCGAGCCGGTGAGCGAGCAGTCGCAGGGCGACGCTCTTTCCCATGCCGGGCTCCCCGGTGACCATGACGAAGCCGCCATCGGCCACGGTGAGCGCGACCCGGCGAGCGAAGGTGTCGATCTCCGGTGCCGGCCAGAGCGCTTCGATCGGTGCGCCGGGGCGGAAGGGGTGAAAGGCGAGACCGAAGTGGGTCAGCATTTCGTGCGTGCTCATGGGTCGTCCTCCTCGATGGGCTCGGGGCCGGCGAGGTACGCCGGCGGCAATCCGGTGGCCGCGTACTCGCTCATCAGCGACTCGAGCAGCGGCGCGATCCCGCTCGACGCAGGCGGCTCGTTGCGCGGCGTGCCGGGCACGACCGGCCGCCGGCGCCCGTCCGCGTTCTTGCGCTTGTCCTGCGGGTAGAGCACCGCGAGGTGCGCGCCGCTGCGCGGGTCGACCAGGTCGACGGTCGACAGATCCCATCGCGCGTAGCGCACCTGGACGCGCTCGAGCGTCCGGTAGACCACGGGGAGCTCGAAGCGGACGCCCTCGACGGTGAGGGTGCCGTCGCTCTTGCGTTGCTTGCGGCCGCGCTGCATCCGGAAGGCGCGCCGCAGCGCCTGCGCCGTCGGCGCAGGCCGACCGACGTTCGGGGCGGTGGTGAAGACCGACAGCGGCGTCGCGCCGAGCTCGCTGTGGACCGAGCGGTTGTACTCGAGCTCGACCCAGGCCTGCGTCGCCTCGTTGAGCAGGGGCAGCGTCAGCTCACGATGGCCTTCGAGCATCGGCAAAAGCCGGCCCTCGATCTGCCCCCAGAAGCACTCCTGCTTGGCGTTCTGCTCGGGCGTGTACGGCAGGGTCGTGTGGTGCACGATGCCGAGCCGCTCGAGCCCCTCGACGAGCTCGGCGGCCGTCTCCGCGCCGCCGTTGTCGCTCAGCAGCGCCCGCGGCAGGCCTCGCTTGAGGATCCCTTGGCTGAAGCCGTGGACGAGCGTCTCGGTCGACTCGACCATGTACCACTGCAGGTGGCAGGCGAGGCGCGACCGGTCGTCGAGGCAGCCGAACAGCCAGGGCTTGTCCCATCGGCCGGCGGAGGTCAGCACGGCGCGCGAGCCTTCGTGGAAGTCGAGGTGCCACAGGCCGTGCACGTGACGGACCTCGAAGCTGAGCATCTCCCGGGCCTCGAGCGGCTCGATCTCTTGCCGTCGACGGCGGCGCTTCTTCTGCCGCGCGAGGCCGTTCGACTTCATGAAGCGGCACAGCGTCTGGTAGCTCGGCAGCTCACCGAGCTCGGCGTGCTGTTCGACGAGGACGCGCAGATTGTCGTGGTGGAGCTGGTAGCTCCACGAGGGATGCTCGGTGTGCTGGGCGCGGATCACCCCGGCGAGCGCGAGGCTCACCGACGGGTGCGTCCCGGCCCGCGCGTGCGTCTTTCGGCCGAGGGCCGCGACCGGATCGCTCGGATGGTTTCGCGCGAGGTAATACCAGCGCTCGAGCGTCTTGACCCCGAAGCGCACCGCCTCGCCGGTCGTCGGGTGCTTGTAGGAGACCTTCGCCAAGCGCTCGAGCTCGCGGCGCAGCTCTCCGTGCTCCGGCGGGCTGGCCAAAAGCGGTCCCACCACCGAAAAGCGGAAACGACCCCAGCGCAATCGTGTGCTCTCGTCGCCGGCCATCGGGCGCACCTTCCCCTCGCGCTCCTGAGCGCCGCCTCGGCGTCTCGAGCGAGAGCCCACCCTACGTCCACGAGGGCGACGATCCCGAGCACCATCCTCTGCGTGTCGCTCGACCTCCCTCAGCTTTCACGAGCCGTCGGCGGACGGGCGCCGGCGACGAGCGCGAGGAGGCGGACGAGCCGATCACCTCGGTCGGCGCCGCCCATGCGCTCGAGCAGCGAGCCCGGCAGGGCGCCGACGTCGAGCGGTGTCGCGAGCCGCCCACGCAGTCCCGCGACGACGGCGCTGTGCGCGAAGACATCGCGCCACCACCCGAGCCACCGCGCCACGCGCCGAGCCTCCTGCCAGCGCCGCTGCGTGGCCTCGGCGACGCACGCCACGACGATCGCTATCGCCGCGTAGACCCGGCGCCCGAGAAATCGCACCGAGGGTGGCAGCGTCCGGCGGCGGCAGCCCTCCCGGGAGCAGCACAGCGCGAAGCGCCGCTCGAACAGCACCTCCACCGACTCCGGCAGCCCTCGCGGCTTCCGCGGAAAGTCCGCTCGATCGAGCCGCCCACCGCAGTACACGCAGCCGCCCCGCCGGACAGCCTCCGTCAGCTCGACATCGAGATCGTGCAGTCGCGCGAAGATCTCGTCGTCGAGCCCCATCTCGTGGGACACTTCGACCTCCTTCGTTCTGTTTCGCGACTGCGAGGGAACGCCCCTTCGGAGACTTCTCGCAAGTTTTCCGAGGGGGCGATTTTCATGAACGGCGAGGGAGATCTCGCCCCTCCCTCACCCTTCCTGAGACTCCGGCCCCGCAAACCCCTCGCCATTCGTGC
>CAWHLB010000012.1:0-437355 GCA_963830115.1 uncultured delta proteobacterium
AAGCTTGGCCGCTGACACGATCGCGAGGCGGATCATGTTGGGCGAGTTTCATATTCAACTGCTGACGGCAGGACTGTTGGTTAGTGCGGTGGCGATTGTCACGATCGCGATCGGTGTGGGGCGTGACCGCCTGCATCACCGGGTCCGATCAGGGCCAGCTTGGGGGCGCAGCGGTCGTCGAATCTTCCGGCGCCGCCGCCGGAATTCTGCGTGAGCCCGTCTCTAGCCCAGTGTTCTCGTCCGAACCCTTCGGCCGATCCCGAGCGTTAAAATCGCGCCCATGGTCGTCAGCATGAACGTTGAGGGTTCAGGGACCACCGCGGTGGTAAATCCCCCAAGCCCGGGAGAGAAATGGTCGGCCCAGGCGACGTAATCGGCGCCATCGATGACTCCATCATTGTTGAAGTCGCCGGTTTTCCAGGTCCCGCCTGTCTGCAAAAAGTGATCAGCCCAGACCGTATAGTCGGCTCCGTCGGCTAGGCCGTCGCTGTTGCTGTCGCCGGGCAACGCGTAGTTGGTGAGGAAATGATGGTAGTCACCGATTTGCGCGGCGACGGTATCCGATCCGCCATAGCTGAGGCCCCGATGCGCCAGAATCTCGGCTTCGCTGAAAATCGGCGCCCCCGCATCGAAGCCAACATTCAGCGCCGTCATGTAGACATTCGCCAAGAGGCCCTGCAGCGTTGTATTCGGATGCACGCCGTCGTGGACAAATGCAGCCGTCGGGTTGGCCCCGGTCGCCGTATCGACCTGCGTTAACTGAATGTTCACATTGCCGATCGTCAGAACCGAGTTGCGATTTGTGTTGGGTCCGAACACGGTCTTGGCCACCCCAAACAAGTCGATCAGTGGCACTTGGTTTGACTCGGCAATTTGGTCGATGCCGGCATTGACGAGTTGAATGACCGCCGTGACGCGATCGCGCTTAAGCGGGTCAGAAAAACTCGCTACGGTCGCGGGCGCGACTCCGTAATCGACAAAGTTGGTCATCGCCAGATGCACGCCGCTGGACAACACCGTGTTGACGATGGTCTGCATGTTACTCAAACGGCTAGCCACGTAACTGTCGATCTGCGAAGCGGACCAGCTGCCGTTGTAGATGGATTGATAGGCCGTACCGGAGGGAGAAAGTCATTGGCGCCGATGGCCAGAATTGCGTAGTCGATCCCTTTGACTGGCACCTGCGCCGCCAGTCCGCTCGCCTGACCGCCAGAGAGCACCGTGTCGCTGGTGGCGCCGGCCTTGGCCCAGTCGTATTCGAAGCCTCTATTGCGAGGTTGACCCCAGGTTGTTTTGCCGGCGTCAGCGGCCCGGGGGCCAACGTCCACCCCCCCATACTTCGAGAGTTGTTCGACCCAATTCCGCCGAGCTGGGCGAGGGGTTGTTTGCAGTCCTCCTGCAGCTCTGCCACCAGGCGGAGATCGATATCGTCGAGGTCGTGGTTCACGTTTACACTTAAAATATTAGGTGAGCGCTCAAATGTGCCTAATAGATAGGTGCCATGCTGCCTCGTGTCAAGAAGAACCCGTGGCCGCGCGACGGTCCGGGGCGCGCGGGAAAGAGTGTGTCTGAAACTACAAAAAGGCCGGGCGGGCCTCCTCGAGGGAGGGCCCGTCCGGCCCGAGTGCGGACCGAAACTCGGTGGGGCGGATCAGAGCAGGCTGAGACAGCCGGGTGGATCTGCCGGAGCTGGTCCATGGTCTGGGCGGCGCGCAGCGACCAATCGATCAGGACGTTGCGCGACAAGATGGTCGCCGGTGGGAGGGCCGTGGGGACGGTGATCAGGTGCCCGAGGTGTGACGTGACCGGCGCTATCGGCGTGGGTGCCCCGGTAGGCTCGGTCACCGTCGGGCCGTCGCCGGGCGCCACCTCGCCCGAGGTGGGCTGGGCCTTGCTCGGATCGAAAATCCGCCATGCCGCGACGAATGCATTGGAGTCCCCGATACGGGGCACCCCGTTCGGTGCGCGCCAGGCCACGGCGAAGTGCTGATAGAAGACGACCTGCACGGGCGTCGAGGAGGCGGTGTCACCGAGCTCCGCGGCCGTGAGCGGCGCGTAGGATGCCTCGCTGTTCAGGTAATGGACCCGGGAGTAGTCGCCCGTGTGGACCAGCTCGAGCCCGGTCGAGCCGACCGGTTCCGTGTTGCTCGCGCAGCCCGCAGCGAGCAGGAGCAACACGCACGTCGTTCCGACCATCCGTTTCTTCGTTCCGTTCATCGTTGCATCCCTCCTTGCAGAAGCCGTCAGCGGGAGCAACGTCCGTGCCGCGAGCCAAGCCACCCTCATCCCCACGGCTTTCCCATTCCATCGGGCGGGACGCTGGGCTGCCTTGTCACACTCGCCGTAAGGACGGTGACGGTGCCGCCTCGACGAAGGCCTCGCGGGCCAGGCCAAAAGAAAAGGGCCCACCGAGGTGGGCCCTTTGGGGGATCAGGCGTGGTGCGCCGATTATGGCATCACGCAGATCGCCGACCGACTCGACTGGTAGCAGTTCTGCGTGGGCCAGGGGGTGCTCATGGGGAAGGCGGTCCCCGGGTTGACGCAGTTGCGGTCGTGTCCGTCGACCGTTCCCGAGTTCGAGATGCCCACGCAGCCGGGGCAGGCCGGAACGGCCCAGTTGCCCGTGGTGTTGGTCGCCGGCAACGAGGCAATCACGCCCGAAAGCATCTCGTCGGCCGTCGCGGGCCGGGACCCGGGGAAGGCCGTGTTGCAGGCGGTGCCCATGAGGGTGTCCTGCTGAATGTCGCTCTGCGTCGGGGCGTTCTGGCTCCAGGTGGCGAAGCCGGCGAAGGTCGGGGCGTCCTCCCGGACCCAGATGAACCAGACGCCGTCAAACAGGCCGCTGGTGCCGCACTTCAGCTGGCTGTCGTCCTCGCCCCAGTCGGTGCCGTCGCTCTGGTTCGAGTCCATCCCACGGTCGTCGAAGTCCACCGTGAAGTCGCCGGTGTCGCCGCAAGAGTCCTCGCCTTCGAGGTAGCCGTAGTTCCAGTCGTTGCCGACGGGCAGGAAGCTCCCCGCGACGTTGTCCCGGCGGGACGGTGCGGGCCGGTCGTAGCCCGCGCCGTTGTTCTCCTGGAAGCAGCTATCGGCGTCGGTACCGGTCGTGATCGTGCGGTACCAGTCCGTGTTGTAGAACGACAAATCGACCGTCATGGGGCCGGCGGCCGGCGCGCTCCTGCACGAGAACCGGATGTCGCTCCGGTCCGCGATGAGCGCGCGCATCCCATCCCACACGCCCGTGTGTCCCACCGCTGGTGTCAGGGTGGTGAGGTCGTCGTAGTAGGCCGAGGCCTCGTCGTTGAGCGTCGTCGTCCGCGTCGAGGCGACGAGCGTCCAGCCGCCCCCGTCGGTCGTCATGTCGCAGTACACGTCGAAGGCTCCGCCTCCGGCCGTGGGCGCGATCGTGTAGATACCGCTGGCCGAGCCGGGATCAGCTGCCAGGATCTGGGCGCAGCTCCGGAGCGACGACGACTGCACCGAGAGCGTGTAGTTGCCGTCGTTGTCGCTGCTGAAGCCGTCGACGAAGAGCGTGTAGGTGCCCGGCCCGAACACCCGGTCGATGAGCGACAGGGACGAGGCACCACCGTCGTCGTCGCAGGCCACCTCGGTCGATGGGTTGCCGCAGGTCGTACGCACGTGAAGCGCGGTGTCGAAGTCAGTGGGGGCGACGGTCTCGAAATGGATGTGGCGTGTGCCCGTCACGGTGAACCTGTAGGCGACGTCGGGGGAGTCGGCGCCGGCCGCGCAGGATGCGCCTCCTCCGTTGTTGTTCTGGCAGGTCGTCCTCCCCGTGACCGTGCGGGAGCCGTCGGAGACGTTGAGGGTGATGCGTGCCGCGCACGAAGAGGTCGAGGGGGTGGCCGTGCCGCCGCAGACGCCTCCGGTGCAGGTGTCGCCCGTCGTGCAGGCGTCCGTGTCGTCGCAGCTCGTGCCGTCCATCACCGGGACCGCCGTGCATGACCCGGTGGTGGCGTCGCAGACGCCGGTATTGCACATGTCGGCCGAGCCGGAGCAGTCCACCGCGGTGCCGCCGCAGGTGCCGGACGTGCAGCTGTCGCCGGTCGTGCAGAGGTTGCCGTCATCGCAGCTCGTGCCGTCTATGACGGGGGTCGTCACGCAGGCGCCGCTGGTGGGATCGCACGCGGCGGTGTTGCACATGTCGGCGGAGCCGGAGCAGTCCACCGCGGAGCCAGCGCACGTGCCTGTCGTGCAGACGTCACTGGTGGTGCACGCGTCGCCGTCGTCGCAGCTCGTGCCATCCATGACCGGCCTGGCCTCGCAGGCGCCGGTGGCGGGATTGCAGGTCCCGGTGTGACACATGTCGCTCATGCCGGAGCAGTCCGTGGCAGAGCCGGTGCAGGTGCCGGCGGTGCAGGTGTCCCCGGTGGTGCATGGGTCGGCGTCGCTGCAGGACGTTCCGTCGGGCATGGGCTCGGCCGAGCAGGTGCCCGTCGTCGGATCGCACACCCCGACGTTACACACGTCATCGAGGCTGTCGCAGTGGGCGCCGGCGCAAGGGCCGGCATCGGCGCCGGTGGAGCCGTCGGGGCCGGTGGAGCCGTCGAGTCCAGTGGCGCCGTCGAGGCCCGTGGAGCCGTCGCCCGTTCCGGAGTCCCCGCCCGTGCCCGCGTCCACGTGGCCGCGCCCGCTGTTGCCCCCGCTGCAGCCCCAGGCTGCAATTCGCAAGAAGCGACACAGTAATGATCGTATGTTTATTCATGTTTTCCTCTCACCCGTGGCGGGAGGCTCCTTCGGCCGGCTCCGCATGTCAACGGCCCGAAGACGAGACGGTCTCCCCGGGATGAATCCGGGGGCATGGCACCGCGCGCCGCCCCGTGTAGACGTCGGATTCTCGTCACCGGGCTGTGCCGCGCCACCGACCGTCGGCTCCCCGGTCGTGAAGTGCCAGGGCGGGCCGTCGCGGAGGGCCCGGGTCTACGGGCTCGGCGCAACGAGGCCAATGAAATGCAAACGGGGGGAGCGACGCCTCGGCCGCTCCCCCCGCCACGTTCGACCTGCGGACGCTCAGTTGCTCAGCGTCACGCGGATGTGCTGGGCGACGGGCGTCGCGTACTCACTCGTCGGGACCTTCCGAACGTTCATGTCCGTGTCCGCAGGGTCCGGCGAGATCCCTAGGACGCCGGGCTCCTCGTCGAGCTTCGTGCCGGCGTCCCACAGGTAGACGTCCGCGGTGACGTCCCCCGTCTTCGGCGTGTCCCCGTCGAAGAGTGCGATGCCGTTCTCGTCCGTCGCGAAGTTCCAGTCGGCCGAGGCTCCGTACATGGTGGCGAAGGAGAGGTGGTCGCCCGGCACCGCATCTACCTCGAATTCAAAGGCGTGCCCCGGGCGGGCTCCCCCGGGCTGGTCGCGTCCACGGGCATGTTGAACGTCCCGAAGGCGCTCGCCCCGTCGGGAAGAGACGACGTGAACGCTGCCGTGATCGGGCCGATGTTGCCCGTCTCCGCGATGTCCGCGAAGCCGAGGCCGCGGTCGGGCATGCCGGGGGTGAAGAGCGGATCGGGCGAGGTGTGCACGACCCAGACGCCAGGGGAGAGGCCCGTGGCCACACCGCTGTGGCCTGCGAGGGCGGGGCCGAGGGTCGAGATGTCACCCATCTCCGCCAGGGCCTCGAGCCCCTCGCCGCGATCGGGCATGCCGTCGCTGAAGATGGGGTCGTTGCCCGTGCCGAGCGCCCAGACTCCCGGCGAGACGCGTACGGGCTTGGGCCCGGCGGAGGTCTGCAGCGTCACAGAGTCGTCCGACACGTTTTCGATGCGCACCGTGAACGTGCGCGGCGCGCTCTGCGGCGTGATGGTCACTCGGATGATGTCCGAGACCGCGGGCCAATCGAAGCTCGTGCCGTCGGTGAGCGTGACCGGATTGGGTACCTGGCGAACGTTGGAGTCGGGGTCCGCCGCGCCGGGGCCGTCGGTCGAGAGGTGCTGCTGTGGACCGGTGTGGGGCCCGACGGCGGGCTCCTCGTCCACCTCGGTGCCCGCATCCCAGAGGAAGACCTGGTCGGTGACGTCGCCCGAAGTCGGGGTCGTGCCGTCGAAGAGCGGGATGCCTGAGGGATTGGTCGCGAAGAACCAGTCGTTCGACTGCCCGAACATGGTCGCGAAGACGAGGCGGTAGTGGAGGCCCGCCGTGAAGGTGAACTCGTAGGCCTGGCCCGGAGCCAGGGGACCGGGGTCGGTAGCGTCGGTCGGCACCGCGAAGGTACCGGACTTGGCGTTGGTGAAGGCCGCTACATTCTCGATGCGGACGGTGAAGTGCGTGGGCGTGGGCCCCGCGTCGGTCATGCCACTTCCGGCGTCGGTCATGTCGCCCCCACCGTCGGGCACGACCCCTCCCCCATCGGTGACACCCCCCCCATCGGTGACACCCCCCCCATCGGTCCCGGTGGCCATGCTGTCATCGCCGCAGCCGGTCAGGCCGAAGGCGAGGACAAAGGCCAGTGCGCAAGGAAACCAAGCATATCTCGAGTGCATGTACCCTCCCATGAAACACAACCTCTTCTAGATACGCCGTCCGGCCCGATTGGTTACGGGCTCCTGCCGGGTAGGGATTGCGTCGACTCCCCAGGGCGCTCAAAAGAAGTGGTCGTGCCCGATGTCTTCTGTCTTCGGGCTCTACGACGACGCCGTCGCATCCGCTCGCGCGGCGATTCGTCAGGAACAATCTCGCCCGCTCGTTCCGTCAACGTACCATTTTCAGCCCGCGGTATGGGAGGGGTCGCGCGAGACCGTGACGGTAGCGGCAGCGATGGCCTCGGACGGGGGCACGACGGGCGCGATGCCCTGGCGGTCTTCGCCGTAGGCCTCGACGCCGCACTCGCTCACGTCGAGTCCCTCGAGCTCGTGCTGTCGCGAGACGCGGACGCCGCCCGGCAGCGCGCGCATGGCGAACCACACCGCTGCGCCCGCGGCGAGGGCGAAGCTCGCGCCCGTGAGCGTGCCGAGCGCCTGCATGCCGAGCAAGTGCGCGCCGCCGCCGTGGAAGAGGCCCTTCATCGCCGACGTGTTCGCGAAGAGGCCGACGGCGACGGTGCCGAAGAGGCCGTTCAGAAGGTGCACCGGGATCGCGCCGACCGGATCGTCGAGGCGGAGCCGGTCGAGGAGCATCACGCCTTCGACGACGAGCACGCCCGCGATCATGCCGACGATCATGGACTCGCCCGGGCCGATCACGTCGGCGCCCGCCGTGATGGCGACGAGCCCCGCGAGAGCGCCGTTGAGGCCCATCGAGAGATCGAGCAGACCGGTTCGCAGACGCACGTGCAACAGCGCCGCGAGGAAGCCGGCGGCGCCGGCCAGGTTCGTCGCGAGGATGACGGGCGCGATGAGCTTCGGGTCCGCCGACAGGGTGCTGCCGCCGTTGAAGCCGAACCACCCGAGCCACAGGATGAGCACGCCCAGGGTGGCGAGGGGGAAGTTGTGGGCGGGCATGGGGCGCACCAATCCGTCCTTGCCGTAGCGACCGAGACGCGGGCCCACCGCGAGCACGCCGCCGAGGGCCATGGCGCCGCCCACCGCGTGCACGACCGTGCTGCCGGCGAAGTCGTGGAAGCCGAGCTTCCCGAGGAAGCCACCGCCCCAGACCCAGTGGCCGACGAGCGGGTAGATGACGAGCGCGGCGAGGGCCGTGAAGACCATGAACGAGCCGAGGCGGGCGCGCTCGGCGACGGCGCCGCTCACGATGGTCGCGCTCGTGGCGGCGAAGACGAGCTGGAAGAACAGGAAGACGAACAGGGGCATGCCGCGGGGCGCCGCGGCGACCGTGTCGGTCGCGGCCGGGAAGAAGCCGCTCGCGCCGAAGAGGTCGCCGCCGTTGCCGAACATCACGCCGAAGCCGACGGCGTAGAACAGCACCGAGGCGAGGGCGACGACGGCCACGTTCTTGAGCAGCACCATGACGGCGTTCTTGCGCCGGCAGAAGCCGCTCTCGACGAGCGAGAAGCCGGCGTGCATGAAGAACACGAGGAAGGCGCTGATCAGCACCCACATGCTGTCGAGGACGGTTCAATCCATACGTCGGCAGCGTGCGACGCTCGTGTTTCCCCCGCGTTTCCGCGAAGAAAAAACGCGTGTTCGACGATCCCGAGCCGCGACGGAGCTCGGTGAGCCTTCCGCAACGCCGCGTGACGGTCAGACGAGCGCAGGCCCGCCTCGCGAACCTCACGGCGGCGGCAACACCGGCGCCGGCAGGGAGCGGCTGGTCGTGGTCCCGTCACCGAGCTGGCCGTTCGAGTTGTCTCCCCAGCACATGGGGACGCCGGACGACGCGTCGATCGCGCACATGAACTGCCTGCCCAGGTCGTAGTCGCGCACCGCGCCCAGGCCCGAGACCGGTGCCGCCGTGCCCGTGCGCTGGAACGTGGTGCCGCGACCGAGCTCGCCGTCGCTGTTGTAGCCCCAGCACTCGAGCGCGCCCGACGCGTCCTGGCCGCACACGTGCCAGCCGCCCGTGCGGATCGACATCAGGGTGAGGCCGGGGATGGTGTAAGGGGCGAGCTTGTTCGCCGTGCTGCTCCCGTCGCCACACTGGTACTGGTCGTTGCCACCCCAGCACTGGACCGCGCCCGACGAGCGGAGCGCGCAAGTGTAACTGTACCCACCATCAACCTCGACGACGCCGGTCACTCCGGGCACCGTGACGGGGCCGATGGCATTCGTCATCGTTTCCGTCCCCGACCTCCCCGGCCGCATTGTGGCCCCAGCAGGCGAGGTCCCCACTGCCGTCGCTGACGGCACAGACGTGCCAGATGCCGCTGCCGAACAACGGGACGCCCGAGAGCGCCGTCACGTGCTGGGCCATGGAGAAGGTCCCGGTGTCCGTGCTCGAGATGCCGAGCCCGCCCCACCAGTTGCTGCCCCAGCAAAAGACCTCGCCCGCGGTGGTGAGCGCGCACGAGTCGTCATCTCCGAGAGCGACCTTCGCGCCCGCCCCGACGAGGCCCGTCACGGCCACGGGCAGCGGGCTGTCGGTGAAGGATCCGTCGCCCAGATCGCCCATACCGTCCTGGCCCCAGCACACGACCCCCCCGTCGCGCGCACGGCGCACGCGTGCGCGTAGCCCACGTCCAGCCAGACCGCGTCGTCGAGGCCCAGCACGTAGACGGGCGTGGGCGACGCGACGAGATCTCCGTCGCCGAGCTGGCCGTGGTCGTTGAGGCCCCAGCACGCGACCCGGCCGGAGGCGAGCCGCACGCATGCGAGCTGGTTGCCTCCGGTGACCACCTGAACTGCGTCGTCACAGACGCCCGCCCGGCATGCCCACGGGCAGGAGCCCGGGCAGGTCAGGGTGCCCGCATCGGTGCCGGCGTCGCTCCCACCACCGGCGTCGACCGTCGTGCCGGCGTCGCTCCCACCACCCGCGTCGACCGTCGTGCCGGCGTCCATCGTCCCGCCCGCGTCGACCGTCGTGCCGGCGTCCATCGTCCCGCCCGCGTCGACCGCCGTGCCGGCGTCCATCGTTCCACCGGCGTCGGCCGCCGTGCCGGCGTCCATCGTCCCGCCCGCGTCCGGCCTCGCCATCGTCGTTCCGGCGTCGCTGCACGGCTGAAGGGTGCACCGCCGCACCACGGCTGCCCCTCCCTCGCCCTGTAGCCTCTGAGGGGAGGCCAGCTCGAAGCCCACTCGCCCGCAACCAAGGGTGGCCACGCATAGAAGAAGGGCGACGAGCCGCAGAAACACTCCGATAGTATAAACTTACATGCTCACCGAAAGCCATGGCCGCTGGCAGACCCTTCGAGGGCCGGAACGAGGAAGCAACCGCCGGGGTGCCGCCGGTCGCGTCGCTCGGCAGCCCTTCGATGCGCTCCACGATGCGTTGGAGATCGTCGTGGTCGCGCCGGATGGGCGACTCCGCATTCCGGACCTCCGCCATCGGCGCGTCGAGCCGTGCTGCACCTCGTCGCCATCCCGCCGGTCGCGCCTTGTGTCCTTCATTACGAGCTTCCCACGCGCAGCCGTGGTCGACTTGCCGCGATAGGCACGCCGTGCCACGCAGCGAGTCTCGAACGACACGGGAGATCTTCGGTGAAGCTCTACGAGCTCGGTCCGACGCGGTCGGCGCGATGTCGATGGGTGCTCGAGGAGCTCGAGGTCCCCTTCGAGTCGCACGTGGTGAACCTCAGGGAAGGCGAGCAACACCGCCCCGCCTTCCTGAAGCTCAACCCCTGTCCTCGAAGCGGAGCTCGCCGACCGGAAGCTCCTCGTGGGAGAGAGGTTCACCGTCGCCGACGTGATCCTCGCCCACACCTTCGCCTGGGCGTCCTGGTACGACCTGCTCGAGGAATGCCCCGCGCTTCGAGCCTACCTCGCCGAGCACCGACAGCGGCCCCACTGTCCCGACGCACTGCGGGGCTGAGCAAGCGCGCTCGACGCGCTTCAGGCTCCCTGCGTCCGGGCTTGCGCCCGACCTGCGCCGTCCCCATGCTCGGCGGATGCCTTTCCCCCACCTCGCCTACGGCACCCCGCGCAAGCTGCCCAAGCCCAAGGACCTGCCCGGACGCGTGGTGGTGCTCGACGTGGCCTTCGCGGGAAATGCGGGCGGGGCCACCTTCGAGAAGGTGACCCTTCCGTTCATCGAGAAGCTGGGGGACCGGCTCGCCATGTGGGTGGATCACCACGACCACGCCCTGCACGCCCGTTACGCCGACGACCCGCGCTTCGTGCTCTCGACCAAGGCCGAGCACCCGGCCTGTCCCGAGATGGTCACGCCCGAGCGCGTCGCCCGCGCGGGGGCGGTGGACACGGTCTGCTGTCACGTGGACTTCGACGGGCTCTGCTCGGCGGCCAAGTGGGTGCTCGGGGGGCACGAGCCCTACCCGGGGGCCGACGCGGATGCGCGCGCCATCGATACACGCATGGGCGAGCCGAGCGAGCAGGCGGCGGTGATGGACCGGGCCCTGCGTGCACGCCCGCGCGACGACGGTTTGAAGGGCCTCGTGGTGCGCTTCCTCGTAGGTGGCGCGCGGGACGGCGGCTTGTGGACACCGATCAAGGAAGCAGCCGAGCAGGTGCGAAGGCTCGAGGACGAGGCGCGCGCGATCGCGCGGCGCTATCGCGTGGAGGGGGAGCTGGCGGTCGTCGATGCGCGCGAGCGAGGCGGCCCCTATGACAAGACCGTGCTGCTCTTGCTCGGCCAGGAGCGCGCGGCCATCGCGGTCGTGCACGACGAGACGTCGGTGAGCGTCGCCGCGCGCTTCGACAGCGGCATCGACCTCCTGTCGATCCTCGGCCTGCAAGGGGGCATGCCCACACGGGTCAGCCTCTCGGCGACGAAGCTCGACGAAGTGCTCGCGAAGTTGCACGACCGCCCCCGCGCCTGAAACGGCGCCGAGGACCGACCGCAGCGTTCGCGCATTCAACCGCGTGTGTGTCACGCTGTGTCGATTCCGCTGGCACGAGGAGTGCTACTCGGTCGGCGGAAAGCGACGCCATGACCCATTCGACCCGACCCGCGCTTGCGCTGCCCGCCCTGTTCGCCGCAGCGCTGCTCTCCATTGGCGGCTGCGCCCGCTCCCACGAGCTGGGCGACGGTGGTGGGTGCCCGCCCGGTGCCCACTGCATCGAGGATGCGGGCATCCCTGGAGACGGAGGCACCGGCCGCGATGCGGGGCCAGGGTCGGTCTGCGGCGGGACCGTGTGCGCCACCGGCTCGGTGTGCTGCAACCACGGCTGCGGTCCGTTGACGTGCATTCCCGAAGGCACGACCTGCATCCAGTACCCGTGTCCGCCGCCGCTGGACGCCGGGCCTCCTCCACCGCCACCCCCTCCTCCTCCCGACATGGGCTGCGGCGGTTTCGTCGGTAGCTCCTGCCCGCCCGGCTATTTCTGCGACTACGCGCCCGGCGCCTACTGCGGCGCCGCCGACGCGCCCGGCATGTGTCGGCCGCGTCCCGAGAGTTGCCCCCGGATCAACTCGCCGGTGTGCGGCTGCGACGGCCTCACCTACGAGAACGCGTGCGTCGCGAATCAGGACGGACAGGGCGTGCTGCACGACGGCCCCTGTGCGCTGCCCCCCGACTGTCGCATGACCGGCTGCCCCACGGGCGCGTACTGCACCAACTGCGGCGTCCCTGGCGGCCCGTGGATCTGCCTGCCGGACAGCGAGGGGTGTGCCGTCTCGGGCGGCGGCAGCGGCGGAGGGCCGATCGACGCAGGGATCTAGCGTTCAGGAAAGGGCCCCGCCCAAGGCGGTCGCCCACCGATCGCGCCGGAACCAGATCCACAGGTGGACGGCCTTGACGACGGTGGTCGCGGCGATGGCGACCCACACGCCCTCGATGCCGAGCCCGAACGGGAACGCCAACGCCCAGGCGAGCGGGATGCGGAAGGCCGTCCAGCTCGCCTCGATCCAGAAGGACGGAACGGTGTCGCCCGCGCCGGTGAAGGCGCCGCGGAACACGGTCTCGAGGCCCATGAAGATGATGACGACCGCCTGCACGCGCAGGTAGAGCGCGCCAGCGGCAATCGTCGCTGCGTCGTTGGTGAAGATCGACATGAGCGGCGCCGCCGCGACGTAGAGGAACACCGTGAAGGGGATCATGGCCGTGCTGCACAGGCGGGCGGCTGCGCGCACGGTGCGACGGGCGTCCTCTACCCGGCCCGCCCCGAGGTGCTGGCCCACCATGGTGGCGGTTCCGACTTCGAGCCCCGTGCACACGAGGTAGGCGAGGCCCTCGAGCCGATGGCCGACGCCGAGGGCGCCCATCTGCTCGGCGCCGAAGCCCGTGATGAAGCGGCCGAGGGCGACGTAGACGAGACTGAAACCGATGCCGGCGGCGGTGGTGGGCAGGCCGATGCGCGCGATGAGGCGCGCGTCGCGGAGCCGAGGCAGGCCGAGGGTGGGGCGGATGCCCAAGCGCGACAGCACACGCAGCCCGACGATCGCGCCCACGCCGTTGGCGATCACCGTGGCCCAGGCGGCGCCCGCCACGCCGAGGGCGGGCACGGGGCCGAGCCCCCAGATGAGCAGCGGGTCGAGGCCGGCGTTGAGCACGACGGTGACGAGCGTGAGCACCAGGATCGGGCGTGTCCTCCCAATGCCGCGGAACGCAGCCTGCACGACGGCGTAGACCGCGAGGGTGCTCGCGCCGAGCATGGCGCTGCCGATGTACTGCACGCCGTAGCGGTGCTCGGGGGAGCGGTGCCCGAAGCCGAGCAGGTCGAAGTAGAAGCCCGAGGTCGGGGAGAGGGCCGCGAGCAAGAGCGCGACGCCGAGGCCGACGAAGAGGCCCTGGGACAAGGTCTCGTCGATGCGGCGCCGGTCGGTCCCGAGCGCGATGGCGGCCCCTTCGTGGCGCGCGACGAGGGCGTGGGTGCCGGTCCCGGCGAGGCCACAGGCGAGGGTGATCGCCCAAAAGGCGAAGGCGCTGCCGCCGAGGGCAGCGAGGGGCGCGGGGCCGAGGCGGCCGACCCAGAGGGTGTCGGTCAGGTTGTAGGCGGAGAGGCACAGGCCGAGCGTCGCCATGGGCCAGGCCACGGCCCAGACGGCGCGGCTCGGCGACAGGGAGAGCAGCGTCGCGGGCTGGGCGCGTGCATCGGCCGGCGCGGACATGGCAGGGGGCCGACTATGGCATGCGGGCGGGGGTGACCGCGGCCTGCTTTGGACGGCACTTCAACGGATACCGCACCTCTCCCCTTGAGTCCTGGGGGGAATTGGGCACCATGGGCAGACCATGAGCCGTAAACGCGTCGACACCGATAACCTCACCGTCACCGGAGCGCACGAGAATCTGAAAGCGCCGAGCGTGCGCGTTCAGAAGGAGAATGACGACGTCGTCATCATCGTGACGCAGGCCTACGGGCCCAAGGGACACCGCCTCGTCGGCATCTCGGACGCGTCCTTCGACGGCTATCCCGCCATCACCCTCGGCGTGCGCACCGACGAGCGCGAGGGGCTGGTCCACCTGAGCCCCATCCACGGCGACGCCCGCAAGAAGGGGCTCACCGACCTGGACATCCCGGTCGGGACCCGTTGCGAGCTGTTCTGTCCGGAGTGCAAGGCGCCCCTCGACTTCGTCGGCGAGGCCGAGGATGAGAGTGGCGCCCGCTACTATGCCGTCTACCTCACGCCCAAGCTGTCCAAGGGCGCGATGGTGATGATCAGCGACGTGTGGGGTCACTACCACTCGCGCATCATCGACGACATGGAGCTCATCTCCTACTGGGCGGCTACCCACGACGCCGCCGACGCCTGAGCCGAGCGAGTCTTTCGCCGGACTTCCGAGCGCCCCCCGCCGCACCCCGCCCACGCGAAGTCGTTGCGGTTTGGGAATTTCTGCCTGTCTCCAAAGGTAGTCAAATATGCGTCTCGCGCACGGATTGGACACATTGGGGCCCGGTGTGCTCTGGTGTCCGGCGCGGGACTGTGTTGGAGACAAGGAGACAGCGAATGTTTCAGCGAAATCTGCTTCGGATTACGGTTGCCCTGAGCGCCGTCGGGGCCCTGTCCCTGGTCGGCTGTAGTGGCGGAAGTGGCGGCGGCATAGATGCCGGAACACCGCCGGGGGACAGCGGTGGCGGCACGGTCGACTCGGGCGGCACAGTGGACTCGGGCGGCACGGTGGACTCGGGCGGCACGGTGGACTCGGGCGGCACGGTCGATGCCGGTGGCGGCCCCACGGCCATGATCTGCCTCGAGAGCTGCACCGCCGACACGGACTGTACGACCTCCGGAATGGACGTCGGCCTGGTGTGCCGCGACGGTCTCTGCCAGTTCCCTGCCTGCACGGCGGACTCGGACTGCACCGCGCAGTACAGCGGGTGGACGATGGCTTGCACGGCGAACTCGGATTGCTCCTCCGGCGTGTGCATAGACACGAACGGCTCGGCCGCCGGCGGAGGCAAGTGCGCCATCGTGAAGCCGTCGAGCGCACTGCCCTGCTCGACGCTCTCCCAAAGCGACGTCATGGTGACCGACATCACGGGTGCGACCGTGACGGTCTGCGGCAACGACAGCTACACGTGCAACACGACCAGCCACAACTGCGAGGGGGCGGCCCCCGCCGGCTGCACCATGGACTCGGACTGCTCGTCGACCCCGATGACGCCCAAGTGCGACACGACCAGCAACAGGTGCGTCTGCTCCACCGACGGCGGCGACAGCTGCGCGAGCGCGACGGCGGGCGGCACGGTGTGCCAGTCCAGCGGCTACTGCGGTTGCGCGTCCGACAGCGACTGCATGGGTGACAGCACCAACAAGTGCTACAGCGGCGTGTGCGGATGCGCCGACACCAGCGCTTGCTCGGGCGTCACCAAGGCGTTCGACGGCACGACCGAGGCGTGCCAGACGCCTCCGGGCGCCTGACCCCACCCTAGCCCGGCGCGCGAGCGCCGGGCGCTTCGACTCGACGGGAGCCCCTGGCCAGTGCCGGGGGCTTTCGCCGTCTTTGGCGGGTCGCTCGGGTCGCCCGATTGCCTGGGCCCGCTTCCGCCGCGTAGAATCCGTCGATGGTCCTACCGCTGTCGTTCTTCGAGAAGCTCCCCAAGACGGATCTCCACGTCCACCTCGATGGTTCCCTGCGCCTCGAGACCATCCTCGAGATCGCCGCGTCCGAGGGGATCGACCTGCCGGCGGACAACCCGGCCGACCTCCGCCGCGCCATGCACTGCGGCGAGAACACGGGCTCGCTCGTCGAGTACCTCAAGGCCTTCGACATCACCCTGCGCGTGATGCAGACGGAGGACGCCCTCTACCGCACCGCCTACGAGCTCGGCGAGGACGCCGCCAAGGAGAACGTGCGCTACATGGAGGTGCGCTACTCGCCCATGCTCCACACCCGCAGGGGGCTGCGCCTGACGGCCGTCGTGGAGTCGGTGCTCGCGGGCCTCATGCAGGCCCAGCAGGACTTCTCGGTCCGCTCGAACGTCATTCTTTGCGGGATTCGCAACATCTCGCCCGAGTCGTCCCTCGAGATGGCGCAGCTCGCCGTGGCATACAAGAACCGCGGCGTCGTCGCCTTCGACCTGGCCGGCGCCGAGTACGACCACCCCGCCAAGCACCACCTGGCGGCGTTCCAGCTCGTCCGCGACAACAACATCAACGTCACGATCCACGCGGGCGAGGCCTACGGCCCCGAGTCGATCCACCAGGCCATCCACGTGTGCGGCGCCCATCGCATCGGCCACGGCTGCCGCCTGCGCGAGGACGGCGACCTGCTCCACTACGTCAACGATCACCGCATCCCGCTCGAGTGCTGCCCGTCATCGAACGTGCAGACCGGCGCCGTGCGCGACCTCGCCAGCCACCCGATCAAGCTCTACTACGACCTGGGGCTGCGCGTGACGGTCAACACGGACAACCGGCTCATCACCGACACGACCGTCTCGAAGGAGCTGTGGCTGTGCCACACCCAGATGGGGCTCGCGCTCGAGGACATCAAGCGGCTCATCACCAACGGCTTCAAGTCGGCGTTCCTGCCCTTCCACATCAAGCAGACGATGCTCCGGCGCATCACCAAGGAGCTGGCGATGTTCACGGAGCCGCCCAAGGAGGCGCCGGCCGAGCCCGAGACGAAGCTCGCCCCGCGGATCGAGGACGCGAGCGCCGCCGAGGGGAGCTGAGCTACTCCCGCCGGGCGAGGGCGTCGAGGGCGGGGTCGTCGCCGCGCTCCATCGCGTCCTCAGCGTGCAGGCTCACGTGATCGCGGCCCGCCGTGACGACGGCCATCGGCCGCCCACCGCGACGCAGCACCGCGGTGAAGTCCCCTGCCATGATCTCGCCGTCCTCGTCGAGCCGGTCCCAGGTCGGACAGTGGCCCACGTAACAGATCGGCACATCATAGTGCTGGCTCCAGAAGAAGGGCGGCGCTCTAAAGGGGCTGCCCCGGCCGACCATGTCGCGCGCCGCCGCCTGGCCCATGCGCTCGGCGTGCACCCAGTGCTCGACCCTCATGAGCTCTCCGGTGCGGGGGTCGGGGTAGCGGGCCACGTCCCCCGCCGCCCACACGCCCTCGGCGCTGGTGCGCAGGTGCGCGTCCACCACGATGCCGTTGTCGACCTCGATGCCGGCGGCCGTTGCCACCTCCGTGGCGGGCTCGACGCCGATGCCAACCACGACCAGGTCGGCGCGTAGGGGCTCGCCGTCGTCGAGGACCAGGTGGCTCTCTTCGACGTTGCGCGGCTTTCGACCGAGGTGGAAGACGACGCCCTTGTCCTCGTGCAGGCTTCGGACGAAGTCGCCGATGCGGCTCCCGAGGACGCGCTCGAGCGGGCGCTCCTCGGGGGCTACGACGTGCACCTCGAGGCCCCGGGTCCTGAGGGATGCCGCGACCTCGAGGCCGATGAAGCTCGCGCCGACGACGGCGACGTGCTTCGCGCCCTCGGCCTTCGCGATGATCTTCCGGCAGTCGGCGAGGGAGCGCAGGTAGAAGACCGAAGGACCGTCGGCGCCCGGGATGGTCAGGCGACGGGGGCGCGCGCCGGTCGCGATGAGAAGCGCACCGTAGGAGAGGCTGCGCCCGTCGTCGAGCTCGACGCGGCGCGCCTTCGTGTCGACGGCCGTGGCGCGGACCCCGACGACGAGCTCCACGCCCGCCTCCGCCCACTGCTCGGCCGGACGCAGGGGGAGCCACTCCTCGGGCGCGCTGCCGGCGAGGAAGTCCTTGGACAGGTTCGGCCGGTCCGTCGGCGCGTCGGCTTCCTCGCCGACAATCGTGATGTCGCCTTCGTAGCCCTCGCGTCGCAGCGCATCGGCCGCCGCCGCCGCCGCCGCTCCCGCGCCCAGGATGACGACGCTCTCGGGTGCGTCCTCGGGTGCCGGCCTCGGTGGAGCGGCCTCGGCGCGCGCGGTCACCCGTACGCGGCCGTTGTCGATCGCCACGTGCCACCGCGCGATGGGTGAGAGGGCGGGTGCGCAGACCGCCTCGCCGGTCGTGAGATCGAAGCGCGCATGGTGCCAAGGGCAGCGGATCGTGCCGCCTGCGACGAGCCCCTCGGCGAGCGGTCCCCCGTAGTGCGTGCAGCTCGCGCCCACCGCGTGCACCGCGCCGCCGTGGCGCACGAGCACGACCGCCTCGCCATGGGCGTGGCCCAGGACCGGTGCGTCGTCGGGAAGGGTCGACAGGGCGACGCCCTCCGCGAAGTCCGGACCCACGAGCTCAATCTCATGTCCTGCCATCTCGGCCTCCCTCCTCGTGATGCGCCCTGGTGATGCCCACCGAACGCCGAGCGCGGCCCCACCGGGCGACGGATTATTCCACGCGCACGCCGGACGCGCTGCCCGAACAGGTTTCGCCCCCGTCGCTCGCCCCACGCGCGGCAGACGCGGTGGGCACCGTGCACCGCGAGCTGACAGCCGGCGCGGGCCCGTCGTACGATGGCCGCCGTGGACGTTCCCGCCGACATGAACGCCGCGGCCGGGGCCACGGCCCATGGGGGTTCCGGGGCACCCACGGAGGCCGACCTCTCGGAGGCACGCCGGCTCGCCGACTACTGGGAACCGCCGCGCGATCCCTTCACCGCCATCTTCTATGCGTTGCACGTGCGGCACCGCCGCCGCGAGATCGCGAAGCGCGAACAACGGGCGCGGGTCGATCGCGACAAGGCGATCGACGCGGCCGATGCGGCGTTCACCGAGCTCGGGCGCGGCCTCCATATGCGGGCGCACGAGCTCGACCTCGCACCCGTGTCCTACTTCGTGGGTGAGGCGGATCGTCTCGCGCTCGTGATGGAGCAGCAGACCGACCGGCGCGCGCGCGCCCAGGCAAAGGCGGAGCTCGAGGCGGCCTGGATGAAGCTCGGCGAGCACGCGTGGCAGCGCGGTGCCGCGACGGAGGAGCCCGAACGTCTCGCGCAGGCGGTAGGGGCCGTGCGCGCGGGCGACCAGTACACGCGGGAGGCGGAGCTGTGCGCGCTCGGCGTCGATCTCTACGACGCCAAGGCGTTCCGCACGGGCACGATTGTCGTCGCCACCGCCGTGCTCTTCTCGCTGGCGGCGCTCGCGTTCGCGCTCCTCCGGTGACTCCCGGGCTCGCGCCTCACCAGAACGGGATCGTGGCGTGCACCGACGCACCTCGATGGCCGAAGGACGGTCGGAGCGCAAGCCGGATGGGCTCGAGCACATGACTCCCCCCACTGTCGCCCGCCGCGTCCGACCCCACACGCATGCCCCGTCCGAAGAGGTCGGCGAGTGACGCCCATCGCAGATCAATCATCGCGAGGGTGTACTGCCTGGGGGCCCCTGCTTTCGGGGTCGCGTCGATCGTGAGCTGAAGCCTCGTGTTCACGGAGCTCATCTCGGTGATGATCTCCGTCACGAGAAGCCTCAACGATGCGCTTGCTGGTGAATCTTCCGCCTTCGCCGCCGACGGAAGCATGGAGTTGCATCCGAGGGCGATCAGCAGGCCGAGCATCGACCAGCGGATCATGCCCCCAGCCTAAGTCGTGTCGGGCGAACGACACAAGGACACCACCACTCACCTTGCCGCACACGCACCGCAGGCCGGGCGCTCCTGCGGCGCGCGGTGCTGCGGCGCCTGTTGGACGGGCACCGTCTGGGGCTGGGTGCGCCGTACCGTGACGGTCTGCGTAGGGGGCCCTCGAGCGCAGACCCCCTGTCAGTCCTCGGCCGCAGCTGCCTCGCCGTCGGCGACCGGCGCCACCCAGCGCAACACCGGCTGCCGGGCGGCCCGCGTCTCATCGAGACGGCGCAGCCGTGTCGTGTGGGGCGCCGACTTCACGAGCTCCGGATCCTCGTGGGCCTCGCGACGGATCGCCTCCATGGCGGCCACGAACGCATCGAGGGTCTGCTTGGTCTCGGTCTCGGTGGGCTCGATGAGCATCGCCCCCTTGACCACGAGCGGGAAGTAGACCGTCGGCGGGTGGAAGCCGTAGTCGAGCAGGCGCTTGGCCACGTCCATGGTCGTGACGCCCGTCTCCCGCAGGCGCTTGTCGCTGATCACGACCTCGTGCATGCACGTGCGGTCGTAGGCCACGTGCCACTGCTCGCCGAGCAGCGCACGCAGGTAGTTCGCGTTGAGCACCGCCAGGTCGGTCGCGCTCCGCAGGCCCTCCGCGCCCATCTCGCGCAGGTACGTGTAGGCACGCACCATCATGCCGAAGTTGCCGTGGAAGGCGCGTAGCCGACCGATGCTCTCGGGGCGGTCGTGGTCGAGTCCGTAGGTGCCGTCGGGCTTCTTCACGACGACCGGCACGGGCGCGTAGGGATGCAGGGCGCGCTTGTAGCCGACGGGGCCACAGCCGGGACCGCCGCCTCCGTGCGGGGTAGTGAACGTCTTGTGCAGGTTGAACTGCATGACGTCGATGCCGAGGTCACCGGGACGCGCCCGTCCCATGAGCGCGTTCAAGTTCGCCCCGTCGCCGTACACGAGCCCGCCCTTGTCGTGGACCATGGCCGCGAGGGTGGGCATGTGGGTCTCGAAGAGGCCCACCGTGTTCGGGTTGGTGATCATGATGGCCGCCACGTCGTCATCGACGAAGGGCGCGAGCTCCTCCGGCACGACGATGCCGTCCTTGCCGACGGGGAAGGGCACCGCCTTCATGCCATTGAGCGCGCAGGAGGCCGGGTTGGTGCCGTGGGCCGTGTCCGGGATGAGCACCTTTTTCGGCGAACGGCCGTTCGCCAGGTGATGGGCGCGGATCATCATGAGCCCGGTCAGCTCGCCCTGGGCGCCGGCGGACGGATGGAGCGACACGTGGTCCATGCCGCAGATCTCGACGAGGCCGCGCTCGAGCCGGTACATGAGCTCGAGGGCGCCCTGGATCATGCGTTCCGGGGCGAGCGGATGGAGGTGCGCGAAGCCGGGCAGCCGCGCCACCTGCTCGTTGACCTTCGGGTTGTACTTCATCGTACACGAGCCGAGCGGGTACATGCCTGTGTCGATGGCGAAGTTCTGCTGGCTGAGAACGACGTAGTGGCGGAACGCCTCGGGCTCGCTGACCTCGGGCAGCGGGGCCGGCTCACGGCGATACAGGTCGCCGTAGAGGGCGGCGGGGTCGGCCTCCGGCACGTCGAGGGGCGGCAGCGACGCGCCGCTACGACCCTCTGCGCCCAGCTCGAAGATCAGGGGCTGCTCATTGTCGACACCGGAAGAAGCGGACCCGGGCATGCGTACGTCCTCCTCAGGGGGTGCGGACGATAGCTCCCCCGGCCGCGCCGGTCTAGTGCGCCCCGCCGTGGGCAGGGCGATCGAGTTCTCGATTCCCCGATCATCTCGGAGACCTCCGGCGTGGGGTGGCACGTCTGGGCTGCCCGGAGGGGCCGTGGCGGCAGTCATTATCGAACAAGAAGGGGGTGGGAGGGATCGACAAGGGCGCGGAAATTTGATCGAACCTCGTCACCGGGGCGCGCTGCTCCGGGGAGGCGAGGAGCGAGTGCGATGGCCCGAAAGACGAGAGCCCAGCAAATCGAGCGTGAGAATGAGGCCGCTGCGCTCGGCTATTTTGCCGAGGCGCTGAGGGAGCTTCCTGACCCGCGCCGCCGTCAGGGCGTGCGCTATCCGCTGCAGGCGGTGGTCGTGACCGCGCTGATGGCGATGGTGTGCGGCTGCGACGACGCGGAGGCGATGGAGTTGTGGGGGGAGGCGAACGAGGAGTGGCTGGCCACCTTGGTCGACCTTCCCCACGGAGCCCCGACGCAGGACGTGTTCCTGAGCGTGCTGGGTGCACTCGACCCGGCGGCGTTCCAGAAGGTCTACCAGCGCTGGGCACACCTGGTATCGCTGCGTCTTGATGGGCAGGCCGCAAGACACGTCGCCATCGACGGCAAGACGAGCCGCCGCAGTGGAGACAAGAGCACGGGGAAGAGTCCGATTCACACCGTGAGCGCCTATCTCGCGGGGGCCGGCGTCGTCCTGAGCGCCAGTCAGGTGAGGGACAAGGAGAACGAAATCGTCGCAATTCCCGAGGTGCTCGCGGTGCTCGACCTTCGCGGAGCCATCGTGACGGTCGACGCGATGGGGTGTCAGACGAAGATCGCCGAAGCGATCGTTGAAGGCGGTGGCGACTATTTGCTCGCGGTCAAAGACAACCAGCCTTCGCTCCATCGTGAGGTCGTGGAGACCTTCGCCGAAGCGGACGACCCACGCCCCCGTAGCGTCGACGAAGCGCCCCGCCCCGGGATGCTCGAGCACGAGGAGACGAGCAAAGATCACGGCCGTCTCGAGACGCGCCGCGTCCGTGTGACCTCCGACCTCGATTGGGTGCTCTCGAAGGACCGCTGGCGAGGGCTCGGCTTCGTCGTTCAGGTTCAACGCGAGCGCACGGTCCTCGCTACCGCCAGGACCTCCACCGAGACGGCCTACTACATCGGCAGCGGCTCAGCCGCTTCGGTCACCGAAATCGCTCGCAAGATCCGGGACCACTGGCGCATCGAGAACGAGCTCCACTGGGTTCTCGACCTGGCCTTCCGCGAAGATGAGGCGCGACACCGCGCCAACAACGCGGCCGCCAACATGGCCACCCTCCGCCACTTCGCCCTCGGGATTGTCAAGCAGGACGCCACGCGCAAGGTCGGCGTGGCCAACGCCCGCAAGAGGGCCGGCTTCGACCGTGACTACCTCCTCCACCTCATGCGCGGCGCCAGCTCCCAGCCTGGCTAGAACTCGATTGCCCTGCCGCCGTGGGCGGGGATTGACCGGATGCTCCGGTTCGGGTGTACAACGACGCGGTCATGACGTTGCGCACCGCCCTGTCGCTCCTCCTCGCGTCCCTCGTGCTGCCCGCCGTCGGCTGCGGCGGTGCGGGGCCCTACGGCTACGCTCGGGAGTACGTGCCCACGGGCGATGAGGAGCCCTATCTGGAGCACCAGGCCCAGGCCGAATACGGCGACGTGCGCCGTGACCCGGCGAGCTTCCGCTCAGCGAAGCTCGGCTGGTTCGGCGTCGTCACCTCCATCGAGGACGCGGGTCACGGGCGGACGGCGGTCCACATGACGTTCCGCACCCACCAGCACCGTCACCTCTGCGCCGACGAGCGGAGCAGCTCATGCCGCGTGACGGTGAGCGAGCGCCCAGGCGGTCCCTTTACCGCGATCCTCACGCTGAAGCCCGACGACCGGCGCGGCGAGGACCGGCTCTGGACGGGCTCCCTCGTCAAGATCTACGGATCGCCCACGGGCGACTTCGACTCCCAGGGAGGCCCGGTGCTCGAGGCACGGTGGTACCGCCACTGGCCCCACGGCAAGTACGTGACGACCGGTGCCTCCGTGACGATGCGGCGTTGAGGAGGAAGGGGGTGGATGTGGGATGGACATCGCCTGCGTCGAACGGCAAAGTGACGAGGTGCGTCCGGTCGTCCTTGCGCTTCTGTGGTGCCCCCTCTGGCTGGCGGCTTCCGGCTGCGTCCAGTCGAGCGACCATACCTCGCCGCTCTACGAAGGGTGCAGCGCCAATAGCGATTGCACGACCGACGCCGAGGCGTGCTTCCGGATCGCCTACAGTGCCGGCAACGGCAAGATGTGCTCGCTCCACTGCACGACGGACGCGGACTGCCCCGGTGACGCTCGGTGCTACGAGCTGGTGGGCGACCCGACGGCGCAACGCATCTGTTATGCACGTTGCACGACCGACCGCGACTGCTCGGGGGTCTTCCAATGCGTAGACGCCACCATGATGGGCACGACGGTCGACTCGATCTGCTTGCCACGGTAGCTCCCGTGTCGCCGTCCGCGACCTGGCCCGTCCTGGCCCTCGCGCTCGTCGCTCTGGCCGCTTCCGCGATGGCCGGCTGCTCTTCCAGCGAGCCGACCTACGCCGCGTGCGTCGGCCAACACGACTGTGCTTCCCCCGACGCCTGCTACCGGCTCCTGTTCACGCGGACCGACGGGAGCAACGGCGAGGGCAACTTCTGCTCGCGGCCCTGCGCCTCGGATCGGGACTGCCCCGGCGCCGGGACATGCCTCGGCTTCGCGGCGGACACCGCGCACAACTATCTTTGCATGGCGGGCTGTGACGACACGCACCCGTGCCCCTACGGCCTGCTCTGCACGCCCGTCGACGGGGCGGCGTCGGCCCGGAGCGTCTGCCTCCCCTGACCTGGGATCGCCCAGGGCGCCCCGCCGGTCAGAACGCGTGGGCGAGGGACTCGACCTGGGCTCGGCCGAGGTCGGGCAACAAGAGGTCGGGAAGCTCCATGCGCGGGACCGGCACCTCCGCCGCGAGCCGTTCGAGGCTGTCCTCCTGCACCTGCTCGCGCAGGCACCGCACCCGCCCGGCGCGCGCGAGCGGCCACAAGGGCGCGTCGCGTGGCACCTCGTTCGGCAGGGCCTCGAAGAGCGGCCGCTCGTCCGCGCCGAAGACCCGTGGAAGCACACGGTTGACGACCAGCTTCGCCACCGGCAGGTCGAGCTCACCGCGCAGGGCCCGGTAGAGCTCGATGGTCTCGTTGGTCGGCATGTCCTCGGGCAGGGTCACCACCACGACGCCGCTGCGACGGGGGTCGCGGAACATGTTCCACGCCTTGACCGCCTCCCGGCGCAAGAGGCCCGGCGGCGCCACGTCGACGATGACTCGCGGCACGCGCAGCATGTCGAGCCCGTGGCCGGTCGCCGGTGCATCGAGGATGACCAGGTCGTAGCGTCGCCGCCCGTCCTTGTTGGTCTCGTTCGCGTGGTAATAGGCCTTGCCGAGCATCGACCAGGCCTCGATGCCCGGGGTGCCGCGCAGGAACGCCGAGATGAACCGGTTCTCGAAGACCGCCTTGTAGAGCGCGCGCACCTTCAGGATCATCATCCCGTATTCCTCGAGCGCGACCTCGGGCGTCATGTTGACGGCCTCCACCTCCGGCAAGACGGCCATGTTGCGAGGGCCGATGGGCGCGACCTCGAGCATGTGGCTCAGGCGCTCGCGTGCGTTGCACATCGCCACCAGCACGCGCTTGCCGCGGCGTGCGGCGGCGAGCGCGAGGGCGGCGCTCACCGTCGTCTTGCCAACGCCGCCTTTGCCGACGACGAAGAGGAAGTCCCGATCAAAGAGCTCCTGCAAAGCGAGCGGACGATAGCGGCGGCCACCAGGCGCGGCAACCGGACGCGGCCGAGCCCCTGGCCCGCCGGGATCAGTCGAGCCGCCGGACCCTCGTCCCGGCCCGGAGGCGCAGCCGTTCGCCGTCGGGCGTCCCCGGGTCGATCGCGACCAGGCTGCCGCGGCGCGCGCCCTCGAAGGCGGCATTGTCGTCACTGGCGTGCCGATCGAGCCGCATCAGGCGCGCCTGACCCGGCTCCCCGCAGCCGAACAGCTCGAGCTTGCCCTTGCTCGGGCGGGGCGCGCTCACGATGCGGTAGGGCTCGCCCGGGACGCCGCGGGCGAGGTCGCGCACGCTCCCGGCGCCTCGGCGCAGGGTCAGGTAGCTGTAGGTCAGGCGCGTGTCACGCAGCCCGGCGAGGCGGGCGACGGCGGCCACCTCGTCGGGGAGGGGCTGCTCGAGGGCCTCGTGGCACCAGTCGCGGTTCCCCGCGCGCAGCATGGGGCAAGGGCCGGTCCGGAGGCACGGGGCGAACACGTGCAGGGCACCGCCTTCGGCGATGCGGTCGCGCACGGACTGCAGCGCCCGCGACAGGGGCCGGAGGGCGGGCTCGAGCACCACGAGGGCGCCGCCCTCCGCGAGGCGTGGGGCCAGGGCCTCGAGCATGGCGGCGCGCTCGGCGACGGCCTCTTCGGGCGAGGGCGCTTCGAGCTCGTTGAGCACGAAGCCGAGGACGATGAGGTCGAAGTCGCCGCCGGCCGCATTGCTCGCGACCTCGCGCCGCACGTCGGCGACCCTGCGCCGCACGCGCACGGGTACGAGGCCCGCTTCGCACGCACCCTCGGCGATCCGCGCCATGGCCTCGAGGGCCCGGCCGTCCTGGTCGACGGCCACTGCCTCGATCGCTTCGGCCGCCCGTGTGAGGGCGGCGAAGCGGGCTGCCCCGAAGGTGAGGGTGCCGGGTCCCGCGCCCAGGTCCAGGACCCGCCAGGTGTGTCGCTCGGGCAGGGCGCCCGCTCGGGCGAGCTCGCCGAGGGGCCCGCCGATCTTCGGCAGGTCCCGTGGCAGGAAGAAGCGGATCCGGGCCGCCAGGTGGTCGCCCCCGAGCGCCCCCATCCCCTCCCGCTCGCGCGTGTAGATCGTGCTCAGGTGCGCCACCTGCCTTGCGAGGGCTGTCTCTTGGGCGTCCTCGGCACCCAGGACGGCGCGCGCCGCCCGGTCGATGGCTGCGAGCAGACCTCGGGGCACATCGATCATGCCGCCCCCCGCCACGTGCGCACATCGAGGCCCGACAGGCGCTTCGAAGCGGATGGGGCCACGCGCCGCCCGCTCGACTGGCCTGTCGCAGACGGCCCGTGGTATGTCGAGGCACCCATGGAGCGAACCCCCCCGGAACACCCGCCGGCCCTCGCGCCGGACACCAGGTCCAAAGGGCGTGATCTCTGGCTCGCGCTCGCCGCGCTGACCGCGCTGCTCATGATGGCGGATCTCTACCTGATCTTCGCCGTGGCGCCCATCGAGCTGCAGATGGGCATCGTGCAGAAGATCTTCTACTTCCACGTGCCGAGCGCCTACGCGATGTACGTCGGCTTCGGCACCTCCGCGGTGGCGAGCGCGGTGTTCCTCATCAAGCGCAGCGAGCGGTGGGACGCGCTGGCGGTGGCGGCCGCCGAGGTCGGCGTGGTCTTCTGCGCCATCGTGCTCACGACCGGACCGCTCTGGGCGCGCAAGGCCTGGGGGGTGTGGTGGACCTGGGACCCGCGCCTCACCACGACCCTGCTCGCCGGCATGATCTTCTTCGCCTATCTCGCGTTGCGCTCCTTCGGCGGCGCGGGCGAGGCGGAGAAGCGCTTCGCGGCGGGCCTCGCCCTGGTCGGCGTGCTCGACCTGCCGATCATCCACTACAGCGTGCAGCGCTGGCGTGGCCAGCACCCGACGGTCATCACGGGCAAGGGGGGCGGCATCGCGCCGTCCATGGTGCCGGCCCTCCTGACCAGTTTCGCTACGTTCACGGCGCTCGTGGTGCTGCTCATCTGGGCGCGCGCCCGGGCGGAGCGAGCTCGCCAGAGGCTCGAAGCGCTCCGCCTCGAGGCAGCCGAACGCGGTCTATTGGAGGACGAATGATGCGACGGTGGCTAACGGCCTTGGTGCTCTCGGTCGGCCTGCTCGGGTCGGTCGCGTCCGTGACGGGGACGGCTCGGGCCCAGGACCAGGGGCAGACTCAGGGCGAAGGCGCGGCCTCGGAGCGAGCGACCGCGTTTCGCGCGGTCACGGGGGCGACGAAGGAGCACGTGCCGGGCGGCACCTTGATGGTGACCGCCTACGCTCTCGTGTGGCTGTTGCTTTTGGGCCTGGTCGTGCGCATCGGTCGGTTGCAGGCGCGCACGAGCCGGGAGATCGAGCAGCTCGAGCGCGACATCGGAGGCAAGGCAGGCTCGGAGGCCGCGCGGGGCGGGGGCCAGGACGGCTGACGTGCCGATCGCGCACATCATCTTCATTCCCGGTGTGCTGTTGATCGGCCTTGCCATCGGGTACCGGCTCGGCGCTCGAGCGGCGCGCGCCGAGCTCATGCGACGCAACAAGGAGCGCCGCCGCTGAGGGTGCACCATGCTAGATTTCGCGCTGACCGAAGAGCAGACCAACCTCGTCGAGACCGTCCGTCGCTTCACCCGGGAGAAGGTGGTCCCCGTCGCCGCCGAGCACGACCGGGCGGGCACGTTCCCGAAGGGCCTCTTCAAGGAGGCCTGGGAGATGGGGCTGGTCGCACCGACGATTCCCGCCGCGTACGGCGGGGCGGGCCTCACGGAGGTCGACCACGTCCTGCTCGTCGAGGAGCTGTCCTACGGCTGCAGCGGCATCCAGACGAGCCTCACCGCGAGCACCCTGGCCGCGACGCCGCTTCTGCTCGCCGGCAGCGAGGCCCAGAAGAAGAAGTACCTCGGCATCCTGACGTCCGAGCCCTGCTTCGCGGCCTACGCGCTCACCGAGCCCGACGCCGGCAGCGACGCTGCGGGCATCCAGACCCGGGCCGTGGCCCACGGCGACAGCTGGGTGCTCAACGGGCAGAAGGTCTGGATCACGAACGCCTGCTGGGCGCCGCTGGTACATCGTCTTCGCCACGGTCGACCCGGAGCAAGCGCCACAAGGGCATCATGGCGTTCGTCGTGGACCGCGGACGCTCCCGGCGTCTCGGTCGGCAAGAAAGAGGACAAGATGGGCCAGCGCGCGAGCGACACGGCCACGGTGATCCTCGAGGACGTGGAGGTCACGAAGGACCAGGTGCTCGCGGGGCCCGGCGAGGGGTTCCGACTCGCGATGAAGACCTTCGATCGCACGCGGCCCGACATCGCGCGCGGCGGCCTGCGGCATCATGCGCCGGGCCCTCGAGGAGTCCATCGCCTACGCGAAGGAGCGCAAGACCTTCGGCACGCCGATCATGAACCACCAGATCGATCCAGGCGATGATCGCGGACATGGCGATCAAGTACGAGGCGACCCGCCTCTTGGTGCACAAGGCGGCGTGGATGATCGACCAGGGCGTCGCGCAACTCCCGCATCGCGTCCTACGCCAAGGCCTTCGGCGCCGACAGCTGCCATGCAGGTGCGCGACCGACGCGGTGCAGGTCTTCGGCGGATACGGCTACACGAAGGAGTACCCGGTCGAGAAGCTCATGCGCGACGCGAAGATCCTGCAGATCTACGAGGGCACCTCGCAGATCCAGCGCATGGTCATCGCCAAAAACCTCTTCGCTGGCCGGGGCTGAGCCCAGGGGCACGTGGGCTCCGCCGTGCGACGAAGCGGTCCGGCTCTGATCGCGCTCGTCGTCGCTCTCGGCGCGTGCCACGGTGGCGACGCGCCGGCGCGCGGTCACGTGGCACACCGCGAAGGGCGATCGGCCTACGGTGGCAAGGGCGCTTCCCACGGGAAGCCCCATGTCGACCTGGCCCCGGCGGCGGGCCGCGCCGCACGTTCGGCTCCCTCGCCCGCTCAGGGCCCGGCTCGGCATCTCACCCCGCCCGATCCTTCCACGCACCTTCCCTTCGTCGGCAGCGCCCTCGACCAGGACGCCATCCTCCACGCCCTCATCACGGCCGATCCCGTCTCGTTCTACCCGGTCGGTCGCTCCAACATCGTGTTTCGCGTGGACCTCGAGGGCGACGTGGACGCCGCCTTCAAGCCGCGGACGCGGGTGCGCCGCCGCGGCTTCCAGGCCGAGATCGCCGCCTACCGCATCGCTCGCCTGCTCGGCCTCGACGACGTGCCGCCCGTCGCCTTCCGCCGCCTCCCGCGCCAGACCCTTCGGCACGATCTCGACCGCGGCTACCTCGACGCCTGGGACGAGATCGACACCTGGACGACCTGGGACCCGGACGGCACCGTGCCCGTCGCGGCCATCTACTGGATCCCGCACATGCGCAACCTGAAGCTCGAGCGCGGCACCTCCATGCACGAGTGGACCGGCTGGCTGACCCAGGGACATCCCATCCCCGACGATCAGCGCGCCCTCGCTGCCGACCTATCGAGGATGCTCTACTTCGACTTCCTCATCGCGAACTGGGATCGCTTCAGCGGCGGCAACTGCGACGGCCTTCCCGACGGGAGCCGCCTCTTCATCCGCGACCACGACGCGGGCTTCGCGGCGCCCCTACCGCCCAAGGTCCGCGATCGCATGCTCCACGACGTTCAACGTACCCAGAGGCTTTCACGCTCCTTCGTGCGCGCGCTGGTCGCGCTCAGCGAGCCTCGTCTGCGCGCCGACCTGGCCCGGGCGGGGGCGGGCGCGAAGGAGCCGCTGCTCGACACCACGCAAATCCAGGGCGTCATGGCCCGGCGCGCTACGCTTCTGTCGCTCGTCGGCGCCCTCGTCACGGCCTACGGCGAGGACCACGTCCTCGTGTTCCCCTGATTCCCGCACATTCCCGTATACTCGGGCGCCGTGAACATGCTCGCCATGGTGGGGCTCGCCGTGGGCGGCTTCGGCCTGGGGATGGCTGTCTCCGCGTTGGTCACGCGGCGGCGGCGTCATCAGCTCACCCGCCTCGGCGTACGCATGCGGGTCGCGGTCCTGCCCCTGCTCGAGGAGCACGCCCACCAGATGGAGGTCGGGCACGACCTCCTCGATGACGACGATCCCATCGCGCGGGTCCTCGCCCTCGCCAAGTGCATCAAGACCCATCAGGAACAGCAGAAGCTGCCGTTCTCGGACACGCTCGAGGTGTCACGCAGTGATGTCGCGGACGAGCTTCGTGAGGACAAGCGGCGCGCCTGAGCCGGCGTCGCGGGATCGAGGGAGACCGATTGTGCAACGGGACATGGGAGCGCTGCTCGGCCTGATCGCCCACGACTTGCGAAACCCCGCGGCGACCATCGGAGCGAACCTCAGCTTCTCGCGTGAGGTCGGCGCCTCGGCCGAGGACGCGGCCGAGATTGGAGAGGCCCTGGCCGATGCCCAGACCGCCCTCGCCGACCTCGTGCGCGGCCTCGACCATCTGTTCTGGATCGGGCGCTGGATCGCCGGCGAGCCTGCCGTCCCGACCGTCGACGGGGACGTGCGGATCGCGGTCGCGTCGGCGGCGGGCAAGGTCGACGGCCTGGTCGTGGACGTGGCCGTGGACGCGGGCGAGACCGGTCCTCTCCTTGCGCACGGCGGCGGAAGCTCGGCGCGCCTGTGGGAGCTGCTCTTGCGCAACGCGTACCGCCACGCGGCCACCCCCCGAGCGACCGTCGCCCTGGCCCGCGACGGCGACGCCATCGTCGTGGAGGTCTGCGACGATGGGCCCCGTGTGCCGGCCGAGCTCCGGGAGGCCGTCTTCTCGGTCGAGGGACAGCAAGCGATCAAGACCCGCTCGGACGGCCGCTACAGTCGCGCGGCCGGCCTGCTCGCCGCCAAGGCCCTCGCCGACGGCTTCGACGCGTCGATCGAGGCCTGTCACGACTCCGGACCGGCCTTCGTGCGCGTGCGCCTTGCCGCGTCGTAGGCCGAACCCGAAGACGACGGCTACAGGCGGCGGTACTTCTTCACGCGGACGGGCGTACCGACCATCCCGATGGAGGCATCGGCCCCGCGCGTGTCCGCGTCGATCTCCGCCCGGATGCCGTCCTCGCGCAGGGCCTCGGGCACATCGAGCAGCTCGAGCGTGCGGCCGTCGTCGGTCACGAGCGCCCAGACGCCGCCTTCCACCCCGATCTTGCGTACCGTGCCTCGTACCATGGCGCACCCCCCGGCAAGTGCCGGTTCCGGAACAAGCCTTGACAGGCGGCCGGCCCCCGGCGATGAGATCCATGCCATGCTGGACGAGGCCACGCTAGCCCGCCACCTCGAAGCCCTGGGTTGGCCCATGGAGGCGCACGGAGAGCGAACCTGGCGCTCGTCCCACGCGACCGAGGAAGGGGACCTGGACGTGTTCCTGCGCCTCGACGACAACTGGCTCGTCGCCTCGATCGTCCCGTTCCTGTCGACCCGCGGCAACAACTCCTTCGAGCTGTCTCGGTGGCTGCTCCGCATGAACCGCGACATGGTCCAGAGCAAGTTTGCCTATGATGAGGACGGGGATGTCGTGCTCACCGTGGACCTGCCCGTGGAATCACTCGACGAGGCCGAGATCCGCTCGGCGCTCACCGGGCTCGTCGACTATGCCGTCGCGCACCGGGCCACGCTACGGTTGGCCACGCAGGGCGGCCGGGGAAGGAGCGCGCCTCGATGAGAATCGAAGCCGATGCAGTCATCCCCTTCCCCCGCTCCACCGTCTACCGCGCCTACCGAGACGAGCTCCCCTCGCTGGTGGCCCACTTGCCGAACGTGGACCGCATCGAGACCGAGGACCGTCAGGAGACCGACGACCACACCGTCCGTCTCGTGAACGTGTGGCACGGTGGAGGAGACATTCCCGCGGCGCTCCGCCGGTTCCTCGACGGCTCCCTCCTGGTCTGGCGCGATTTCGCGACTTGGGACCAGAGTGCCTGGACCGCGGAGTGGCGCATCGAGAACCATTCATTCGGCGAGGCGGTCCGCTGCACCGGTAGGAACCGGTTCATCGAGATCGCGGCGGACCGCACCCGGCTCGAGATCGAAGGGCAGATGAACATCGACCTCAAACGGGTGGGCGAGATCTCGGCGCCCCTGGCCGGCGCGCTCGACCGTTCGCTGGAGCAGTTCATCGTGAAGCTGATCACGGCGAACCTGATCAGCATCAGCGATGGGCTCACCGAGTACCTGAAGGCGCGCCACTGACGGCTCTTCCCGGGCGATGGTTTTGTATGTCAGCTCGCATGCTTCCAGTGGATCCGGGGTGACGTCGAGAGGGGCCTTGGCCTCGACGGGGGAGACGGGCATACTTGGGGGACTTCGGGCGGAGGACGGGGCGATCCTCGGCGCGATGCCATGGGCGGGGCGCAATGAACCAGCAATCGACGCGGCGGACGACGCGATCCGTGCCGTCGCCGGCCATCCAGGGGGCCGTCGTCGCGGCGCTCCGCGCCGAGTTCGTCCATCAGGGGCAGTGGGATCAGGTGCGGACCGTCCTGGACCGCCGCACGGACGGCGGGGCTACTTGGGTCGCGGAGCTCGACTGGACCGAGCCCCTCGACATCGCCCGCTACGTCCAGAATCCTCGAGGCGGCGCGCGAGGCCTGTGGAGAGGACGCGCTCTCCGCGCTCGGCCGGAGCCGCGTGAAGAGGGAGATGAAGGGCGGCTTCATGTCGGTCATCTTCCGGAGCTGGCTGCGCTCCCTGTCCACCCGACCCGAGCAGTTCCTGCGCATCGCGCCCTACCTCTACCGCGGCGCCATGCGGGACGCGGGCACCATGGTGCTCGCAGGGGCTGGCGAGGGGTTCATCCGCTACCGGATCGAGGAGACGCCTGACTCCTTGCGGGGGTCGATCGCGTGGCACCGCTGGATGCAGGGCATGGGCTGCGGGCTGCTCGATCTGGCGCAGACCACGGGCGAGGTTCACGTTGCCCCGTCGCTGCGCGACACTCACTCCGTCGATGTGCTCTACCTCTGGGAAGGGTAGAGCGACCGCGGGGGCTCACCCCTTGCGCAGTCGCGCGAGGTGCTCGCGGATGCGCGCCTCGAAGCCGCTTTCCCGGGGCGCGTAGTAGCGGCGATCGGTGAGGGCGTCGGGGAGGTAGGCCTCGCCGGGCGAGTAGCCTCCGTCGGCGTGGGGGTAGCGATAGCCCTCGCCGTAGCCCCACGCTTTCATGGCGCGCGTCGGGGCGTTGCGGAGCTTCATGGGCACCGGCAGGGGACCGTGCTCGCGGACGTCCTTCTGCGCGGCGGTCCACGCCTCGTAGCTCGCGTTCGACTTGGGCGCGCTCGCCAGGTAGGTGCAGCACTGGGCCAGGGGGAACAGGCCCTCGGGCATGCCGAGCCGCTGGAAGGCCTGGTCAGCGGCCAGGGCGAGGGAGAGGGCGCGCGGGTCGGCGTTGCCGATGTCCTCGCTCGCGAAGATGATCATGCGCCGCGTGACGAAGAGCGGGTCTTCGCCGGCCTCGAGCATGCGCATCATCCAGTAGATCGCCGCGTCCGGGTCGCTGCCGCGCATGCGACTTGATGAAGGCGCTGACGACGTTGTAATGCTCCTCGCCGGCCTTGTCGTAGAGGAGCGTACGCGAGGCGAGGGCCTCGTCCGCGGTGTCCTGGTCGACCCGCCCGCTGCCACCGCTGAGCTCGCGTAGGCGACCGCCACCTCGAGCGCGTCGAGCGCGCGGCGTGCGTCGCCGCGGCATCCGGCGGCCAGGGCTTCGAGCGCCTCGTCCTCCGCCTCGACCCCGGCGCCGCCGAGACCGCGCTCGGCGTCGCTCGAGCGCGCGCCGGAGCAGGATGGCTACCTCGTCCTCGGCGAGGGGCTCGAGGCGGAAGACGCGCGCGCGCGACAGGAGCGCGGCGTTGACGGCGAAGGAGGGGTTTTCGGTGGTCGCGCCGATGAGCACGACCGTGCCCTTCTCGACGTGGGGGAGCAGAGCGTCCTGCTGGGCCTTGTTGAAGCGGTGGATCTCGTCCACGAAGAGGATCGTGCGCTTGCCGTAGAGCCGCTTCTGCTCGGCCGCCTCCGCGACGATCTTGCGCAGCTCGGGCACACCGCTGAGCACCGCGCTGAACAGGACGAAGCGCGCCTTCGTCTCGTGGGCCACGACGTGGGCGAGGGTCGTCTTGCCCGTACCGGGCGGCCCCCAGAGGATCATGGAAGGGAGGCGATCGGCACGGATGGCGCGGCCGAGCACGCCGTCGGGACCGAGCAGGTGGGCCTGGCCCACGACGTCTGCGAGGGCCCGCGGGCGCATGCGGTCGGCCAGGGGCGCCTCGCCCTCGGTCGCGCGCTCGAACAGGTCCATCGTACCCATGGTTAGAACTCCGGCCGGTGTCGGACGTCTATGGAGCCATGGGACACGCGTGTGAACCACGGCCGGATCCAAGCGTGACATGGATGTCGCGGTTGCGCGCGTTGGGTCGAGCCGACCGAACGTAGAGATCCGACGATCCGGCGCGTGGCACGTGGGTTGCTGAGCAATGAAGAAGGGCGGGCCCCCGACCGCCCGGGACGGAGACCGACATGGCCGATCTCTTCGACATCATCCACGACTACCGAATGCTTCGCGAGAAGCGGGACCAGCTCCACATCCCGCTCGACACGGCGGAGCAGGCAGAGCTCGCGGGTCTCGAGCGGTTCCTGTCGGGTGAGGTTCCGGCCGAGGACAGTCAGCGCGCCCTGCCGCGCCTGCCGTCGCCCCTGACGCTCCAGTTCACAGCGCCGGGGGGCTTCGAGGTGGGCGAGATCCGCAACGTCTCGGGTGGCGGCATGGCGATCCAGACTGTCCGTCCCCTCGAGCGCGGCGCCCGCACGATCCTCCGGCTGGTCAACTCCGATCGCGGCGTCGAGTACCTCTTCCCGGCCCGGGTCGTCTGGCGTGCCGTGGGCGTGCGCCGCGAGATGGGCCTCGCCTTCGACGGCGTGCCGACCCGCTCGGTGCCCTATCCCCTGCCCGAAGGCGTGTGGAAACGTCGCCTCGCCTTCAGCCGCACCCGCCCCACCACCATCCTGGCGTAGGCCCACGGGCCGCTTGCGGACTGTCGAGGTCGAGGTTGGGGGGACCGCGCACCGAGGCGCCGGATGTTGGTCGCCGACCCGAACGGGCTCGTCGTCGTCGCCGTGCGAGCCCGGGTGCACGCACCTCGGCGCGCGGCCGCCGTCAGTCGACGGCGGCTTCGGTGTAGCCGAGGGCGCGCAGGGCGTCGCGGATGCTCTCGGCGGCGGCGTCGAGGCGGAGCGGGTCCGGGTCGTGCTCCTGCCGCTCGAAGTCGAGATCGTGCAGCTCGTCGACGGGGACGAGGTGCAGGTGGACGTGGGGCACCTCGAGGCCGGCGATCATCAGGCCGACCTTGTGCGGCTGGAAGGCGTCCTTGATGCCGCGGCCGATTTTCTGTGCCGTCAGTATGAGGTGCTCGGCCAGGGGCTCGGGCAGGTCGAGCCAGTGGTCCACCTCGTCACGCGGCACCACGAGGGTGTGACCCGGCTTGAGCGGGTTGATCGAGAGGAAGGCGACCGCGTGCTCGTCCTTCCAGACGAAGCGTGCGGGCAGCTCACCGCGAATGATCCTGGTGAAGACGCTGGCCACGGACATCAATCCTAACCACTTTGTGTCCACAGTCCCAAATGGGGCGCGCATCCGTTCAGCGTAGGATGCGCAGGCGCGGCTTGGCCTCGCTCGCCGGCGCCGCCGTGCCGCCACCGCGCTTGAAGTGCTCGACGGCGATGCGCGTCGAGAGGCGGTCGGCGATCTCGATGAATGCCTTGCCCACCTCGGAGCCGGGGGCCGCCCGGACGACGGGCGTGCCCGAGTCGCCGTGCTCGCGCACCATCGGGTCGAGGGGGATCTGGCCGAGCAGCGGCGCCTTGGCGAACTCGGCCACGCTCTGGCCGCCGCCCGAGCCGAACAGCTCGTGCTTCACTCCGGCCGTGTCGACGAACCAGCTCATGTTCTCGACGACGCCGAGCACCGGGACGTTGAGCTTGTGGCACATGGACACGGACTTGTAGACGTCCTGGAGGGCGACCTCCTGGGGCGTCGTCACGATGACCGCGCCGGTGATCTTCAATCGCTGCGCCAGGCTCAGGGCCACGTCGCCCGTGCCGGGCGGCAGGTCGAGCACGAGGTAGTCGAGCTTGCCCCAGTCCACGTCGGTCAGGAACTGGGAGAGGGCGCCGTGGAGCATGGGACCGCGCCACACGATGGCCTGGCGCGGATCCTCGAGCAGGAAGCCGATGCTCATCAGCTTCACCCCGAAGCGCTGCAGGGGCTCGATGTGCTTGCCGTCCTTGGAGACCGGATGGCCAGCGATGCCCAGCATGGTGGGGATGGAAGGCCCGTACATGTCGGCGTCGAGGAGGCCCACGCGGGTGCCCGCACGCTCGAGGGCGAGGGCGAGGTTCGTCGCGACCGTGCTCTTGCCCACGCCGCCCTTGCCGCTCATCACCAGGATGACGTTGCGCACGTCGGGCAGGGGGTCGTTGCTGGTGATGCTGCGGGTCGGCACCTGCACGTCCCAGGTCACCTCGGTCGCCTCGACGCCCAGGGGCGTGAGGGCCGCGTCGATGCGCGCGCGCAGCGCTTCGCGCACCGGAGCTGCCGGAGAGTGCACGCGCACGCGCATCCGCACCCGCTGCCCCTCGGTCTCCACCTCGGACACGGATCCGAGCTCGCCCAGGGGCCGATCGAAAGTGGGGTCGAGGATCTTCCCGACGGCTTCCAGGACGGCTTCGCGGCTCGGCTCGGTCATCGGCACTCCCTTGCGCCCGCTTCCTAGAGCCCCCGCCCGATCCCGTCAAGCCGCGCCCCACGGCGTCCCGAGCGAAGCGAGGGCACTAGGGCATGAACTGCAGGCGCCGCTCGGCGTTCGCCACCACGTCCGCCTCGGTGAAGTGCAGGGGCGGCGCCTCGTTGTGGCGCCAGTGCTCGATCTCGTCGGCGTGGTGCGGGCTGTCCGGGTCGCCGGACTCGCCACCTGGCAGGGCGCTCCAGGCCTTGGGGCCGTCGGGCGTCATGTCGACGACCAGCCGCTGCTGGGGTCCGCTGCCGTAGGTGAAGTTGGTCGTGGCCGAGTAGCCGAAGCTCCCCGGGTCGACGGTGTCGTTCTCGCCGTGGCGCGGGAAGCCGTTCGGGTAGGTCGCATCGCCCGCCGGCGGGATGCTCAGCACGTCATCGACCAGCTGGGGCACGATGCTCTCGAGGGTCAGGGTGTGCACCTTGCCCCAGAGCCAGCCGCTCATGTCCGCGCCCATGTTCGCCTCGAGCCAGTCGAGGGCCGCGGTGAACGCCCGCACGACCCGGTCGCCACGCGTCTCGACGGTGGGCGTCGTGATGTCGTCCCACAGCACCGTGTCGCCGATGGTCGCGTCGTAGGTGCGCAGCGTCTCCGGCTGCGTCAACGCCCAGACGAGCGTCTTGCGCGCGGTGTTCGATCCCGTCTCGCCCACCGCCGCGAGCTCGTCGCCGAAGGCCAGCTTCTGGAGCCGACCGATGGCGGCCATGAAAATCGTCGTCGCGATGCTGTCGTTGACCTGGTCGGCGGTCGGCGACCCCTCGACCGCCGCTGGCGTGTCGAAGCTCCAGTCCTTGAGCTTGTCGCGCATGGCGAGGATCTTGGTCATCTTGTCGGAGCCCGCAGCCGTCACGGCCGCCGTCAGGTCCGGGTAGGTGCCGGGCGTCGTCATCTCCGTCTCCGCCCGGTCGAGCTCGGCCACCAGGGCGTCCCGCATGAAGCGACCGTAGGGCGACTGGGCGTCGGCCTGGACCGACTTCATGTCGTCCGGCGTGATGGCGCCGCGCGTCTTGAGCTGCGTGAGGCGCTCGGTGATCCGGTAGGCGCGGTTGCCGCCGGTGAAGTCCCAGCCGATGTACTGGGCGTCGTTGAAGGGGTTGCCGTCCTGGGTCACGCCGACCTCGTCGGCGTTCGCCGTCACGACGAAGCCCTGGGCCGGGTCCAGGACGTGGGGGATGTAGCGGTCGGACATGTCGCCCGTCCACTCGTACTCGCCCGTGCCCGGCAGCACGAAGGCCGGTGAGTAGCCCATGAAGGTCATGGGGTCGTAGGTCATGGCGCGCGGGTCGCGGGTCGGCACCCGCGCGTGGCTCGTGTAGAAGATGTGGCCGTCGCGCGAGGCCATCACGACGCACTGGTCGTGGACCCCGAAGCCGTGCAGGGCCGTTCGCGCCTCGTCGATGCTGCTCGCCTTGTTCAGATTGTAGACGGCCCCGAGCTCGTCGGACGGCTCGAAGCCGGTCCAGCGGATCGCGATGGCGGAGGTCGCCGTGCGCGTGCCCGGTATGATGGTGGCGTGGTTCGGCAGCACCTCGAAGGGCACGTCCATCGTCCCCCCCGTGTCGAGCGTGATCGTCTCGTGGATGGTCTGGATCGGCATCTGCGTGCCGTTGAAGAGCACCGTGTCGGGCCCGCCCCCCGTGCCCGGCGTGATCTGCTCGAGGTAGACGTCGGTGACGTCGTAGCCGGTTGTCGTCAGGCCCCAGGCCAGGTCCTGGTTGAAGCCGAGCAGTACGAGCGGCGTGCCGACGATGCCCTGGCCCTCGGTGTCGAGGTCGCCGCCCGCCCGCTTGGTGTCGACGTGCATGTACCAGAAGAGCGGGGGGCTCGTGAGCGACAGATGTGGGTCGTTGCACAAGAGCGGATTGCCGTCGGCCGTCAGGCTGCCGCTCACCGCCCAGCTGTTCGAGCCGCGGAACGCGTCGCCAATCCGCGCCTCGAAGCCCTTCTCGATGCCGTCCATGAAGCGCTTGGCCGCCAGGATCTGGGCGCGGTGCGGGCGCAGGGCGGCCGCCAGGCTTCGGGCCCGCGACTGTCCGTGGGGCAACCGCAGGGCGCGGCTTCCCGTGTCCGTGCCCACGTTCGGGAAGCCGTCGATGACGAAGGTGTCGCGCAGCGGCTTGAAGGCCCACATGTCGTGGAAGCCGTTGGCACGCGCCGCGAGGCGCGGGTCGCTGCTGCTGGCGGGGAAGGCCGCCTGCCAGCCCATCAGCGCGTTCGTCATGTTCAGATCGTTGGCGCCGTCGTAGGCCAGGGAGGCGCTCATGTAGCGGGCGATGGCGAGTGTGTCGACGGGAGTCCAATCGTCAATCTCTGCCGGATCGAGGACCTCGTCGACGCCCCGCGGGAGGGACGCGCTCCCGTCCTTGAGCTGGGCGATGTAAGCGTTCACGCCGTCCGCGTAGGCCTGGAGCAGCGTCTTCTCCGAGTCCGGAAGTGTGTGGTCCCAGATGTCCTTCGCCTCGCGCCAGGTGCCGACGAACCGCGTCTCGATGTCGTCCTGGACCAGGTTCGGCTCGAGGCTGCCTGCGAACTCGGCGGTGCGCCCCTCGGCGCCCAGGCGGAAGAAGTACATCTGGCCGATGCGGTCGCGCGCCATGAGGTAGCCGACGACGCGCACGGCGTCCTGGTCGTTCTTCGCGTAGACGTGCCACATGCCGCGCTCGTCCTGGACCGCGTCGACCTTGTCGCCGAGCCCGCTCAGCGTGGTCTGCTGCTCGACGGGCAGGTCTTCGATGGTCTGGGGCGGGCCGGCATCCGAAGCGGCGTCGGCCGAGCCGTCGGCAGGGCCTGCGTCGGCGGGTTTCGCCGTCGTGTCGTCACCACATCCAGAGGTGAGGACCAGCACGAGCACGAGGAACGAAGACAGTCGAAGCATCTTTCCCCCAAGGGCGGAGTCGAGAGAGGAGGCCGAGCAGGTGCGGCGGGAGTGCATGTCATGGCCGAACGGGTGCCGTCAACGGGGCGCTGTGTGCGTCCCCACCTGGCGCCCCGCCCCATCGGCGCTAGGCTCGAGCCCGAAATGGTAATCACTCTCGAGCCCGGCGCACCCGATTCGGTCATCGCTGCCGTGGAGCAACTCGCCGCCCGCTATCCGCACATCGAGCCGCGCCGGCACGTCTTCCAGGGCGAAGGCCAGGAGGTCGTCGAGGTGCACCTCATCGGCTCGACCGGCGAGGTGCCGACCGAGCCCTTCGAAGTGCTCACGGGCGTGCGGCGCGTGGTGCGTGTCTCCCGCAAGTACCGCCTCATCGGTCGCCACGGCGAGGACGCCGAGCGTGGAGGGTTCGACTACCAGGGCGTGCGCTTCGACGACCGCCATCTGCATGTCTTCGCCGGCCTGTGTGCCGTCGACACGCGCGAACACGTGGACCGCATGATGGCCGCGTTGGCCGCCGAGGGGGTCACCACCACGCGTATGGGGGCTTACAAGCCGCGTACGAGCCCCTACGATTTCCAGGGTCTCGGGAGCGAGTGCCTTCCTTGGGTCTTCGAGCTCGCGGGTCGTCACGGCATCCGAGTGATCGCCATGGAGGTGACCCGCCCGCAGCACATCGACGAGATCGCGGCCGCCCTCGAGACGACGGGGCAGCCGACGGGTGTGATGCTGCAGATCGGCACGCGCAACGCCCAGAACTTCGAGCTGCTCAAGGCGGTCGGGCGCCAGTCCGAGCTGCCGGTGCTGGTCAAGCGCGGGATGGGCATCAGCCTCGAGGAGTCCCTCAACGGCTGCGAGTACGTGGCGAGCGAGGGCAACACCCGCATCGTCTTCTGTCTGCGCGGCGTCAAGACGCACCTCGGCGACCCCCACCGGAACCTGGTCGACTTCGCCCACGTGCCCGTCGTCAAACGCCAGACGCGGCTGCAAGTGTGCATCGACCCGTCCCACAGCGTCGGACGGCGCGAGGCGAGCGCCGACGGTTTGCCCGACATCTATCACGTGACCGCCCAGGGCGTGATCGCCGGCGCGGGCATGGTGCTGGTCGATTTCCATCCGCGTCCCGACGTGGCGCTGTGCGACGGGCCCCAAGCCCTGACCCTCGGCGAGCTGCCGCGCTTCCTCGGGCACGTGCGCAAGGTGCGGGCCTGCTACGAGGACCTGCTCGCGTCCTGAGAGCCGCCGTTCGCCCGCCACACTTGGCGACCCTTGCGCTCGCCCGATGAGGGGCCACCTCGCGGGTACGAAGGGGGCTCGTCATGAAGAACATCCTCGTGCCGGTCGACGGCTCGAAGGGGGCGGCGGACGCGGCCCGCTTCGCCGCCGGCCTCGCCCGTGACGCGGGCGCCACCCTGACACTGCTCTACGTCTACGACGCGCCGACCGTGGCCCAGCTCGGCCTGCGTGCCCTGTCGAGGGACGAGATCGACAGGGCGCGCCTCGAGGTGTCGCGCGGGAGCTTCGAGGGGGCCGTGGCGGCCATGGGCGACGTCCGGCCACCGGAAGCTCGTCGCGAGGTGGGGGTCGGCCCGCCCGCGGCGGAGATCGTTGCCTGGGCGGACCAGTACCACCCCGACCTCATCGTGATCGGCAGCCGGGGCCTGTCGCCCGTGCGCGGCATCATGCTCGGCAGCGTGAGCGATTGGGTGACGCGCCACGCCCCCTGCCCGGTCACCGTCGTACGCTGACACCTGCGGCGCGGCCTGCCTCGCCGCGCGCTTCGGCCCGTCGTCGAGTGGGCGCTGGCGGCACCGTGCGGAGCTGCGCCAGAATTGGGAGCGGGCTGAGCGCGGCGAGCCGATCGCCCGGATTGCCCCATTGGAGTAGTGGACGTGGAAAAGATCACGCGTCTCGGGGTCCGACGGCCTTTCGTTCTCTACGTGGAGCTCGACGACGGTGTGAAGGGCGAATACGACATGTGCGATCGGCTGAACGGACCGGTCTTCGCTCCGCTGCGAGACCCGGCCTTCTTCCCGCAGGTCACGCTTGCCGAATGGGGCGCGCCGGTGTGGCCGAACGGGGTCGACATCGCGCCCGATGCGCTTCACGCGCGTCTCGGCGGCTCCGGCGCGGAGTCCCGGACGGGCTGAGCGCACGGATCTCGCGCCCCTCCGGTGACGGGAGACGGCCTCCCCTCGATGCGACCCGATCTCGAGCGATCACCGCTCAGGGTGCCGCCATCTCGGCGACGAAGGTCGTGCAGGCTTGGATGGGCGTGGCCTCGAGGTGGACGCCGCCGAGGTCGAGGCTGCCGTTGAAGCAGCCGACGAAGACGGGGTGGCCGGAGGGCGAGACGGTGACGTCGGAGATGTAGTCGCTTTCGAACGGCGCGCCGCCGAGCACCTCGGAGCGTGCCATGGTCGAGATGTCGAGCGCCCACTGGCAGGTGCCGGTCGAATCGGTGCTGACGAGAAAGCCGTCGCCGACGTTGTAGTCCGAAGCCGGGGACCAGGTCATCTGGCAGCCGCCGAAGTCGGCCTGGTGGCCGAACCAGCCCGCCGTGAGCACCGACCCGTCGGACAGCATAGCGACGCCGCGCGCCCACGACGGGATGGCGCGCAGGCCGGTCCCGTGTCCCGAGGGATCGACGGTGGCGACGAAGCCCGATCCCCCCGCGAGGTCGCCCGCGCCATCGACGTGGAATGGGCCAAGGGCTAGGTGGCTGTTGAACTCGCCGCCGACAGCTACGTCGCCGTGGGGCCCAAGCGCCAAGGCAAAGATGTACGCGTTTCCTCCGTTGTCCGCCAGGAGCGTCTGCCACTCGGGCTCGCCGGACGGCCCGTAGCGGAGCAGGACGCCGTCGATGCCGGTTTGCGGGTGTGGAGTGCCGATGGGACCTAGGCCGAAATTCGTCGGGTCCTCGATCGTGGCGGTGGCGTAGAGTGTCGACGATCTGGCGTCGTAGACGGCGCGGTTTACAGCGCAGGAGCCTGCCCATGTCGTGCGAACCACGGCGCCTCCGGAGCTGTATGTGGCAGTGAAACACTGCCCGGTCCGGTCGTGATCGTTCGGGAGAATGTCAGGGCCGATCTGCGCGGTGTCGCTGTAGAATCCGCCAACGAAGACCGCGCCGCCGGGAGCTTCGGAGACCGCGTAGGTACGCACTTGACGCGGCCCCTTCATCTCCCCGTCCCACCGCGGTTCGCCACTCGCGGGGTCGAGGCACAGGGCGAAACCGTTCTCGGACCCCGGCTGCGTGCTGAGGGTGATCCGGACGCCGTGGCCGAAGTCCGTCGGGCCGAAGAAGGAGCCGACCACCGCGATGCAGCTTCCGGCGGCGGCGATGTCGTTGCCGTGGACGATGTCGCCCGTCTCCCTCGGGCTGCCGATTCCGTGGAACCAACGGTACCTGCCGTTCTTGTCGTAGCTCACCACGAAGAGCGTCCCCTGCTCTGCTGGGACGATGGGCCCATCGCCCAAGTCGACCGGCATCGTCTGCGAGAAACCGCGGGTCAAGACGTAGACGTTGCCGGCGTCGTCGACGGCGACATGGGGCGCGGCGAAATCGATGTCGTCGCCCTGCGCATCGGCCAGGGCGTGCGCCCAAAGGATCGGCGGCACGGCCGAGCGGCACGTTCCCGAGTCGCAGCGCTCGCCTACGGCGCAGGCGTGGCCGCAGGCGCCGCAGTCCGTGTTGGACGAGGTGACGTCGGCGCACACGCCGCGACACCTGAGCCGGCCCGCGCCGCAGCCATCGCCCGCGTCAGGGACCGGCGCATCGAACGCGGGCGCGTCGGCCGAGACCGACGCGTCCGCGCGTCCCGCGTCCGGAGCACCGCGGACGAGGATCCCCGTGCGCGCGCCGCATCCGGCCGCGAGCACGATGCCTACCCAGAAAACATCATTGAGCGTACGAGGCACGGTAGTCGACCGTGTTGTCCCCAATCGTGTTGAGGCGGTGGAACATGTACAGGTAGCCGTCGCCCGGCGCCTGGCTGTTCAGGGTGATGCCGGTCTGCGACAGGCCCTCCTGCGGCACGAATCGGCTCCACTGCTCGGAGTCCTCGGGTTTGTCGCAAGCGGCGGGCGGCGCGTTCTGGTTGCACGGGGCCTTGCAGCTCGCATACCAGAATCGTCTTGTCCGCGTCCGCGTACGGCCAGCTCGCGATGCCGTGGACCGCGAGCTGCAGGCGCCCACGGAACATGGCGACCGCAGGCCGGTCGTATGTGAGAATGTCAGGCAACGGTGAGTCGCTCTCCTGGACCACCCCTCCGCCGGTCCAGGTGAAGGTCGGGGTGTCGAACTGCTTGTAGGCGATGCCGTCGCTGGCGCCATCGTCGTAGGTGTACACGAGGAACATGTAGTTGTTGCTCGGGTTCCAGACGTCCTCGCTGCTGCTAGCAAGGACCGGTGGCGTGAATTTGGATTTGAATCCGGCGTCCATCGCGGACGACCAATGTACATACGGGTAGGTAGAAAGGTACCTCCAGTAGACCTCATGCGAGGTGTTGTCCCTATAGGTCAACCAGAGTTGGCCGTAGTAATAGACGAGGCTCGGCTGCTCGTAGATGTTGGACCCGCCGGGACTGGCGCCGTACTCCGTGCCTGTGCTGTCCCAGTAGAGGCACCAGATGCTGCCGTAGATGTTGTCCATGCAGCTGAACATCCCCACTCCAGGGAGCACCGCAACCGCGGGGCCGTGGGGTGTCCCCTGCTCGTAGCAGGTCTCCGCGCTCCAGCCGCAGCCTTGGTCGTAGTCGCACGTCTTGTACCGGTAGCACTGGTAATATGAGCCCGGCGCCCTCTCATAGAACGCGTACCAGCGCTTCTGGCCGTTAACGGTCCATTGCGCGAGGCCGACCGGGTACTCGCTCGCGAGCGGTGTGGTCGTGTCCGGGCTCCAGGGGCCCACCGCCAGCGCGGCCTGGAAGCAGTTCCCGAAGTCCGCGCCCGCGTTGTAGTAACAGGCGTAGGCCATGATGAGGTACCAGTCGGACCTGGTGGTCGACGCGTTGAAGGAGGGGAGGGCCCACTTCCACACGTGCTCGGCCTCGCTTCGACCGATGCCGGTGACGCTTACGCCCCAGTGGCTTTGCGCGCCTTCGGAAGGCTCGCGTCCCATGAGCTCGCCCGCCTGGCTGACGATCGTCGAGTTGAAGTGTGCCTCGCCTTGGAAGCGATAGTTGGCCCAGTGGTCCGGCTGGGGCGCGGATACGAGCAGACTGCCTCCGCAGGCGCCCAAGGGAGAGACCTGCATGGACGGACCGCAGCCCGGGTCGCGGAGGTGGCTCCTTCGCGGGGAGCTGACGCAGCCGGTGTCGTGGATCCAGTTCGTCGAATCCGTCGAGCCAGTCCGAGGCGTACTCGCCGAAGATGTCGGGGATGCCCTCGTGCAGCAGCCCCGGGACCTGGCAGTCGGTGACGTGCACGCTGTCGCCCTCGGCCTGCTCCATCACGCCGTGGGTGAGCTCGTGCTGAACCGCCTCGAGGCAGGTGTCGCCGGTGGCGACAGCGATCGTGGCCCGTGCGTTCACGTTGGTGAGGTCGTCCCTCCGGTACCACGCGGCCCCAGCGCCCCCAGTCGCCGGGTCGGCGTCCGAGGCGACGCGGAGACGGTGGTAGTTGTCTAGGCTGTCACTGAGGCCATCCCAGCCGTCCCAGCCGAGCGCGTCCCACCAATACTGGGTGGCGTTCGCCGCGCTCTGGTCGACCACCTGCGACGTGCCGGGCCACGGCGGCGCGACGTCGCAGTGGCCGCCCGTGCACGTGCCCGTGCAGTAGTCCGGCTGGCCCACGCAATCATCGCAGTGGTCGTCGTACTCGAGCGTGCCGGGGAGCTGGGTGGCGTCGCAATTGTCGCAGTAGAAGGTCTCGCGGTTCGGGTCGTTGTACTTCTTCCACGAGGACTCGTTGAGGACGGCTCCCGTCGTTGCGTCCGCGTAGAGCCACGCGCTTTTGGACGGGACGGCCACGCGCCAGGCGAGGTGCACGTCGCTTCCGGGGCTGCCGAACATCTCCGGATCGTACCAGCCGAGCTCGGCGCCCGCCGCCTCGCCGCCGAGGTCCGCGGCCGCCGCCGTCGCGTCGAGCGCCGGGTCCGGCGCCCCGACCACGCCGTCCGGCAGGAGGACGCCCAGCACGCCGCGCACCGCACCGTCCGGCGCGACCTCGATGCTCATGCGCGCGTTGAACACGGGCAGGCCGTCCATCGTCTGTGCGAAGTCGACCGCCTTGCCGCCCTCGTCGTCGCGCACGCGGTCCACGCTGAGCTCACCCGACGTCGTCAGCCCGAAGAGCACCGAGTGCGCGTCGATGAAGGCCCGCGCCCGGTCGTCGGGCGCCGTGGCCGTCGTGTCCACCGGCAAGCGCATCGCGTAGGCCCAGAGCAGGCGCACCGTCCCGAAGCGCGTCCAGCTCGTCTCGAGCCGGCTCGCAGAGATGCCGAAGCGGTTCGCGAGGTCGTCTTCCTTGGCCTGCTGGTCTGCAGATAGCGTGGCGCGCCGTGCCGTGGCCGCTTCTCGCACGGTATCGGTCAGGCGCTGTACCTCGGCCACCGGTGGAGAAGGCGGCGGGGACGGCGGAATGACGGTGCCCGCCGGGACGGGCCCCGGCGTCGTCGTCAGCGCGCCGCGAGCGGCGCCCGCCTGCGGCGTCCCCGTGCCCGCGCTACAGGCGCTCAGCGCGACGACGAGAGCAGTCGCAACCCCCCCCTCATTTTGTGTGCCATCTTCCCCTGCCTTCCCATGGTGAGATGAATCTCTTCCACCCTCCTCCTCGGCTCACCGCCTGTCAAGGGAGCTACCTCACTGACGCATCCACCTTGCGTGGTTGAAATTGCTAAGCATTTTCCCGCAGTTCACCCGTGGGGGTGAAGCCGACGAGCGGGCCGTTGCCGCGGTCTCCTGGAGCGGGCCTGCTCGCGGCCGCTCGTTGCTTGCGCCGTGCCGCCGAGGCGGCGTCGCCCGTCGGCGGAAGGCTCAGAAGCCCGGGGGGATGCAGTAGCCGGAGCCGAAGACCATCATCCCGCAGTGGTAGCCCTCGGCCGTGCGGCAGTCGGCGTCGCTCGTGCAGATGCGCAGGCAGGCCGCGAACGTGATGGTCGTCGAGCCGGACATCTGGCTCATGTCGCAGACGGCGTGGGGCCCGCAGTCCACCGGTGGCGAGCCGCCGTTCGGGTCCTGGTAGCAGCTCAGGGCGCAGTAGCCGCCCGGCGCCGGGGTGTTGCCGATGTTCTGCCAGCACATGGCGCCCGGCACTTCGGTGCAGTCCGCGTTCGACGTGCACGCCGACCCGATGGTCCCGTCTCCCGTCGGTCCTCCGCCGGCTTCGCTTCCGGGCGCCGCGCCGTCGGCGTGGGTCCCCGAGCCGGGGCCGCCGTCGCCCGAAGATTGGCGTGAGCCGCACGCGGTGAGCCCAAAGACGAGGGCGCCGAGGAGACAAGCGTAAGCCATCCACCGCATGGCGCCTTGATAGCATACGCAGCGGAGGCGCACGACACGGCCCGATGGCGAGCGGAGAGCCGACCCCCATGCTGTGTCGCCAACCGGGGGGATCTCGTCGTCCCTCTTCGGACTGGTCGGCGAGACCCTTTTCGTGCTTCGATCGATCGGCTGGGACGATCCGACAATCCGTCGGCGAGTGCAGCCCCGTGTGCGTCCGGCGCCGCGGGGGAAGCGGCAATCATGTCCGACACGGTGCAACCCCTGCAGAGGCGAATCGGCTCGGAGCGATTTCGCATCGAAGGGCAGCTGGGCCGCGGAGGGATGGGGGTCGTCTACCGCGCCTTCGACCAGGAGCGGGGCGCGGCGGTCGCCCTGAAGACCGTGAAGGACCTGGACGCCGCGGCCCTCTATCGGTTCAAGCAGGAGTTCCGCGCGTTGTCGGATCTCTCCCATCCGAACCTCGTGGCGCTCTACGAGCTCATCGAGAGCAAGGGGCTCTGGTTCTTCACGATGGAGCTCGTCGAGGGCGTCGACTTCCTGTCCTACGTGCGGGGCGTCGATGCGAAGCCCGCGTCCTCCGCCGAGGCGCTCGAGACCTTGGCGACCGAGACGCGCACGGCCGACGTGATCTCGCTGCCGAGCGGGTCCGCGACCTCGGTGTCCAGCGCATCGGGTGTTCGCTCGGCGTCGTCGGGTCGGTCACTCGCGCCGCACGCCAAGATGGAGCGCCTCCGGCCGGCCCTAGCCCAGCTCGGGAAGGCCATCGTCGCCCTTCACGACTCGGGGCACCTCCACCGCGACATCAAGCCGTCCAACGTGCTCGTGACCGCCGAGGGCCGCGTCGTGGTCCTCGACTTCGGCGTCATCACCGAGCTCGCCGGGCGCCGATCACGCCACCGAAAGGAGGAGGTCGTCGGCACCCGCGGCTACATGGCCCCCGAGCTGTTCGAGCCGGGGTACCAGGCCGTTGCCTCCAGCGACTGGTATGCCTTCGGAGTCGTGCTCTATCAGGCGCTCGCGGGGCGCCGCCCCTTCGTCGGAAGTGCGACCGAAGTGCTCAGCGCGCAGGCGTTGCACGAACCTCCGCCCATCGAGCTGTTCTGGAACGACGTGCCGGCCGATCTCTCCGAGCTGTGCATGTCCCTGCTCGCCCGGGATCCGACCATGCGGCCTACGGGGACCGAGGTGCTCAGGCTGCTCGGCCGCCAGTCGATGGCGCCGGCCCCGGTCGACATCGACGACGACGCGCTCGTCGTCGGCCGAGACGCAGAGCTCGACCTCATCCGGAGCGCCTACCACGATGTGCTCGGAAGCGAGGGCCGCGCGGTCTTCGTCGGTGGTCGGTCCGGGTTCGGCAAGAGCGTCCTGTGTCAGTCCTTCCTGGACGAGCTGACACGAGACCGAGGCGACCGCACCGCGCGCGACGTCGTCGTGCTCATGGGCCGTTGCTACGAACGCGAGTCGGTTCCCTACAAGGCGCTCGACAGTCTGGTCGACGCGCTCTACCGCCACCTGTCCGGCTTGCCCGCCGAGGACGTGGCGCGGCTGCTCCCTCCCGACACCGGGGCCCTCGCGCGCGCGTTTCCCGTACTGATGCAGCTCGAGGCCGTCGCCCACGACCACCCGCACGAGATCCACCTCGGCGATGGAGCTGCCGAGCTCCGCCGCCGCGCGTTCGGCGCCCTGCGGGAGCTCCTGTCCAGGCTCGCGCAATCCAAGCCGCTCGTCCTCTTCATCGACGACCTCCAGTGGGGGGACGTCGACAGCGCTCCCTTCCTCGTGGACCTGATCCTGCACGCTCGCCTTCCGCTCCTGTTGATCGCGAGCTACCGCTCGGAGGAACGCGAGACGAGCCCGCTCCTGCGCACCCTCTTGGGCTCCATCGAGGAGCAGCGACATGCCGGGGCGCTGGAGATCGTCCTGGGCGACATTCCGGTGGACCAGCTCGAGAAGCTCGCCGCCACCCTCCTCGAGCAGCGCGGCGCTCCGACCACGGCGGCCCGGCGCATCGCCGAAGAGGCGGGGGGCAGTCCTTACTTTGCCCAGGAGCTCGCCCGAGCTGCCGTCGGGCACAGGGGGGCGGACGCGGGCACCATGTCCCTCGATGCGCTCATCCTGGCCCGCGTGCAGGAGCTCGCCGAGCCCGCCCGTCGCCTGCTCGAAGTGATCGCCGTGGCGGGCGGGAAGATCTCGCAGGACACGGTGGAGCGGGCCGCGGGGCTCGCGGGCGAGGACCTTCGGGCGTCCCTCGAGCTGCGCGCCGAACGCCTCGTGCGGACGAGCGGGGTCCGCGGTGTGGACATCGTCGAGCCGTACCACGATCGGGTGCGCGAGGCCGTGGTCGCGAGCCTCTCGCCCGAACGCCAGCGCGAGACGCACCTCGGGATCGCTCACGCGCTCGACACGGCTGATGCGGCGGCTGGGGAGCGGCTCTACGCGCTCGCGCGCCACTATTTCCACGGCGATCCCGACGACCGGCAGGAGCGCGTCATCGAGCTGAACCTGGCCGCCGCCGAGATGGCCGGCGACGCCTACGCCTACGACCAGGCATTCGCGTTCTACGAGCAGGCGCGAAGCTACGCCGAGGCCCACGGGAGGCCCCTCGAGGACGCGGCGTTCGCGCGCCGTTTCGCGGAGGCATGTGCGCGCACGGGCCGCGTGGCGCTGGCGGACCAGTACTTCCGCAAGGCCCTCGACGAGACGGCCGACCCCTTCGCCCGTTCGGACATCTTCTTCGGCCTGTCCAAGATCTCGCTCGGCCAGCTCGACGCGGCGACGGCCCACCTTCACGTGGACCAGGCGCTCAGGGCGCTCGGTCACCGCCGCCCGAGGCTGACGCCGCTCGACATCGTGAAGACGCTGTCGATGTTCCTGCGAGGCCGCGGCGTGACGCGGCGCGGCGAGATCGGCTCGGCCTCGGAGGGCGATCGCGAGATGCTCGTGCGGCTCGCGCAGCTCTATGGTCACGCGAGCAAGACGGCGTACTTCGAGATGGACCGCTTCGGGTACATCCAGGCCACGCTTCGCATGCTCTTGCCCGCCGCGCGCGTGGGCGTGTCGAGCATGCTCGCCAACTACTACACCATCGCGTCGGTCGCGAACGCGGCGCTCGGCCGCCAGGCCCTTTCCCAGAGCATGGCGGCACGCGGGGACGAGCTCGCCGAAGTGCTGCGCGACCCCGTGATCGTGGCGCAGCTCGAGGAGTACCGCGGACACGGGGAGCACCTCCTCGGCAGGCCCCTCGAGAGCGAGCGCTTCCTGCGTCACTGCCTCGAGACGCGCGGTCACCTGCTCGAGAACATGGACTACTTCACGGCCGTGGCCGACCTGTGCTGGAACCTGCTCATGCGGGGCCACTCGGCCGACGTCGCTGGGCTGATCGCCAACGCGCAGCAGCGCGCGTCGCTCCAGGGCGAGCAGGCAGGGATCGCGCAAGGGCACACCTACCGCTGCTACGTGGGGCCCGCCCTGGCTGCCATCGGGCGCGTCGAAGAGGGGCGGCGCCAGCTCGCCGAGTACGCCGAGATCATCGCCGACGAGGACGACCGTTGGCGTTGGGGCCAGTATCTCGCGAGCCGCATCCTGTTCCACGTCGAAGCGGGCGAGCTCGACGACGAGCTCGAGCGGCTGGTCGAGCAGCACCGCAGGATGCGCCTCTCGCCCAAGGCCGTGCCTCCGCAGATGCGGCACGTGTACGTGGCCCTGGCCTATGCGCGGCTCTGGCAGCTCGACCGCGCCCCCGAGGCAGCGTCGTCGGCGACGATGCGCAACCTCGACCGCGCGCTGCGCGCCCTCGAGCGCGCGGCCCAGCGCGGCGAGGGCACGGTGGCAGCCCTCTGGCGGCGAAGGAAGCGGCCTCACCCCACGTTGCTCGCGCATCTGCTCGTCGTGCGGGGGGCTCTTCGCCTCCGTTGCGGCCAGGTCGAGCCGGGCCGGACGGATTTGGCGGAGGCGGCGGCCCTGGCGGAGGCGCACGACAACCCCTGGGTCCGCTTCGAGGTCGACCTCGAGCTCGCCCGCTTCGCCTTCGAGCGGGGGGACGAGGCCGAAGGACGGGCGAGCGCCGCGCGGGCCCGCGCGACCGCGGACGAGCACGGCTGGCCGCTGCGGGCCGAACGGGTCTCGGCCTTGGGCGGGACCGCGGCGGGCCGCTGAGGCAGGCGGCAACTCCGGTGCAGCAGCCGGATCGGAGGCCGGCTCGCCCGGACCGCGGGTCCGCCGCCGCCACCGTCGAGATCCGGCGCACCGGGCCCGTCGGCGGGCTGCTATGCTCCGCGCCGCCATGGCGCGCCGAGATGCGACAGGGGATGCGACAACGCCTCGGGCTCGGGGCTCCGCGACGGCTCTGGGGTCCTCACGCTTCGCGCGTCTCGGGCGGCGCTCGGCCGTGCCGGTGGCGATCTTCGTCGTCTGCGCGCTCATCTACACGCTGATGCTCGGCGCGCGGGCGAACGGGCCGACGAGCGACAACCACTTCGTGCACCTCGCCTATAGCTGGCTACACGGGCAGCTCGACGTGGTCGGTGGCAACCCGCCCGGCACCAACGACTGGGCCTGCTACGACACCCTCACCCACGGCGCCTGCCCGGCGGGCGTGTTCCACTTTGCCGACGCCCAGCGCTACCGCTGGTACGTCTCGTTCCCGCCCCTTCCGGCCCTCGTCATCCTGCCCCTGGTGGCCCTGTTCGGCCTCGCCACGCGCGACGCGCTCTTCTGGGCGATCCTGGCCGGTCTCGGGCCCTCGCTGCTCTACGTCCTGTTCCGCTTCTTGCGCGAGACCGGGCGGAGCGACCGCTCGCCGCGCGACGACCTCCTTTTGACGGCCCTCTTCGCCTTCGGCACGCCCTTCTTCTTCACGGCGGTGCAGGGCACGGTCTGGTTCGCAGCGCACGTGGTCGCGGTGCCGCTGCTCGTGCTCTACGTGCTCTTCGCCATCGACGCGCGCCGACCCGTGTGGGCGGGCGTGGCCCTCGGCCTCGCCTTCATGACGCGGCCGACGACGGCCCTGCTCGCGATCTTCTTCGGGCTCGCGGCCCTTCAGGCGAGCCGTCCGGACGACGTCGAGGCGGCCGACCCGGACGCCCTCGTGTGGAAGCGCATCGCCCTGTGGCTCCGGGGCGTACGGTGGGGGTCGGCCCTCCGTCGCATCGCCCTGTTCGCCGCACCGATCCTCGTCGTGGGCGCGATCGCGATGTGGCTGAACGTGGCGCGCTTCCACAGCCCCTTCGCCTTCGGTCACCGGTACCTCCAGATCCGCTGGCGCGGTCGCATCGAGCGCTGGGGCCTTTTCAATTACCATTATCTTTCGAAGAACCTGGCCGTCTTCCTCGCGTCCTTGCCCTGGCTGAGCGCGGAGCCGCCCTACATTCAGGTCAGCGGCCATGGCCTGGCCCTGTGGGTGACCACGCCAGGGCTGCTCTGGGTGCTCTGGCCCAAGCGCACGACCCACCGCATGGCGTTCCTCTGGCTCGCCATCGGCCCGGTCATGCTCCTCGACCTGATGTACCAGAACAGCGGATGGCTGCAGTTCGCCTACCGCTTCGCCCTCGACTACCTGCCCCTCCTGTTCGTGCTGCTCGCCCTCGGCCGACGGCGCTTCGGACCGGGCTTCTGGGCCCTGGCGCTTCTGGCCATCGCGCTGAACACTTTTGGCGCAGCCACCTTCAATCGCGCACCCCGGTTCTACGTCGGCTACGGCAGCCAGAACGTGCTCTTCCAGCCCGACTGATCGCGCCCATTGACAGGCCCCGCGCGCGGCCCAAGCGTCGTGTGCAGGAGACGTCACGTGCGAATGGGTCTGGTGAGAGCGGGTGCAGTCGTCGCCGCCGCGTTGGTCGCGGTGCTCGCCGCGCCTTCAGCCGCGCCTTCGCGTGCCGTGGTCAGGCACGTCGGCTTCCGCGAGGCCCTCACCGCCGCGCGCCGTCCGTTCCCGTCCCTGCCCGCCACCGACATCGCCCTCCACACCGAGACCCGGCCGCCCGTCTACGCGGTGACGCTGCTCGGGGGCGAGGGCATCTACCAGGTGAGCGTCGATGCCGGCACGGGCGAGGTGCTCGGCACCTCCATGGCGCGCGTGGTCCCGAGCCATGGAAGCTTCCGCCAGCCCGCGGTGGAAGAGCTCCAGCGATCCGGCGTCACGCTCGAGCGGGCCATCGAGACCACCGAGCGCGTGCTCGGCGCCGAGGGCCTGCGGGAGGTCATGCTCCAGCTGTGGAACGGCCGCGTGGTCATCGAGGTGATCCACGTGCAGCAGGGGGCGGGCGTCGGCCACGTGCTCGACGCGCGCACCGGCCGGATCCTGGTCGGCGGCCCACCGCCCGGCCCATCGAGCTGACGCGCCACGATCGAGCGTCCGGCCTGTCGGTGCGGCGGATCGACCGGCGCAATCCTGTCGACGGGGCCACGTCGTCTCCATTACAGTCCCGGCCACCACGAGGGGGCCGCCATGGGTGCGACGGGGACGACGGAGGGGTTGAGCGAGGCGCAGGCGCGCACGGTGCGCGCCCTGATGCCGATCGTGCTCGGCATCCCCGACGGCGAGGCGTACCTGGTCGATCAGGCCGTCGCGCGCTTCGATGCCTTCCTGCGCTGCTTCCCGGAGCACGAGAAGCGGGCCGCCGACCGCCCGCGGCAGCTCATCACCGTCGTGCGCCTCAAGTGCTGGCTCGAGAAGCACGCCCCGCCCGAGAAGCTCACCGAGCGGGAGCTGCGCGCCTTCGTCCGCGACTTCTACGAGTCGGACGGGACCTGGGTCGAGACGATCCTCGATGCGCTCACCGCCCTCTTCGGCGACCGCATCCCGACCGTGCGCGACCTGGCCAAGAGCTTCCGCGAGATGCTCTGCCTCGCCTTCTACACGAACCCGGAGACCGACCCCATCACGGGCTACCTCCCGGTGTGGGCGCGCGACGACATCTGGCACGGGCGCTCCGACGTGGACCCGGCCGACCGCCCCGAGGCGCGCGGCCATCGCGTGCACGTCGAAGCCGTCCGTGCGCGCCACGAGCACGGGCGCCCCTACGACCCGAGCCGCCTCTTCCGCGGCGAGGTCGGGCGGCGCGTCGCCGTCATCGGCTCGGGGGCGGGGGGCGCGGTGGCGGCGGCCCACCTGGCGAAGGCGGGCTACGACGTGGCGGTCTTCGAGTCGGGGCCGCGCTTCCGCCCGAGCCAGTACCCCCTCGACACCCTCGAGGGCATGAGCCTGCTCTTCGAGGACGGCCTGCTCACCTTGAACCGCAACCTCGACGTGCACCTGCTCCGCGGCCGCCTCGTCGGCGGTGGCACCGTGCTCACCTCGGGCATGTCGATCGAAATGCGCAAGGAGACCCTCGCCGAGTGGACGCGCATGGGTACGGGCATCGACGCCGACGCCTTGCGCCGCGCCTTCCGCGACGTGGAGAAGCGCATCCGCCTGCGCGAGGTCAACCCCGCCATCACGACCGAGCCGCCCGAGCGCTGGCGCCGCGGCGGCCTGCGCATCGACGCCCACGACGGCGAGGTCATCTACGACTTCGAGGTGCCGCGCACCAATGTCATGACCTTCCCGGGCCAGCTCCCGATGGGGCCGGTCGAGGGCTTGCCGCCCATACCCGACCGCGTCGGCGGCGCCTGCCTCGCCTGCGGCCTGTGCAACTACGGCTGCCACTTCGGTCACAAGCTCTCGACCGAGCTGACCTACATCCCGGACGCCGAGGCGGCCGGCGCGAAGGTGCACGAGAACCTGCCCATCGATCACCTGCTCGGCGCGTGGGACGGGGCGCGGGGGTGCATGCGCATCACGCACGTCGTGCTCGGGCGCGGCCAGGACGCGCGCGTGCCCGTGGACCACGTCGTGCTCGCCGCCGGTGCGGTGGGCAGCCCGGCGCTCCTCTTGCGCAGCGCCGAGCACGACGGAGCCTTCCGGCGCCTACCCGCCTTCCAGCGCGACCTGGTCGGCACGCGCCTCGGCTTCAACTACGGCACGACGGTCGTCGCGCGCTGGGACGACATGCCGCACCCGTCGGCGGACCGCGGTTTCCAGATCAAGTACGTGGCGACCAAGAGCGGCGACCAGGACTACGTCTTCGAGTGCGCCTTCGTGCCGCCCGGCCTCATCTCCAACGTCGTGCCGGGCGTGGGCAAAGACCACCGTCGCTTCATGGAGGCCTACCGCCATCTCGGCATGGCGGTGAACACCATCGGCTCGCCGCAGCACGGCCGGGTCCTCGCCGACCGCACGGTCCTCTACTCCGTCGACGACCGGGAGATGGACACCATCCGCCGCACCCTGGCGAGCCTCGTCCGCCAGTACCTCGCGGGCGACGCGGCCGAGGTGGGCCTCGCGGGCATCCGCCAGCGCGGGCTTTTTGGTGCGCGCTTCCACCGCGACGAGCGCGACTGGACCGAGGCCGACATCCTCGGGCGCCTCGAGCAAGTCATCACCCACCCCGAGCACCTCATGCTGTCCTCGGCGCACCCCCAGGGCGGCCTCGTGATGAACGAATCCCCGGACGAAGGTGCGGTCGGCGCCGACTTCCGCCTCCACGGCGTCGACAACCTCTTCGTGACCGACGCGTCGATCTTCCCGAGCACCATCGTCGTCAACCCGCAATGGTCGGTGATGTCCGTCGGCGCGGTGGGCGCCCAGAAGGCCCTCGAAGTGATGGCGCGGTCGGGCCCAATCTGACCGGGCCCGCCGGTCCGCCATCCCCGCTTCAGTTCGTTGCTGCGGGAGACGTCTGTTGCGTGAGGGAAGCCCAGCCTGCCGAGGACACGGGAGATCTCACGAGCCCGCCCGTCTCACCGAAGTACTTCGCCGCGCCCGCCTACTGGCGCCTGCGCGGCACCCGATGTTTCAGCGCATCGCCCTCGACCTGCTCCGCAAGCACGGGCGGCGGCGCCGGACCTGGTGGTGGGCCGAGCGACACGAGAAGAGCTTCTCGACTCGCTCGAGGTCTTTTGCGAGCTGGCTTCCATGCTCGCGGATCGATGCCGCGCTGGCGACGGGCGAGCTGAGCTACTCGAAGGTCCGCGCGATGACGCGCGTTGCCACGGCCGAGAACGAGGGCAAGCTGCTCGGGGTTGCCACGACGGCCACGGCCGCGCAGCTCGAGCGCATCTGCCGCGGTCTCGCCTTCGTCACCAAGACGCCGCCCGGGGCGAAGGCCGCCCGGTGGGTCACCTACAAGCGTGGCACCGGGGACATGGTGCGCATCGAGGCGCAGCTCCACGTGGGCCGCAAGACGCGCCGCATCCCGCCCTCAATCCGCCGCGCCCTGGTCACGCGCGACAAGGGCTGCCGCTTCCCCGGATGCCGGCACACACGCTGGACCGACGCGCACCACATCCTTCACTGGCTCGACGGCGGCGAGACGAAGCTGTCGAACCTCGTCTTGCTCTGCCCGCACCACCATCGCCTCGTGCACGAGGCCGGCTTCCGCATGGAGCGCGCCGGGCCGGACGTCGTCTTCCGCCGTCCCGACGGTCGCATCCTCACGCACGCCTCTCGCACGCCGCTGCTCCCGGGCTGGGCCCTCGCCCAACTCCGCGCCGCCAACGAGAACGCCGGCGCCCGCATCGACGAGCACACGGCCGAGAGCGAGTGGAGGGGCGAGCGCGTCGACTACGACCACATCGTGGGCGTGCTGATGTGACTTGGCGTTAGCGGTCGCAGTTGGAGTCGCCGCGCGAAGCCGACGCCCACACCGCCACCCCACCCGAGGGCGTAGCCGTCCTCCGGTTCAACGCCATGCGGGTTGTCAGCGGCATCGTGCGCAAGCCCTTCACGAAAAGGAGGCGGCCGCTCACCCGCCGCCAACGCGCCCGCCGCGGACTGTTCGTCTCGTCAGCCGTCCCCGTCCCCCTCCGCCTTCTGCGCCATCAGCTCCCGCGCGATCGGTGTGGCCGGGCCCTCGGGCGCGAGGGCCGACGCCAACCCGTCCGTCCCCGCCTCACGCTTCAACGCTTCGAGCTCGCTGCACGCTTCGTCCCTGGCGCCGCGCGAGGCGTAGGCGTGGGCGCGCACCAGGCGCATCGATGCGCGCATCGACGGGTCGAGTGGCGTCTCGTCGCCGAGGATCCCCAGCGCATCGTCGGCGCGTCCCTCGACCGCCAGCAAGAGCGCCTCGGTGGCCTGCATCCACTGCTCGACCGCCGCGTCGTGCACCGGGCGCGTCACCGATCCGAGGGCATCGCGCGCGCCCGGGATGTCGCCGAGGTGCACACGGCACGCCGCCAGGGCCTGCGCGCGTACGGCCCGTTGCTCGACCCCGAGCGCACTCGCCGGGATCTCGGCGAGCCTTCGTTCCGCTTCCTTCCAGAGCCCCGCGGCCGTCAGCGGAGTGACCACGAGCAGCACCATGCTCGCGTAGGTGCTGAAGTCCCCGTCCGTGCCCCTGGGCCGCGCCTCGTCCAACGTGCGTTCGAGCGCCGCGAGCGCCTGCCCCCGCGCGTCCGAATCGCGCAGTCGGTGCGCCAAGAGGAACGCCCCTCGCATGCGCCTGCGCCGCGACGACGACGTCAAGAGCCGGAAGAAGGCCGCCGCCCCGCCGATGCCTGCCGCGATGCTCGCCTGGGCGCCGGCGGTCGCGGGCGCCGGAAAAAGCGTCAGCAGGACGAGCGCGATCCCGCCCACGAGCACGGTCACCATCACGGTCGACGTCACACGCCGCGCCGCCATCACGATCGAGATCTGGCCGAAGGGGACGCGCCAGAGCATGGCCTGTACGACGGGCGCCACGAGGCCCAGCGTCAGGCCGACCGCGACGATGAGCATCATCGCATGCGCTCGGGCTCGGCCCGTCTCCTTGGTGCGCGCAGCACGCCCATGCGCTCGGCCCGCGACCTCAGTGGCCGGCGTCGCTCCCGCCCGTGTGGCCGTGGCCCTGGGCCTGCTGTCCGTGCTGCGCCGCCTGCTCGCGCGCCGCGATGCGCTGGCGCACGGCCACGTAGGCCTGGTCCTGCTCGGTCACCCGGTCGATGGCCTGAATGTGTGCGCGGGGCACCTCGGGATGGACGACGTCGCCGTGGGCGTTGGCGAGCTGCATCACCTCCTGCCACGCCGCCCGCGCCTCATCGAGCTTGTCGTCCATCCGCTCGAGGGTGTCGGCCACGCCGATGAGGTTGCGCGCCTGGAACAGGACGTCGTTCGCCTGGGCCGCCATTCGGGTGCCCGTCTTGAAGCTCTCCACGGCCTCGGCGTTGGCGCCCTTCATCCGCTGGGCCGTGCCGAGGTAGTAGTAGGCGTCGGGCTTGCTCGAGTCGAGCGTGAGCGCTTCGCGCAGCGACGCGATGGCGCCATCGAAGTCGTGGCCCATGATCAGCCGAATGCCGTTCTCGACCTTCACCGTGTAGGGGGTCGCGGCGTGGGCGGTGTGGGCGGGGTGGCCTTGGCTCCCCTGGCTCGCGCTCGCCTGGGCGGCGTGGGGCGCGGTGGCCTGGGGCGCAGCGCCATTCCCGTGCCCGGCGGCCTGCTGGGCCGCGGCCGGGCTCGCAGCGAGGGCCAAAACGACGACGAAAGAGCTCAGGACGGTGCCGATGCGCATGGCCCGCATCCTACAGCGCTGGGCGGTCGGCCGTCGAGTCGGTGGCGGAGGTTCGGGGAGCTGGGGGGAACCCGAGCTCGGGCGCGGCGGACCCGGCGTTCAGGCCGCGCCGCGCTCGTAGTGCGAGACGATCTCGCGGGGCGGCCGCTCCACCTTGAGCACCGGGCTCGTGACCAGCGACACGTGGTCGAAGAAGAGCGACTGCCCCACCTCGGGGGATCCGGCGCTCGTTCTCAGCCCACCCGTGTCGAGGAAGGCGATGCCCCCGGCGATGCGGCAGTGGAGGGCGCGATGGGAGGCAACCCAGGCGCCCGTACGCCGGTCGCGCACCGCCACGCACTCGTCGCGCCTGAGGTGGTACTCCGTGTTGCGTGTCACGAAGACCCGGTGGATGCGCCGCTCGATTCCGTCGTATCCCATGTGGCCGACCTCCCGCCCGACAGACTCTGCAATCAGGATGCCGAGTGTTCAGGTCGGGATTCCACAACGATTCTGTGTAGGGTGCCCTCGCACTGGGGACTACAGGCGGCTACTCCCATCGCCAGGCAGGTGGACGAGGCGGCGGCCTGGTTCGCCGCCTGGTGTCCCACGACCCCACTCGCGCCCTCGAGGGGCGGGTCTACCCCGGGCCCTATCCCTGGCCGGTCGCCGCCCGGAATGCGTAGTAATATCGGAGCACGTTCTGCACGTAGCGCCGGGTCTCGTCGTAGGGCGGCACGCCGCGGTAGTGCACGACGGCCGTGTCCCCCGCGTTGTAGGCCGCGACCGTCAGCACGAGGTCGCCGTTGAACTCGTTCGCCAGGACGCGCAAATAACGCGCCCCCCCCAGGATGTTCTGGCGCGGGTCGAAGGGGTCCATCACGCCCATGGCCGCCGCCGTCTTGGGCATGAGCTGCATCAGGCCCATCGCGCCCGTGTTGCTGACCACGCTCGGGCTGAAGTCGCTTTCGACGCGCATGACCGCCCGGATGAAGGACTCGGGCAGGGAGTAGAGGCGCGCCGCCTCGCGGATGGTCGCGTCGTAGCGGGAGTAGCGGTCGGGGGAGTGATCGCGGGCCGGCACGCGGTCGTGGGGAGCGTCCGGCCGGCGCGGCCCCGGCCGGTCGTGGATGATCGTGCGGCAGCGCATGCCCCGGGTGCGGACGTTGGTGTAGTGCCGTGTGCCGTCCCGGCCCGTGCACTGGTAGATGTCCGCCCTCGCCGCCTGAGGAAGGACGAGCACGGCGGTCAGGACGACCCAGAGGCGTCCGATGGCTGAAATCGCCCGCATCCTGGAGAAAGTATAGGGGCATCGGGCGAGGCCTCCAAAAGCGCTACACTCCGCGCGTCCCCGTCCCCCCCGGCACCGCCCATGCGCACCACCTCGGATTTCCTCGTCCTCGGAAGCGGCGTTGCCGGTCTGTCCTTCGCGCTCGAGGCGGCGAAGCACGGCCGGGTGGTCGTGGTCACCAAGCGCAGCCGCAACGACGCCGCGACCGCGTGGGCCCAGGGCGGCATCGCCGCCGTGCTCGATCCGAACGACTCCTTCGAGGCCCACGTGCGGGACACCCTCACCACCGGCGGCGGCCTGTCCAGGCCCGACGTGGTCGAGGCCGTCGTCCGCGCGGGCCCCGAGCGCATCCGCCACCTGATCGAGCTGGGCGCCCGCTTCAGCACCGTCGAGCCCACGGGGGACGACGGGGAGCCGGCGGCCCTCGATCTCACCCGGGAGGGCGGCCACAGCGCGCGGCGCGTCGTGCACGCCAGCGACATCACCGGGCGCGAGGTGCAGCGGGTGCTCGTCGAGGCCGCCATGGCGAGCCCGAACATCGAGCTCCGCGAGGACCACATGGCCGTCGACCTCATCGAGATGAGCAAGCTCGGCGGCAAGCGGCAGGTGGTCGGGGCCTACGTGCTCGACGAGAAGACCGGCGCCGTCCACACGATGGTCGCCCACGCCACGGTGCTCGCGACCGGCGGCGCGGGGAAGGTCTACCTCTACACGACCAACCCGGACGTCGCGACCGGCGACGGCATCGCCCTCGGCTATCGGGCCGGCGCCCGAATCGCGAACTTGGAGTTCTTCCAGTTCCATCCGACCTGCCTGTACCACCCCGAGGCGAAGAACTTCCTCATCAGCGAGGCGCTTCGCGGCGAGGGCGGCGTGCTCCGGCTGGCCGACGGCACGGCCTTCATGGACAAGCACCACCCCATGAAGGACCTGGCGCCCCGCGATGTCGTTGCCCGCGCCATCGATTTCGAGATGAAACGCACGGGCGAGCAGAACGTATTCCTCGACATGAGCGCGCGCCCGGCCGACTGGCTCGTCGCGCGCTTCCCGAACATCCACGCGACCTGCCTCCACTTCAGCATGGACATGACGAAGGAGCCGATCCCCGTCGTGCCCGCGGCCCACTACATGTGCGGCGGCGTCGCCGTCGACATCGACGGCCGCGCGATCGTTGCCCGGGCTCTGGGCCATGGGTGAGGTGAGCTGCTCGGGGCTGCACGGCGCCAACCGCCTCGCGTCCAACTCGCTGCTCGAGGGGCTTGTGTTCGGTCACCGCGCCGCGGGGGCCGCGGCCCGTGCCCAGGAGGACCAGGAGGACGGCGTGCTGCCCGACGTGCCCGGCTGGGACGTGGGTGAGGCGGTGCAGAGCGACGAGGCAGTGGTCGTCACCCAGAACTGGGAAGAGATCCGCCGTTTCATGTGGAACTACGTCGGCATCGTGCGGAGCGACCGGCGCCTGCGTCGCGCGGCCCACCGCATCGCGATCCTGCAGGACGAGATCCGCGAGTACTACTGGCAGCACCTCGTCAACCGCGACATGCTCGAGCTACGCAACATCGCCGACGTCGCCGAGCTCATCATCGCGTGTGCTTCGTCGCGTCGCGAGAGCCGCGGGTTGCACTACACGCTCGACTGGCCCGAGGTCGACGACGTGCACTTCGGCGCCGACACGGTCATCGGCCGCGGCGTCCCGGCGCACGTGCGAGGCCACTGATGGCGGACGGGCGGCACGCCGAAGGCGAGCGGAAAGAGCCGGTGCGAAAGCGGAAGGCGGCCGACGCGACGCTGGCGTCCCGCGCAGAACCGCCTCGCTCTCCCAGGCGACCCTGGCTCGGCGGCAGCGATCTGGTGCTCGGCGTGTTGACGCTGGTCGCCATCTGGGCGCTCCTGCCCGCGCGGTACTGGCCCATGGACGTCTTCGGCACGACCCTCGCCGTCCTGCTCCTGTTCGCGGGCAGCGGCCTCGTGCTCGGCACGGGCTGGGCACGGCCGGTCGCCCTCGGGGTGGGCGCCCTCGCCCTCGCCGTCGGGCTCGTGCTCTTCACGGGCCTCGCCTTCACCGCCTCGTGGCTCTCGGGTCAGTACGGCCCAGTCGGCGCGGGCGGTGCGGTGCTGCTCTCCGTCGTCGCCGCCCTCGTCCTGCCCTACCTCGTGGTGCTGCCCGCCGCCCAGCTCTGGGCGCTCGCGCGCCCCGCCGCATCGCGCCCCTCGTGACGCGCTCCCTCCTCGTTCGGATCCTGCTCGCATGGGCCGCGCTCGTGGTGGTCGGCTGCATCGTCGTGCACGCCCGCGCGCGCATCGGTCCGGCGCCCATGCCGCCGGCAGCGGCGCGGCGCTGGGCCCTCGACGCCCTCGGTGCCGTGCGGCGCGGCGCGTCCGTCCATCGCCCGCCGCGGGTCGCCCGAAGCTACCGCGCAGCGGGACCGATCTTCGTGTCGGCCTGGTCTCAGGGACGGCTCGTCGCGCGACGGCGTGGCGGCCGGGGCCTGGTCGCCGCGGTGCGCGGTGCCGCTGCTGCCTTCGCGCGCGACCCAGTCCTGGGCGCACTTCCGGGCTGGGGCGCACCGGCCGACGCGAGACCGTCCGTACGCTTCACGATCGAGAATCACGCGTGGCGAGGGACCCCTGCTCCCGCGTCTCCCCTACCTCGAGAGCCTGGGGCTGGTGCCCTTGCGCGAGGGGCTCGTCGCGCGCCTCGGCTCCAAGCGCGCCTATCTGACGCCAGAGGACCTGACGCTCGAGGACGCCTACGAGAACGGCATCCGGACACCGCTGCCCGAGCTGCACGTGGGCGTGGACGTGGCGCGGCTCCGGGACCGGCTCGCGCGCCAACTCGGCGTGGACGAGGACACGCTGCTCGCCCGCGGCTCGGTGCGTCGCTTCCGCGCCGACGCCATCACCGAAACAGCCTACCCGCGGCGCGAGCCGGTCGACGAGGCGCACCTTCGCCACGCCGCGCGCGAGGCCGCCGCGTTCCTCTTGCGCCACCAGCGTCCCGACGGCCGCTTCGTCTACGTCTACGACGGCCGCACGGGTCGTCCGCGCCCGGCCGGCTACAACCTCCCGCGCCACGCGGGCGCGGCCTATTTCCTCGCCCTGGCGGGCAACCGCGACGCCATGCCCGAGGCGCTCGCCGGCGCCCTGCGCGCGCTCCGATGGATCATGCGCAGCCGCATCGCGCGCTGCGGGGGACCCGACCGGCTCTGCGTCGTCAGCTCGCCCGGCCGCGCCGACGTGGGCTCCGCCGCCCTCACGGCGGTCGCCGCCGCCGACTACCTGAAGGGCGCCGACGACCCGGACGTGCGCCGCCTGCTCACGGGGCTCGCGGCGTTCCTACGCGCCCAGCAAAGGCCCGACGGCGAGCTGATGCACGAGTACGACATCGTGCGCCAGCGGCCCATCGACGTGCAGTACATCTACTACAGCGGCGAGGCGGCTTTCGCGCTCATCGAGGCGGGCCAGGCCCTCGGCGACCGTCACGACATCGAGGCGGCCCGCCGCGTGATGAAGCACCTGACCCATGGCTGGTCCTTCCTCGGCAGCCGCTACTACTACGGTGAGGATCACTGGACGTGCATCGCAGGCGGGGCCGGCTGGCACGAGATGAAGGACGAGGCGGCCCTCGACTTCTGCCTGCGTTGGGCCGCCTGGAACCGTCACATCCAGTACGGCCCGGGCGAAACCCCGTGGCGCGTGTCGGGCGCCTATGGCGTCGGTCCCCTCGTCGTGCCGCGCCTGACGCCCGTCGCCTCGCGCACCGAAGCCTTCGTCCAGACGTGGCTCATGGCCCACGCCGCCCACCGCGACACGACCGCCCTGCGCGCCCAAATCGAGCGCGGCCTCGGCGCCCTCTTGCGGTGGCGGTGGAGCCCGGGCCCCACGTGGCTCTTCGCCAATCCCCTCGGCGCGCGCGGTGGCATTCCCGGCAGCGCCATCGACATGAGCGTGCGCGACGACTACACGCAGCACGCCGGCAGCGCCATGGTCCGCTGGGCCGAGGTGCTGCGTCACGAGCGCGAGGCCAAGGGGCTGTAGGAGTCGAGTCTCGACCCGGAGCGGTTCGCAGCCCACGAATCGTCCGAAGCGATCTGGGGACAGGCATGAAGAGAGCCGCAACATTCGCCTACAGCCTGCTCGTCTACGCGCTCGTCCTGCCGGTCTACGGCACCATGATGGCCTTCCTCTCGGCGGTGCCGCTCTTGCCGAAGACGGTCGACACCGGCAAGGCCGGCCCCGTTGGACCGAGCCTCGCTCTGGACCTGGGGCTCATCGCGCTCTTCGGTCTGCAGCACACGGCGATGGCACGTCCGGGCTTCAAGAGGGCCTTGATGCGTATCGTCCCCGAGGCGGCGGAGCGGAGCACCTACGTGCTCGTCACCCTCGCGGCCATGGGCCTTTTGATGTGGCAATGGCGCCCCGAGCCCGAGGTCCTGTGGAACGTGCAGGCACCCGCGCTTCGGGTCGCGCTGTACGGCGTGATGGCTTTGGGCTGGGTGATCAACGTGTGGGCGAGCTTCCAGATCGACATGTTCGATTCTGCTCGGCGTGCGCCAGGCCTACCTCGCGTGGCGCCGGCGCCCCTACACCCACCCGCCCTTCCAGGTGAAGGGCTTCTACCGCTACGTGCGCCACCCCCTGATGCTCGGGCTCTTCCTCGCGTTCTGGGTCACGCCCTCCATGACGGTCGGCCGGCTCCTGTGCGTCACGGCCCTCACGGTCTACATCCTCATCGGCACGCACTTCGAGGAGCGCAGCCTCGACGCCGCCCTCGGCAGCGACTACGCGCAGTACCGCGCGCGCGTGCCGAAGTTCTTTCCCCGCGGGCTCCGTCCTGTCCACGCCCACCACGGCGAGGTCGAGCGATCGTAGCAACCCGCCGCCGAGCTCGGCGTGAGGACGGTCGAAGGCGAGAAGCTCAGGGTGTCGTGACCGGCGTCGGCGCGTCGCGCTCCGTCATGGTCCCGTCGCCAATCTCGCCCTTCGAGTTGTCGCCCCAGCAGAAGAGGGCGCCGTCGCTGTCGATGGCGCAGGTGTGCAGCGCTCCGCCCGCGCCGCTCGTCCACGTGCGGCCCGAGGCATCCACCGCCGTCGGCACGTCCTGGTCGCCGGGCGCGCCGATCCCGAGCTCCCCCTTGTCGTTCAGCCCCCAGCACCAGAGGGAGCCGTCCGCCTCGACGGCGCACGTGTGCTTGTCCCCGCACCACACGGTGTTCCATCCGGTGGCCGCGCTCGCGGGGATCTCCGTCGGGGTCTTCGCGTTGGTGGTCGACCCGTCGCCGATCTCCCCCTTGTCGTTCTGACCCCAACAGTAGAGGTCGCTGCCCCGTAGGCCACAGGCGTGGCCGCCGCCCGCCGCTATCGCGGTCCAGTCCGTGGCGCTGCCCACCTGCGTTGGATCGGCAGTACTGTCGTCGCCCGTCCCCAGACCCAGCGCTTCCGTACCGTGGTCGCTGCCCCAGCACCAGAGCTCCCCCGCCCCCTCGAGGGCACAGGTGAAGGCAGCGCCCGCCGCCACCGCGGTCCAGTCCGTGGCGCTGCCGATCTGCGCCGGAGCGTTCGTGTCCGTCATGTCGCCGGTGCCGAGCTCGCCCTCGCCATTGTGGCCCCAGCAGAAGAGCTTGCCCGTGTCCTTGACGTTGCACGAGAAGCTGTTCCCCGCGGTGATCGTCTGCCAGTGCATGTTGGTGCCGACCTGCATGGGCGTGGGGGTCATCGTGGGGGGCGCCATGCCGATGCCGAGCTCGCCGGCTCCGTTGTCACCCCAGCACCACAACGTGCCGTCGGTCTTGACGGCGCAGGCGTGGGCGTGGCCGCAGGCGACGGACTGCCAGTCGGTGTCGGTGCCCACCCGAGTCGGCGTGTGGTGGTCCAACACGTCGCCCGTGCCGAGCTGGCCCTTCATGTTGAGGCCCCAGCAGTTGAGGCCGCCACCATAGATGCCGCACGTGAAGTTGTTTCCGGCGCACACGTCGGTCCAGACGGGTGCCGCTCCGCCATCGCCCGGGCCGCCATCGCCCGGCCCGCTGTCGCCCGGGCCGCTGTCGCCCGGGCCGCTGTCGCCCGGGCCCCCGTCCATGGGGCCGCCGTCGGGGACCCCGGTCTCCTCGACGGTGGCATCGTTTGGCCCCGCGTCCCTCTGCCCGCCGTCGTGCTGGTGCGACGGTGCCAGACCCCTTCGGTCTACCGAGCAGCCGCCGAGAAGGACGAAAAGGCAAAGCGCTGAGAGCCAGGGATGCATCATCAGGGGGTCCGCTACCTATGTACGAGCGTATCGCGTTTCCGTGACTTCCCGCGAGCTTGTGGAGCTCGTCCACGCCGGCCGGGGTTTGACAGGGGTCCCGGGCGAGTCTACAAGCAGCCTCACTTGCGCGGAGCGCGCCTCTAGCCGGGCTGCCTCGCCGCGAAGTCATCTCGCATCGACAAGGAGTCCGGTTTCCATGGGTCATCTCTTCACCTCCGAGTCCGTCACCGAAGGGCACCCCGACAAGGTCTGCGACGCAGATCAGCGATTCGATCCTGGACGCGATCCTCACCCAGGACAGCGCCGCGCGGGTCGCCTGCGAGACCATGGTGAAGACCGGCTACGCCATCGTGGCGGGCGAGATCACCACCTCGGCCTGGGTCGACTTGCCGGAGATCGTGCGCGCGACCATCCGCGAGATCGGCTACACCGACTCCTCCATGGGCTTCGACGGCAACACCTGCGCCGTCCTGAGCGCCATCGAGAAGCAGTCGCCCGACATCGCGCGCGGTGTCGACGAGCGGGGCAACAAGGAGCAGGGCGCCGGCGACCAGGGGCTCATGTTCGGCTACGCGGTCGACGAGACCCGCAGCCTCATGCCCATGCCCATCGACCTCGCCCACAAGCTCACCCGCCAGCTCGCCCGCCTGCGCAAGAACGGCCAGCTCCCGTGGCTGCGCCCCGACGGCAAGAGCCAGGTCACGGTCGAGTACGAGGGCGACCGGGCGCGGCGCCTCGACGCCGTCGTCATCTCGACGCAGCACGGGGCTGACGCCAAGCAGAAGGACATCAAGGAGGCGGTCATCGAGCAGGTGATCCGCCCCGTCCTGCCGAAGGGCATGATCGACGACAAGACCAAGTTCTGGGTCAACCCCACGGGGCGCTTCGTCGTCGGTGGCCCGCACGGCGACGCAGGCTTGACCGGCCGCAAGATCATCGTCGACACCTACGGCGGCATGGGCCGTCACGGCGGCGGCGCCTTCAGCGGCAAGGACCCGTCCAAGGTCGACCGCAGCGCCTGCTACTTCGCGCGTTACGTCGCCAAGAACATCGTCGCCGCGCGCCTTGCCAAGCGCTGCGAGGTGCAGGTCGCCTACGCCATCGGTGTGGCCCGGCCCATGGGCGTGTACGTGACCACCTTCGGCACCGGCGTCGTCGACGACGACAAGATCGCCAAGACGGTGGCCAAGATGTTCGACTTCCGGCCGCGCGCCATCATCGAGACGCTCGACCTCGAGCGGCCCATCTACAAGCCGACGGCGGCCTACGGTCACTTCGGGCGCACCGAGAAGTCCTTCACCTGGGAGAGCACCGACCGGGCCGCCGAGCTCGCCAATCGCCTCATGCCGCGCAAGCTCGCGTCGAAGGGGGGCGGGAGCAACGGCAACGGCCACGGTGCGAAGGCGAAGAACGGCGCCCGCCAGGCCGCGGCCGCTCCGGCGGCGCGCAAGAAGAGCACGCGCGGCGGCCGTTCGACCGCCGTCGACGCCTGACTCGTCCGCGCTTAAGGCTTCTCACGCTCCGATCAGGGAGTCTGGGGCCGCGCCACGGGGCCCGCAGGGGGTCGCGGTGCAGCGCCAGCGACTGGCTCCGTCCACGGGTCCAGGGTGCCCTGCCTCGGCAAGGCGAACTCGGCTGGGCGCTCCGTCGCGCTCCCATCCCGAAGCGCCGGCTGGCTGCGTCGGGCGGGATGTGGGGCTCGAGCGCGCGTGTTCCGCGCGTGGCGGTGCGAGGCTGCCTGCCGATGCCCGGGTCCCTCGGGCGACCCCGCACCGGTGGCGACGCGGGTGGCCTGCGGGCTCGCCATCGTGGGAGGAGGTGCCGCGGGGTGCGCTGCAACCGCCGGCCCTGCGTGCTTCGGGTGGGTGGCATGGGGCGGCGCCACGTTCTTCGCCGTCGCCGGGGATCGCGCCTGGCCCGACCTCTTCCACAAGATCGACCCCACGCCGATCACGAGCAGGCACGCACCGACCACGAGCAGGCATCCGATGGCCGCTCCGGCGACCAGGACCGTTCGGCGAGAACGTCGGCCGGGAAGGCCAGCTCTGTCCGGCGTGATGTCCGGGGACGGAGCGTGAGCGCCCTCGGGTGCGACGAGCGGGCGGAACTGTGATGTGGCGGCCCCGAACCTTCGGTCGTCGCTCGGAGACGCGGGGTCGGACGCGCCCTCCGTAGCGGAGCCGGCCCCGGCGGGAGGCTGCCACTTCGCCGTGGGTCCGCCGATTGTGCTCGCGCCACTCCGTAGGGCACCGCCCCGCGCCACTTCCGGCACCATCCACCGCTCGAGCGCACGGGCCATCGCCTCCGCGGTCAGAAAACGGTTCTCGGGCTTGCAGGCCATGGCTCGGATGACCACGGCCTCGAGCCCCGGGTCGATGTGCGGGCATCTCTCACGGAGCGGCACCCACTTGCCGGCGAGGATGAGGGGCACGATCTCGGCCCGCGAACCACCCTCGAAGGGCGCCTCACCCGCCAGCATCCGGTAGAGAAGCGCACCGACGGCGTAGAGGTCCGTGCGCCCGTCGATCCCGTTTCCCAGGAGCTGCTCGGGCGCCATGTAGCGGGGTGTGCCGACAATCTGGCCCGCCAGCGTGAGCTGCGTGTAGCCCTTGCTCTCCATCAGCTTGGCGATGCCGAAGTCGACGAGCTTGACCAGGCTCGTCCCCGTCGTGGCCTGCGACGAGGACCACGTTTGCGGGCTTGATGTCCCGGTGCACGATCCCGGCTTCGTGCGCCACGGCGAGCGCCGAGAGTACCTGTGCGGCGATCCTCGCTGCGCGTACGGGGTCGAGGCGCGGCTCCACCGACAGCACGCGCTCGACCGAGGCGCCCTCGAGCAGCTCCATCACGAGGAAGGGCGGGTCGGGCGGGTCCGTCCCCACGTCGATGATGCGAACGATGTTTGGATGCTGGAGCCGGGCGGCCGCTTGCGCTTCGCGACGGAACCGCACCAGGTGCTCGGCCTCGTCCGCCAACCTCGGGTGGAGCACCTTGATGGCCACGGGCCGTTGGAGGTTCTCCTGGTGGGCCTCGTAGATGCTTCCCATGCCCCCCGCGCTGATCAGGCGACCGATGCGGTAACGCCCTGCGAGTAGCGTTCCGTACAACTCCAGTGCCGAAGGGCCCATCGTGTCGATCAGAGGAGAGCGTCCTCGATCATTCGTGTCAAGCAGTCGCAGAATGTACGGCGCTGCCGTCTTTTGGATCCGCTCGGTCGCCACGTTAGGCCCGCCGGTCGGGGTTCGGGTCGACACGCCGCCGCGTGGGCTCACGGGGTGAGGGGGGCGCCGTGGGGCGCACGGAAGACGCGGTGCCACAGCGGGTAGCTGAAGGCGACGTAGACGAGGAAGGTCCCGAGGGGTCGGGCCAGGGCCCAGGGCACCGGCGTCATGGTGACCAGCACATAGAAGACGAGGCCGTTGAGGACGAGGGTCCCGAGCTCCGTGGCGACGAAGCCGCCGAGCTGGCGCCGCACCGACCCGCGTGCCGCGCCGAAGACCAGGTGCCGGCAGCCGACGAACTGCACCAGGGCGCCGGCGAGCAACGCCGGGATGTTGGCGGCGGTCGGACGGAGGCCGCAGAGCTCCACCAGCACCGTGAGGGTGGCCATGTCGGTGGCGCTCGCGATGGCGCCGACGCCCAGGCCGCGCACGAGTCTGAGGAGGCGAGCTTGGATGAGGGGGCGATGGGGCATGGGAGGTGACCGTGCAAGCCATATACCGGCCGAGCGGCCGGCGAAAACGGTTGTGATTTCATAGCATGATTCGCCGAGGCAGCCCGCCGAGGGTGCCGCGAGGGCACAGGTCCCTGCGAACCCGCCTTCTCACTGCTAAGCTCCCGCGCCTGATGGCTGACCTTGGACTACACTCGAAGAGCGCCTCGCCCGAGCCCACCCCGATGCGCTCCGACAAAAAGCCCACCGCCCACCCCAAGACCCTCGCCGGCTGGGGTCGCATCGCAGTCCCGGGGCGGGAGGTGCGCTCCGAGGACCTGGAGTCGGCGAGCCGTGGGGCGGTGCTCAGCCGCGGCCTCGGCCGCTCCTACGGCGACTCGCTCCCTGCCGCCCGACCGACGGCCCGGTCGTGCTCAACACCACGCTGGCCGACCGCATCCTCGCCTTCGACGCGGAGACGGGCATCTTGCGCGCCGAGGCGGGGCTGTCGCTCTTCGAGATCAACCGCCTGCTTCATGCCGCGCGGCTGGTTCACGCCCGTCACGCCCGGCACCCAGTTCGTCACCCTCGGCGGCATGGTGGCCGCCGACGTCCACGGCAAGAACCACCACGTCGACGGCTGCTTCGGCCAGCACGTCCGCGCGCTCAAGATGCGCGTCGCCGACGGGCGCGTCCTCGGGTGCTCCCGACGAGCACGAGCCCGAGCTGTTCCGCGCCACCATCGGCGGCATGGGGCTGACCGGGCACATCCTCGAGGTCGAGTTCCGCATGCGTGCGCATCCCCTCGCCGTGGATCACGGGAGAGTCGATGCGGGTCGCCGACATCGACGCACTCTCGAGCGGCCTGGCCGAGGCCGCCGAGCCAGTGGCCCTGACCGTGTCGGCTGGATCGACTGCCGTCACGCGCGGCGCGCAGCCTGGGCCGCGGCATCCTGATGAAGGGCCGCTGGGCCGAGCCGAGCGAGGCGCCGTCCGCGTCCGCCACGCCGCCTGCCGCGCGCCGACGCTCCCCTTCGATGTTCCCGAGCTGGGCCCTCGGCCGCTGGATCGTGCGCGCCTTCAACGGCTCTACTACTGGAAGCACGGCTGCCGCGTCCAAGCGACGGCATCGTCGCACCCGGAGAGCTTCTTCTATCCGCTGGACTCGGTGCGCAACTGGAACCGCATCTACGGCAAGCGGGCTTCACCCAGTATCAGTGCGTGCTGCCGCGCGACGCGGAGGCGCGGCGCCGGCGCGGCGCTTCCTCGAGCTGCTCACGCGCGCGGCGGCGAGCTCGTTCCTCTGCGGTGATCAAGGACTGCGGGCCCGAGGGCAAGGGCATGCTGTCGTTCCCGCGGCCGGGCATCTCGCATCGCCCTCGACATTCCGATCGGCGCGACGACACGCAAGGCGCTCGTCGACGCGCTCAACGAGCTGGTGATCGCCGAGGGCGGGCGCATCTACCTGGCGAAGGACCCTTCACCCGCGCCGAGCACTTCCGCGCCATGGAGCCGCGGCTGGAGGCGTTCAGCGAGTCCGCCGCCGCTGGGACCCGGAGGGGCGGCTGCGCAGCGCCCAGTCGGTGCGCCTCTTCGGAGACGCAGGCGATGAAGGTCGTCCTGCTCGGGGCCACCAAGGGGATGGGCCGCGCCCTGGCGCGGCGGATGGCCGAGCGCGGCGATCGGCTCTTCCTTCTCGGGCGTGATCCACGCAGAGCTGGCGCGCAGCGCCCGCGACCTGGAGGTGCGCGGCGCCGGCGGCGACGGTCGGCACGGCGCGCTGCGATCTGCTCGAGCCGGACTGCTTCGCGCCGGCCCTCGACAGCGCCGGCGCCGCGCTCGGACGGCTCGACGCGGTCGTGGTCACCGCCGGCCTGTTCGCCACGCAGGAGCAGCTCGAAGCCGACGCCGACGCTGCGCCGGCCGGCTGCTGGCGGCCGACTTCGCCAACACCGTCGCTGTTCTGCGAAGCAGGCGCGGGCGCGGCTGCTCGCCGGCCGGCGGCGGCACGCTGTGCGTGTTCAGCTCGGTGGCCGGCGAGCGCGGCCGCAAGCCCGTCATCCTCTACGGCGCGGCCAAGGCGGGCCTGTCGCGCTACCTCGAGGGCCTCGACCACAAGTACCGGGCCGAGGGCCTGCGACGTCGTCGTCAAGCCCGGCTTCGTCAAGACGGGCATGACCGCGGGGCTCGAGCCGCCGCCGTTCGCCGGCGAGCCCGACGGGTCGCGCGTCAGCGTGCTCGCGCGCGATCGACCGCGGCAGCCCCGTCGTCTACGCGCCGACGCCGTGGCGTTTGGTGATGGCCGGTCATCCGCCGCTTGCCCCGTGGCGTGATGCGGCGCGTCGGCTTCTGACGCGGTCCGTCCGTCTCAGCGCATGCCCGATGGGCCCGCGCCCGGCCCCTCGGCCAGGAACGCCTTCACGTCGGGACGGCGCAGCCGCCAGGCGATCCACGCGTAGACCCCGCACATCAGCAGGCTCTGGACGGCGACGAGGCCGTACACGAACGCCAACATCACCGCCGCCTCGCCGCTCCAGGGCTTGACTCCGGCCGGCATCGCCGAGAGCTCCGCATGCAGGAGACGGATCATCTCGCCGGTCATCGCGTGCAGATGGACCATCAGCAGCGTCCCGCCAGCGAGCGTCCACAGAGCGTTCGCGAGCAGCGACTGATCGAATCCACCAGCGCGCCGAGGGCCTGCGCAGCACGAGCATCGTGCTCCCGAGCAGGAGCATCAGCGACACGACGACGTTGGCTGCGGCGAGGGGGCGTCGCTCGGGAACCGAAGCCAGAGTGTCGCTCAGCTTGCTGTTCGCCTCGAAGGTGTCCTTCAACTGGGTGGGGACGTCGGCCTCGGAGGCCGCCGGACGCGGCCGATTGCTCAGCCCTGCGACGCCGTTCCCGATGCCGCACGTCCCGAGCAGGGTGAGCAGGAGCGTGAGGCCGAGGGTGGCGCGGGCGCCCGTCGGCTTTTGGGGAGCGGCCGGCACGCGGGGAGGATAGTCGAGGGAGCCCCCACGTCGAGCCCGGACGCGGAAACGGCGAGCCAAGGAAGCCAAAGGGGGGTGGGTCCGTAGAAGAGAATGGGCCGGGAACTTCCGGTCCCCCATGCTGTCCAACGTGGAAGGGGCGTTCCGGGCCAGGGACGTACAAGGAGGGAAGGCCGATGGAAATCCGGGTGAACGCAGTGTTGCTGGGCGCTCTGGCGATCATCTGGTGCCTCCTGACGCCGTCCTCGCCCGTCGCGGCCCTCGATCCGGACGCCGCGTCGACCCACGCCCTGGCCCACCTCGAGGACGCCTTCGCCCGGAACCCGTCCGACCGCGCCCTCGCCGGCCGCCTGGCCAATCGGTACATGGCCCTGAGCCAGCCCGGCCTGGCCATCGCCGCGCTGCGATCGGCCGATCCGTCCCTGCTCCAGGATCCGATGCTCACGAGCCGCCTGGCCCAGGCCTACGAGGCGAGCGGTCGCACCCTCGACGCGCTCGACACGGCCAAGCTGGCGCGCTCGCGCTGCGCCCGTAGCGTGGGGACGGCCGACGCGCCGAGCGCCACGCCCGTGCCGCGCTATGCGTGCAGCGCCCGTGAGATGGCGGCGCTCGACATGCACGTCGAGGCCCTCGCCCGGATGGCGGCCTGGGGCGTCACCGACCCGAGCCGGGATCCGCGTACGCACCTCGCCTACGCCCTCGCCATGCGCACCGCCCGCATCGCCAGCGCGCAGTAGCAGCGGGGGGGGCGTTGTGGAGGGTGGCGCTGGGCGCCTTCGACGAGGTCGGTCCGGCCGCCCCGGGGGACGCTTGGACGTTGTGCCGACGCCCGGCACGCCGACATGGGCTCAGGCGGGAGAGCGGCGCGTGTAGAAGGCCCGTGCGTGATCGCGCTCGGTGTCATCCAGGTCGGGCGCGATCCATCGGAGCAGCGGCTCGACCGCGCGGAAGCCGCGCCGCTGGGGATTGTTGGCCTCGCGGATCAGGCGCTCGGTCTGGAGGGCGCCAACCGCCTTCGCCGGGAGCAAGAAGGCGCTCTTGAGCACCTTGGGATTGTCCGACTTCATGATCTGGGCGGTGCGCTCGGCGAGCTCGCCTTCCATCACGACCAGATCGTGGAAGTCGACGACGAACACGAGCCGCCGCATCGGCTCGATGAGCGCGCGGAGGGCGGGCGCGAAGGCCTCAATGTCCGCGCTCACGATCGGAGACGCGTAGGTGATGCCCACGAGCTTGCCGACGAGGTGTTCGACGTCGATCATCGAGGAGACCGAACACGAAGTATCGACGGCGAGCGATGGCGCGTGCAAGTCGCTCGGAAGGGGGGGCGGCCACGAGGCTCCCGGTCGCCCCGCCGACCGGCCGGCGGCTGCAGTCTCCGACCGCGTGAGCGGGAGGGCGCCGTCCCCCCTGGTCCCGCACGCCGTTCGGTACAATGCTCCCGGGGATGGGATCGTCCGCCGCCGCGCCCGCATCGCTCTTCTCGGATCCTCCGGGCACGGGCATCGATGCCGCGCGTCTCGGCTGGCTCATCCGGCTCCGCTGGGTTGCCCTCGGCGGCATCCTCGTGGCCGCGGGCATCTCGGCCGCCGGCGCGTTTCCGGGCGTGGCCTGGCCCGTGCTGCTCGCGACCGTGGTGATCGGCGTCCTCTACAACGGCTGGCTGCTCGCTCGTTACCGGCGCGGGACGCTGCGCGGTGGGCGCCGCGCCGCCATGACCCAGGCCCTGGTCGACCTGCTCATCCTGACGGTCGTCCTGTGGGCCTCGGGCGGCCTCGACTCGCCCTTCGTCGCCTACTACGTCTTCCACGTCGCCCTGACCGGCATCCTGGCGGGGCCACGCGCCACGGTCATCGCCTTCATCGCCGCCCTCGGCGGCACGCTGCTGCTCGAGCTGACGCGCGTCGTGCCGGTGCTGCGCATCGGCGTGTGGAACCCGGTGCCGCCGTGGGAAGGCATCGCGCAGGTCGCGGCCTTCACGACGACCGTCGGTGCCGTGGCCTATCTGGTCACCCACGCGGTGCGCGAGCTGCACGACCGGGAGCAGGCCCTCGCCCGCGCGCGCGACCGGGCCGCCCTCGAATACGAGCTGCTCTCGAACACGCTCGACGAGCTCGAGGCAGGCCTCGAGGTGGTCGACACGGAGGGCCACGTCCTCTTCCGCAACAAGCGCGCCGAGGAGCTGTCGTCGCCCCCACACGTGGCCGACGCGTGGCGCTGTCCCGGCGAGGAGCGCGCCTGCGAGCGCGACGTGACCGGCGTGTGCCCGGTGCACGAGGCGCTTCACCGCGGTGAGGCCGGTCGCTGCCGCTTCGCCGCGCCCGTCGACGGCATCGAGCGCGTCTACGAGATGATGGCCTTTCCCCTGTCGCACGAACGCGGGGGCGAGTCGCGTGTCATGAACCTCTACGTCGACCGCACCCAGGCTACGTTGGCGGAGCGTCGCCTCATGCTCTCCGAGCGCCTCGCGAGCCTCGGTCGTGTCGCCCAGGGCGTGGCCCACGAGCTCAACACACCCCTCGCGACGGTCCGCACGCTCGCCGTGGACATGCGCGCGGCGCTGCGCGACCTCGGGGATCGCGCGCCGGCGAACGTGGTCGCCGATCTGGACGAGTCGGCCGCCCTCGTGCACGACGAGACGCGGCGGCTCGGGCGCATCACCCAGTCGCTGCTCGCGGGAGGCGACCTGGTGCGAACGCGCATCGATGGAGCGGTGCCCCTGGCGGCGGTGGTCGAACGGGCGCGCGCGCTCGTCTTCGCGGGCGTGCGCGAGGGGCCGCGCGTGGAGGTGGGGGACGGTGTCGACGCCCTGTCGGTCGTGGCGGATCCGGACCGGCTGATGCAGGTGCTCGTCAACCTCCTGCAGAACGCCTACGACGCGGTGCGCGACGCGCCCGAGGGCACCGTGCACATCGCGGCGCGGCGGGATGGGCCGCGCGTGGAGCTCGTGGTGGAGGACGACGGCTCGGGCATCGACCCCGACGTGCGGTCGCGCCTCTTCGAGCCCTTCGCGACGACCAAGCCGCCCGGGCAGGGCACGGGGCTCGGCCTCTACACCTCGTACATGCTGGTGCAGGCGATGGGCGGCGACCTGGATCTCGAGCCGCGCGAGGAAGGTGGTACGCGAGCGGTCGTGCGGCTCGGTGCCGGGTCGCCCTCGGGGCTTGCCCCCGACTCCCTCCTGTCCCAACGTCCCGTGCGATGACCGGCCGCGTCCTCATCATCGACGACGACGCCGCGCTGCGCTTCGCCCTGTCGAAGGCGCTCCGCCGGCTCGGCTGGGAGGTGTCCGAGGCGTCGAGCGGTGAGCAGGCGCTCGTCGCCCTCGAGGGGCCGAGCCCACCCGACGTGGCCTTGCTCGATCTGCGCATGGAGGGTATGGGCGGGCTCGGCGTGCTGCGCCGTCGCGGAAGCTCGCCGACGCGCATCGCGGTGCTCACCGGTCACGGCACCGTGCAGGCCGCCGTCGAGGCGATGAAGCTCGGTGCCTTCTCGTTCCTCGAGAAGCCCGTGGACGCCGAGGTGCTCGCGCCGCTCCTCGAGCAGGCCATGGCGGAGCAGCAGCGTGCACGTGGCGCGGCGGAGGGCGAGCTGGTGCCGCCCCTCATCGGCGCGGGCGCGGCCATCGAGCAGGTGCGGGCGTTCATCGCGCGCGTGGGGCCGACCGACGAGACCGTCGCCGTGTACGGTGAGACCGGCACGGGCAAGGAAGTGGTGGCGCGCCACATCCACCTGTCGAGCCGGCGCGCGCGTGGGCCCTTCGTCGCGCTCAACGCCGCCTGCGTGCCCAAGGACCTCTTCGAGAGCGAGCTGTTTGGCCACAAGAAGGGCGCGTTCACCGGCGCGACGAGCGACCGGCCGGGCCTGTTCCGGGAAGCGAGCGGCGGCACCCTCTTCATCGACGAGGTCGCCGAGCTGCCCGTCGGCAGCCAGGCCAAGCTCCTGCGCGCCCTCGAGAGCCGGACCATCCGGCCGGTGGGCGAGGCCGGCGAGGTGGCGGTCGACGTACGCATCGTGGCGGCCACCAACTGCGACCTGTGGCGCGAGACCCAGGAAGGCCGCTTCCGCGAAGATCTCTTCTTCCGCTTGCAGGTCTTCCCGGTCCTCGTTCCGCCCCTGCGCGAGCGGCGCGAGGACATCCCGATGCTGGCGGAGCACCTGCTCGGGCGCATTGGGGGCCACGTGCGGCACCTGAGCGACGACGCGCGCGGTGCGCTCTCTGCCTACGCCTTTCCCGGAAACGTGCGCGAGCTGCTCAACGTCCTTCGCCGCGCGGCCCTCTTCGCGGACGGCGACGTGATCGACGGCGACCTGACGCGGCGCATGATCGCGGCGAGCGTCTTCGCCCACGCGGGCGGTGGCGCTTCCGAGCGCGCCGCCGCGCCGGACGTGACGGCGGCGCCGACGAGCAGCCTGGCCGAGGTCGAGCGCGCCCACATCGCCCAGGTCCTCTTGCAGATGGACGGCAACGTGACGCGCGCGGCGGCGGCCCTCGGCATCGACCGCCGCACCCTGCAGCGCAAGCTCAAGGCCTACGGCATGCCGAGCGAGTAGGGCCCCGCGCGGACCCCGCTCCCGAGTCCGGCGCAAGGCGTCCGACGCGTCCGTGCGTCGGCGTCGTGCCCTGCGCTCCCGCCCCGGGCGTCTCGCCCCTCACGCCGTCGCTGCTTCCCGGCTCTTCCGCTGGGCGCGGCGGATGCGGCGGGCGAAGGGCGCGAAGAGCAGGCGCAGCATCCAACGCGGCGTGAAGGCGCCCAAGGCGAGCAGGAGGCGGATCGCGATGCCGGGCACGACGAGCGCGCGGCCGCGGGCGAAGCCGGCGAGGGCAGAGCGGGCGCAGCGCTCCGGGCTGATCTCGAAGGGCGGCGACATCTCGCTGAAGTTGCCCGCGTTCTCCTCGAACTCGGTGGCGACGGGGCCGGGACAGACCTGCGTGACGACGATGCCCTCGGGCTGCACCTCGAGCCGCAACGATTCGGTGAAGCTCGTCACGAAGTGCTTGGTGCCGACGTAGGCGGCGAACCCCGGCAAGAACGACAGGCCGAAGCCCGAGCTGACGTTGAGGATGCCCCCGCGGCGCCGCGCGACCATGGCGGGGACGAGGCGATGCGTCAGGTACACGAGGGCCGTCACGTTGAGGTCGATCATGGCGCGCACCTTCGGCCAGTCGCTCAGGTCGAAGACGCCGAAGTCGCCGAGCCCCGCGTTGTTGACCAGCACGTCGACCGCGCCGGCACGCTCTTCCACGCGTGCGAGCAGCGCGTCGACGGCCGCCGCATCCGAGAGGTCGCAGGGCTCGACATGGACGGGCAAGTCGGCTCGCTTCGCGCGCAGCTCGTCGGCCAGGGCCTCGAGCCGCTCGGTGCGCCGTGCGACGAGGACGAGCGCGCCGGCCCGTGGCGCGAGCTGCCGTGCGAGCTCGCGGCCGATCCCGGACGACGCACCGGTGACGAGGATGGTTCCATCGAGCGGAGGGCGCATGGGAGCCGAAGCATAGCAGCGGCGCTTGCGTCGGGCTGGCCGCGGCGCACGTCACGGGTCGATGCCGCAGGTCGGGTCGTCGCCGCAATGGACGAGGCGGCCGAGCGGGTCGTCGTCGGGCGGCCTGTGGCCGTGCCCGGAGTGCCCGTGGACGCCCGGGCGTCGAAGGCGATGCGTGGGCGCGTGGCCTTGCGGGGGCGGCGTCGCGGCAGGCGCGGTGGTCGCCGCGGTGGCGATCGGATCGGTCGACGGTGGGGGTGGCGTTGCCGTCGTCGGAACCGGCGGCGCGTCCGATGGGGGCGTCATGGTCTGGGCTGACGGGAGGGGTGCGGGCGCTGGGGTCGTCGGGCGGAGCGCGAGTAGGAGCGCGAGGCCCGCCGCCACGACCGCTGCGGCGCCGAAGGCGATGGCCCAGCCCCGACCGCCCGCGCGATCCGGTGCGCCGTTCGTCGCAGCGACCTCCAGCATGCGAAGGTGCATGCGCTCGCGCTCGGCTTGCACCGCGGCGAGCTCGGCGCGCAGCGACGCGAGGCGTCGCTCGGCCTCGGCGTCCCGCGCACGGAGATCGGTTTCCACGCGCAGGCGCGCCTCGGCTTCCGCCACGCGGTGGTCGCGGGCCTCGTGTGCACGGGTCTCCGCCTCGCGCTCCGCCTGTCGCTGGGCTGCCGCCTCGGCTCTCGCTCGATCCTTCGCCTGGCGCTCGGCCTCGATCTGCCGCAGCTCGGCCAGGGCCGTCATCACGCTCGCTTCGTTCCGGTCCGTCCGGATCTTCGTCATGGTCTCCTCCTCGGGCTCGTTCGCCCGGTCGGAGACACAGCAATGCACTTGCCGCGCCAGCCAGAAAGCGCCCGAATTAGTGGGCGCGCGACGTCATAAGCTCCTATGGATAGAATGTATCTTCTATTAACAGAAGACTTATTTCTTCCCCTGGCCACGGCCGCGCACGCGCAGGCCGAGCTGGTTGAAGCGCAGGCGCACGCGGCGGGCGTTGGTGTCGGCGTCCCCGGTGAGCAAGCGCTTCGCCATGGCCGCGAAGTCGCCGCTGGTCTCCTCGAAAAGTCGCTCGAGCAGAGCCCGTTCGAGGTCGCGCGCCACGTCCTGTAGGCGCGCGCTCCGATGCACCGCGAGCGGTACCGTCGCGCCGCTCGCGCCACGCGCTCTCGTCTGGCTGCCCACGGGCGTCGCGCCGCCTCCGTCGAGCAGCTCACGCACCAGGCGCGCCGGGATCGGCACCGTGCGGGCGGTCGCCGCGCGCGTGGACCGACCCTTCTCCGCGGCGTGCAGGGCATCGGCGAGGGCAAAGATCGACGCGCTCGCGACCAGCAGCTCGAGCTCGCGCACGTTGCCCGGCCAACGATGGGCGCGCAGGGTCCCGAGGGTCCCACGCGGCAGGACGAAGACGACGCCCTCGCCCTGTGCTGTCGCGCGGCCGACGGAGAGGTCGGCGCGGGGTGCGCCGTCGAGGCCGGCTCGCGCGAGGTAGTCGACGAGCAACCCCCGATCGGGACCGGCGGCGAAGGTGCGGCGGACGAAGGCGCCCATGAGCGGCTCGAGGTCCTCGATGTGATCGCGCAACGGCGGCAGACGCAGGGCCGCCGACGGGTTGAGCCGCGCGTAGAGATTGGCGCGGAAGGTGCCGGCCGCGACGGCGGCGCCGAGGTCCGTGTTGGTCGCGGCGACGAGCTTGACGTCCACGGGCCGCATCGCGCCGTCGCCGAGGCGGGTGACGCGGCGGTCCTGCAGCGTGAGCAGGAGCATGCGCTGCACGTCGAGCGGCAGGTTGCCGATCTCGTCGAGCAACAGCGTCCCGCCGTGGGCCCGCTGGAACAGGCCGGGTCGATCGACCGCGCCGCTGAAGGCACCGCGGACGGTACCGAACATCTCGGCGGCGACCAGGGTCTCCGGGATGGCCGAGAGGTCCGCCGCGACGAAGGGACCGTCACGCCCGCTCGCCGCGTGGATCACGCGCTCGGCGAGGGCGCTCTTGCCCGTGCCGGTCTCGCCGAGGAGCAGCATGGGCAGGGAGGTGCGCGCCAGGGTCTCGGCATCGCGGCGGAGGCGGGCCATGGGCTGCGAGCGGCCCCACCGGAAGCCCCCCGCCTCGCCCGCTTCCCGCGTCCGCGCGAGCACGCGCTCGACCAGGAGCCCGAGGGCGCGCGCGTCGAAGGCGCTCTCGCCCGCGAGCGTCACCAGCTCGTCGGCGACGAGGGCGCCCTCGGCGTGCTCGAGGCGCAGCTCTTCGCGCGAGGTCATGAGCACCACGGGCAGGGCGCCGCGCGTGCGGCGAAGTCGGTGCAGGATTGACAGCCCCTGCAGGCGGCGGCGCCGCTCGAGACCGTCGCCCTCGGACGACGATGCTTCGTCTTCGTCGGGCAGGGGCAACAGACGCTCGACCGGGAGGTCGAAGGCGACGTCGAGCAGCACCGCGTCCACGTCCGGGTGGCGGACCAGGGCCTGCTCGGTCTCGGCCCAGTCGTGGGCGTGGGTCAGGGTGCAGCCCGGGCGGTGCGCGCACTGCCAGCAGGGGCCGGGCAGCTCGCAGCGCGTGATGTAGTCGTAGTCGCGGAGCAACGCGTGGGCGAGCTCGATGTGGCGGTCGCCGTCGTCGACGACGAGCAGTCGCGGTGCGCGCTCGTTCATCGCTCCTCCGCCGCGTCGCGTGCGAGGGCCCGGAGCAGGGACTCCACCTCACGGGCTGCCGCGCAGGCCTGGCGGATCGCCTCGGGCTGGCCTGCGCGGACCCGGGCTTCGAGCGCGTCCACCTCCGCGAGGCGCGCACGGGCCGAGGTCACGCGCGCATCGGCTGTGAGGCGGGGGTGGGCCCGGGCGCGTTCCTCGAGCACGGCCGACGCCGGGCGCGTTCCGTCGAGGGCGAAGAGGTCGCGGACGAGCATGGAGATCAGCACCTCGGGTAGGGCGGCGTTCGGATTGCCCGACACGTTCTTCGCGGTGCGCGCCACGTACTTGCCCACGTCGTGGGCGAGGGCCGACACCGCGCGCCCGTAGCCGTCGTCGCCCGTCACGCCGCGCCCTCGATCGCCGCGCGGATGCACGCCGCATCGAAGCTCGCCACGGCGTCCACCCGACCGTAGAGGCGGCGCAGGTTTTCGAGGCGGCGCGGCGCGAAGTCGTGGACGAAGACCGCGGGCGCATCGCAGCCGGCCTCCCGGAGCGCCGCCAGCACGAGCGTGCCCTGCTGGTCCTCGAGGTAGCGCACGGCCCGCTCCCGATCGCCGCCGAAGAGGCGCCGTGCCGTCTCGTCGACGTCGCCGACGAGCGTCTCGGGTGGCGCCCGATTGAAGCGCAGGTCGATGAGCAGGGCGTCGACCGGTTGCTCGCCGACGCGGGCGAGGGCCTCGGCGGCGCAGTGGACCGCACACACCTCGAAGGCGTCCCCGAGGAAGAGGCGCGCGAACTCCTCGTACTCGTGGCCGTCCTCGATCACCAGGAGCCGGCGCATGCCACCCATCCTACCAGCGCTCCGCGCCCACGCCCCACCCCGATGCGCAGGGACGCGATCACGCCGCGTCGAGGGCGCGGAAGAACCGCACGGTCACTCCCTTGGCCCAGCCGCCCGCGGGCGGCTCGATCTCGATGGCGCCGTCGTAGCGCGCGAGGGCCGTCGCCACGAGGCCGAGGCCCCGTTCGACGCGGCGTCCGTCGAGGGCGTCTTCGGACAGGGGCGTCGCACTGCTGTCGCGCACGCGAAGGCGCACCACCTCTTCGCCCGTCGGCTCGAGGTCGACCCGCACGTCGAGCCCCACGCGGCGCGGCGGCGCGTCCTCGCCCACCGCCAGGACCGCGTTGCGCACGATGTTCTTGAGCACGACCAGGAGGTCGACGTGGAACACCTCCACCTCGACGGGCTCGGGCACCTCGGCGAGCACCACCTCGTCGAGCTTCACGCTGCCGGCCGCGTACTCGCCGCGCACCTCCTGCCACACCTGTTCGAGGAACGCGTCGTCGACGCGCGTGCGCACCAGCTCCGCGACGAGGGCGCCGAGCTCCCGGTCGAGGTCGCGGAGGCGCGCGTGTGCGCGCAACAGCCGGTGTGCCGTGCGTGCGTCGCCATCCCAGGCCGCGCTCCCTCTTCGCTCGAGGACGGCGAGCGTGCGGATGGAACGGCCAGCCGCGCGAAAGCGACGGTCGCGTCGGAGGTCGAGGCGCGGTCCGAGGGCACGCTCGAAGCTTTGGAGGTGGCCTTCCCATGCCTCGCGCAGGGGGACGCCGCCGAAGAGGCGATGGCGCAGGAAGGCGCGCTGCGCGTCGGTGGCTTCGCCGCGGGCGAGGGCGGCGAGGACGTCGGCGACCGCGCCGATCCGGTGCTTGAGCAGCTCGTGACGCAGCACGCCGATCAGGTAGGCGATGGCCGGGTGCAGCTCGGGGCTGTCTTGTGCGAGGCGCTCGAGGGAGACGCCGCGCCCGCGGAACAGGCGTAGCGAGAGCACAACGCTCAGGGCGAGGGCGAGGCCCGCGAGGGCGCCCGCGAGCCAGGGCGGCACGAGGTGGTCGTGGGGCGGTGGCAGGACCGCGGCGAGCTCCGGGTCGAGGGCGCGCAGGGCACGGCGCGCGGCCGGCGCTTCCGGGTGGTCGGGGCAGCCGGCGAGGAACTTCAGATAGAACTCCTTGGCGCGGTCCGGGAGGTGGCGGCTCGTGTAGAGGCGGGCGAGGGGCAGGTAGAGCGCCGGGTCGATGGGCGCGGTGGCGCGGCCACGCTCGAACTCGCTGCGGGCGCGCGGGTCGCCTTGGCGCAGCTCGCGCAGGCCGGTGCGGTAGTGCGCGTCGGCGGAGGCGAGCAGGCTGCGGGCACGTCGACCCTCTGGCGTGGCGCGCGGGATGCGGATCCAGCGGGCGTGGGCGGTCAGATCGCCGTGGTGGAAACGCCGCTGGGCGTCGGCCCACTCGGCACGCACCGAGCCACCCCCGCCCCCGTCGCAGGCGGCGAGGGCGCACAGGAAGAGGATGCACGAGCAGGTGAGACGGGGAGACACGCAGATTGCATGGGGACACCCGGGAGGGGTCGGGTCTTGGGCGCGGGCGCGTTGCCGCGTCCGCCCATGTCGACCGAGTCTATCGCCAGAGCCGAGCTCCGGGGGCCGTCGTGCGCGCTCCGAGTACGCGCACGCTTCGAGGGAAGCGGCCGGATGGGGCTCGGAGCGGCTAGAGGGCCAGGTAGCGGGTTTCGGGGTTGTCGCGCCGCCAGATCACGCTGTCCATGAAGTAGTGGTGGAGGTTCACGAGGGCGTAGATGGCAGCGAAGAACGGGGTCGCGCCGAGGTGGGGGCCGTGCAGCGCGAAGAGGTCGTCGAGCGCAGGCGGTAGGCCCCGGAAGAGAAGCCACCCGAGCGCGATGGCGCTGAAGGCGAGCAACAAAAGACGCGTTGCAACCGGGGCTTCGAACCAAGGTGGCCCTTGCCGCTCCTTGGCGCGATTCCCTTTCATGAGGCGCACGAAGTAGAGGTACTGCAGCCCGTGCAGCGCCGGCACGACGTAGATGACCAGGGGGTCGATGCTCGAGAACACCAACCAGGCCCAGACGCTGCAGAGCAGGGCGGTCAGGGGCGTGAGCAGTGGCAGCGGCCCTTCGCGTCGAACCTTCTGCGCCAGCACCACGATGAGGGCGAGGGTCGACAGGCTCACGACGACGAGCGCCAGGGGCTCGAGCCACGTGGCATGGGCGACCGTCCGATAGACGACGCCCTTCTGTTCGGCGAGGTGGCCGGGGTCGTAGGGATTGGCCCACGCATAGGCCCAGCCGGCGTAACAGTGGAAGAGGATGACGCCCCGTTCCTTGGCACTGAATCGGATTCCGCGGCGCGCAGACAGGACCACCATGACGCCGAAGCCCTGCTTCACGTAGTGCCAGCCCACGAGGAAGAACATCAGCTGGATCAGAAGGCCCAGCGTCGGCGCCGATCGGGTCGAAAGCCCAACGATGGCCCAGCCGGCCAGGAGCAAGGGAGCGAGGACGCCAGCGGCGAGGTAGCGCAGACGTTGAACGGACGAAAAGGTGCTGCCGAACGCGCGCCGCCGGAAGTCCCGGTAGAAGAGCAGATAGGTCACCGAGAAGTGCGGGTCGTTGATGAGATGGGCCGCCTGAAACATCGTGAAGCCCACCACGAGCTCGGCCTCGTCGAGCCCGAGCCACCTTCGCAGTAGCCACGAGAGCGGAAAGAGGAGCGGGGTCAATCCACCGACGAGGAGCAGCTCGACGAGTCGTCCGCGCCGCGCCGGAGCTCGGTCCGCGACGACGGCGATCGGGCTGGCGGCGGCGGTCATCGCTCCCGATTGTCGGTCACTGTGCGAGGCCGTCAATGCCGAAGGACCGGAGCCGTCGCCGCGGAGGCGGCATCGTTCGGAGGCGCGCTACCCCTGGCGGCGCCGGACCAGGGGGACGGCCGCGTCGGTCTGGGAGACGTCGGCTTCGGGCGGCGGGCCCTCGGCGGTGAGGTGCATGCGCATCTGGGCGCCGCCGAGGGGCGAGGCGTCGACCCGGAGTGTGCCGGTGTGGTCGTCGACGATGCGGTGCACGATGGCGAGGCCGAGACCGGTGCCGTGGGACTTGGTCGTGTAGTAGGGCTCGAAGATGCGGTCGCGATCCTCGGGCGGGATGCCCGGACCGTCGTCGTCGACGGTGATGTCGACGCCGCCCCCGTCGCCCGGTCGCGCCGTGATCCGCACGTGGCCGCCGCCCTCGGGGTGCGCTGCCTTCGCCGCGTCCACCGCGTTCTGCACGAGGTTCACCAGCACCTGGGTGATCTGCTCCCGGTCGGCCCGGATTGTCGGCAGGGCCTCGGGCGCGTCCACCTCGAGCGCCACCTCGCCGCCCATGTGCAAACTCGCCACGTGGTCGATCACCTCGCGCGGGTCGAGGGGCGTGGGACGCGGGCGCGGCAGGCGCGCGAAGTTGCTGAACTCGGTCACGATGCGCTTGAGGCGCTCGACCTCCTCGAGGATCGTCAGGGTCGACTCTTCGAAGATCTCGTCGAAGTCGGGGTGCTTCTTCGCGTAGGTCTTGCGCATCGTCTCGATGGAGACCTGGATCGGCGAAAGGGGGTTCTTGATCTCGTGGGCGATGCGGCGGGCGATGTCGCGCCATGCGGCGATACGCTCGGCCCGGAGCAGGCGCGCGCGCGTGCCCCGGAGCTCCTCGGTCATGCGATTGAACGCACCGAGCGCCCGGCCCACTTCCCCGCCGTAGGTGACGTCGATCATCGACTGCAGGTCGCCGCTCGCCACGCGGCTCGCCGCGGTCTCGAGCTGACGCAGGGGCCGGCCGAGGGTGAGGGCGAGGATGGTCCCGAGCAGGAGCGCGCCCGCGAAGGCGAGAGCGCCGGCGATGAGGAAGCCGCGGTCGAGTCGCGCCAGGTGTGCGCGTAGGGGCGCCTCGTCGATGGCCGCCACCAGGCGTGCGGCGGGTCTGCCTGCGGCGCTGCGGAAGACGTGCACCTCGCGTCGCTCGCCCTTCCAGGGCATGCCGCCCGGGCGTCCACCGTCCGTCAGGGCGAGGTGCACCGGTGTCACGTCGCCGAGCAGGTCCGTGGCGTACCCGTCGCCGAGGAAGCGGCCGCCCACCACCACGACCCGCACGCCGTAGCGCTCGGCCGCGCACGCGGTGAGCAGACCGCGGGCGTTGCGGGTCGTGCCCTCGTCGCGCACGCGCACCTGTCGCACGAAGGGGCGGCCGGCGGCGCGGGCCGAGTCGCCGAGCAGGGCCTCGTCGCGACCGCCCGCCCGTCCAGGGAAGTGCGCCGACGCGAGGATGCGGCCCGACGGCTCGCCCTCGCGCCCGTCGAGCAGCTCGAGGGTGTCGAGCCCGAGGGAGCGCATGAGCGGGGGCAGCATGGACGACAGCTCGTCCTGCCGCGTCGGGCCGAAGCGGCCTGCGGCCATGTCGAGCAGGAGCCGGTCGATGACGAAGTCGCTCTCGCAGAGGCGACCGACGGCGCGCCGATCGCTCGCGATGCGCTGGCTCACCCGGTGCTCTGCCGCGCCGACCGTCGCCGTCAGCCGCCGGTCGTACTCGCGTCGCGTGTCCTGCTGCACGGTAGCCCGTGCCCACCCGCCGAGGGCCACGACGGGCACCACGGCGGCGAGGACGACCGCGATGACGACGCGCAGGCGCAGGCTGGTCACGGGAGGTCCTTCACGGGTCGGCCACCCTGTCGCGAGGTCGGGGAGGCGGTGGCATCGAATGTAATCACGGCAACGAGCCGTCCGAGCCGCGGGCGTAGCACAGGTCGGGCAGGTCCAGGCGCCCGAGGGCGTCGAAGGTCACTTGCAGGTCGGCGCGGTGATAGATCGTGTCGCGCCGCCGACCGAGGACGAGGGCCGCGAGGCGCGGTGCAGCGGCGCGGCCGGTCGCGGGGTCGGTGAGGCCGGTCGACGCGAGAGCGCGTGCCTCGTCGTCCTGGCCCGTCGCGGCGAAGGCGGCGGCGACGAGCGCCGTCGGTCCGGGTAGGGGCGGCATCACGGTCGCGATGCGCAGGTCCCAGCGGCTCGCGCGGAGCTCCGCGCGGTAGGCGTCGGGCGTCAGGTGATCGACGGTGAGCGCGATGCCCGCCTCGTCGAGTAGTCCGGCGAGCGCTTCGGCGAGGCGCCCTGCGAAGGCGTCCCCGGTGCGCACCGGCATGTGCAAGGAAAGGCCCCGGGACACGTGGGGCGTGGGGGCAGAGAGCGCGGGCGCGGGAAGCGAGGGTCCGAGGGTCGTGCTCGCGGACAGGCCGATCCGCTCGAGGCGGTGGCGATCGATCGCGTGCGCCACCGCCGCCCATACGGCGCCGTCGTGGAGCGGACCCGCCGCGCGATTGGGCACGAGCAACACGGGCGCGACCACGGGCATCGGCGTGCCGATGGCCGGGCGCACCGGGCCACCGCCGTAGAGGCTCGTCCCGTAAAACGACGCGTCGATGCGCCCGAGCTCGAAGCTGCGAAGCTCGTCCTCGCGCGTGCGCGGCGGATCGATGTGCACGTGGTCGAGCCGGGGCGCGCCCGCGGCCGCACGCCGGAAGCCGCGCAGGTCGAGCGCACCGCCGCTCGTGCGCACGAAGAAGGCACCGGTCCCGGCGCTGTGGCGGGAGGGATCGCGATCGGCGACGATGGCCAGGGGTGCGGCCGACAGGAGGCGGGCGAGGTCCACGTCCTCGCGCGTGAGGTGGAACGCGATCGCGTCGTCCCCGACGGCCTGCACGTCGAGCGCTCCGTCGTGCTTCGCGATCGGTGAGAGCAGCCATCCCGCGAGGGGCGCGCCGGCGGCGCGGGTGAGCGATTCGAACGACGTCCTCGGCGTGCAGCGCGCGGCCGTTCTGGCGTCGGACACCGGGGCGCAGGTGCACCGTCGCCACGTCGCCTTCGAGTGTCGGCATGGCGTCGGCGAGGGAGGGCACGACCGTTCCCTCCGGCCCGACCCGGTAGAGCGTGTCGAAGACCGCGGCGGCAAGGGCCGCGGCGAGGGGGCCCGAGGGCTCGGTCGGGTCGATGGTGGCGAGGGGCTCGGGGGCCGGCAGGTGCAGCGAGCCGCCGTAGGCGGGCGGCAGCGCTCCATGCGCGGGGACGCCGGCGCCGAGCACCGCACAGAGCACGCCGACGAGCACGACGCCCCGCCCGAGCCGTTTCATCGAATGACCCACAGCCGCGCCTTCGCGCTCGCGTCGGCGTCGGGCGCGGGCTCCTCGACCGCCATCAGGTCCCGGGTGCCGTCCGAGCTCAGGTCCGCATTGCCGGCGAGCATCACCGAGCCGGCCAGGGGCTCCGAGTGCCACACGGCGACGAGGGCGCCGTCGGCGCGCACCCGCACGACCGCGAGGCGGTCGCCATCACCGACCGCCGCCGCGGGACTGGTCAAGAGCTCGGGCCAGCCGTCGTCATCGACGTCGGCGATGGCCAGGGCCGCGCCGTAGCCCGCGGCGCCGCCTACCCGGTGGGCGGTGCGCACGACGAGGCGGCCGCGCGGCGTGACGATCGCCTCGAAGGGTTGCACCGTTCCGTCCGGCTGGCGTACGGCCCGTCGCACGCGGGCGTAGAAACCGTAGGGCGCGGCCCGGGGCGCGGTGGCGCCGGCTGGCGCGGCGAGTTGCTCGGCGAACCAGTCGCGACCGACCACGGGCGTGGCGCAGGCGTCGTGCAGGGGAAACGCATCGGCGGGGCAGGGCCCGGGAACCGCGTCGACCGAGAGCGCGCCGTGGGTGAGTCGCACGCGCAGCGCCGACGCGTCGTCGCTGAGGCGCACCAGCACCGAGCCGTCGTCCTCGAAGACCGCGGTGCCGAAGGAGCGGCGGGCCGGGAAGGGCGCGTGGGCGACGGAGGGCAGGGGTGCGGTCGCGACCGTGTCGACGCGCAGGCCGGCGGTCGCGGCGGCGAGACGCACGACGTCCACCGCCGAGCGTCGCACGAGGAGGATTCCTCGGTGCGGCCGTCCCCATCGAGATCGCCCGCAGCCATGGCGAGGTAGCCGCGCGCGGGCAGGGCGGCGGCGCGGGCCACGATCGTGCTCGGCGACAAACGCGGCAGGGCGCCCACGTAGGTGCGGAGCTGGGCGTCGAGACGCGCCCGCAGCATGACGCCGCCGAGCCGTCGCGGATGCGGCGCGAGGGCGGCGCCGAAGCCGTGGCCGCCCAGGTCGAAGGCGACCCCGTCGATGGACACGAACTGGCCGTCGACGGCGGCGCGGAGGGTGGCGACCGCGTCGAACCCGCGCACGGCGGCGCGCTGCAGCGTCACAGCCTCCGAGCCATGACCGCCGCTCTCTCGTTGCACGGCGCTGAAGCGTCCGTCTGCGTGCAACCGCGTGAGCAGGGGCGCGCCGAGGGCTGTCATGAAGGCGTCCCGCTCGGGAGCGTCCGCGGGCAGTGCGTCGTCGACGATCAGCAAGAGGCGGCTCTCGTCGGGCGCGTGCGCGAGGGCGTCTCCCATGCGTGCGGCGACCCGCGCGGCGAGTGTGTCGAGGAGGGTCTGGTCGTCGGGTGCGGAGACCACGGCCCGCGGATGCTGGGCGACGGCCACGCCGGGCACGAGGAGGAGCATCGCCGAGACGAGTGCGCCCAGCGCGCGTCCGAGAGCGCTCACGGCGTGGCTCCCCGGGGCGCGGCGGCGTCGTCACCCCCGGCGTGCGCATTGGCATCGTGCGCGGTGCCGCCCGCGCCCCCAGGGCCGCCGTTCGCTCCCGGACCGCCACCACCGCCGACCTGCTCCATCAGGAACGTGCTCGCGTCCACCACGTCGGGCGGTTGCGCCGTCTCGGTCGGCTCCGTCCCCGGCAGAAACACCTCGTCGATCGCTCCGTCCGATCCCTTGGTACGCGAGCTTGCCCGTCTTGGGATCGATGTGCGCGTTCACCACGCCGCTCGGCACCGGAAAGTCGGTCGCCGGCCGATCGCCGACCGCCGCCCGGATCACGTCGATCCACACCGGCAGCGCGGAGCGGGCGCCTTCCTCGCGGCGACCGAGGGGACGGTGGTCGTCGAAGCCGACCCACACGCCTGACACGACGCTCGGCGTGAAGCCGACGAACCAGGCGTCGCGCGCGTCGTTGCTGGTGCCCGTCTTGCCGGCGGCCGGCCGGTGCAGGCGCCGGGCGGCGACGCCGGTCCCCTCCTGCACGACGCTCGTCAGCATGCTGGTCACGACGTACGCGCCTGCGGGCGACATGACGTCGCGCGGCGGCTCGGCGGCCGGCAAGGGCACGGGCTTGCCCCCTGGCCCGTCGATGCGCGCGATGAGGCGCGTCGGTGCCCAGCGCCCGCCCGCGTCGAAGGTCGTATAGGCGTTGGTCATCTCGATGGGGCGCACCTCGCTCGCGCCGAGGGCCAGGGCGAGGGACGGATCGAGGGGCGAGGTGACGCCGAGCTGCTTGGCGAAGTCGACGATCCTGGGCGGCGTCAGGTCGTCGATGACGCGGATCGCGACCAGGTTGATCGACTCGGCGAGCGCCTCGCGCAGCCGGACGGCGCCCTCGAAGTGCCACATCTCGTCGTTGTGCGGCTTCCACTGGTCGTAGACGACGGGCGCGTCGAGCACGAGCGTGGCCGGCGTGTAACGGTGCTTCTCGATGCCGTAGGCGTACACGATCGTCTTGAAGGAGCTGCCCGGCTGGCGCAGGGCCTGGGTCGCGCGATCGAAGCCCGGCGCGGTCTCGTAGCCGCCGACCAGGGCGAGCACGTCGCGGGTGCGTGGATCGATCACGACAACCGCCCCCTCCGGGGCCGAGCTCGAGGCGCGCCGTGGCGGGCTCGTCCGGGTCGTCGGCCGACGGCACGTGCAGGATCGACACGTGCACGCGAGCTCCGACCTCTGCGAAGCGGCTCGGTGGCAGGCCGTTCGTATTGTAACGTGCCTCACCCGACATGTCGACGCGCGCCTCGTGCCCGCCCACGTCGAGCCGGAGCACCCCCGCCGCGTCGTCGGCGCCGGTCACGACCCCGACGTAGCCCTTGCCCGTGCGCAGCGCGTCGACGTGAGGCGGCGGAGGCGGCAGGTGGTGGTGGTGGCGGCGCGACGGCTTCGGGGCGTGGAGCGGTCCCCGGTAGCCGTGGCGTGCGTCGATCGCCTCGAGCCCCGCGCGCAGGGCGTGGCGGGAGGCCCGCTCGAGGCCCGCATCGATCGTCGTGTGCACCGTGTAGCCACCGCGCGCGTAGGCCGTGTCGCCGACCTGCGCGCGCAGCACCCGCTCCGCGATGGCGACGACCTCCGGTGCGGGCGAGCTGTTCTCGGGCGGCGGCGCGAGGTGCACCGTCGTCCGGCGCGCCTGCGCGATCTCTCGGCGTGCGTCAGGTCGGGCCAGTACTCGGCGCGCTTCTTGTCGAGCTGGTCGAGGACGTAGCGCTGGCGCCGCCGCGCCGCCTCCGGGTGGTCGCGCGGCGAGAGCCGCCCGGGGGACTGGGGGAGGCCGGCGATGAGCGACGCTTCGGCCAGATTGAGCTGGCTCACGTCCTTGCCGAAGTAGTAGCGGGACGCCTCCTCGACGCCGTAACGGCCGTGCCCGAAGTTGATGGTGTTCAGGTAGAGGTGGAGGATCTGGTCCTTGGTCAGCTCCTTCTCGAGGCGCCGTGCCAGGATCATCTCGCGCATCTTCCGCGAGATCGTCCGGCGCGGCGTGAGGAGCATGAGCTTGACGACCTGCTGCGTGATGGTGCTCGCGCCTTGGGAGACGTGGCCGTGGAGCACATCGCGTGCGAAGGCGCGAAGGATGCCCGGGTAGTCGATGCCGGGGTGACGGTAGAAGTCCGCGTCCTCCGCGGCGAGCACCGAGAGCACGAGCACCCGCGGGATGCGCTTCATCCCGACGACGGTGCGCCGTTCCTCGAACACCTCGCCCAGCACCTCGCCGTGGCGGTCGACGATGCGCGTGATCTGGGGCGGGTGGTAGCTCTTGAGCGCGGCGACCGTCGGCAGGTCGCGCCCGTAGTACCAGAACATGCCCGCGAGCCCGAGCACGCCCAGGCTCCCGAGGACGACGCCGCCGATGAGCAGGATGCGCATGAGGCGCCACAGCCGGCGCCCCGCGGTGGGTCGGTCCCGCACGGTGCGCCCGGGGCCCGTGCTGTCGCCACGCTTGGCGCCGCGTGGGCCGCTTCGGCGTCCACTCTGGCGGCGGGATGCGGTGTGGTCAGCCATCGAAGAGGGGGAGCGACGCGGGGGGCGGCCGCGTGCTCCGCGGCCGGTCGCGATCCGAGGCGCGTCCTCGGCCCGTGAACTTACCGATGGTCGGGATCGGGCGCAAATGCCGTGCCTGGCCGCCGCCGGGAAGGGGGGCCGGTGGCACGGCGAATCCCGAGCGTCCGCGCGCTTGGCCTGGTCGCCCCGTGTCCGTCGTGACACGGAGGCGTGTACGTGCGGTCAGGGCCTGGTGCTCGCGCTCCCGTTCGTGCTCGTGTTCGTGCGCCTCGCCCCGTCGGCTGCGCCCGCGCCGTCCAGGTGAAAGACCAGGGCGACGCTGCCCGAGAAGTACTGGTCCACCGCGCCGCCGGCGACTCTCGGATCGCCCGGCTTCGGGTTGAACGCGAAGAAGTAGCGTTGCGCATCGAAGGCGATGCGTGCCTCGAAGGCGCGCGTGATGCGGTAGCCGAAGCCGATGCCGCCGGACAGACCGGCGCCCGTGGCGCGCGGGAACCAGCTCGACGCGTTGAGGTCGCCCATCGACAGCAGGTGCCGATAGCCGGCGTGGATGCGCAGGCGCACGCGACCGCCGAGGGCCAGGGTCGCGTCGGGGCCGACCTCCACGTAGCTGTAGCGAACGCTCGGCACACCGGGCGTCGTGTTGGCGGTGGGGTCGGCGGACTGGACGTCGTCGACGCGGAAGCTCTCTTGTCCGTAGGCCACGTCGAGGCCGAGCGCGTGGGCGCCGAGGGGCAAGCGCAGGCGCGCGCCGAGGGACCAGGCCATGAAGGAGGTCGGGTAGCGAACGCCCGTGGAGTTCGCGGAGCTCAGGGCGAAGGCGTACTGGAACTGACCCGTGACGCCCAGCCAGGAGAGGGGGCCGCTTGTCGCGGCGGCGCCGGGATAGAAGGCCGCCTCGAGGCGCAGGGCGGGGGCGCCCGGGACGGCATAGGCGCGCAACTGGCCGAAGAGGTCGTCGTTGTAGGCGAGGCTGCGCGTGACGAAAGCGAGGCCGCCGCCGAGCTCGAAGGCCGGGTGGGCCCGTGCGCTCGTACCGGCGCCCGTCGCCATCGGGGCCTCGTGACCCGTCGACGGCATGCCCGCTTCACCGCGCGGGGTCGCGTTGCCGTCGGGGCTCGAGGGCGCATCGCTCGCCCCGACGTCCGCGCGCGTGTCGGCGCTCTGCGGGTCGTCGGATGCGTGCGCCGATCCCGCCGTCTGCGTTTGTTGCAGCGCCGCGCCGATCTGGCTCCACAGCTCGCGTCGCACCGTGCGGGCGAGGTCGCGCGAGCGGAGCGCGCTCAACTCCGCGTGACCAATCACCTCGCCGTCGGCTCCTCGGCGCACGCGCACGGTCGCGACAAAGTGCCCATGGGATCGGCGGACCCGGCCGTCGACGAGCGCTTGGGCGTGCACCTCGGCGGCGACCGCGGACACGCCGCGCGCATCGTCGAGCCGCGCGTGGAGGCGATCCGCTGCGCGCCGGGCGTCGCGCCGCGACACGACTTCGAGGCCGTCCTGCTCGGACAGGGCGCGCACCGCCATGGCCCGGACGCGCGAGCCGCCCGGACCGCCGAAGTCGAGCACGATGACGCGCGTGGGCTGTGCGTGGGCCGAGGCGGGGACGAGGCCGATCGCTGCCAGCACGCACGCGACGACGAGCGAGGTGCACGGCACTGTGGCGCGCATCACGGCGTGGCGCATCACGGCACCCCCGCGTCGCTGCCGGCGTCGCCGGCCGTGGATCCACTATCGGCGTCGCCCGCGTCCAAGGGCGACGCGGCTTCGCTGCCGCCACCGTCGACGCTTCCACCGTCGCCTGCGCCGAGGGAGGCGATCCACGCCTCGACGCAGCTCATCTGGTGGTCGTCGAGGGGCCCGATGAGGTACGGCATGCGTGCGCCGCACGTGCTCGGCTGCGTGCCCTTCAGCTTGTCCATCAGGTAGCTCGACGAGGGGTCGCCGGCGACGACGAGCGTCTTGCCCGGGCAGAGCGTCGAGGCGACGCCGACGACGCGCGAGGCGACGCCGGGCGAGGTGAGGTCCAGCATGCTCGTGCCTCCGGGTGGGCCGTGGCAGGCCACGCTCCCGCACGTGACCTGGAATACATCGGCCTCGATGTCGCACAGGGGCGCCTTGCCCGCGTCGGGTGCCCCGGCCTCGGGGTCGGCGGCCGTGCTTCCGTCGACGAACTGCTCCGGGTTGTTCAGCGAGCCCGGGCAGCCGCACAGACAGGGCACGAGCAGGAGTGCTGCGGCGGAGGACCAGAGGGCGAAAAACCGCTTCGCAAACGGGTCGGGCATTGACCTCGTTGTAGCACTCGACTCCGCCAGACAGGTGCCTCGATCACATGTTATCTGCGATCGATCCGCCGACAGTGCAGGCGAACGCCGGGACCGTACGAAAGCGCGCGATCGTTCGCGCGTGCCCGCACATTTGCAGTGCTCCGTGTCCGTCTGATCGGCGGCGGGTGCAGCGAGCGGGCAGCTCACGCGCTTCACCAATTGTACGCGCGTGATCACCATGCAGCGAGCGGGACGAGGACCGTGGACCGAGGGCTGCTATCGGGCGGCCATGTGCTGTGCCACGGCGCGCTCGGCGTCGCGCACCGACGCCATGAGGTAGCGCGCAACGAGCTCCTGGCGCTCGTCATCCGTCAGGTCGCCGCCGCGCCCCGCGGTGGCGCCGAAGAGCAGCACCGCCGCGGCCACCGATACGTTGAGGCTCTCGACGAAGCCCGCCATGGGGATGGCGCAGGTGCTGTTGGCGAGCTCCCGCATGGCGGGGCTCGGGCCGCGGTGCTCGTTGCCGAGCACGAGGGCGACGCGGTCGAGCGAGGCCAAATCCGACGGCGAGAGCGTGCCGCCCATGGTGGCGACCGAGACCTGGTAGCCGGCAGCATGGAGCCGCCGCACGCACGCCTCGGCGCTCGCGTGGCGCACCACGTCGAGCCACCGGTCGGTGCCCTTCGAGACCGCGCGGGCCGCCTTGAACCCGTGGGGCCCTTCGATCACGTGCACGCGCTGCACGCCGAAGGCGTCGGCCGAGCGCAGCACCGCCGACGCATTGTGCGGGTCGGTGATCTCCTCGAGCACCGGCACGACCCCGAAGGTGCGCCGGTCCACGACGGCCTCGATGCGCGCGCGCCGCGCCTCGGTGACGAGCGACCCGAGCGCCTCGATCACGATCGCCGCAGGCGCGGGCAGGGCAGGCGGCCCCCGCACCTCGTACACATCCGGATCGTCCCGTCGCACCTGCCAAGGGTAAACCAACCCGCCCGCGCGTGGATCCCCGACGTCGCACCACCGCCCGCTTGACCGCGCCTCACATCGGCTAGCCGCGGTCGGACCCTCCCCCAGCCCCGCCTGCAAGCGCGAGGGAAGAATGTAGTCAAGCTCACTTGCTTGGAACGGGCGGGGAGCTTGGCGCGCCGGGGTCAGCGGGCGACGTAGCTCTGGGCGAGGGCGTCGCCCAGGTCCCAGTCTTCACGGGCGGTGCTCAGGGGGATGGCGGGCGCGGGCTTGCGCGCGCGGGGCATGGCGCGTCTTGTCGGCACGGCGCGGGCGAGGGCGCGCACCGCGTCGGTGATCGATGCCGTGGTCGGCACGGAGGCGTACTCCAGGTTCTCGGCGAGGCCGATGCCTGGCACGTGCTTGCCGGCGTGCAATGCGGGCGGCGCCGCGAGCACGTCCCACAGCTCTTCGACGGTGCGGCGCACCAGGTGCTCGCCGAAGTTCGTGATCTCGGTGTCCTCGTTCAAGAAGATCACTTTGCCCGTCTTGCGCACGCTCGCCTCGATCGCCGCCCAGTCGTAGGGGTGCAGCGAGCGCAGGTCGATGAGCTCGGCGTCGATGCCTTCGCCCCAAAGCGTCTCCAGCGCCGGCATCGCCGCCTGCACGAGCCGCCCACACGTGACGACCGTCAGGTCGGCGCCCGGCCGCACGGTGCGCGCCTCGCCGATGGGGATGAACGACAGGGCGGTATCGGGCCAGTCCGGCTCCCAGCCGCTCCGGTCGCCGACGGGCGCGTCGATGCGCTTGCCGAGCTCGCGCGCGTCTGCCGGCTCGCCCTCGATGCGCTCGCCCGGCCCCGCCTTCACGCGCATCAGCGCCTTCGGGAGCAGCACCATCACCGGGTTTGGGTCGGCGATGGCCGAGAGCATCAGACCGTAGGCGTCGACGGGCCGTGACGGCATGACGATCTTCCAGCCCGGCAGGCGCGTCGCCTGCGCGTCGAACGAATGGGAGTGGTAGAGGCTGCCGTGGATGCCCGAGCCCACCGGCGTCATCAGCACCATCGGCACGTTGTACATGCCGTTCGACGCCCAGAGCGTGTTGCCCGCCAGCTTGAGCAGGTCGATGGTGTTGAAGGCGTAGTCACAGAACTGGATCTCGGCGACGGGCTTCTGCCCTGCGAGCGCCAGGCCCATGGCCGCGCCCACGATGCCGCGCTCGTCGAGGGGCGTGTTCCACGCCGTCCGCAAGCCCTGGGTCGCCGTGAAGACGCCGCCGAGGGGCGGCCCCACGTCCTCGCCGAAGATGTCCGTCACGCCGAGGCTCTGTCTCGCCGACGTGGAGCGCCATGCGCACGGCCTGCACCATCGTCGCCATCAGCTCGCTCCCTTCGCGCCGTCTTCCACGAAGACGTGATCCCAGATCGTCTCGGGGGCGGGTTGGGGCTCGCTGAGGGCCTGCTTGGCGAGCTCGGCCATCTCGGCCGCCTTGGCCTCGCGCAGGGCCGCCGACTCTTCGAGGCTGCGCAGACCCGCGCGCGCGAGCGTGGCCTCGATGACGTCGAGGCAGTCGACCTCGTCCTCGACGCGGTTCGAGCCCGAAGACGAGGAGTGACCGTACAGCCGCGACACGTAGGCTTCGAGCAGGAACGGCTTGCGCTCGGTGCGCACGTACTCCATCGCCTCCTTCATCGCGAAGTAGCTCGCCTCCACGTCGTTGCCGTCGACGATGGCCGTGCGCATGCCGAAGGCCTTGCCCCGATCGGAGATGTGCTGCTCGCCGTGCTGCGTCGCGGCGGGCGTGGAGATGCCCCACTGGTTGTTCGTCACGATGATCAGCATCGGCAGCTCGGCGCCCGGCCGGCTCGCCCAGATCAAGCAGCTCGCGAAGTCGCCCTCGGCCGTCCCCGCGTCGCCGCCCTGCACGATCGTGATGCCGCGCCCGCCGTGGCGGCGCTGTGCGAGACCCGTGCCGATGGACACCGAGTACTGCACCTCGATGGGCGAGCTGACCGGCACCACGTTCCACTCGCGCACCGCGAAGTGCCCGACGAAGTTGCGGCCGCCCGAGTAGGGGTCGGTCACGGTCGTGTGCATCTGACGGAGCGCGTCGAGGGGCGGCGCGCCCATGGCCGTGAGCGTGGCGCTCGAGCGGTAGTGCAGGTGCAGGTAGTCGTGGTCGAGGCCCTCACCCTTGTCGACGAGCAGCCCGAGGGCGGTGTTGAACGCCTCCTCGCCGGGGCCGCCGATCCAGAAGTAGCCCTGCCCCTGGCGCTGCATGCGGATGAGCCGCTCCTCGAGCGCGCGCGAGACGACCATGATCTCGTGCATCCGGAGGAGCTCGGACGGCTCGAGCCTCGGCCCTTTGCCGCCCGCCTTGCGCACGGGCTTGTCGGTCTGGTGAACGTCTGCCATGTCGGCTGTTTCTATAGCCCGTCGCCCCCCCGAAGGAAACTCCGGACGAGGGCGCGTTGCGAGGATCCGCACGGGCAAGTACCGTCCCGCCCCGTGCCCTTCGAGCCCACCCTGCGTCAATCGCTCTGCGACGCAGCGCGTCATCTCTACGAGCGTGGCCACAACGCCCCGGGCGACGGCAACCTCTCGGCGCGCCTTTCGCCGCGCTACCTCCTATGCACCCCGACGTCGGTGCACAAGGGGCGCCTCGTGCCGGCGCAGATCGTCAAGGTCGCGCTCGCGGACGGCCGCCCCGTCGACGGGCGCCCCTCTCTCGAGCTGCGCATGCACCTGGCCATCTACCGGCTACGCCCCGACGTGGGCGCCATCGTCCACGCCCACTCGCCCGCGACCGTCGGCCTGACCGTGGCGGGCGTCTCCCTCGAGCACCCGGTCGTGCCCGAAGCGATCCAGCAACTCGGCGCCATCCCCACGGTCCCCTACGCGAGCCCGACCAGCGCGGACGTGGCCTCCGCCGTCATCCCCTATGCGCGCGCCGGCGACGCCTTCGTCCTCGAGCGCCACGGTCCGGTCACGCTCGGTCGCGATCTTGACGAGGCCCTCATGCGCCTCGAGGTCGTCGAGCACACGGCACGCATCACCCTCGCCGCCCTGACCGCCGGCAGCGCGACGCCGATCCCGCCCGACGAGGCCGAGCGCCTGCGCCGCAGCTGATCGCTTCAGTGGTGCGCGGCGCCGAGACGCAGCTGATCGCTTCAGTGGTGCGCGGCGCCGAGGCGGATGCCGACGACCAGCGTGCCGCCCTGGTAGCCCTGGCCCGCGACGAAGAAAGGGTCACCCGGGGACGCGACGACCTGAAGCAGGGGCAGGTAGTCGTGCTGGTTCGGGCGATTGATCGACACCTTCACGCGGAAGCGGCCGTCGGGCATGACCTGCTCGAGCTCGAGGCGGAGCTTGCGGCCGTTCGGGAGCGAGACCTCCTGGGGGTGGCCCATCGTCAGCCGCACGTGGGGCCGCGACAGCACCTGCATCGAGCGGAAGGCGTTGAAGGGCGGCTGCCGCAGGGCGGCCACGTGGGCGAGAGCCGGGTCGATCTGGCCGGCCTGCTCCTTCGCGAGCACGACCAGCACCTCGCCGTTCACCGGTGCCTGGGCGCGCGCGACGACCGGCACGGCGGTCGACATCAGGGCGACCGCAGCCAGCACGTACACGCTTGTCGAGGCTCGCCTCACTGCACTCCCTGTTGATCGTCAATCCACACGACAGCGACCGGACCGGCCGCTCCCTCCACAGCAAACACCGTACCGGTATTGTCGCCGAAGTCCACCTTCTCGACCTCCGAGCCGTGAGGCGGCGCACCAACGGTGGCCACACCCTGCTTGGTGCCCACCGCGTGCTTGGGACCCGGTGCGTGCGCGTGCCTCGGCAGCATGAAGGCGAGCACGGCAGCGGCAGCGAGTGCCACCGCCAGGCCCATGGTCCACGAGCGCCGCGACGCGGCGCGGCCGCCCTTGATGGCACGCAGGGCAGGCGCCGGGGCATCGCCCACGTCGGCCCCGAGGCCGTCCCGGACCTTCACGAAGAGCGCCTCCGAGCCCAGGTCCTCCTCCGAGGCGTCCGTCGCCATCCGCAGGAGAATCGCCGAGGCGTCCGAGCTGGTCGAGACGGGCCCGCTCCTCCGGCGATTTCTCGAGGGTGGCCTGCACGGCCTCGGCCTCGGCCTCGGGCAGGTCGCCATCGAAGTATCGCTGCAGCTGATCGTCGTCGAGGTTCATGGCTCGCTCAATCCCCAATCTCGAGGTCGCCTTTCAAATACTCGCTCAGGGTCGACTGCATCTTGCGCCGCGCGTGGAAGAGCCGGCTCATGATGGTCCCTTTCGGCACCTCGAGCACTTCGGCCATCTCCTCGTAGCTGAGCCCCTCCACCTCGCGGAGCACGATGACCGCCCGGTGGTACTCGGGCAGCTCGTCGAGCGCGGCCTGGATCGCGGCGATCAGCTCCCGACGCAGCACGGTCTTGCCCGGGTTGCCGTCCAGGATCCGTGGCACGAGGGCCCCGTCGCCGGCCACGTTTCCCTCGTCCCGGCCCACGCGGTCGTCGTAGTCCAGGTCCTTCGACTTCTTGCTGCGGCGGACATGGTCGATGGAGAGGTTCATGACGATGCGGTAGAGCCAGGTGTAGAAGCTCGAGGATCCCTGGAAAGTCGCGATGTGGCGGTGGACCTTGATGAAGGCGTCCTGGACGACGTCGAGGGCGTCCTGCTTGTTCTTGACGACCCCGAAGGCGACGGCGAAAGCGCGGCGGTGATACCGGTCGAAGAGCTCCCGGAAGGCACCCTCGTCGCCCTCCTGAACACGGGCCACCAGGGCGTGATCGATCTGGCGGGCCGAAGGCGCCCGAGACGCCTCGTCCGCTTCCTTGGACGTCTCCCGGGCCGGTTCATTCACCGGCGCGGGGGCGTGCTCGGGGGCATCGTCATCCCCTGCCTCAATCTCGCTCGGGGCGGGCTTCATGGCCCGATTTGTAGCACGGCCAGCCCGCCGCCTCCCAATCCACCCGGGTTTTCCCGAGCCCAACCCCCGAGGTCATGGGTCGCCCCCTGGTCATGTGCGCAGGGGGGCTGTAGGGTTCCGGCCCGTGGTCACCCTGTCCGCGCTCAATCCACCGCAGCGGCAGGCCGTCCTCCACGGCGACGGCCCGTTGGTGGTCTTCGCCGGTGCTGGCAGCGGTAAGACGCGCGTCATCACCCATCGGATCGCCCAGCTCGTCGGTGAGCGCGGCGTCCCGCCCTGGCGGATCCTGGCGGTCACCTTCACCAACAAGGCGGCCAAGGAGATGCGCGAGCGGCTCGCGCGCCTCTTGCGTGAGCCCGGCCCACCAGCGCCCACGGATCTGCCCCTGTTCGAGGCGGCCCGGCGCCGCGTCGAGGTGCGCGACCTCTGGGTCGGTACGTTCCACGCGACCGGTGCGCGCCTGCTCCGCCGCTATGCAGACCGCATCGGCATCCGGCCGGACTTCACGATCTACGACGACGGCGATCAACGCGCGATGGTGTCGCGCGTGCTCAAGGCCCTCGGCCTCGACGACAAGCGGTACGGGCCCAAGCAGGTCGCGGCGCGCATCGAGCGGGCCAAGCGCGAGGTCGTGGCTCCCGCCGACTTCGTGCCGGAGGGGCCTTTCGACGAGGTGGTGGGGCGCATCTACGCCGCCTACCAGGAACACATGGACCGGGCAGGCGCCCTCGACTTCGGCGACCTGCTCTTCCGCCTGGTCCTGGCGCTCGAGCACGACGACGCCTTGCGTGCCGAGCTCGCGGGTCGTTTCGAGCACGTCCTGGTCGACGAGTTCCAGGACACCAACCAGGTGCAGTACCGCCTGCTGCGCGCCATCGCCGGGGCCCACCAGAACCTCTGTGTCGTGGGGGACGACGACCAGAGCATCTATCGCTGGCGCGGCGCGGACCGGCGCCACATCCTCGAGTTCCGGCGCGAGTTCCCGGGCGCCACGATCATCAAGCTCGAGCAAAACTACCGCTCGACGCAGCGTATCCTGCGCGCCGCCAACGCCGTCATCGCGCGCAACGTCGACCGCGAGCCCAAGGCGCTGTGGACCGAGAACGAAGAGGGGCCAAAGGTCGTCGTCGTCCGTTGCACCGACGAGCACGACGAGGCGCGCATGGTGGTGCGCGCGGTGCACGAGCTCGTGGCCGAGGGCAACGCCCTCGCGGACCTGGCGGTCTTCTACCGCATCCACGCCCAGTCGCGCGTGCTCGAGGAGGCGCTCCGTGCCGAGAACATCCCCTACCGCATCGTCGGCGGCATGCGGTTCTACGACCGCGCCGAGGTCAAGGACCTGATCGCCTACCTGCGCGTCCTGCACAACCTGGACGACGACGTGGGCCTGCTCCGCATCGTCAACACGCCTGCGCGCGGCATCGGCAAGACGACGCTCGACCGGCTCCAGGACGCGGCTGCCCAGGCAGGCAAAGGCGTGTGGTACGCCATCGCGACGGCCAGCGACAACCCCGAGATCGGCACGGCCGCCCGCAAGAAGCTCGGGGAGCTGGCGCGGCTGATCGAAGAGCTCCGGAGCCTCGCGGCCCAGGGCGGGTCCCTCGCCGAGCTCGGTGCGACCGTGCTGGAGCGCACGGGGTACCTGGCGATGCTGAAGAACGAGGACACGCCGGAGGCGGACGCGCGGCAGCAGAACCTCTCGGAGCTGGTCGGCTCCATGGAGGACTTCGAGCAAGCGGAAGCGGCGGGGACGCCGACGCTCGCGTCGTTCCTCGAACGGGTCACGCTCGAGACCAGCGACGAGCGCCAGGTCGAGGGCGACCGGCTGACGCTCATGACGGTCCACGCTGCCAAGGGGCTCGAGTTCCCGGTCGTCGCCGTGGTGGGGCTCGAGGAGCAGATGTTTCCCTTCCGTGGGGTCGATCGCTTCGACGATCCGGAAGAGCTGGAAGAGGAGCGGCGCCTCGCCTACGTCGCCTTCACCCGCGCCCAGCGTCGGCTGGTGTTGAGCTGGGCCGCCCGCCGGCGCCTCTTTCGCGACGTGCGCGTCGGGATCCCTTCGCGCTTCATCGACGAGCTCCCCGGGGAGGACGTGGAGCGTGTGGGCGGCGTGCCTCGGCCGGTCCCCTCGCGCCCGGTGTCCGTGCCTGCGTGGCGGGAGGATCCCTACGCCGCGATGCACCGTTCGCCCGGTGCGGCGCCGACGACCGAGTGGGTCGACCGGAGCGAGGGCTCGGACGTGCACGACGTGGCGATCGGCATGCGGGTGCGGCACCCCAAGTTCGGCGTTGGCGAGGTGCGGGGCGTCACCGACGGGTTGCCCCCGCGCGTGACGGTCCACTTCCCCGGCTGGGGCGCGAAGAAGATCGTCGCGAGCTTCCTCGAGCCTCTCTGACGCCGCGCGCTCACGCCGTTCGGTCACACGCCGTTCGTCACGGCGGGACACGCTCCGGGCGTGGCGTCAGTCAGTCCTTGCCGCCCGTCTTGCCGCCGCTGCCGCCGCTGCCGCCGCTGCTGCTGCTGCTGGACGTCGTGCTCGTGTCCTTCTTCTTCTTCTTCGACGAGGAGGAGCCCCGGTTCGAAGGGCCCGAGTACAGGTCCGAGTACCAACCGCCACCCTTGAGGACGAAGTTGCCGGAGCCGACGAGGCGGCGGAGCTTGAGCTTGCCACACTCGGGGCACTTCTTGAGCGGGTCGGCCGTGATGCGCTGCTCGACCTCGAGCTCATGGCCGCAGGCGCTGCACGCGTACTCGTACGTGGGCATTGGGGGGGACTCCTACGTTGCGCAACTCTAGAGCGCCGACCGTCCCAGTCAAGGGAATGTGCTGCCGCCCCGGCTCGCCGAGAGACGCGGGCGGGCTCAGCCCTTGCTGCCGAGCTCCCGCTGCTTCAACGCCTCGAGCGCCTCTTCGAGCTCCGCCATCTCCTCGGCGCTCGGCGCCTCGGCCTCCGCTTCCTCTTCCACGCGTGCGGCCACGGCCGGCGCCTTCTCCTCGGCGCCGAGGCCCATCTTCTTCTTCAACGCGTCGAGCTCCTCGTCGGCCCCGGACGTCTGCTCGAGCTCGGCGAACTTGTGCTTGAGCACGTCGCCCGTGTACTCCTCGGACAGCTCGGCGCCCGCCTCGGCCTCCGCCTCGATCTGGTCGATCTGCTGCGCCATGCGGTCGAATGTGTCGAAGGCACTCGTATCCGAGAGACCGCTCATGGTCTCCTGGATGCTCTTCATCGCCTCGGCGCGGCGCTTGCGTGCGATGAGCACGTTCTTCTTGCGCTTCGCTTCCTCGATCTTGTTGTTCAGCGCGCGCAGGGCCGTCTTGAGCTGCTCGACCGCGGCACGCTGCTTCTGCCACTGGTCCTGGAACTGCTCGGCCAGCGTCCCATGCTCCTTCTTGCGGAGCAGGGCCTCCTTGGCGAGCCCGTCGTCGCCCGCGCGCACGGCCATCATCGCCTTGCGCTCCCACTCGCCCGTGACGGCCGTCTCGTTCTGGAGCTGCTTCTGAAGCCGTTTCTCGTCGGCGATGGCGACGGCGACCTGCTTCTTGGCCTCGACCAGTTGCTGGTTCATGTCGAGGATGACCTGATTGAGCATCTTCTCCGGGTCTTCCGCCCGGTTGATCAGGTCGTTCAGATTGCTCTTGATGAGCTGCGCGAGGCGGCCGAAGAAGCCCATGGTTCGTCCCCCCTGGTCAGGCGGCTTCGCGGAAGGCCGCCAGGGTCTCGTAGTGGCGGGTCAGGGCCAGCGAGAAGTCGTCGATGGTCCCTTGGAACTCGTTGTAGTCGAGGTTCTCGACGCGAAGCGCCGCGGTGAGCACGACGGCTCCGTCCGCGACACCGTAGGCCCCCATCACCATGTCTTCCGCGTTGAGCCCGAGCAAACGCGCGAACAGCTTCCTCGCGCCGCTTCACCCGCTCGAGATCCATGACCTTGACGCGGAACACGACCATGTCCCCCGAGAGGCGAATGACCATGTTCTCGCCCGAGCCCTCGTCGTGGAGGACCCACATGTCCTCGCCGATCTCCTGCGCCGGGCGGCCGGCCCGCATCAGGTACGACTCGATGTCTTCCCGCGTTCGCATCGACAGTCCCCTTCTGCCCGGGGCTTCGGGCCGACTCGGCGGGCGTTCCCGTCGTCGACCCTGCGGGCTCTCAATCCTCTTCGTCGCCGGCCGGGTTAGCGAGCTTGCGCGTCCACAGGATCGCGTCCTTGCGCTCCTTGCCGGACAGGACGCCCTCGGCGAGCAGACCCGTCTTGCGGAAGCCGGCCGCCACGTAGGCGCCCGCGGTCTCCACGTCGTCCGACGGCGCGAAGCCGAATGCCGAGATGATCCCCCGTTCCTTGAGGTCCTCGCACAGGAAGCGGAGGCCGGCGGCGACCGCCAGGATGTCTTCGGTCTTCTTGGGGGCGCGCAGGATCTCGACGAGGGAGTGGCCGAAGCAGTCCTGGTACTCGGCGGAGAGGTGGTTGACCACCCGCCGCTTGTGCACGACCTCCACGAAGAGGCGCTCGGCGTCACGACCGAAGGTATCGAACGAGCACAGGCCTCCGCTCTGCTTCCACACCTTGTCGCGCACCGTCAACGTGTCGACCGAGTCGGCTTCGCGGACGGCGTAGCCGCGGATCGTGTCGGGGACGACGTCCTTGGCCACCTTCTTGGCAGCCACGACCGTGCGCTCGGCGACCTTCTGGCCCTCGTCGCTCACCTCGATGGAGGCGGTCCGATCCCCGATCACGCAGCCGCACAGATGGCCGTCGCTCCGCTTGTAGAAGCCGGGGATCGTGCCCTCGCGCACGAAGCCCACGCGGGTCCAGGACGACACCTCGTCCTTCTCGACGAGGGTGATGACCTTCTCGATGCCTTCCCGCTTGGCCACCGACTGGATGAAGAGGCGCTTGGCCGGCAGCGCGCCGGCGCGGAAGTCGATGACCCGGATGAAGCGCGTCCTGCGGTTGAGGAGCAGGCATAGAAACGCGCTCTCGCTCCGGAAATGCACCTCTTCGACGATCGGCGCGCGCTCCTCCGCCTTCATCTTGGCCATGGACGAACCTCTCCGGGGGAGGGGACCCCCAAACGTGCAACGGGCGGCGCAGTATAGGGTTCCGACCGAGGGCGGTCAAACCTGCCCGGCGGACGGTGAGCCGCGTGCTCGGGGACGCTGTCCCCGTATCGGGAGCGTCCACTCCCGGGCGCTCGAGGCCGCGCCCAGCGGGCTAGGACAAGCGCCGACCGAGGGCCTCGGCGATGGCGCGCACGCCCCGCATCGTCTCCTCGAACTGGGGGAAGGTCAAAGACTGGGGACCGTCCGAGAGGGCCCGGGCGGGGTCCGGGTGTACCTCGACCATGAGGCCGTCGGCGCCCACCGCGATGATGGCACGGGACAGGGCCGGCACGCTCGCGGCGCGACCGGTCCCGTGGGACGGGTCCACGATGATCGGCAAGTGGGTCATGTCGCGCAGGCTCGGCAAGATGCCGAGGTCGAGGGTGTTACGCGTCGTCGTCTCGAAGGTCCGTACGCCCCGCTCGCACAGGATGATCTGCAGGTTGCCGCGCGAGGCGATGTACTCGGCGGCCATCAGCCACTCCTTGACCGTCGCCGACATGCCGCGCTTGAGCATGACCGGCTTGCGCACCTCGCCGACGGCCTCGAGCAAGGAGAAGTTCTGCATGTTGCGCGCGCCGACCTGCAGGATGTCCGCCGTCTCCAGCACCACCGGGAGGCTCTCCACGTCCTTGACCTCGGTGATGATCGGCAGGCCCGTCTCTGCGCGCGCCTCGGCGAGCAGGGCCAAGCCTTCCTCCTTGAGGCCTTGGAACGCGTAGGGGCTCGTGCGCGGCTTGAATGCGCCGCCCCGGAGCACCGCCGCGCCCGAGGCCTTGACGGCTCGCGCCGTCTCGAGGATCTGCTGGCGCCCCTCGACCGCGCAGGGCCCGGCCATCACGGTGAAGCCGCCGCCGCCGATGCGCACCGGGCCGACGTCGATCACCATGTCGTCCGGCTTCACCTCGCGGCTCACCAGCTTGTAGGGCTTGGAGACCGGGACGCAGTCCTCCACGCCTTCGAGCATGTCGAAGAGGGTGGCGTCGATGGGACCCTGGTTGCCGGTGATGCCGATGGCGACACGTTGGGCGCCGGGGATCGTGTGGGGCGACAAACCAATCTCCCGTATCCGCTTCATCACCTTGTCGACCTCGACCTCGGTCGCGCCCTGCCGCATCACGATGAGCATCGCCGTCCCGTCTCCCTTCGCGTGTCAATCCGTCGGTGGCCCTGCCGCGTTCTGGGCCCGGTCGTGCGCGTCATGGCGTGCTCCCACCCACCGCGCCGCCAGTGGCCGCCGCACGCCGGATCGCATCCGCTCGGGATGCAACGCCCCCGGCCACGACGGCATCGTAGAGGTTCGCGCGAGGCGTTCCGCCCTGCACCCGCGCGCGCGCGTCGGCGAGGCGCGCGTCGACGAGCTGTGTGAAGGCGTCCAGCGGCTGGGCCCCCATCAAGAGCTGACCGTTGATGAAGAAGGCGGGCGTCCCATCGACACCGAGTCGATCGCTCAGGGCCTGATCGGCCCGTATCGCGTCGGCGTGGGTCTGCTGATCGAGGGCCCGGCGGAAGCGGGCCATGTCGAGGTGGAGCTGCGTCGCCAAGCGCTCGAGCGTTGCGCGCGAGAGATCTTGCTGGTTCCGGTAGAGCAGGTCGTGCATCTGCCAGAACGCGGTGTCCCCGCCCTGCGCCCGCGCCTCGAGCGCTGCCACCGCGGCCGGCACGGCGTTCGGGTGGAAGTCGAGCGGATCGTTCTTCCACACGATCCGAAGGTCGTGCCCGTACCGCGCGCGGAGCACCTCGACGGTCTGCTGGACGCGGCCACAGAAGGGGCACTGGAAGTCGCCGAACTCGACGATCGTGACCAGCGCGTCGGCCGAGCCACGCACCGGGGATCGATCCACCGGCACATCGTAGACGGCGTCGGCCGGAGGCGACGGCGGCTCGGGTATCGCCGCCGAAGGCGACGGGGTGGGCGCGTCTTGCGCCTGCCCCATGAACGTGTCGTAGAGGCGGTCGCGCGGCACACCCACCGCGAGCAGGCGGTGGGCGCGCGCGATCTCGTCAAGCACGACGCGATCGAAGTCGGCGTAGGGCCGGGCGCCCATCACGAGGCGGCCGTCGATGAGCTGGCCGGGCGTGCCACGCACGCCGAGACGTGCCCCGAGGGCGGCGTCGGCCCGGATGGCGTCCGCGTGGGCGCCGGTGTCGAGCGCATGCTGGAACGCGGCGACGTCGAGGCCGATCTTCTGGGCGTAACGCTCGAGGTCCGGTCGCGTGAGGGCCCGTTGGTTCGCGAAGAGCAGGTCGTGCATGCGCCAGAAGCCCGCGTTGCCACGCTGCGCCTGCGCCTCCATGGCCGCCTCTGCGGCGGGCATGGCGTGCGGGTGGAAGGGCAGTGGTTCGTTGCGGAAGACGAGGCGAATCTCGTCGGGATGGTCGCGCAGCAGCCGCCCCAGTGTCGGCTCGACCATGCCGCAGAAGGGGCACTGGAAGTCGCTGAACTGCACGATGGTCACGAGGGGATGGACCGCGCCGCGCACGGGCGCGTCACCAATCGGCACGCGGATCCTCGTGACGTCGCCGACGGCGTCGGCGATGCTGTCCGCGGAGCCGTGCCCCGCCCCGCTGCTCCCGTGGATCCGGGCGAAGGGGTCGTCCCCGACGCGCCGCGCCAGGCGGTCCTGGTCGACGGTCCCACAGCTCGTCTCACCCGGGGGCCCACCGCACCCGACGCCGGCGGCTGCCGCGAGCACCCACGCCCCCACGAAAACGAGTCTGCGCATGAGGCGCGGACTCTAGCAGCCCGGTGCCCGACTCGCGACCGCGGTGGAGGCGGACCGTGCGCGGTGAGGACGGAAGCGAAGAGGCCGAGCTGCTGCCAGCCCGGCCTCCTCACGTGTGTGCCGGCGGTTCATCGCCGGCCGTCTCGCACGCGCCTCAGTGGGCCGCGGCGAGCGCCTTGTCGATCGCGGCCTTGAAGGCCTCGAAGGGCTGGGCGCCCTGGACGAGCGTGCCGTTGATGAAGAACGACGGCGTGCCGATCTGCGCACCGGCCTGCGAGATCGTGTGCTGGTCCGCCTGGATCTCGGCGGTGTGCGTGCTGCCGTCGAGCGCCGCGCGGAACTGCGTCATGTTGATGCCGCCGATCTGCTGGGCGTACTTCTCGAGGTCGGCGCGGGTCTCGGCCTGCTGATTCGAGAAGAGCAGGTCGTGGAACTGCCAGAACTTGGCGTTGCCGCCCTGACGGTACACCTCCATGGCCGCCTGGGCGCACGGCATGGCGTTCTGGTGGAAGGGCAGCGGGTAGTTGCGCCAGATGAAGCGGACGCGGTTCCCGTAGGTGCTCATGATCTGCTTCACAGTCGGCTCGACGCGACCGCAGAAGGGGCACTGGAAGTCGCTGAACTCCTGGATGACCACCTTCGCGTGGGGGTTGCCTCGCTCCGGCGAGTGGGGCGGGACCGGGATGTTGTAGTGCTGGTCGGCGGGCGGCGCCGCCGGATGGGACGGCGCGTTGTTGGCGCCGGGGGCGTTGATCATCTGCGGGGAGGTCGCGCCGTTCTTGACGGTCTCCTCGTAGACCTTCGCCCTCGGGGTTCCGTGGGCGACCAACGCCTTCGCCTTGGCGAGCTCCTGGTCGATCACGGTCTTGAAGGCCTCGAAGGGCTGCGCCCCGCGGATCTGACGCCCGTTGATGAAGAAGTACGGCGTGCCGCTCGCACCGAGCTGACGGGCCAGCGCCTGGTCGGCCTGGATGTCGGCCTTGTGGGTGTCGTTGTCGAGGGCAGCCTTCACCTTCGTCATGTTGAGGTGCGCCTGCTGGGCGTACTTCTCGAGGTCGGGGCGCGTCTCGGCCTGCTGGTTCTGGTAGAGGAGGTCGTGGACCTGCCAGAACTTGGCGTTGCTACCTTCCGCAAACGCCTCCATCGAGAGCTCGGCCGAAGGCATGGCGTTCTGGTGGAAGGGCAGCGGGTTGTTCTTCCAGACGATGCGCACGTCGTGGCCGTAGGTGTCGCGGATCTGCTTGAGCGTCGGCTCGGCGCGGCCGCAGAAGGGGCACTGGAAGTCGCTGAACTCGACGATGGTGACGAGCGCGTCGTTCGGGCCGCGGACGGGCGAGTGGCCCACCGGGACCTTGTAGACCGCGTTCGGATCGGGCATCTGGTGCGGCTGGTTGTTCTGCTGGCTCGGGGGCGTGGGAGGCGCCGCCTCGGTCTTGGCGTTGCGGGTGAACTCCGTGTAGAGGTTCGCCTTCGCCACACCGGCGCCGATCATGTGCTGGGCGCGCCCGATCTCGTCGTCGATGACGGTCTTGAACTTGTCGTAGGGCTGCGCGCCCATGATGAGGCGGCCGTCGACGAAGAAGCCCGGCGTGCCACGCGCACCGAACTTGGCCGCCAGCTGCTGGTCGGCCTTGATCAGGTCCTGGTGGGCGTTGTGATCGAGGGCGGCCTTGAACTTGTTCATGTCGAGGCCGACCTGCTGTGCGTACTTCTCGAGATCCGCACGAGTCTCGGCCTGCTGATGGGAGTAGAGCAGGTCGTGGTACTGCCAGAACTTGGCGTCGCCGCCCTGGGCGTAGGCCTCCATGGCCGCGATGGCCGCAGGCATGGCGTGCTCGTGGAACGGCAGGGGGTTGTTGCGCCAGATGAAGCGCACCTTGCCCTTGTAGTCGTTCATGATGCGCGAGACCGTCGGCTCCACGCGGCCGCAGAAGGGGCACTGGAAGTCGCTGAACTCGACGATGGTGACGAGTGCGTCCTTCGCACCCTTTTCGGGACGATCGGTGGTGACGGGCACCTTGAAGCGCTCGATGTCGCTGCCGGCCGCCTCGGCCGCGCCGGGCGGTGCGGCGGCGTCAGGCTGCACGGCCGCGGTCTCGTCGCCGCTGCTCGAGCTGGTGCCGGTGAGATGCCCGATGGCAATCCCGCCGACGAACGCGATCAGGATCGCGATGATGGCTGAACCTTTACTCATGACATGAACCTCGTGCTGCACCGCTCGACGCATCGGGACGGTGCGCGGAAAACAAACACACTTCTCTTCGTTGAATGGACAGAAACGGCGGGGCGATCGCGCCCGCAGCCGCACGGAGCTTCACCGCACGCTGCCAGGGCATGGGTCGGGGAGTCGGCCTTCGGCCCACCGGTCGGTGGTCGAAGGGAATCCGACAGCGCGAAGGGAAGTCATCCTCCGGCCTGCCCCATGTCCAGGCCGCGCGGTCCGGCGGGCAACCGACGCGACGCCGTCAGGCCCGCGGCGGCCGCTCGAGGCGTGCACGGACCCCGGGACGGGGCCGTTCCGCGTCGACGTGGAAGCCGACCGTGCTGATGGCCGGCGGAGCCGGATTGGGCGCCGGATGGGCGAGGCACAGGAGCGGCCCCGAAAAGGAGAGGTGCGGCACGTCGGGCGCGCCCTGCATGGGCATGCAGCGCGGGTCGTCGCTCGTGTTGGAGCACCAGAGGATATCGTTGCGCGCGGGCGCGTCGTCGTCCCGCGCCGCGCGGCTCGGCGCCGCATCGCGGACCGCATCGACGCCCACGCTGTAGCCCACCTCGAGCTGCCGGGCCGGAGGCGCGGGCGCCTCGAGCACGCACATGCCTTCCTCCGCTTCGGCGACGGCCGGCGACGCGAGGAGCAGCGCGAGGGCGCCCAGAATCAAGACGTGGCGAGGCATCCGAACGATTCCGAGCGCGCAGTCTACCCAGCCCTACCGGAAGGGCAAGCGGCCCGGCCCCGGGCCTCGGCGAAGCCCCCCGCGTCGATCACGGCGCCCCGGGTAGGCACAGCACGGGCGGACACTCCGCGTTGGAGCCACGGACGTCCCTCACCCCTGGGCCATCGAGGGGGCGTGGGGCCGGCGGACACTTGGCGTTGGAGCCGCCGGAGGGCACCCGCCCGAACGTCCCCCGCCGCACGAGCAGACGGGGGGCCAGGGGGTCCTCCCCCCAGAACTTGGTGGGAGCCGAGGGTGGGGAGACGCGATCGCGGGTGCACAGGCGGTCGGGTGGAGAGGACGATGCGGGGGCACTCACGGCGCCTCCACACCCTCATTGGCTTCCGAGGGTGAAAGGCGCGAAGGGGGGGCCTTATTCCGGTCCGCGATTTTTTTCCCTCGGGTCCGCGCCTGAAGTGGCCGCTGGCGTTTCGGCCTGGTTCGGAAACCCCGGAACCAGCCGTGTGAGCAGCTCCCCGAGACCGTCGAGCCCACCGAGGGCTTCGAGGGCCCGGCCCACGTAGACCAGGCTGGGCGCGTACCAGCGGAGGAACGCCGGGTTGTTCCGCATGCGGTCGATGAACACGAACCGTCCTGCGTCCTTGAGCTTGCGCTGCACCGTGACCAGGAAGGCCTCCTGCTCGAAGGCCTCGGCGTCGGCGCCCTCGAGCCCCCGCCGCCCGACGTAGCGCCCGATCATCCTGCGCTGAAGCGCGGCGTCCAGGTCCACGTAGGAGTCGCACGAGAGGGCCACCAGGTCGTACGCACGCGGGCCCCGCATGGCGTCCTGGAAATCGATCACCACGAGCGGAGCCTGCTGGCGGGGCGCCCACATCAGGTTGCGCGACTGGTAGTCGCGATGGACGAAGCCCGCCGGCGCGGCCGCCAGGGTCGCGGCGAGCCGATCGAAGTGGCGGTCCAGCGCCGCCCGATCGTCGGGCGCGAGGGGACCGTGAAGCGCCTCGAGCCCCCACTCGCGAAAGTGGTCCAGCTCCCACCGGAGCAGCGCCTCGTCGAAGGTGCGCCGGTAGGCGATGGAGCCCGGGTGGGGCGCCTCGCAGCGGGCGTGCAGGTCGGCGAGCAGGTCGACCGCGGCGTCGTAGCTCGCGCCCCAGCGCGACCGGGGTGAGGACCGCAGTCGCGCCTCGAAGGTCTCGTCCCCCAGGTCCTCGAGGAGCACGACACGCCGGTCGACATCGGCCGCGAGCACCTCCGGCACCGGCACGCCCCGCTCGTGCAAGAGCCGTTGCACGTCGAGGAAGGGCAGCTCGTGAGGGTGCTCCCCCGAAGTGCCCTCGTCGCTGCCGAGAGCGTCCGGCGGCAGATGCATCACGATGAGCTTCTCGGGGCCCCGTGCCGCCCCGGTCGCGGTCAGCCGGTAGTAGCTGCGGGTGGAAGCGTCACCGGCGAGCTTCACCAGGCGGGAGCCCTCCGGCACACCGCCGTAGAGGCGCTCGAGAGCCGGGAGCAGGTCGATGCCGAGCGTGTCCATGGGGGGCGACTGTAGCGGCGCGCGCGTCCGCGTCCATCCTTTCGGGCGATCCTTGCGCGGCCCTGCGCGGCCCTGCGCGGCCTCCTCGCGAGCCCGGCATCCGCGCTCCCAGTTGACCGGGCGACGGCGAGCGACCGACCATCGGTGGGTGAGCGTTCTTCGATGACGTCGGTGCCGCCGACACGCGCCTCCCCCATGCCCGAGCCGGGGACCCTGTTCGCCGGGCGCTACCAGCTGCGGCGGAAGCTCGCGGCCGGTGGGATGGGGGCGGTCTTCGAGGCACGGGACACCGAGACCGGCGCCGCCGTCGCCATCAAGCTCGTGCATCCCGAGCTCCTGCTCGAGCCCGGCATCCACCGTCGCTTCCGCCGCGAGTCCTCGATCCTCGCGACCCTCGACCACCCGTCGGTGGTCCGCGTGTGCGACGTCGGGACCGATGCCCTGGGCCGTGACTACACGGTGATGGAGCTCCTCGAGGGGGAGACGTTGCATGCCCGCTTCCGGCGACCACCGCGCGTCGACGTACCCGAGCTGTTGTCGATCGTGTCGGGCATCTGTGGCGGCCTCGGGGCGGTGCACGCGCACGGGGTGATCCACGGCGACATCAAGCCGGCCAACGTCTTCCTTGTCGTGGGCGACCAGGGCCACGGCCCCCAGGTCAAGCTCGTGGACTTCGGCCTATCCAAGGTGCACGGCCTCGAACGTCTGACGCGCACCGGCGAGGTGATCGGCACCCCGATCTACATGGCGCCGGAGCTGCTCACCGGCGAAGGGCAGATCGATCAGCGGGTCGACGTGTATGCGCTCGGGGTCGTGATGTGGGAGGCCCTGGCCGGGCGCACGCCCTTCCGCGAGCGCAACCCGGGACGCCTGCTCTATGAGATCGTCATGGGGCGCGTGGAGCCCCTGCGCGACGTGCGTCCCGACGTGCCCGAGGTCGTCGCGCGCTGCGTGCACCGCGCGATGGCAACGGCCCGCGACGCCCGCTACGGGTCGGTGGAGCAGCTCGCCGACGAGCTCGCCGAGGCCCGGAGCACCCGGTGAGCCCCGTTCTCGCTTTGCCCGGACCTTTCCTCTGGCTACAATCGTGTCAGCCACTGATGTCGCGCCGATACATCGCCTCGATGCTCCTGTTGCTCCTCGTGGCGGGTTGTGGCGGGGCGAGCGCTCGCGATCGGCCACCCATCCTGGCCGGCGAGGTCGATGCGCCGCCGTCGATGGAGGTGCTGCCCTCCCTCGACGTGCCCCTGTCTTCGCTCAGCCGGCACATGCGCTTCGCCTGGCTCCTCACCGAGCAAACCTTCCAGGTGTCGCCTCCGGCGCCGGCGCCTGCCGACGGGACCGCCGACCAGATCCGGGACTGGGGAAACCGGGACCTCGAGCCCTGGCTGGCCAAGAAGAGCCACATGGTGGAGGCCGCCCGCGAGGAGCTGAACATCGCGGCCGAGGAGAACCATCGCCAGCGCATCCTCGCCGGTGCCCTCGTCGGACTGATGTACGAGGACATCGCCCGCGTGCTGCTGGGCATCCCGGTGCCGAGTGACCTCCGGGATGACCCGGAGATCGCCAGCGACTACCGGGACGTGCGGCGCTTCGAGGCATCGTCCTACCTCGGCCACGCCAAGCGCGCTTACCACGCCTGTGCCCTGAATGCGGTGCAGCCAGCGACCATGCACGCCTGGTCGGAGTTCTGCGCCGGTCGCGCCGCCGGCCTGCCCCTGCATCGCCCCGGCCGGCCCGGGCAGAGCAGCACTTCGGTCTCGGTCTCGGTCGACTGAGACGTGCGGCCCCGAGGCGCGCCACGGGACCGCTCTCGGCGCGACCGCCCTCCGAGGGGCGGCCCCTACCGCCGCCGCCCGCCGCGCCCGGGGATGATCTGGATCCGCCGGTGCATGCCTTCGCCGTTCGACCGCGTCGTGACGCCTTCGAACTTGGCGAGCGACAGGTGGATGACTCGCCGGTCGCGGGCGCTCATGGGCTCGAGCGTGACCACCCGGCCCTGCTTGACCGCCCGCTTCGCCTCGCGCTGCGCCATCGAGACCAGCCCCTGGTCGTGCCGATCGCGGTAGTCGCCCGAGTCGACGATGATGTGACGCCGACCCTCCGGGAAGCGGTTGACGATCTTGTTCACGAGGAACTGCAGGGCGTCGAGGGTCTGCCCCTTCTTGCCGATGGCACGGCCCGCGTCGGGACCGCCCACGTCGAGCACTACGCGCTCGTCGTCCTCGCGGATCGTGACCTCCGTGTCGAGGTCCATGTGCGCGAGCAGGTCATCGAGGACCAACCGCGCCTCGTCGGCCTTCCCGTCGTCGGGTCCCGGTGCCCGGACCCCCTCGGCATCTTCCATCCCTTCCGGGTCCCTGCCCTCGTTGTCGCTCTCGTCGAAGAAGAGCGCTCCGTCCATCGGGCGCTTGTCACTACGCTCGTCCACGGCGCTGCCTCCGCTGTGCGTTCCGCGACCGACCCCTTCCGGGCCGAGTCGCCGTTTTCTTTTTGCCCGTCTCGTCCGGGCTCGTTTCGGGCGGCTCCCCGCCTTCCGGGGGCGCAGCTGCGGCGGCTTCCGCCTGCCGATCGAGCCGCACCTGGATCATCGACTGCTGGGCGATGCCGAGGGTCGAGTTGGTGACCATGTAGAGGCACAGGCCTGCAGGCAGGAAGAGCATGAACGCCGTGATCATGAGCGGCATGAAGTACTGCATCATCTTCGCCTGCGTCGGGTCCATGGTCGTCGGCGTCAGGCGCTGTTGCAAGAACATCAGCACGCCGAGCAGGAGCGGCAGGACGTAGAACGGGTCCGGCGCCGAAAGGTCGTGCAGCCAGAACACGAAAGGCTGGTGATAGAGCTCGATGTTCGTCGATAGCGACGCGTAGAGGGCGAACCACACCGGCATCTGGAGCACGCTCGGAAGGCACCCGCCGAGCGGGTTGATCTTCTCCTTCCGGTACAGCTCCATCATGGCCGCGCCCTTTTTCTCGCGGTCTTCCTTGTAGAGCTCGTTGATGCGGTCCATGTCCGGCTTGAGGCGCCGCATTCGCGCCATCGACCGGAAGCTCTTCTCCGTGAGGGGGTAGAGGACGAGCTTGACCAGGACGGTCAAGAGGATGATCGCGATGCCCCAGTTGCCGACCAGGCCGTGGATGAAGCCGAGGGTCTCGGCCAGGGCGTGGGCCAGGATGCTGAAGAAGCCGAGGTCGACCGCGCGCGACAGGTGGTGGCCCGCCTTGTCGAGCAGGGGCTCGGACTTCGGACCCATGAAGGCGAGGGTCCGCAGGCTGACCGACTTGCCAGGATCCACCTCGCTGCGCGGGTACAGGACGCGCGCCTGGAAGAGGGTGCCGATGGGGTCCTTGACCGTGCCGCCACGGCTCGACGCCAGGATCTGGCACCGCTCGCCGGTCACACCGTCGGGGGCGAGGAAGGTCCCGAAGTAGACGTTCTCGGCGCCCGCGAAGTGCACCTGGCCGCCGTGGCCGTAGGGCTTGAGCGCCTTCTTGCTATCGAGGCGCTCCACCTTGTCGTCATAGAGGCAGACGCCGTGGCTGACGGTGGGCGAGCGCCGCGTGAGGAAGCTGAAGCCGCTCTTCTCCGAGTGCAGGACGTAGTGGGAGGTGGACAGGACGAGCCGGACCGGGCGCTTGGCGTTGGACTCGTTGATGACGCGGACCGTCGACCAGAGCCGTAGGCGGCGGTGCCCGCCTCGATCTTGCGGATCACCCGGAAGCCGTGCCCCTGCCACGAGAACCGCACCGACCGGGGCGAGAGCTGCTGCCCTTGCCAGACCGCGTCGTCCGGAACGTCCACACCCCGAAGCGTCATCGCCAGGGGTAGGAAGGATTCCTTGTCGGTGGTGACGAGGTCTTCCTGCTTGCCGTTTCCGTTGTGGAAGCGCTCGCCCTTGAGGACGAAGTGGGTGACGGCCGTGTTGAGGTTGGTCAGGGTCGCGTGGAAGCTGTCGGTGTCGATGGTGAACAGCTTCTGCTGAGCCTTGCGGGCGGCGGCCTGGGCGTCGCTGAGCGCGTGGACCGGGGGCGTCGCCGTGGGGTGCGCCGTCGGCGGCTTCTGGGAGGCCTTCGGCGTGGGCGCGTGGGCGTGCTGGGCCGTCTGCGTCGCGGGCGCCGCCGCACCCGGATGGAGGACGTAACGGTCGGCGAGCATGTAGCCACCGACCGCCAGCGCACCGACGAGCAAGAAGAGGAGACTGCGCCTATTGTCGGACATCGAGCTGGCGTTCGTGGGGGAGATGGGTGGGCGGCGGGTCGTAGCCGCCGGGATGGAAGGGGTGGCATCGCGAGATGCGCTTGATGCCGAGCCACCCGCCGCGTAGCGCGCCGAAGCGCTCGATGCACGCGGCCGTGTACCGCGAGCAGGAGGGCTCGAAGCGGCACACGTTGCCGATGAGCGGCGAGAGGGTCCACCAGTAGATGCGGATCAGGACGAGCAGGAGCCAGCGCAACATCAATGGCCCCTTCCCTCGGGGCCGCCGGCCCGCTCCGCCACCCCCTCGAGCCGCAACCGTGCCTTGCGCGCCGCCGTCTCGAGGGCGCCCTGGGCGGAGACGACCTCCGAGAGCACCGTTTGGTAGTCGAGGTCGGGGGCGCCCCTCTTGGCGATCGCGACCACGTCGCAGCCATCGGGGAAGCGGGTGCGGTTCCGCCGGAACACCTCGCGGACGAGGCGCTTGACGCGGTTGCGTCGGACGGCGAGATCCGATCTTCCTGGTCACGGTGATACCGAGTCGGCCCTTCGTCCCCTCCCGTGGATAGAGGATGAGGATGAAGTGCGGGGTGTGCACCCGGAGACCGCGGGACTGGACCTCTCGGAACTCGGCGCGCTTTCGATCCGTTCCGTCCGTCCGAGGCCTTCGTCGGGGCCCGCGCGCCTGTCCGGCTGGACCATCGTCCCGCCCAATCACTGGGCTACTTCTTGTAAACGGAGACGGCCAAACGATGGCGACCCTTGCGGCGTCGGGCGGCGAGGACCTTGCGACCGTTCTTGGTCTTCATCCGCGCCCGGAAGCCGTGGGTGCGCAGTCGGCGCGTGCGATGGGGCTGGTACGTGCGCTTCACGGCGGAATCCTCCAAGTCCCCCGAGGGGCGGGGGAACAAAGCACGGAGGCCCCTGGGTGTCAAGCAGGAGCCCCCCGCTACCGCGCCGCGGCGGCGCTGCGATGACGCGCACGCCGCGGGCCATGTCGACGGGTGGGCGTGGGGTGATGACGCGGTGCCCCTGAGGGGGCGCGCCCACCGGCGGGGGCTCCCGCGTCGGGCCGAGCAGCACGGCCATGAGGAGTAGGGCCATCATGCCGCCACCTCGCTGGGCCCGAGCAGCCCGGAGTCCAGGAAGCTGAAGTAGCCCTCGTCCCCGAGGATGACGTGGTCGAGCACGCGGATGCCGAGCAGCTCCCCGGCCCGCCGGAGCCGCTCGGTCAGGGCCACATCCTCGGCGCTCGGGCTCGGCTCGCCGCTCGGGTGGTTGTGGACGAACACGACGCCTGCCGCCGCTTCCCGCACGAGGGCCCGAAAGACGTCGGCCGGGGCCACGGGGCAGGCGGTCAGGCCGCCGGTGGCGATGCGGATCTCGCCCGTGGGGCGGTTCTTCGCGTCGAGCGGGATCGCGATGAAGTGCTCGGCGTCGGCCCGGGCGAGACGGGGGCGCAGGGCGGCGTCCACGTCGCGGCTCGAGGCAATGCGTGTCCCGCGGCGCAAAGGCTGGCTCGCGACGCGACGGCCGAGCTCGAGGGCCGAAAGGAGGCGGCTCGCCTTGCCTGCACCGACGCCGCGCACCCGTGCGAGGCCCCCGGCTCCGAGCCTGCCGATGCCCGCGATGCCGCCCGCGTGAGAGAGCAGCCGCGCCGCCAGCACCTCCACCGACTCGTTTCGTGCACCCGTGCCGAGGAGGATCGCGACCAGCTCCTGGTCGCTCAGGGCCTCGACCCCCGCCGTCGCCAGGCGCTCCCGCGGGCCCCTCCTCTCCGCTTCTGTTGCCTTCGTTCCCATCGCGCCTCCCGTGCTCGAGTCGGGGCCGGATGCACGGGGCGGGCCGAAGACGTGGTCGCGTGATCTCGCGTAGTTACGACGCCGAATTGGCGGACGTGGCGGCGGTCCGCCGGTGGTCCGCCACCCTGACGCGCCCGTTCGGATCGGGCGCGGATGCGCGCTGTGGGCCGCGGTGGACTGTGCTAGACCGCCGCCGTGCCCAAGGCCCGGCGCATCCTGATCCTCGCGACGATGTGGGCCGCCGCCCTCGTGGCCGTCGTCTTCATCGTGGTGGCCCAGCGGCCCGTCGAGCCCAAGGCCGTGCCGCGCGAGGCCAACGGAGCACCCGTCCGCGACCCGAGCCGCGACCGGGCGCCGCCCGCACCGCCCAGGCCTCCGGCGCGCCGCCAGGCCCACGACGGGCCGCCGCGTACCTTTCGGGGCGACCGCCGGCACACGGCCCACAGCCGCGTGGCGGGGCCGACCGACGCACACCTTTCATGGTCGTTCCAGACGCGCGGGACAATCAGCGGGCAGGCCGTCGTGGACGGGCGCGGGCGCATCTACGTCGCGTCCCACGACCACTACCTCTACGCCATCGACGACGGGCACCTCGCCTGGAAGCACGACCTGGGAGGGCCGTCCTGGGCCACGCCCCTGGTCGACGGGTCGGGCCACGTCTACGTCGGCTCCGATGCCCACGCCTTCTGGTCGTTCACGCGGCTCGGCCAGGTGCGCTTCCGGTTAGCGACCGACGGGGAGGCCGACAGCGGCGCGGTCCCGACACCGGGGGGCCACGTGCTCTTCGCCGCGGGTCACGAGTCGCTGGTCCATCACGACGGGCGGCAAGGTCGTCTGGCGGTTCCGGGCCCACGACAAGATCTACTCGACACCCGCGGTCGACGACGACGGGACCATCTACGTGGGCAGCCAGGACGACCACCTCTACGCCCTCGCCCCGGACGGCCGGCTGCGGTGGTCGTACGCGACCAGGGCCGATGCCGACTCGAGCCCCGTCATCGGCGACGACGGGACCGTCTACTTCGGCTCCGACGATGACCATGTCTACGCCCTCGACCCCGCGGGGCACCTGCGCTGGTCTGCGGACGTGGACGGCTACGTGCGCGCGCCCGTGGCCATGGGGCAGGGCGGCACCGTCATCGCGTGCGTCTTCGGGCCGCATCCGCGCGTGGTGGCCCTCGATGGGCGGACGGGTGCGGAGCGCTGGACCTTCGCGGCGACGCTCAAGAGCTCGACCGAGGTCGGCATCGAGTCGGGACCGCTGGTCGACGCGAAGGGCTTCATCTACTTCGGGGGCCACGACAACTACCTCTACTCGCTCACGCCCGAGGGCGAGATGCGGTGGATCTTCCAGGCCGAGGGCGACGTGGATGCGCCGCCCGTGCTGGCGCCGGACGGGACGCTCCTCGTCGGGTCGAACGACCACCGGTTGTATGCGCTGCGGTAGGGCCTCGGGCGTCCGCTTCAGCAATAGAGCACCGGATTGTCCGCGCGGGTCGGGACGTGAGAGCACCGGCGGCGCTCATTCGATCCGGGTGTCGCCCTTGCCGCGGTAGCGTGGGAGGCCGTCGCCCGGCGTGTGCCACGGCACGCGCTCCTCGTAGCTGACGTGGGCCTGGGGCTCGCGATTGAGCGGGCCCTCGAGGCAAGCGGCCGATACGTAGATACGGTCGGTCTTCGGGGACTCGTGGTGGCCCGGCGCGACGGCCTGGTAGAGCAGGGGGCTCCCGCACGTACCGCAGAAGGCCCAGGCGATGTGCGGAGACGATCGGTACCAGGTGAGCTCGGCCTCGCCAGCTTCGTAGGCGAACCGGTCGAGGGGCACCGACGTCCAGGTCACGAAGGCCGCGCCGTGGGAGAGCCGGCACGAGCGGCAGTGGCAGTGGCTGAGGAAGTCCGTCGGCGGCGTGATCCGGAAACGCACTCGACCGCACAGACAACCGCCCGCAATCGCATCCGTCATGCGCCCTCCTCTATCACGGCAGCACGGAAGGCGCGCAAGCCAGCCGAGGGTCGCCGAGCGATGCGCCCGAGCGGTCCCCGCGGCTCGACGACCCGCCACTGGTCCACCCCTCTTGTCGGGCTACACTCTCGCCGATCCGATGCGCACCTACGACGAGCTCGAGCGCCTGTGGCAAGGGGGACCGCCGTCGCCGGCTCGACGCGGTCGCGTGCGTCTCATCGTGGCTCGTCTCGGCGATGGCGCGCACGACACGCCGGAGGCCGCGCGGCTGGACGTCGACGAGGGGCTCGTCGGGGACCGCTGGGCGGCGGGCACGCGGCGGAGGGTCGACCACCAGATCACGCTCATGGACGCGCGGGTGGCGGAGCTCGTCCGGGCCGAAGATCAGCCGCGCCACGCGCCGGGCGACAACCTTCTGGTGGACCTGGACCTCTCGGAGGCCGCGCTTCCCGTCGGAACGACCGTGCAGGCCGGAACGGCGCTGCTCGAGATCACGGCGGCGCCCCACCTCGGCTGCCGCAAGTTCGCCGCGCGTTTCGGCGACGAGGCGCATCGCTGGGTGAACGACGTGCCCCTGCGGCATCGCCGCCTGCGCGGCGTCAACGCACGCATCCTCGAGAGCGGTGAGGTACGCATCGGCGATCCGGTCTTGGTGTTGGGGTAGGGCCGCCGACGTGCATCGGGCGCCGCCAAGCGTGTGCGACGCCGACCGACGGCAACGCGCAGATCGCCGTGGGCAGCCTGCCCGCGACGACGCAGATGCTGTTCACTCCCTGCGGTAGCTGACCCGGGCGCGCCGCGCCGTCGACCGCTCCCGGCCTCGGCTCACATGCAGCCGGTGCTATCGCACGCGAAGGTCGCGTTGGTCCCGTAGGTGTAGGACGTCGCGCTGAAGGTGTCGTACACGTCGTTGCCGGGGAAGTCCGACGAGACGGAGCTGAAGCCGTTGCCGCCCATGTAGACCGCACGCCCCAGCCCCGCGGTGTTCCCGGTGAACGTGCAGTGGTCCGCGGAGGCCGAGCCGCTGTCGACGTAGATGCCCCCTCCCGTCGCCGCGTCGTTGCTCTCGAACCCGGTCTGAATGAACGCAACCGTCCCACTGCTCAGCCACCAACCACCGCCCGTGCCGGCGACGCCGCCTGCGCCGTCGGTGCAGCTGTTGTTGTCGAACGTGCTTTCGCGGACGGTCACGGACGCGCCGTAGGAGAAGACCCCGGCTCCGCCACCTCCGGCGTCGGCCACGTTCCGGGACGCCAGGAGCCCGTCGACGGTGGCGACGCCGTCGAAGACGGCCCAGCCGCCGCCCTGCAGTGCTTCGTTGTCGATGAGCGTCAGCCCCGACACGTCCACTGCGCCGGATGTCGCGAGACCCCCGCCGAGGGTCGAGGTGCTGCAATGGGTGATCGAGACGCTTTCGATGTCGGTCGAGCCGCTTGCGACGGCCAAGACACCTCCGCCACCGTCGCTCGAAGTGCTGTCGCGGATGCTGACGCGGCTCACCGTGAGGCTCCTTACGTTGCCCACCCCGATGGCACCGCCTCCGGTACCGCCGTAGCCGTGGGTCATCGTCAGGCCCTCGACGGTGATATCGACGGAAGCGCTCGAGTAGAGCAGGCGCTCGGCGCTGCCACCGTCGAGGACGACCGCGCCCCGACCGCCCAGACCGACGATGCCGACGTTCGCCGTGACGGTGAAGCCGGCGTACCAGGTCCCGGCGCAGACATCGAGCGTGCCGTCCGTGGTGAGCGGGACGGTGATCGGGGCGGACGCCGTGCCCGCCGCGAGGGCGGCTGTCTCGTCGGTCCAGCTGCCGTCGGCCGCCTGGAAGCTCGCGAGGCCCGCGTCGCTCGTCCAGCTCGTGGCGGAGCAGTCGTCCCGCACACCGTCGCAGACCTCCGGGGCCCCGGGGTAGACGGCGGGGTTGGTGTCGTCGCAGTCCGTGTCGTCGGCGACGGTGCCAGAGGGCGCCGAGCACGCCATGACCGAGGATGAAGGGTCGCCGTAGCCGTCCCCGTCGGCGTCGGTGTACCAGGGGGTCGGCGTGCAGCAGGCGCCGCTCACGCAGTACGAGACGTCGGTGCACGCGTTGCCGCAGGCGCCGCAGTTCGCGTCGTCGGTCTGCTCGTCGACGCAGCTTCCCCCGCAGGCGTCGAGCCCCCCGCCGCAGGTCACCGCGCACATCCCGCCCGAGCAGGCCTGGCCCGCCGCACAGGTGATCCCGCAGGCGCCGCAGTTGGCGTTGTCGGTGGAGACGTTGGCGCAGTAGGCCGCGCCGCCGTCGCCGCCGTCGCACATCGACAGGCCGCTGCCGCACGTCACTGCACAGGTTCCGCCGGAGCACACCTGGCCCGCCGCACAGGTGATCCCGCAGGCGCCGCAGTTGGCGTTGTCGGTGGAGAGGTTGGCGCAGTAGGCCGCGCCGCCGTCGCCGCCGTCGCACATCGACAGGCCGCTGCCGCACGTCACTGCACAGGTTCCGCCCGAGCAGGCCTGGCCCGCCGCGCAGGTGATCCCGCAGGCGCCGCAGTTGGCGTTGTCGGTGGAGAGGTTGGCGCAGTAGGCCGCGCCGCCCTCCGTGCCTACGCAGATCGACAGCCCGCTCCCACACGTCAGTGAGCACGCCCCGCCCGAGCACAGCTCGCCCGCCGCACACCTGGTCCCGCACGCTCCGCAGTCGTGGGGGTCCACCTGCGTGTCGACGCACGTGCCGCTGCACATCGACTGACCCCGGGGACATGCGCCGGCGTCGACCCCGGAGCCCGCGTCCATGTCGCGCCCGGCTTCAGAGCCGCCCCCATCTCCTGCGGCGTCCGCCACGCCTCCACCGCCTCCCCCGCAGCCCGACGAGGCACTCGCCAGCGCGATGGCCAGAGATACGACGCCGAGGTAACCTGGCCTACGGAAACGCCGTGCGCGCACTTGCTGCCTCCCTTCGAGCCACAGGCGCGCCCCGCTCGCGCACTGGAGAGCCAGCCTACAAGCCGGAAGCCGGGTCCGTCCATCCCCGAATCGCGCACCCGAGGACGGAGCGGGGGAGCCGGGATCCGAAGGCCCTGCCTTGCGGGGGGCGTCGCCGCCGGTCGTTGGGTCGGGCCCTGGCCGCTTCGACCCACACGACACCGACACCCGCGCGGCGATCGTCGGCGGATGGGTTGGCGCTGGCTGGCGCCTGGACGTTGATTGCAAGATCGCTTGAGTGTTGCCGGCGCTGACGACGATTGGAGGACGCCGTGAAGGAAACGCCCGCGGGCCGGCGCCGGCTTCGCGCTCAGGGGCTCGGGGCGGGGGCGCAGCCGTCGAAGGCGCAGTCCACCGCGGCCCGCGCAGGGGGGGCGACCGCGCCGAGTTGCTCGATCGGGTCGCTTGGGCGTAGCTCGCCGACGAGGCCCGAGTCGCTCGCGTCGACCGCCGCCGCCGGGTGCACGAGCGCCACGTCGATGCGCTTCTTCATCGCCGTGAGCGCGGCCGGGTCGAGCTCGGCCCCGTCGCCGAACCAGTCGGCGCCCCGGAGGTCGTCCTCGAGCGTCGCGTAGCCTTGCGCCTCGCGGTCGCTCAGGTCTCCGTCGATCGACATCATCGTGCGCACCCACGACAGGATCGCCATGCGGTCGTCGACGGGCGCGCCGTGCAGGAGCGTGTCGGCGCAGGCCCACGCCGCGTCCGGAGGGCCGCCCTCGGTGAGGTGCGCCTCCGCGGCGGCCGTGTTCGCGCGGTCGGCGATCGTCGCGAGCGCATCGGGCGTGCTCCACGTGTCGCCGCGCCACACGCGCCGGTCGAGGTGCGCCGCGAGCAGCGCCCGCTCCGCGTCGTCGATGCGACCGTCGGCGCCTATCGCACCGCCGAGCACCGTGGCCACGCAGTCGGCCACTCCCGGCGCGTCGAGCCACGAGGCGCCTTCGACGAGCATGCCCGTGCCCCACGGCCGGATCATGGCGTCGGCGTATGCGCCCATGGCAGAGGTGGCCTCGCGCGTGAGGACGATGTCGCCGACGATGGCGAGCCCCAGGGTCGCGTATCCCAGCACCTGTCGCGCCACACCCACCACTGCGCCGCGGGCGACCGCCGTGCTCGCGACCGCCGCGCCGTCGAGCGCGATCCGCTGCAGGACTTCCTCGACGCCCTTGCCGATCAGGCGCCTGAGGGCCGCGCGCCCATCGATGACGTAGCCGAGGCGCGTGAGGACGGTCGCCAACACGGGCAGGGCGATGGTGCCGGCCAACAGCGCCCGCAGCCCCGGCAGCTGCCACGCGCCCATCATGACGCCGGCCAGGAGCACGAGGTTGTGGTCCTCGTGGAAGTCGATGCCGTAGGCGCCTGCGATTCTCGAGGATCATGCGCATCCGGATCCGGAACTGCATGAGGGAGCCGTGCACGAGGCTCAGCACCACGCCGGCGTAGGGGATCAGGGTCTCCCCGTCCGCGACGGCGGCGGCGGCCGTGCTCTCGGCCATGTAGCGATCGATGATGCGCTGCACCCGTTGCTCGCGCGGCTCGGAGAAGGGGAACTCCTCGTTCCAGACCTGGTAGTCGGCGTCGAGGATGCCGGTGTGCTCGATCAGGAGCGCGTAGCCGTAGCCGAAGGCGCCACTCTGGCGCAGCAACGCGAGGCTCTCGGCCACGCCTTGCCCCTCCGCCACGTGCGGAAGGTCCGTCGGGGTCGATCCACCATCGGCGGCGCTGGTGGACGCGTCTTGACCGAGGGGCACCGAGTAGGCGGCGAAGTACTCGGTGAGGACGCGCGCCACGACCTGGTGCAGGCCGCCGACGAGCGCGGCACGGTCGGCATCCGATGCCGAGGCGGGCAGCATGTCGACACGCGGGCGCAGTCCGTCGAGCGCCGTACGCTCTTCCGGCGCGAGCTTGCGCGACAGGGCGTCGAGGGCGTCGACCATGGCCTGGGCCGCGTCGTGGTCGTTGCCCTCGCCGAGGAGCAGCGTGTCCTCGGCGGACATGTAGCTGCGCGCGGCGGCCGCGTCATCGCTGGTCCAGCACAGGGGCGCGGTGGCGTCGCAGCCGTTCGCGTCGGCCTTCTCGCCGAGACCGAAGGGGATGGGCGTGCCGCCTCTCGCGGCAGGCATGTCGGACTGGGCCGCGCAGCCGAGCGCCAGCACGCCCGCCACGACGAGGACCGATGCCGCCCGGTAGCTGAACGTCATGGTGGCGTCTGCCCCCTGCACGAAGCTCGCCATCGGACAGCCACCCGGAATCCTCCGCGAATTCCCATCTCCCGTCCGTGGCCCGGAGCCCGGGTGGCCACCGGCCGAGCCTCTTCCGGCGCCCTGCGGGGCCACACCCGCCGAACCCTCGCGGCGGCCGCCACGGGATCGCCACGACTCCTCCTCGACCTCTCCGCGAGAGCGCCGCGCCGTCCGCATGGGCGTCCGTCAGACCGGAGAGTGGGAAGCACGAACCGGTGCCGGGCGGTGCGAGCCGGCCGCGAGCGAACGAGGAGGGACCGTGAAGCGACTCTTGGGAATTGGGTTGGTGTGGGCGGGCTGCGGGATCGCCTGGGTGGTGCTGGGCTCGACGCTGGTCGTGCGGACGGGCCAGGCCGACGGAGGCCTGAGCCCCGAGGTGCACCAACTCTGGGGACCGCCCCTCGAGCAGAGTCAGCCTTCGGCTAGCTACGCCGAGACGCGCACCACGCGCACCACCCACTCGGTGACGGACGCCCTCGGGCAGACGACACAGGAGACGACCGAGCAGCCCCAGGTCGTGTCGGTGCCCGTGCCCCTCGTCGCCTCCGACCTCGCGGTGCATCTCGACTTGCAGCAGCGGCGCCGCGGCCTCGTGTGGTTCCCGACCTACGGCGTGCGTTTCCGCGGGCGCTACACCTTCCAGAACCCGAGCGACACCGCGCGCGACGTGACCGTCACCTTCCCGCTGCAGACCGACAACTCGGTCTACGACGGTCTGCGTGTCGAGGACGCCGCGGGGCACGAAGTCGACGCGTCCATCGGCTCTTCGGGCACGGCCACGCCCATCCTCGACGGATCCCTCTCGCGCTCGAGCTACGTCCCGTCGTCTTCCGCCGCAGGAGAGGCCCACTTCCAGACGCACCTCGGCCCCCACGGTCGCGCGAGCTTCGTCATCACGTACCGCACGCGCGGCACGGAGCGCTGGGGCTACCGCATGGCCCAGGGCACCACCCGCGTCACCGACTTCCGGCTCGCGCTGACGACCAACTTCGAGGGGGTCGATTTCCCCGCCGGCACGATCAGCCCGACGCGTCAGGGCGTCGATCACGGCCAGTGGCACGGCACGTGGCGCTTCGCGAGCCTGGTCGCGAACCAGCCCATCGGTGTCGAGCTGCCGACCCGCATCAATCCGGGCCCCCTCGCGACCCGCATCACCTTCTTCGCGCCTGTGGGCTTGCTCTTCTTCTTCTTCGTGGTGGCGATCCTGGGCGCGGCGCAACGGCACGAGCTGCACCCGATGCACTTCTTCTTCCTCGGCTGTGCCTTCTTCGCGTTCCACCTGCTGTTCGCCTACCTCGTCGACCACCTGGAGGTACCCGCGTCGTTCGCGATCAGCACGGCGGTGTCGGTGCTTCTCGTCGTCAGCTACGCCCGGCTCTTCGTCGGGTGGCGCTTCGCCCTGCGCGAGATCGGCCTCTCCCAGGTCATCTACCTCGTGCTCTTCTCCCTCACGTTCCTGTGGAAGGGCTTCACGGGGCTGTCGATCACCGTGGGCGCGATCCTCACGCTCTTCGTGATGATGCAGTACACGGGGCGGACGGTCTGGGGACGCAAGCCGACGCCCGCAGCGCCCGCGCCGCCGCCCGCACCGATGACAAAGAACGCCGATGCCTCGGCCCCGCAGGTCTTCTGACCGTGAGCGCTGACGGCTTCGGGCGAAGGGGCGAGAGGTCGCGGCTCAACCACCTGCGAGCAACGCGTCGAGCGCTTGCCGCACGTAGGGCAGCGTCGCACCGCCCGAGCCGTCCCGGTATTGGATGATGCCCTGGCTGTCGACGATGTAGAGGGTCGGCATGTAATCGGGCGTGTAGGTCGGACCGTCGAGGGTGTTGGAGTCGAGCCGCACCATGCCGCGAATGTTGTTGGTCGTGGCCCATTGCTGGCAGTAGCTCTGACTCGGAACCCCCATGTCGTCGTAGTTGTCGTTCCCGATGAGGATGTCGAGGACCTTCACGCCGCGGCTCTGATAGTCGTCCGCGATCGATCGAAGCGCGGGTGAATCGCTGACACATTCCGGGCACCACCCCGCCGAGAACATCACGACCGTGTAGGAGCTCGAGCACAGGTCCGCGTCGTAGAGGGGAGCGGCCTGGCCGTTGCAGGTCTGGAGCGGCGCCGCGACGAAGTGATCTCCCACGTTGATTCCCGGAGTCCCCGTGAACGGCGTGCATGTCGGGGCGGGCGGTCCCGCGTCGGGCTCCGCCGTCGGCGCCGGCGTGGATGCATCGCCACCGCCCATGTCGTACGGGGGCGGCGTCGACGAGGTTCCGGCGCCATCGCCCGCGGGAAACGAAGACGCGTTGCCGGCGTCCAGTGAGAACCGCCCTCGGCCAGTCGCCGCCGGGCTCGGCGCGCAGCCCATCGAAAGGGGCGCGCACACGGCGCACCAGAGCAAGATGCGTGTCACGCGCGAGCCGAGACTCCTCATATCCCTCACGACGTCCCCCGTTCGTCAGCCACCGGCGAACAGCGCATCGAGCTTTGCGCGGACGCCGGCCAGATTGAACGTGCTGTCGCTCTCGCCGTCCTGCCGGTATTGGATCACGCCCTGGTGGTCGACGATGTAGATCGTCGGCAGGGCGTCGGGAGCGTACGAGTAGGTCGCGAAATCGGGATCGAGCAGCACCTTGCCCTCGATGTTGTAGGTCGACGACCAGGTGTCGCAGTAGCTCTGACTCGGAGCCGCCACCGTGTCGTAGTTGTCGTCGGAGACGAGGACCTGGATGAAGTCCACACCGCGGCTTTGATAGCTGTCGAGGAGCGGCCGGATGGAGTGCGAGTCGTCGACGCACAGCTCGCAATACCCTGCGGAGAACATCACGACGGTGTAGGAGCTCGCGCAGAGGTCCGCGTTGTAGAACGGCCGGGCCTGTCCGTCGCAGGTCTGCAGCGTGAACGGCGTGAAGTGGTCCCCGACCTGGCTCCCCGGCGTCCCCGTGAACGGCGTGCAGGTCGCCGCCGGCGGTCCCGCGTCGGGCGCGGGCGGTGGCGCGGGCGTCGATGCGTCCACGCCACCTACGTCGCCCGACGGCGGGGGCGTCGACGGGACTGCCGCGTCATCGCTTTCGTAGGAGGAGGGAGGGTGCATCGCGGGGCTCGATTGTTCGGGGGCCGGCGCTCGCCCTGTGGGGATCGCGCCCGCCGCACACCCAGCCCACAGAGACGCGCTCAGGGCGTACGGGAGCACGCTCGAAGATCCGCAGGGGCCGCTTCGATGCCGCACGCCTTCCTCCCTCGAAACGCAACGCGGCCCGAGCCCGGGTGCGCATCGTCGTGCGCTCGGAGCACCCGTGGGCCGTACGTGTGGCAAATGGTTGATCGTGCTGCCCGCTCGGAGTGCCGAGGAGGCCAGCTCGCCTTCGTATGAAGCAACCCACATGCCAGCGCTCGCATCCCGCGGAACACGGCGATTCGCAGCATGTTCGTCCCGCGGGGAGCGCGCCGCGCTCCGGATGCCGGGGACCGGGCACAGAGAACGCGCCGCGGTCCTTCCCGCCGGCCCACGCCCGGGGTACAGACGGGGAATGCATCGCGCGTTCATCGGGTTCGGCCTGCTCGCACCACTCGTCGTCTTCGGCTGCGGGGGAGGCGCTTCGGGATCGGATGGAGGGTCGGGCGCGGACGCGTCGGCCGACGCAGGTTCGGGGATCGATGCCGGCTCCGCGCGGGATGGGGGCGCGCACCGCGACGCGGGCCCGGGCACCGACGCAAGCACGGGCACCGATGCGGGCGCGGGCACCGACGCAGGCACGGGCACCGACGCAGGCACGGGCACCGACGCAGGCCCGGTGACCGGCACCACCCTCGCGGGCTGTCACATCTTTCCGCCTGACAACGCCTTCAACGAGGACGTGTCGTCCCTGCCCCTGCACCCGCGGGCGACCCAGATCCTCGCCAACATGAACCCGACGCGGGCGCTGCACCCCGACTGGGGCAACTGGTCCACCGACCATTACGGCATCCCCTGGACCTCGGGCAGTGGCGCGCCGCCCCTGACCATGACCTGGACCGTCTCCTACGGCGCGACCGAGAGCGATCCGCTCGCCTGTCCGAGCGGCGGCGGCATGTTCTGCTATCCGATCCCGTCCACGGCGCCCATCGAAGGCGGCTCCGGTGCCCCCACCAGCGACGATCGCCACGTCCTGTACCTCGACACGGCGGGCGCACCGGACGACTGCACGCTCTACGAGATCTACAACGCGCAGAACTTCACGGGCCCCGGCTGGGTCGCGGCCAACGGTGCCATCTTCCATCTCGGGAGCAATGCCCTACGCCCCGACGGATGGACGAGCACCGACGCAGCCGGGCTGCCGATCCTCCCCGGCCTCGTGAAGTACGAGGAGGTCATGGCTGGCGCGATCCACCACGCCATGCGCTTCACGATGGCCCGCACGGCGCAGAGCTACCTGCATCCGGCGACGCATGCGGTGGGCGACAGCGGCACCGACCTGCCGCCCATGGGCCTGCGCGTGCGCCTGCGCGCCGACTACCCGGTCGACAGCGCCCCGGCCCCCGCCCAGGTCATCCTGCGCGCGATGCAGACCTACGGCCTCATCCTCGCGGACAACGGGAGCGACTGGTACATCACGGGCGACAGCGACGACCGCTGGGACGCGATCATCGACGATGTCATCACGGGATTGAGCGCGGTGCACGGGAGCGACTTCGAGGTCCTCGACACCGGCACCGCCCACGCCATGTGACGGACGCGGCCGGCGGCAACATGCGCTGGGCTGACGGCCGCGGCACCGTGCACGGCCCGATGTGAGCGGTGCTCCCTGCGCGCTCGTTGCACGTGCGCTCGTGCCCTCGCCTTGCGCGGTCTCCAGTTGCGCCAGCGCAATCGATTGTGGGGTCGCGAACATCCCCCTGGAGGCCTCGCCTGGAGCCCCCCGACTCCAGGGCGGTACGGCCGCCCCCGAATTCGCCGCCGATTGTCCACGCAGTGCGCCGCCGAGCCCACGGCACGGTCGTTGCGTTTGGTTCCGGCGTGGAGGCGATCATGCGGCGCTCGAAGGACATCGCGGTTGTGCTCTTGTCGGTGCTGGTGCCCGGATGCGTCGGGGCGCTCGGGGCCCGCGACTTGCAGGCCGAACGAAGCGACCCGGCTGGCAGCGACGCCGGTGCGACCACGTTGCAGGCGCTCTCGTCGGCAGGGCCAGAGTCGCTGCCCGGGTCACGCGAGATCTGCGGCAACGGCGTCGACGATGACGGCAACGGCCAGGTGGACGAGGGGTGCACGTGCACGCCCGGTATCTCGCGGCCGTGCTATCTCGGCCCGCCCGGTACCCGCCACACGGGGATCTGTGAGGACGGCGTGCAGTCGTGCGACGCGGGCGGCGAGTTCACGACCTGGGGGGCCTGCCTGGGCTCGATTGTTCCGAGCTTCGAGATCGCCGACAACGGTCTCGACGACAACTGCGACGGCCGGGTCGACGAGCCAGGCGCCATCTGCGTGCCATCCGAAGCGCACGAGACCCAGTGCAGCGACGGCCACGACAACGACTGCGACGGGCTCGAGGACTGCAGGGATCCGGACTGCCAGGGCACGGGCAGCTGTCCTCTGACCTGCGCGGCCACGGAGACGACGTGCTTCGGCGGCGTGGACGACGACTGCGACGGGCTCATCGACTGCGACGATCCGGATTGCGCGGCGGCGCCCGCGTGCGGACCGTCGCCCTGTGCGCCAGGCGAGACACCCACCTACAGCCAGCGCCACATGGGCGCCTCCTATGGCCCGAGCAGCATCGAAGGGGGCGACGGCGGTGCGCTCTTGCCCATGACGTGCGAGGCCGGTAGCTGCGACCCCGGCATGGACTCGGTCGAGACGTCGCCGGGGACCTTCGTGTGCGTCGACCGCGCACCGGCCTGCGCCGCAGGCACCTTCCCCACCTACGATCCGAGCACCAAGCTCGTGGGGTTGCGAGCCGGGGTGCGACTACGTCGTCCACTACGGGTCGCTCTACGGCGGCGATGTCGTGTGCGCGGGGCCACCGCCAACATGTGGCGGCGGCGACGCCCCGACGTTCGTCTTCGAGTCGCATTCGTGGGAGTGCCGCCCGATGTGTCACAACGGGGCCTACGACCAGCACACCATCGGTGGCACGATCGTCTGCGTCCCGTGTTGATGGCGCTTTCGCCGGCCGGGCGTGCGCGTATTCCTCCTACGCGCACGCCTCGGCCGGGGCCAAGCGACCGGCCAGGTGCGAGGTCCCTCCTCCTCCTACCGGTGTCGCCGGCTTCGTCGTTTTCGCCCGAGCGTCGCCCGGTTCCTCTATGAGCTGGAGGAGGAGTCGTACAATCCCGCGGACCCCCTCGCCTTTCGCAGCGCCGACCAGGTCGACCATCGGCCCATGACCTGGGGCAGGTCCGGGTCGCGGGCCTGGGCCACCGCGGCGCTGAAGACGTCTTCGCAGCACGGGTCGTGCCGGACGCCCGTCCGTTCGCACAGGGTCCGGTGAGAGCTCGTCGGGCTCGCGGCACGCCAGCTCCTCGACGGTCGTGATGCCGAGCCGCCTGAGGTCGCGGAGAGTCGCCGGTCCGACCGAAGCGAGGTCGCGGAGAGCGCGGCGGCGGTGCGCGAGGTGCTTCGTCCTCATGACGCGCTCGCTCCCGCCTCGCCGTCCTGGGTGAGACACACGAGGTTGCCGTCCGGGTCGCGCACCATGATCTCGGTCGCGCCGTAGAACGTGGTCCGCTTCGGGACGACGACGTCCAGCCCCTCGAGACGAGGCTCGAGGGCGGCGAGGTCGTCGAGCTTGAAGTAGAGCACGGTGCTCGAACGGAACGGCATGTCGGCGAGGGCCGGCATGTCCTTCGTGAGGCTCGCTCGGCTCTGGAGCATGACGGCGACGCCGTCGCGCAGGAGCAGGACGAAGCCCAGGTCCTCGCCTTCGCGGACCTCGGCCTCGACGCGGAACCCGAGGCGCTCGGTCCAGAAGGGGAGCGAGGGCTCGATGTGCTCGACGAAGATGACGGGGGTGAGGGTCTCGAATGTCACGGCACGTTCTCCTTTGCCCGCGAACCTACGCGCCTGCCGATGCCCCGTATTGGAGATTTGGAACATCGAGGAAGCGCGCCGGCGTCACACCCGCGAGCGCACGGAAGTCCGTGATCATGTGGGCCTGGTCCGCGTAGCCCGCCTCGAAGGCGATGGCGGCCCAGTCGGGGCGACGTGGCGCGGCGCGGGCGGCGTCCACGGCCGCTCGCAGGCGGACCACACGGGCGAAGAGCTTGGGTCCGTGACCGACGTGGGCCTCGAAGAGGCGCGCCAGGTGTTGGCGGGACAGACCGAGCCGTGCGCAGAGCCGGGCGATGGAGACCGCACCGCGCTCCCGGGCGAGGACCGAGACGGCGGCGCCGACGCGCGGGTCGAGGGCGGATGCCGTCGCGGCGCGGGACGAGAGCGCGCAGGTGATCGCCGCGATGGCCGCTGCAGGGCTCGACGCGTCGGCCACGCGGGCGGCGAGGTCGCGCCCATCCCGCCAGATGTCGTCGAGGGGCGCGTCCCGGTCCGTGAGCGCGTGGGCCGGCAGACCGAGGAGCGGGGCCGCGCCACCCGGCCGGAAGCGAACCGCGACGACCGCGGCGCGTGGTCCGGGGGGAAGCAGCAAGGCGCGGGTCATGGCCCCCACGACCGTCGCCCGTCCCTCTTCGAAGAGGATGTCGATGCAGCCGTCGGGCAGGACGCGGTCGGTCGCCGCGGAGCCGGCGCCTGCCCTCCCGGTCGTCCAGAAGCACTCCACGAAGGGCGCGAGCGCCGGCGGCGGCCCGTGCTCGACGTACCCCGCCGGCCGAGCGTCGCCCCCCTTGTCGACCTGCCGTCTCTTCACGGCGGTCTCATACTGCGTGCCGGGCCCAGCCGCCAGCGTCGCCCTTCGCGTCCCGTGCGATCGCCGCGCGGCGAAGAGTCGCGGCGCTCTCAGTCTTTCCGCTCGCGGCCCGCGGCCGTCGTCGCTTCGATCTCCGCGGCCTTGCGGTAGAGCGTGCGCCGGTCGATGCCGAGGATGCGGGCCGCCTGGGCCTTGTTCCAGTCGACCCGCTCGAGCACTTTGCGAATGTAGGCGAGCTCGATCTCCGCCAGGGACAGCTCGCCGGCCGCTGCCCTGTCGAGCGCGTCGCCATCGACGCTCCGCGTGGCATCCTGGAAGTCCGACAGGACGAGGGTGTCGTGCTCGGAGAGGGCCACCGCGCGCTCGATGGCGTTCGACAGCTCGCGTACGTTGCCCGGCCACGAATGGACTCGGAGGAAGCGCATCGCGTCGGCGGCGATGCCCGCGACCGGCCGGCCCAGCGCCTCGCTCGTGCGCGCCAAAAGGACGTCGATCAGCGCCTCGATGTCTTCGGGGCGCTCGCGCAGGGGCGGGACCTCGATGCGGATCACGTTGAGGCGGTGGTAGAGATCCGGGCGCAGGCGGCGCTCGCGCAAGGCTTCTTCGAGGGGGCGGTTGGTCGCCGCGATGATGCGCGTCGAGACGGTCACATCCGTGGATCCCCCGAGGGGCCGAATGCGCCTCGACTCGAGGGCCGACAGGAGCTTCGGTTGCACCTCGAGGTCCATTTCGCCAATCTCGTCGAGGAAGAGCGTGCCTCCGTCCGCTTGCAGGAAGAGGCCCGCGCGCTCCGCCCGTGCGTCGGTGTAGGCACCCTTACGAACGCCAAAGAGCTCGGCTTCGACCAGGCTCGATGGAAGCGCCGCGCAGTTGAGCTGGACGAACGGCCCCTCCGCATGCGGACTCTGCTCGTGGACGAAACGCGCGATGGCGCTCTTGCCGACGCCGCTCTCCCCCGTGAGCAGCACCGTCGACTCGGTCGCGGCCGCGCGCCTCGCCACGTCGAGCACCCGCTGCATGGCGGCGCTGCGCGCGATCAGCTCACCTTCCGAGCCCTGGGCCAGGGTCTTGCGCAGCCGCACGATCTCGCGGCGCATCTCTCGCTCCCTGAGGGCGCGCTCGATGGCCACCACCAGCGCCTCGATGCGCAGGGGCTTCGACACGAAGTCACAGGCGCCCGCCCGTACCGCCTGGACCGCCAGGTCGATGGTGCCGAAGGCCGTGATGAGCAGGACGAGCTGCGCCGCCCTCCGCTCCTGGATGGCGCCGAGCAGGTCGAGCCCACGCATGCCCGGCATCTCCACGTCCGAGACCACGAGGTCGAACGACTCCGCTTCGATGCGTGCGAGGGCCTCGTGGGGCGAGGTCACGCCTTCGACGCGGAAGCCTTCCTCTGTCAGCTCTTCGAGGAGCCAATCGACCACTCCGGCATCGTCGTCCACGACGAGGAGCCGCTCACGCCGCGCCTTCGGCAATCGCCACCTCCGTATCCACGTCCGCTTCGATCACACCCTCGAGAGGGAACCACACCGAAAGCTCGCTGCCCTCGCCCGGCGCGGAGCGCGCGGTCACGACGCCGCCGTGCTCGTCGACGATCGACTTGACCACCGCGAGCCCGAGGCCGGTGCCTCCCTGGTCGGCGCGCGTGGTGAAGAAGGGCTCGAAGAGGCGCGCGAGCGACTCGGGCGGCATCCCGCACCCCGTGTCCTCGACGGCGAGTCGGCACGCCGGCACCGTGCGCGAGTGGCCGGGGCGAGCGAGATCTCCGGCCGCAACGCGCACCGTCACACGCCCACCCGGCGCGGTCGCCTGCAGGGCGTTGCGCACGAGGTTGAGGACGACCTGCTGCAGCTGGTCCGGGTCGACGGTGACGGGGGCGAGCCCTTCGGTCGCCTCGAGCGCCAGGGTCACGCGCGCATGACGCGCCTCGAGCTCGAGCAGGTCGAGCACCGAGCGGACCGGCGGCAACACGTCGATGCGGCGGGGGGCCGCCGGGCGCCGGCGCGCGAAGGCCAAGAGCTGCGAGACGATCCGGGTGATGCGCTCGGCCTGTTCGAGCAACATGCCCGCGTTGCGCTGAACGCGCTCGGCATCCCCGGGCCGCCGCAGCATGGCGCGGGCCCGCCCTTCGAGCACCTGCAGGGGCGAGCCGATCTCATGGGCGAGCCCCGCCGAGAGCTGGCCGATGGTCACGAGCTTGTCGACGTGCTGCAGGCCATGCTCGAGCCGGGCGCGCGACTCCTGCTCCACCTGCAACCGCTCGCGCGCCGCCTGCAGCTCCGCGACGAGGGCGTCGAACTCGCGCACGGTCATGCCCACCTCGTCCGAGCGCTCGCTGCCGACCTGGCTCGACAGGTCGCCCGCGCGTACGCGCCGCATCGCCGCCACCATGCGCCCGAGGGGCCGGCCCACGTAGAGGCGCCCGAGCCCGAAGGTGAGGGCCGCCACGACGACGACGAAGCCGAAGACCGACAGGGCGGTGGTGCGGCGGGCCGCCGCGAGGTCGGCGCGCAGACGGTCGAGGGGCCGCGACACGACGATGGCGGCGTCGGCGCCTGCCTCTTCGCGTCGTAGGGGCACCGACACGAGCAGCGCGCGGGGGTCGCCGGCCGGGACGTAGCGGATGATCGGCGGGCCGCGGCGGGGGCGGTGGGCCATGGCGCGCACGTAGGAGGTCTCGACCGCCCCCTTCGACGCCATGACCAGCGTTCCCCGCACGTCAAAGACGAGGATGTCGACCGTGGGGGCGATGCGCTCGAGCTCGCGCAGGGTTTCGTGGACGTCCTGGAGCTGCCGGTCGCGCAGGGCGTTCTCGAACGCCACCTGCAAGCTGCGGCCGAGCAGGCGGGTCTCGTTCTCGAGCACGGCCCGGCGCTCCTGCTCCTCCTCGCGGTATCGGACGAGGCCGACGGCGCCCACGAGCAGGAGGGCGGCCAGGGCGGTGGCGATCGTCAGCTTGGTGGAGATGCGCACGGCAGGGCTCCCTTGGAGTCACAAATTGTCCCGCCGGGTCGCACGATGTCACGTCCGCGGAGGCGCGCCAGGCGACTTCTCGAGACCCTTTGGGCTGGCATACGGGCTGCACGAGGGGCGGGCGATGCGTATGCATTCCCCGTTCCCCGCCATCGTGCTCGCACTGATCCCCGCGGTCGGTTGCCAGGGTCGCGCCGAGGCCCTGCGCTTCCGGCCACCGCCCGCGAGCTTCCGTCGACGGCGGCGTGCGCGTACAGCCCGCGTCCCTGCGCTACTTGCACGTCGAGCGCGTCGGCGATCACCCCACCGGCGCACCGGTTCGCGCGCCCGGCCGCGTGGCCTTCCGTGACGGAGCGATCTCGCGTGTCGCCTCGCCCGTGACGGGCCGGGTCGTGGCCGTGCACGTGCAGGTGGGAGAGCAGGTCCACGAGGGCGACCCCCTGGTCGAGATCGACAGCGCCGATGCTGCAGCGGCCCGCGCCCAGCTCGCCGCTGCCGAAGCGGCCGAGGTTGCAGCCCAGGCCGACGTCGAGCGCCAGCGCAGCATGGCGAGCCAGGGCGTCGGCATCGCCAGCGAGCGCCAGGCCGCCGAAGCGCGCCTCGCGGAGGCGGCCGCCGATCTCGCCCGTGCGCGGGCGACCGTTCACCTCGTGGGCGGCGGGGCGAGCGGACGCGTCGTCATCCGTGCCGCCATCGACGGTACCGTCCTCTCCCGCGAAGCGACGGTCGGCGCGGTCGCCTCGCCCGACGGTGGCCCCCTCGTGCAGATCGGCGACCCGTCGGCCCTGTGGCTCGTCGCCGACGTGTTCGAGGGTGACCTGGCGTCGGTGGACGAGGGTGCGAAGGCCGACGTCGTGTTGCCGTCCGTTGCTGAGCCCGTGCCGGCCCACGTCGTGCGGGTCGGTGCCGCCGTCGAAGAGGAGACGCGGCGTGCGCCCGTCTACCTCGCGTTCGATCGGTCGGACGTGCCCCTGCACGCGGGGATGTACGCGACGGCGACGATCGAAGGTCGCGCCGAGTGCGCGGTGACGCTGCCCACGCAGGCGGTGCTCGTCGAGGAGGGAGGCCGCACGCGCGTCTACGTCCAGCGCGACCGGACCACCTTCGTCCCCCGCGAGGTCACCGCCGGCCATCCCGTCGACGGACGGACATGCATCGTGGCGGGCGTCGCGCCGGGAGACCGGGTCGTGGTCGACGGCGCGCTCCTGCTCGACAACGAGGCCGAAGAGCTCTTGTGAAACCTCGACACGAGGGCCACCGCCTGTCGGCGGTCCCGCCCCCACGACCCTGCCGCTGCGTCGTTCGAGTGAAGCGATAGAGGCGCCAGGAGACTTCCTCCATGTTGCACGCGATCATCTCTTGGTGCGTCAGGAGACGCTTCGCCGCGCTCCTGGCTGCGCTCGCGGTCGCCGCCTTCGGTGTGCACGCCTACGTGAACACGCCGATCGAGGCCTACCCCGACGTCACCAACTTCCAGGTCAACGTCATCGCGCAGCGTCCCGGCCTCGCGCCCCAGGAGATCGAGCAGGAGGTCACGACGCCCCTCGAGCGCGTGCTCAACGGTGTGCCGGGCATGATCTCCATGCGCAGCGAGAGCCAGTTCGGCCTGTCGCTCATCTTCATCACCTTCGACGACGGCGCCGACGCCTTCCGGTCGCGCATGTGGGTCCAGGAGCGCGTCCAGGAGGCGGACCTTCCCCAGGGCACGGACGTCACGCTCGGCCCCGACGACACGCCCCTCGGCGAGATCTACCAGTACGCCCTGACGAGCGACCGCCACGACCTCTACCAGCTTCGGGCCGCCCAGGACTGGATCTGCACGCGCGTCTTCCGTCAGATCCCCGGCGTCGCCGACGTGACCAGCTTCGGCGGCTACGTCGAGGAGCGCGCCGTCGAGGTCGACCCGGCGCGTCTCCAGGCCCACGGGCTCACGCTCACCGACGTGGACGAGGCGCTCGCGAAGTCGAACCTGAACATGGGCGGCGGCTTCATGCGCAGGGGGCAGCAGGAGACTCCTGATCCGTGCGGTGGGGCGTATGCACGAAGCCCGAGGACATTGAGAACGTCGTGCTCCGGAGCGACCACGGCACGCCCGTGACCGTCGGCGACGTGGCCCGCGTGCTCGAGTCCCACACGCCACGGCGCGGCATGGTCGGCATGAACGGGCGGCCCGGGGTCGTCGAGCCGGAAGTCGTCGAAGGGTTCGTCCTCCTGCGTCGAGGCGAGAACCCCTCGGTCGTGCTCTCCGCCGTGCACGAGAAGGTGAAGGAGCTCAACGAGCAAGTCTTGCCGCGCGGCATGCGCATCGAGCCCTTCTACGACCGGACGCAGCCTCGTGAGCAAGACGCTCCGCACCGTGCACCACAACTTGCTCGAGCGGCGTGATCTTCATCGTCGCCGTCGTGTGGCTCTTCCTCCGCTCGCTCCGCGGCTCGCTCATCGTCTCTTCGGTCATCTTCCTGTCGCTCCTCGCGGCCTTCACCGGGCTCTGCCTCCTCGGGATCGCCCGCCAACCTCATCTCCATGGGCGCGATCGACTTCGGCATCCTGGTCGACGGAGCCGTCGTGCTCATGGAGAACGTCTTCCACGAGACGCGCGCCAGAAGACCCACGACCAAGCGCGAGATGCTCGGTCTCATCGCGCGCGCGGCGTTCGACGTATCGAGGCCGACGTTCTACGCCATGGCGATCATCATCGCCGGGCTGATCCCCGTGTTCACGTTCCAGCGCGTCGAGGGGCGCATCTTCCGCCCGCTGGCCTGACCTACAGCTTGGCCCTGGTCGCGGCGCTCGTGTTCGCCTGACCATCGTCCCGGCGCTGTCGGCGATCGCTGCTCCGGCCCGGGACGGTCGGTCGCGCCGAGCCAAGGCTCGTCGAGGCGTGCGCGCCATCGGTATGCCGGGCTGGTCGAAGGGCTCCTGCGCCGAAAGGCCGCGGTGCTCGCGGGCGGCCGTGGCCTGCTCGTGCTCGGCGCGTTCGTCGGCTCCCGCGGCTCGGCAAGCGAGTTCCTCCCCGAGCTCGACGAGGGCGACTTCGATGATCTTCGTCGAGATGCCGCCGAGCATCTCGCTCGAGCGCGGCTGCCGGAGATCCTGCTCGACGTGCGCAAGTCGGCATCCTGCGGTTCCCGGAAGCGATGGCCGTGCTGAGCGAGAGTCGGCCAGCCCGAGGACGGCACCGACGACGAGGGCACGAACATGAGCGAGACGTTCGTCCATCTCAAGCCGATGGAGCGCGTGGCGACCGCGGCTGACCAAGGACCAGCTGGTCGAAGCGATGCGCGCTCGCTCACCGAGATCCCCGGCGTCGAGTTCAACTTCTGCGAGCCGATCAAGGACAACGTCGAGGAGGCCATCAGCGGCGTCCGCGGCAAGGTCGTGCTGAAGATCTTCGGCAACGAAGCTCGACGTCGATGCGCGCCACGCTCGAGAAGGCCATGGACGCGCTCGAGAAGGTGCCCGGGCATCGTCGACCTGGACCTGTATCGCGACACGACCGTGCCCCAACTCCAGATCGGCCTCGACCGCTCCGCGCTCGCGCGCGCGGGCATCGACGATCGACGACGCCCAGAACACGATCGAGACGGCGCTCGCCGGCAAGGTCGTGACCGACGTCTACGACGAGGGGCGCATGATCCCCGTCCGCGTTCGTGTTGCCGGCCTCCCAGCACGCCGACTCCGGCAGCGATCGGCGAGCTGCGTCCTGCCGGCCTCGAGCGGCGGCCGCGTGCCGCTGCGCCGACGTGTCTCGACATGCGCGTCGAGACCAGGCCGCGCCACCATCAACCACGAGGCAACAGCCGCTTCTTGGCCCTCAAGTTCAACGTGGAGGGGCGCGACATGGGCTCGGTCGTCGCCGACGCGCGGGCCGCCGTGCGACGCGAGGTGAAGCTGCCCGACGGCTACTGGTTCGACTGGTCCGGCGAGTTCGAGAACGAGCAGCGCGCCATGGCGCGGCTCAGGCTCATCGTGCCCCTGTGCCTCCTCGTGATCCTCGGCCTCCTGTACTCCGCGCTCGGAAACGCGCGGAGCGCCTCTCGATCCTCCTCGCGACCCCGTTCGCGATGACGGGGGGCGTGTTCGCCCTGCCCTCGCGGGCATCCCGCTCTCGGTGAGCGCGGCGATCGGCTTCATCGCGCTGCTCGGCCAGGTCTCGCTCGCGGGCCTCCTGGTGCTCGAGCGCGATCGAAGCCCGGCGGCGCGACGGGGCTACCGACGCCGAGGAGGCCGTCGTGCGGGGCGGCTCCGACGCGATTCCGCGCGGTGCTCATGGCGGCGACTCTGGCACCTCGGTCTCATGCCGATGGCGCTGTCCCACGGCGTCGGGCAGCGAGACCCAGCGCCCGTTCGCGGTGGTCATCGTCGGTGGCCTGGTGACCACCGCCCTCGTCACCTTCCTGCTCTTGCCCGTCCTCTACACGCTGGTGGCCGGCCGGAAGGTCCCCGTGCGGATGAGCGACGAGGAGCTCGAGGCCGCCGAAGCGGGCGCCGATCGACCGGCTCCGGGGGCTGCGGAATGAGCAGCGGAATGCGGGCGCTCCCCCTGTGGCTCGGCCTGTGCCTCGGGCCATGTCTCCTTTGCGCCGGCAGTGTGCGTGCGGATGCGCTCCCGGTGCAGGTGAGCTGGCCGGACGTGCTGCGGCTGCTCCACAGCGAGAGCCCCCGCACCCGCGCCATCGCGCAACAGAATCGGCGTGGCCCGCGCAGACGTGGAGGTCGCCTCCGTGCTGCCGAACCCGTCCCTCGCCTACTCCGTCATCGGACGCGTGCACGGCACCGCCGACGCGATCAACGGCACCCAACAGCAGGCATGGGTCGAGCAACCGCTGCTCCTCGCGGGCCAGCGGGGTGCGCGACGCGACGCGGCCGAGGGTGCGCTCGGAGTCGCCCGCGCCCGCGCCGAGACCGATATGGCCGACCTCGAGCGCCACAGCTACACCGCCTGGGTCACGCTGCTCGCGGCCCAGGTGCGCCTCGCCGAGCTCGAACGGGCGCGCGCCCAGGTCGCGGAGCTCGAGCGCATCGTCACGGGGCGTGCGGGTGCCGGAGCCGCGAGCCCCTACCAGGTGCTGCGCATGCAAGTCGAGGGGGCCGAGCTCGCCACACAGGTCGCGAGCGCCCGATCGGACGTGGATGCGGCCTCCGGCAACCTCGCTGCGCTCCTCGGCATCCCGGGCTGGGCGCCGCGCGCGCGAGGCACGCTCGCACCTCTCGGCGTTCGGTACACGGAGGCCACGCTGTGGCAGCAGGCCCGGAAGCGGCTCCCCGAGCTGCGCATGGCGCGGAGAGAAGCGCAGGCGGCCGAGGCCCGCGTCGGGGTTGCGCAGGCCGAGCGATGGCCGGTGCCCGTCCTCGGCGCAGGCGTCTTCTTCACGACCGCGCCCGGGGCGATCTCCGCCTACGCAGCCCTGTCGGTGCCCTTCCCGCTCTTCGATTTCGGCGGGGCCGCCATCGATCGGGCGCGCGCCGAGGCCCGTGCGGCTCTCGCCGACGCGGACGCGAGCGAGGCGGCGGCCCATGCGCGGCTCGACACGGCCCTGCGGGTGCTCGCCCTGCGGCGCGCGGCCCTCGAGAGCCTCGAGCACGGGGTGATCGACCGGCTCCCGCAGCTCAGCGACATGGCCCGTGCGTCCTACCAGGCGGGCTCGAGCGGCCTGACGGACCTGCTCGACGCGGTACGGGCGAGGAGCGACACGACCCTGACGCGCATCGACGCTGTCGCGGCGGTGGTGCAGGGGGAGATCGACGTGCTCGCCGCCGGCGGGGCCCTCGGTGGATGAGCGGGGGGCGTCCGGCGTCCTGACCGGCGGCCATGGTGTTGGCCGCTCCGCCGCCCGATCTCGTATTTTGCGCCCGAATCGGGCCTGCCACCGGGACCCGCGCCCCAATCCGTCGCCCGGCCACCCCCGGGCCGCTCGCTTGCTGTCCGGTCGGCCCCTTCCTATACTGCCCGGTTGATGGGTCGCCTTCCTTCGCTCGCGCTCCTCCTCGGAGGAATCGCCCTCGCCGGCTGTACGGGCAGCGGGGGGGACGGCGCAGCCGCGCCCATCGACGCCCAGGCGAGCTCGGTGGCCCTCATTCACGTCGACCGCACCGCCGACGCCACCGACCCGGGCCTGGTCGGGCCCCGCACCGCCATGGGTGCCGTTTTCGCTCGCTACCGGGGCCTTCAGGGCCGTCAGGTGCTCGGTCTGCTCGGCGAGGATCGGGCGGCCGCGCCCCTCGACACCTGCTCGGTGCCCCAGGGCGGCGCCACCTCCCTGGCCAATCCCTCGGCCGAGGTGGACCTGGTCGACGTGGGGACCCTCGACGTGCAGGTCAACGACCAGCAGGCGGCCCTCGCGGCGAGGACGTTTCCCGAGCTCGGGAGCCTGGTGGCCGGCGCCTTCTACGCCGAGGACGCCGACCTACCGGTGGCTCGGGCCGACGTGGACGAGTACCGCGTCCATGCGGGGGGCTCGGACCAGGTGCCGTCCTTCGACCTCGTCGCGGTCGGTCCGGCCGGGCCGAGCGGCCTCAGCATCGACGGGCAGCGCCCTGGCGATGGTCCGGTGCTCACGCGCGACCAGGATCTGACCCTCGGGTGGGATGCCGGGGATCCGGGCGATCGGCTCGAAGCTCGACCTCATCTCCGGTGGCCACGTGGTCGAGTGCGTGGCCCGGGACGACGGCGCATTCCGCGTGGACAGGGGCCTGCTCGCGCGCCTCGACCCCGACGGGAGCGCGCGGCTCGTGGTGCGACGCGTACGGCTCTCACCGGTGGACGTGACGGGCATCGACACCGCGTGGATGAGCCTGTCGGCGACGCGGACCGTGCCGATCACCGTGAAGTGACGCGCGGGCTCGCGCCCGTCAGCTCTTCTTCTTGCTGCCGAAGAGCTTCGACAGGAGACCGCTCCCGGCCTCCGCCCCCACCGCCTCACGTGTGCGCTTGCCGCGGATGTTCGACAGCCGCACTTCGCGCACGGCGTCGATGTTCCTCGGGTTGAGCCGGGCTACCTGCTGGAAGTGCTCGAGCGCCTCGGCGTTCCTGCCGAGCCGCTTGAGGATCACCCCGCGCGTCATATGTGCGCGCTCGCACTTTTCGCCGAGCTCGAGGGCCTTCCCGCTCTCGGCGAGGATCTCCCGAACCGTGCTCGGGTCGTCGGTGCCGCGCTGGTGGAAGAGGATCCAGGCCTTCATGGCATGGTGGTCGGCGTCGTTGGGGGCGACGGCGAGGATCGCCTCGAGCAGGCGCAAGGCTTCGTCCCACTCGCGCCGTCGGGCGAGCACCTCGACCTTCTGGAACTCCATCGCGGCGCTCACGATGGTGAGCAGCTTGCGGTCCGCGGTCGGTGTGCCGCCCCCGTCCTGCACTTGCCGGAGGTAGGGGCCCCGCTCCTTCTCCGACACGAGCGTGTCGCGCGCCCGCGTCAAGTAGTCGAAGATGCAATCGGCCCAGGGACGAAGGGCCTCGAGCTCCTGGGGCAGACGGTCCGGGTGCCACTTCTTGGCCGCCGAGAGATAGGCGGTCTGGACCGTCTCGGCGCTCGCGGCTCGCTCGACACCCAGCATGGCGAAGTAGGTCTCGTGCTCGATCTGCTTCGCCCGCTCCTGCACCTCGTGCCAGCGGGCCGCGAGCTCGGCGGAGAGGTCCCCGTTGGCATCGGGTGCGGGGTCCGGATCCGTCGGCGCGATCGAGCGGCGCGCACCGGGCGCGGCGGAGGTCCGCGGTGGCATGGACGTGCCCCTCGTTGCAGGCCGCATCGATGTGGGCGGGCTCCCGCTTGCCGATGCGGTGCCCGGGCCCGGAACGTCCGGAGTGCCCGGGCCCTCCGCAGGTGCCGAAGGGGCAGGCGGCTCCGGGCTCTTCCGCGGCACGGGGGAGCGGCGGTCGGTGCTCTCCCGACGCAGGTGGGCCGGATGCTCACTTCCGCCGGTGGGCGTCGCGCTTCCCTCGAAGGCTTCGACACTGTGGGTGACGAGGAGGAGATGAATCAGACGCCGTGCGAGACGATCCTGGCCCGAGCCGCTGAGCAGCTCCGAGATGGGCGCGGGCGCAGCGCGCAAGAGGTCGATGAAGGCCTGCTCCGAGCGGTCGAAGGAGAAGCGGTCGAGGGCGACGCCGCGCCGCATGCGCAGGGGCGTGTCCCCGAGCCGGGCGAGAATCCCGTCGATGGCGTCCTCGCGTGCCGACCCGCGCAGCGACGCCGCGAACAGGGCGAAGGGATCGACCCGGCCCCGGAGCACCTCGTCCCCTTCGCCGATCAGGTTCACGTCGTAGAACGCGTAGGGCGCGTTGCGGCGCGTGAACAGGGGCAGCATGCCGCGGTCGAGGGCGGTCGCATGGGCCAGGAGCCGGGCCGCGATCGGCGTGCCGGCCTGGAAGTAGATCCAATCCTGGCCCCGAGGGGGCTCCTCGCCGGGCTCGACCTCGGGCCAGACCGCGAGCGTGCCGGTCAGCTTCCGCTCCTCCACGTACAGGAGCACGTGACCGAAGGGGGTGCTCGAGAGCTGGCCCTCGGCGACGGGGGAGGGCGGACCCGACGCGTTCATGGCCCCGATGGTAGAGCGCGCGCGGGGCGAGCGTCGAGGGGCTGGGCGCAGGAAGCGACCGAGGTCGCGAAGGGGGCCGGCACGCCGGGGCCCGGTGTGGACAGGGCGCCGTCAGGCCATGGACCAGGTCGTGCCCGTGGGGCTGTCGTGCAGCTCGATGCCCAGGGCGGCGAGCTCGTCGCGCAGGCCGTCGGCCCGGGCGAAGTCCTTCGCGGCTCGCGCCTCGGAGCGCTCGTGGATCTTGGCCTCGACCGTGCTCCGCTCGACACCCTTGGTGGCGGCGCGCCGATCGCGCACCCGCTCGAGGAAGGCGCGCGGCGCATCCTGGCCGACACCGAGCACGTCGAGCGCCGTGAACCCTGCCGTGGCGGCCTCGACCGCGCGGCGCCCCACCTTGCCCTTCTTGCGCGCCGCCTGATCGCACAGCTCGTTGACGCCCCGCAGGAGCTCGTTCACGCGGGCCAGGGCCGCGGGCAGGTTCAGGTCGTCGTCGAGGGCCTGGCGCAAGGCGTCGTCCATGCCGATGACCTCCGAGGGCACCTTCGTGTCGGCGTCGTCGATGCGGTCCTCGGGGATCGTCGAGAGGCGCTCGCGCGTCGTGTAGAGGTACTCGAGCCGCCGCTCCGCCTCCTCGAAGAGGGGGAAGCCGGTGATGTGGCCCGCCTCGTCGATGGTCCAGTCGAGGTTGAGCGGTGCGCGCCAGTGCACCGTGAGCATCGCCCAGCGGATCGCCTCGGGCTCCAGGCGCCCGAAGAGCTCGCGCGCGGTGAAGAAGTTGCCGAGGCTCTTCGACATCTTCTCCTTGGCCACCTCGACGAAGCCGTTGTGCATCCACATGGTCGCGAAGGGCTTGCCCGTCGCGCTCTCGCTCTGGGCGATCTCGTTCTCGTGGTGCGGGAAGACCAGGTCGAGGCCGCCGCCGTGCAGGTCGAAGCTCTCGCCCAGGTACTTCATGCTCATGGCCGAGCACTCGATGTGCCAGCCCGGGCGGCCGCGTGCCCCAGGGGCTCGGCCAGCCGACCTCGCCTTCCGCCGCGCCCTTCCACAGGGCGAAGTCGGCCGGGTGCTTCTTGCGCCGCGCTTCGGCTTCGTGGGTGCGACCGCTGGCGCCTGCGGCGAGCTGGTCGAGGCGGCGGTGCGAGAGCTTGCCGTAGCCCGGGAAGGAGGCGACCGCGAAGTACACGTCGCCGTCCGAGCACGTAGGCGACGTCCGCCTCGATGAGCCGCTCGATCAGAGCGCGGATTCATCGAGGTGCTCGCTCACGCGTGGCTCCACGTCCGGCGTGAGGTTGCCGATGCGCGCCATGTCCTCGTGGTAGGCGTCGGCGAAGCGGCCAGCGAGGGCGGTGGGCTCCTCCTTCGTCTCGGCCGCGCGCTTCAGGATCTTGTCGTCGATATCCGTGATGTTGCGTACATACGTGACGCGCGTGCCGCTCTCGCGCAGGTGCCGCACCAGGACGTCGTAGACGGTGTAGCAGCGCACGTGCCCGAGGTGCGGGTAGTCGTAGACGGTCGGGCCGCAGACGTAGATGCGGGCGTGACCGGCCTCGGCCGTGCGGAAGTCTTCCTTGCGTCCAGTAAGCGTGTTGTAGAGACGGAGCGGCATGGTGCTCTCCAGGGGGCAGGCAGTTTCGCCCGCGCGAGCTACGCGCGCAAGCGCGGGGCGCGGAGGTCCACCAGCGTGAAAGCGAGGAGGCCGCACAGGGCGAAGCCGAAGGCCTGCAGGCGACCGTGCAGGTCGATCATGGTGTCGAGGCGCACGGGTGTCGTGTGGGTGAGCTGGCCCCACGACCAGGTGACCGCGAGCGCCATGCCGGCGAGGACCGCGAGCGACGAGAGGGCGAGCAGGACGCGCGCCGGCCAGCCGTCGATGCGCGGCACCGCCGCGAGCAGAAGCCCCGCGAAAACGGCCAGGCCGGTAGTCAGCACGGCTGCGCCCACGAGGGCGAGGGCGGGGGAGCCCGCGATGCCGGCGGCGACCAGGGGCACGCCCACGACGACGCCGACGACCGGCACCGCCGCGAGGCCGCGCAGCGCCGGGCCCCGTTCTGCCATCGCGTCGGCGTTGCGGGCAGCGAGCATCGGTGCGGCGAGGCCGGCGTAGTGGAAGTGCACCGCGGTGAGCATGACGACGAGGGGGTCGTAGTGGAACGGGTGCAGGCCGAGGCGCGAGGCGACGAGCCAGGCGCCGCCGACCGGCAGGAAGAGGAGGGCGGCGACGGTGCCGACGCGGGCCGCGGGAGAGCGGCCTTGACCGCCCAGGTGGGTGAGCCCCCAGATCGCGGCGAGCCCGGTCAGCCCGAGCCAGAACGAGGCGAGGGTGCCCGCGAGCAGGCCGGGGCGGAGGCGGAGCGACACCAGCACGAGGACGGCGGCCGGCAGGGTGAGCAGGGCGACGCCGCCACGCAACGTCGCGCCGCGTGCGCGGGCGGGCACCTGCGCGAAGGCCAGGGGTGCGATTACCAGGGCGCCCAGCGCGAGCAGTCGCTGCAGCGGTGCGTTGCCCGTGCCGGGTATGAATGCCGCGACCAGCCACACGAGCGCGCCAGCCGCAGCGGAGAGGCGAAGGAGGCGCACCGCGCCGCGGGCCACTGCGTCCTCGTCCGTCTCGATCGTGCGTGTGCCGGGGGCTCGGGTGGCCTCGTCGACGGGAGCCACGGCCCCCGCCTCGCCGCCGGCCGCGCGGTCGTCGGGCGCCCCGGGCACCGGCTCGGCGGTCGACCCTCCGTCGGAGGCGGACTGGCGGTCGTCGGCGGGCTCGTCGCTCACGGCGGCGAACCATAGGCGCGCTGGGCTGCCGGGTCGAGTCAGGTGAAATCCGGCCCGCGTTGTGGCATCGTCGGCGGTCATGAAACGCGGTGCGGTGAGCTTGGGTGTGTTGCTGGTCGTCCTCCTCGGTCTGCTCTGCGCCCGTGGCGCCCAGGCCCAAGCGGAGAGCGCCGACGCGCGCGCCCGCATCCACTTCGAATCGGGCAGCGAGCACTTCCAAGACGGCGACTACGAGGCGGCCCTCCGCGAGTTTCAGGCCGCCTTCGACCAGAGCCATCGGCCCGCGCTGCACTACAATCTCTACCTCTGTCAGGAACGGCTGGGGCACTACCAGAAGGCGGCCGACGAGCTTCAGACGTTCCTCGGCTCCGGCGTCCACGTGGAGAACAGCGACCAGCTCGAGGCGCGCCTCGCGAACCTCCGACGACGAGCCGCGCAGCAAGAGGCCGCCCAGCAACCAGCCGCGCAGGAGCACGCGGCCCAGCCGGTCGCCGACGCAGCGGCACGGCCGGCGGCGCAGTCGGGACGGTCGCCCTCTCCAGCTCCAGCCTCGGGTGGCCTGCCGACGTCGGCGCTCGTGGCCTTCTCGGTCGGCGCGGCGGGCGTCGTCACCTACGTGGTCTTCGGTTCCTTCACGCTCGTCGAGGACGGGCACCTGGCCAACACGTGCGGCGCCAACCGCGGCCGCACCTGCACCGACGGCCAGCTCTCGACGCTCCACACCTACGCGGCCCTTGCGGACGTGGGCTGGATCGTGGCGCTCGCCTCGGGCGTGACGGGCGGGCTCCTCTGGCTTCTGACCGGCCACCCTTCGAGTGATGGATCGTCCACGGTCGCGAGCGCCTGGGTCGATCCGCGCGGCGGTGGTGGCGGCGTGCTGCGCGGACACTTCTGAGGGAGCGAGCGATGTCGGGACGAAAGGCTTCTCTTGCGGCGCTGATCGCGTCCTTCGCCCTGCTCGTCGCGGGGGGCGGTTGCTCGATCCTCTTCGACGGGAGCCGTCATCAGGGCGGGACGCCCGACGCCGGTGCGCCTTCGCAGGACGGCGGGAGTGGTGACGGGAGCGCCGGCGACGCGGGCAAGGACGCAGGTCCGGCCGACGCGGGCACAGACGCCGGCCCGCCCGACGCCGGGGCGCCCGACGGGGGCTGCGATGACGACGGCGACGGCTTTCTCTCGATGGCCTGCGGCGGCAACGACTGCAACGACACGCGCGCCGACCAGTACCCGGGCGCACCGCCGATCTGTGGCGATGGCATGACCCAGAGCTGCCCGGGCGACGTCTACGTCGATCCCGCGCCCTACGGCTCGAGCCTGGCCGTGGCGGGCCTGCTCCCGCCCATGCAGCTCGGGGACATGGGGACCTACGCGGCGAACATCGCCCTCGCCGGCACGAATTTCGGAGGCAACGGCTTCGGCACGGCGATGGCGATCGCGGTCGACCAAAGTGGGGCGCAGCACCATTTCGTCCGGTGGGACGTGCCCCTCGACATGCCGTCCGGCGCCATGTCCCACGGGATCATGGCCCGCGCCTTCCCCGTCTCCGGCCCGACGGTGATGCTCGATCTCACGACGGACGTGAACGCCGAGGGCGTCGCCCTCGAAGAGGAGGGCAGCGGGACCATCGGTCTGGCGCTCCTGTGCTCGGTGCCCAGCCTGACGCAGGTCCTCGGCTTTCGCGGGATCCTGGACCCGAGCGCGGGCGAGATGCCGCTCGGCCAGATGAACTTCGCCGGGAGCGCCACGGCGGCCTATCCCGATCCGGCCATCGCCGGCGGGATGATGATGGTGCGGGAAGGGCCTTCGTCGCCCACCCTCGCGGGTCTCACCCTGCCCGAGGATCCCATCGCCATCAGCGCGGGGCCGGCGGCCGGAGCGACCGGTCCGGGGCGGATGATCGGGAGCGACGACGGCTACGGCCTCCTTCAGCTCGCGGGCGGCCCGGCCTGCTTCTTCGACACGTCCGGAGATGGGGTGCAGTGCGGGACCTCCGGCCCGGCCACGCCCGCCGCCTTCGCCCACCTCGGGAGCAACCACCTCTACGCCGTTCCGGGCACGGGCGGCTCCATCACCCTCATGAGCATGGACTGCAGCACCGGCAGCACCTGCATGCCTGCGCCGGTCGTCAGCCCTCCCCCCTCGATCTCCACGGGGGCACCGGTGGCGGCGGCCTTCGACCTCATCCCGCGACCGGCCGGCGGGGGCCTCCTCGTGTACGGCGCGGAGTACAGCGACGGAGAGGTCCTGGCGGTCCAGCCCGTGCTGGACAACGGCAACACCGACGGAGACCACATCGACGTGCTCGACCTGCGCGGCACCAACCAGCAGGTCCTCGACGCCGAGGGAGCCGTCGTGCAGACGAGTCGGGGCGTCACGGTCGCGATAGCGGCGACGGTCGGCGACCTGCTCGCGTCGACGGCGACGCACGTGGTGTTCACGGGCATTCGCGCCTGCGCCATGAACTGAGTCGGGGCGAGCGGGCGACGGCGAGGCTCGACCGCCGGCACGGCAGCGGCTAAGAGTGGGCCCATGCTCCTCGTGCACGAACGGGGCGCGCCCGATTACGAGGCGGCGCTCACCGATCTCTCCCGACGTGGCGACGCGGACCTCGAGCGGGTCGAGCCTGCCGTCCGCGCGATCCTCGCCGAGGTGCGCGCCCACGGCGACGCTGCGTTGCGCGAGCTGACCGAGCGCTTCGAGCACCGCGCGCTCGGCCCCGTGCGCCTGCCGGACGACGAGTGGCGAAAGGGCGCGAGCCTCGCCCCTGCCGACGTGCGCGCCGCCCTCGCGGAGGCGGCCGGGCGCATCCGCCGCTACCACGCGCACCAGCGCGACGCCGGCTTCCGCTACGAAGAGGACGGCATCGAGCTCGGCCAGCGGGTGCGTCCGGTGCGCGCGGCCGGGGTCTACGCGCCCGGCGGCAAGGCGCGCTATCCGTCGACCGTGCTCATGACGGCGGTGCCGGCCTCGGTCGCCAGCGTGCCGCGCATCGTGCTCGCGACCCCGCGGCCCACGCCCGAGATCCTCGCGGCCGCCGAGATCGCTGGTGTGACCGAGGTGATCGACCTGGGTGGCGCCCAGGCCATCGCCGCCCTCGCCTACGGCACCGAGTCGGTCGCGCGCGTCGACACCATCGTCGGCCCCGGCAACCTCTACGTCACGTGCGCCAAGCGCCTCGTCTTCGGCGTCGTCGACATCGACGGGCTCGCGGGACCGAGCGAGATCCTCGTCGTGGCCGACGACGCCGCCGACCCGCACGTCGTCGCCGCCGATCTGTTGTCTCAGGCCGAGCACGACGAGGACGCCTACCCGCTGCTCGTCGTGACGAGCCGCGCCCAGGCCGATGCGATCGATCGCGAGGTCGGCGTGCAGCTCGCCGACCTGCCGCGCCGCGCCATCGCGGAGGTGAGCGTGACGCAGCGCGGGCACGTCTTCGTGGCGGGCGACCTCGAGGAGGCCGCGCGGGTGGCCAATCTGCTCGCCGCCGAGCACCTCGCCCTCGCGGTGCGCGATCCCGAAGCCCTGTTCGCGAAGATCGGCGCGGCGGGGGCGGCCTTCCTCGGCGACTTCACCCCCGAAGCGGCGGGCGACTACGCGGCCGGCCCGAGCCACGTGCTGCCAACGGGCGGCGCCGCGCGCTTCGGCTCGCCCCTCGGCGTCTACGACTTCCTCGTGCGCACCTCGATCATCCGCTACGACCGCGACGCCATCCGGCGGCAGGCCAATCTCCTCGAGGGCCTCGCCCGCCTCGAAGGCCTCGAGGCCCACGCCCGAGCCGTCGCCGCCCGCCGCTGAACGACCCATCCGGCGGAACGTTGCACGTGTGCCCCCGTCGCTCCCGGACATCCGTCCGGGGCTGGATGGCAACTTCCTTTTTCGTGTATCGCGCGCGCCCGTGATTCGTATTCCTTCGAGAGTGATGGCTTTCTTGCGGTGCGCGATGGCAGCTGCGGTTGCGGCGTGCGTGCTGACTGGCTGCACGGGTCAGGCTCCCGCCCCCGCGAGCTGTCCGACCGACACCGCCGGCATCCAGGAGCAGATCCTCGTCCCGCGCTGTGCGACGGCCGGCTGCCACACCTCGACGAACCCTGCCCAGGGCCTCGACCTGGCCTCACCCGGGCTCGAAGGGCGCCTCGTGAACGTGCCCGCTCGCGGCTGTCAGGCCCAGGTGCTCATCGTGCCCGGCGATCCGGGCGCGTCCCACCTCTTCCGCAAGGTGTCGGACGTGGCGCCGCCCTGCGGCACGCGCATGCCCTATCAGAACCAACCGCTGCCCCTGCACGAGCAAGCGTGCTTGATGGAGTGGATCGCGGGCATGCCGGCAGCACTGCCCACCGACGGGGGCGCCGGCGAAGGTGGGAGCCGCTGCGACGCGGGTCTCAGCTCCTGCGGCGGTACCTGCGTGGACACGGCGACGAGCCTCACGGACTGCGGCGCCTGCGGCAACGCCTGCCCGCCCGGTGCGACCTGCACTACGGGCACCTGCACCTGTCCCGGTGGCCAGACGGCCTGCGGCGGGGCATGCGTCGACACGCAGGCGAGCGCGACCCACTGCGGCGACTGCAGCACGAGCTGCGCGGCAGGACAGAGCTGCGTCGGCGGGACATGCACCTGCGGCTCCGGGCTCACCGCCTGCGGCAGCTCCTGCGTCGACACGCAGACGAGCGCGGCCCACTGCGGTGACTGCGCGACGAGCTGCTCGTCCGGCGCAGCGTGCACTTCGGGGAGCTGCACCTGCACGAGCGGCCTGACCGCCTGCAGCGGGAGCTGTGTCGATCTCATGACCGACGTCGCCCACTGCGGCGCGTGCGGAACGAGCTGTCCGAGCGGCGACAAGTGCTACGGCGGTGCGTGCGTCTCCATGTGTCCGGGCGGCACCACCGATTGCAGCGGATCGTGCGTGGACACCCAGACCAGCACCGGCAACTGCGGCGCCTGCGGCCACGCCTGTCCCGCTGGAACGACCTGCACGGGTGGAGCGTGCACGTGCGGGTCGGGGCTCATGCTGTGTGGATCGAGCTGCGTCGACACGACGAGCGACGCGAGCAACTGTGGCACCTGCGGCCACGCGTGCCCGACCGGTACGGCCTGCTCGGCGGGCACCTGCGGTTGCGGCTCGGGCCTCATGCTGTGCGGAATCGAGCTGTGTGAGCACGACGAGTGACTCGAGCAACTGCGGCGCCTGCGGCCACGCCTGCACGGGGGGGACCTCCTGCGTGAGCGGTGCGTGCAGCTGCGGGTCGGGGCTCACGGAGTGCGGAGGAAGCTGCGTGGACACGTCGAGCGACCCGAGCAACTGCGGCGGATGCGGCACGCTCTGCCCCGCCGGCCAGATGTGCGTCTCGGGGAGCTGCAGCTGCGGGCCCACCGTCTCCTTCGGCTCCCAGGTGCAACCAATCTTCACTTCGAGCTGCGCGCTCATGGGCTGCCACACGGGGGTCGCTCCGTCGGAGGGCATGTCGCTCCAGGCGGGGGGCGCCTATGGCAACCTGGTCGGAGTGCCGGCCGCGGAGTGCAGCGACGGACGGCTGCGCGTCGCGCCGGGCTCGCCGTCGACGAGCTACCTCATCGAGAAGCTGACCGGCGTCGCCATGTGCTCGGGCAACATGATGCCGGCTCGCGGCTCCTCTATCTCGTCGCCGTCCCTGGCGCTGATCGAGAGCTGGATCTGCGAAGGAGCGATGAACAACTGATGGCCCGGCGCGCGCGCAGCGGTGGATTCCTGGGGACGCTCGTGTCGGCGGTCTGTGTCACCGCGGCCTTCGGGTGCAGCGGTGGCGCCAGCACGTCCTCGGGCACCTCCTGCCCGAGCGACCTCGCAGGTCTACAGACGCAGCTCCTCGAGACGCATTGCGCGACCGGTCCCTGCCACAGCGCGGCGACGGCCCAGCTCGGCCTCGACCTCCAGTCGCCGGGCCTCGCCTCACGCCTCGTCGGCGTTCCGTCCCAGGGCTGCCCAGGCTGGGTGCTCGTATCGCCGGGCAACCCGGGCGCGTCGCTCCTCTTCCGCAAGCTCGCCGACCACGACGTGCCCTGTGGCGAGCGCATGCCCCTCGGCGGGGCCGCCCTCGACGGGGACACCCTTGCCTGCGTGCTCGGCGTCATCGAGTCGCTGCCCGTCTCGGACGGCGGCATGCCCCCGAGCGACGGCGCCATGCCCGCCGAAGGCGGCACCTCGTGCGACGGCGGTACCGCCTGCGCGTCGGGCTGCACCGACCCCATGACCGACCCGGCCAACTGCGGCCGGTGCGGGCACGCGTGTGCGGCCGGCGAGGCGTGTTCGGGCGGGATGTGCCGGTGCAGCAGCGGCGCGACGGACTGCGGCGGCACCTGTGTCGACACGCAGACCAGCGCGACCGACTGCGGCGGCTGCAACCAGCCCTGCGCCGTCGGTCAGAGCTGCATGGCCGGTAGCTGCGCGTGCCCGAGCGGGCGGAGCCTGTGCGGCGGCAGCTGCGTGAACACCCAGACGAGCGTCACCGACTGCGGCGCGTGCGGTCATGCGTGTGCGACGGGGGAGAGCTGCGTCGGCGGCACGTGCACCTGCACGGGTGGCCTGACTCGGTGCGGCGGCGCGTGCGTCGACACGCAGACGAGCGTCACGAGCTGCGGCGGCTGCGGCATGACGTGCTCTTCGGGCAACGTGTGCTCCGGCGGCGCGTGCATGTCGATGTGCCCGAGCGGGACGACGGACTGCAGCGGCTCGTGTGTCGACACGATGACGAGCTCCGCCGATTGCGGCGGCTGCGGCGTGGCGTGTCCGGCCGGCACGAGCTGCACGGCCGGAAGCTGCGTGTGCCCCTCCGGCGCGACGCTCTGCGGCTCGTCCTGCATCGACACGTCGACCGACTCGGCCAACTGCGGCACCTGCGGCCACGTGTGCGCCACCGGTACGACGTGTGCCGCTGGTGCGTGCACGTGCGGGCCGGGCCTCGCGCTCTGCAGCACGGGCTGCGTCGACACGCAGACGAGCACCAGCAACTGCGGGGGCTGTGGGACCGCCTGCCCCTCGGGTGCGACATGCGCGGCAGGCACCTGCACGTGCGGGTCGGGCCTCGCGCTCTGCGGCTCGTCTTGCGTCGATACGCAGACGAGCACGACCAACTGCGGGAGCTGCGGCACGGCCTGCAGCCCGGGTTCGAGCTGCTCGGGCGGCGCCTGCACCTGCCCGCGGACGCTCACCTACTGCTCGGGCACCTGCGTCAGTCTCTCGACAAGCACGGCGAACTGCGGCGCCTGCGGCAATGCGTGCTCCGTCGGCCAGTCGTGCCGCATGGGAACGTGCCGCTGACTGCCGCCTCGCGGGGCTCCCGTTCGTACGGTTCTTCGGAAGGACCGGCCCGTGCGCTGCGCCGGCTCCGCGGATCATGCGCGGCGCGCGGAGCGTCTGCGCGGCGCGAGGGCGACCAGCACGAGCAAGGCGGCCGAGGCGAAGGGTGCGCCCGGCGCCGAGCCCTCTCCTGCCGCCGAGCAGCCGCCCACCAGGCCCACGGGAGGCCGGTCGTGCAGCGGTGTCGTCGTGGAGTAGGGTGCGCCCCCATCCCCTGCGGGAACGGCGCTTCCCCGATCCGCGCCCGCGCCCAGGTCCCCCGACCCGGTCCCGGCATCCTCGGGAGGCGCAGCCGCCGGCGGGGGCGTCGAAGGTGGCGCGCCCGCATCGACGGGCTCGGGGGCGGTCGGCGGCGGCGAGAGGCTCTGGCCGGTCGCGCCCTCGATCGCGCCGATGTAGGCCGAGGCCGTCGTGAAGATCGTCCCCGAGTTGCACTGCACCGTCGGCGCGTAGCCGCGCGAGGTCGCGCCCACGAGCCGCTTGCCGTCTGCCGTGTCGACGTAGAGCGGTCCGCCCGAGTCGCCGTAGCACGTGTCGGTCGAGTTGGGATCGCCGGCCACCACCTCGCCGTTGCCGCGGCTCAAGAAGGGAATCTGCCCGAGGTGCAGACCGCTCGGCTGCCCCGTGCCGGCCGCATCCGTCAGACCGTAGCCCGCGATGTCGAGCATGCGGCGCGGAGTCAGCTCCGTGTCGAGCGCGGACGGGTCGAGCACCGGCACGGGCGCGGTGCTCGTGACGTCGTCGCTCAGCACGAGCGCCCCGATGTCGTGCCAGTGCTCGAGCCCGCTCTGGTAGTCGGAGGGAAACTGTGGGTCGCCCCACACCGCGACCACCGTGTGCTCCTGGCCAGGCGCCGGCGCCTCCGGATCGACCGCGCCGACGACCACCGTGAACGCGGACGGGGCGCTCAGCGGTCCCCAGGTGATCTCCCCCGCGGCCGACTGGCTCGCCTCCGTGTAGACGCAGTGGGCGGCGGTCACGACCACGCGAGGGGTCACGAGGGTTCCGCTGCACATCGCGTCGGGCAACAGGACCGCGACCGTGGCGCCGACGTCCGCCGCGGTGGCCGTCTGTCCCTCGACGATCGGCGAGGCGTTGCCGGCGGCTGCGGCTTCGGTGCCACAGCCCGCCGCCGCGAGCATCACGCACGCCGCGACGACGCGCGTCCCGAGCAGACGCGGGGTCTCGCAGCGGAGACCGACATCCGTGAGGGGCGCTCTGGGCGAGGCGTTCGTGGCTCCGTGGTGAAAGAGCACGCACGGGTTTCAGCAATCCACGTGCCACGGCTTTTCTTCGCGCTGGCCAGGGCGAAAGACGGGATGCCTCCCGCCCGGAGCGCGCCTTGTTCCGCGCCATGGGGCCCTCGGACCACCCCCTGATCGCCCGTGCGCAACGGCTCGCGACGTCCGTCGAGCCGTCCCATGGTGATGCGTTCACGTCGCCGAGGAATGGGCCGCGCCGCCTCCCGATCGCGTCGTCACGTAGGCCAGGCCGACCGAGCGGCCCGTCCGGCTCGCGATGCGCAGGTCGAGCGCGATGAGGGCGTCGACGATTCCGACGAAGGGCGGAGCTTCCGTTCCCGGCTTGAGGGCGACCGCGCGCCCCGCCTCGGCACGATTGCCCGCGTTCGACTTGAGCATCCGCTGCGCGATCCCCGGCGCGTACAGCTCGACGAGCCCCGCCGCTGCACCACCGAGCCGTGCGTGATGCTCGACGTCGAGGCCGTGGGCCTCGAGCCAGCCCACCATCGCCTCGTGCCGTATGAGCCACGTGTGCCCGTAGGCGTAGGCGCCGATGGGCAGTGGCTGACCGATGCGTCGCGCGAGCAGGTTGATCGGATCGTAGGTGATCGGGAAGTCGTGGCTCGGGCACGTGATCACGGCCTTGCCCCCGGGGCGCAGCACGCGCGCGATCTCCGCGAGCAGCGCCTGGGCGTCGGCCACGTGCTCGATCACCTCGAGGCAGACGACCGTGTCGAAGGAGCCGTCCTCGAAGGACAGGTGTGTCGCGTCCTCCACGGCGTAGCGCACGTTCGGAAGCGCGGCGTTCAGCTCGGCCGCGTAGGCCACGTCGGTCTCGTTGATGTCGCACGAGACGAGCTCCGAGGCGTAGCGCGCGAGCAGCGGGTCCATGTCGCCCTCGCCCGCGCCCAGGTTGAGCATGCGCGTCGCGGGCGCGCTCCCGTGCAGGGCCTCGAGGGTGTCGCGCACGAAGAGATAGCGGGCGCGATAGGTCGGGAACAGATGCTTGTAGTTCATGGCTGTGGAGGCAAACGCGGCAGCTCGACGAGGGGCGCGGCCAGATCGCTTCAGTGTTGGAGCTTACTGATCGCCTGCGCCAGATCACCGCGCAGGCAGGCGTAGCAGTCGTTCAGGTGCAAGAATCCGCAGCCGCTCTTCGGCGCATGCGCGAGACGCTCGAGCGCGGGCAGCGCGTCGTTGTTGCCGATGTCGGCGATGCGTCCGAGGGCCTCCTGTTTGGGTCGGCAGCCACGGCCGAGCTCGAGATCCACCACCGCCTGCGCCCAATCGGGCACGTCGCTCTTCGGCTCGTGCTGGCGCAGCCATCCGGCGGCCTCTCGGCGCTCCCGCCGTTCGTCCGAGTGAAGCAACGTGTCCATGTGGGCGCGCACCTCGGGCGGCACCGCCCGAATGGACAGGATGCGTCGCAGGGGCGCGGTGGACGTCGTGGACGCGGGGCCTGTCGAGAGGGCGGACAGGGCGACCAGGCCGAGCAGGAGGACGGCCACGGGCACGGCGCCAGCGAGGGCGAGCATCCACGTCGGCAGGCCGCGGATTTTGTTCCATGCCGTGCGCCAGGTGGAGACCTCCTGTGCCGGCTGGCGGATGGTCGGGAACGTCTGCGATGCGAGTGAGTGGGGCCCGGTGAGCTCCGTGGCGGGCGCGCCGCCGCCGTAGGCGAGCTGACGTAGGGCGTCGCGCACCGCCGAGGCGCGCTCGGGTCGCTCGATTGCTCTGCGCGCGAGCAAACGGCCCACCAGCGCTTCGAGCCCCTCGGGGATCCCCGGGTCGCCTGCCGCCGCGCGCACCGCTGGCGGTGTCTCCGTGAGCTGCTGCGTGACGATCGTCGTCAGCTCGTCCGTGTCGAAGAGCGGGCGGCCCGTGAGCATCTCCCAGAGGACCACGCCGAGGGAGTAGAGGTCGGCCCGCGAGTCGACGGCCTCGCCCATGGCCTGCTCGGGGGCCATGTATCCCGGCGTCCCGATCACGGTGCCGACCCGTGTGAGGGCCCGCCCGGGCGCCGCGCCCTCCGGCCCCTCCTGGTCGTCCTGGCTCACCCGCGCGACGCCGAAATCCAGCACCTTCACCAGCTCCGAGCCGTCGTCGCGCGGCTCGAGGAGCACGTTGTCGGGCTTGAGGTCCCGGTGGACGATTCCCGCGGCGTGGGCCGCCGCGAGCGCGTCGGCGACCTGGGCCGCGATCTGACAGGCGAGGGGCCAGGCGATGCGTCCTTGCGTCTCGAGGACGGCCTGAAGGCTGCGCCCGCGCACGAGCTGCATGACCAGGTAGGCGCCGCCGTCGGGCAACGTGCCGTAGTCGAGCGCGCTGGCGACGTGGGGATGATCGAGCCGCGCGCTGGCCATCGCCTCGCGGGCGAAGCGCGCAGCGAGCTCCCCGTCACCGAGCAGCTCGCGGTGGATCACCTTGAGGGCCACTTCCTTGCGCAGCTTGAGGTGCTCGGCGACGAAGACCGCGCCCATGCCGCCCTCGCCGATCTTCTCGACGACGCGGTAGCGATCGTCGATGACGCGTCCGATCCACTCGTACCCGCGCCCCTCGGTGCGCGCGGCCGTCGTTGCAGCCATCGCGGGCGGCGACGGGAGGATGCCGCTGTCGATTCTCGTCTTCCATCGCCGCGGGCGGCTCGGTGGGGGCGACCGCACGGCGCTCGGCCTCGGCAGGGCCGGCCTCGGGCTCTCCCGGACGCGGCATGGACGGATTGGGGTTCTGGCCGCTCAAGGATCGGGCTCCGCGAATTTGATTCGCGTGGATCAGCTCGTACAGGGCCGTCGCCTGGGCCCCGGACAAGCGGGGGAAGCGTACACCGAAGCCGCGTTCCTCGCCTTCGTCCTCCCGCACCCAGCGCACCTCCGCCTCGATCTCCAGCGGGTCCCAGGCCGTGGGCGGGGCGATCCGCAGTCGGAGCCGATCACCCACCCCAGGCAGCCGCTCCGCCCGCACGAACGCACCCCCGAGCCCCAGGTCGATGGTCGTGCCGACCTGCTCGAGGGTCGTCTCCGAATCATCCCGGCGCCAACGCACCCGGAGCGGCACGGCGCGCCGCCCGCCACGTCGGAAGTGCGCGCTGTCGCTCACGCGATCACGATAGCAGAGCTCGCGAGGCGAAGCAGTCCCTCCCCGGCCCATCGATCGCCGGTTCGCACCGCCGCTTGGAAATCCCCGCACCGGTGCGCGACCGAGGGTCATGCGGGCTGCTCTCCCCTGTCTCCTCCTCTGCCTCTCTTCGCTCGGATGCGCTCCATGGGCGGTCGGGGGGGGCGAGGCGCGCACCGGCGCGGGCCCAGACCCCCTCCATGCCGTGCGGAGTCAGCTCCGAGACCACCTCGCGCGCGCCCGCGGTTGCTTCAGCGACCGCGCGGTACGCGACGGGCGCAAGGGCGGGGTCGTCGAGCTGGGCTTCACCATCCGCCCCGACGGCCACGTCGGCGGTCTCATCGTGAAGGCCTGGTCCGACGACGAGCACGTCCTCGCTGGCTGCGTGCAGAGCCGCATCGCGTCCCTCTACTTCGATCCCGCCCCGCCCCACGACGGCGTTTACGTGGCGCGCACGCTCGTCTACTGCCCCAGCGAGCACGAAGGCATCTGCCCCCTCGGTCCGGTCCACGCGATCGCGGGGGACGCGGATTCGATCGCTCCTCGACCGCGTGGGCCGATTGCTCGCGAGCCGCGACGCCGCGCTCGAGGCATGCGCCTCCCACGCCGGGGGGGGCAGCGCCGTGCTCGATGTACGCCTCGAGCTCCGGGGAGGGCAGATCGTGGCGGGGTGGGTTCGGCGGGCGCTCCCCGAGGGTACGCCGATGGACCGGTGCGGCGTGGGCCCGCTGCTCGGCACGGAGGTCGCCGGGCCGGCACACGAGGGCACCGTGCAGCTCCGCTACCTCTATCGGATTCACGCCGCGGGCGACTCGGCCCTTGCGGTCCCCGCGCGTGGCTCCTGACCGCCGGGGTTGGCGCACCCGCCGCCTGGCGCCGATGCGGTTGCCTGAGGCCGTCGCACCCGCTACGCCTCCGGCAGCATGACCGCTCCCGAGCCCCACGACCGTCTCGAACGCGCGCTCGCGCGTGACGTCGGCCGGTGCATCCGCGACTTCGAGCTCATCGCCGCGGGCGATCGCGTGATGGTCTGCGTGAGCGGCGGCAAGGACAGCTACACCCTGCTGCACCTGCTCGATCGTGCGCGCCGCCGCGCGCCCGTGCGCTTCGAGATCGTCGCCGTCCACCTCGACCAGGGCCACCCCGGCTACGACGGCACGCCACTTCGCGGCTGGCTCGAGGCACGGGCCATCCCCCACCGTATCGTGAGCCAAGACACCTATTCGGTCGTCACGGCCAACATCCCCGAGGGCAAGACCTACTGCTCTCTATGCTCACGCCTCCGCCGCGGCATTCTCTACAACCTGGCCGAGGAGATGGGCTGCACGAAGATCGCCCTCGGCCATCACCGTGACGATGCGATCGAGACGCTCCTGCTCAACCTGATGTTCACGGGCTCCCTCGGCGCCATGCCCCCGAAGCTCGCGAGCGAGGACGGGCGCAACGTCGTCATCCGCCCGCTGCTCTACTGCGCCGAGGCCACCATCGAGCGCTTCGCCGAGGCGATGGCCTTCCCCATCCTGCCCTGCGACCTGTGCGGCTCGCAGGACCACCTCATGCGCAAGCAGGTCAAGCGGCTGCTCGACCAGGTCGAGGCACGCCACCCCCGCGTGCGGCAGAGCATGCTCGCTGCCCTGTCGAACGTGCGCGCCAGCCATCTGCTCGACACGCGTCTGTGGTCGGCCCTCGGCCTTCCGGTGGCACCCGCGCGACCGGCGCAGGACGGCGAGGTCAGGGCCCCCAAGGTCAATCCGCGCCACCTCCCCCTGCTCGGTTGACCGAAGTGGTGAACAGGGCGCCCGCCCGTAGGGCGGAGACGCAATGTGCAGTACCCTGGTCCACGGTGGGAACGAACCACGACAGGACAGGTACCCTCGCCAGGGTCTTGATGACGGCGCTCCTGTTCGGCGGGTGTTCCGTGGCGCGCACGGGCCTCGGCACCGCCGATGGAAGCGTGGACGGCTCGACCTTGGACGGCTCGAACGGCTCCGTCGACGGCTACGTCCCGCCGTCCGACGCGGGGCGAGACGGGCCCGGGGTCGTCGACGGGGGCGAGCCCGATGCCGGTCCTCGGGACGCGGGCATGCCTGACGAAGGCACTCCGGACGCCGGCCTGCAGTCGACCGTCTACGTCGCCTTCGACGGCGACGACACAGCGGCTGGCACGATGGCGCATCCCCTCGCCAGTCTCGCGGTCGCCCTGACACGCACGATCCCGGGCGGCACGGTGGAGATGTCGCGAGGGGTCTACGACGAGCCCGACACGTTGCTCGTGCCAGACCCCGTGCACATCGAGGGCGGCTACTGCGACGGCTTCGCGAGCCGGGATCCGGGGAGCTGCAGTGTCGAGATCGACGTCGCTGCGCCGACGGCCATGGGCATCGCGACGACGGGCGAGGTGGACATCGGCGGCCTGAAGCTCGCGGGGGGCGACGCCTCGTCGGATGGTGCCAGCTCCTACGGCATCGTCGTCCGGAGCGCCACCCTCGTGCTCGACCAGGTCGACATCCAGTCCGGCCGAGGGGCGGCCGGCGCGGACGCCTTGTCGGCGGCCCCCGGAACGGACGGCGGGGACGGTGGCCACGGCATGGCGTCGTCCACCGATTGCATGACGGCCGCCACGGGTGGCGCGCCGGGGACGAGCGCCTGCGCGCCCGGCGGTCGCGGTGGCCTCGCGGGCGTCGGCGACATGGCCGGGCAGGCCGGCGGTCGGGGCACGCCTGTCGCGCCAGGAGGCAGCCCGGGCGCGACGGGTGGGACCGAGGGCAATGCCTCGCCCGGTGGAGTCGGCGGAGACGGAACCGACGGGGTGGACGGGACCAACGGAACGGGGGGCGGAGCCATCGGCCATTTGGCCGCAGACGGCACCTACGAGCCGGCCGATGGCGGGGATGGCGACCCCGGTCATTCGGGCGGCGGCGGTGGCGGCGGCGGCGGTGGCGGCGGTTTCCACAAGAACGCTCCGGCGTGCGATGTGAGCGGCGGCGGCGGTGGTGGCGGCGGCGGCGGCGGCTGCGGCGGATACGGCGGCGGCGGCGGTGGCGGCGGCGGCGGCAGCTTTGGCATCGTCCTGGTCGGAGGCGCCACCTTGAGCGCGACCATGAGCTCGATCACGACGGGCGACGGCGGCGACGGCGCCGACGGCGAGGCCGGTGGATCCGGCGGGAGCGGTGGTGGGGCGGGGGCTGCGGGCGCAGGTCAAAACCCGAGCGGCGCCGGCGAGTCGGCTGCCGGCGGCAAGGGTGGCAAGGGCGGCGATGGGGGGAGCGGCGGCGCGGGCGGCGGCGGTGGGGGCGGCCCGTCGATCGGCATCCTGCATGACCCGACGAGCACCGTGTCGATGCTTCCGATGGTGAGCCTCGGGGCGGCTGGCAGCGGTGGCGGCGGTGGCGGCTCAGGCGCCCCCGACGGGCTCGACGGAGCCCGCATGAACACGGCCCCCCTCGCTCCCTGAGCCCCGCTCCTGGCCCGCTCCTCGCCGGGTCCTGGCGCCCCCCCGAGCCGCCACGCTTTCCACCAGCGGGATGCTCTCGGTATGCTGTGCCGCCGTGACCGAGCGTGCCCTCATCCTCGTCGCCCTCGCCGCGGTCCTGCTCGAGGCCTCCGCGGCCGTCGCCCAGGACCGGACGATCGACGTCGATCGCTTCACACCGGCCCTCGACAGCGACGGGTTCCTCGGCATGCAGGGGACGGCGACCCCCGGCCCGGGCCTGTGGAACGTCGGGCTCGTCCTCGACTGGACCAAGAGCCCGCTCGTCCTGCGCGTGGGCGGCGAGGCCCAGGACGTCATCGACCATCGCCTGGGGGCCGACTTCTTGGCCCAGGTCGGCATCGGGGGTCGCTTCGCGATCGCCCTCGACGCACCCCTCGTCCTCTACCAGAGCACCCACGCGGCGCCGCTCGCCGACGGTGGGCCCGCGGTCGCCGCGGTGGCCGCCGGGGACCCGCGCCTCGTGCTCCGCTATCGCATCTACGGCGAAGCGACCGGGGCCCAGCGCGAGCGTCACGAAGGGCCGGGCATCGCCCTGCTCGCCGCCGGCAGCGCACCCATCGGCAGCCAGCAGGCCTTCGCCGGCGAGGGCGCCGCGAACACGTGGCTCGAAGCCCTCGGCGACTTCCACCTCCTCGGCGCCGGTGCCGGCGTGATGCTCGGATGGCACCATCGCTTCGAGACCCACAGCCTCGCCGGCGTCGTCTTTCGCGACGAGCTGCTCGCTGCCCTGTCGCTGCAGCTCCCGATCCCGGTCACCCACGACCTGTTCGGGCTGCTCGAGGTGCGCGGTGCCACCGACGCGGCAGCGCCCTTCGATGGACCCCGCACGGCCCTCGAAACGGACCTGGGGGTCAAGCTCGGGCGCGGGGATCTGGCTTTCACGGGGCTGGTCGGCCGCGGCCTGACCCAGGGCGTCGGCTCGCCCGCCCTGCGCGTCGTGGTCGGCGTGTCGTGGGCGCCGCGGGTGCACGACGCCGACGGGGACGGCATCCCCGACGACGTGGACCAGTGCCCGCACCTGCCCGAGGACTTCGACGGCTTCCAGGATCAGGACGGCTGCCTCGACCCGGACAACGACAACGACCTCGTCCCCGACGCCGACAATCGGTGCCCGAACGTGGCAGCGGTGCAAGGGCGGGACGAGAACGAGGACGGTTGCACCAATCCGTTCCGCGACAGGGACCACGACGGGATTCAGGACGCGGACGACGCGTGCCCGAACCGCCCCGAGGACCGGGACGGGTTCCAGGATGCCGACGGGTGTCCGGATCCGGACAACGACCACGACGGCATTCCGGATCGGCGCGACCGCTGTCCGAACCAGGCCGAGGACCGGGACGGGTTCCAGGATGCCGACGGGTGTCCGGATCCGGACAACGACCACGACGGTGTGCTCGACGCCGTCGATCAGTGTCCGAACCTGCCCGAGGACCACGACGGATTCGAGGACGCCGACGGGTGTCCGGATCCAGACAATGACCACGACGGTGTGCTCGACGCGGACGACCGCTGCCCGGACCAGGCCGAGACAATCAACTCCGTGCAGGACGAGGACGGCTGTCCCGACAGGGGAGGGCGCTCCCTGTGGCACGTCGAAGGGCCCGCCACCGACGGGACGGTGACGTTGCGCGGCCGCATCCGCTTCGGACGCAACGACGAGCCGGTGCACGGTGCGGCCCACAGCGTGGAGCAGCTCGCCCACCAGCTCATCGCCCACCTGCCGGCGCGCTTCGCCATCGCAATCGCCGGCGATGCCTCGCCCCCGCGGGCCCAGGCCCTGCGCGCGCAGCTCGTCGGCGCCGAGGTGCCGGCGCGCAGCCTCGCGCCCTTCTCGTTCGACCCGTCGCTGCACGCCGGCGTCGTGGTCGTGACGGCGCGAGCCCAGCGCCCGCGCCCCCTGAGCCCTCCGGCGGCCCCCGGCCCCGCTCCCACGGCGACATCGCCAGCGCACGTGGTTCCGGGCCCCGCTCGGCCGGTACCCGCTCCCCCGAGCGCTCCACCCCATGCAGCGCCTCCGGCCACCACCCCGCACTGAATGATCGTGCGCGGCCCGCGTCTCTGCCCTAGGAGTCACATCGGCTCGCTTCGCTTCGTATCCCGGTCGTTCCCCACGGATCGACCTCGCCTTGGGCGAGGGCAGCGGCGTCGCACAGCGGCGGTTGATGTCCTACCCTCGGGTGCGCGGTACGATCACGACTTCCGGCGCATCCGTCGACATGCTCCGCCCGAACCCACTCGAGCCCCCTGCCCGCCACAGGCGCCCGACGCGTCGGTGGGTCCCGAGCATCCTGGCTGCGGCCCTCGCGATCGCCGTGGTCGCCATGCCGACCCAGGCGCAGGACCGGTCGGTGCTCATCCGGAGCCTGCGGCACGGCGTCGACTTCCGGATTCGCGTGCAAGCCGCCTTCGCCCTCGGCAACACGCACAATCCCTCCATGCGCCGGCCCCTCGAGGGGGCCCTGCGCGATCCCCACCCCGCGGTGCGCGCGGCCGCTGCAGTGGCCCTCGCTCGCATCGGCACGCGGGCCGCTCTTCCCGCGCTCCACCGCGCCGAGCACGACTCGTCCGCCGCGGTACGCATGCAGGTCGGGTACGCGATCCGAACGCTCACCCACCCGCCGCCGAGCCAGCCGAGCACGACCCCCGCCCCGTTCCACCGCGGCTTCTACCCTTCCATCCGGATCGTGCCGACCGCGCGTCGCGTCTCCTGGCCCCGGGTCCGCTACGTGGTGATGCTCGGCGAGATGCACAATCACAGCGGCTATCGCGGGGACGACTCGCCGATGCCCTGCGCGACCAGATCGAGCAACGGCTGCAGCTCATGCGTGGCGTGGCCGTGTTTCCGAGCGACACGGCGATGACCGAGGGCGCCGAGAGCCAGATCCGCCGCCGGCACCTGCCGAGCCTGCGGGTTCAGGGCAACGTGGTCCGGGTCCAGCGGCACATGGTCCGCCATGACATCTCGGTCCGGTGCGAGGTGTCGCTCATGCTGCTCGCGGAGCCCGACCGCATCATGCGCGGCATGCTCAGCGGTGCCGCGACCGGTACCGCGGAGCGCCACCGCGACCGGCGCGAGCAGGAAGAGCACCTGGCCGACGAGGCGCTGGCCGGTGCCGTGGCGAGCGCCCTGTCCAATGCCTACCAGGCGTTCGGTCAGGCCGTGCAGCGCCAGTAGCCCGCCGTCGAGGGCGGCGTGCGCAGCCCGGCAAGGGCCGGATGGTCGGCGTGCGACGACTGGGATTCGGACGTCTGGTTCGACAACCCGAGGATCACGCTTCTCTGAGCCGCGCCTCGCGCCGTTCGACCCGCCTCCCTCGGTCGAGCGCCCCTCGCCGAAAGGCCGAGCTTCGGCCGGACCGCGCGCTCTCGTTGGCACGGCACTCGACCGCAGCGGGCTTTTCCGTCACAATCATCGGCCGCGAGCGGGCGAGGCGAGCCCGACGGGCGACTTGATCCATGGACCTCAAGGAGTTCGAGGCGATGCTGGCGGACGTCGAGACGCGTCTCAATCGTCTCAAGGCCCTCTACGAGCAGTACTTCCAGGGGATCGAGCGTCTCGAGCCGACCATCGCCCGCAAGGACTTCGACCGGCGGCTGCGCGCCCTGCGGCGCGAGCAGCCGCGCAACACCGCCCTCCGGTTCCGCTTCCATACGCTGCTGCAGCGCTACACGACCTTCCTGACGTATTGGAACCGGGTGGCGCGGCAGATGGAGGGGACCTATCGGCGCGACATCATGCGGGCGCGTCGCAGGCGCGACGAGGCGCGGGCCGAGCGCCGGATGGCCTACGAGCGGGAGGCCCTGGGCCCCGTCGAGCTCGACCTGGACGTGGACATCGACATGGACGCGGTCCTGAGCGAAGCATCGGCCGCTGCGTCCGCGCCGCTTCCGGAAGTGTCTGCGTCGCCAGGCGCGTCGTCGGCCGCACCGGCTCCGCCGAGCACATCGTCGTTGCCGGGGGCCCCGGCGGGCGCGTCATCGTCGCCGGAAGCGTCCGGCTCGCCGGGGGCCCGCGCCCTGTCCGCGCCGCCGCCGCCTCCGGTGTCGGCCCGGGCCTCGGCGCCTGCCCCGCGCCGCGCCCTCTCCCCCTTCGCCCTCGGCGGTGCACGCCGTCCGCCGACCGGCGCGCCGAAGCCATCGCCCTCCGTGGCCGCACCTGCCGCGCCGTCGGCCTCTGCCGCGCGGCCCCGAGCGTCCGCTTCCCCTGCGGCCCCTCCTCCGCCCGGAGGCCCCGCACCCACGCCGCCGAAGAGCGACGACGGCGCGCGGCGCGTGGCGAGCCGCGCCTTCGGTCCCCCGCCCGGTGCGCGCCCGCCCGAGGTCGGGGCCCGCGCCCCGGCCTCCCGGCCCGACCGCCCCGCGCCGCCACCGGCCGCTCCGCCGGCGAACCCCGCGCGGCCCGTCCCATCGTCGCCCGCGGCCACCGCGCCGGGCGGCGGCGCCCCTCCCCGTCCGCCCGCGAGCCGCCCGGGACCGTCCGCGCCCAAGCCCGCGCAAGCACCGAGCCCCGCTTCCGGAGTCGGCGAAGATCGGCTGCGACGGATCTACGACCAGTACGTCGAGGCGCGCCGGCGCAACCACGAGCGGGTCGACAACGTCCACTACGAGAAGGTCGCCCAGAGCATTCGCACGATGATGCCGAAGCTCGAGCAGAGGTACCGCGGCAAGAAGATCGACTTCGAGATCGTCGTCAAGGACGGTCGCGTGGGCATCAAGCCAAAGGCGAAGTAGCTCCCTGGCAGCCTCGAACCCGGGGCGTGTCGGGGCTCACTCGGCGGCGCCGACGTCGACGGCGTCGACGGCGTCGATGGCGTCGACGGCTGCCGGCTCCGGGTGGACGCGGAACAGGTGTGCGTCCATGCGCTCGAGGAGCGGCACGAGCGAGGCCCGCTCGAGCGCGCTCACCGCGACGCCGTCGGCCTGCCGCGCGAGGGCGTGCACGAGATCCTGCTCGACGCGGTCGGCCTTGTTGTAGACGAGCACCCGCGGGACCCGCTCGAGGCCGAGCTCGACCAGGAGCTTCTCGGTCGTGCACACGTGCTCTGTGTAGGCCGGGTCCGAGGCGTCCACCACGTGCAGCAGAAGGTCCGCGTCCTGGGCCTCTTCGAAGGTCGCGCGGAACGCCGCGAACAGGTCCTTGGGTAGATCGCGGATGAAGCCGACCGTGTCGGTGAGCACCACCTCCCGCTCCTCGGGGAAGCGCAGTCGTCGCGAGCGCGTGTCGAGGGTCGCGAAGAGCTTGTCCTCGGCGAGCACCTCGCTCTCGGTGAGCGTGTTGAGCAGGGTGCTCTTGCCCGCGTTGGTGTAACCGACGATGGCCACCACCGGCACCCCGCGCCGCGTACGCCGGTGGCGGCGTTGCTTGCGCTGTCGCTCGAGGCCGCGAAGCTGGGCCTCTAGCCTCGAGATGCGCTCGCGCGCGCGCCGCTTTCCGATCTCGATCTTCGTCTCGCCGGGACCACGCCCGCCGATGCCGCCGGTCAGACGCGACAGGGCGTCGTCCTTCGAGCCGAGCCGCGGCAAGAGGTAGCTGCATCTGGGCGAGCTCGACCTGCAGCTTGCCGTCCCGGCTCTCGGCGCGCTGGGCGAAGATGTCGAGGATGAGCTGTGTCCGGTCGAGCACCTTGAGGTCGGTCATGCGCGAGATGGCGGCCGCCTGGGCGGGCGGACAGGTTGCAGTCGAAGATCAGCACCTCGACGTCGAGCTGCATGGCGCGGATGACGACCTCGCTCGAGCTTGCCGCGGCCGAGCACGTACTTCGGGTCGACCCTGTCGCGCACCTGGAGCACCGTGTCGGCCACGTCCACGCCCGCAGTGCGCGCGAGCTCCCGCAGCTCGTGCAGCGACTCCTCGGCGCGGAAGGCCTTGCGCTTGTCGCAGACGTGCACGAGCAAGGCGCGCCCGTCCTTGGCGACGACGGGCCGCGTTCGCGCGACGCGAGCGAACTCCTGTTCGACGCCCGCGATGAGCTGTGCGGGCACCACGTCGAGCTGCGGGTAGGAGATGGGCCCGCAGAGCTCGTAGGGCGTGTGCGCGGAGCCGTCCTCGACCGGCACGTTGTAGCCGTAGTAGACGAAGGATGGCCGCCCGTCCGGAGCGAGGCAGATGGCCGCCACCATGTCGAGCCGGAGGCGCGTCAGGTCGACCAAGTCGTCGTGGGTGAGGGGCTCGTTGCGCAGGTGCGTGTGGACGAGCCGGAGCCCGCGCAGGCGCCCGGCGGCCGCACGCAGGCGTCCCACGTCCGGCAGGAGGAGCTTCGAAGCGTCGCCGACGATGACGTGATGGACCTCGCCGTTCCGGTCGATGAGCACCCCGACCTGCCGGCCCGTGGAGGACGACACCTCGCAGAGGGAGCGCGTCAGCTCGTGCGTCGTCAGCGTGTCGAAGGGGACGCGGCGCCGGTAGATGCGCTGGAGGGCCTTGGTCTCCGACGGGCTCAGGCCCTGGGTGTTCCCGAAGATCTGCAAACGAGGGCGGTTCCTTGGAAACGATCGTAGAGCGGACCGGGGGGCGCGTCCAGGGCCGCGCGTCCCGGGGGTTCTTGCGGACGTCGCGCCGCGCCCGGCGGCAATACTCAAGTGATCGCTTTACTGTTCTTCCGCCTCCGTTTCGCCGCGCCGGAAGGGCCGCGATCCCGCGACCGGGCTCAGTGCCAGAAGCCGACGCCGATGCCCCAGTCGAAGTAGCGCGACGCCAGGTCCATGGAGGCCCCGGCCCGGATGTCGAACGGGTCGAGCAGCCCGAAGAGGTCCCAGCGGAAGAGGCGCACGTCGAAACCGCCGGTCAGGTGCGGGCGCCAGGTCAGGTGGAGGTGGCGGTTCGGCTCGAGGTAGCCGCCGAGGCGCACCTCGAGGCGGTTGGGCCAGGGCTCGGCCTCGGCGCCCAGGCGCAAGGCCACGGTCACGTCCTGCCCCGCAGGGCGGCGCTGCTGATCGAGGAACGCGTCGACGCCGATGCCGTTCGGCGTGCGCCCGGTGATGAGCACGTCGCCCGTGATCAGCACATACTGATGGGCGAGCGCGTCGTAGCGGTCCCGACGCGTCTTGTCGACGGTCTCGACGGCCTGGTCGAACCCCGCGGTCTCGCGGGCGCGCCGCCTTCGCTCGGCCTGCCAGAACGCCTGGTTGTGGGCACGTCGTGGCAGCCAGCGATAGGGATCCGGCGCCGTGGGGGCTTGGCCGGCGGCGGCCGTCTCGCGCGCCACCTCCCGCGCCTCGCGCCGGGCGCGCCCTTCGTCGATGCGTCGGTGCACGAGCTCGGAGGGCTGCCGGTCGGGTCGGAACACCCCGTTGAGCGGGCGATGTCCGATCTGGAACGCGAAGCCGGCTTGCACTTCCCACGGCATGTAGACGCGGTCGGGCAGCACGAAGCCGCCCGCGGTCCGGACGCCGTTGACGAGCTGCACGCCCTTGCCGAGCACCGCCGTCGAGTCCACCGGCAAGCGCGCGGCCGCGCCGAAGCGCCACGGCTGATCGGCGGGTGCGACCACCACGCCGCCTTCGAGCCCGCTGCCCGTGAAGGACACGAGGGTGGGGCCCCCCGGCAGCGAGACATCGAGCCCCGCGGTGCGCCCGCCGAGACCGACCACGAGCTGCCCGCCCCAGAAGGCGCGCGCGATGCCGTAGTTGCCGGTCGCGAGGGTGATGTTCGCGTCGCTCGTGCCACTTCGGTAGATCTGGTCGCGGCCGAGGCCGCCGAGGCCCACGTTGCCGAGCTGCAGCCGAAGCCCCAGGTCGAGGAAGAGGAAGCGCCCGACGCCGAGCCCTTCGCCGAGGCGGTTGTCGAAGAAGTCGTTCTTCGAGAACGACCCGGGCAACATGAAGCTGAAACCGATGTCGTACTCGAACCAGTCCTGCTCGTAGAGCGTGCGCGTGCCGAAGGCGGCCGGGTTGAAGGGCGCGCCGTCGATGCCGAAGGACAGGGCCGTGTAGGCGCCGCCCAAACCGACGATGCGCCCCGAGGCGAGCACCGGGCCGGTCACCAAATCGATCGCGAAGTCGTTCGTGTCGAGGGTCTGGGCGTGGGCCGTCGCCGCCGACAGCGCCACGACCGCCGCGAGCCAGGCGTACCCAGCGCCTCGCGTCCAGCCACGACCGATGCGAACGCTCTCTCCCTCCCGCTTGCGGGAGGGGGCCGGGGGGAGGGCTCTGCGCCCGAGGAGCCGCACTACCCGAGCGGCTCCGCACGCGCGGCGATCTCGTCCTCGATCGCGCGTGCCTCCGGATCCTCGAGGGCGGAGTGCAGCCGCTCCTCGTCGACGATCGGGCGCGGTGGCATCCGTCGGCGAAGCGCGACGCCACGTGCGGCCGCTTCCGTGAGCCGCGCGGCGAACGCCTCGTCCTCGCGCGCGCGTGCGACCAGCGCCGCATGGGTCTCCTCGAGCAGCGCGGGCTTCGAGCAGACGAGCAGCGCGTCGCATCCCGCCGCGATGGCGCGCACACCGGCCTCGGCGACGCCCCAATGCTCGCGCACCGCCGCCATCTCGAGATCATCGCTGATGACGAGCCCGTCGAAGCCCATCTCCTCGCGGAGCAGCTCCGTCACCACGCGTCGCGAGAGCGTCGCTGGCACGCCCGGGTCCAGCGCATCGAAGATCACGTGCGCCGTCATGAGCGCCGGGATGCGCCCGCGCGCCGCACGGAAGGGCGAAAGCTCCACCGCGTCGAGGCGCGCGCGATCGTGGCGCAAGCGCGGCAGGGCGAGGTGGCTGTCCAGGTCCGTGTCGCCGTGCCCCGGGAAGTGCTTGCCGCACCCGAGCACGCCACCCGCTTCGAGCCCCGCCGCGAAGGCGAGCCCGTGGCGCGTCACAGTATCGGCGTCGCGCCCGAAGGAACGGTCGCCGATGATCGGGTTGTCCGGGTTCGTGTCCACGTCGAGCACCGGCGCGAAGTCCATGTTGAAGCCGAGCGCCGCAAGCTGCCGTCCGAGCACCCGCCCCGCCCGCTCGGTCAGCGCCACATCGTCGATGCGCCCGAGCACGCGCATGGGCGGAAGGGCGAGCACCGGCGCCCCGAGCCGCGCCACCCGTCCACCCTCCTGATCCACCGCGACGAGCAAGGGCGCATCCGCGGGCGCCTGCCCGGCGAAGGCCGCGACGAGCCGCGCCACCTCGAGGTGCGTGCCCACGTTCCGCTTGAACAGCACGATGCCCCCAGCTCCCCGGCCGCGGCGCGCACGAGCAGCGCCTCGGGAGGCCCGCCCGCAGGAAACCCGGCGACGAGACACTGCCCGGCCGCCTGCTCCAGGGTCCACTCCGTCATGCACGAGCAGTATCAAGCTCCGCCCCCCCGGTCGAGCGGCCTGACCTCCGGACCTGTGCCTCCTTGCACAGTAATGTGGGTCACCGGCTCCTTGCAACACACATGGCGATCAAGGGTACAAGAGTCGGAGGTCGGGCGTGGCGGTCGGGCAGGAGGGGCGTATGAACGTCGAGCAGCACTCACTCACTCACTCACTCACGCACTCCACTCATTTGAAGGCCCCCGGGCGACCCCTCGTTTGCTCGTCTGGCTGACGGCCTCTCTGGGCTGCGCAGCCCTCGGCTGCATGCGAAGCCAGTCAAGGGCCGACGTGAGCGCCAGCCGAGCCGCCATCTCCGAGGGCACGCCGGACACGACCCCGCCCTTTCGCTTCCCGGCGGTCGTCAGTCTGGGCGACTGCAGCGGCACCCTCGATGCCGACGGTCGCGAGAGACCGGAAGGGCGGCTACTTTCGGCCAACAGCTGCTTTGGCAAGCCGCCGCGTTGGGGTACACACACGGCAGTCGACCGATGCGCCAGCTCCGCCTCGATCCCACCGACCCGCGCCCCCCGCTCGTCTGCGCCTTGACGCCGGCCGGGCAGATCGCCTTGCGCCACGACGCGGGCAGTGCCGGTCCGCCGCTGCCCGCCCGCACAGACGATCGCATCGTCGATGCGTTCGCGAGGGGGCGTGGCCATGGGGTGCTCCACCTTGGCGCCGGGGAGCTCGGGACCGAGCTCGACCCGACGCTCGCGTTCTTCAGGGAGCTCGGTCAAGCGGTCGTGGCGCGGGTGTGCGCTGCCCTCGACCCCACGACGCCCGAGGCGGTCGCCCTGCCCGAGCCCGACGCGGACTTGCTCTCGGACATGGCCACATCGGCGCCGCCCATGCAGGGGGCCGAGCTGGTGTCAGACGAGCTCCTCGCCGAGATCTGGTCCGACGTGGCGGCGGCGCTCGCCCGCGAGGCGGAGGGCAGCGCCGGCGGTGTGCAGGAGTACCTGCGCGCGCACAGCTCCGTCTGGAACGTCGTCGGCCGCGTCTGCTTCCACCTCGCGGAGAACAGGCGAGACCCGGACTACCCCTTCGCCTTCATGGCGACCTACGCGCACCGCGTCAGCAGGCAGGCCAAGCTCGCGCATCTGCCCCTCGGACGCGCCCTATCGGAGCACGTTGGCGCGAAGAATCGGAAGAAGTTGCTCGCGCTGCTCTCGCCCCTGCTCCGCGCCGCGGAGCACAGCGCGCTGATGCGACAGCTCGTGGACTCGGGCGATGTCTACCACCCGCTTTCATGGGACGCCGGCGAGGCCTACCGCTTCCTGTGCGAGGTTCCGATCTACGAGCAGGCCGGGGTCGTGGTGCGCACGCCGGATTGGTGGAGCGCCCGCCGCCGGCCGCGGCCGAAGGTCACGGTTTCGGTCGGGACGCGCCCCGCCTCGAGCCTGGGCATGGAGACGCTCCTCGACTTTCGCGCGGAGCTGACGCTCGATGGAAACCCGTTGACCGACGGGGAGATGCAGGCCTTGCTCGCGTCGAGCGAGGGGCTCGTGCTCGTCAAGGGCAAGTGGGTCGAGGTCGATCGCGACAAGCTCGCCGGGGTCCTCGCCCATTGGCGACACATCGAGCAGGCCGCGGGCGAGGGCGTCCGCGTTGCCGACGCCATGCGCATGCTCGCCGGGGCAGAGATCGGCGAGCGCACCGGTGACGAGTGGGTGGACGCGCGACCCGAGTGGTCGGAGGTCGTGGCGGGCACGTGGCTCGATTCCCGGCTCGCCCTCCTGCGCGCGCCCGCGGTGCGGGCCGAGATCGAGCGGTCGGCGGGGCTTTCGGCCGAGCTTCGGGCCTACCAAAAGCGGGGTGTGCAGTGGCTCTGGGCCCTCTACAGCCTCGGGCTCGGCGGGTGCCTCGCGGACGACATGGGGCTCGGCAAGACCATCGAGGTGATCGCCCTGCTGTCGATGCTGCGGCGCAAGAACGAGCGTGGTACCGACCTGCTCGTCGTCCCGGCTTCCCTGCTCGATAACTGGCGCACGGAGCTCGCGCGTTTTGCACCGAAGCTCGACGCGCTCGTCGCGCACCCCTCGCACCTCCGGCGGGACGATCTGCAGGCGATGCCGGCGTCCGAGGTGGACGCCCACGATGTGGTCATCACGAGCTACGGCACGGTCGCGCGCATGCCCTGGATGAGCGAGCACCCGTGGCGCGCGGTGGTCCTCGACGAGGCGCAGGCGATCAAGAACCCGGGCGCGAAGCAGACGCGGGCGGTCAAGGCGCTCCGCGCACAGTGGCGCCTCGCGCTCACCGGGACACCCGTCGAGAACCGGCTCGGCGATCTGTGGTCCATCTTCGACTTCCTGAACCCGGGGCTACTCGGCTCCGCCAAGGCGTTCGGCGCCTTCTGCAAATCCCTGTCGGGACGCGAGCACAATGCGTACGCGCCCCTGCGCCGGTTGGTTCGGCCCTACATCCTGCGGCGCCTCAAGACCGATCGGAGCGTCATCGCCGACCTGCCGGACAAGATCGAGATGACCGCGCACTGCCACCTCACCCGAACGCAGGCGGCGCTCTACCAGCAGTCGGTCGACGAGATGGGTGACGCCCTCGAGGAGCGCAACGGCATCGAGCGGCGCGGTATCGTGCTGTCGTTCCTGCTGCGCTTCAAACAGATCTGCAACCACCCGTCCCAGTGGCTCGGGGACGGCGAGTACGCACCTGCGCACAGCGGCAAGCTCGCGCGTCTGCGCGAGCTGTGCGAGCCCATCGCTGCACGACAGGACAAGGCCCTCGTGTTCACGCAGTTCCGGGAGATGACCGAGCCGCTCGCGCGCTTCTTGGCCGGCATCTTCGGCAAGCCCGGGCTCGTGCTGCACGGTGGCACTCCGGTGCGCAAGCGCCAGGGCATGGTCGAGCGGTTCCAGGCGCGTGAGGACCTGCCTTTCATGGTGCTCTCGCTCAAGGCCGGCGGCACCGGGCTCAACCTCACGGCCGCCTCGCACGTGATCCACTTCGATCGGTGGTGGAACCCGGCGGTCGAGAATCAGGCCACCGACCGGGCGTTCCGCATCGGGCAGAAGCACAACGTCCTCGTCCACAAGCTCGTCTGCAAGGGCACCGTGGAGGAGCGGATCGACGCCCTCATCACGAGCAAGCAACGGCTCTCGGACGAGGTCCTGTCCGGGGAGTCCGAACCGGCCTTGACCGAGATGAGCAACGATGCGTTGCTCGACCTGGTGAGGCTCGACCTTTCGAGCGCGCTCGAGACGTAGGAGGACGGGTGGCGCGGTACGACTACGGATGGCGGCCCTACGTCTCCGCGGCGAAGCGGCGGCGGCGAGCCGAGCGTGAGATCGCGCGGTTGCGAAAGTCGGGCCACGCGGTCCGTCCGGTCGAGATCGACGGTCGGGTGATCGCTCGGACGTTTTGGGGTCGCGCCTGGTGCGACAACCTGGAGGCGTACAGCGACTACGCGAACCGGCTCCCGCGCGGGCGGACCTATGTGCGGAACGGGTCGGTCCTCGACCTGCAGCTCGAGCCGGGTCGCGTGCGCGCGCTCGTGAACGGCTCGAGCCTCTACCGCGTCGAGGTGGGGGTGCGGGCGCTCGAGGCGGCGAAGTGGCGGGAGATCCGGGCCCGCTGCGCCGGGAAGATCGATTCGATGGTGGAGCTGCTCCAGGGATCGATCTCGAAGGGCGTGATGGAGATCGTCAGCCGGCCCGGAGAGGGATTGTTCCCCGGGCCGGACGAGATCACGCTCGCGTGCTCCTGCCCCGACTGGGCGGACATGTGCAAGCACGTCGCGGCGGTGCTCTACGGCGTGGGCGCGCGGCTGGACGACGAGCCGGAGATGCTCTTCCCCCTGCGGGGGGTCGATCCTTCGGAGCTGATCGCCGTGGCGATCACACAGGGGCCGGCCCTGGGCAAGCCGCGCCGCGGGCGCGCTCTGCGCGATGCGGATCTCTCCTCGGTGTTCGGAATCGAGCTCGACCCCGGAGACGCCGCCCCGGAGGCGCCGCGGAAGACAAAGCGGCGCCGGTCCGGCGACGACGATGCGCTTGGTGCGCCCGCCGAGTCGAAGACGAGGCGCGCGCGATCGGCGCCGGGGAAGAGGTCGCGGACGGGACGGGAGAAAGCGGCGTCGAAACGTTCGGCGGCGAAGCCGAAAGAGGCGTCGGCCAAGCGAGGGGCGACGCAGAAGGCGCCGGCCAAACGAGCGGCGACGAAGGCGAGCAAGGCGACGGCCAAGCGCCCATCGCAGAAGGCCAACGAGGCCTCGGCCAAGCGGGCACCGGCGAAGGCGAGCAAGGCGACGGCCAAGCGCCCATCGCAGAAGGCCAACGAGGCCTCGGCCAAGCGGGCACCGGCGAAGGGGCGAGCCGGCACCCGGCGGCAACCCGACGGAGACCCCGCCGCATGAGCTCCGAGCGGGTCCCCTCCGTCGGCTCGAGCGCCTTGGGACGTTCCGGGTGGGCCACGAAGCGAGCTTCCTGGCGAAGCTCCTCGCACGGCGGAGCCCGCGCCCCATGCCTGCGGGTCGGGGTCCACGGTCCTCGGCCGCGGGTCCGGACCATCGCCCGTGCGCGGCGCATGACGAGCGCGGCGGGCCTCGTTCCACATGCCTGCACGGCGAGTGCTAATCTATGGAAGTGACCGAACGCGAGCGCGGAGACGAGCGGGCGAAGCGCGCCGCAGCGCGGCGGAGCTGGCCGGTGCGCCGGTTTCGGCTGGGCGAAGAACCGAGTGACGACCTGTCGCAAGACACCACTGCCGAGCAGCGGCTAGCGATGATGGGACAGCTCGCGGCCGAAGCCTGGCTCCTCACAGGCCGACCCTTCCCAGACTACACTCGCCGCGACATGCCGGGCCGCGTCATCCGGCCGGCCGATGACTGACTACCCGGGCCTCAACGACGACTTCGTCGACCTGCTCGAAGCCTTGCAGCAAGAGCAGGTCGAGTTCCTGATCGTGGGCGCCCACGCGATGGCCGTCCACGGTGTGCCCCGAGCCACGGGAGACCTCGACATCTTCGTACGCCCGACGCCTGAAAACGCCAGACGCGTGCTCGCCGCGCTCGGGCGCTTCGGCGCTCCCGTCGAGGCTCACGGCGTACGCCAAGGCGACTTCGCCACCCCCGACACCGTCTACCAAATGGGCCTTCCGCCGCGCCGCATCGACGTACTCACATCCATCTCGGGGGTGACCTTCGACGAGGCATGGAGCGATCGTGTTCGGGTGCAGCTCGAAGGTCGTGACCTCGACTTCATCGGGCCGAACGCCCTCTTGGCCAACAAGAAGGCGGCCGGGAGGGACAAGGACGTGGCCGACGCAAAGCTCTTGGCCGCGAAGCTCGGACGCTCCTGAGCCAAGCGCGTGCCGCCGCTCACCCCCCTGCTGCCCATCTCGGGTCGTCGCCGAAGAGCGTCCCGACGGCGATCTCGGCATCCTCGAACGGCCCCGGACCGCACCGTCTCACCGCCGCGACACCTTGGCCATCACCCGTCGTGTACTTCCGGGCTCCGCCGGGCCTGGCACGAACACGTCGTCTGCGATGCCGTGGAGCCCCGGCCGCAAATAGAACCGAAAGTCCTCACCCTCGCGCGGCCCAACGAGGTTCAGCGCGCGAGGGACTCGGCTTCGGGCAGTCGTCCACCAAGGCGCGGACGGAGTCTCTCGTGGCCGTCGATCGCACTATGGGCACCGCGCAGCGCCGCCCCGTCGAGGATCCGCTGAGCTCGCGCCCGCACCGCGGGGGGTCGCATGGGCACACGAAATGATGCGGAAATCGCGCCGCAGGCGCGGGATCGTTCGAGGCTTGGAGGCCGATTGTGAGCGGCCTAGCAGGCGAGCATTGACTCTCGCAGAGTGGCGGGTGCAAGTTTCCCGCGTCGTTGCTGTCAGTCAGCGAACTAGCCCAACGTCTACCTCCGTAGCGAGACCGATCCGGCGGACCGAAAGCGCCGTTCGGCGTGGGCTTCGCGCACTGGTGGCACGGCATGGGAGGGAACGCGATGGAGGGGGCAGAGGGGTGGCTGCAGAGCCTGGGCGAGCCACGCGCCCATTCCGCAGGGCGTGAGGACCCCGTCACGACGCCCGCCGCTTGGCTGAAGCGTGCGGAGGGGCGGCCGGAGTGGACGCTCTGGGGCAAGGCGCGGCCGCAGTCGACGTGCTCTGCCCACCCCCTGCTGTGCCACATGGTGGACGTGGCAGCGGTCGCAGCCCGGTTCCTGACGAAGACAGCACCACCTGCCCTCCGCCGCCGGCTGCTGTCGATCGCCCCAGACGAGATCGAGGCTCTGAAGTCCCTCTTGTTCGCGATCGCGCTGCACGACCTCGGCAAGGCAGGGCCCGCCTTTCAAGCGAAGGTCGACTGGGCCCGCGAGCTCCTGCCGCCCTCCGGCTTCGACCTCCGCGCGGACGAGCAAGCCCGACACCACGGGGACTTCGGGCTGTGTCTCGTGAGGGACGCTCTGCTCGCGGCGGGGGCGCCGGCCAAGCTCGCGCTTCAGTTGGCCCGCGCGGTGACCGCCCATCACGGGCAGTTTCCAACCAACGCGAGCGGTCTGCGGCAACCGTCGAAGAGGGAGCGTGGCGCCCAGCCCGGTTGGGCCGAGGCACGAGCTGGCTTGGTCCGCGAGGTTGCGGAGCTCTTCCAAGTCGAGAGCCTGTCGTTCTTGGCCGACGTCGATCACGCCTACGTGGTGCTCTTGGCCGGCCTCACGTCGGTCGCCGACTGGATCGGATCGATGGCAGAGGTGTTCGCTTACGAGCCGCCGCCGGCGTCGCTCCGGGCCTACTGGCCGCGAGCGCTCGATCGGGCCGAGCGAGCTCTCGAAGCAGCGGGCATGCGGGCACCTGCGTCGCTGCCACGGCGAACATTCGTCGATCTCTTCGAGGGCTACGACCCGTGGCCGCTTCATGTGCTGACCGACGAGGTTGCGGCCGCCCTCCAGGCCCCGTCCTTGATCGTGGTCGAAGCGCCGATGGGCGAAGGGAAGACCGAGAGCGCCCTGCTCTTGGCCGACGCGGCATCGAGCCCGGTCAGGATGGCATCTACATCGGTCTGCCGACGCAAGCGACGGCCAACCAGATGTTCGGGCGCATCGAGGAGTTCCTGCGCGCTACCCGAGGCAACGTCGAGTCCAGCTTGCTCCTCGCACACGGCGAAGCGTCTCTTGTCGATCGCTTCCGCCGGCTCTTCGTCTCGTCGGTCTTCGACCCCGCGGACGCCGATGGGACGACGGGCCGACGGCGGGGCGAGGACGCTCAGCGTGAATCGGTGCACGCCGAGGCTTGGTTCCTATCGAAGAAACGGAAGCTGCTGGCGGAGTACGCCGTCGGCACGATTGATCAGGCCCTCCTCGGCGTCATGAAGGTTCCCCACGCCTTCGTCCGCATCTATGGCCTCGCCGGCAAGACCGTCGTGCTCGACGAGGTCCACGCCTACGACACGTATACGGGCAGGATTCTCGACCGGCTCATCGAGTGGCTCGCAGCGGCCGGCACCACGGTCGTCCTGCTCTCGGCCACCCTCCCGTCCCAGCGTCGGCGCGATCTCGTCGACGCCTTTCGGAGCGGCGCTGGCCTCGACACCGTGCCTTCCGAGGAGGCGCCCTACCCTCGGATGACGGTCGTCGATGGGCGAGGCAGCCGGGCCCACACCTTCGCACCACGCGCCGTCTCCCAGGTCGTACAGCTCGAGCGCGTCGGCGAGGACATCGACGAGCTGGCGGAGCGCGTCGTCGCACTCGCGCGAGACGGCGGGTGCGTCGGGTGGATCTGCAACACGGTCGATCGCGCGCAGCGGGCGACCAAACGCGTCCGGGAGCTGGCGCCCGAGCTCGACTGGCTGCTCCTGCACGCGCGGCTGCTCCCCGAGGATTGCACCGGGCGGGAGGCCCGGCTCGAACGCTGGCTGGGGCCTCACCGTCGGACGGATGCACGTCCCGAGCGCTGTGTCGTCATCGGCACCCAGGTTCTGGAGCAGAGCCTCGACATCGACTTCGACGTGCTCGTCACCGACGTTGCGCCAGTCGACCTCGTGCTGCAGCGCGCCGGCCGCCTCTGGCGGCATGGCGACCGGACGAATCGTTCGCCTGCCCACACGCAGCCCCGGCTGATGGTCGCATGCCCCGACGGCACCTACGACACAGCGGACATCGGCGGCGCGGCGTTCGTGTACGAGGAGGACGGCGAGCTCCTCATCCGCCGAACCCTGCGGCTACTGGAGGACCGAACATCGCTCACGCTGCCGGACGACATCGAGCCCTGGGTCGAGCAGGTCTACGACGAGGCCGTTCCGCGCCCCGACGATCCCCTATTCCAAGCCTTCTGCAACTACCGCGGCCGCGCCCAGGCCAAGCAGGTCGAGGCCGACCAGAAGCTCATGCCCCGCCCCTCGGTGGTCGACGACCCGTTCGGCGATCTGCGGGTCTTCCTCGATGAGGACGACGATCCGCTCTTGCACCAGCACCTGCGCGCGGAGACTCGCCTGGGACGCCCGTCGATCGAGGTCGTCTGCGTGGAGCGACGGGACGGCGGCCTGTACGTGGGGGACGAAGACGACCGTCCACTCGACCTCGAGCAAGAGCCCGATCGGGCCATGGTCCTTCGCCTGGTCCGCCGGTCCATCACCGTGACGAACAGGGCAGTGGTCCCGACGCTCCAATCGGAGAAGGCCCCCGAGGCCTGGTCGCGCTCGTCGGTGCTCCGCTACCGCCGCCTGGTGCCCTTCGAAGACGGCCGAGCCGAGGTCGGGGGCATGACGCTGACCCTCGACCCCGAGCTCGGCCTGATGGTGACGAAATGATCCCCCGCAGAGAAGGCGGGGAAGCATCGTTCGCAACCACACTGCGCGTTGCGGCGCACCCGCCCCCAACGGGTCACCCCGTCGACTCATGCAGAGTGCCGACAGGATGCCCCGCTGATGGCCGCATCGCAAGCGGTCCCGGAGGCTCCTGATGACGACACCCTAGTCGGCGGCGCGCAGATCGCGAGGTGGGCGCCCTGCCCGACCGCGCAGTCGCATCTCGATGACGGCCCCGGCGCCTCGCCCGGGGCTGCCAAGCCCTATTCCGTCCGCTCTGGAGAACGTTTCGATGACCAGCTCGTTTGATCTCACCTCCAGCCCGTGGATCCCGTGTGAGCGGTCCGACGGGAGCCTCGTGGAACTGTCTACGCGGGAAGTCTTCGCCCGGGCTCATGAGCTTCGCGGAATCGCGGACGACCCCCTGGTAGCCGCCGCGCTGCACCGCCATCTGCTCGCGGTGGTGCACCGTGCCTACGACGGGCCGCGATCGAGGCGTGACTGGGCTGGCATCCTCGCGGAGAAAGGCTTCGACGCCGCGAAGGTCGACGCCTACCTCAACCGCGTTCGCGATCGGATGGACCTCTTCCACCCGACCCATCCGTTCGCGCAGACGCGCGGCCTGGTCCAGCAGTTCAGCGTCGACCCGATCGACCAGCTCGGCGTCGAGCGCTCGAAGTGGGGAGGCGCCCGAGCGCTCTTCCAACACCGTGGCCCCGACTATCGGGCCTCCATGTCCCCCGCACAGGCAGCCCGAGCGCTCCTCGCGCACCACGCCTTCGCCACCGGAGGCCTGGTGAAGAAGCCGGGCGAGCCGACCTCGGCGACCGCCGCACCGCTCGTGCGCGCCGCCGTCGTCATCCTCCGCGGGAGCAACCTCTTCGAGACGCTCGCCACGAACCTTCTCGTGTATGCCCCCAGCGAAGGCCAGCCGATCCCGGTCGTAGGCGAGGACAAGCCGTCCTGGGAGCAGGAGGCGCCGCCGCGGCAGCTCCACCAGGCGAAGGAGCCCAAGCACATGCCGGCGGGCTGGCTCGACATGCTCACGTGGCTCAGCCGGCGCATCGAGCTCGTCTGCGAAGGAGACGAGGTCACGGGGTACGTGCGAGCGGTCGGCCAAGGCATGGCGGAAGAGGCACCGCGCGACCCGATGGTGGTGTACAGCATCGACAAGAAGCGCGGCATTCGGAGCATCGGCATCAACCCGCACCGCGCCTTCTGGCGAGACGCCAACGCGCTCTTCGAAGTGGCGCGCGGCGACGATAGGCATTTCGAGCGCCCGAAGGCCATCGACCTGGTGGCGTCCCCGGAAGCCCAGGCCGTGCTGGGCGACCAGGCCATGTTCACGCTGGACGTACTCGGCCTGTCGGCAGAGAAGTCCCGCGTCGACGTCGTCCGCGCGGAGCACGTGCGCGGCACGGCGCGCCTCTTCGCCGATGCCGACGCGGGGAACGAGGTCGAGCACGCGCTGGACTTTGCCGACAAGTCGGTTCGGGCCCTCCGCTCGGCGCTGTGGCTCTACGCCATGAGGGCACTCAGCCCCGGCGACGGATCCCTATACGAAAGACGTTCGAGCCCTCGTCGACTCCCTCGGGGCCGAGCCGGCCGCCGGGAGACGCCCTCGGAGTGCACTTCGAGGCCTTCCTCACGCGCACTCGACGACCTCCTCGCCGAAGAAGAGGACTTCGATGCCGCACGCGTCGAATTCGAACGCTGCTGCCGGCGGAAGTCTCGCGAACCGTTTCGGGGCCTGACGAGCACGGGTGAGGGCTCCGCCCGGCGGCTGAAGGCCCGGGCCCTCGCCGAACGCGTGCTCTGGCGCGAGCTGCCGGCGCTGTCGTCGGTACCCAGGCCTCGCCACCCGTGCCACTCACGTCCGCACCTCAGGAGACCGTCCAATGATGGAAGAGAACACGACCTACCCAAGAACTTGCAGGAGCGCCTCGTGCGGCGTTCAGCAAGCTCGCCGAGCCAGAAGAAGCCCCGACCGGGCCGCCCTTGCGACGTTGCGCAACTCGCTGCGACCGGACCGAAACCTCGAGGCACTCCGGCATCGTGCTGCCCTACCTGAGGATCCGACCCCGCGAAAGGAAGACGACGCCATCCTCCTTGCCGGGCTCTTCGCCCTGCACCCAGTCGCGGGCCCGCTGTCGCTGCCCAAGGCCCTCCGCAAGATCATGGCCGACACCAACAGCGACAGCATCGAGAAGCGCTTTCAGGCGCTTCTCAGCTCAGGCCGGCCCGAGCTGCCGACGCACCTACGCCACGCGGCCTCGCCGGTCGCTCCTACGGCTACGCGCTGGACTGGTCCGACCTACTACCGCGCAATCCGCGGCTGGGAAGCCGAAAGCGATATCGACCGCCGGCGGTGGGCGAAGGACTTCTGGGGCTCGGAGGGAGAAGCCAAGCCGACCCAGACGCCCGCCGAGATTGACTGATTGAAAAGGAACGCCAAATGAAGCTCGAGCTACACATTCTGCAAAGCTTTGCCCCCTCCAACCTCAACCGAGACGACACCGGCGCTCCCAAGGACTGCGAGCTCGGCGGATACCGCCGCGCGCGGATTCCGAGTCAGTGCCAGAAGCGCGCCGTCCGAGAGATGTTCCGGCTGGACAAGCGGGTCTGGAGAAAGTCCTCGGTGCGCGCACCAAGCGCCTGATCCAGGAAGTCACCCGGCTGCTCGTCGACGAGCACGGACACGACGAAGAGACTGCTGCCGCTCTCGCCATCGGCGCCATCGAAGGCGTGGGCCTCGGGCGGAACAAGAAGGGCGAGGGCGAGGATCTCTGGAAGACCGAGTACCTGCTCTTCGTCCCGCGGCGCGTGATGAAGGGCCTCGCAGCGCTTCCTCGACGAGCGACGGGACGATCTCGCCGACCTCATCGAGGCGACGAAGGCGACCGCGCCCGCACCGACGGCCGACGGCGACAAGCCCGCGAAGAAGGCCTCGAAGAAGGACGCGAAACGCGATGCGAAAAAGGCCTACCCGGAGGAGATTCAGAAAGAGGTCGAGGCCCTCCTCGAGAGCGCGCGCGGCACCGCGGACCTCGCTCTGTTCGGCCGGATAATAGCCGACAAGCCCGAGTGGAACGTGGAACGCCGCCTGTCAGGTCGCTCACGCCATCTCGACGAACCGTGTACAGATGGATTTCGACTTCTTCACCGCGGTCGACGACTTCAAGCCCGGTGACACGGCGGGCTCGGACATGATGGGCACGGTTCAGTTCAACTCGTCCTGCTACTACCGCTACGCCGTCCTGGACGTGGACTCCTTCCGCGCCAACCTGGACCTCGACGGGGAGGAGGGCAAGCTCGTCGCCAAGTCCATCGAGGGGTTATTTCGTGCGGGCCTTCGTCTCCGCCATTCCCACGGGCAAGCAGAACAGCATGGGCGGCGCACAACTTCCCGAGCTACGTGCTCGCGGTCGTGCGCGACGGCATTTATTCCGTCTCCCTTGCGAACGCGTTCCTGACTCCCGCTCGACCAACGGACGGCAAGGACCTGGTCGAGCACTCGGTCGGCAAGCTGGAAGACTACTTCGGCCGCCTTCGTGAGGTGATCGGCGACGATGCTACCGCGCTGACCTGGGCGGATCCGCGACCTGCCCTCAGTCGACGGGGTGGAACGCAAGGACAAGCTTGGCAGTCTGTTTGGGGGGGGGGGGGGGGGGGGGGGGGGGGGGGGGGGGGGGGGGGGGGGGGGGGGGGGGGGGGGGGGGGGGGGGGGGGGGGGGGGGGGGGGGGGGGGGGGGGGGGGGGGGGGGGGGGGGGGGGGGGGGGGGGGGGGGGGGGGGGGGGGGGGGGGGGGGGGGGGGGGGGGGGGGGGGGGGGGGGGGGGGGGGGGGGGGGGGGGGGGGGGGGGGGGGGGGGGGGGGGGGGGGGGGGGGGGGGGGGGGGGGGGGGGGGGGGGGGGGGGGGGGGGGGGGGGGGGGGGGGGGGGGGGGGGGGGGGGGGGGGGGGGGGGGGGGGGGGGGGGGGGGGGGGGGGGGGGGGGGGGGGGGGGACCCGCCCACGCGGAGATGCGCCATCACATGCGCATGCACGTGGCCGTCGCCCTGGGGCTCCTCCGCACACGCGGAGATGCGCCGCAGCAGGACGCGCAGAGGACGCGCCATGCCGCGACCGGCTCCTCCGCCCACGCGGAGATGCGCCCATAAAAACACCATCGGCCCGGCCGAGCTCCTACCGCCGGCTCCTCCGCCCACGCGGAGATGCGCCATCGGTCACCGCGTGCCAGTGGTCGCGGTGCTGCCCCCCGGCTGGGCTCCTCCGCCCACGCGGAGATGCGCCGATTCCGGCCAGGGCCGCGCCCTGCATGTCTCGGGCTCCTCCGCCCAGCACGCGGAGATGCGCCCCATTGCATCGCCTACCTCCCTCTCCGGCGCGCGGCTCCTCCGCCCACGCGGAGATGCGCCCTCGGCGGGGCCCGGCGTCGGCCTCCGCAACCTGGGCTCCTCCGCCCACGCGGAGATGCGCCTTCCCAGTGCTCGATGCGCGATGGCCTCGTCGCGGCTCCTCCGCCCACGCGGAGATGCGCCCTGGGGCATCATGTACTCGCGGGCGGACGGGTTGGCTCCTCCGCCCACGCGGAGATGCGCCCTTCGACTCCGCGAGCGCGATGCCCTGGTCCGCGGCTCCTCCGCCCACGCGGAGATGCGCCCAGCGTACGCGGTCAGGACACGCCGTCCGGCTCCTCCGCCCACGCGGAGATGCGCCCCCACGAGGCGACGCGGATGCTGCTGCCGACCGCGGCTCCTCCGCCCACGCGGAGATGCGCCTCGGCCGTGGTGGTGCCGTCTGGCCCCGTGGTGGGCTCCTCCGCCCACGCGGAGATGCGCCCCCGAGCCCGGGCGAGTGGGAGGGCGAGCCGTAGGCTCCTCCGCCCACGCGGAGATGCGCCCGCTGCGGTCGGGCGGCTGCTCGCGACGTGGCCGGCTCCTCCGCCCACGCGGAGATGCGCCCGTCCTCGCACGCGCACGCGCGTAGCTCCCACTGGCTCCTCCGCCCACGCGGAGATGCGCCGCCGCTGAGCTCGTCGAGGCTGTCGAGGGGGCCGGCTCCTCCGCCCACGCGGAGATGCGCCTTCCGTGGCGGCTCGTGCGGGATGCAATCGCACGGCTCCTCCGCCCACGCGGAGATGCGCCTCGAATCCGAGGGCCATGGCGGCAGCACCTAGGCGGCTCCTCCGCCCACGCGGAGATGCGCCCACGTCTCGCCTCGGGGAGCTGCGGTATAGGACGGCTCCTCCGCCCACGCGGAGATGCGCCCAGGGCTGCGTGGCCGTCTCGGTACGTCGAGCAGGCTCCTCCGCCCACGCGGAGATGCGCCTCACTACCTGGGGTTGCCTTTTGAGCCCGAGGTGGCTCCTCCGCCCACGCGGAGATGCGCCTATCCGGGGTATGGTCCGCGTCTATCCCACATCGGCTCCTCCGCCCACGCGGAGATGCGCCCCGACTGACACAGGGAGAAACCATGAACACCACGGCTCCTCCGCCCACGCGGAGATGCGCCCGCGGCCTATCAGCGTGCGAGGAGTCTGTGGGGGGCTCCTCCGCCCACGCGGAGATGCGCCGCGTACCAAGGGCGCCGCACCATCGCGGCAGAAGGCTCCTCCGCCCACGCGGAGATGCGCCTCGACCTACAGACGCGAGGTAAGATGCGTCGCAGGCTCCTCCGCCCACGCGGAGATGCGCCCGCCTTCCCCGAGTTCTCGCCGATCAGCGACGAGGCTCCTCCGCCCACGCGGAGATGCGCCCTACTTCGCGGCGATTATCGGAGCCGACGAGGAGGCTCCTCCGCCCACGCGGAGATGCGCCCGTTTCGCGCGCTGGGTCGCGGAGGTGGGCAGTGGCTCCTCCGCCCACGCGGAGATGCGCCGCGCAAGCGCAGCATCTTCGACGCCATCGAGCGGGCTCCTCCGCCCACGCGGAGATGCGCCCTGCTCGTGCGAGCGGCGTGCGACTGCGCTCGCGGCTCCTCCGCCCACGCGGAGATGCGCCCTCGGCGCAGCGGGGCTCGACGTCTACCTCTTCGGCTCCTCCGCCCACGCGGAGATGCGCCCATGAGGACATTCGAGGACAGCAAGGCGGTGCGGGCTCCTCCGCCCACGCGGAGATGCGCCCGATGTCTTGACGAGCGGAAAGCGCAGACGATCGGCTCCTCCGCCCACGCGGAGATGCGCCGGCCGCAGCGCAGCGTGCGTGCGGAGAGGAGGCGGCTCCTCCGCCCACGCGGAGATGCGCCCATGACGATCTTGTGGTCGTCGTGGACTACCACGGCTCCTCCGCCCACGCGGAGATGCGCCGTTCGTCGTATTCGCTCGCTCGACCAGCCGCTCGGCTCCTCCGCCCACGCGGAGATGCGCCCCAAAGTATGCGAGAGATGGACGGGAGACGGTTGGCTCCTCCGCCCACGCGGAGATGCGCCCGGTCCCATGTCGTCGAGTGCCCTGGCTAGCCGGGCTCCTCCGCCCACGCGGAGATGCGCCCCGTCAGGTTTGTTCACCTGCGGCGGCACCGGGGCTCCTCCGCCCACGCGGAGATGCGCCGCTTGCTCACGACCGTCACAGCCCGAGCCTCTTGGCTCCTCCGCCCACGCGGAGATGCGCCCGTGGATATCGAACAGGAAACCAATCGGCAGATGGCTCCTCCGCCCACGCGGAGATGCGCCTCGTGGACGGCGGTTTCAGCGCATGGCTAGGCGGGCTCCTCCGCCCACGCGGAGATGCGCCCGGAGTGACGATCGGAGGCATCTCGTTCACCGAGGCTCCTCCGCCCACGCGGAGATGCGCCCGCAGATGTCATCGCGGACTATACGTGGTTTCAGGCTCCTCCGCCCACGCGGAGATGCGCCGGCGACCGCATCGAGTTGCGCACGGCCGGAATGGGCTCCTCCGCCCACGCGGAGATGCGCCCCGTCGAGTGGCGCCAGGCCCGCGCGGCCGCCTGGCTCCTCCGCCCACGCGGAGATGCGCCTCCGACCGAGAGCGAGCCGGACAAGGACGTCGAGGCTCCTCCGCCCACGCGGAGATGCGCCGCAGGTGGTCGCCCAGGGCAATGCCCGCTATGTGGCTCCTCCGCCCAGGCGGAGATGCGCCATGGCTAGTTCACGACGACGGGCGTGCGGGATAGGCTCCTCCGCCCACGCGGAGATGCGCCCATAGCCCGTTCGAAGGTCGAGCCCCCGGCGCCGGCTCCTCCGCCCACGCGGAGATGCGCCCTCTCACAGGTGGGGTTTTCGACCCAACGATCCGGCTCCTCCGCCCACGCGGAGATGCGCCATGCACGTTCTGCTCGCTTGGCTGGCGCACGCCGGCTCCTCCGCCCACGCGGAGATGCGCCCGGGGCCGACGAGCTTGAGGGCCTCGAAGAGGTGGCTCCTCCGCCCACGCGGAGATGCGCCTCCGCGCCGCAGCGCGCACGGCCATGCTCGTAGGGCTCCTCCGCCCACGCGGAGATGCGCCGCCACCGACGCGCCTCCTTCGCCGGCACCGAGCGGCTCCTCCGCCCACGCGGAGATGCGCCGTACTCGAAGAACGCGAAGAAGCTCCTGCGCGAGGCTCCTCCGCCCACGCGGAGATGCGCCCTGGGACGCGCTCCCCTCGGGCGGGTTCTTCCAGGCTCCTCCGCCCACGCGGAGATGCGCCCACGACCGCCTACCTGAAGGATGTCGATACCTCGGCTCCTCCGCCCACGCGGAGATGCGCCGCAAACGCGCCCTGTAGGGCGCTAGCGCCGTTGGGCTCCTCCGCCCACGCGGAGATGCGCCGTACGTCTACGGTGTAGAGAAGGAAAGCTGGCCACGGCTCCTCCGCCCACGCGGAGATGCGCCCGCATATCAGTCCTCTGTCGACAACGACACCAAGGCTCCTCCGCCCACGCGGAGATGCGCCGTCGGCCGTCTCGTTTGCGCTCGTAAGCTCCCCGGCTCCTCCGCCCACGCGGAGATGCGCCCGCCCCACGGTGGTTGAGCCGGTCGGCCACGCGGGCTCCTCCGCCCACGCGGAGATGCGCCCGTGGCCGGGTACGGCCACCCCTACCTCATGTTGGCTCCTCCGCCCACGCGGAGATGCGCCGTCCTCGCGTCAGCCGTTCCTGGGCCGTAGTCGGCTCCTCCGCCCACGCGGAGATGCGCCATCGTAGAGCAAGCGAGGGCGGCGGGCCATTGGGGCTCCTCCGCCCACGCGGAGATGCGCCGCCGTACTCCACGCCGCTGGGCACCGACCCGCGGGCTCCTCCGCCCACGCGGAGATGCGCCCATACGCCTGCTGCGCTGTCGTCGCGTTTGCCGGGCTCCTCCGCCCACGCGGAGATGCGCCGATCACCAGCACGAGCGACACGGCGTGGGTGCGGGCTCCTCCGCCCACGCGGAGATGCGCCCTGGGGGATTGGCCTCAACAACGCCGGAGAGTGGGCTCCTCCGCCCACGCGGAGATGCGCCCGTGAGTAGAGGTACCCGTTCGCGACACAGGGCGGCTCCTCCGCCCACGCGGAGATGCGCCCTGGACGAGATGTCGGAGGCTCAGGCCCAACGAGGCTCCTCCGCCCACGCGGAGATGCGCCACGTCGGTCCGCTCGTTTACGGGAGCGGCGGTGGGCTCCTCCGCCCACGCGGAGATGCGCCCGGTGTCGAATACGGCAGCATGAGCGGGTGCCGGGCTCCTCCGCCCACGCGGAGATGCGCCCCGCCGTAGTCCGTTCGGCATGTCCGCCCTCATGGCTCCTCCGCCCACGCGGAGATGCGCCCCGAGGTCACGCCGAGGGGCGTGCTCGCGACCGGGCTCCTCCGCCCACGCGGAGATGCGCCGTACCTGCCTTTCGCGCTGCAACGGCTAATGCCGGCTCCTCCGCCCACGCGGAGATGCGCCCAGAACGACGTGGTCTCGGATGCGCCGGACTTGGGCTCCTCCGCCCACGCGGAGATGCGCCACACGCGCCTGATGATGCAGGCCGAAAGAGGAGGGCTCCTCCGCCCACGCGGAGATGCGCCCTGCTCTAGGCGCGTCTCGTCGGCCCAGTAAACGGCTCCTCCGCCCACGCGGAGATGCGCCCGGTCACGTGGGGCGGAGCGAGCGACGTCCTGAGGCTCCTCCGCCCACGCGGAGATGCGCCGGTCGACGGTGCAGACCACGCGGAAGATCGCCTGGCTCCTCCGCCCACGCGGAGATGCGCCTCCGTCGCGCACGGCTTCGACGACGCGACGCTCGGCTCCTCCGCCCACGCGGAGATGCGCCCGCCCCTTTCTTCCCGCGGTGCGGGAGCGGCGGGGCTCCTCCGCCCACGCGGAGATGCGCCATCGCCACGTTTTCACACCGTTTTCCCTTACCCGGCTCCTCCGCCCACGCGGAGATGCGCCTTGGGACACATTTGTCCTGGGAGCGGCGTTCAGGGCTCCTCCGCCCACGCGGAGATGCGCCCGCATCATGCGTGGCGTGACACCTGACACGCTTGGCTCCTCCGCCCACGCGGAGATGCGCCCGAGAGCGCCGGCCGGGTCGTGCGCGCCTTCGCGGCTCCTCCGCCCACGCGGAGATGCGCCCTCGGCCTGGTAGACGGTCTTCTGATTCGCTCCGGCTCCTCCGCCCACGCGGAGATGCGCCCGTGCCCCACGCCGCGATTGCGTCGCGAATGTCGGCTCCTCCGCCCACGCGGAGATGCGCCGCCGATGCGGTGGCTGAGCTTCTTCGGGATCGAGGCTCCTCCGCCCACGCGGAGATGCGCCCGGTCGCGATGGCCTCGGGCACGTACATGCCCAGGCCCCTCCGCCCACGCGGAGATGCGCCGTGCGGCGGAGATGAGTCCGTTGGCGCTACCATGGCTCCTCCGCCCACGCGGAGATGCGCCTTTCTGAATCGCTCACCCGCGCAATTTCCGACTGGCTCCTCCGCCCACGCGGAGATGCGCCCACAGACGTAGGTGCCGTTCGGAATGCCGCGAAGGCTCCTCCGCCCACGCGGAGATGCGCCGCGCGAGAACAGCGGGAGCTCACCGAGCACGTCGGCTCCTCCGCCCACGCGGAGATGCGCCCCGGGTGCACCCGAGCGGCGACACGCCAATCGGGGCTCCTCCGCCCACGCGGAGATGCGCCACGGTTGCCGACCGAGGGGGACCGCATCGAGCTGGCTCCTCCGCCCACGCGGAGATGCGCCCCCCGGCGGTCGCGGGCACGAGTGGGTCAAGCTGGCTCCTCCGCCCACGCGGAGATGCGCCCACAACGGGCAACGTCGGGTCATTTTGGGCTGTGGCTCCTCCGCCCACGCGGAGATGCGCCCGAGCACGCCCACGGCGACGAGCTCGTCGAGGTGGCTCCTCCGCCCACGCGGAGATGCGCCCCTCATCAAGCGCGCGCCGGGGCAGGTGCCGTCGGCTCCTCCGCCCACGCGGAGATGCGCCCAGGGGGCCGCGCGGTGCCCGAGCCCATACACGGGCTCCTCCGCCCACGCGGAGATGCGCCCCGCTCTCACAGGAGCAAGCCGCGTCGGCCGTCGGCTCCTCCGCCCACGCGGAGATGCGCCCGGCGCGCTGCTGTGGATGCGGTCGGGGAGCTGGGCTCCTCCGCCCACGCGGAGATGCGCCCAACGCCGCCGACTGGGCAGGGGGCGCGCTGCAGGCTCCTCCGCCCACGCGGAGATGCGCCCGCATCTCATGATGTACGAGACGACGTCCGAAGGGCTCCTCCGCCCACGCGGAGATGCGCCCCTTGCGTTATCGCCGTAGAGCGAGCAATGACAGGCTCCTCCGCCCACGCGGAGATGCGCCGTCGCGCTAGCCCGGCTCGCACGTCGCCGCGCCGGCTCCTCCGCCCACGCGGAGATGCGCCCAGCGCGCGTACTATCAGCAGCTGCAGCAGGAGGGCTCCTCCGCCCACGCGGAGATGCGCCCTCGATGGCCGTTCAGGGTCACCACCACGTGCCGGCTCCTCCGCCCACGCGGAGATGCGCCGATGTCATAGGCGCGATGCGGCTGCCCCCCTGCGGCTCCTCCGCCCACGCGGAGATGCGCCCGCGCGAGCCAACTCGGACGACAACATCGTCTTGGCTCCTCCGCCCACGCGGAGATGCGCCCGTGAGCGGTCAGCAGTACACGCGTCCGGTCAGGGCTCCTCCGCCCACGCGGAGATGCGCCGTGACCGCGGCCGGTCTGAGTTGGACGACGACCGGCTCCTCCGCCCACGCGGAGATGCGCCATCGGTCACCGCGTGCCAGTGGTCGCGGTGCTGGGCTCCTCCGCCCACGCGGAGATGCGCCGGATAGAGGTGAGGGAGAAGCGGAAGCGCTCGCGGCTCCTCCGCCCACGCGGAGATGCGCCCGGGCGCGATGCGTGGGGTGTCTTCCAGTATGAGGCTCCTCCGCCCACGCGGAGATGCGCCGTTCCGCGTTTTCTTCGAGGGCCTCGCCGCCGGGGCTCCTCCGCCCACGCGGAGATGCGCCAGTGGTGTCGGGGCGCGTCGGTACCTCCCATCATCGCCTCCAGCCGGGCGACCATCTCTCGGTGGCGCTGGTGAAGACGCTGCGCTGTAGACCCTCTTCCTCGCAGATCTTCGAGACCGGCACCTTGTCCACCAGGTGGCGCCGCAAGCAGCCGGGCCTTGTCTTCTGCCGAGCGGTGTCGGCGCTTGTTCCTCTTGGTCATCTCGGACTCCCTCCCGGGTAGCTTACCCGGCGCTCGGGCCCGAGCGCTGCCCTGGGACGTTGCCCGGACTCGGGTCGCTCCGATTGCCGTCCGGCTCCGGTGTTGCTACACGTCAGGCGACCGGCCTGCCCCGCGTCGCAGGCCCAGGACATCCTCCCCGGCCCCACCGACCTTCGCCGCCCCGGCGACACGGCGGCTCCGGGTGCGCCCCTGACCATGGAATCCGTGAGTCCAGAGCTCGAAGCCCCCCGCGCCGATGCGGCCGCTGCCGAAGCGGAGGCCGCCGATACCCGGCCCCGTCCCGCCGTCTACCGCCATCCCCTGCCGGCCGACCGCATCGACCCGGACGCCCTCAAGGTCATCCGTCGCCTCACCCGCCACGGCCACGTGGCCTATCTGGTGGGCGGCGGCGTGCGCGACCTGCTCCTCGGCAACAAGCCCAAGGACTTCGACGTGGCGACGAGCGCGCGGCCCCAGGAGGTCAAGCGCCTCTTCCGCAACTGCCGCGTCATCGGCCGCCGTTTCCGCCTCGCCCACATCCTCTTCGCCGGCGGCAAGGTCATCGAGGTGGCCACCTTCCGGCGCGACCCGATGCAGGCCTTCGACGAGGTGGAGGGCGAGCTCGCCGAGGAGATGCAGGGGATCGAGGACGAGGGGGAGCCGATCAAGCTCGTTCCGCGTCCCAAGGACCGGGGTGACGACGCCGACCTGCTCATCCGCCACGACAACGTCTTCGGGGAGCCCCACGAGGACGCCATTCGTCGCGACTTCACGATCAACGGACTCTTCTACGATGTGGAGCGCGGCGAGGTCATCGACTACGTGGGCGGCATGCCGGATCTCTCGCGCCGCGTCCTGCACACGATCGGCAACCCGGACGTGCGCTTTCGCGAGGACCCGGCCCGCATCCTTCGCGCCATCAAGTTCAGCGCGCGTTGCGACCTGGGGCTCGACCCGGACCTCTACGATGCGATGGTCGACCTGCGCGGCGAGCTGGTCCACACCGCGCGACCGCGGCTGTTCGAAGAGCTGCTCCGGCTCATGCGCGGCGGCGCGGGCCGTCGTTCGATCTACCTGACGTGGGACACGGGCGTCCTGGCGGTGCTCTTGCCCGAGCTCGCCTCGTTCCTCGACGAGTACGTCGAGGAGTCGCTCACCTGGGCGCGGCTCGCCGCGGTCGACGCCCGTTTCCGGGAGGGGTGTCTGCCCTCGGACGCGGTGTTGCTCGCCGCCATGCTCCTGTCGCCCCTCGACGAGGCGATGGAGGGGGAGCGCGACCGGGCCCTCGCCTTCGACGACTTCATGTCGGACATCGGCGTACGGCTCGTCGTGCCGCGCAGGCTCCGCGAGCGCATGCGCTCCCTCGTCACGGCCTTGCCGCGCATGCGTGCCGGTCGGGTCGGGGCGCTGCCGCGCCGCGAGTGGTTCGCCGATGCCGCGATTCTGTTCGCCATCGATCAGGAGGCACGCGGCGAGCCCGTGCCCGCCTGGGCGGTGAGCCCGGAGGTCACGGAGGCGCCAGAGGGTCGATCCCCCGGACGTCGTCGCCGTCGCAGTCGTCGCCGCCACTTCGACGGGTGAGCCGCCCCGTGCGGCGTCTCCCCTCTGCCCCTGCTCCGGGGGTCGTGCTCGCCGCGGCGCTGCTCGCGCTCGCCATGCCCTCGCTGGGCTCGGGGAGGGGGGCACGCGCCCTGCCGCAGCACGTTCGGCGGGGCCAGCGCTTCGGTGACCGGGCCGTGCATCGGACGCCGAACGCACACCGGCTCCCTCCCCCGCGGCTCCGGGATCGCAGGAGCGAAGCCGGACTTCTCGTCGGCGCTGCGCGCCTCCTGCGATGCCGGAGAGCTCCGTCCGGCTCGGAGCCCGTCGCGGGACCGTTGGCGATGGGCCGCTTGCGTCGGCGCCTTCCCCGGCTCGTGCGGGTTGCGCTCGATCGGGCGCCGGGGGGCTTGCCGGCGCGCTGGCCGCGGGCGCCCTTGCTCGATGCGGCGACCGCCGCCGTCGGGGCGCCACGCGCACGGGCGCGCTTCGACGTCGACGGAACGGGTGCGAGCGTGTGCCTCGTCGACACGGGCGTCGATCTCGAGCACCGCGACCTGCGCGACGCCGCGGACCGTACGCGGGTCCGCTGGCTGCTCGACCTGGACGCAGCCCCGCGCGGTGTGCATCCGGATCTGGAAGCCCGGTTCGGTGCGGCGGTCTGGACCGGTGCCGAGCTCGACGCCGCGCGCGCCGCCGGTGAGCCCGTGCCCGGTGACCCCCACGGCCATGGCACCGCCGTCGCCGCCGTGGCCGTGGGCGACGATGCCGGACCCGGCGAGCCCCCCGGCCCGGACGCGGGCATGGCTCCCGGCGCCAACCTCATCGTGGTGCGCGCGCTCCGGCACGGCATGCCCGGCTTCGTCGACGACGATGTCGCCCTCGGCGCCCGCTTCTGCTTCGCGGTCGGCGGTCAGGGGCCCGACCCGACCGACCCGTCCCGGACCGTCGCCGTGCTCGCGCTCGGAGGCCACGACGGAGCCCACGACGGGAGCGAGCCCTTCGAGCGCGCCCTCGCGGCCCTCGCCGATGCGGGCCATCTGATCGTGGTCGCCTCCGGCAACGACGACGGCTTTCCCGAGCACGCTTCCGCCCGTCTCGCCACAGGACAGACCGTCGAGGTGCCCTTGCGCGTACCCGCCCCGGGTGGCGCCCCCGGCCCTCGCTTCGTCTCGGTCGTCGTCGCGACGGACGCGGCGTCGCCGGTTTCCGTCGCCCTGCGCGCACCGGACGGGACACGCACCCGATGGGTCGCTCCCGGTGACCTCGACACGGCCGACCACGGCGGCGGACGCCTGAGCGTCGACGGGACCCGCGCGCCCCGCGGCACGAGCCGCGTCCTGTACGCGGTCGCTTCGGGCGGTGGCGACGTGCCGGTCCCGCTCGGGGGCGGCGCCTACGGTCTCGCGCTGCGTGGGCCGGGCCGCTTCGACGCGTGGATCGCCGGCGCGGACGTGGGGCCAGTCTTCCTGCCACCCCACTTCGACGGTCCCCTGGCCGACACCCGCGCGTCCGTCACGATCCCCGCCACGACACCCGAGCTCATCGCCGTCGGTGCCACCGTCTCGCGCGCGTCAATCGACACCGACGATGCGCATCTCGTGATCGCAGACGCACAGAACGGACAGGTGGCGCCCTTCTCGCCGGAGGGTCCACCGCCGAACGGCGCCCCCAAGCCCGACCTGCTCGCACCCGGCGGCTACGTCGTCACGGCCCTGTCGGGCGACCTGGTGCCGGACGACCCGGGCAACATGTTCGGCGGCTCACCGGTGCGTCTCGATGAAGCGCGCGTCGGGCAGGGGCGTGTGGCCGTGCGAGGGACGAGCTTCGCCGCGCCCATCGTCGCCGGGGCCCTGGCCCTCGCCCTCGAGATGGCACCTGCGGGCGGCGTGCGCGACAAGCATTTGCTCGTGGCCACGGCGCGCCGTCTCGTCGACGCGGCCTGGTCGCCCCACGCGGCCGGTGGACAGCTCGACGTCGGAGCCCTGCTCGAAGCGCGGATGGAGCCTCCCGGTGCGATCGACCCCGCCGCCACGTTTCAGGTGGCGGCGACACGCTCGACGGTCGCGCCGGGCGATCCGCTGTGGCTCGTCCTGCGTGCGACGTCGGGGGACGGCCGTCCCGCCGACGGCATGGTGCAGGTGGCCCTGCCCGACGGGACGACGGTGCCGGCCGCGCTCCTCGGCGGGATCGCGGAGCTGCCCGTCACGGTGCCGGCGGACGCTCCGGCAGGGGCGCGCCTCGCCTACCGTGTCGCGTCCTCGGGGCGCTCCCTCGGCGTGGCCACGGTGCACGTCGAAGGGTACGGCACGCCCGGGGGCGGGGGAGGATGCGACGTGGCCATGGCGACCGGGCGCGGCGCTCCCGCGACGCCGCTCCCGCTGTTCGGCGCGTCGCTGACCGTGTGGGTCGCGCAACGCCGCCGGCGCGGCACGCCGCGTTCCCGACGGCGGGCCCCTAGTCCCCTGGCCGCTGGCGGTCGACCGTAATTGTAAACAATCGCGCATTGTCGTCCGGCTCGTCCGCGTCGGGCAATCGACTCGAGACGTTGGTCGCGACGACGAGCACCTGGGCCGTGTCAGCGCTCAGGTGCACGGGCAGATAGCTGTGGGTGATGCGCAGGGCCGGTGCGCTCATCCGGCCGAGGGGCCGACCGTCGGCCGCGAGCCGTTCGGTCGAAAGGACCCACTCCACGCCGTACTCCCCGTCGAGCCACACCCGAAGGGTGCCGTCCGGCGGCGCGCCCGACACGTCCACCAGCACGTAGCCGCTCCCGTAGGGCTCGAATCGCCGGGACGGCGGCCGCGCTCCGCATCGGCAAGCGGTTCCAGGAGAGCCGGTCGGTCACCGGCACCGCGGCGTCCTCCGGCAGGCCCGCGAGCACGGGCCAACGCGCCCAGCGCGCGCGCTCGGGCGGACCGCTGAACCACCGCTCGACGGAGAGGTCCGCCATCATCGGGCCAATCGGCTCGCCAGCCACCTCGAATGCCTTCTTCAGGGCTTGCCACATGTCCGGCCCGCCCCGGAGCTCGTCGCCTTCCCACGTGCGCCGTCGCGACAGCTCCCACATGTCGCGCACGAAGCGCCCGGTGCCCCGGTCGTGCTGCGCCGAGATCAGCGCGAGCAACAGGGCACCGCCATCGCCGCCCCCGACCCCGTCGCCGATCCACGAACGTCCGGCCTCTCGCTGCTGCGCCTCCACCTCGCCCGGCTCGCACCCCCAGCGCCCCGTGGCCATGAAGGCGAGCCAGGTACCCGTCGCCCTTCGCCACGCGGCCGCCTCGGCGGGGTCTTCATCGAGCAACGCGGCCTGGGCATAGGCGGATGTCACGCACGCCTCGAGCCGGTCGGGGTCCACTCCCGGGTCCATCTCGGCGAACGACGAGACGGCGTCGAGGTAGGACCAGGCGACCGGCGCATCGGCGTGGGCGCTCGCGCCGTGCTCGGTCGGCACCAGGTAGAGGTCGAAACCGCCCGTCCCGCCCCGCCCACCGTCCGGCAGGGGCGCAGGCCAGCCCGTGGCTCGCAGCAAATCTGCGCTCCCCTCGAGGGCGGTGAGCGCGCGCCGCGCATCTTCGACTGGCACGTCAGGGCCCGCGTGGACCGCGAGGGGATGGAGCGCGGAGCGCAGCACATAGGCCATGCCGTCCGGGCGTCGCGTCTCGATCGGGTGAGGGACGCGCTGCCCCTTCCACTTGGTCCTTTGGCCCTCGACGACCCACTCCGCGTAGGCCTGGAAGATGTTGTCGTCGTCCTGGTCGGTCCCCTGGGCCCGGGCGGGTCGGGGGCTCGCCGCGAGCACCAGGAACAGGCCCGCCATGGCCGTCGCGATGGCCACCGATCCCGGCCCGCGGCCCGATCGGGCGCTCTCCGCCCCATGGCTCCGGAAGGCCGCTCTTGCCCCCGCGATCATCCGCCGCGGAGGGCCGAAACGTGCGCCGGAGGGAGGGGGGCCCATCCCGAGGAATTGACACGATCCCCGCCCAGCTTCTACATCGAGGGGCGCACCCGATCTTTCCGGGGGCGGCGTGAAGGAGATCCGATGCCGGAACCCCGCTTCGATCCGGGCGGCTTTTACGAGTTCAACCTGGCCGAAGGTGCCGTGCGTACGCGTCATGGAGACCGGGTGGTCGTCCTGTCGGACACCGTCCTTGGGCCTTTGGTTGCAGGGGCCGTGCGAAACGGTGACCTGACGGCCATTCGCACGCTCGGCAGGGACGTGGGCTCCCACGTGCGCGAATCGCTCGGCGGGTCCCCTGCCGAGGCGCCCCCCGAGACGGTCCTGGGCCACGCAGCGAGCATCCTTTCGCTCTTCGGCTGGGGCCGGCTCGGTTTCGAGCAGTGGGGCGACGCGCTGGTGGCGACCCTGTCCCACGCGCCGGTCCTCGACGAGCAGCAGCAGGCGGTTGCCGCCCTGCTCGGCTCCATGTTCTCGCGCCTGATCGACCACGACGTCGCCTGTGTGCCAGTCGCCGACGGGAAGTTCCTGGTGCTCAATCCCGGCGTCGCCGAGCAGGTGTGGGCGTGGGTGGTGCAGGGGCGTGACCTGCCTGCCATCGTTGGCAGGCTGCAAGGAGCCGGAGCATGACCGCCGCGACCGTCAGCCGCCTCGAAGCGCTCCTCGAGCGCATTCAGAGGAACCGTCGCCCGCCCATGGAGGCGGCGCCCCTGGCTCTCCCGCTCCACCCGAGCGGGGCACCCAAGCGCCCCAGCACGCCGCTCGAGATCGCCCTCGAGGTCGAGCTCCAACGGCCGGCGGTTGCCATGCCCGCGGCCCGGGCCACCACTCCGGAGCCAACGGCCGCGCCGCCCTCCGCGCCTCCTCCGCGACCCGCGTCGGTGCCCGCGCCGGCCGCGGCTCCACCCGTCCACGCCGCGCCGCCCCAGGCCCCTTCGGCCCGGCCGCCGGTTGCCCCCGAAGCGGCGCCCCCGCCCGTGGCGCCGCCTGCTGCGCCCGCCCCCATGGCCGCGCCTCCCAGTGCCGCGGCCGTCATGTCGCCACAGCGGGTCAAGCCCGACAGCATCGCGCCTCCGAGCGCACCAATCGTCGCCGCGACCGCGACGTCCGAGACGACCGAGCGGCCAACCTTCGGGGGCCTCCTCACCCGGTCCCTCGGCCTGCGGCCGCGCTAGCGCACCGAACGGGTCCTCGAGAGGGGCTCGGCCCTTGCTTCGGGTCGGCGGGGACGCCTTTCGCCCCACCTGAATCCACGCTACGGAACCAACCTGCTCGGTGCTCGGCCCATGCTCCTCGCCATCGACGTCGGCAACACCCAGACGGTGCTCGGCCTCTACGACGGCGAGCGCCTCGTGCACGACTTCCGCATCCAGACCGACCGGCACCGCACGGCGGACGAGATGCTCGTGCTCCTGCTCAGCCTCATCCAAATCCCGGGCGTCCCGCGCGCAGACCTGACCGCCTCCGTCATCGGCTCGGTCGTCCCGTCCCTCACGGAGCCCCTGGCGGAAGCCGTCGAACGGGGCTTCGGCCACCGCGCCCTCGTGGTCGGCCCCGGCATCAAGACCGGCATGCCGATCCTCTACGAGAACCCGCGGGAGGTGGGCGCCGACCGTATCGTCAACGCCGTGGCCGCCTACGAGCGCGTGCGCGATGCGGTCATCGTGGTGGATTTCGGCACCGCCACCACCTTCGACTGCATCTCGAAGAAGGGCGAGTACGTCGGCGGCGCCATCGCGCCCGGCATCCGGATCAGTGCCGAGGCCCTCTTCTCCCACGCGGCCAGGCTACCCCACACCGAGATCGAGCGGCCGCCCCACGCCATCGGTCGAAACACCGTCCACTCGATGCGCTCGGGCATCGTGTTCGGCTACGTGGCGCTGGTGGACGGCCTGGTCGAGCGCCTCCGCGCCGAGCTCGGCTCGCCCTGCGCCGTCCTGGCGACGGGGGGCCTGGCCGTCATGATCGCCGCCGAGAGCCGCACCATCGAGGACGTGGACGACTACCTCACCCTCGAAGGGCTGCGCATCCTCCACACCCGCAACACGTGACGGCCACCGAGGCCGGGGAGGGCGGGACCCGCCAGGCCCCGCCCCGCGCCCTCAGCTCGGGCCGGCGATGACGACCTCGGGCGGCACCAGGAAGAAGATGTCGCGGCTGTCGAGCTCGGTGAAGCCGTCGCCCAGCACCTTGAGGGTGGCCTTGAAGAGCTGGGGCATGGCCGTGGGCATGACGGTGTCGTTCTGCTTGACGATGATGTCGAAGCAGACGTGGGTGCCTGCGGTCACGGCCCGGAACGTATCGGGATAGCCATCGCCGTCCGTGTCGTCCGCGGCGTGCGCTTCGCAGCCGCGGGTCGCATCGCCGGCGGTGTTCGCCTCGATGTGGTCCACGAAGGCTGCCCAGGTGTCGACCGAATCGCTCGGGTCGTCGATGTAGTTGAGGGAGATGTCGAACTGGGTGCTGTGCGCCAGCGTCTGGATCTGGTTGAGCACCGTCATGCCAATCGCGCCGCCCGACCAGCTCGACACCAGCGGCGTTCCCGCCGTGTCGACCGCGCCCGTGTCGGTGGAGAGCTGGTTCTCGTCGCTTGCGCCGCCGTAGCAGTTGATGCCGATGACCTTCACGTTCCCGGCGTTGAGCGCCGCGACGGCCTCGGCGTAGGTCGGCGCGTGGGCGCCGATGGTGCCGTCGGAATAGGCGTTCGAGCCGCCGGGTCCGTTGTGGAAGGTGACATCGGTGATCAGCACGACGATGGGCACCGCGCCGTCCCGGAAGCACGGATAGCCGTGGGTGCCGGCGGGACAGCTCGAGGCTGCCACCGATCCGCCGCTCCAGCTCAGCCCCATGCCGGTCGCCACCGCCCAGAGGGCGGGGATCTGGGCCTCGGGCCCGTCGTTGCCACCGCTGGCATAGAGCGATCCGATGGATGCGTTCACGGCGCTGACGTCCGAGGTCATGTTGTTGTGGTTCTGGAACGGGAAGTCGCCGCCGCTGCCGTAGCCCCCGACTGGATAGTCCTTGTGCTCGCCGAGGCCGACCCACACGTCGGGAATCGTGGTGACAACGGAGCTGGCAAAGGCCGCGAGGCTGCTGTTGAGGCTCGATATCTCGCTCGACATGGAGCCCGTCGTGTCCACGAGGAAGTAGACGTCGGCCTTCTGGATGTCGGTGGAGAAGTCGAGCGTGTCCCGCATCGGATCGGGCGGCGCCATGTAGGGCTCGAGGAAGACGAAGTTGCCGCGCGTGCGCGGGCTCGTCGTCGGGTCGGTGGCGTCGCCCGCACAGGACGAGGCACCGCCGCAGGCCGCGACCTCGATGAGGTCGCTCACCCCGTCGCCGTCGGTGTCGGGGTTGGTGCGCGAGGTGCCGTACATGCGCTCGTCGGCGTCGCTCAGGCCGTCGTTGTCGCTGTCCGGGTCCCGGTAGTCCGGAATGCCGTCCCCGTCCGTGTCGACGGGCGGCGTGGCCAGGTCCGTGTCCCCCGCCTCTTCGGCGTCGGTCCAACTGTCGTTGTCGCTGTCGAGGTCGAGGCGGTCGGGCGTCCCGTCCATGTCGGTGTCTACGTTGCCCTCGTTCCGGTCGGAGATGGTGTCGTTGTCGCTGTCGACGTCCATGTAGTCGGGGATGCCGTCGCCGTCCGTGTCGACCGGGTTCGAGGGGTCGCCGCCGATCTCGTCGACGTCGGAGATGAGGTCGCCGTCGTTGTCGGTGTCGGCGTAGTCGCCCGTGCCGTCCATGTCGGTGTCGACGTCGCCCTCGATCGCGTCCGGGATGCCGTTCCCGTCGCTGTCCAGGTCGCGGAAATCGGGGATGCCGTCGCCGTCCGTGTCGACCGGCGGCTGGCCCGAGTACATCGTGCCGCCCTCGACCGAGTCGGGGATGCCGTCCCCGTCGCTGTCCAGGTCGAGGTAGTCGGGGGTGCCGTCCATGTCGGTGTCGACGTTGTCGGCTCGCCCTTCGTCAGCGTCCGATATGCCGTCGCCGTCGGCGTCAGGCGCGGCGACGATGCCGCCGTCCCGATTGACCACCGAACCGTCTCCTCCGACGGACGTGTGGCTACTCGGACTGCACCCGACGATCGCCACCACGGCGACCGCCAGCCAAGAGAAGGGCCGACGCATGATGACCTCCCGAGCTGCAGTGCTAGTGTACCGCGGCTACAGGATGTGTAAAAGACGGACAGTGACTTTTCCGGCTGGAGGCTCAGCTCCCGCTGCTCTGTGCGAACACCTGGTAGAAGAACTGGCCGGAGCCGCTCGCCGCCCGGATTCTGAAGCGCGAGCGGATGGGTGGTCGACGGGCAGTAGCGTACGCTCGGGAAGGCGTTGTGGCTCTCGTCTCGGACGAGCTCGGTGTTGCCGTCCGCCAGCGACAGGTCCAGGTCGTTGACTCCGGCGCCACCGACGGCGAGCACGGAGTAGCAGTGGCCCGCGGCGAGCCGCACGTGCTCCGTGGTGCTCCCGCCCTCCCGGCGGAGGGTGCCCTGTCCGGGCGGATAGTCGGGGTCCGGCGCGTAGTGCTGCTCGGCCAGGAGCGAGGTGACCTCGCCGAGGCGCAGGTAGATGAGGCCCGACAGGCCGAAGGGCCCCCGCGTCCCGCGCGGCCACCGGTAGGGCTGGTAGATGAAGTTGCCCTGCCCGGCCGTCATGGCGACCTGCATGTGGAAGTCACCCGTGTGGCTCGGGCAGACGCGCACGATGGGCTGCGCGTTCTGCTCCACATCCCGGTCGATCTGGTGGCCGCCCGTGTCGGTGAGGATCAGGTCCAGGTTGCGCACCCCGTTGTCGGCGACCGCGAGCACCGCGTAGCACTTGCCGCCGTCGAGGTGGATGTCGAAGTCGTGGGTCTGGCCCTCGGTGAGGTGACCGCGCGACGGATCCCCGTACAGCTGGTAGCCACGGGCGCGCATGTCGGTGTCGAGCAGGCCGAAGTTCTCGTCGAGGCCGGCTCCCGCCGTCGAGTGCGCATCGAGGACGTGGGCGCCCTGCTGCGTCTGAGCATTGCCCCCCTGCTGCGTCTGAGCATTGCCCCCCTGCTGCTGATAGGCGACGACGAACAGGGGGCCCGAGCCCGCGTACAGGCGCGTCCGAAGCGTGTAGCGGCCCGACTCCTGGGGGCAGTAGTGCACCTGGGCGTCCCGTGCGCGGCTCACGTCGGACAACAGCTCGGTGCCACCTCCGTCGACGAGGAAGACGTCGGTGTCGGTCGCTCCCGGCCCCGCGAGCGAATCGAACATGTAGCAGGTGCCGGCCTCCAGGTTGAGGTGGAAGTCGCGCGGATGGCGCAGCTGTAGCACCACACCCATCGGGGCTGAGACACGCCGGTAATGCTGCTGGGCGAGGGTCTGGTCGAGCTGGTTGAGGCGTTGCTGGGTGGCGGGATCGATCTGGGCCGTCTGCACGGCCTGCTCGGTCTGCCCGGTCTGCCCCCCGAAGAAGGATGCCAGGTTCACGCGTCGCCCCGGGGCCTGGTAGAGGGCGTAGTAGTACTCGCCGCTGCCGCGCACCATCTGCAGCCGCACGATGTGCCGACCTTGGGTCGTGGGACAGACCGAGACCCAGGGGTGCGGATCGGGGTTCACGTCGTAGCCGAGCGTCGTTCCCCGGGGATCGATCACGGTCATGTTCAGGTCGAGCCCCTGGGCGCCGAGCGCGATCGCCGTGTAGCACTGGCCCGGTTGGGCATCGAGCGGGTAGGCGATGAGGCCGTTGGCCGGCATGTTCGTGTTGCGCACGGCCGGGCCGACCATCTGGAAGCCCTGGGCGCGCATGACCTGATCGAGCTGGTTGAGGGCCGTCCCCGGATCGGTCGATGCGGCCGTCGCCCCACCGCCAGCGCCGGCGCCCGCGGTGGTCTGGGCCCCGCTGGTGCCTTGAGGTTGGCCCTGGCCAGCCTGGGCGGTGTTGCCACCGTAGCCGTACCTGCGGCGTGGCGAAGCGCCGCAGCCCGCGAGCAGAAGGAAGGAAAGGATGGAAACTGCCGGTCCGAGGTGACGCATCATCGGTCTTCCCACTCTGGACGGCGCGGAGCCCCGAACGCTTCAATCGCGCAGGACCCCCGCTGGCCCGGGGCGTATCGAAGCAGACCCCCCGCGCGGACGCAACCAAAGCGATTCTTTCGCGATAAGCGCGCCATCGTCCGACCGAGGAGGTCCGCCGTGCGTCGCCCGAGCCGTTCGATTCCGCCGCTGATCCTCGTCGCGCTCCTCGCGGTTTCCTCCGCGCCGGTCCAGGCCCAGGAGCCTCCGTCCTCGCCTGCGCCCTCCCTGGCGGTCGCCACTGATCCGGGCGTTCCTTTCCGGCACTTCGCCATCACCGCCGATCCCCTGGCCGTCGCCCTGGGCACCTACGCGGCGCACATCGAGGTGTCCTTCGCCCGGCACCACGCCTTCTTCGTCGCGCCGGGCTGGGTGTCGCGCGGGGCGCATCGGGGCTCGGGATCGAGGCCGGCTACCACCTCTGGATCGGTTCCGGTGGGCCCGGGGGGCTCTTCGTCGGACCGGTGGCCCGAGCCCTGGTCGAAGGGTTGTCGGACCCGGTCTTCGCCTTCGGCGTCGGAGGGGAGGTCGGTTACCAGTACGTCTGGGACGGGCTCGCCCTTGGCCTGGGCGTCGGTGCCACCCACGACTGGGTTCAGGACGGTAACGGCCTCGAGGGACAGACCGCGCCCCGCCTGCGGCTCGCTCTCGGCTGGGCGTTCTGAGCCGGGGAGCTCCGCCCTCAGCCCGCGCGCAAGAGGATGATGAGCCCGGCCACGCTCAAGGCGAGCACCACAGCCGCGAGTACGTAGATGATCACGTCGGCGCCGAGGGCGCCCCGCTTGGGGCGGCGCTCGGGGGGCGTCCGCTCGCGGGCCGTTCCGCCCCGCGGGGTCCCGTCGGCGGGTGCAGCGACAGGCCCTTCGCTCGAAGGGCTCGAAGGGGTCGACGCCTCGGGCGTCTGCGCGGCCGGCGTCCTGCGGGCAGGGCCGTCGGTGTCCTCGTCGCTGGTCGCCACCAGGTCGGCCAGGGCGGGCGGCGAAGGCAGCGCGTCGGAAGGCAGGTCGGGTGCCTCGCCGAGCTCGTGCAGCGCCGAGTCGGCAGGCTCTTCGAAGGCGAGGACGGTCGCGCCGACCAGGAGCTCGTCCCGGTCGCGCAGCCGGCGCTCGTCCACGGGCCGGTCGTTGACGAGGAGGCCGTTCTTGCTGCCCAGGTCCCGGGCGATGACCCCGTCCAGGTCCCGCACGAGCTCGACGTGCTCGCGCGACGCGTCGGCGTCCGACAGGACCAGGTCCGCTTCTTCGCCGCGCCCCACCACGAGCCGTGCGGGCGGTGGTGGAAGGTCGAAGGTCCGGCCCTCGTCGGGACCGTTGAGCACGACGAGGCGTGGCGGTGCCGGCTCCTGCCCGTTGGCGGCCAGGGCCTCGCGCACGAGCCGTCGTGCGAGGGCTGCGGTCCGGTCGGCTGACGTGGCGTCCGCGACCGGGACGCCGGCGGTGAACCCGATCTCGAAGCCGCCCAGCTCGATCAGGTCGCCGGTGCGCAGGAGCTTGGGGCGTCCGGGCGCCACGCTTGCCCCGTTGACGCGGGTCCCGTTGGTCGAGCTCTCGTCGACGACCGCGTAGCCGGTGCCGTGCACGCGGAGGGTGGCGTGGGTCTCGCTGACCGCGCGGTGCGGCAGGCGCACGTCGGTACCGGCCCCGCGCCCGATGACGATGCGCGCCTGGTCGAACTCGTAGACCACATCTTCGGTCGGGCGCCGCGACCACGCGGAGCGGACGGCGAGACGCACACCCATGGTCGCCGCCAGACTGCGGGGCGGCACAGCTCGGGTCAAGGAAGCGATTCGGAGGAGCCCCGAGGACGGTGCGCCCGCGTCTGGGCCGAAGCGGTCCCGGCCGCGTCGCGCCTTTGCAGAAAAATGGATTTTCCGGGCCGCATCGGTGAAGCGTCGATGCGGAGGTATGACGATGGAAGCAGCGATCGATCGCCGCATTACCGAAGCGCCGCGGGTGTCCCTCGACGTGCTCATCGAGCTGTCGCACGAGGACTTCGAGGAGCCCTTCGAGGCCGAGGGGGTGAACCTCGGCACCGGTGGGCTCGCGATGCGCGCCGCATACCTGCCCGACGTGGGGGAGCGGCTCTTGTGTCGCTTCGCAACCGAAGGCGAGCGGGTCGAGGCGGACTGCGAAGTCGTCTGGGCGCAGGACAGCGGCCCCCACGTGGGGGAGTTCGGGCTGCGCTTCGTGGGCCTCGACGCCGACGATCACGCGCGCATCCTCCGCACCGTCGCCTCCGCCGACGGGCCTGCGACCCAACCCGGCTTGCAGCCCCCCGAGGCCGACAAGCCTGCCGAGGCCCTCGCGCGTCTGTTCATCGAGGGCGTCGCCACGCCGATCGTGGCGCGCATTCAGCACTGCGCCGACGACTGCATGGTGGTCGAGCAGGAGCTGCCCTTTCTGCGCGTCGGCAAGCGGGTGGCGGTCGACGACCAAGCAGGGCCTCGCGCACGCATCGAGTCGGTGGATCTCCGGATCGAGCAGGACATGCCGAGGCTCGTGCTCGGCATCGTCTACGAGAGCGACGCGGGCACGACGTCGAGTGGGCAGGCGTCGATCCCGGCAGCCGTCGACGCCGACGCGACCGTGAACGACTTCGAGCTTCCCGCGGAGCTACGGGAGGAGGTCACGAGCGATGCTCCGGTGGTCGTCGCGCCGCACTCGCCGCGTACGGAGCGGGCTCACGACACCCCGGTCGTCTTTCACACGCCCGTGCGTGAGTCATCGGCGGCGGAGGTTGCGCCTGCCCCGGTCGAGGTCGGCGATCACGATCCGCTGGCGGCGGCACTCGTACGACGGGGCGTCGATCTGGCGCCCCAGCTCGCTCGTGCCCGCGCACTCTTGCAGACCGGGTGGGCGCGGCTCTCGCCCCTGTGGGCGACCCTCACGGGCGCAGTGGGTCGGCTCTCGGCACGTGCCCGAGAGCGGGGAGGGCCGGCCTTGGAAGAGGGTCTCGGCCACACCCGTGCTGTCCTCTCGCGCTTCGTGCTGGTCCTGCGCGAGCGGGTCGGCTCGCGCGTGCCGGCCCTGGCGCCCAAGCCGCGCCGCCGCGCGACCGCTCCGGCGCCCGCCGCTCCCGCTTCCCGTGCTGCCCGTCCTCGTCGCCGGCAGAACAGCGAGGCGGTCGTGACGCCCGCCCCTCGGCGTCGTCGCGTGCTCCTCGTCGGGCTCGTCGCCGCCGTCGCGGTGGGTTTCGCGGTCTATGCCTTCGCGACCCCACGCGCGCCGGCGATCCCCGTGCGTCATGCCGCGTCCACGGCCGGCGTCAGCCAGGCCGCGTCGACCGTTCCGGCCGCCGTGCCCTCCCCCGAGCTGGGGGATGTGCAGCCGGCCAACGCGCTCCCGGTCCATGTGGGCCCTCTCGCGACGCCGAACGTTCAGCCGCCCATGCCGACCGCCTTGCCGGCGCCCTCGCGCCAGGCGGGCCGGATGCCTGCGCCGACCTACCCGACCCTCGCCGCTGCGCAGCCTGCCGGCCCCCGACGCATGCCGTCCGGTTCCCCCTATGGGGTGGACGTTCGCGGTGAGGGTGTCGCGGGCCACGACCCGACGCTCCACAGCGTGCACGTTCCGTCCGCGGCACCCGCGCCGCGCGCAGGAGGCACGACGTTCGGGGACGGCGCCGTTCCCCATGCCCGTCGCTTCGTCCTGCGGATGAGCCATCCGGTCACACACCTGCGCGGCGTCGCCGACGTCAACGGGTTCAGTGTGGCGATCGCCGGCAGCCTCTCCCTCGACCGAGCAGGGCCCATCGCGGCCTCCCTGGCCAGCGTCGACAAGGCGATGATCCTGAACCGCGGTGACCACGCCGAGCTGACGGTGCATTTCGCCGACGGCCACCGTCCGGCCTATCGGGTCACGGCGAAGGGTGCGGCCGTCGAGGTGCTCATCGGGCGCTGAGCACCGTCCGAAGACAGGACGAGCGTGTGCGCCGGTCCGCGGCGAGACGCAGACCGGCGCGGGCACGCGACTTCAGTCGCTATGCGACAGGACCGTGAAGAAGCGGCCGTCCGAACGCTCGACGAGGAGCAGCGCGTGGCCGTCACCGAGGGCGCGCTCCACGTCGTGGGTCGTGCGCACGGGCTGACGGTCGGCCTGCACGATCACGTCACCGGCACGGAGCCCGGCGCGCTCGGCATCGGAGCCGTCCACCACGTTGCTCACGACGACCTGGCCGTGTCCCTGGTAGCCGAGCTGCTGTCGGATCTGGGGCGTCAGGGGCTCGACCTGCATGCCGAATCCTCCGCTGTGCGGCTGCGACGGCTGGTTTTGCTGCCGCGGGTGATGCTGGTCCAGGTTGTCGGGCCGTTCCGTCAGGTGCACCGTGACCTGCGTCGGATGCCCGTTGCGGATGACGCCGAGCACCGAGCTGGTACCGACGGGCTTGCGCAGCACGAGGCGGAGCAGGTCGTGGCCGCGACGCACGGGCTGGCGGTCGAGGAGCACGACCACATCGCCGGTGCGCAGACCCGCGCGCGCCGCCGGCCCGCTCGGCACGACGCTGCTGATCAGGGCGCCGCCGTGGTCGACGCCGGGAAACTGAGCGGCGAGCTCCGGTGTCATGGGCTGGAAGGTGACGCCGAGCCAGGCACGTCGGACGCGGCCCGTGTGGATGAGCTGCTGCGTCACGTTCTGCGCGATGGCCGAGGGGATGGCGAAACCGATACCGGTGCCGCGTCCGATGATCATCGAGTTCACGCCGATGACGTTGCCCTGCAGGTCCACGAGCGGGCCACCCCGAGTTGCCGGGATTGATGCTCGCGTCGGTCTGCAGGTAGTCCTCGATCTCGTTCATCCCCATGCCGGCCCGGCCCTTGGCGCTCAGGACGCCGGCAGTGACGGTGTAGTCGAGACCGAAGGGCTCGCCGATCGCCACGACCCACTCACCGACGCGGGCGTCATCGGAGGAACCGAACTGCACGGTCGGCAGGTGGTGGGCGTCGATCTTGACGACGGCCAGATCGGTGGCCGGATCGGTCCCGAGGACGCGGCCGCGGAAGCGCCGGCCGTCCCGTAGGCTGACCTCGATGTGCGTGGCGTTCTTGACGACGTGGTTGTTGGTGACGATGTCGCCGTCGGGCGAGATGATGGAGCCCGAGCCGCTGCCCTGCTCGACCCCGTCGCCCTGGGGTTGGTTGGGCCCGAAGGGGAGCCCGAACATGCGGAAGGGCGATTGCGCCTGCGGCTGATGCATCTCGACCTGAATGGCGACGACCGCAGGGGACACGCGCGCGGCGACGTCCTGGAAGGCCTGACCGACGCGGTGGCGTCGGCGGTCGCCGCGGTTGGCGGCGGCTGCGAGGCCTGCGCGAGTCTCGGCGGTGCAGTCTTCGCGATTGTGGGCGGCGCCGCGTGGGCCTCGCCCGAATCCATGTGGGTGGTAGCCATGACGGCGCCCGACACGAGCACAGTGGCGATCAGGAGCCGACTGGCGCGACGTAGATGAGTACGTGCCATCGTTACAGAACCTCCATCCAATGGCAGGAACCCCCGAACCGCCCGTCCCATTCCACGCCTCCCCCGGGCCCCCTCCCCGAGCGAAGCGAGGCGTGACCGATGAAGCGTCAGCTCTGGCAGGGCAGGTAGATGGAGAAGATGGTGCCGTTGCCGGCCCGGCTCTCCACCTCGATCTGACCCTGATGCTGCTCGATGATGTTGCGCACGATCGAGAGGCCGAGCCCGGTGCCCTTGCCCTCGCCTTTGGTCGAGAAGAACGGCTCGAAGATGCGGTCGATCTGCGCTTCGGGGATGCCGGAACCGTTGTCGTGAAGGCGGACGCACAGGTGCTTGCCATCGTCGACGACTTCCACGCGAACGCGCGCTGCCCCGCCCCGTCCCGCATGGCGTGGCATGCGTTGTGACGAGGTTGATGAAGACCTGTTGCAGCTGTCCCTTCACGCCGAGCACGGGGGCAGGTCGGCGGCGTAGTCCTTGTGGATTCGCGCGCCCACTTCGGCGACGACGTGCTCGCAGAAGCCCACCGACGTGTCGAGGATCTCGGGATGTGGAGCAGACGGGCTCCTCGACCGCTGGTCGCGCATAGGTGACCAGGTCGCGCGTGAAGCGCAGGATGCGTTCGGCGCTCTGGAGGATGCGTCGGAGCTTCTCCGCGTCCCCCGAATCGCCGCCGTGGGCTTCGCTCTTCTTGAGCAGGTAGTCCGCGTAGACCGAGATGCTCGCGAGCGGATTGTTGAGCTCGTGGACCACGCCGGCCGCGAGCTGCCCGAGGGTGGCGAGCTTCTCGGCTTGCAGGACCTGCTCCTCGAGCTCGCGCACTTCCGTGAGGTCGCGTCCGATGGCGATCACGCCCTCGACTTCGCCGTCCGGGCTCAGGATGGACGCGGTGTTGACCGCCATCCGCGCGACCCCTCCGCCGACGCGCGGGATTTTCACGTCGAAGTTGGACGTGGGCTCGCCGCGCAGGGCGATGACGAACGCGGGCAGAAGGCGCGCCCGCTCCCCTTCCGTGAGGAGTCCGAGGAAGTCGCGGCCGAGCAAGTCCTGGCGTTACATACCGGCTATGCTGAGGAAGGCGCGATTGACCACCCGGATCCTCGCGGTGCCGACCGATGACGAGGATCGGCGCGTTGGCGTGGTCGACGAGCTTGCCCAGATAGTCCCGGAGGTAGATTGACTCGCGCAACAGCCGTGCATTGCGCAGCGCGGCCGCGAGTTGCAGGGCGAGCTGGGTCACGAGCGCCCGGTCGTCGGCGGGGGGACCGCGCCGGGTGGGTACTCCACGTCGAGCACGCCGACCATGGAGGAGCCGTCCATCATCGGGATGTCGAAGCCGTGGGCACCCTCGGCGAACACCGGCGTGTAGGCGTCGATGGCGACGATGCCGAGGTGGGCCACGTCCTCCATGGCGATGCGGTGACGCTCGAGGGCGTCGCGGCTCACTTCGGTCAGGTCGCGACGATCGGACCGGAGCCTTCCGGTGGCGTAGACCAGGGACAGGCGGCCGGTCTCCGGCTTCACCAGACGGATGACGAAGAGACGATGAGGGAACAGGGAGCGGAAGGCGTCGCTGTAGGCGTGGGCGATCTCCTCGTCATGCATCTCGAGGCTGACCTGTCGGCTCAGGTCGAGAAGGGTCCCGAGCACCTGGTCCGGGCTCGGTGTGGGGAGCCTTGGGACCGGCCGCTCGGTGGTGCGCCGGCCCTCGAATCCCGCCGACTCCATGACGCCGCTCACGCCGTCCTCGGGCATGCCGGCCCCGTCCGCCGCGTCCGTCGCCTGTCCGCGACGGGCAGCGATGGTCCGGCTCACCCGCGGAGGCGACGACTCGCTGGCCGTCACCTGTGCGTCGTCCGGCCCGTCCTCGATACTGCTTCTGTCTGCCACCCGTCCCTCACTCTCCGGGTCCCTGCGCCGGGTCGTCCGTATCCGATGCCTTGTCCAGGTCGAGGATCTGCTGCGGCCGACATAGGACTTGGTCTCGTAGCGGGTGATCTTGCCGATCTTCCGCACGATGTCCGCCATTCGCTCCGCCTCGCGCACGATGATGTCTGCCGCGTGGTGCTCCGAGGTGTCCCGCGTGAGCTTGCGCTTGAGCAGCTCGGCGTAGCCCATCACGGTCGTCAGCGGCTGGTTGAGCTCGTGGGCCGCGGCCCCGGCGAGCTCGGCGATGAGCGCCTGCTTCTCGGTGACCGCCAGCTTCTGCTGGGCCTGGGCGAGGCGCTCCTCGACGCGCAGCTTCTCGCGCAGGTCGGTGAAGATGCCGAAGGTCGCGACCGGCGTGCCGCCCTCGTAGATGATCGCCGCCGGACAGGTTGATCGGCACGATCTCGCCTCTGTCCGTCGAGAGCACCTCGAGCCGCATGTTCTCGAGCCGGCCGACGCCTCCGTAGTAGGGCGACCGTAGCATCTCCATGACCGTTCGGGCCCCGTCGTTCGGGTAGAGCCCGGTGACGTGCATCTTGCCGACCACCTCCTCGGGACTGTAGCCGTACGATGCGCTCGGCGCCCTTGTTGAAGAGGATGATCGTGCCGCGCAGGTCCGCCGCCACGATGCCGTCCACGCTCGCGTCGATCAGGGACTCGAGGAACTCCTTGGTCCGCACCAGCTCCGCCTCGGTCTGGCGGTGCTCGGTGACGTCCCGGAACGACAGGAGGACCGCACCCTCGCCGTCGAGCATGGGGGCGAAGGACACGCTCGCGACCACCGCGTTGCCGTTCGGTCGCGCGATGCGCAGGTCTTCCCCCGCGGGTACTCGCCCCGTGCGAAGCCGGTCCAGATCCGTCGTGCCTTGGTCATGTCGTCCGGGTGGATCAGATCCCGGAGCTTCTTGCCGCGAACCGACTCCTCGGTGTAGCCCACGAGCTCGTAGGCGCGGGGGTTGGCGAAGAGGAGCCGGCCGTCCACGTCGATCACCGCGATGCCGTCGGCCGCCGAGGCGAAGAGGTCTGCATAGCGCTTGAGCGAGCGCAGCCGCCGCTCCGCCTCGAAGCGGGCGAAGGTGACTTGCTGCGTGTGGTCGCGCAGCGACTGCATGACGCGCGCGTTGCGCAGGGCAACCGCCGTCGCGTTGGCCACGGTGCGACAGAAGGGGATCTCGCGCTCCGAGAGCTGGCCCCGCTCCGCGCTGGCTCGCAGGAAGAGCACGCCGATGGCCTGGTCCTGCCACACGATGGGGAACAGGCTCAGCGTGCTGAGCTGGGCGGCTCCTTCACGTCGCTCCGGACACCGTCGAGGATCGGGTGCGTGTGGACGTCGTTGATCGTGAGCGGCTCGCGCGTGCGTAGGACTTGCTGGATCTCCGGATACTTGGTGAGGTCGAGCTTGAGGTTCGACAGATGGGCGTCGTCGCTCGCGACGACCACATAGCCCACGTCGCCCTCGTCGGGCTCGGGTGCCAGCACGATGGAGACGCGCGCCACCTGGACGACCTCGGCGATGCGGCGGACGACGGTGTAGAGGATGTCGCGGAAGTCGAGGGACGAGGCGAGGGCCTGGGTCAGCTCGACCATCACCAGGGCGTCGCGCTCCTTGCGTGCCAGCTCCTCGACGCTCTGCCTCAGGCGGAGCTGGCTGCGGATGCGTGCGAGCAGCTCGGGGGCGCGCAGGGGCTTGCGCAGGAAGTCGTCCGCACCGGCTTCGAAGGCGTGCGTGATCTGGTCGTCACCCTCGAGGGAGGTGAGCACCACGACCGGCAGGTCCGCCGTCTCGGGGGCGTCGCGTAGGTCGCGTAGCAGCTCGAGACCGCTCGCCCCCGGCAGCTCCGCCTCGAGCAGCAAGAGGCCGGGCCGATGGGCGTCGAGGGCCGCTCGGGCTTCGTGTGCGTCGGCGGCGAGCACCGGCTCGAGCCCGGCCGGCTCGAGGACGGAGGCCAGCCAGCGCCGCGTCTCCGCGTCGTGGTCGACGACCAGGACCTTGCGCGCCAAGTCCGTGCGAGGAGGGTGCTGCATGCGGCGGTTGCCTCGCGGGTGCAGTCCAAGGGTAGCAGACGCCCCCACACCCGGGGTAGACGTCCCCACATCCCTCGGGCAGCCTGGCTCGGGACCGGGCCGCTGCCACGCGTTGGCCCACGTCGCTCCCGGGAGTACCATGGCGCCGCATGGAGCGCGGGCCAGAGAGCCGAACCGCACCTGCTCGGGGCGGCTTTCGGGCGGGACGGCGCACCCACGCGGGTGGTCTCGGCGCGCTCGCGGCCTTTGCCGTCGGCCTGTCCCTCCTCGTGCCTTCGGCGGCGACGGCGCAGGCGCCGGGCGAAACGGCTCCCCCGGATGGGTCTGGGTCCGCCCCGACGAGCAACGCCCCGGCCCCGCCCCGCGATGCAGCGCCTTCCGGGGCACGCCACCGGCCCCCCCGTCCGGCGCAGGCCCCGGCCCCGCTGCGGACGGCACGACCCCGAGCGAGGGGGGCGAGACCCTCGAGGCCCCGGCCGCCGGCCACCACGGGGCCCACCCCCGGACCCGCGTCGCGGTCCTGATCCTGGCCTCCCACGACGTGGACTCCGGGATCGCCGACGCCCTGTCCGAGGTTGCCATCGGTGCAGTTGCGGCCCACGGCGGCGTGTCCATCGTCGGCAAGGAAGAAGTGCAGGCAGAGCCTCGGTCAGGGGGAGGCGCGCTCCATCGACTGCTTGAGCTCCACCGCGTGCCTGGGCCGCGTGGGCGTGCACTCGAAGTGGACCAGGTCGTCGCCGGCACCATCGGGCGCCGGGGCGACACCTGGATCTTCAACCTCAACCGGATTGACATCCGCTCGGGACGGCTGGTTGGGCGGGCCTTCCGCGAAGTACAGGGTGGCCTCGGCTCGGTGGCGGCCGCGATCCAGGCGGCCATCCCCACCCTCTACGAGGTGACCCGTCGCCCCGCCACGCTGCTCCTGGGCGCGAACGTGGAGGGCGCCGAGCTCAGCGTCGACGGCGTGCTCGTCGGCATCTACCGCGGTGACCCGGTGCGCATCGGCGACCTGACCGCGGGGCGACACGAGATCGCCGTCAACGCACCCGCCCACTACGAGTGGAAGCGTGTCGTCAACGTGGTGCCCGGGGCCACGCTCCAGATCGACGCGAGCCTCGACGCCGTGAGCCGGCGGGGAGGGCTGTCGCCCTTCCTCTGGATCGGTGCCGGCGTGCTCGTGGCCGGCGGGGCCACCGCCACCGCCTTCGGCATCTCCTCACAGCGCACACCCGCCCAGGGCACGACGCGCGCCGACGCCGTCGATTTCGCGTCGGCTCGACGTACCGATGCGCTCGTCGCCAACATCGCCGTCGGGGCCGCGGCCGCCGGCCTCGTCACCGGGCTCGTGGGGCTGCTCCTCTCGGACTTCGGTGGGGATACCTCCCACGGCAGCGACGTGGCGGTCGGCATCGGTCCGAGCGGCGCGCGCCTCGAAGGCAGCTTCTGATGCCGCGGCTCCGGATCGCACTGTTCGGCGCTGTGCTTCTCGCCTGTGGCTGCAAGGCCGACACGAGCTATCTCGACACGCGCCTCTACTCCTGCGACGCCCCGAGCGATTGCGGCGGGGGATGGAGCTGCGTGCACGCCGAGCCCTACGCGAAGGACTTCTGTGCGCCCCAGTGCGACGCGAGCTGCGACGGCATCTGCACCGGCGGTGACGACTCGGTCTGCCTCCGGGGCTGCACATCGGCGGAGGGGGCGTGGCGGGTCCCTGCCCCACCGAGGGCACGTCCTGCGTTCGCACGAACATCGAGAAGGACCAGGGCATCTGTTATCCCGTGACGACCTGCGCGGGCGACAGCGAGTGCGGGGACGGGCAGACGTGCCTGACGCGATGGCTCGCACGCGGCTCCACCGGCGTCGCCGGTCTGGACAACCTCTACTGCGTCCCCAAGCCGGACGCAGCGGACCACTGCCCCGCCGGCTCGACCTCGGTCGGCCCTGTCGACGACGCCATCTGCGTGCCCACCTGCTCGATCGGCGACCCCCGCTGCCCGCCCGGCCTCGCGTGCCTCACCCAGCTTCAACAGCTCTCGGCGATCGCGAACAACATCCCCGCGCCCTTCTGCTTCCTGGGCTACGGCTACTCCTGCAACGACGACACGAACTGCTTCCTCGGGCGCTGCGTCGACACGGGCACGGCGCAGGGAAAGATCTGCACGCTCACGTGCAACGAGGCGTCGCGCATCGCCGGCGGTTGCGAGAACCTCGTGAACGACACCCAGCTCGAGGCGCTCCTCTACGAGATGGCCTGCGACCGCACGGCCGGACACGGCGGCAGCGACGGCAGCGGCCTGTGCGTGCTGCGCTACCACACCGACTTCCCCTCTTGCACGGGCCCGGACGGCGCCTATCCCTGCGCCGCCGGCCTGTCCTGTCTCTCCGTGCCCAACTTCCCGGAGAAGATCTGCACGAAGGAGTGCACGACGGCTGCCCAGTGCGCGGTGCCCGGGCGCTCGGTGACCTACGAATGCAACTTCGGTTACTGCACCTTGCCCCTGTCGTCGACCACGATGTGACCGAGCGTCATCGATCCCGCGCCCCCATCGGTGTGTTCGACTCGGGTCTCGGTGGCCTGACCGTGGCGCGGGCCATCGGCGAAGCGCTCCCTCGCGAGGAGCTGGTCTACCTCGGCGACACGGCCCGGGTGCCCTACGGCACACGCAGCCCGGCGACGATCATCCGCTACGCGCGCGGCTGTGCGGGGCGGCTGCGCGAGCAGGGCATCAAGATGCTGGTGGTCGCGTGCAACACCGTCAGCGCGGTCGCCCTGGACGTGCTGCGCGTGGAGCTCGACATGCCGGTGCTCGGCGTCGTCGGCCCCGGGGCACACGCTGGTGTGGAGGCGAGCCGCAATGGTCGCATCGGCGTCATCGCGACGCCCGGGACCGTGGCCTCCGGCGCCTACGTGCGGGCGGTTGCGGCCCTCGACAGTCGCGCCGAGGTGTTCGCCCGTCCCGCGCCCCTGCTCGTACCACTCGTGGAGGAGGGTTGGAATACGATGGTGAGTTGCCTCACCTTGCGGTGCGCCGCTACCTCGAGCCCCTCGCAGCGGACGGCATAGACACGCTCGTCCTCGGCTGCACCCACTACCCGGTGCTCGGCGAGGTGCTGCGGGCGGAGGCCGAGGCCATGTGCGGGGGCGGCACCGTCGTCGTCGACAGCGCCCATGCGACCGCGCGCGAGCTGTCCACCTTCCTCGAGGAGCGGGCCATGGCCCGACCCGGCGAGGCCCCCGGCTCCTTGCGGCTGCTCGTCACCAATCTGCCGGACCGCTTCGGCGAGGTCGCCTCACGGCTCCTCGGACGGGACGCCGGCGACCTCTCGGTCGAGCAGGTCGACCTCTGAGCCGGGGCCCGGCGCCCGCCCGGCGAGTCCGGGGCCCGGCCGCGAGAAGGAGGGCGACAGGAGAGCCGATAGGCCGCAGAGGACGGAGGTGTGCCCTGGCGCGCAGCGTCTGCGGCGCCCTGCGACGGGCCTGTGGGTAGTCAGGCGACGAAGTCGAAGGTGGGGTCGCGAGCGCGGGCGAGAGGGTCAGGGGGCCGGCCGCCCTCGCTGTCGACAAAGACGCCGTCGGTCACGACGAGTGCAGGTGGGCGTTGACGTGGAGCGGACGCGAAGGCGCTGGAAGCGCCGCCGATGCCAACGTCGTGAAGTACGCGTACCGATGCCCAGGGTCGGGCCAGGCCGTCTCGGGCGCACCACCGTTTGGCCCGCGGCTCACCGCGGCCTGAACGACGTGCCGGTGGGGGACCGCCAACCACTGGACGCAGGTCTCGGCAGCCCCGCGGGCCGCCGTTGAACCTCAGCCGCTGCTCGCATCGGCTCCGGCGTCCGCGTCGGGACAGGACGTGGCGTTGCATTGCACGAAGACGCACGTGCCGCCCGAGCACGCCGCGTGGTCGGCGACGTTGCAAGCCGGAGCCGCGCATCGCCGGTCGTCCGGCGTGCATAACGCAGCTTGCCAATCGCGCTCCTGCTGGAAGGCCGAGAGCGCGTCGCGGCTCACCGCGGCGTTCGGACAGATGGTGCAGCACGGCGTGTCGTCCTCGACAGCGACGCAGTCGCTCGACTGCGTGCAGGTCTGATCGAAGTCGGACGCGCGGATGACCGGGCTCCCGGCGTCGTGCGCGGTGCGGCCCGCCGCGCCGCACCCAACCGCGAGCGCCAGGACGCAGGCGACGGCTACCAACCTTCGTGCCCCCCCGTCTTCGAGTCTCACAGCAACCATCGCAAAACGTGTGAGGAGCGTACTTCTTCACGCTCGCGATGTGAATCGCAGCAAGCGGCAAAGCCCTCCACCGCCGCCGCTCGTCGAGGTCAATCCGCCCCGCCACAGTCGCCGAATCCGCTGGCTCCTGGGCATCAATGTATGGTTGGATACAGCCTTCGCTTCGCGGCGCCCCGCCGGTGCCTTGGCGCGGTGACGCGGCGCCGCCACCGTCGCCGAGTGCTCGAGACGGCGCCCGGGATCGGACCGATTCGAGCGGCGCAGATCCTGGCAGCGAGATCATGCGATCGTACTGGTGAGCTCGAAGGCTCACGAACGCAGGCACACCTCAGGACGTTCGGGACCCAGACCGAGAAGGGTCTTCCCGGTCCGGGGCCATCGGGCCCAACGCCGCCGCCGTACGCGACCCGCGCCGCAGCCACACCACAGCGGCCGCCAGGGCGCCGGTGCACCCGGTCGACCACGCGAAGAGGAAAGGAACCACGACGAAAGCGGCCCACCCGCCGAGGAAGACGATCACAAAGAAGTCCCCCGGGCCGCAGGGAGCTGCCGGCCGGTCCATCGGACCCGCCGGACACGTGCCCGTTTCCAGCCACGTGCCGATCTCTCGCGAACTCCATGCCGCGATGCAGGCCCACGGAAAGCAGAGCCCGAGCACGTAGACGCCAGCCAGGATGATTCGCAACCGCGACGACATGGGTGCGTAGCCCCTCATGTAGAGCTCGCCGAGATAGGCGGCTTCTTCTCGCCCTTGCAGCCAATCGTGGCGCCCGAGGGGGTCATCGTCGCGCCCGTCGATGCCCGCCACCGCCATGCGTCGTCCATCTGCCAGCGTAGGATATCGAGAACGACCTCGTCTGCGCCGTTGCCGTCGAACGTGTGGCCGGGTCATCACGAGCAGGCCATCGAGCAGGCGGCGCATGTGGGGGTCGCTCAACACGAAGGGCGAGCGGAGCGTGGTCGCGTCGAGCCGCGCGGCTTCGCGAACGATGAGCGGCATCGGCGCAGCGTCGGTCGGGCTCGGTCGGCTGTGCCATCATTCCGTCGATGATTCGTTCATCCAGATCGGTCATGCCTAGGCCGGCCGAACGTTCTCGGCACGCGGCCCCTTGGGCCCTGAGCCCTCCGTGTACGACACCCGCTCCCCCTCCTCGAGCTGATCGAAGGTCGTTCCTTCGACGGCCGACGAGTTGGGTTCTGCCGTGGTTCGGCAGTGGCGCCGCGCGCAGAGCCGGTGTGGATTCCCATCTGTACATCTCGCGGTCATCGTTGTCGACGCGCCGGACGTCGGACGTCGACCATCGAAGTAGTCGTTCCCGCGGACGCGAGAAAGGCCACCGCGAGCCACGCGATGGCCTCCCCCGACGGTGACGTCCGAGACCCGCCTACTTCTTCCCTCCCGGTACGGCGGGCCGATCTTGCTTGACCTTGGCTTTGGCCTTCGCCTCATCAGCCCGGCTCGCGGCATCCTTCTGGCTTTTCTTCTTCAGCTTTGATTTTGGCGACTTGTCGCCCATAGGGCCTCCAATCACTCCAAGCAGAGCACGTCCGAGGGAACCTGGCGACCGGGTCGCGTCGAAATTCGACGACGCCGTCCGACCGGGATTGCCCTCGCATCGGAAGGTGGCGGAGTCAGCAGCTGGTCGGCGTGTAGGTGACGACGATGAGGCCACCCGTGCCGGCCAATCCGCTGCCGCCGGGGCCTCCAGCACCGCCGTTGCCGGGCGTGAAGAATCCGTCCAGCCAATCCCCCTGGGCGCCGCCGCCGCCGCCGCCGCCGCCGCCGCCGCCCGCGCCTCCTGCGCCATAAAGGCCGGCCGTGCCCCCGTTGCTACCGGTGCCGCCGACGTCGCCATCGCCGCCGTTGCAGTAGCAGCCGGGACCACCGGTGCCGGTTGCGCCGCCGCTGCCGCCTGGGCCGCTGTTGGCGCCGCCGCCCGAACCGTGGGCGGGATCGTACTCGGTGCCGTTGTTGCCGGCGCTGCCACCACTGGCCGCGTCACCAGAACCGCCGCTCGTGCCGGAGCCGCCGTTGCCAGCGCCCATCGGGCCGCCGGCGCCGCCGCCGCCGCCGCCGCCGCCGCCGGTGCCGCCGCTGGCGAGAGTGCCGCTGCCGCCGCTGCCGCCACCATGTCCCGAGGCACCGGTGACGAATGATCCGCCGGCGCCGCCGCTGCCCGCGCCGCCAGAGGCGCATACCGAAGAGGCGCCGCAACTCGCGCCATTGAAGTACGTAGGGCCGCCGGATGAACCGACGCCTCCGCCGGCGCCGACCGAGTACGCTATCGAACCGGTCAGAGACAGGTTCGAGATGCTGGCGTAACCGCCGCCTCCCCCGCCGCCACAGCCGGAGCCGCCGTGGCCGGATGTGCCGTCCTGAAAGGGGGGTTGCCCGGCCCCGCCAGGGGATCCGGCGGAACCGTCGCATCCGCCGCCGCCGCCGCCGATGACCTCAATCGTGTTGTTGGAGCTGTTCCAGTCCGAAGGCACCGTCCACGACGAGCCGGAGGTCAGGTAGACGGTCACCAGCGCGCACGGAATGCACGTGCCGGAGCCATTGCAGGTGCCATCCGAGCAATGCGTCCCGGGGAGCGCGTACATGTTGGCGGGACAGCTCGTGCTCACGCCGTCGCAGTACTCGGTGGCGTCGCATGCATCCACCGCCATCCGGCACACGTTGCTGCTGTTCTTGACCTGGTCGCTCGGGCAGGAAGCCGAGGAGCCGGTGCAGCTCTCTGCGACGTCGCAGATGCCGGCCGAGGCGCGGCAGACGGTGCTCGAGGAGGCAAAGCTGTCGGTGGGGCAAGAAGCCGAGGAGCCGGTGCAGCTCTCTGCGACGTCGCAGATGCCGGCCGAGGCGCGGCAGACGGTGCTCGAGGCGGCAAAGCTGTCGGTGGGGCAGGAAGCCGAGGAGCCGGTGCATGTCTCTGCGACGTCGCAGACGCCGGCCGAGGCGCGGCAGACGGTGCTCGAGGAGGCAAAGCTGTCGGTGGGGCAGGAAGCCGAGGAGCCGGTGCATGTCTCTGCGACGTCGCAGACGCCGGCCGAGGCGCGGCAGACGGTGGAGCTCGGTAGGAAGGAGTTTGCCGGACAGGCCGCGCTGGAGCCGGTGCAGTAGTCGGCGATGTCGCACACGCCTGCCCAGGGTCGGCAGACGGTGGAGCTCGGCAGCAACGAGTCCGCTGGACAGGCGGGGCTGGAGCCGCTGCAGTACTCGGCCACGTCGCACACGCCTGCGGGGGCTCGGCAGACGGCGGAGCTCGGTAGGAACGAGTCGGTCGGACAGGCGGCGCTGGAGCCGGTGCACGTCTCGGCGACGTCGCAGACGCCGGCCGAGGGTCGGCAGACGGTGGAGCTCGGTAGGAACGAGTTGACCGGACAGGTGGTGCTCGAGCCGGTGCAGTACTCGGCCGAATCACAGACGCCGGCGGAGGCTCGGCACATCGTGGTCGCCGGCGCCGGCCCGGCCGGTTGGCACACCAGGCTTCCGCTGCTGCAGTCCATGGTGCCGAGCTGACACGGGTTGCCCGTGCCGCAGGGCGCACCGGTGGTGCACCCAGTGACGCAACCGCCGAGCCCGTCGCAGGTCCCTCCCGTGCAGGCCGTGCCCGACGGCGCGACGGCGTCCATCGGGCAGGTCGCACTCGTGCCCGTGCAGGTATCGGCCGTGTCGCACGGTCCTGCCGACGGTCGGCAGACGGTGCTGCTGCCGGCGAGGGCGTCGGCTGGGCACGCCGCGCTCGAGCCGTCGCAGGTCTCGGCGACGTCGCACGGTCCTGCCGCCGCGCGGCAGACGGTGCTGCTGTTGGCAAAGGCATCGGCCGGGCACACCGTGCTCGAACCGTCGCAGGTCTCGGCGACGTCGCACGGTCCCGCCGATGCGCGGCACTCGGTGCCGGCCGGTGCGGGCCCCGCCGACACGCACAGCGGGCTGCCACTCGAGCAGTCGATGGTCCCGCGCTCGCACGGGTTGCCGGTGTCGCAGCTGTCCCCGCCGACGCAGCCCGAGTCGACCGTGCCGGCGTCCATGCCCGCGTCCATGCCGGCGTCCAGGGGCACTCCCCCCTCGCCGCTCGGTACGGGCTCACAGCCACGGTCCGGATCGCAGAACATGTCGGCGGCGCATCCGCCGCTCAGGGGCGCGACGAGACAGGCGCCCACGGTCGTGTCGCAGCGCGCCTCGGCACAAGCCGCCGCCGGCGGCGGGCAGTCCGATGCGCTCGTGCAGCCCGGCGTGCCGCAGGCCGTCGGGTTCTGGCCCGAGCAGTCGGGCGGCACGCAGCGGCCGCTGAGGCACTCGGTCGCGCTGGGATCGTCGCCCGACCCCGGACAGCTCACCGACTGGCAGTTGCGCGTGATGATCACCGTCACCGCGAAGCGGCCCGACACCTCCACGATGACTCGCCGTTGGGCGACCAGGTCACCGCCCTGGTCGAGCAGGCGCACCACGACCTCGGTACGACCGCTGTCGAGCCCAGAGACCTCGGCGAGCTCGCGCCCCGTCAAGAAGTCGTCGCCGTAGTTCGCAAACAGCTCGACCTTCGGCCGGTCCGCGACGGTCGTCTCGACCCGCGAGAAGTCCTTGCCCGGGACGTAGTCCGTCTCGAGCGCGACCACCAGCTCCGGGCCGCTCGAGCAACCCGCGCACCCAAGCAGGCTGCTCAGCAGCACACAGACAATCGAGCAAGTCGAGACCAAGCCCCGCACGGGACCTCCACCACACCGCGAGGCTATCACATCTCAAAAGCTCTCTGGATTCGAGCAGAGAGCGTCGCCCGCCGCGCCACCGGCCTGCGGACGGCGCACCGACTGGATGATCACCATCGAAGTCTGCACGTCGCGATCACCGCGACGGGAGGGGATCGTGTAGCGGCCGTCGGCCAGTCGCTCGAGTCGCTCGAGCGCTACGGCGGGACGAGCGCAGTAGCGGACGAGGCGCTCGCGTCCGAGGCGCGCGAGCTGTCCACCTTCCTCGAGGAGCGGGCCATGGCCCGACCCGGCGAGGCCCCCGGCTCCTTGCGCCTGCTCGTCACCGATCTGCCGGACCGCCTCGGCGAGGTCGCCTCACGGCTCCTCGGACGGGACGCCGGCGACCTCTCGGTCGAGCAGGTCGACCTCTGAGCCAGCGGGCCGCCCGGCGAGGCGTGAATCGATCACCCGACCGCTTCGGACGGTCCGGGTGGCACGGGGACGTGATACAACGGGACGCATCGAAGACGACCCAAAGCCGTCGGAGGTGACGTCTACGGCGCCGGAGCGTCCGACCGCCCGAGGAGGGCCGTCCGTCCTGACCGTCGGCGAAGTGGTTGACGGGACCTACGAGCTGCGCGAGCTGCTCGGAATCCGGTTCCATGGGTCAGGTCTTCGAGGCTCACGACCGCGTGCTCAATCGACGCGTCGCCCTCAAGGTCCCCTGGCCCGAGGCGCACACGGGACAGACCGGCTCACTCCGCCACGAGGCGCGCGCCCTGGCGGCGTTCCGACATCCAAGCCTGCCCACGATCTACACCGCCGGTGTCCATCGTGGTCTCGATTACATCGTCATGGAGCGCATCTACGGCGTGAGCCTCGCGCGCCACATCGAGGAGCGGCTGCGAGTCGGTCCCTTCTCGTGCGACGAAGTGACGGTTGTGTTGCGCGCCATCGCCGACGGCCTCGCGGTCGTGCACCATGCCGGGATCGCCCACCGGGACGTCAAGCCCGACAACGTGATGCTGGCGGGGGGGGGGCGCGTCGTCTTGATGGACTTCGGCCTGGTCCTGCCCGAGTTCGACGTGAGCAAGCAGGTCGACATCGCCGGGTCGCCGGCGTTCATGGCGCCCGAGGCCCTGGCCAACACCACCGCCGCCGGCTCGGCTCATCTGCTCGACATCTATTCCCTCGGGGTGATCGCCTTCGAGATGCTGATCGGTCAGCTCCCACGCAAGGCCGACTCCCTGCTCGCCCTGTGGGAGCAGCACGACCTTCCTCTGCCGTCGATTCGGAAGCTGCGGCCCGACACGCCCGCGCCGCTCGTCGAGCTCGTCGAGTCCATGTTGGCGAAGGGGCCCGAGGAGCGGCCGCCCAGCGCGGAAGCCGTCGTGTGGGCGGTCGACGGCATCCGCAACACCGCCCACCCCGAGCCCATCGACGTGCTCGTGGTCGACGACAATCCCGACATTGCACGGGTGCTCGGGTTCTACGCGGAGAAGGCCCTCGGCGCCTGTCGGGTGCGCACCGCCCGCGACGGCGAGGAGGCGATCGCACGGCTGCGGGACGAGGAACCCGACGTCATGCTGCTCGACCTGGACATGCCCCGCATGAACGGCATCGAGGTGTGCATGTACGCGCGCGGGGCGCAGCTCGCCGAGCGCTGCCGCATCATCGCCGTCAGCGCCGGCGCCCAACCCCACGACCGCCAGCTTCCTGCACCAACTGGGCATCACCCACTTCGTGGGCAAGGATGGCCACATGCGGGTACAGCTCGCGGCAGCGTTGCGCGAAGTCTGCGGGCTCGCTCCCCCCGCCGAGAAGGATCCGGCCGCGCCTTGAGCCCTGGGAGATCGCGCGGGCGCTGCCTCGAGAGGCCCGCGTCAGGCGCGCTCACCGCATGCTTCGCTGGAGCGTCGCCCGTACGGTCGGGTCCGGCTCGACGACCAGGCGGCGCTGGAGCGCTTGGCGCGCGGTGGCCGTCCCGATGCCGCCGAGCGCGCGCGCCGCCGCGTCGCGGACCACGACCGCCCGGCTCGACAGGAAGGGGACCAGGTCGGTGACGGCCTGGGCGCCGAAGGCTCGGCCGAGGGCGATGACCGCCTCGCGCACGAAGAGGTCGGACTGGCCCCGTGCGTGCGTGACGGCGAGCAGGAAGGTGCGCGTGGCCGTGCTCGGGAAGTAGCCGGTGGCACCGACCGCGCGCATCCGCACGAAAGCCGGCTGGCTCGTGTCCTGGTAGAGGGAGACGAGCACGGGCAGGGTCTCGGGGCCGAGGGCTCGCCACGCAGCACGGCCCGGGACCGTCTCGTAGCCGGAGAGCATCTGCCGGACCTGATTCGCGGTGGGCGGGTCGGCCCACGCGTGGGGCAGCGCGACCGCGAGCACGGAGAGCAGAGCCGAGAGGGCGAGGAGGCAGCGACGCATGACGGCCCAGGATAGCACGCGCGTCCTCGAATCCTTCATCATGGTCCAGGGTCCGAGATGACGAGGCGGCGCGAGCGAGCGAACGATTCTGCGATCCGCCCGGGGGCGGCGGGCGACGGCCCGACGGCCGTCCGTCCATGATCCTACGCACCGAGACGGTCGAGCAGGTGATCGACGATGCCCTGCGCGGCACCTTCGTCAAGGACGTGGTGCGCACGCCGGGCACACTCCCCCTCGGCATGGTGCGAAAGCGTCTGCCGCCACCGGCCGAGACGCGGGGGGCCGTGCTCCTCATCCACGGCTTCGGCCAGAACCGCTACACGTGGCACACGAGCCGGCGCTCCTTCTCGGCCTACCTGGCCCAGGCCGGCTGGGACGTGTTCAACATCGAGCTCCGGGGCCACGGTCAATCACGCCGCTTCGGCGACGAGCGCCCGCGCCTGCTCGACGACTACATCCGTGAAGACCTGCCCTCCTGCGCCCGCGAGGCCATGCGCCTGTCGGGCCACGAACGCGTTTTCCTGATCGGCCACTCCATGGGCGGGCTCATCGCCGACGCGGCTGCGGCAACCTCCCTGCGCGGTCAGGTGCGCGGCATCGTCACCATCGGCACGCCCTACCGATTCGGGCGCGGATCACGCACGCTCGAGGCCGTATCGGCCGCCCTGGGCGCCTTGCGGCTCACCGGGCTGCTCGACTCGAACCCGCGGCTGCCCCTCCGCCCCGTCGCTCGCCACCTCCGGCGTCGCCGCGCCCTGTGGGACAGCCGCTTTCCCATGCCCCTGCGTGCCTGGATGCCCGGGAGCACCGAGCCCGAGGTGCTGGACGAGTACCTGCAGCGCGCCTTCGACTGGACGAGCCTGGGGGTGGCCTTCGACATCCTGGGCGGCCGCGGGCGACGCTTCGGTGCCTTCGACCGCTACGTCGACTACGCCACGGCCTTCGAGTGGCTCGACGTGCCACTCCTGGTCATCGCGGGCTCGAGCGACACCCTCGCGCCGCCCTCGTCGGTGCGTCCCGCCTTCGAGCGCAGCCGCGCCGCCGACAAGACCTTTCGCGTCTTCCCCTTCGGCCACATAGACTTGATCGTCGGGCGCGAAGCACCCGGCACGGTCTGGCACCTCGTTCGACAGTGGCTGGCACGACGATGAGCACCTCCCCCGAGCCCGTTGTCCTCCCGGGCGAGGACGAGCAATCGACCGCTGCCAGTGATCGGTTGGTGCAGGGAGCGCTGGCCCGCGCGCTGCCCGACGCAGCCCCCGAGCACAGACGCGTGATCGAAGGCGTCATCGCGCCCTGGGCGCGGACGCTGGTGCGCTGGCTGGACGAGGCGATCCGCATCCCCGGCACGAAGATCACCATCGGCCTCGACCCGATCCTCGGATTTCTCCTGCCGGGGGTGGGGGACGCGGCGACGGGCGTCGGCTCGCTGGCGCTCCTCTTCCTCGCGCTCAAGCAACGCGTGCCGACGGTCGTGCTGCTGCGGATGCTCCTCAACATCATCATCGACACGGTGGGCGGCCTCTTGCCCATCGTCGGCGACGTCTTCGACGTCCTTTGGCGCTCGAACAGAATGAACCTGGCGCTCATCGAGCGTTACCGGAACGACCCCGAGGCCGAGCCGACGGCAGCGGACTACCTGATCGTGGGGCTCGGCATCCTCTTCGTGGTCGCGAGCGTCGTCCTGCCGCTGGTGATCCTGTGGGCCCTCGGCCTGTCGGCCATCGTCGCCCTGGGCAAGCTCTTCGGCCGGTGATCCGGAGCCGCCCCGCGGCGCCGCGTCGGCGTCAGCGGCGGCTATCGCGCAGCGCCTGGATCTTGCGCAGCACGATGGCGCGGTCGGGAGCGTCGTGGCGCAGGCGCAGGTACTCGTTGTAGTAGTCGATGGCGTCCTGCACGTGGTGCAGTCGCTCGGCGGTCACCGCCATGTTGTAGAGGATCTCGGGCAGCGGTGCGAAGCCCTCGGCCGCGGTGAAGGCCTGCATGGCGGCCTCGTAGTGGTGGCGCTTGAACATGGTGACGCCGCGCAGGAAGAAGGCGCGCGCTTCGGCAGTGAGCGCGTCGTGAGAGGGCGGCGCGGTGAACACCTGGTCGCGCTGGCGCTGCTTGATCTCGCGCAGCCCAGCGATGCGTTGCGTGATGTCGGCGCGCTCCTGATCGCTCGGGTGGCCGCTTCGGAGGTAGACCTGGAACCAGTGGATGCCCCGGTCGGCGTCGCCCATCCGCTCGTAGACACGCCCCACGTTGAAGGCGAGGTCGGGCGAGTGGGTCAGGCGGTAGGCGGCGAGCATCTTGTCGGCTGCCTTGTGGAAGTCGCCCGCCCGGTAGGCCTGGTCGCCCTGCTCGAAGAGGGCGCGGGCCTGGGCGATGCGGTCGTTCGACTGGGCGCGGACGACGGTCCCGAAGCCGGTGACGGCGAGGGCGCCGAGCATCGCCAGCGAAAGGACGAGACAGGGCGGTGCGAGGGGACGGCGCAACATGGTCTACAGACTGCCACCGGTGCGCCTCCATTCACAGGCGTTGGCCGCCCTGTGCTGTAGGCCCGGCACGCACATCGCGTTCGCGGGGACGGCCAATCAGGCGCCGCCGGGGCCATCGCTCTCGTCTCGAGCGGCCTTCGCTGGCTCGGCTTCGGCTCGGGCGGCGTCGAGCTCCCGCTCCATCTTGCGCATGGCGCGCCGCAACTCGCGCACCTCGGCCTTGGTGGCGAGGTGGAGTTCTTGGCGACCCGCTCGACCCGCTCGTCGAAGGATTCCTGGAGCCGCCCGCGCATCTGCAGCGCCTGCATCATCACCTTCATGAAACGCGGGTCCTGCATGAGCTTCAGGAAGCGCGGGTCCTGCATGAGCTTGATGCCCTGCTTCGCGAGGAAAGTCTTGACGTTCACCGGCGCCTCCGCCTCCGTGGCGCTGCCGCGGGAGGCTGTTGTCGTCGAACCCGATGCGTGGGGATCGCAGGTCCGGTTGCCCCTTTTCGGGACGGCCTTACGGGTTCGTCCACGGGCTGTTAGCGCCCCCCCGAAGAGGTGTCAACGAAGGGGCCGCGGACATGGTTGACACCCCCGCACCTCCGGTGCTATCGCCCTGCACCCTGAACCGTCATTCAGTGACACCCGTGTCACCCAGGGAGAGACCGATGGCCGACGCCAAGACCGACTTCACCAAGAACATTCCCGACCGCATCGCGGCCCATCCCGACAAGGCCAAGGACATCGCGGCCGTCTTCCTCTTCAAGATCAGCGGTGACAACGGCGGCACCTGGACCGTCAACCTGAAGGACGAGGTGGGCGTCAAGGAGGGCGACAGCGGCAACGCCGACTGCACCCTCGAGCTGACCGACGCGGACTGGAACGCGATCAGCGAAAACCCCAGCGCCGCGATGCAGCTCTACTTCCAGGGCAAGCTCAAGGTGTCGGGCAATGCCATGCTGGCGACCAAGCTCCAGCAGATCCTCGGCTAGCAAGCCGAACCGGGTACGCTCGGGGCGGCCTTCGGGTGGGACGGCGCACCCAACCAATGGATGAACGACCCCTCTCCGACGTGCGCGTGCTCGACCTGTCGCGGCTTCTGCCGGGGCCCTATGCGACCATGGTCCTCGCCGACCTGGGCGCCCGCGTCGACAAGGTCGAGGATCCGGCGGGAGGCGACTATCTGCGCGCCATGCCGCCCCAGGCCGACGACGGCATGAACGTCGTCTTCCACGCGCTCAATCGGGGCAAGCGCAGCCTCGTGCTCGACCTCAAGCGCCCCGAAGGTCGCGAGGCGTTCCTGCGTTTGCTGCCTCGCTACGACGTCCTCGTCGAGAGCTTTCGCCCAGGCGTGATGGAACGGCTCGGCCTTGGCTGGGAGGTGCTCTCCACGCGGCACCCCGGCCTCATCGGGTGCGTCATCTCAGGCTACGGGCAGGACGGGCCACTCGCCGCGCGGGCGGGGCACGACCTCGACTACGTGGCGCGTGCGGGCGTGCTCGGGGTCACGGGGCCGGAGGGCGGACCACCCCAGGTGCCGGGCGTGCAGCTCGGCGACATCGGCGGCGGCGCGCTCTACGCAGTGGTCGGCATCCTGAGCGCGCTGCACGGGCGCGCGACGGGCGGCGGCGGTCGGCGGATCGACGTGGCCATGGCCGAGGGGGCGCTCGCCTTCGCGTCCTTCGGCGTGCTCGAGCGCCTCGGGGGGATGGCGGCACCGGCGGGCGGGGGCGTGCTCGACGGAGGCATCGCGCCCTACGCCACGTACCGCACGAAGGACGGGCGCGCGGTCGCCCTGGCGACCCTCGAGCCGAAGTTCTGGACCGCCTTCTGTGAGGGGGCGGGGCTCGAACCGGCGATGGAGGCACTGGTGCCGGGGTCGCATCAGAAGGCGTGGAAGGCGAAGCTGGCCGCGACCTTCGCCGAGCGCACGCGCGACGAGTGGGCTGCCTTCGGTGCAACGCACGACTGTTGCCTCGAGCCCGTCCTCGAGCCGCACGAGTCTCGCAACCGATCCGCAGCACGTGCACCGCCGCGTGTTCACGGACGGGCCGATGGTCGGCGGTCGGGTGTTGCCGGTGCCGCGGACACCGGTCGCGCCGCGCGATGCCGAGCCGTCGTCCGGGGCACCGTCCCAGGGCGAGCATGGCGAAGCGGTGCTGACCGAGGCGGGGTTCTCTGCCGAGGAGATCGCCTCGCTGCGCGAGCTCGGCGTCACGCCGTGAGCCTGCTGAGCCCGCGCGCGATGGGTCGACCGCGAAGGCGCCCCTCGTGCGTATCGAAGGTCGGGTGGGTGTTCCCACCATGTCGGCCTTCTGACATAGTCCGCGCCCATGACGAAGGCGACATGGTGCGGGCTCGCGGCCCTGGTGCTGGTGCCGCTCGTGGTAGCCGGATGCGGCGGCGGTGGGGGGAGCACCCCTGGCGATGCAGGGACCGATGCGGGTGCGCTCCCCGACAGCGGCAGCGGCGACGCAGGGGTGACCGCCGACGCCTCACCGGAGGACGGCGCGACGCCCGACGCGGGCATGGACGCGGCGATGGGCCTCGACGGCGCGACGGGCACGGACGCCGCGGTGAGCGACGCGGGCATGGACGCTACGGTGAGCGACGCGGGCATGGACGCTACGGTGAGCGACGCGGGTATGGACGCCACGGTGAGCGACGCGGGCACGGACGGCGGCGTAGCTGTCTGCGACCCCGACCTCAGCCAGATTTGCACGGGCGGGCCCTACAACTACGCCTTCGTGACCTCCATGGAGACCTCGCCCGGCTCCCTCGGCGGCGTCACGGCAGCCGATGCGTTCTGCAATACCGTGGCGAGCGCGGCGGGACTCTCGGGCACCTACATCGCCTGGGTCTCGTCGAGCACCTCTGACGTGGTCGATTCGTCTGGGCTCGGCCAGCGGCTGGATCCGCCTCGACCAGCGCCCCTTCGCCACGAGCGCCGCCGACCTCTTCGCCGGCAATACCCGCTATCCGCTCGATCTCGACGAGCAGGGCAACCGGATCTCGACCGACGAGATTATCCCGACGGGCACTGGCACCGACGGCACCGCGAGCGGCGACAACTGCGGCGACTGGAGCGACACGTCCGCCAGGGTGATCGGTGGCGATGCGTTCGGCGGCGCCATGCGCTGGACCCAGGGCTTCCTCCACATGTGCAACGGGATGACGCGGCTCTACTGTCTGGGCACGGACTACGACGCGCCCTTCACCGTCGCGGCGCCCGCCGGCGCGCGCCTCGCATTCGTGTCCCAGGCGACCCTGTCGGGCGACGCAGGCATCGCGGGCGCCGACGCCCTGTGTGCGAGCGAGGCGTCCACGGCGGGCCTCACCGGCACGTTTCAGGCGCTGCTCGCCACGACGACCGCGTCCCCCGCATCGCGCTTCACCCCCGGCAGCACCTGGTACCGCGTCGACGGCATCGCCCTGTGGACGTCGGGGGCGAGCCTGGGCGCTGGCGTCGCGCCCATGACTCCGCTCATGCTCGAGGCCGACGGCACGAACGTGGGCACGGCCCTCGTGTTCACCGGCAGCATGTCCCCGAGCTCCACCGCGACCAACGACTGCGCCGACTGGAGCGACGCCACGGCGACCCAGATGGGCGCCGTGACCCTGTCCGACCTCATCAGCAACTGGTTCCAAGCAGGCTCCCGCACCTGCGACATGTCCCACCACGTCTACTGCCTGCAGCAGTGACCATCTGCTGACCGCCCGTGCGCGTCGACTCAGCCTTCGCCCTCTTCGAGGTCGTCGGCCAGGTAGCTGAGGATCACCTCGTCGAGGGACTTCTCGCTCAACAGGTCGTTGCCGAAGATCGACTCGGCCGGCTTGGTCCGCCCGCGCACGACCTCGAAGGCCGCCGAGGGCTGCGTGGTGGAGTAGCGGCCCGCACCCGGGGGGCTCCCTTCCGGTGGAGGCGTGGCCGGTGGCTTGGCGGCCGCGGCGGCCGGGGCCTCGGCGGCCGCTGGCTCTTCGGCGACCGGCTCCGGCGCCAGGTGCTCGGCGGTCGCGGCGGCGGCCATGCGCGCCGCGGCGGCCTCGAGGGCGTCTACGTCCACCGTCGGTTCGTTCTGGACGCGTTGGGTCTCGTCGCCGCGCTCCGCCGGCGCCGGCTCCTCCTCGTCGTACGCACCGTCGCGCAGGGCGATGAACATCGCCTTGTGCTGCCCTTGCATGAGCTTCCGGACTACCACCTGGTAGTCCTCCCGCCCCAGGTGCTCGGCGTAGGTCGTCTTCTTGGTCGCGATGATCCGCCCACCATCCGCAAAAAGGTGCGTGATGATGTGTGGGTGCCGCGTGCCCGAGTCTTCCGTCTGGATGTGGTAGAGCCGGCTCTTGTGCCGAACGTTGGTGTTGTAACCGAGGAGCGGTGAGGGACCCTTGGCCATGATCCTCTCGGGGGGTGCATCGGGCCCTGGGGCAGACAACCCCCTCCGGGCGTGAAGCAATTTCCAAGTCATGGTATCCGATCGCGCTCGGAAGGGCACGCAAGCGCGCGTGCCCCACACCGGCCGCCCCGCCGAGCCTCACCCGCGAACCCCCGGCATTCCCTCCTTCGCACCGCCTTTCGAGCCCCGATGCCCGCCACCGACCGCACCCACGTCCGCCCTTTGCACGTCCGTCCCGGGACCCGCTACCGCTGCTTCGGGGATGGCCTTTGCTGCACCGACATCCATGGTCTCGGCCCGATCACGCGCCGCGAGCTCACCCAGCTGCGCCGGATCAACAAGAATGCCGGCGGCTGGGATGATGTCTTCGAGGAGCACATGCTCGCGACGAAGGAGGATGGCGGCTGCGTCTTCCTGCGCGACGACCTCCTGTGCTCGGTCCACGCGCGCTTCGGCGAGATGAAGAAGCCCCTCGGCTGCCGGCGCTTCCCCCTCGGCCTGGTGGCAACCCCCGAGGGTGGCCGCATCACCACCGAGCACCGATGCCCCTGTCGGACCCTCGGCGATTGGCCCGTGCTCGACCCCGAAGGGGCAAAGGGCGCCCTCGTCGACAGCGCCCACCGTCTCGTGGCCGACCGGCGTGTCGATCGGGTGCGGCTGTCGAAGGGGCAGAAGAAAGTGCCCTTCGAGCAGTGGGTGCCGCTCGAGGCCGACCTGCTCGCCCGCCTCGCCGCGGGTGAGGATCGCTCTCGGTGCTCGGCGCCGCGCCCTTCCCGAAGCTCCGCAAGAACCGGTGGAAGCGCGTGGTCGACGAGTTCCGCGACATCGACGACGACACGCAGTTCGGCGTTGCGCTCGCGTGGTTCGCGATGGGCGTCCGGGCCCTCAAGCACGAGAAGCTCCCCAAGAAGCTCCCGCCCCGGCCCTGGGCCGCGGCCTTCGATCGGGCCGAGCAGCGATCGCCCGAGGCGGCGCGCGGCGCCGACGTGATCGCCGAGTGGCTATGCGACGAGCTCTGGTCGCTCCGCTGGACCGAGGAGCTGACCTTCGACGTGGCGCGGGCCGAGCTGGCCACACGGGCAGCTGTGACCACCTTCGTCGCCGGACGGCTCGAGGCCGAGGGGCTGCGGGCGGATCGGGCGGCTGCCGAGGCCGTCATGATCGGGGAGCTGCTCGGCGGCTCGGACTACTGGAACGACATCGTCACGGTCATGCGGCCGTAGCCGAGGCCCCTTGCCCGGTCGCGCGGGGCGACGCGACGCGTCTCGCTCGGTTCCTCGGCATCCTTCGGGCTCGGGTCCCGGGCGAGGCGGGTGACCACAGTCCCCATGAGAGTGGCGGATCCAATGGCCGCTCGGCGGGGGGCGACTGTAGGATTTTGCTCGAAACCTACGGGAATGGTGGATCCGTTCTCCGCGCGAGACGGTCGGCACGGTGCCTGCACGTAGGGACCGTCCATGAACCGTCTGCTGCGCGCCCTGTCGTTCGTCCTGGCCGCCCTCGGGCTCGTGCCCGCGGTCGCGAGCGCTCAAGCGTCTCGCTGCGCCGCGCCCCAGGTCCTCCTGACCGTCGACAAGTCCTCGAGCATGCTCGGCATGCTGCCGAGCGGCATCACGAAGTGGGACGCGGCGCGGACGGCCATCGGAGAGCTGGCGACAACCTACGAGCATCGGATCGACTTCGGCCTGCAAGTCTTTCCGTACCCGAACATGTGCGCGCCCGGCCCCATCGCGATCGGCGTGGCCGACAACAGCCCCCTGCTGCTCCTCGCGGCCCTCGGCTCACCGCCCCCGAGCGGCGGCAACTACACGCCCATGGCCCAGACCCTCGACGTCATCAGCTCCTACGCGCCGATGCTGGACCCGACCCGCAGCAACCACGTCGTCCTCATCACCGACGGTTGGCAGTGGTGCGATCCCTACGACGCCTCCACCCGTTTCACGCCCGTCGACTCGGTCTCGCGGCTGCGCGCCGACGGCATCACGGTGCATGTGGTCGGCTTCGGAGCGGAGGTCGACAGCCTCACCCTCAACCGCGCGGCCGTCGCCGCCGGCACGGCCCTGCCGGGCTGTGATCCGACCTCGACCGACCCGGCTTCGTCGAGCAACTGCTACATGCAGGCGAACAACCTGAGCGACCTCCGGACCATCCTGGACGACATCGCGACGTACATCACCGACGAGACCTGCGACGGCTTCGACAACGACTGCGACGGTCTGGTCGACGAGGGCTTCGACCAGGACGCCGACGGCTACACGACCTGCGGCACCGACCCGAGCACGCCGGGCGCCACCGACCCGGGCCTCGTCGACTGTAACGACAGCGATCCGTCGGTGCACCCGGGCGCGGACGACATCTGCGACGGGGTCGACAACGACTGCGATGGCGTGACGGACCCGGGGTGTGACTGCATCGAAGGTGAGACGCGCGACTGCGGCAGCGACGTGGGCGCCTGCATGCACGGCAGCCAGAGCTGCTCGGCCGGTGCGTGGGGCGGCTGCGAGGGCGCGGTGAACCCGGCCCCGAGCGAGGTGTGCAACGGCTCGGACGACGACTGCGACGGCGCCGTGGACGAGGACGCGACCTGCCCGGACGGGACGGCCTGCATGGACGGCAACTGCGTCGACCTGATGCAGCCCACCGAGCCGATGACGCCGCCGCCCGAGGAGAGGCCCGACGCGGGGCCGCCTGCCATGCCCGACGCCGGGCCCGTCACTGCGCCCTACACGCCCCCCCCGCCCCAGGACGGAGGCTGCGGCTGCGTGGCGGCGGGCACCTCGCCCATCGGCTCGAAGCTGCCGGGTGCCCTGGCCCTCTTCGCCCTGGTCGGCCTGGTCGTGGTGCGCAAGCGCCGCCGTAGCTGACACACGACTTCCGGATCGTCGGCGGTGCTCCAGAGGGGTCCCGACCGATCGTCCCGAACCCATTGCGCCGGTGAGGTCCCCCGCCTCACCGGCGCGTCCCTTTTGTGGGCGCGCGCATCGTGGCGCCCGCCCGCCGATGCGCGCGCCACAGGGTTGACCGATCGGCGCGGCGCGTCCGATCGTGGGCCCATGCGTCTCGCGAGCACCCTCGTCGCGATGACCTGCCTCGTGGCCGGCGTCGCTGCAGCGAACGCGCCCCCTTTCAGGCAGCGCGTGCGGCGCGGCGTGCACCCGAACATCGCCGCCACCAGCCTCGTATCGCCCGGGGACTGGCCCCCCGAGCCCGTGTCGCCCACCGAGATCGACGCGGCCCGCTTCGCCGGCGCCATGCAGTCGCTCTGCGGATGGATGCCGCCCGGTCGATCGCTGCGGTACGCGGACGCCATCCTGCATGACGCGGCCCGCTTCCACGTCGACCCCTTCCTGCTCGGCGGACTGGTCCACCGGATGAGCCACTGTCGGTCCGACGCCGAGGTGCTCCATGGCGTCGGGCTCACGCTCATCCCGCCCGCCATGTACGCCCCCTACCTCCGGCACGGCGTCTACCGCTACTGGGTGCGTGAGGCGGACCACTGGACCGAGCGCGACCGACATCTGGACCGGTTCCCCTTCTACGGCCCGCGCCTGCGCCGTCCCCGGGAGAACCTCTACTTCGCCGCCGCCTTCCTTTCCGTGTGGAAGGAGCAGGCGCCGAGCCTCGATGCCGCCTTCCCCCAGGTACCCCACCGCAGCTACGTCTCGCACTTCGTATGGGGCGACCGCGTGGAGAGCGATCGGGCCGAGGACCACATCCTGACCGACCGGCGCAGGCTGCTCTTCTACTACGGCACCGTCGCCGCGCTGCCGCCCATCCATCGCCTCGGCCTCACCCTGGGTTGTCCCCTCGACGGCGGGCCGCGCGTGATGTCCGGCTTCATCGGCGATCCGCGCGACGGTGGGTCGCGCAAGCACGAGGGCGTCGACATCGAGGCGTCGCTCTTCGAGCCGGTGCGGGCGATCGCCGACGGCGTGGTGTATTTCGCCGGCGTCCAGCTACACGGGCGGCACCACGTCGAGGAGCTTTCGCCCGATCACGTTCACGACGTGCCGCGCGCCCAGCTCGGCCGCGGCGGGCGCTTCGTGTGTATCCTCCACCGGCGGCCCGGGCAGGAGCCGATCCGCTCCTGCTACATGCACCTCGAGTCGACCGAGGTCCGACGGGGGCAGCACGTGCACCGCGGTGACCCCATCGGCACCGTCGGACGCACGGGGATGCGCGTCTCGGCGTCCCACCTGCACTTCGAGCTGCACGGCCCCAGCGGTCTCCTCGACCCGGCGCACGTGATGCGAGGGCTCTTGATCGGCGCACCTCCCTCGTGACATGTCCATGGCCTACCGGGCGCGGCGTCCCCTGTACCGCGCCGCGCTCGGCTGGTCCCAGCCCGTGACGATCGACGACCGAGAGATCGTGCGCGCCCAGATTGGGCGTCCGACCCGCGCACCCGTGACCGTCGCGCGCCGGTGCCGCCTCGGGCTGCCGGTGGTCGTGGTGGTGCCGCCCTTGCTCGACGACGGTACACCTTTCCCGACGCGTCACTGGCTGGCCTGTCCCCTCGCATGCCGTCGCGTGTCGCGCCTCGAGGCCGGGGGCGCGGTGCGGGAGGCGGAAGCGCGCCTGAGCACGGACGAGGACCTCGCCGCGCGGGTTCGGGCGGCCCACGCGAGCTACGCCGCCGAACGGGACGCGGCGGTTCCCCCCGACGCGCCACGGCGCCCGACCGGTGGCGTCGCTGGCGCGGCCACCGGCGTAAAATGTATGCACGCTCACTACGCTCACCACGCCGCGGGCGGCGACAACCTCCTCGGCGCCGAGGTGGCCGGCTGCATCGAGCCCCTCGACTGCGACCGTCCCTGCGTCGTCGTCGGCACCGACGGTCGTGCGCGGCGCAACCCGGAGTGGCGAGAGCGCCGCCAGGGGGGCAGCCGCCCTTGACGCCTTCGGCGGCCGAAGCCCATGCTGCCCGGCGTGTCGGAACCGCTCTCCCAGGGCCACGCGGCGCCCCATCCGGTCCAGACCGCGCCAGCGACCGCGCGAGCGCGCCCGATCCCCCACAACCCGACCGTCTCGCGGGTGGCCTGGTTCTTCTTCTTCGCGATCCCCTCCGCCGTCCTCATCACCGCCGCCATGCTCACCCCGAGCCCCCTCGGCCACGGGACGCACATGCAGCTCGGCCTGCCACCCTGCGGTTTCCTCGTGGTGACGGGCTACCCCTGTCCCGGCTGCGGCCTGACGACCTGCTTCACGCACATGATCCGCGGCGAGGTGGTCGCCGCCTCCCGTTGCAACGCCTTCGGCGTGATGCTCTTCCTCATGACCCTGACGACGATCCCCATCTCCTTCATCGGCATGATCCGCGGCTCGTCCGTCATCGACGCCCTCGAGCGCTTCCAGGTCGACAAGCTCGCCATCCTGCTCTCGGCGTGCTCAATCACCGTCTGGCTCATCCGGATCGCGATCCTCTTCGCAGCTCGGCACTGAGTGGTGCGACCCCTCCTGCGTTGACGCAGGGGAATGGGCGCACGATGATGAAGGGTCGAGGTGAGCGAGGTAGGCCATGCATCGGGCGAGGGGGGGGCCCGCGAGGGCGCCCTGATCGCGGGGCGCTTCCGCGTGGAGGCGGTCCTCGGCGCCGGCGGCATGGCGACCGTCTACCGCGCTCGCGACCTCGCCACGAGCCGGGTGGTTGCGCTCAAACTGCTGCGTGCCGAGGCGGCGAACGACCCGGAGGCGGTCAAACGCTTGCGCCGTGAGGGCGAGGTGCTCACGTCCCTACGCCACCCGTCCATCGTGTCGATCGAGACCTTCGGCGCGGTGGACGGGCAGCTCTTCCTCGCCATGGAGCTGCTCGAGGGCGAGACGCTCGGCGAGCGAATGCGGCGCGGTCGGATCGAGCCGGGCGACCTCGTGCCGATCGTCGCTGGCTCCGTGGCCGGCCTCGAGGCGGCCCACGATCGCGGCGTGATCCATCGCGACCTCAAGCCCGACAACATCTTCCTCTGCTCGGGGAGCGCACCCGAGCAAGCGCAGATCAAGCTCCTCGACTTCGGCATCTCCAAGGTCTACGGCAGCGACCGCCTCACCCAGACGGGCGAGATCCTGGGCACGCCGCGGTACATGGCGCCCGAGCAGCTGTCGGCCGAGCGCGACCTGGACGCGGGCGTCGACGTCTATGCCCTCGGCGTGATCCTCTACGAGGCGATCGCCGGCAACCCGCCGTTCTTGGGCACGACGGCGAGCGACCTGATCGTGTCCATCCTGCACGGCAAGGTCGCGCCGCTGCGCTCGTTCCGTCCCGACGTGCCTCCCGACGTGGAGGAGGTCGTGATGCGGGCCATGGCCCGTTCGCGTGGCGCGCGGTTCGCGTCGGCCAGCGACCTGGGCAGCGCCTTCGCCGATGCGGCGGGGGCGGGCGACGGTCGGCGTGCGGTCCGGGGCGGCATGCGGACGAACGTCCTCGGCAGTCTGACGGCCGAGAGCGGAGGCGAAGCCTCACCGCGGGCGGCGTTCAGCGCGGGGACGTTCAGCGCCTTCGCGGCCACGCCGGCGTCCGCGCCCGCTACGCCCGTGGCGATGCCCGCCGACCCCGTGGCACCGACCAAGCGATCGCGGTTCTCGGCGCCTGGTGCACCCCCGTCCCCGGATCTGTCCGTCCACGAGCCCGCCGCGTCGTCGCCCGCGTCGTATCCGCGGGGCGTGCCAAAGATCGAGCCCGCGCCCCGCGCAGTCGCGGCGATGCGAGCCGTGTCCGGACCGACGCCCGGGTCCGGCGTCGTCGCGACCGGGGCCGCTTCCGACGTGGTAGGCGACGACGAGGTCTACGCCTTGCCGACGCACCGGCGGCGCGGTCTGCTCGTGGTCGGGGGTCTGGTGGCCGGCGCGCTTTCGGCAGGGCTCGTCGTGCTCGCGCTCCACCTCCTTTCGCACCCGGCCCATCGAGCCACGCTGGCGTCCCCCCCACCAAGGACGGCGGCGCAGGCGCCTCGTTCCGGCGCCCCAGGTGACGAACCGTCCGCCGAGCTGCAGGCCCCAAGCGGTGCTCCGTCTCCTCCGCCGTCGATGCCAGCGGGCGCGACGAGCGGGGCGCCCCCCTCGAGCCCTCCGACCGCGGAGCACGACCGGCGCCGTCCCCGCCGGCGTAGCCGCGCCCCGCACGCCGGTGCCCCCGGCGGAGCGGCACCGCGCCCGCCTGCAACCGCCGCCGAAGCGGAGGTCGCGCGTGTGCTCGCCGACGGTGCACGGATCGGTCCTGTCCCCGATGTCGAGGCGATCCCTGTGGACCCATCGGCGGCGGCCGGGCCCGACGCTCCGGCTACACCACCGCCTGCGGGCGCGGTCTCCCAGAATGCGCCGAGCCAGGGGGCGAGCGGGGCCGATCTGCTGCGCCAGGCACGTGCGGCAGAGGCACGCAGCGACCCGCGAGCCTGCGTCACCCTCGCCCAGCGCGCCCTCGAGGCGGGCGGGGCGCCACCTTCCATCCTCCTCGAGCTGGAGGGCGATTGCCAACTCCGCTCCGGTGACCGGGACGGTGCGCTCAAGACCTACGAACGCTTCTGTCGACTGTTCGGCGACAACCCCGCCTCGGGCGAGGTCCGCGGCGTCGTCGAGAGCCTGGGCGGCCACTGCGACTGAGCGCCGCGTTGTTCCGAGCGCCGCGCAGGTGCTCTAGCTGCGGAGCCCGTCGAGCAGGCGTGCGAGCCGCTGGGGATCGACCGGCTTCGGGAGCAGCTGGTCGAAGCCGGCTGCGCGTGCTTTGCGCTCGTCCTCGGGCTGCGTGTAGCCCGTGACCGCCACCAGCCGCGTGTTGCGCCCGGTCGGATCCTTGCGGATGCGACGTGCCACCTCGAAGCCGTCGATCGACGGAAGCCCGATGTCGACCAGGGCGACGTCGGGGGGAGCCGCGAGCGCCGCACGCACACCCGATTCCCCGTCGGCCGCCACCTCCACCTCGTGGCCCCAGCGCTCGAGCATGCGTCGGGTGAGGAAGCGGGCGTCCTCGTTGTCCTCGACGATGAGGATCCGAAGACGGGAGGCAGATGGCTGCACGGGACCGGCGGGGGGCTCGCTCTCCTCTCGGGCGAGGCCGGTCCCCACGAGCGGCAGGCGGACGATCATCTCGCTGCCCTGCCCACGGCCCGCGCTGTGCGCCTCGACCAATCCACCGTGCAGCTCCACGAGGCGGCGCACGAGGGTCAGCCCGATGCCGAGCCCGCCGGCCGAGCGGTCGATGGATGTGTCCTCCTGGGCGAAGAGATCGAAGATTCGCTCGAGGGCGTCCTGCTCGATGCCGATCCCGTCGTCGGTCACGCTCAGGATCGCGTGACCGTCGTCGCTGCGCGTCGAGATCCTCACGTGGCCCCCGACCGGCGTGTACTTGATCGCGTTGGTCAGGAGGTTCGACACCACCTGCTCGAGCCGCGTCGGGTCGCCCCGGAGGATCAGCGGGTTGGTGCCCGTGAGCAGCGTCAGCTCCAGCCCCGCCTGCTCCGCCCGTGGGCGCAGGATGCTCGCGGCCCTCTCGACCGTCTGCCTGAGGTCGACATCGTGGCGCTCGAGCGCGATGCGTCCCCGGCTCACGCGCGAGACGTCGAGCAGATCGTCGACGAGCCGCGTCTGGTGACGCACCTGCCGCGCCACCACGTCGAGCGCGCTGCGCGCATCGGCGTCCGCGAAGTCCGATGGGCGCAAGATTCTCGAGGGCGGTGTGTATCGCGGCGAGGGGGTTGCGAAGCTCGTGGCCCAGCATGGCCAAGAACTCGTCCTTCGAACGGTTCGCCGCCCGGAGCGCCTCCTCCGACTTTCGCAGGCTCGCTTCGTTCAGCTGGGCGATGGTGCGGGCCCGAGCCTCCGACCAGACGAGCGCGAAGAGCAGCACGCTAACGGCCGTCCCCGACACGAGCACGAGGGGTACGAGGGGCTCTTCGGGAAGGCCGTTGAAGCGGACGCTCGGCACGAAGGACAAGGTCCAGCTGTGCCCGTCGAGGCTCACGTGCTGCAGGCGGTGATGGATGGAGTCGTCCGCCGGCCCCTCCGGGGACCGGTAGAGCAGCACCCCCGAGGAGGGCGAGCCGTCGAAGACGTCGTAGTGGACCAGGCTCCGTGGGGAGGGCCCGAAGATCCCTTCGAACAGGTCGTGCACGCGGAACGAGGCGAAGACGAAGCCCCGAATGTTCTGACGGCGCTCGGAGATCCTCGCGTGGGGACGTCCCTGCTTGTAGACCGGCACGTAGATCAGGAAGCTGGGCTCGCTGTGGCCACCGGGCCTGGTCAGAGCGATGGGCTCGGTCGCGGCGGGCCGACCGGTATCGCGCGCCCGCTCCATCGCGGCGAGGCGGCTGGGCCCGGAGGCCATGTCGTAGCCCTCCTGCCGAATGTTTTCGTTCGTACGCGGCTCGATGAACGTCACCGGTTGGTAGACGCCTCGCCGGCCCTGGTGGGGCCAGACATCGAAGCTGGGCGCGTCCCGGGCGCGGGCGCGGGCGACGAACGCGCCCAGGTCCTCTGCGGCTACGCTCTCGGTGTATCCCACCGCCTGGCTGCCCGGATAGCGGCGGGGCAAGGCCAGGCGCTCGACGAAGAGGTGCCACTGCTCTCGGCCCACGTCCGGCTCCACGGCGAGGAGGCTTGCCGCAGCCTGCAACGCCTCGACGTAGACCTTCACCCGGTCCTGCACCTCCCTCCGGATGTCATCGGTCGCGCCTGCGAACTGGGCGGCCTCGTCACTGCGCAGGCGCGAGGCGACGTAGCTCGTGGCCAGGGCCGTTCCGGCGAGGCCGATGGCGAGCACCAGGCTCGGCGCCCACACGCGCCGCGGTCGTTGGACCCAGCCCGGCGTCCCTGAACGATGACCTTCCCGGTTGCGGATTCCGTAGCGCATGCGGCCCCCCCCGGGGCGTGCTCTCGCCCTTCGTCTATACGGCTCACGTGCTCGACAGTCGACCCACGCGTCCGCACGCCGACGGCCGGCCGATCGTCACCCCTTCTGGCGCAACTCTTCCAGCACGGCCCGCCGCAGGGCGTCGCCGCTCTCGGCACTGCGATCGGGCCAGGTGGCACACGCGAGGCGCATGCGGGGAGCGGGCTCGACCGCGGGTCCGTAGAGCGTGCCGTCGGCGGACCGCGACTCGATCCGGTCGAGCACGATGCGAGCGCCTTCCCGATCGGTCTCGGGCAGAAGGAGCGTGAACTCCTCGAGGTCGGAGCGGAAGAGGTGGTCGACCGAGCGAACGCACTGCCGGAGCGCCGTCGCCATGTGCACGAGGACGCCTTCACCCGCCTCTCGCCCGGCGTGATCGGTGAGGTCGCGGAAGTTCGCGACCACCACCACGACGCAGGTGAGGGCGTGGCCGTAGCGCACGGCGCGCGCGTGCTCGTAGTCGAGGCTGATGACGAGCTGGCGCGGCGTGCCGGCGTGGGTGAGGGGGTCGACGAGCTCCGAGTCGCGGGCCTGCTCACGCGCCTCCTCCGCGGCGCTCTCGGCGTCGCGCACGCGCAGCGCGTTGCGGATGCGCTGCTGCACCTCGAAGATGCGGTAGGGCTTGGTGATGTAGTCCTCCGCGCCGAGCGCGAGGCCCCGATGGCGCGACTCGATGTCGCCCGTCGCCGTCACGAGGACGACCGGGATCGAGGCGAGGCCGTCGTCCTCCTTCAGGATGCGCAGCACCTCGAAGCCCGACAGACCCGGCATGGCGACATCGAGCAGGATCAGGTCCGGTCGATCGCGTGCCAGGACCGCGAGGGCCTGCTCACCGTCCGCCGCGCTCATCACCTCGTAGCCCGCGGCCTCGCACACCTCGGTGAGCAGCCGAAGGTTGAACGGATCGTCGTCGGCGACCAGGATCCGCCCACTCACGGCGCCGCCTTGTCGCGCGATCGATCGTCGAGCCCGTAGGCCTGCACCTTGCGGATGAGGTTGCGCCGACTGATGCCGAGGGCCTGCGCAGCGCGCGTCTTGTTTCCCTTCACCCGCCGGAGCGCCTCGCCGATCATCTTGCGCTCGAGCGCTTCCACCGCTTCGGGAAGCGTGCTGCCCGTGATGTGGATCTCGTCGCCTCCCGCTATCGGCGGCACCGAGGGGGGCGGGGTGCGGTGCGGATTGCGCCCGGTTTGGGGGCCGATGTCCTCGTCCCCGATGACGCCGTCCGGGCCCGACAGGACCCAGAGGCGCTCGATTTCGTTTTCCAGCTCTCGCACGTTGCCGGGCCAGTCGTGCTCCATGAGCCGGTCGAGGGCCGTCTGGGTGAGGACCTTGCGCCGTCCGTCACGCTTGGTGAGACGCGCGAGGAAGTGATTGACGAGCCGGGGGATGTCGTCCTTGCGTTCCCTGAGGGGCGGCACACGCAGGGCGACGACGTGGAGGCGGTAGTAGAGGTCCTCGCGGAACGCGCCCGTGGCGACCATGCGTGACAGGTCGCGGTTCGTCGCGCCGATGATGCGCACGTCGACCTTGCGCGGCTCGGTACCGCCGACCGGGAGGAAGGTGCCCTCCTGCAGCACGCGCAGGAGCTTCACCTGCAGCGCCGGCGACATGTCGCCAACCTCGTCGAGGAAGAAGGTCCCCTTGTCGGCCACCTCGAAGAGGCCCGGCTTGTCGGCGACCGCGCCCGTGAAGGAGCCACGTCGGTGACCGAAGAGCTCGCTCTCGAGCAGGTTGTCGTTGAAGGCGCTGCAATTGGTCGCGACGAAGCGCTGCGCGCCGCGGGTCGACTGCTCGTGGATCGCGTGCGCCACGAGCTCCTTGCCCGTGCCGTTGTCGCCAGTGATGAGCACGGTGGCGCTCGAGCCCCGGATGCGATCGAGGAGTCGGAACAGCTCCCGCATGGCCTCGCTCCGGCCGACGATGCGCGTGCCGGACGGTTCACGCTCGCGCGCGGGTGGAGCCCCCATGGCCTCGACCACGGCCGAGCCGGCAGCCTTGAGCGCGCGCTCGGCTATGGGCACCCCCCCGTCGGGGCGCTTGACCTCGACGCGGACCACCGTGCCGTCGGCCAGGACGGTCTCGGCGCGCGAGCTCGCGGACTCTCCCTCGGCGACGGGAGCGGCACCGGTCTGCGCGTGCGTGGTCATCGGGGCGGAAACGCTATCATGCGTCTCGTCGCCCCGTAAACGAGGGTCGGGGCGGTTCCGTGCCCGCCCGCTCTGGACCGCGCGCACGACCCTCCCGACAGCGCCCTCGTTGCGCTCGGGGAGGGGGGCATGCTCCCCCCTCCGACGGCTCGCCTTCGGCTCGGGCCGTGGGCTTGCGAGCGGGTGTCTCGTGCTTTCTCGTGCCCTCATGGCGCGCGGGAGGGCCCCGGCCGCCCGATGCCTCGCGCCCCCGGTCCCACGTGCTACGTTGGACCCCCTCTCTGGCGAAGCTGGCCGTGGACCTCGTCTACTTCATCGTCCTCGTCGGCGTCCTCATCTTCGTGCACGAGCTCGGGCACTTCGTGTGGGCGAAGTTCTTCGGCGTTCGCGTGCTGAAGTTCAGCCTCGGGTTCGGGCCGAAGCTCCTGGGCTTCCGCAAGGGGGACACCGAATACGTGCTGGCGGCGCTGCCAATCGGCGGCTACGTGCGCATGCTCGGCGAGAACCCCTACGACGAGGTCCCGGCCGCCGAGGAGGCGCGCGGCTTCTACGGCCAGCCCCTGTGGAAGCGCGTCGCGGTCGTGCTCGCGGGCCCGGCCATGAACCTCGTGTTCCCCCTGGCCCTCTTCTTCGTGGTCTACCTCGGGGACGGCCAGCTCGCGCCGCCCGTCGTGGGCACCGTGTTCCCGGACCGGCCTGCCGACGGGCGCCTGCTCGCGGGCGACCGCATCCTGTCCATCGACGGCGAGCACGTGTCGACCTTCGACGAGGTCTCGGCGATCGTCGGCCAGAGCGCGGACAAGCCCCTCACCTTCCGGGTCGAGCGTGGCGGCGCCCAGGTCACCGAGGTGATCACGCCCGTGCTGACGCGCCACGTGCGCGACCTGGACCTGGTGGACGAGGTCGGGCGCATCGGCATCATGCCGCACCATCCGATCGCGGTCGTCGGGGTCACCTCCGAGTCGAGCCCCGCGGCCCAGGGGGGCATGCGCACCTTCGACGTCGTCATCGCGGCCTCGGGTCGTCCCATCGACCGGTACCTGGACCTGCGCCACGCCTTCGAGGGCAACCGCGGCTCCCTGGTGCCCATGACCTACCTGCGTCCCCGACCCGTGCACCACGCGCTCGGCGGTCTGATCGACCTGGACGTCTTCGAGCCCCACGTCGCCGCCGTGACTCCCGAGGCCGGCACGGGGCACCCCCTCTCGAGGGCCGGGCTGGAGTCGGCCGATTCTCTATGTGAGCAGCATCACTTCCGGTTCGCCCGAGGCCCGCATGGGCCTAAGGCGCGGAGACCGCCTGCTCTCCCTCGACGGCCGGCCCGTTCGCCTGTGGGCCACCTTCCTCGAAGACCTGGAGGCGGGGCGTGGCCGCGAGCACGAGCTGACGTGGCGGCGCGGCGACCAGGTCATGACCGGGCACCTGCGCCTCTCCCACGAGCGCGGCGTCAGCCAGTACGGCCAGCCCTACGACCGCTACGTCGTCGCGATGCGCAACTGGCTCCCGATGCGCATCGACCCGGGTGTCGATAACCCCCATCCCCTCTCCTACGCCGCGCACAAGGCCTACGAGCGCACGGCGCAGATGTGTGAGGTGACCGTCTTTTCTGTCGTGCGGCTCCTGCAGGGACGACTGAGCGTCAAGTCCATCGGCGGCCCCCTGACGATCTTCGACGTGGCCGGCACGGCCGCACGGGAAGGCACGCTCAACTACCTCGCCCTGATGGCGTTCATCAGCATCAATCTGGGGCTCATCAACCTCTTGCCGATCCCACTCCTCGACGGGGGCCACCTGCTCTTCTTCCTGATCGAGGCGGTCGCACGGCGACGGCTGCCGGCACGCGCCCGGGAGATCGCGTCCCTCGCCGGCCTCTCGCTCCTCATCCTCCTGATGGTGCTCGCGTTCCGGAACGACATCGAGCGGCAGTGGCCGCACGTCGTCGACGAGATCGTGTCGGAATGACGCGGGGTAACAAGCGCGGCGCGGCGGCGCGCGGGGCCGGCGTGGACGGCTCGACGCGCGTGGCCGTGGCGCGTCGGGTGGCGACCCGGGTGCTCGATCGCGTCACCTCGGAGGAGGCCTTCGCCTCGGTCCTCCTCGACGCCGAGCTCGTCCGCAGCGGCGCCGACGCGCGCGATGCGGGGCTCGCCACCGCCATCGTGTACGGCACCCTGCGCGTCCTGCCCGACATCGACGCGGTCCTCGGCCGCCACCTGCGCCAGCCCGACAAGCTCGACGCCTGGACGCGCAGCGCCCTTCGAGCGGCTGCCTTCCAGCTGCTCTACCTGTCGCGCGTCCCGCCCTATGCCGTCGTCGACGATGCGGTGAGCCTGGTGCGTGGCGAGCGCGGGGGTCGCCTCGGCGGGTTGGTCAACGCGGTGCTGCGGAAGGTCGCCGCCGCCCGTCCCGACGCACCCGAGCCGCCCGCCTTGGTGCGGGTCCCACCGTGGCTCGCGAGCGCCCTTTCCACCTCCCTCGGGCAGGCGCGCGCGGACGCCTTCCTCTGCGCCCGCGGCCTGCCGCCTCCCATCGGCCTCCGTGTACAGACCGCCCGCACCTCCGTCGAAGCCCTCCGCGACGCCATCGCTCGCGCCCGCCCAGAGGCCCAGGTCCGCCCCTCCACCTTCGTGCCCGGCGCCCTGGTGGTCCGGGGCGCGGGCGATCCACGGACCCTGCCGGGCTGGGACGAGGGCTGGTTCGCCGTGCAGGAGGAGGGCGCACAGGCGGTTGGCCGGCTCGCGGGCGCCCGCCCCGGGGAGCGCGTCGCGGACGCCTGCGCCGGGCGGGGCGGCAAGACAGCACAGCTCGCGGAGGCCGTCGGCCCCGAGGGGCATGTGACCGCCATCGATCTGCACGAACGCAAGCTCGGACGCATCGGCCCCGAGCTCGTGCGGCTCGGGCTGCCGGAGGTCTCCGTGGAAGCGCTCGACCTGACCGTGGGCACCGGCGGGCTCGAGGGGCAGTTCGACCGGGTGCTCGTCGACGCGCCCTGCAGCGGCCTCGGCACGTTGCACCGCCGTCCCGAGCTCCTGCTGCGTGTCCACGCCGAGGATCCGGCGCGCCTCGCGGGCGTTCAACGTTCCATCCTCGACCACGCCCTCGCCCTGCTCCGTCCGGGCGGCACCCTCGTGTTCGCGGTGTGCTCACCCACCCGCGAAGAGGGCGTCGAGGTGGCCCGATCCTTCGAAGCCGCCCACCCCGAGCTCGAGCGCCCGCCCCCGCCCTGGCCCCTGCCCATCGCCGCCGACGCGGACGGGGTGCTGCGGCTGGGTCCCTGGATGGAGGGGGACTGCGACGGCATGGACGCCTACCAGGTCGCCCGCTGGACGCGGGGCTGAGGCGGGCCGTCGTGCACGCGTCCGCCCCCACGGGCGGGCACTGCTGGCGTTGACACCTGGGGGGTCGGGGGCTAGGTTCCGCTCGCACTGAACATCGGGGCGTAGCGCAGTCTGGTAGCGCGCACGGTTCGGGACCATGAAGTCGGAGGTTCAAATCCTCTCGCCCCGACCAACATTGAGCAGGGGGTACCATGACCATGGCTCAACCGACGCCGGAGGCCCACGGGCCGGAAGACAAGCACGCGGGAAAGGCGCTGCCGCCGGTCCGCGTGCTCGTCATCGATGACGACCCGGACATCCTCGAGTACCTGCAGGACTTCCTCAGGACCGAGGGCTTCGAGGTCACGACCCTGTCGGACCCGACCGTCGCGGTCGAGCGGATCGAGACGAGGTGTTCCACCTGGTCGTGCTCGACCTGATGATGCCGAAGGTCGTCGGGCATCGACCTGCTCGCGCAGATCCGCGAGGTCGATCGACGACATCGCGGTCATCATCCTGACCGGATACCCATCGCTCGAGACCGCCACCGCGTCGATCCAGCACGAGGTCTCGGCGTACATCCACAAGCCGTTCACGCCCGCAGAGTTCCGCGAGGTGATCGCGCGGATCGCGAAGAAGAAGGGGCTGCGTGCTGCGCCGCGAGGACGAGCTCCACGCCGCGCATCGGCCGCCAGATCCGCGAGCTTCGCAAGGCGCCGCGGCCTCACGCTCAAGCAGATGGCGCGGCGCACCAACCTCTCGGTCTCGCTGCTGTCGCAGATCGAGCGCGCCGAGTCGAGCGCGTCGGTGTCAGCTCGCTGTTCAAGGTCGCGACCGCGCTCGACGTCCGCATCCAGATCTGTTCGGCCACTACTGAGCACCGCTCGCTCCGTCGTGACGCGCCGAGCCGAGGGCTCTCCTCGGGTGCGTGCGCTCACGGGTGGGCTTCGCTCGGTGCGGGCCCGAGGACGGCGCGGAGGCGCGCGCGCAGGACGGGTAGGGCGGTCACCTCGAACGCGGACCGTGCGACCGTCCTCGCCTCGGCCTGGTCCCCGTCGCGCACGAGCAGCTCGGCAAGCCGCACCCGCGAGAGCACGTCCTCGGGCGCCCGCTGGATCTCCCCGCGCAGCACCGTGATGGCGCCCGCCACGTCGCCGGCCGCCGCCCTTTGCTCGGCCACCGCACGCGCCCGATCGCGGGGGTCCAGACTCGGGTCCTCCGGTGCCACCCTCGCCCAGGCCTCGAGGGCAGGGCCGATTCGGCCGCCTCGCTCGAGCAGCCGGGCCTTGGCCGCCCGCGTCCTGGCGTCGTCCCGCCCGCCGAGGGCGGCGACGGCGCCATCCACGTCACCCCGCGCGAGCCTCGCGTCGGCGAGCTCACGGCGCAGCGCGGCTCCGTCCGCGGCGTCGCGCGCGACCGCGTCGTCGAGCACCTCTGCCGCTTCCGAAGAGAGCCCGCCTGCCCGGAGGGCACGGGAAAGACCGATGCGTGCTTCGGCGAAGCCGCTCACGCCCACCGGCACGCGCGAAAGGTCGTGTGCGGCCTCGCCCCAACGACCGAGGCGCAGCTCGGCGAGACCGGCCACGCGCCAGGCTTGGGGGTCGGGGCCGCGGGACGCCGCAGCCTTCGCCAGGCGAAGGGCCTGGGCGGCGCCTCCCGCTTCGAGCCAGAGCGCCGCGTGGGCGATGGGACCCCCGAACACCCGGGACGGGCTCGTGGACAGGAGCCCGGCGGCCTCTTCCCCGCGGCCGGCCACGATGAGCGCGCGCACGCGGAGCGCGGCGGTATCCGGCTGGCGTGGCAGGCGGTCGACCAGGTGCAAGGCGAGCGCGGCCTTGCCCTGGCTCAGGGCCGCCGAGGCCGCCGCACGCACCTCGGCCATGCGCGCGGGCGCGACATCGAGCAACGCGTCGACGGCCTTGGACGCACCCTCCGCGTCGCCCCGCGCGATGGCGAGGCGCAGGCGTGCACGAAAGGCGCCCGCGCTTGGGCCCGCCCGGTCGACGAAGGCATCGAGCACCGCCTCGGCTCGCGCTTCGTCGCCGCTGTCACGCAGTAGCGCGAAGAGCGCGAGGGGCGCCGCCTCGCTCGTCGGAGCGGCTGCTGCGGCCCTTTGGAAAGCTTCGATGGCGCGGTCCCGTTCTCCATGCCGCACGGCGATCTTCCCGCGGGCGAGCCACACCGCTTCGGAGTGCGGATCGAGGTCGAGCCCTTCGGCGATGGCGCGGTCCGCGTCCCGGTGTCGTCCGAGGCGGTCGAGCACGTCGGCGAGGCGTGCGATGACCAGCGGATCATCGTCGGGACCGGTGCGCGCCAGGGCGTAGTGGCGTGCGGCGCCGGCCAGGTCTCCTTGGGCTTCGGCGAGCTTCCGCGCGGACGAACTGCTCGTAGGCGAAGGGCGAGACGAAGGGGCCGACGTGGGGTTGGCCCGCCAGGATGCGCGTGACCGTCTGGGGAGCTGCCGCGCCACACCCACCGAGCCACGATGCCAAAAGGAGCGCGGTGGCCGCCCATGCCCGGGTGCCGCGACGGCCCATGGATCCTCACCCGTCGCCGGGCATGGCCGCATCGGTCGGTGTGCCTGCATCCATGGGCGGCGGTGTGCCTGCATCCATGGGCGGCGGTGTGCCTGCATCCATGGGCGGCGGTGTGCCTGCATCCATGGGCGGCGGTGTGCCTGCATCCATGGGCGGCGGTGTGCCTGCATCCATGGGCGGCGGTGTGCCTGCGTCGCCCGGTGGCATGGCCGCGTCGCCGGGCGGCATGCCCCCATCGACGGGATCGGTGTTGGTGCACTGGAAGCTGTAGTTCGTCGGCATGGACTTGCACATGACCAGGACGGTGTCCTGCCGGCCCGACACGAGGGGCCACTGGGAGAACCGCCGGCCTTCGGCCATCCGTTCACCCATCGTGGCCGGATCCGTCACGCAGCCGCGGCTGGGCCGGCACCGGATGAAGTCCACGATGACCTCCGGGTCCATGATGGAGGGGTCGACGCCGCCGTCCGTGCCCGTGCTGTACAGGGCTACGTCGACGGCGAAGGTCGACATGGAGGGCATGGCGTGCTGCTGCACCCAGTGACGGTTCAAACGCAGCACCCACTCGCCGGCCGCGTCGACGAAGCTCTGGGCGTCACCGCCGGCCTCGGTCTGCATCGGCACGTTCACGAAGCGATTGGGCATGTGCGCGTGGAAGACGATCTCGATCATGTCGACCGCGGCGGTGATCACCGCGCCCGACTGGATGTGGAGCACGTAGGGCGCGGGGGCAGGCGTCTGGCCGCGGCAGCCGACGAGCCCGAAGAGCGCGACGGCGATCACGCCGGAGGCCACGGCGCGGGCGTGGAGCGTGAGCGGGCGGGGGTGCATCGGGCGTTGCCTCATTGAATCGGGGGAAGCGGGAACCCTTGTCGGGGCTCCTGGCCGCCGCCGCTGGTGGCGATGACGATGATGGCGGTGACGATGAGCGCGACGCCGACCCCCGCGCCCGCGAGGACGTACCACCGCGTGTACCAGGGACCGGGTGGGCTCGGGCGCGACTGCGTGGTTGTGGCCTCGCCGGGCTGCTCGGTGGCGAGGGCGGCCGGGTTGGGGTGCAGGTCGACGTTGACCCGCGCATCGTCGCCCGTCGACACGTCCACGTGCTCGTTGAACAGGTCGTAGCCCGAGGCTTCCACGGTCACGACGTGGCCGCCGGGCGCGATGTCGAAGGGCGCGAGGGGGGAGCGGCCGACCGGATGACCGTCGACGCGGACCTGGGCACCGTCGGCGTTGACGGCCAGGAGCAGGGTCGTGTGCACCGGCGGCGCGGGCATCCGCGAGGCGAGTTGGCCCACCGCTGCGGTGATCAGGGCCTGGGGCGACTGCTGGGCTTCGCGGGGGATGGCCACGTGCACGGGTTCCCCGTGCGGCGCTCCGCTGATCGGGTCCACGACGTCGATCTGCATGTCGATTGCCGTGCGTGGGTGGCCGTGGTGCAAACGCAGGAGCACGCCCGCGATCCCCCGCGCCTCGGCGACCTTCCCGCCGACGCACACGGGCGAGGAGCAGGCCGCGATGGCCTGCAGGTGCGTCGCATCCGTCACGGCTTCCACAGGTCGGCCCCGGACCACACCACCGAGGGCCTGGACGACGGCGTCGCGGATCGCGGTCACCACCGACGCATCGATGTGGGGGTCGGCGAGGGGCACGACGAGCACCGGCGGGGGCGGTGCCGGCGTGGCCGGGGCCTGGGCGCTCGCGGCGGTCGGGGTGGTGCCCGTGGCCGGAGAGGCCGCGCCGGTGGCGGCGGGGGCCGAGGCGGCTTGCGGGCTGGCTGCCCCCGCCTGCGTGCTCGGTGCCCCCGTGGCCGGTGGGTGGGGCACCGGCGCGGCCTGCGGGGTCTGCGCCGCGTGGGGGCTCGGCGCGGCCTGGGCGAGAACCACCGCAGGCACCACGAGGAGCGCGGCGATCGCGAAAGCGATGGAAAGGCGTCGCATGCGCGCGGAGGATAGCGGGCCAGCGGCCGCAAAAAAAGGCCACAGACGCGAAGTCCGGCGCGTTCCTGACCCCGACTCCCCGGGCTCGAAGCCTGTCTTCGCGCGAGAGTGGGGGGGGACGCTTGAACGGGCCGAGCCCCATCGCCTATGATGCCGCCCCGCCGGAGGGATGGCTGGGCAGACCGCCCGGTCCGCGTTTGAACCGACCTCGGGTCGGCTCGGAGGAACGATGAGCGAAGCGCAGCAGGCCAAGTACCTCGATACGTTTCCCCAGTGGCTCCGGGGCCTCGGCGAAGACGCCGAAGCCATGGCCGCGCTGCTGGGCGAAGACACACTGCCCGAGGAGGCACGGGGGGCGATCGCCGGAGGACTGAACTACCTGTTCAAGTCCCTCGACCTGATCCCGGACGGCATCGACGACATCGGCTACCTGGACGACGCCTTCGTGCTGCGGGTCGCCGCGGACCTCGCCTCCCGGGAAGACGCCTCGGGCGTCGACGTGGACAAGCTCCGCGTGCTCAACCGGCTCGGCGAGGAGTGCGACCTGGTGCGCGAGTTCCTCGAGGGCAACTACGCGCGGCTCGAGGCCTACGTCAAGGGTCTGCGCAAGGGTGCCGCGCGCGGGCGTGCCGTGTTGGACATCATCGCCGAGGACTCGGTGCGCGACGAGTTCATGTCGGACGTGCGCGGCTTCGCCCGCAGCTACGAGTCGCCGAGCTTCGCGCGCGAGGAGAAGAACCTCATCAAGCTGAGGGCCTTCTTCGACGCCAAGCTGCCCAAGTAGTCTGGCAGAGGTCCGCGTCGACGCGTTGCGCTTCCCAGTGGGACGACTCGTTGGCGCCGTCCGATCGGTCTTCCACGTCGTGGATCGCCGCCCGGGCGCCCACCAGAAACAGCCCGGCTCCCAGGTCAGCGGCGCCGCGGCTCGTCCCGCGCTTGCGTGATCGCAAGAGGACCGCCACTGAATCGCGGCTCATATTGACTTCGACGGACGCGACCGTATAAAGGCGTCGCTGCGCGAAACCCGAGCAATTCGGGTCGCCGCCCACATAGCCGAGGGAGCCCCGAGGAGCCCATGAGCCCCATCTTCATGACACTGCTCTTGGTGTCGACCCTGTCGTTCTTCGTGTGGACGGCCGTGCGACGGTGGCGGCAGCTCCGCGTCGGGGCAGGCGAGCCGCGCTTCTCGCTCGCAGGGGGCGAGCTTCGAGGCCGGGTCGGCGACACCTTCGTCTACGCCTTCGGGCAGCGGAAGATGCCCTACTACCGGCTCGCCGGTACGGCCCACATCCTCATCTTCTCGGGCTTCATGGTGCTGCTCCTGCGCAGCGTGATGCTCTGGGGTCGCGGCTACGATCCGAGCTTCGATTTCTGGGGGATCCTCTCGCTCGAGAATCCCATCGGCGTTGCCTACAACGTCCTCAAGGACCTCTTCGCCGTCCTCGTGCTCGGCGGCACCGCGGTCTTCTTCTATCTGCGCCTCGGCCGGCGCGACAAGCGCATGACCCTCGGCTTCGAGGGCCTGCTCATCCTGGGCATCATCGCCACGATGATGCTCGCCGACCTGACCTACGACGGCGCACACGAGGTGCTGATGGCGCGCGCTACTGGCACGTCCGTCGCGTGGCGATGGGTCGAGCCGGTGGGATCGATCGTCGGGCTGGCCTTCAGCGGGATCGGCAGCGCCCGCGCGCTCACCGTGCTCGAGCACGTGGGCTTCTGGTGGCACGTGAGCTGGGTGCTGATCTTCCTCAACATCCTTCCCTACTCGAAGCACTTCCACATCATCACGGCCATCCCCAACGTCTTCACCCGCGACCGCACGCCCCACGGGCGACTGCCGAAGGTGGAGGACCTCGAGGGCAAGGTCGAGCGCGAGGAGCCGGTCGGCATCGATCACCTCGGCGAGCTCACCTGGAAGCACATTCTCGATCTCTACACGTGCACCGAGTGCGGGCGATGCAGCGACAACTGTCCGGCCTACGTGACCGGCAAGAAGCTCTCGCCCAAGCACCTCACCCTGGCGCTGCGCGATCACCTTTACGACACCGAGCAGGCCATGTTCGGCGCCGACGACCCGGTGGTGGGTCACGCGCCGGGTCGCACCCTCGAGGAGAAGCTCGTCCCGGGCCGCGAGAGCGACGGCAAGGAGGAGATCCACACCTTCCCGCCGCCGCCAGCGGATGGGTACTTCGTGTCCGAGACGCCCGTCGATCTGGTGCCCAGCATCGTGGACCCCGGCGTCATCTGGGCCTGCACCACCTGTCGTGCGTGCGAGGAGCAGTGCCCGGTGATGATCAGCTACGTCGACAAGATCGTCGGGATGCGGCGCGAGCAGATGATGATCAAGAACGAGTTCCCGCCGGAGCTGGCGGGCGCGTTCAACGGCATGGAGACGAACGGTAATCCCTGGAACCTCTCGGCGATGGACCGGGCCGAGTGGGCGGACGGGCTCGACGTGCCGCTCCTCTCGGACCACCCGGAGGCGCCGGTCCTCTACTGGGTCGGGTGCGCCGCGAGCTACGACGACCGTGCGAAGAAGGTGGCGCGTTCGGTCGCCAGGCTGCTCGAGCACGCGGGCGTGGACTTCGCGATCCTCGGCACCGAGGAGACCTGCACGGGGGATCCGGCGCGGCGCGCGGGCAACGAGTACCTCTTCCAGATGCTCGCCGAGCAGAACGTGGAGACCCTCTCGAGCCACGGGGCCGAGAAGAAGACCATCATCACGGCCTGCCCACACTGCTTCAACACGCTCCGCAACGAGTACCCCGACTTCGGCGGCCACTACGATGTGGTTCACCACACCGATTTTCTCATGGGGCTCGTGGCCCAGAAGAAGCTCGTGCCGACCAAGCCCGTGAAGGGGCGCGTCGCCTATCACGACAGCTGCTACCTCGGCCGTTACAACGACGTGTACGAGTCGCCGCGTGAGATCCTGCGCGCCATCCCGGGGGTGGAGCTGGTCGAGGTCGAATACTGGAACCGCAACAAGGGCCTCTGCTGCGGCGCCGGCGGTGCCCAGATGTGGATGGAAGAGCAGAACGACAACCGCGTGAACAACAAGCGCACGCTGCAGCTCCTCGACACCGGGGCCCAGACGCTGGCGAGCGCCTGCCCCTACTGCATGACGATGCTGACCGATGGCGTGAAGGCCCAGGAGAAGGACGAGGAGATCGATCAGCTCGACGTGGCCGAGCTCCTCGCCCGCTCGGTCGACCTGGACGCCGAGAAGGCGGCGCCGGCCGAGGCCGCCGAATAGGCACGCGGGTGCCCCCAGCCGGTCTCACGATCGAGCCGTGAGGGACGGCCTGCCCGGCCCAACCGCCCCGATCAGAGCGGGTGGGGGCCGTCCACGACCGTCTGGACGTGGCCACCGCCGCTGGCCACGAGGAGGATGATGACGACGGTCGCCACGACCGCAGCGCCGGCGCCGATCCCGATCCACAGCCAGGAGCCCCCGGAGGAGTGGCTCGGGGACGACGGGAAGCTGCAATCGGGCTCGCCGCCCCGAGGGCGCGCGTTCGGGGTGCGTCCTCCGAGCCTTCGTGCGCGATGATCGCGCCGCCGGGGCCGACGACCGTCGCCCAGAAGGCCACGCGATGGAGGCCGTCGGCGATGAGCGAGAGGGAGCCGTCCTGGGCCTTTTGGAACGGCTGGTCGTCCACGCGCCCGTGGATGAGCACGTGGCGGGCGAGGCCGAGCGGGTCGTTTTGCACGTGGGCCGTGAGCGTGACGCCCGCTCCGCTCGCCACCACGTCGATGTGAACGGTGACAGGGCCCGGGGACTGGTCGCGCAGGGCGGTGAAACGGTGCGTGATGTCCGGCGGGACCTCCGCACTGAACGTGTGATTGGGATCGATCGAGACGAGGGCCCGAAGGTCACGGCTCACCCCGTCGTCGTCGCCGAGGGCCTGGTGCACCAAGGCGCGGGTCTCCAGTAGGGTCAGGAGGTCGGCGCTGCTCAGGTCGGTCCCGTTCTCCGCCTGTTCGAAGGCCTGGAGGGCTGCCTGGAAGTCGGCCTGTTGGAAGAGGTTCCGGCCCCGATCGACGAGGGGGTGGGCCCAGGCCGACGATCCCCAGAGAAGGACCACGGCCATCGCCGAGAGGACGCCGGCAAGGTAGCGAGGCACCGGCTTCGAATCGTAGCGTGGTCGTTCGTTTTTGGGGAGAGCGGTGTTGGATCGAGATCACCCTCACGGATCGAGGGAGGCGGGGCTTCTCAGGGGTCGTGAGCGGTGTTGCACGATTGGCGGGGAGCCCTCGGCTGGGTGGCGCCGGAGCAACATCTTGTAGACGGACGAGGTATAGTGCGCACGTGGAGCGGGGAGACGTGTTGGGCAGGCGGCGTTCAATCCGGTCATGGGTGCATGTGGCGTTCGTGGTCCTGCTCCCCGCCCTCCTGGTCACATGCCTCGGGGCGTGCGGCGGTGTCCTGACGCTCGGACAGGCGGACGGGGGCGGTGTCGACGGCGGACCGGACGATGCGGGTCGGCGGGACGCCCGCGTGGCCGATGGGGGGCCGAGCGATGGCGGCGTTGTGGACGCGGGTGCCGTGGACGCGGGTGCCGTGGACGCGGGTGCCGTGGACGCGGGTGCCGTGGACGCGGGTGCCGACGCCGGCCCACCCACCATCGCCGGCGTCTCCTGGGCCTGCTCGAGCCTCGTCACGGGCGCGGCGGGGAGCGACCTGTGGCCGATCACCTGGTCCGACGACGGCAACCAGTACGCCGCGTGGGGAGACGGCAACGGCTTCGCCAGCGCGCGGTACGGATACGGCATCTCGCGGCTCGCCGGTTCGCCGTCGAGCTTCACCGGTACCGATCGCGGCACCTTCTCCCCTGGCGGCAACGGTGGGAAGGTGGCCGGCATCATCTCCATCGGCGGCGTCCTCTACATGACGCGCAACGATCAGGACGGCAGCGCGGACAACCACCACTCCATCGTGAAGAGCACCGACAAGGGCCGCACCGTCACGGCGACGGGGGTCGGCTTCCCGGTGTCGGGGGCACCGGCGATGGTCGTGGGGCCCATCGTCAACTTCGGCCGCGACAACGCGGACGCCATCGACGGTTACGTCTACATCACCGGAGCCGATTGGGGCGCGCCGAGCCCGACCTATCTGCTGCGTGTGCCGGTCGGTTCCATCGAGACCCAATCGGCCTACGAGGTGTTCAGCGGCACCTCCTCGTCTCCGGCCTGGAGCCACTCCTTCGGCAACCGGCGGCCCGTGTTCTCGGATGGCAGGGGCTCCTCCGACAACGGGGCCCTCAAGACCGTCATCACCTACATCGCCCCCCTTCGTCAGTTCATCCTCACCTATCCGTCGGCCGACGATCTCGGGATCTGGAAGATGTACCGCTCGCCGAACGTCTACGGGCCCTGGACCTTGGTCGCCTCCTACACCAACTGGTGCGGCCACGCCGGGGAAGCGACCGGAGAGATGTTGATGCGTTTCATCGCGCCGGCGTGGACAAGCTCGGACGGGTCGAGGTTCTGGTTGGTTTTCAGCGGCACCGGGAGCTGGGATCGGTTCAATGCGGTGAAAGGGACGTTCACCCTTCACTGACGGGGCCAGCAAGGCGGTCTGGACGGTAAGGGCCGACTGGGGGCCTCGCTCGTGCGCCCCACCTCGCGTCACGCCCCCATTCCGGCTGACTGAGATACAATGACCGAAGATCCGAGTATGCTTTCGAATCGGGTCATGCCCGACGTTGACGAAAGTCCCGAGGCGTTCGACCTCGTCAGCGAGGAAGAGCACCTCGAGGTCGTCCGGGAACCGGAGCGCGGCTTCGGACGTTACCGACTCTGCTACCAGATCGCTTCCGGCGGCATGGCGACCGTATACCTCGGGCGGGCGACCGGTCCGGGCGGCTTCGATCGTCTCGTCGCGATCAAGCGCATCCATCCGCACCTCCGCCAGCGCAAGAACTTCGTGGAGATGTTTCTCGACGAGGCCCGCATCACCTCGCGCATCAACCATCCCAATACCTGCAGCGTCTTCGACTTCGGCGAGGTCGACGGTACGTATTACATCGCGATGGAGTACCTCGTGGGTGTACCGCTCGCGAAGCTCATGTATGCCGTCGCAGCCGACGGGATGCCGGAGTCGCGAACATGGCAGGTGCTCGCGGCCCGCATCGTCTCGGATGCGGCCGAGGGACTGCACGCCGCCCACGAGCTGCGAGACGAGGCAGGAGTGTTCCTCGGGGTCGTCCATCGGGACGTGTCGCCCCAGAACATCTTCGTCACGTTCGATGGCGCGGTGAAGGTCGTCGACTTCGGCATCGCCCTCGCACGCAATCGTCTCCACGAGACCACCACCGGTACGCTCAAGGGCAAGTTCGGGTACATGTCGCCCGAGCATGCGAACGGCGGGGAGATTGACCGCCGAGCCGACGTGTGGGGGCTCGGCGTATGCCTGTGGGAGATGCTCGTCGGCAAGCTCCTGTTCAAGCGGCGCACCGAGATGGAGACCCTGCTCGCGATCAGCACAGAGTCGGCTCCGCCGCCGTCCGAGGTCAATCCCGCGGTGCCGAAGCGCCTCGACGAGATCGTGCTCAAGGCGCTCGATCGTGACATCGACCGGCGCTACCCGACGGCGCGCGCGCTCGGCCGCGACCTCGCGGACTGGTGCCGGCGTCAGGAGGAGCCCTCGGGGCTCGCGGACCTGGCGGAGTTCATGGAACCGATGCTCGGCTCGCAGCGGACGCACAAGCTCGAGATCGTCCAGACGGTGCTTCAGGCCCCGAGCGTCACGACCGATGCGGTCCACGTCGTGGTGACTCGGCTCCTGACGCCCCAGGGTGCGGCGGAGTCCTTGGGCGCGACCATGCTCGGCAAGCCTGCGCCCTCGATCGAGGTTGCGCCGACCCTGCCGCTGGACGCCAACGGGACTCCGGCCGCGCCGCACGGTGCTCCGACGCCGTCGGCGCTCCATGCCGCCGCGCCGCCGGCTGCGTTGTACCCCCCCGGTGCGCTGTCCGAGGCGGAGACTGCCCCTTCCCCGTCGGCGCCGGACACGCTTCGGCCGTCGGCGCCGGATGCCAGTGCCGCGCCGACCGCGCCGCGTGTAGATGCGGCGCCCTCGGCGGCGGGCGGTAGTGGAGTCGCGACCGCGCCGCTCGTGGGCGAACCGTGGTCGTCCCGTGACGCCGTCGTGGCGCGGACCGCGCCGCGGGCCGTCCCGCCCCGTGGCGCGCTCCAGGCCGCCGCCGTTTGGTCTGCGCCGGATGCTACTGCCCCGTGGCCGGCGCCAGACGTGAGCGCTCCACGTCCTGCGCTGAACGGTTCTCGATCGCGCTTCTCTCCATCGGCCGCCCTCGCCCGGGTCCTGCGGTCGCCGAAGCGCCTCCGACGGGCGCTCCTCGGCGGCGCGATGATCATTGTCGCGAGCATTGGGTTCGCCGCGGTGGTCGCGTTGCCTCGACCAACGCCAACTTCGGAGCTCTCGCCGCCCGCACCCTCGACGGTGCCGCCCGCGTCCGCGGTAGAGCGCCCGCCACCGGGAAGCACGAGCGGTCAGTCCGCAACGACCGGGTCGGGAGCGCCAGCGTCGGGGAGCGCTGCCCCATCGACCGACGCGCCCGACGGCGGAGCACGGAACGGGGGCCGCGTGCGCGCACCGGGGCCGCCGCCACACGAGCCGTCGAAGGACGCTGGGGTCCACGTCCCTTCGCCCGGACCAGAGCCTCCGCCTCAGCACCCCACGCGGCACGAGCGGCCCCAGGGCTCGGGCTTCGTGAACGTCGTGAGCGTGGGGGATTGGGCCGACGTGTACGAGGGCTCACGAAAGCTCGGGCGGACGCCGATGCGGGTGCGGCTCAGCGCGGGACGTCACACGCTCATGCTCCACCCCTCCGGTCGGCTGCCCGCCCGGCGCATCCACGTGATGGTCGAAGCCAACCGGGTCGTACGGGCCGTCGTGCCCCTTCCTCACTGAGGTTGACAGGGTTGCACGCGCGGCCCGATGCTCGCGCGCGGTGTTTGCCCTGCTACAGGACGTGCCCGCGTCGACGCTGCCCGGCGGCTATGGGATCGCCCTGCTCCAGACCCTGCTCGCCCTGGGGGCGGTGTGCGTCCTGGCGTGGGTGGTGCTCCGATGGGCGGCGCGTCGCGGGGTGGGGGTCGGACCGTCTCGCGGTCGGATCCGCGTCATCGAACGCATTCCCCTCGACCCTCGGCGGGCCCTGTACCTGGTGAAGGTCGGCGACCGCATCCTGCTCGTCGGCGCGGGGGAAGGAGGGGCGCCCGCGTTGCTCACCGAGGTCGATCCGAGCGAGCTCCCGCCCGCGAAGGCGCCGTCGCGGGGCAAGGGCTTCGCCGACGTGCTGCGGCGGCTCGGCCACAAGGACGAGAGCTGATCCGATGGGGGGCTCCTTCGCCGGCCAACCCATCACCACGCTCATCGCCCTCGGGGCGCTGACGCTCCTGCCGTTCGTGTTCATGACGGCGACGAGCTTCGTGAAGATCTCCGTCGTCTTCTCGATCCTGCGCAACGCCCTCGGGACCGGGCAGGTGCCGTCGGGCACCGTGATCACGGCCCTCGCGGCGCTCCTCACGTTCTACGTGATGGCGCCGGTGGGTGAGCAGATCGCCGAGGTGGCCGGGCCCGCCGCGTCGCGCATCGATCGCGACGCGCCGCTGAAAGGCGAGAGCGCCGACGCGCTCTTCGAGGCCATCGACAAGGGCAAGGAGCCCCTGCGCGCGTTCCTGAAGCGCAACTCGGGCGCGCGGGAGCGGCACCTCTTCCTCGACCTGGCGCGCCGCGCCCGCAAGCCCGATCACAGGAGCGAGGTCGGCCCGGACGACCTGCTCGTGGTCCTGCCGGCGTTCATGATCACCGAGCTGACCGAGGCCTTCGAGATCGGCTTCCTCGTGTTCATCCCGTTCTTGGTGATCGACATGGTGGTCTCGAACGTGCTGCTCGCGCTCGGGATGCACATGCTCAGCCCGACGACCGTGTCGTTACCGTTCAAGCTCTTGTTGTTCGTCCTCGTGGACGGCTGGTACCTGCTCGCCCGCGCCCTGGTGCTCGGCTACTCCTGAGCGCTGTCGATCAGACGCGCTCGACGATGGTGGCGATGCCCATGCCGCCGCCGATGCACAGCGTGACGAGGGCCGTGGCGAGGTCGCGGCGCTCGAGCTCGTCGAGGGCGGTGCCGACCAGGCAGGCGCCGGTCGCGCCCAGGGGATGGCCGAGGGCGATGGCGCCGCCGGCCACGTTGACGCGCTCGGGATCGATGCTCGAGCTTGCGTATCGTCTGGAGCGGGACGGTGGCGAAGGCTTCGTTGATCTCCCAGAGGTCGATGTCGCCGACCTGCATCCCGGCCTGATCGAGGGCTCGCTTCGAGGCCGGCGCCGGCGCGGTCAGCATGATGAGGGGCTCGGCGCCGATGGTCGTCATCGCGCGGATGCGCGCGCGGGGGCGCAGGCCGTGGGCCTTGACGTACTCTGCGGACGCGAGCAGCACGGCGGCCGCTCCGTCGACGATGCCGCTCGAGTTGCCGGCGGTGTGCACGTGCCCGATAGCCTTCGCCTCGGGGTAGCGGGCGAGGGCGATCTGGTCGAGGGTCTCGCCGTTCGGACCGGCCGGCGCCGCGCCCATCTGTTCGAAGGAGGGCTTGAGGTGTGAGAGAGCCTCCATCGTCGTGCCGGCGCGCGGGTGCTCGTCGGTCTCGAGCAGGAGGGCGCCCGTCTCCGGGTCCTTCACGGGGACGAGGCTGCGCGTGAACCAGCCTTCTTTCTGGGCCTCCTCGGCGCGCTGTTGCGAGAGGAGGGCGAAGCGGTCCAGGTCCTCGCGGCCCAGGCCCTCGAGCGTGGCGATGAGGTCGGCGCTGATGCCCTGGGGCACCTGGAAGATGCGCCTGCGCAGGTGCAGGTTGTTGCCGTCGATGCCCGCGTCGTCCGAGCCCATCGGGCACGCGCGACATGCTCTCGACGCCGCCGCCCGACGACCAGGTCCTGGGTGCCGCTCATCACGCCCATGGCGGCGAAGTTCACGGCCTGCAGGCCCGAGCCGCAGAAGCGGTTGAGCGTCACGCCGGTCACCTCGTCGGGCCAGCCGGCGGCGAGCACGGCGTTGCGGGCGATGCACGCGCCCTGCTCGTTCGCCTGGCTCACGCAGCCGACGACCACGTCCGCCACGTCGTTCTTGTCGATGCCCGCTGCGATCGGCGAGGGCGTTCAGCGTCTGGGCGAGCAGCTCCTGGGGGTGGACGCCGCTCAGGGCGCCCTTGCCCGGCTTGCCCTTGCCGCGCGGCGTGCGGACGGCGTCGAGGATGAATGCATCTGCCATGGTGACCTCGTGGGGTGGGACCGGAGTCTATCTAGGGAAGGCCGCGGCGAAGGGAAAGGCCGCTGCCGCTGCAGGCGCGGGCAACGCTCAGAAGCCCATCATCTTGGCGACGGCGTAGCGCATCACCTCGGTCGCGCCTCCGCCGATGCGGACCAGGCGCTGATCGCGCCACGCGCGGGCGACCCAGAGCTCCTCGAGATAGCCCATGCCGCCGTGGAACTGCATGCACGCGTCCATGATCTCGCCCGTGACGTCGCCGACGTAGGCCTTCGCCATGGAGATGAGCTTCGTCGTCTCCGGCGAGACGGGCCCGGGCAACACGTACTTGTCCTCGTTGTAGAGCTCGGTCGCGCGGTAGGTGAGGGCCTTGGCGGCCTCGTATTTCGTGTACAGCTCGACGAAGCGCTGCTGCCAGTACTCGCGCTTGATGAGGGGCTTGCCGAAGGCCTTTCGCTCGCGGCCGTACTCGACCGAGCGGTCGAGGGCGAGCTTGGCGCCGGCGACGGCGCTCGCGCAGGCGACCAGGCGCTCGGACTGGAAGTTCTGCATGAGGTACATGAACCCGAGGCCCTCTTCGCCGAGGAGGTAACGCGTGGGGATGCGGCAGTCCTCGAAGAAGAGCTCTGCCGTGTCGCTGCACCAGTTGCCCGCCTTGTGGAGCTTCTTCGAGACCGAGTAGCCCTTGGTGTCGGTCGGCAGGAGGAAGATCGAGATGCCGTGGTAGCCCGCGTCCGGATCGGTCTTGGCGAGCAGGGTGACGAAGCTCGCGCGGGTGCCGTTCGTGATGAACGTCTTGCGAGCCGTTGATGACGTACTCGCCCTCCACCTTGCGCGCAGTGGTGCGGATGCCGGCCACGTCCGAGCCGGCGCTGGACTCGGTCACGCCGAGGGCTGCGATGCGCTCGCCGCGCAAGGCGGGCACGAGGAACTCGTCCTTCTGCTCGCGGGTGCCGAGGTCGTTGATGCACGGCGTCGCCATGTCGCTCTGGACGAGCAGGCCCATCGTCACACCCGCGGCGCCACAGCGGGGCAGGGCCTCGCTCTTGGCGATGGAGAACCAGTAGTCGCCGCCGCCGCCGCCCACGTCCTCGGGGTAGTGGGCCCCGAGGATGCCGAGCTCACCCGCCTTCTCGAAGACCCAGTCGGGGAAGAGCTCGTCGCGCTCCCATTCGTCGACGTGGGGGGCGAGCTCCTTCTCGGCAAAGGCCTCGACCTGCTTGCGAAAGAGCTGGTGTTCTTCGGTGAAGGGGTTGGGCATGGGCGTCGTCCTGGGCGCGCGGCCGCGCAGCATGGATGAATGACCATTCATTTAGTCAGGTCGGCGGCGCTTGGCAAGGGCCGCAGGCCGCCGCAGCCCCGGGGGCTCTGCGCTGGCGTGAGGAGCCGCCGCTCAGCGAGACAGGACGCGCGCGGGGACCCCGACGGCGGTCGCGCCTGCCGGAATGTCGTGGGTGACGACGGCCGCCGCCCCGATGCGTGCGCCACGACCGACGTGCACGCCTCCCACGAGCCGTGCGCCGTCGCCGAGGAACACGTCGTCGTCGACGACGGGCACGCGTCCGTCGCGCGCGAGGAAGCGAACGTTGCCGTAGACCGCGACGCGGGCGCCGAGGCGTGTGCCTTCGGCGAACAGCACGCCGCGGGGATGGGGCAGGTACAGCCCCGGCCCGAGGACGACACGCCGATCCATCTCGAGACCGTGCGCGTGCAAGAGCACGCGGTAGGCGGGCGCGGTCGGCAAGCCACGCCGTTCGAGGAGCTGGTAGATGCGGATCCACAGGAGGGCGCCGAAGCGGTCTGGAACGGTGAGGGCGCGCAGCAGGCGACGGCGCCGAAGGCGGGCGCCGTTGTGCTCGAAGTCGGCGGTGAGCGCGGCCCAGAAGTCGGCGGCGTCCACGTCGTGCGCACCGTTCGCGGGCGGCTCGCGCAACGCGTCATGGACCCCGTGCAGGGCGGTGGTCACACCGTGGGGAAGGGGCGTTCGGGGCATCTCTGACCGGTCAGATGCGACGGATGAGTCTCGTCGACCATCCCTGCGATCCTGGACGGGCGAGTGGGCTCATGGGCAAGCTAACCGGGACCGGGGCGTTCCGCCAGCCCCCCTTGCTCACGGAGCACCCACGTCAATCCAGCGGAGCAGGCGGTAGCGTTCCATGCACGTGGGGTTGGGCGCGGTCAGGGGCATGTAGTGACTGACGCCCACGTCGTACCGGATCCGGAGGATCTGCGCGCGGACGATGGTGGGGTCGTCCCAGTCGAGACCGGTGGGCGCGCCCATGCGCTCGATGGAGGTCGTCAGGGTCGACGAGTGACAACGGGTGCAGTAGCTCGCGAAGAAGCCCGCCGCGAAGGTGTCCCAGGTGTCGCCGCCGATGTCATCGCCCGGCATGGCGACGGGGCTAACGAGGGAAGGGCAGAGGCCCGAGTCGCCCATCGAGGTGTCGGGCGGGGGCGCGTCGAAGGTGGCGGCGTCGGACGGGGGCGCGTCGAAGGTGGCGGCGTCGGACGGGGGCGCGTCGAGGGTGGCGGCGTCGAAGGTGGCCGCGTCGACGGCCCCGTCGGCCGCCGAGGCGTCGGTGGCGGCGTCGAGTGGCGGTGCGTCGAGGCCGGCATCGGCGATCGGCCCCCCATCGCCCGGTGGACCGGCGTCGTCGCACCGCGAGGCACCGTCGCACGGGGGGGCGGGCGCCGCATCGACACCGCCCGCGTCGTCTTGTCCGGCTACGCCGGGGCGTTGGCTGCACCCGGCGGTGCCCACGCTCAGGGCGAGCACGAAGAGCACCGTGTGCGAACGAATCCACGCCGCCGGACACACGCGCGTCAAGGTTGTTCGTCCTCTCTCCGTCCGCGGTAGCGGTTCCAGATCGGCATCATGTCGAAGTCGCGGTCGTGCGTCCCGCGCGCCACATTTCCGAAGAGCCATGGAGGTCACCCCGGCGTGCGTGCCGAGCGCGCGGCGAAGCGCGGCGATGACGGCCTCCTGGTCCCACGCAGCCAGTATACCCTTCGCGGCCCTCGCGTCGCCCGAAGGGATCGCGAGCGCCGGCGCTACTTCTGGTCGCCCCAGACCCAGTACTCGAAGGTGACCGGGCGAGGGTGTGCCGGATAGGAGACGGAGGTCACCTCGTAGCGCGCGGACGCGCCCGGCGCGAGGGACTCGCCGTCCGCAAAGCTGCGGTCGATGCCGAGCATCGTGCCCTGCGCGTCGCGCGCCACGACCTCCACCTGGACGAAACGCGCCGTGGCCGTGCCGCCGTTGACCACCTTGCCGGAGAAGACCCACTGGCCGTAGGAGCCGACCCGGGGCGGGTCCTTCTCGAGGTGCAGGCCCGGGGCCGGCTTCGCGGCGAACGGCTCCGAAGCGACGACCTCGAACGCCAGCTTCGCGTAGTGGGGAGGATGGTCGAGGATGGCGTAGAAGGGCACGCGCTGTCCCGGCTCGATCACGTCCTGCTGGGTGTAGCTGCTCTTGCTCGCCACCTCTCGCCCGCTTCCGTCCTTCATGATCACGTGGACCTTGGCCGCTCCGATGGGGACCCTCGAGGTATTCGTCACATCACCGTAGACGTAGACATCGCCGTCGGTGACCGGCGCGGTCCGCTCGAACTGGAAGGTGGCGGAGAGGTGCGGGGCGCTTGCTCCGTCGTGGGGGCGGTCGCCGCTCCCATGGGAGGTGCCCGAATCACCGTGGGCGTGCTGCGTCGAGCCGCCGCCCACGAGCAACGCGATACCCCCGACGGCCACCATGACAGCCACCGAGCCGCCAATGGCCATCCACGCGGCCTTCGAGTCACCGGACTTGGGCGGGCGGTGCGCCGACGCGTGATGCGACGGGACCGGCGGCGGGGCGCCTTTGGGGTGGGGCGCCCGGGCCGTCTCTCCTTCCACGACGAAGCTGGTCTCGCAGAAGCGGCACCGAAAGACGCCGTTCGCGACGAGCTCCTGACCCGTCGTCGCACCACAGTTGGGACACTTGATCTCGACTTCCTTCATGGGCAGTACCCAGCTCGAACGAACGCGCGGAGGGCCACCGTCGCAGCGGATGACACGCCGGCGCCCCCGTCCGCTCCGCCCGTCCGAGCCCGCCGCCGCGCAGTCGTACCCTTCAGCCCATCCGTTCCTCGAGGTGCTCGGCGACGCGCAGGGCGTTGGCCATGACGGTGAGGGCCGGGTTCACGGCGCCCGAGCTCGGGAAGAAGCTCGCGTCGACGACGTAGAGGTTGTCGAGATCGTGGGCCTTGCAGTGAACGTCGAGCGCGGAGGTCTTCGGGTCCTTGCCGAAGCGAACGGTGCCGTTCTGGTGCGCGACGCCCGCGAGCGGGATGCGCTGGCCGACGAAGAGGCTGCGCGAGAACAGGCCCTGGTGGCACTCGTGGCCGTGCTCTTTGCACTTGGTCGTCTGCTGCATCATGTGCTCGAGCTTCTTGGTGAGCCGTTCGTGGCCGTCCAGGTTGCTCGGCGTGTAGGTGAGGACGATCTCGCCGGCCTTGTTGATCGTCACGCGGTTTTCCGGGTCGGGCAGGTCCTCGCTCGTCAGCCAGAAGTCCAAGGAATGGTGCGCCATCAGGTCGAGGGTCCAGCCGGGCGCGATGGCCGGCGCGCCCGCCTCGAGCGTGACCTTGTCGAGCTTGCCGACGAAGGAGATGTGGCCCATCGGGTAGGGCCAGTCCTCGGTGCCGAAGTAGAAGTCGTTCACGCCGAGGGTCTTCTGGAAGACGGTCGGGTTCGGGCACTTGGAGACGGCCAGCAGGATGGAGTTGACGTGGCCCATGTAGTGCCGCCCGACGACCCCCGAGCCGTTGGCGAGGCCGTTCGGGTGGTGGCTGCTCGCGGAACGCAACAAGAGCGCCGCCGAGTTGATCGCGCCGCAGGAGACGACGACGATGTCGGCCGAGTAGTCCTCCACCTGCCCGTCGCGCGTGACGACCACCCGCGTCACGGTGCGGCCGGTCGCGTCCGTATCGAGGCGCTCGACCTTGGCGTTCGTGAGCAGTGTCACGTTGTCGTGGCGCAGGGCGGGGCGCACGGCGCACACCTCCGCGTCGCTCTTGGCGTGCACCAGGCACGGGAAGCCGTCGCAGGTGTTGCAGCGGATGCAGCGGCTGGCGTGCGGGTCGCTCTCGTCGAGCATCACGCCCATGGGCACGTGGAAGGGCTTGAGGCCCATCGCCGCGAAGTCCTCGTGGAGCTCGGCGATGCGCGGCTCGTGGCTCACGGCTGGGTAGGGGTAGGGCGAGCGCGCCGGCGGCTCGGTCGGATCCTCGCCGCGCTCGCCGTGCACGTGGTAGAGGCGCTCGGCCGCCTCGTACCACGGCTCCATGTCCTGGTAGTCGAGGGGCCACGCAGGCGAGACGCCGTTGTGGTGCGGCAGCTCGCCGAAGTCCTTTTCGCGCAACCGAAAGAGGGCCGCGCCGAAGAACTTGGTGTTGCCACCCACATTGTAGCTCGTGTGCGGGCTCGAGGGGCTCGCCGTCCTTGTCGCGCCACACTTCCTTCGTGTGGTACTTGCCGTCCACGTTCACGGCCTTCGGGTCCCAGTTGTCCTTCTCGCGTCGCACGAAGTCGCCGCGCTCGATGAGGAGGACCTTCTTGCCGGTGGGCGCGAGGGCGTGGGCGAGGGTGCCGCCGCCGGCGCCGCTGCCGATGATGATGACGTCGTAGTGATCGCTCATGGGGACCTCCGTGCCGTGGACGTCACGGCTGCGGCGCTACGAGGGTAGTCGCAGCGGAAGATGCAAGGGTGATCATTTTCGTGGTGGAGCTTGGCGCACAGGACCTGCTCGACGCCGCGCACCTGCGCGTAGACCTCTACCGCGGCCAGCATGCCGAAGAGGGGCGCCGTGAAGTAGACCCACAGGCCGCGGAAGTCCCACGCCAACCACGCCGATGCCAGGGTGCGCGCCGGGTTGAGGCTCATGCCCGAGTAGGGCGCCTCGACGGTGATGTAGACGAGGAGCAGGAAGCCGACGACGAGGCCCGTGTACCGGTTGTAACGCGCGTGGTTCGCGCAGAAGAGCACCGCCACCATCAGGCCGAAGGAGATGAGCGCTTCCGCGAAGAACGCGACCAGCTCGCCGCCCGGCCCCGGCACCGTGACGGCGTAGTCGACGGCGGGCACGGCGAGCGCGCCGCCGAGCACGACCTTCACGAGCCACAGCCCCGCGAGCCCGCCGAGGAACTGGAAGACGATGTAGAAGACGGCGTCCGAGAGCGCGATCTTCTTCAAGCGCAGGAAGGTGAGGGTGAAGGCCGGGTTGAGATGGGCGCCCGAGCGCTTGCCCCAGGGCGAGTAGACGATGCCGATGGCCGTGAGCCCCATGGCGAGGCCCATCAGGGCACGCCGCACGAGGGGGTCGGGCAGGGCCAGGTGCACGGGCGAGGCCGGATGCTCGAGGAGCGCGTCGAAGAGACCGGCCGACGCCATGAAGATGCCGAGCCCGGCGGCTTCCATCAGGTACTCGGGAAAGTGCTCTCGCGGGGATTCGCGCACAGCTGAATCGGGCAGGGTACACCCGCCGCCGGCGCCCGTGGGTGCCGAAGGATCGCGTCCGCCGAAGCGCTGCCGCGCGCCCTTCGGAAGCGGGAAGGATCCGGGGCGGCAGGCGCAGACTCGCTCGTCCCACTCGGGAGCAATGACGGAAGCGGGGCCCCGAGCATCGTGCGCTCCCGGCAGCGCGGCGCGCGGCCCGGCGTCACGCGTTCGGCTCCATGCGTGGGCGTCGACGCCATGGTAGAGGCGGCGTCGAAGCCGCGTCCGGGGGGGGACTACGGGCGGGGAAGGCCCCGGCTCCCACTAGCGTAGGACGTGCCGGAGGAGAGAGACCATGGATCCGTACACACCGCCGCCCCAGGGCCCGTCCGGTTGGAGCTCCCCCGGAGCCATGGGGCCCACGCCAGCCGGGTTTCCCGCCGCCGCGCCGCCCCCGAAGAAGAGCCACACCGGCTTGATCGTGGCCGGGATCCTGGGGTGCCTGGGCGTGCCCCTGCTCGGGGGTTGCCTCCTCTTCGGCTTCGGCATGTTCCTGGCGTACAAGCACCAGAGGCAGGTCCCGCCGCCGGACATCTATGCCGGGCCGAGCGCCAACGCGCCCGTCCCCGCGCCCATGCCCCTGCCGACCGCTGCCGATCCCCTGGGCCAGGGGGCAGGCGCCCCGGACGACGTGCGGATGCCGATCCCCGTGACCGCTGCCCAGCCGAGCCGCGGGCCGACCGACGCCCCGGTCACCATCGTCGAGTTCGCCGACTTCCAGTGCCCCTTCTGCGGGCGGGCGACTTCGACCATGCACGCCCTCGACGACGCCTACCCGGGCAAGATCCGCTTCGTGTGGCGCAACGAGCCCCTCTCCTTCCACATCCACGCCGAGCCCGCAGCCGAGGCGGCCATGGAGGCTTTCGCGGAGGGCGGCTCCGCAAAGTTCTGGCAGATGCACGACCGTCTCTACGCGGACCAACAGCACCTCGACGAGTCCGACCTGGTCCAGGACGCGGTCGCCATCGGGCTCGACGCCCATCGCTTCCGCCGCGCGCTCCACAACCGCGCCCACGCCGCCGAGATCACCTCGGACCAGGCCATGGGGCGCATCGTCGGAGCCAACGGCACGCCGACCTTCTTCGTCAACGGTCGCAAGATCGCGGGCGCCCAGCCCCTCGGTGCCTTCCGCCGCATCGTCGACGAGGAGCTCGCGCACCCAGGGGGCGCAACGCTCTGATGTTGTGCGATGCCAAACATTAATTCATCGGAGGTGCGCGTGTGCCTCGACGCCGTCGTCGCCGAGATGAAGGCGTCCGGCGCGTGGGACATGGAGCGGCCCGAAGACAGCGCCTTCGAGGACATGGGGCCCTTCGGGATGGACACCATGGCCTTCGCGCAGTGGCTCCGGTGGGTCTTCGTGCCCAACGTCGAACGCCTGATCGACAGCGACGGTCCGTGGCCCGACAGTAGCTCGGTCGCCGTGCAGGCCACACGGGAGGGGGATGGCGACGCGCAGGTGGCGTCGCTCCTGCCAGCCTTGCTCGCGTTCGACGCGTTGTTCGGGGATGACGACGAGGACGACGACGACGACGACGACGACGACGACGACGACGACGAGGACGACGACGAGGACGACGACGACGGGGACCCGCACGGCGACGACGGCGAGGGGAGAAGCGCGGCGGCCGAGCCCTACAATCGCAGCCGCACGCTCCTCGCCGCGAAGGACTACGACGGCGCGCTCGCGGCGGTGCGCGAGGCCATCGCCCTCGACCCGGGCTACCCCAACGTCCACAACCTCGCCGGCTGGGTCCTGCTCTCGCGACCCGCGGCCCGCCCGGAGGACCTGGAGGCGGCGGTCGCGTGCTTCAGGGAGGCGCGGCGCCGCCATCCCAATGCGCCCGAGGCCGTCTCCAACCTCGCCGATGCCCTGCTCCGCCTCGACCGGCCCCAGGAGGCGATCACCGAGACACTGGGAGCGGCCCTTTCGGGCGGCGCCGCCGTGGCCACCGCCCACAACTGGCTCGGTTGGTACTTCACCAACAAAGAACCGGACCTTCCGCGCGCCCTGCGCCACCTGCGGGAGACGATCCGGCTGCGCCCCGCCTGGGGCACCGGGTGGCTGAACCTCGCACGGGCCCTCGAGGCGTCCGGCGACGAGGCCGAGGCCTACCATGCCTACGCCGAGGCCGTGGCCCGAGGCGACGCCCACGAAGACCCGGATGCGCGCCAGCACCTGGTCGCGCTGCATCTCCTGTTGCGCGCCCGGGGCGAGACGCCAGCCCCCGAGCCTGGCCTCCCCGGGGCGGACCGTGTGGTCCTCGCGATCCTCGAGCAGCTCGGCCAGACCCAGCGCCTGCTCGTCGCCCGGCGCAAGGTCGGTGTGCGCCCATCGCAGCGGGTCCCGGAAGGCGAGGTGCCGTTCGCCGTCCTCTTCACGGTCGCTGAGAACCGCACCCACTGCCACATGGTCGTGACGGACATCGGCGTGTCCCAGATCGCCATCACGCTGCGACGCGAAGGGGACGTCCTCGCTCTGCAGCCCACCTACATCGACGCGCACGACGACGTCGACGAAGCGGTCGGCCACCTCGCCGAGTGGCTGGGTACGGGCATCGACCTCGATCCCGACTCCGTGACACCCTTCGACGCCGGCCTGCACCTGTGCTCGGTGCTCACCTCCGAGGTGCCCCGCCCGTTCGGCTGGCGCCTGTCCGGTGGCGTGGCCGTGAGCGAGATCGGCGGGCCCGAGCTCCTCGTGCTGCACGTCGAGTCTCGCCGCGGAGGCGGCGTGCTCGTTCACCTCCTCGAAGAGGGGATCGGACAGAAGGCGCGGACCCTCGAGGCGGCCTCGATCAGCGACTTCCTCGCCCTCGTTCCCGAGGTCGTCGAGTCCACGCGACGCGCGCTCGATGCCTGGGACGCCCATCGCACACGCTCCTTCGGTGCGCCGCAGGTGGCCGACCGGTTGATCGAGGCCCTGCGCGGCGTCGGCCACGGCAGCTGGGCGGTGAAGGGCGCCGACCTGTATCCGCGCGAGCACAGGACGGTGACGCTGGCCCTCTACGGTCGCACCGAGCGGCACATCGCCTCGGTTGAGGAGTCGGCTGCGGGATGCCACATCGTGGTCGACGACGATGAATGGTCGGTCGCGTCCATGGCCGACCTCGAGGCCCTGCTGCCGGCCGTGAAGAAAGCCATCGCCGAGGCGCTCACGTGCCTCACCGCCGACGCGCTGGTGGCAGGCGACCGTTTCCATGTGCGCGAGCCCTTCAGGGGGCTTCCGATCGGCGACGTCGTCGCGCTGCTCGGGGACGTCTACGACCCGCACGGTGGCCACATCTACACCTTCCGCTCCACGTCCGGCACGGAGGTCCGCCTCGACGACGGCATCGACGAGCACGCCCAGATCCTCGGCGCCATCGATCGCTACCTCGAGCGGGTGTAGCCGCGGGCTCTTGGCTCCGGCCTCTCGACTTCCGCGCGTTCGCCAAGAGCGCGTGGTTCGGCGGCTTCGACCTCGAGGGCATCGCCCTCGCCGGCGACGACCTCGTAGTCCATGGGGGCCCCATCACCGACGCGGAGCCGGACGATGCGAGCCTGGTCGGCTCCATCGCGCTCGAACGCCACCACGCAATCAACTGGCTCATCGGCGTGCACCCGACCTATTCGATGGTCGCGACGCCGACCTGACCGGTCCGACTCCCCACCCGGGATCCGACCGTGGCGGGCAGGCCGCCGCTCTGCCCTACGGCGAACGCTCGGGCGAGGCTGCGCCTGGGCCGTTCGGGTCGCGGGCGATGACGCGTGCGTCGATGGCGACGAGTCCGTGCGCCGTGATGACGAGCGGGTTGACGTCGAGCTCCTCGATCGCGGGGACGGCTTCGACCAGGGCCGAGATGCGGAGCAGTACCTCGGCGAGCTCGGCGCGGTCGAGGCGGGGGCGGTTGCGCGCGCCGTCGAAGAGGGGTTGGGCACGGACGGCTTCGATCATGTCGAGGGCGTCGCGGCGTTCGACGGGCACGAGGCGGAAGACCACGTCCTTGTAGACCTCGACGAAGATGCCGCCCGTGCCGACCATCAGGAGCGGCCCGAAGGACGGGTCGCGCGAGACGCCGACGATGATCTCGCTGCCCGAGACCTGCTCCTCGATCGTGAAGCCGTCGATGTGCGCGTCGGGCAGGCTCTTGCCCACGCGATAGCGGATGCGCGCGCAGGCGTCGTGCAGGCTCTCGGCGTCCACCACGTCGAGCACGACGCCGCCCGCGTCCGACTTGTGCAGGACGTCCGGGCTCACGACCTTGACGACCACCGGATAGCCGATGACGTCGGCGCAGCGCAGAGCTTCCTCCTCGTCATGCGCGGTGGCCGAGCGGTTGTAGCGCAGGCCGGCGGCGGCGAGCACATCGCGGGCGCGTGCGAGGTCGAGGTTCTTCTGGCCGGCTGCGCGCGCTTCGTCGACGAGGCGCTTCGCGCGCTCGAGGTCGGGCACGGGCAGGTCGAGGTGCGTCGGTGGCTCGGCCGGCGTGCGCCGGAGCCAACGGCCGCGCTCGACGAGGGCTGAGACGGCGCTCACCGCGCGCTCGGGCATGCCGAGCTCGGGTACGCCGCGCGCGTCGAGGAAGGAGCCCACTTCGGTGCCCTCGAGGCCGAGGAAGCTGCACACGAGCGGCTTCTGCCAGGACGGATCGTCGTGGGCCTCGGCGATGGCGCGGGCCGTGCCGATCGGGTCGGTCATGGCCTGCACCGTCATGATGAGGATGATGGCGTCGACCTCAGGCGCACGCCCGAGGACGTCGAGGGCGGTGCGGTAGCGCTCGGGGGTCGCGTCGCCGATGATGTCGACCGGGTTCTCGTGGGACCAGACCGGGGGCAGCACCGCGTCGAGGGCCGCGCGCGTATCGTCCGACAGGGGGGCAAGCTCGAGGCCATGGCGCGCCGCGGCGTCGGCGGCCAGGACACCGGGTCCGCCAGCGTTGGTGAGGATGGCGAGGCGGCGGCCGGCGGCGGGCGGCTCGTAGGCGAGGGCCTGGGCCCAGCTGATGAAGTCGCCGATGGTGCGCGCTTCGAGGACGCCGGCCTGGGCGAAGGCCGCGGCGTAGGCGGCCCCCGAGCCGGCCAGGCTCCCGGTGTGGCTCGAGGCGGCGCGCGCGCCGGCGGCGGTGGTGCCGCCCTTGATCGCGACGACGGGCTTCTGCTTGGCCACGCGTCGGGCCACCTCGAAGAAACGGCGCGGGTGCTCGAGCTGCTCGATGTAGAGGGCGATGGCCCGGGTCTCCTCGTCCTCGGCGAGCCACTCGAGGATCTCCTCGTCGTCCACGTCTGCCTTGGCGCCGAGGGAGACGGCGGCCGACAGCCCGATGCGCTCGCGGTCGGTGTAGCTGATGAGGCCGGTGACGAGGGCGCCCGACTGGCTGATGAGACCGATGGCACCGGGGGTCGGGGGCGTCGCGGCGAAGCTCGCGTTGAGACGGGCCGAGGGGCGCAGGACCCCGAGGCAGTTCGGCCCGACGAGACGGATGCCGTGGGCCCGGGCCGCGTCGCGCACGCGATCCTGCAGAGCGCGGCCCTCTGCGCCCATCTCGGCGAAGCCGGCGGAGATCACGATGGCGGCCTTGGCCTGCACCTCGGCCGCCTCGTCCATCAGCTCGGCCACCACCCGCGGCGGCGTGGCGATGACGATGAGGTCGACCGGCGCGTCGATGGACGAGAGGTTGCGGTAGACGCGGTGGCCCAGGATCTCGCCGCCCTTCGGGTTGACGGCGTAGATGGGGCCGCCGAAGCCCTCGTCGCGGCTGTGGCCGCGCACGCGGCCGAACAGGAGGTTCGCGAACAGGGCGTGCCCGACCGACTCGGGGCGATCGGAGGCCCCGACGACGGCGACCGAACGAGGGTGAAACAGGACGTCGAGCGGGTGCGGCATCTCATCCAGTGTCGGGGCGGCGCGCGTCGATCGCAAGGAGGGGTGCCGCGGACGACCGAACGGGGCGGCCCCCGAGAGCGCCATGATCGTTAAGTCATCGCTTGACTCATACGCGCGGACAGTCGGAAAGCCCTGGCCGCCGTCGGTCCGGGCCTGCGTGGATCGGGGGTGGGTGAGCGCGTACCATCACACCTGGAGGTGTGGCCATGGCCCACGTCGTCGTCACGGGCGCGAGCGGTTTCATCGGGTCGGCGGTCGTGCGGCGGCTCGCCCTGGCCGGGCGCGACGTCCTGGCGGTGGTCGAGCCCGGCGCCGACATGGCGAACCTGGACGGCACCAACGTCGAGCGGATGACGGCCGACGTGCGCGACGCGCGGGCGATGCGCAAGGCCTGCTCGGGCGCGGAGGCGCTCTACCACCTGGCGGCGATCTACCGGATTCGGCTGCCCGACCCGGACCTCATCTACCAGGTGAACCTCGAGGGAACGACGGTGACGATGCTCGCGGCGATGCAGGAGAAGGTGCCGCGCGTCGTCTACACCTCGTCCATCGCGGCCATCGGGTTGCGCGACGACGGAGCGCCGAGCGACGAGGACGTGCGCTTCAACATGTACGGCTACGCGAACGACTACGTGCTGACGAAGTACCTGTCAGAGCGCACCGCGATGCGCTTCGCGGCGGCGGGCTTGCCGGTGGTGGTCGTCAATCCGGCGTTCCCCTTCGGCGAGCGCGACCGGGCGCCGACGCCCACCGGCAAGATCCTGCTCGAGATCTGCAAGCGCTCGGCGCCGGGGTATTTGCCGGGCGGCTTCAACGCGGTCGACGTGGACGTGGTGGCCGAGGGCCATGTGCTCGCCGAGGAGAAGGGGCGCGTCGGTGAGCGCTACATCCTCGGCGACCACAACGTCACCTTCGACGAGCTCGGGCAGGTCGTCGGCCGGGTCTACGGCGTGCCGCCGCCCGCACGCGCGATCCCCCTCTCCGTTGCTCTCGGCCTCTCCTGGGCAATGGAGACGGTGGCCGAACGGGTGACCAAGAAGCCCCCCATGACGACCTACCGGGCCACGCGCTACGTCACCAAGAAGGCGTTCTTCGACCCGGGCAAGGCGCGCCGCGAGCTCGGCCTGCCGAGCCGCCCCCTCGAAGAGACCATCCGCCGCGCCATCGCCTGGTACCAGGCCAACGGCTTCCTGCCGTAGGGCGGAGAGCGGGGGCGCGAGCGAGAGCTTGCCGCCGGCACGTTGCTTCAATAAAACGGTGCTGATCAATAGCTAGAAGCGTTTGCGCTTGCATCCGTATTTTATGAATCTCACAATAAACGTAAGCAAATGCCTGATCTACGTCCCTATCGCGAGCTGAACCCCAAGTATTTGGAGGTACTGAAGAAGGCCTGGGAGCAGTTCCGCGACCGAGCCGTGCCCATCTCCGGCGAGGCGCTGCGGTTCGAGACAGGGACCACGGAGGAGCAGCTCCGGCCGCTCGAGGAAGCCCACCTGCTTCGTCCTGAGGAGCCTGGGACCTTCCGGCCGACCGCCTTGGGTCTCACCTACGTGACGGATCCCGCCACGGGCGGTCCGCTGTTTGTCCTCGACCGAGTCCTGAAGACACTGAAGCAGCGCTACGCGCCTGGAGCTGCGCCCATCACGCGGGAAAGCCTCGGGACGACCGTCGGGTGGTCCGACACGTGGGACGCCGCCAAGGTCGAGCCGTTCGCCCGCGACTTGCACCTCGACTTCAGGCCACGCGGCCAAGACGACTTCGAAGTGCGCTGTAGCGAGCAAGCGGCTCGGCTCGGCGATCTCGAGACCGCCCTGCGATCCGCCTACCGCTTCCAGTACAGCGCGGATTCGGCCCACCGCCTGGTCACGCCGCCCGGTCACTTCGATCTGCGGCTTCGGCGCATCCACGCCGAGCGGTTTCGCGTGCTTAGCGACGTGGACCTGACGCTCCCCGAGAGCGGGCTCACCGTGTTGGTCGGGCCCAACGCGGTGGGCAAGAGCACCGTGCTCGACCTCGTCGCGTTCATCGCCGAGGCCGCCCGCGACGGCCTCGCAGGCGCCTTGGCTGCAGAGGGCGGCGCGGAACGACTTCGAACGCGCGGCACCGATGGGCTCGTTCGCGCGGAGCTGACGTTCGACGTCGATCCGGGAGACGGCAGGCGGCGCGAGGGGAGCTACGCTCTTTCGTTTCGTCCCGTGGATGTGGGCGTCCTGGTCGAGCAGGAGCGCTTGGCCGTCGATGCCGCGAATGGCGAGACACTCTTCATCGATGGACGGCGCGGCGTGGCGCACCTGCGCAAGGCGGATGGCACGGATGAAGAGCGGTTTCGATCGGCCGGCAGTCTGACCCTGCCGACGCTCGACGACGAAGCCAGCCATCCGGTGGCGGTGGGTGTGCGCCGCGGGCTCCAGAGCGTCGTCCTTCTCGACCGCGACCCGGTGCTCGTACGCGACGACGTGCAGGTGGGGGCCTTCGTCATGGAGCGCAAGGGACGCGCGCGCCACGCCGCCTCTCCTCGAGGGTTGATCGGCTCCATCGTGCCTGAGCCCGATTCGGGTGCGACAGCTCGGCGAGCTTCTGCACGAGTTGGTGCCGGCCGTGAAGACCGTGCACCGCGTCCTGGGCGCTCCCGGCCACTACGACCTCGAGATCGAGGAGGAGGGGGCGCCAGGCACCGCGCGCATCGACGAGCTGTCCGGGGGGACCCGCCAGATGCTTCTCCTTGCGGCGCTCTACGTTCAGCCGGTTCCTCCTCGAATCCTGCTTCTCGAGGAGCCGGATGCCGCCCTCCACGTCGGTGCGCTGCCCGCACTTCGCGACCTCCTGCGCTCCCTTGCGGCCCGCTCCACGGTGATCGCCACGACCCACTCGGCTGCCTTCGTCGGTCTCCTCGATCCGGATCGCGAAGTCGTCGCGCTACAGCGGAGCGAGGGCGGCGTCGTTGCCCAGCCCCTTGCGCGCGCGCTTGCAGACGGTGCTTGGCTTCGTGCCTTCGGCTCGACGGAGCAGGCGTTCGTGCGTGCCGGATCGGAGCGGTTGCCGTGAGCAGGCGCCTGACCCTGGTCACCGACGGAACACCCGACGCGAATGCGCTCGCGAGCTGGCTCGTGCGCCAAGTCGGCCGGGCACGCGTCATCACGGCCCGCGGCGAGGCCGACATCCCGATCCTGATTGAAGCGCGGCGGCGGGCCGGTCAGGCCGACCGGACGGTGAGCCTGTCGGTGCGGCACTCGTCCGTGGCGGACATCTCCGCCGACTCCGCAACTGCTGCCGTGAAGTGGTGGCTTCGCGATCTGCCTCCCATCGAACGGCGGACGCGCGGGCCGGCCCGCATCGACGAGCTCGTGGCCGACGATGTGGAGGGCGCGGACGACCTCAGGGCCCTGGTGCGAGCGCTCCACGTCCGCGGCTCACGACCCAACCGAGGTGGTGAGGGCGCGCGAAAGGTCGGGCGAAAGCGGGGCCGGCCCCCGGGGTCCGATCCATTTCGGGGTGTGGGCTTCGACGTCTGCGTCGCCATGCTCCTCAGGCCCGAGGCGAGCTGGTCGGAGCGCTCCCTGGCCGATGCAACGGGACGTTCCCCCGGCGCCGTCCATCGCGTGCTCGCCGAGCTCGACAGGCGCGCCTACGTGCGACGTGCCCGCGGAGCGACTCGCTTGCGCGAGCCCCTGGTCCTGCGTGACGACCTTCTGGCCGCGTGGAGATCGCGGGTGGGCACGTCACGTCCGTCTACAGCCTGGCTGGCACCGAAGCCCGGGAACGTCGAAGCGCAACTGCGAGCGGCGACTCGGCGCACCGAAGGGCCCATCTTCCTGGCGGGCCCCTCGGCGGTCGCTGGAGCCGACGCGCCGATCGGTGGAGCCCTCACCGTGTACGCCGAGCGGGTCGAGAAGGACCTCGAGGCAGGGGGGTTCGTGCGCGCGCCGGGCGTCCGCGCCGATCTGGCGGTGTGGGATTCCAATCGAGCAAGGCGTCCTTGCTGCGCCTCGACAGCTCGGCGAACGACTTGCCACCAACCGAGTCGTGACGTGGCTCGACCTCAGCGTTGCCGCAGACCCCCGTGTGCGCCGCGCCGGAGAAGACCTCTGGAGTGGACGATGAACGACGATCTGGGCCTGCTCCCGCGCTACGCCCGCGCTTTCATCCGGAGCGTTCGCAGGGAGCTGGCCAGCTCCGACGGAAGTGGGATGACCGGCCTCGCCGAGATGGTACGCGAGGCCTCCCAGATCCCGGCGCGCGAATGGGAGGATCGCGAGGATGAGATCCGCGCGACCCTGCACGCGGCGATCTTCCGTGCGCTTCGGAGCTTTGCCGAGCCCTGAGCGGGGGCGCTCAGGCTCCGGTGCCGGTGCCGGTGCCCGTGCCGGTGCCGGTCTCGTCGTCGAGGGAGTCGTCGGCGCTGATGCCGTACTTCTTCATCAGCTTGCGGAAGTACTTGCGATCGATGTCGGCTTCGCGCGCGGCGTGGGAGATGTTGCCGTTGTTCTTGCGCAGGAGCTGCTCGATGTAGTCGCGCTCGAAGCTCGCGACCCAGTGCTCCTTGGCGTCCTTGAAGGGGCCGTCGTGCGGGATCGGAACGCCCTCGCCGCCGTCGGCGGGAGGGATGTCGATGCTGGTCCTCTCCGAGGAAAGCGGCCGGACGCCGCGCGGGCTGGCGATGTGCTCGGGCAGGTCGCGCTGCTCGACCGTGTCGGTGTCCGCGAACGACACCGCGCGCTCGACCACGTTGACCAGCTCGCGCACGTTGCCCGGCCAGTTGTACTCCATGAGGCGATCGAAGGCGTCGCGGGAGAGCCGGGTGACCCGCCGACCGCCCTCGCGGTTGCGGTTGAAGTGGCTGTTGCGAGGAAGTGCTTGACCAGCAGCGGGATGTCGTCGCGCCGTTCGCGCAGCGGCGGCAGCACGACGCGCACGACGCTCAGCCGGTAGAAGAGGTCCTGGCGGAAGCGCCCCGCCCGCACCTCGTCCTCGAGGTTGCGGTTGGTGGCCGCGATGACCCGCACGTCGACCTTGATCGGCTTGGTGCCGCCGACACGCCGGACCTCGCGCTGCTCGAGCACGCGCAGGAGCTTGGGCTGCAGGTCGAGGGCAGCTCGCCGAGCTCGTCGAGGAACAGCGTGCCGCCGTCGGCCATCTCGAACAGGCCCTGGCGCGTCATGATCGCGCCGGTGAACGAGCCCTTCTCGTGGCCGAACAGCTCGCTCTCGATCAGGTTCGTCGGGCACCGCGCCGCAGTCGAAGACCATGAAGGGGCCGTCCTTGCGCCGCGACTCCTGGTGGATCGACCGCGCCACGACCTCCTTGCCGGTGCCGGTCTCGCCCTCGATCACGACCGTGGCGTCGGTCGGCGCGATCTTCTCGATGATCGCGTAGATCTCGCGCATCTTGGCGTTGCGTCCGATCAGCTCGCCGAAGCGCTGCTTGTCGCACGGCACGATGCGCACCTTCTCGTCGACGGCGTCGAACTTCATCTCGGTCTTGCCGAGCGCGACGGTGCAGCCGGGCTTGAGCTACGCCTCGCGGATGCGCACGCTGTTGACGAACGTGCCGTTCGTCGAGCCGAGGTCGCGGATCATGTAGTTCTCGCTCTCGACGAAGATGCGGCAGTGATTGCGGCTGACCGTCTCATCCGCGATGACCAGGTCGTTGTCCGCGGTGGCGCCGATCGTGATCACGTCCTTGTCGAAGACGTGCTGGTCGACGCTGGTCCCGCGCATCACCTCGAGCTTGCAGCGCCGGAGGGTAATCGTCGTGGGCCGGCCGTCGACGTATGTGATCTTCGTCGGGGACGGCGCGTCGGACCCCCGCGAATTGTTCATGGCCACCATGGCCCTGCACGCTAGCCTAACCTATGAGATGGGGTCAATGGTCCCCACGGATGGAATTTTTCGACGTGGCCGTAATGGGGGTCCTGCCTTGGGGTCGGGAGCGCCGGAAGCCCCGGGATAGCTGGGGGATGAGGGGGAGCGTGCCCGGATCGGAGGCTGGGTCGAGGGGGTCCCTATCAGCCGCGTGCATGTGATGTGACATACGTTCGATCGCTCTCGCCCGAAGCGCGGAGCGATCGGCGATCGGCTCGCCCGGCGCCCGTTGACCGATCGAAGGCCCGAGGGGTAGCCTCCTCCCGTGTCGTTCCGCCTCCTTCTGGTCGAGGACTCCCTCGCGGCGCGGCGGGCTACGATGCTACGCCTGCCGAAGGACGCGGACCTCGAGGTCATCGAGGCCGCGAGCGGCAAGGCCGCCCTCGATTCATTCGAGTCCGCCCACCCCGATTCTCGTCCTCCTCGACCTCACGATGCCGGAGATGGACGGCTTCGAGGTGCTCGCACGCATCCTGCTCCTGGACCCGGACGCCAACGTCATCGTGGTCACGGCCGACACGCAGGCGGTGGTGCGCCGCCGTTGCCTCTCCGAAGGGGCCAAGGACGTGATCAACAAGCCCATTCCGACCGAGAAGCTCGCGGAGCTCATCGAAGCCTATCGGTGAGCGCGTCATGGCCCTTTCGGATCTGACCCCGGACGAGCTCGAGGAGCTCAGGCGCGACGCCCTGACCGAGCTCGTCAACATCGCCTTCGGGCACGTGGCCGGTCCGCTCTCGGAGCTCCTCGACGCCTACATCCGCCTCAACGTCCCGCAGGTCGAGCGCAGCACGACCCGTGCGCTCGCCGACAAGCTGAACGACCTGCTCGGCGAGGAGCCGATCCACATGGTGCGGCAGGCGTTCCGCCCCCTGTTCCGTGGAGAGAGCCTGGTCGTGCTGCACGCCGAGAACAGCAGCGACCTCGGTGCGCTCTTCGGGATCTCGGAAGGGGAGCTACACGAGAACGAGCAACGGTCGGTGGTGCTAGAGACGGCGAACATCCTCACGGGCGCCTGCATCGGCAAGCTCTCGGAGCTGCTGGGGACGACGGCGAGCTTCTCCCCGCCGACCCTCGTGCTCTTCTCGAAGCCCGCCGCCATGCTCGCTGCACAGGTTCGGGACGACCTCGCCCAGGCGATCCTGATTCGCACCGACCTCCGGATCGACGCCCAGGACCGCCTCTTCGGCTACCTCTTCATCCTGCTTCCCGACGAAGCGACGCGCTGGCTCGAGGAAGCGCTCGACCGCCACATCGAGCCGCTCACCTAGCGTCGAGCGTCGAGCGTCCCATGTTGACCGCTTCAGAGCTCGCTCAGATCGTGGACGTCGTGGCCGTGGGCGTGGCCGCGGTGGACGGCGATTCTGCGGATCCTGCTCTGGAATCGCTGGATGGAAGACAACAGCGGTCTTCCGCGCGAAGAGGTCCTCGGCAAGACGCTCGGCGACGTCTTTCCCGACGTCAACGTCTCGGCGCTCCGGCGCAAGGTTCGTCAGGTCCTCCACCTCGGGAACGTGGCCTTCTTCGACGCGAGCCTGCACAGCTACGTCCTGCCCTTTCGGAACGAGCAGCAGGTGGGGCGACGGTTCGACCTCATGCGGCAGAACTGTGTCGTCACGCCGCTGCGCGAGGACGACGGCCGGCGGGTCTACGCGTGTCTCACGATCACGGACCAGACCGATTGGGTCACGGCCGATGCGGCCTTGAAGGAGGCGAGCGCCGAGATCGAGCACCGGAGCCGGCACGATGCGCTCACCAACCTCTTCCACCGGGGCTACGTGTGCGAACGTCTCGAGAGAGAGATCCTACGGGTCCGGCGCCACCCCGCACCGCTGTCGGTCCTCCTGCTCGACATCGACTGGTTCAAGTCCGTGAACGATACGTGGGGGCATCTGGCGGGCGACGAGATCCTGCGCTCCGTCTCCCGGACGCTCCGTGAGACGTGCCGTGAGACCGAGCTGACGGGGCGCTACGGAGGGGAAGAGTTCGTCGCGGTCATGCCGGGCACGGACGAGGCCGGTGCCCAGGTGCTCGGTGAGCGCATCCGCACCGCCATCGCCGGCCTGGCCGTGCCGTGGGAAGGGAACGATCTCCGCGTCACGGCCAGCGTCGGCGTGGCGGAGTACGCCGACGGCGACGACCTCAACCGGCTGCTCGCCAAGGCGGATGCGGCGTTGTACGACGCCAAGGGCGCGGGGCGGGACCGCACGCGCAGGGCGAGCTTGCTCCCGAGCAAGGAGTAGCGAGGACGGGGGACGGCGCCTTCGTCGTCCCGTGCGACACGCGGCGCTCGCTCAGGGATGGGGGGACGCGGAAACCGGACCGTGGCGAAGCGCTGCGCCCGCGTGACCCATGCCCGAGGGCAACCCGACGGGCGGGAAGCCGGGCTGCACGCCGGCCGTCGGCGCGACCTCGAGCTTGATGGGCCGCATCCGCTCCTCGTGCACCACGGGGTGGTACTTCTTGCGCAGGCTCGTGACGAAGTCCTCGATGGCCTGCTGGCGCCGCTCACGCCACAGGCGGAGGCGGATGCCCTGCTCGGCCTCGTCGAAGGTGCGGTCGGCCGCCGGACGGCGCCCGGTGAGCTGGATGATGCTCCAGTGCTGACCCACCTGAATGGGGTCGCTCACGTCGCCCACGTGCCGCAGCTGGAAGGCGGCGTGCACGATGGCCGGGTCCACCGTGGCGTCGTCGGCGCCCGGTGGATGGCCCTGCTCGTCGAAGTAACGCAGGTCGCCTCCGCGCAGCTTCGTCTCGGTGTCGATGCTGTTGTCGTGGGCGAGCTCGCGGAAGGCGCGCGCATCGGCGCTCTTCGCCTTGGCCAGGAGCTTGTCCGCGTCCGCGCGGGTCGCGAGCAGGATGTGGCTCGCGCGCATCATCGCGGGGCGGTGGAACTCCTTGGCATGTTCCTCGTAGTACTGGCGCGCGTCCGCCTCGGGGACCGAATCGGGCGTCATGCGCTCGTCGAACTGGCGCCGGATGAGCTGCTGCACGGCGTTCTGCTTGATCGAGCGCTCCACGGCATCGTTGTGGTCGTAGCCGCGGCGCTTGGCCTCCTGGGCCAGCAGCTCGAAGCGGATCATGTTGTCCACGAGGTCGTGGAGACGCGTCGGGTCCTTGTAGCGCTGGCGCAGGAAGGGCGACTGGTTGTTGATCGAGTCCTCCACGTCGCCGACGGTGATGGTGGTCGACCCGACGGTCGCGACGACCTCGGCGCGCCGCGTCTTGTCCGCCGGCGAACGGTGCGCGTCGTCGGGCGGGGGGACCTGGGACGGTGATGTGGCGTGGGCGGCCTGGCCGGGCGAGGGCACCATGGCGCTTCCCGGGCTGCCCCCGTGGGCGGGCCCCTGCGCCAGGGCCAGGGTGACGCTGCCGGCGGTGATCAGCGTGCCGAGTACGGCGAGCGTGCGTTTCATGACGCGCGCAGCTTTTCACGGGGGTTTGGGGTGGTCAAGGCGGCGTGAGGTCGGTTCCGTTCGCGGCGCGGCCCGGCCCTTCAGAAGAGGCTCATCTGGCGGCCGGCGAGGGCCGCGAAGTCGGTGCCGAGGAAGTGGAGGATCGCGTCGGCGGCGGGGGCGAGCTGCTTGTCGACATAGTGCTCGTGATCGATGGGCGCGCTGTGCAGATCGACCGGCTCCGGGCCGCGGGTCGTCATCACGTAACGCACCTCCCGCGGCTCGCCCTCGCTCGCGTCGAGGAGCCGGGCGGCTTGCACCTGGGGCGGGGCACCCGTCTGCGCATAGGCGTCGAGGGGCCGCCGGAGGCGCTTCCGGTAGACCAGCTCCGCGTCGAGCACGCCGGCGCGCACGTCGCTCGCGACCTTTTGCACCCACGCCTTCCAGGGCTCGCCCGCGAAGACCCGGCGGAACAGCTCGCGCTGGAACCGGCGGGCGAGCGGCGTCCAGTCCGTGCGCGCCGCCTCGAGCCCCTTGATGACGACGCGCGCCGAGCCGTCCTTGCCGCGCACCAATCCGGCGTAGCGCTTCTTGGTGCCGCGCTCCGAGTGACGCAGGGTCGGCATGAGGAACTTGAGGTAGTGGGTCTCGTACTCGATCTCGAGGGCGCTCTCTACGCGGTGCTCGCGGGCGACCGTGTCGCGCCAGAAGGTGTTGAGCTCGTCGGCGAGGCGACGGCCGATCGCTTCGCAGGCGCGCTCGTCATGGCCCTCGCCGATCAGGACGAAGAGCGAGTCGGTGTCGCCATAGATCACCGGGTGGTGCGCCTCGATGAACGTGCGGCTGCGCGAGATGATCTCGTGTCCGCGCAGGGTGATGGAGCTGGCCAGGCGCGGGTCGAAGAACCGACAGCGCGGTGTGCCGAGCACGCCATAGAACGAGTTCATCAGGATCTTGATCGCGGTCGACAGGGCGGTGTCGCCGCTCTTCTTGGCGCGGTCGCGCGCCTGCCAGAGGGTCTCGATGAGGCCCGGCAGGATGTGGCGCTCGCGGTGGAAGCGCGCGCCCTCGAAGCCTTCGACCGGATCGTCGCCGGGGAAGGCCAGGCCGAGGGGGTCGATGCGAAAGGTGCGGATGATGCTCGGGTACAGGCTCTTGAAGTCGAGCACCAGGACGTTGTCGTAGAGGCCGGGGCGGGACTCGAGCACGTAGCCCCCCGGGCTCGGCGTCCCCTCGCCCACGTCGCCGATGTCGGGGGCGACGACGCCGAGGCGGTGCAGGCGCGGCAGGTAGAGGTGGTCGAAGGCGGCGACCGACCCGCCGGGCCGATCCATGGAGAGGCCCGTCAGGCGCTGGCGCTCGACGGCGAAGTCGAGGAGGTGCGTGTGCGCGAAGATGTCGAGCACGAGGCGGCAGTCTTCGAGGTTGTAGTCAGCCAGGGCGAGGGGGTCCTCGCGGTGCAGGCGGCGGATCTCCGCGACGCGGGCCTCGCCGTGGGCGGCGTCGATGGCCTTGCCGCGGCCGAGCAACAGGGCCGCCACGTCCTCGAGGCGGAAGGACTCGAACATGTAGGTGGCCGAGCGCAGGGTCTGGATGCCATCGAGCACGACGCGGCCGGGGATGCGCGCCACGTGGGGCTGGGTCGGGCGCTGGGGGGCGAGGACGGCGGCGTGCTCGCCCGCGCGGCCGAGGGTGAAGGGGACGCCGAGCTCGCGCGCGCGGGCGGCGAGCAGCCTGAGGTCGTACTCGACCACGTTCCAACCGACGATCGCGTCCGGGTCGTCGTCGGTGAGCTCATCGACGAAGGCCGCGAGCAGGGCGCGCTCATCCGAGTAGTAGCTGATGCGCGGGTCTGCCGGGCCATCGCCGCGCACCAGGACCGTCTCGACGCCGTCGGTGATGGTGGCGATGGACAGGAGGGCGCCATCGAAGCCGTCGGTCTCGATGTCGAGGGAGGTGACGCGGAGGGAAGGGGGGGCGGCATCGTCGGCGGCGCGCAGCTCCGGGTCGTGCATGTCGAGGAAGCCTGCGTGGGGCGGGGCGTGGACCTCGCCGCGGACGCGCAGCCCGCCGGTGACGAAGCGCTCCATGAGGAAGCGCTCGACCGGCTTGATGTCGCTCTCGAACGCGGTGCCTTCGGCGCGATGGATCCCGTCACGGGCGGCGCGCAGGTCCCGCTCGGCGCGGAAGTAGAGCGCGTCGACGGGTGCGCCCACCAGCGTCGTGAGCGCGACGGTTTCACGGCGCGCGGCCTGGGCCGGCGTACCACGCGGCACGAACATCACGGCCTCCTGGCCGGTGAACGTGATGCGGAGCGGCCCCTCGGGCGAGGCGGCCCACAGCTCGAAGACGAGGCCGGCGCGCGTATCGCGCCACTGCCGCGTGAGGAGGAACGCCTCGACCTCGCGGATCACCCCCCCATCGTGCCCCGCACCGTCTCACCAGACCAGTCCTCCCCCCTCCCCGAGCCGCAACAGCCGCAACCCCCCCGCGCCCCCAAGCGCGCCGCGCGAGCCGCAGGCGAGCGCGCGGGGGAGGGAGCCGGTGTGCGTTCGGCGTCCGAAACACAACCCGGTGACCGAAGCGTCACCTCCGCCGAACGTGCAGCGGGAGGGGGGCGCGAGCCCCCCTCCCCGAGCGAAGCGAGGGCATCAACAATCGAAGACAAGACCCGCGCTCTGAAGCGAGAGCAGGGGAGGGAGCCGGTGTGCGTTCGGCGTCCGAAACACAACCCGGTGACCGAAGCGTCACCTCCGCCGAACGTGCAGCGGGAGGGGGGCGCGAGCCCCCCTCCCCGAGCGAAGCGAGGGCCCCAACGCCATGGATACCCCCGGGCCCCCTCCCCGAGCGAAGCGAGGGCACTACCCGCGCGCCCTCCCCGAGCGAAGCGAGGGCAACTACCCCCGGGCCCCCTCCCCGAGCGAAGCGAGGGCACTACCCGCGCCCCCTCCCCGAGCGAAGCGAGGGCAACTACCCCCGGGCCCCCTCCCGAGCGAAGCGAGGGCAACTACACTCGCGGCAGGAGCGAGATTGCGCAGCCTCCTCAGAAGCCGTAGTTCGCCGCGGCGCCGAAGAAGAAACCGCCGGTCGAGAAGCCGCCTTCGACGCGCATCATGAACTGGTGGATCGGCTCGAAGCGCAGGGCGATGTGCGGGATTGCGGCCCACAGCCACACGTTCGGCCAGCTCCCGCCGTCGCTCCACTTCATGCTCTTGGCGTGGTAGTGGCCGCCGCTCTGGTTGTCCGGCACGTTCGAGGGGTCGCAGTAGGCGGGGTTGGGAACGCCCGGACCGGCACAGGCGGCGTAGCCGTCGATGCTTCCCGCCTGGCTGCTCGGATACGCCTCGGTCCGATAGGCGTCGCCCAGCACCAGGCCGATGCCGATGTCGAGGCCGTACTCGAGGGCGAACATGTCGTTGAACGGGGTGGACCACATGAACGACGCCGCCGCGTACATCATCGAGATGTGGCTATCGAGGATCGCCGTGTCCGTGTCCGGATGGCCGGCGCCCCGGAAGGGACCGGTCACGGTGTAGTTCTGCCACCAGAGGCTGCCGGTGATGTCGAAGCCCGCCTTGCGGTAGGTGACCTCGGCCCCGACGCCCGGCGTGCTGGTGCCGGTCGACTGGTCGAGGAAGAGGTTCAAGAGGAACTTCGGCACGAAGACCTGGCGGTAGAAGATGCCGGCGAAGATGTAGCCCTTCTCGGGATCCTCGTGGGGGTCGGTGGCTTCCCGCGGCACCCCGGTGGCCGCGCTGCCCTCGACCGACGCCGCGTCGTTCCCGGGCGCGGCATCGCCGGTACCGTCGGCACCGCCCGCGGCCGGCGCGCCGACCATGCTGTCGTCGGGCGGAGGGTTCGAGTCTTGGGCGCGGGCCACGGGGGCGGCCGCCACGGCGCCGAGCACGACGGCGATCGACAAGGCTTTGCGAAGCATGCTCCCTCCTGGGCGCGCGGCCAGGCCGCGCCGCCGTCATGGTAGGTGGCCGCCCGGCACCGTGTAAAGCACGGCGTTGGGGGGCGATGCGCTCCCACGCCGGGGCGGCCCGTCGTCGTGATACCGTCGTCCCCTTGGATAGGGGTCGAGCGAGATGAAACGACTGCTTGTGTGCCTTGCGCTGGTGACGGGGATGGGATGCTCGGGGGGCTCGGGCAGCGGCTCCGACGCGGGGCCCGCTGATGCCTCCCAGTCGTCCGACGGGAGCGTCGCGGACGCCGGCCCCGGCGGACCCGACGGGGGTGGAGGGGACGCGTCCGCGATGGATGCCATGATGCCGATTCGATGGCGCGGCGATGGACGGCGCAGCAACCGACGGTGCCGCGACCGACGGTGCGCCAACCGACGGCGCCGTGATGGACGCTGCGGCGGCCGACGGCGCGGCAACCGACGCTGCGACGGCCGACGCGGGCGTTGCCGACGCCGCCGTCGACGATGGCGGCACGCCGAGCGATGCGGGCCCGATCGATGCCGGGCCGCCGCCCGTCACCCTCCCACGCCTCGTCGTCGCGAACTACGGCACGAACGGTCTCGTCCTCTGGGACAACGTCGACACCCTCACCGCCGACCGGGCCGCCGACGTCACGGTCAGCGGCATCGCTCATTCCACGGGGCTGACCGTCGGCGGCGGCGACCTGGTCGTCGGCAGCGACGACAGCTCCTACGCCTTCTACATCGTGCGGAACATCGCGCGAACGTCGGCGGGGGCGAGCTACGACGACCGCATCGCCGCGGCCACGGTCGGAGGCCCCGTCACCAACTTGACCGACATGGCCGTCGACGCCGCGGGCAACCTCTGGTTCGCGGACAACGCCGTCTACCGCCTGACCGGCGGCCTCTCCCTCGGGCACGTCGCGACGACGACGACGCTCTTCACGCACCCGATTCGAACAGCTCCAGTCGTTGTGCCTCGACACGGCGGGAAACAAGCTCCTCGGCGGCCAGTCGAGCGGCGTCGGCGTCGTGGCGTGGGACGATCCGGCGAGCAAGAGCGGGCCGGTGAACGACCCGGACTGGGTGCTGGACATGGGGCCGAACTGCCGCCGCTTCGCCATCGACGGGGGCCGCCTCTATGCGGCCTGCGGCCCGAGCCTGCTCATCTGGAACGACATCGCGAGCGTCAGTAGCACCACGCCCCCGGACGTGACCCTCGACATGGGCATCAGCAACTCGCTCCGTGACGTCGCGGTGCAGCACGGTGCGCTGGTCGCCGTGAACGGCTACCCGGCAGAGGTGTACCTCTGGGACGACGCCAGCAGCGTCACCACCGATCGCGCGCCCGACCACACCCTGACGGTGGGACCCGCGTCCACCTCGACGTGCGTCCAGTCGAGCGCCATCCTCGTCGGCGCGGCCCTCGACGCGAGCGACAACCTCTACGTCCTCACCGCCGAGTCCGCCCTGATGCGCATCTCGAACGCGACCGGTGCGGCGGCGTGCGCCGCGACCGTGACGAGCTCCCTCGACAATCCCCAGGGCCTGACCCTGCTCGAGTAACGCCTCATGGACCCCTCCGACCCCCACTCCCTCGAAGCGGCGCGCGACGCGAGCCGGTCTGCCTCGGCGCCGGGCTCGGCCCCGCCTACGAAGAAGAGCGCGCGCCCGCTCTTTTGGGTCGGCGTCGCAGGCGTGGGCTGCGTCGGCGTCCTCGCGGTCATCGGCCTCATCGGCATCCTGTCCGCCGTCGCGATCCCGAGCTTCAGCCGGTACACGAGGCGCGCGAAGACCTCGGAGGCCCGCGCGAACCTCCACGCGCTCGCCGCATCGGTCGAGAACGCGTGTCGGTCGCGGGGCACGCTTCCGGGTGCCGCCGGGCCCGTTCCGCCCGTACCCGGTCCTCGCCCGCAGCACGGCGACTTCGCGTCCGACCCCGTGTTCCAGGGCCTTGGCTTCGCGCCGAGCGATCCGGTGCGCTACAGCTACCGCATCGTGCCGAACGCGAGGGGCGGCGTCGACCTCGTCGCCCACGGCGATCTGGACGGAGACGGTGTCCAGTCGACCTTCACGATCGCGTGCCGACCGTCCTGCGACTGCGACCCGCTTCCGGACATCGAAGACGCGACCGAGTGACGTCGTTGCGCGCCCGACGTCGGGCGATTCTCCGTGTCCGAGCTGCGTGAAGGGAAGGCGGGCGCGTTGCCGGGGCCGATGACCCGACCCATGGCGGTCAGGGCGGTTTCGCGTCCCTCGCTCCGTCCGCACCACCGCTCGCCTGCGGCGCCTCGCCGCTGCCCGCGTCCTTCGTTCCCTCAGGGTCGCTCGTGCGCTCGTTCGTCTCGGCGTCGCCGAGCACGTCGTGGACGTAGATCTCGTCGACCAGCAGCAGAGTGACGGCCGTCAGGGGCTCGGCGAGCATGATGCCGGGCAGGCCGAAGAGCACCCCGAGGATGATCTGGCAGGTGATCAGCATGGCTGGCGGCAGACGGATCGCCTCCCGTTGCACCAGCGGGGTCAGGATGTAGGCATCGATCGCGTGCACGCCGAGCCAGAGCCCCGCCGTCCAGAGGAGTGTCGTCGTGCCGAGCGGGAATGCGACGAGGAACACGGGCGCGTAGGCGATGAACGCGCCGAGGTAGGGGATGAACGAGAGGAGGCCCGCCTGCAAACCGAGGGTCAGGGCGATGGGCACGTGGAGGATCCACAGCCCCCCCGCCGATAGCAGCGCGATCACGGTCATCGACGTGGCGCGGCCGACCATCCACCAGCGGATCTTCCGTGCAATGTGCGCGAGCACCTCCCGCACGCGCGGTCGCCGCGCGATCGGGAAGAGGCGTACGAGGCCCCGGACGTACTTCTTGGGCTCGACCGCGAGGAAGAGGGAGACGAACACGATGAGGAGGATGCCGACCACGACGTCGACGGTGGTGGAGAAGAACCCCGTCACTCGCTGCACGATGTGGCCCCGCTCGCCGCTCAAGATCTGCTCGGCCGACGGCATCGCGTGCAGGACGAATCGCCCCCAGTCGTGACCCGCGAGCTCGCCGCGAAGCCCCTCGATCGCAGCGGGCGCGCGGGTGACGAGCCGGTCGACCTGCACGCTCACGCTAGGCGCGAGCAGCCAGACGGCGAGGGCGAGCAGCCCGACGCCCGAGAGCAGCAGGAGCACGAGGCAGACGCCCACCGGCAGGTGGGTCCGGCGCCCCAGGAGCTCGGCCGCCCCCCGGAGCACGATGGCGACAAGGACACCTGCGAAGACCAGGAAGAGGACCCCGGAGGCGACCCAGGCAGCGAGCAGGAGGGCCGCGACGAGGGCGGTGAGAGAGACCGCGACCAGGACGCGCGTCGCGAAGGGCGGCGCTTTGGGCTCGAAAGGCGGTCGCTGCTCTGGGTCGGGCTCCGCCACGATCGTGCATGATGCGCACGACGGGCGAGGTTCGCTAGGGGGGCGCGACCGCGGCGACGCGCGACCGCACGGAAAGCCCGTTGCCGCTTCCTTCGCGCCGGGCCGCCGCTCCATGGAGGCGTCCCGCAGGGCGGGTCAGGTCACGACCCGATAAACTAAAGAGAGCGCTTGAGTATTGAGGGAGGCGGCACACCGCTCACGATCGCGCTCCGGTGAGAAAGCTGGCTGGACGTGGCCCGGATCGGACCGTACGCTGGCCCGGTCCTCCGCCTCGCCGATCCGATGCTCCGCTCGACGCATCCGCTCGCGTTCTTGGCGGCTGCGCTCCTGGCGTTCGCCGTCTTCGGTGGCGGCGTGCGCGCACGACCGCCCGAGGCGCGTGCGCAGGCGCGATCACCCGACGCCTCACCGGCTGCGCCGGTCCCGGCCCAGGTGCGGGAGCACGTCGACGAGCCGCCCGGCGCCCTCGATGCCTTTCGACACGCCCTCGCCCGCGTGCGTGCGGCGGGCGGCGACGGCATCGCGCGGGTGATGTTCCTCGGTGACAGCGCGGTCGTGGGCGACGAAGTCTCGGGCGAGCTCAGGCGCGCCCTGCAAGAGCGCTACGGCGATGCGGGCCACGGCTTCCTCCTGCCGGGCAAGCCCTGGCCCTGGTACCGGCACCGCGACGCGCGCCACGACGGGCATGGCTGGCACTACGTCAGCATCCTGCACCCGTTCCACCGGCCCGACCTCTTCGGCTTCGGCTTCATGCGCGGCGAGGCCCGCGGGCGGGCGGTGGCCACGGTCGGCACCGATCCGCGCGGCGTCGTCGGTCGCACGGTCGGGCACTTCGAGGTCTGGTACATGAAGAAGCCCGGCGGTGGATCGTTCACCGCGCAGGTCGACGGGGACGCGGCCGAGGAGGTGCACACGGCGGCCGCCGTCGCGGCGTCCGGCTACCTCGACATCGACGTCCCGGACGGCCCCCACGAGCTCACCGTCAAGACCGAGGCCGACGGCCCGGTGGACCTCTTCGGCATCGTGATGGAGCGGCATCATCCCGGCGTCGTGGTCGACGCCATCGGCATCAACGGCGCCCAGGCGAGCAACTTCATCTACAACGACGCGTCCCTGCTCGCGGCCCAGATGCGCCACCGAAAGCCCGACCTCTTCGTGCTGCAGGTCGGCACCAACTACTCGACGGGCCTGACCACGCGGCGCTACGCGGACTTCGCGCTCCGCGCCGTGCAGCGGCTGCGGCGGCTCCGACCCCAGGCCTCGTGTCTCATCCTCTCGCCGCCCGATCGCCTCGTGCGCCAGGAGGACGGGACGCTCCTCGACGCGGCCTACATCGCGCCGCTCGCTCGAAAGCTCCGGGACGTGGCGCACCAGACCCACTGCGCCTACTGGGACGCCTACTCGGCGATGGGCGGCGCCGGCTCGTTCGCGCGCTGGCAGGGACGCGGGCTCGCGCGCGACGACGGCGTGCACCTCAACCGCGACGGCGACACGCACCTCGCCGACTTGCTCGTGGCGGCGCTCCTCGAAGACCTGCAGCAAGAGTAGCGGGCGCGCGACGTCGCGACGGGCGGCCGGCGCTCGCCTTCGGCAACGGTGCCCGTCTCCGGGCGCGCGAAGCGTCGGCTGGCACGTCAGGAGCGGGCGTTCCGGGGCCCGGGAGGGAGCTCCTTCGCCGAACGGTGAGAAGCGAATACCATGGGGCCTTCGCGTCCCCGTCCTGACCTGCGCCGGCCCGCCTATCCAGGTGCGCCGAAGCGGGCGCTTCTCCTCCTGTAGTCAAGAGTGCCCACTTTCGGGAGCCCCATGCCTAACCTTCGTGCGTTCGCTACCGCCTCCGTCTTTGTGCTCACCGCGTGCGGGTCATCGAACACCATGTCGGGAGTCGATGGTGGCGGCGACGGGGGACGGTCCGAAGCTGGGCAAACGGACGGCGGGCATGCGGACGCGGGTGCGATGGACGGCGGGCCCCTGGACGCGGGCGCGATGGACGGCGGGCCCCTGGACGCCGGGCGTGCGGATGCGGGCGCCATGGAGGGCGGGCCTCTCGACGCGGGCGCGATGGACGGCGCTCCTTTGGACGGGAGCGGAACGGACGCGGGGCCCTGTGCTCTGGTGCCGCCCACCAATCGCTGCGTTACCGCCGGCGCGAGCTGCAGCGGCGACACCCTGGTCGACTGCGAGCCGAACGCGAGCGGTTGCCTCGTGCAGACGGTCACGGACTGCGTCGCCGCGTCGAGTGGTACCTGTGTCGACGGCGGTGGCACGGCCTCCTGTCTCCCCGGGACGGACCCCTGCGCCTCGATTTCCGCCGCCGACCGGTGCACCACCGCGGGCGCCACCGACTGCGCCGACGGGACCACCCTCGAGACCTGCGCCCCGAACGCCTATGGCTGCCTCGTGAAGGTCCCGACAGACTGCTTCATGTGGCTCGGCAGTTGCGAGACGACGGGCACGGGCGCGGACTGCAACCTCGGCGGCTACGACCCGTGTCCCTCGGAGACCACGTGCACCGACCACGACTCGTCGAGCTGCGACGGACCCACCCTGGTGCAGTGCAAGCGCGACGGGTTCGGCTGCTACGTCGAGACCCGCACCGACTGCACCAGCGAGACCTACGGCTACTGCGATGCCAGCGGGGCTCCCCCGATCTGCCGTACGGCCGCCAGCGACCCGTGCGCCGGTGCGACCCCGTGCACGCCCGGCGTGAGCTGCAGCGGCGACACCTTGCACGTGTGTGGTCCGACCGGCTTCGGCTGCACCATGGACACGACGACCGACTGCGCGGCGACGGGCCAGGTCTGCGACGCCTCGAGCGGGACCGCCGCCTGCGTGGACCCGTGCAGCCTCGTCACCACGTGCCCGGCGGCCGACCGCTGCGAGGCCGGGCAAGCCGTGCACTGCGACCCCGACGCGCACGGCTGCTTGGTGGAGGCATCCCGCACCACGTGCTCGGCGGGCGACGTCTGCGATTCGTCGACCGGCACCTGCGCCGCGGACACGCTCTGCCCCGATGCCGACCCGATGTTCCTGACCTGCGCGACCGGGACCCTGTCCTCGACGACCGTCGGAGGCTCGACGGACCTCGGGCCCTACGACCCGAGCTGCGTCGACGGGCCCGGCGACGGTAACGACTCCGCACCCGAGCACATCTTCCGTTTCCGGTACGACGGCACGACGCCGACGGCCGTCGTCATCCGCGCCAGCTCGCCCTCCGCCACCGCCGAGCTACGCGCCATGTCGACGGGAGGCGACTCCGTGCCCTGCGACTCCTCCGCGATGTGCGTGTCGCGATCGTTCCCGTACCATCCCGCGGGCCAGTCCGTGAGCTTCACGGCCAACCCCGGCGACGAGTACTACATCGTCGAGGACAACGCGTCCCCGGACGACACCGGCGACGCCTTCGACCTGACCGTGAGCTGCGCTCCCGTCGGCTGCGGCGACGGGGTGATCGAAGCGGGCGAGACCTGCGACGACGGCAACCTGATGGGCGGCGATGGCTGCTCGGGCACGTGCCAGATTGAGGGTAACAACGTGTGCATCGGTGCTCCCTCCTACTGTTCCCCGAGCTGCGGCAACGGCAGCCCCAACTTGGGTGAGACGTGCGACGACGGCAATTACATGGGCGGCGACGGCTGCTCCGCCCACTGTGCCATCGAGCCCGGCTATGCCTGCCGCGAAGGCTATCCAACGGGGGCGTGTGAGCCTGCCGCCGCCAACGCCGACTGCGCCACGGCGACGCCGGTCACCGTCCCCTCGACCGTGAGCGTGGACCTCGCCAGCGGACACGCTTTCCTGCCCACCGATGGCTCCTGCGACTTGCCCGGCGGCATTTCCCCCGGGGGCGGAAGCAATGCGCTGTGGTACCAGGTGACCGTTCCGGCAGGGGCGACTGTCGTCGTGAACGTGACAGGGGGCGCAGCACCCGTCATCAGCGCGCTCACCGACTGCGAGGCCACGACATGCCTCGACACTGCGAGCGATTTCGGCTCGGCCTTGTTGGTCCTCGACAACAGGGGCTCGTCCGACATGACGCAGGTCGTGGCCGTGAGCGACGCCCCTTACAACATGTCAGAACCGGTCACCGTCGACTTCTCGTCGCCACCGTGCGGCGACGGCATCGTCGAGCCCGGCGAGGCGTGCGACGACGGCAACGCGATGGGCGGCGACGGCTGCTCCAGCTACTGTCAGGTCGAGCCGGGCTACCACTGCGCCGGGACGCCTTCGACCTGCACGTTCGTCTGCGGCAACTACGTCATCGACTACGGTGACGGCGAGACCTGCGACGACGGCAACACGACGGCCGGCGATGGCTGCTCGAACCTCTGTCAGACCGAGCCGGGCTGGACATGCCTCGGAATAGGCCCGTCGACCTGCGTCCAGAACTCCACGATGCCCTGCGCGGACATGACCGGCGCCACCTTCATGCTCTTCGGCGACGAGACGTACACCCTTCCAACGCCTCTGCCCTTCACGTTCACGTTGCTGGGGCAGGCGACGAGCTACTACGCGATCGACTCGAATGGCTATTTGCAGCTCTCGTCCAGTACCGCTGGGTATTACGTCCCCCAGCCCAACAACCAGCCGCTTTCGCTCGTGGGCGCTACCCCGCAAGGGATGGTCGCGCCCTTCTGGGACGACATCGCGCCCCGCACCGGTCTGTCGACGGACGTCGCGACCAAGGTGTTCGGGACGGCGCCGGACCGCACCTTCGTCGTCGCCTGGGAGCGGTGGACGCTGACGGCCGACGACACGGCCCGCCTGACCTTCCAGGCATGGCTCCACGAGGACGGGCGGGTCGAGCTCCACTACTGCAACGTGCAGGGCACGGGGGGCGGCAGCGCGACCATCGGCTTCACGAGCCCCGACGGCTCGACCTATCGGCAGATCGCATACGACTACTCGGGAGCCGTCTCGACCGGAGCGGGCTACGTTCTCACGCCGTGAGCGGGGCGCTCCACTACGAGCGGGAGCCCGAAGAGCGGGCTTTCGTACCAGCCGTAGGGCGGGGCCGGGCTGTACCAACCCATGAAGCCGCAGCGCAGGTAGACGCCGTCAGAGCGCCGCGCGGTAGAGCGCGAGCATGTCGTCCCGCGTGCAGGGGCGCGGGTTCATCTGGTGGCAGGCGTCCTCGAAGGCGAGCTGCGCGAGCTTGGGCAGCATGTCTTCCTCGATGCCGACCGCCGCCAGGCCCTCGGGCAGCCCCACCTTGCGCCGCAGGGCGCGCACCGCTCCGGCGCACTCGAAGGCCGGCGTCTCCACGTCGTCGCCGCGCACCCCGAGCACCCGCGCCACGCGCGCGATGCGCACCGGGATCGCCGTGCGGTTGAAGTCGAGGACCGAGGGCAGGCACAGGGCGTTGGCGAGGCCGTGGTGCAGGCCGTGCTCGGCCGACAGGGGATGGGCGAGGGAGTGGCAGGCCCCGAGGCCCTTCTGGAACGCGACCGCGCCCATCATGGCGGCCTTGAGCATGTTGCCGCGCGCCTCGAGGTCCTTGCCGTCGTGCACCACGCGCTCGAGGCTCTGGGCGATGAGGTCGATGCCCTCGAGGGCGATGGCGTCGGCCATGGGGTGGTCGCCCTTGGCGCAGTAGGCCTCGATGCAGTGGGTGAGGGCGTCGAAGCCCGTGGCCGCCGTCGTGGCGGGCGGCATGGTCGTCGTCAGCAGCGGATCGAGGATCGCCACGTTCGGCATGAGCTTCGGGGAGAAGATGACGGTCTTCTTGCCCGTCTCCTCGATGGTGACGACGCCGCTGCGGCCCACCTCGCTGCCGGTGCCCGCCGTGGTCGGCAGGGCGATCATGGGCGGCAGGTCGCCGGTGATCTTGGCGTCGCCGCCGGCCGCGTCGTCGTACGAGAGGAGCGGCGGCTCGTGCACCGCCAGGAGGCGCACCAGCTTGGCCACGTCGAGGGGGCTTCCGCCACCGACGGCGATGACCATGTTGGCCTCCGCGTCGGCGTAGGCCCGGGCCGCCGCCAGGACCTCCTTCTCGAGCGGGTTCGAGGAGACCGCGTCGAACACGTCGAAGGCGATCTTTCGCTGGCGCAGGGCCTTGCCCACGTCCTCGGTGAGGCCGGCCTCGACGACGCCCTTGTCGGTGACGAGCAAGGCCTTCGTCCCGCCGAGGCGCTCGGCCTCGGGCCCCGTTTCGGCCGTTGCACCCTCGCCGAAGAGGATGCGCGTCGGAAAGCTCCAGACGGAATTCATGGCGCCGGGGGGAAACTGTCGGCCCTCCCCCGGTCCCTGTCAACCGATGGGGCTCGCCGCCCCCTACTCCGAGCGCACCTCACGGGTCATCAGGCGGGCGATGCCTTCCTCCGCGTCGATGCGTCCTTCGACCCCGTCGGCGACGACCGCCGTGATGGGCACCTCGATGCCGGTGCGCTCGGCCCAGGTGGCCACCCGGCGCGCGATGGTCACGCCCTCGATGTACGCGCCCACTTCCCGGCTCGCCTCTTCCATGGGCACGCCCCGCGCGATGGCGCGCCCGAGGCGGATCTCCGGGCGCTCGTCGCCCGCGATCGCGGCGATGAGATCGCCGAAGCCCGCGAGGCCGAAGAAGGTCGCCCCCTCGCCGCCGAAGCAGCTCCCCACACGTGCCGCCTCCGCCATGCCGCGCGTCGCCATCACGGCCAGGGTGGCCGGCCCGACGCCGAGGCCCTGGGCGATGCCGCAGGCGAGGGCCAAAAGGCCCACCATCGCGCTCGCCACCTCCACGCCGCGCACGTCGGTCGTCTGGTAGATGCGCAGGGTCGGTCCGCCGATGGCGTGGCGCACCGCTTCGGCGACCTCGGGGAAGCGTGTGCCGACGACCGCCCCCGAAGGTCGGCCTTCGGCCAGGGCGTCGGCCACGAGCGGTCCGCCGAGGGCGCCGACGCGCCGGCACGGCGTCTCGGCGCGCAACAGGTCGGTGAGCGTCCGCAGCTCGTCGCCGACGAGGCCGCGGCTGACGTGCACGAGCAGATGGCTGCCGTCGAGGTGCTCGCCCACGTCGCGGGCGTAGCTCGCCACGTGCTCCGAGGGCACGGCGAGGAAGATGATCTCGGCGTCGGCCAGGTCGGCCAGCCGTCCCGTGAAGTGTACCGGGCCGTCGCCGGCCTGGCGCTCGGTCGGGTGGCGGCTCACGACGTGTACCTCGCAGCCAGCGCGGGCGGCCGCCGAGGCGAGGCCCCGCCCGAAGCCGCCGCCGCCCAGGATCCCGACCTTCATGCTCATCGACGCACCTCCATCGCGGCGATCTCCCGTGCGGCCGTCCGAATCCGTCTCGCCCGCGATGTGGTCGGCCCAGGGGACGAGGCGGTTCTGGTAGTAGAGCAACAGCGTCGGGTCCTCGATGCTGACCTGCGCGCCCTGCTCGAGCGCGGCGAAGCGCGAGTGGTATCCCGTCCAGGCGCCGAGGGCCCGCTCGACGATCTGCTCGGGGGTCGCGTCGGTGAGCAGGGCGCTCACGTGCACGGCGCCTTCCTGCGCCAGGCCGAGGAGCCGGTCGCGCGTCTCGCCCACGTCCGCGAGCAGATCGGCGCGCCCCATGGACACCTCGCCCCGCATCCGGAGGCGCGCGAAGAGGTCGACCCCTTCGGTGCTCCGCACGAGCCGCCGGTACAGGACGTGGGCGACGAGCTGCGTCGACATGACGACCGTCTCGGCCCGGTAGCGCGTGACGAGAGAATCCCCGAGTTCCCGTGTGTAGGCCGCATCCCGCGCCGCGTCGATGCGCGGCTTGCCCCGGTGCAACACGTAGGTGGCGGGGTCGATGGGCCGGCCCGTGGGCGAGAGGGAGCGCCCCTCGTCGTCCACCACGTTGCCGAAGGGGTCCACCGGCTGGCCGAAGCGCAGCACGCAGGCGCCCGAGAGGCCGACCAGCTTGCGGAAGAATGCGAATCCACCGGTCGATGCGCGAGAACTCGTCGTCCTCGATGATGTAACGCGCCTTGCCTTCTTCCTTGAGCCAGTCCTCGACGAGCGTCTCCGCCTCGAGCACCAGGGCGTAGTTGATCGTCGTCGGCACGAACCAGACCGGCCGGTGGATGCCGCGGATCTCGTTGCGCGCGAAGGCCTCGACCGCGCTGCCGGCGAGGCCGAGCTTGAGGTGACCCTCGATGAGGCCGGAGCGGCTGCGCGTGCCGCCCGGGAAGAAGAGGGAGTGGTAGCCCCGCTCCACCATCACGCCTGCGTAGCTCTTGAGCACGTCCTTGTAGAGGCTGGTCTTGACGCGCCGGTCCACGCGGTAGGCCCCCAGGTTGTGCATGAAGAAGCTGGTGATGGGGTTACTGAAGAGGTTCTTGCCCGCGCCGTAGACGACCGGCGGCAGACTCGAGCGCATGAGCGCGTAGCCGAGGACGATCGAGTCCAGGTTCGACGAGTGGGTCGGGACGAAGACCAGCGTGCCCTGGCGGGAGAGCCGGCCGAGCAGCTCCGTGTCGCCCTCGATCGTGAGCGCGTCGTCCACGTAGGAGTGGTGGCGGTCGAGCAGATCGAGCGGCAGGTGCGTCGGGTGCATGATGCCGGTGAGCACCTTCGGGACGATGCGCGTGGCCATGCGGTAGACGCGCGGGTCGAAGTTGCCCGCCACGTCGTGGGCCATGTGGCCCGCGATGGAGCGCAGGGCGTCGACCTTCTCCGCATCGCTCATGCGCGAGATGCGCCGTGCGAGGCCCTTCCAGAAGCCGAGGCTCTCGCTCGTCTCGGCGTCGCGCTGCTGACCGAGGCGGCGGATCTCGGCCTGGGCGGCCTCGTTGAGGGCATACTCGAGCTGCTCACGACCGGCCTGGCGCCGTTCGACGACGCGGTCGACCACGTCGCGCACGACCTCTTCGCGCTCGGCGTTGAACCAGAAGATGGCCGGGTCGCCGGGCTCGGGCACGTAGGGCCGAAGGCGCGGTAGCCGCACGGGACGATTGGACAAGAAACGCAGGGGTCGCATGTCAGGCTCTTCGCTCGCGGGCTCCGATGGACGACGACCGGGTCATACGGCCTCGAAGTAGCGACGCAGCTCCCAGTCGCTGACGGCGCGCTGATACTGCCGCGCCTCCCACTCGCGCGTGCGCACGTAGTGGTCGACGAAGGCCTCGCCGAGGATCTCGCGCGCCGCGTCGCTCTCGCGCAGCAGCGCCGTCGCGGCCTCGAGGGTGCCCGGCAGGGAAGGTGCGTCGACGCCGGTGGCCGTGGCGTCGCCCTCGGTGGGCGGCGGCGGCTCGACGGCGTTCGCGATGCCCCACAGGCCCGCGCCGAGGCAGGTGGCCATGGCGGTGTGCGGATGGATGTCGGCTGCGGTCTGGCGGTACTCGACGCGCGTCGCGGTCGCGCCGGGCCCGTCGATCACGCGCACCGCGCAGGTGCGGTTCTCGACGCCCCAGGTCGCCTTGAGCGGCGCCCACACGCCGGGCACGTAGCGCTTGTAGGTGTTGACGAAGGGCGAGTAGAGGGCGGTGAGCTCCGGCGCGAGCTTCACGAGACCGCCGAGGTAATGGCGGGCGAGGGTCGACAGGCTGTCCTTCGCCTTCGGGTCGTGGAAGAGGTTCACCTGGCCCTCGCCGTCCCAGAGGCTCTGGTGGATGTGTCCGCTCGAGCCGGGCAGGTCGGCGTTCCACTTCGCCATGAACGTGACGCTCAGACCGCGAGCCGCGCACAGCTGCTTCATCGTGGCCTTGAACAGGGCGCACTTGTCGGCTGCGGCCACTGCGTCGTCGTAGCGGATTGCCGCTTCCCACACGCCCGGCCCCGTCTCGGTGTGCAGCCCCTCCACCTCGATGTCGAAGGCGTGCATCGTGTCGAGCATGTCGTGCACGAACCCGGCCTGCTGCCCTTCGCGCACCCAGGAGTAGCCGAACATGCCGTGGGTAAGCGGGTCGAGGTCCCGGTAGCCCTTCGCCTCGAGGCTCTGGCCCGTCTCGCGGAAGACCCAGAACTCGAGCTCGCCCGAGAGCTTGGGCCGGTAGCCGCTCGCCTCGGCGCGCGCCACGACGGCCTTGAGCAGGTTGCGGGGGCAGGCAGGGTGGGGCTTGCCGTCGGGTGTGTGGAAGTCGGCGAGGAAGCAGGCCGTGTCGGGCTCGCTCGGCAGCACGCGGAAGGTCGAGAGATCGATGCGCGCGAGGGCGTCCGGGTAGCCCGTCTGAAAGCCTGTAACGGTGGCGTTGTCGTAGAGCCTGTCGGTCACGTCCCAGCCGAAGATCACGTCGCAGAAGCCGAAACCCTGCTTCACGGCCGACCAGAACTTGTCGAGAGAGATGAGCTTGCCGCGCAGCACGCCGTCGATGTCGAAGCCGCCGACCTTGACCTTGCGAATGCCGCGCTGCTCGAACGTATCCCGGATCTCGTCCGCGTCCATGCTGGACCCCCTTGTGCGGCGACCCTCCCCGGCCACCGCCTGGTGCGGCCGGGAGGATAGCGCGGATGGCCTCGCGCGGGGCCACGGTTCGTGGGGCGACGGGGCTGCGGGCGGGAAAGCTCGCCTCGAGACCGCCGTCGAGATGCTGCCCAAGCATGGCGGATGGCGACCCTGAGGAGCCCGCTCCGGCCAGGCCGCGCTGCGGTCACATCGCGCCGGGCATCGGCAGGGAGGGCGTGCTCCCTCCCAAATCGGGCACGGGGAGCATCTCGCTGCCGAGGTTACTGTCGTTGTACTTGTAGTAGACGCCGTCCGAGATCCGCTGGACGTTGAATCCAGGAACCTGCACGTTGGCGCCGATTACGTTGTGCGACACTTCACCGTTGCTTAGATCGAGCCCGGCGTCGTGCGCGACCTCCACGCCGCACATGTCGGAACGTGTCACGAGGAAGTGGGTGGCCGTGATGGAGGCGCCTTCGAGGCTCAGCATGCCGAAGGCCATGGGGCCGCCACACGTGTCGACGGGACAGTCGTTCGCGAGAGTGTCGAGGACTTCCACGTCCGAGAACGCGGCGACGGTGCCCATGCCGTAGGCAAACACGGAGACGTCGTGGTTGCGCTCGAGGCGGGCCCCGGTGATCGTCGCTTGCGCGCCGTCGACGAGAAAGATGCCGTAGCCGCTCGTCTCGCCGGCCGCCTGCTGGCGCGTGTCCCGCACGAGGACGTCGCCGAGCACCAGGCTCGTTCCCGATTGGAGCGCGTCGATCCCGAAGTCGAGATTGTCCGCGACGACGGCGTGCTCGATGTCGACCCGCGCCCCGTTTTGCACGTGGACGCCCATACCGTATCGGTCCCCGGACGTGCCGCCGGCGTCCGGCGCGGCGAGCTGGGTGTCGTGGATGCCGAGGTCGTGGACCGTCACGTCGGTCATGGCGTCGCTGAAGAACGCGCCGGCGCCGGTGACGTGCGAGATGGCCACCCGCGTGAGGTCGACGTGCGCGCCGTCCCACGCCTCGAGCCCGAAGCCCAGCCCGTGGAAGAAGGTGCCGCCGGCGGGCGCGACGTTGCGGATCGTCGGATCCGTCCCCGACAGGTCGACCCCCGCCCCCGCGACGCGAACACCTCCCTCCTGCCCGCCGTCGAAGAGGACGCGCGTGAAGCTCGCGGAGGCGCCGAGGTCCATGAACATGCCATTGCCGCCGACGCCGTCTGCGGGCTCCGGTCGCACGTCCTTCACCGTCACGTCGGTCAGGTCGAGATGGCTCTCTGGGTTTTCCGCGAACAGCCCGAGGCCCAGGACGTGCCGTAGGAGGACCCGGGTCAGGGACACGCCGCCGCCCTGAGCCGCCTCGACGGTGCCAACCGCGTGCCCCCGAGCGTTCGGCGCCGTGTCGTCCACGGAGTGCGTCCAGCGGAGTGCGTCCAGGGACACCCATCTCCAGGCGCCAGAGCAGAGTGCGTCCAGAGTGCGTCCAGGGACACCCATCTCCAGGCGCCGGTGCGTCCAGAGAGTGCGTCCAGGGATGCGTCCCAGGTGCGTCCAGGGACACCCATCTCCATGCGTCCAGGGACACCCATCTCCAGGCGGAGCAGAGTGCGTCCAGAGTGCGTCCAGGTGCGTCCAGGGACACCCATCTCCAGGCGCCGGTGCGTCCAGCCAGTGCGTCCAGGGACACCCATCTCCAGGTGCGTCCAGGTGCGTCCACGGAGTGCGTCCAGGGACACCCATCTCCCACGTCCAGGGGGGAGTGCGTCCAGGGACACCCATCTCCAGAGGCAGTGCGTCCAGGGACACCCATCTCCTGCGCAACGGGCGGGGCGTCTGGACCGAGAAGGCCGGCATGACGCGATCTCGTCGGGAGCAGGTGCGTGTATCGTCAACGCCGTACTATCACTGCATCTCGCGGTGTGTGCGGCGGGCGTTTCTGTGTGGAGAGGATGTCGTCACTGGGAAGAGCTTCGACCATCGTAAGCCGTGGTTGGTCGAACGGATGCGGGTCCTGTCGGCGGTGTTTGCGGTCGACATCTGCGCGTACGCGGTGATGTCGAACCACTTTCATCTCGTGCTCGGGCTCGCGCCCGAGCGTGCGCAGGGGTGGAATGACGATGAGGTGCTCGATCGGCTGAGGGTGGTGTTCGCGCCGACGGCGAAGGCGATTCGCGAGTTGCCAGTGCGCGCTCGGAAGCCAGCGCTGGCACCGTGGCGCGAGCGGCTCGGGGACCTGAGCTGGTTCATGCGGTGCCTCAACGAGTGGATCGCGCGTCGCGCGAACGCGGAAGACGGGTGCACGGGGCGGTTCTGGGAGGGGCGATTCAAGAGCCAGGCGCTTCTCGATGAGGGAGCGCTCATCACGTGCATGAGCTACGTGGACCTGAATCCGGTGCGGGCGGGGCTCGCGAAGAGGCTCGAGGCCGCGGACTTCACGTCGATTCAGGCTCGCCTGTTCGAGGCGGCAGGCCGCAGGCGAGCACGGAGAAAGATGGCGGCAGCGAACGAGGGCAGGGGTCGCAAGCGAAAGCGCTCGGCCACCAAGCGCGCCGGGCCACCGCAGGCGCCGCTTGTTGCGTTCGCGCCTGAGCTCACGGGCAGGCTGCAGACGACGTCGAGCACGGCGAAGAACGCGCCTCGTGCTCTCCCGATGACGCTGGGTTCATACATCGAGCTTCTCGAGCAGGTTGGGAGGGCTCTTCGAACGGATGGCAAGTCGGGTGTGCTCTCTTTCGCGGCGACGTCGTGCCTCCAGCGTCTCGGAATCGCGCCCGAGCATTTCGTCGCGACACTTCGCGGCTACGCGAAGAGCTTCTTCACGATGGTCGGCCACGCAGACGCCATCGACACCGAGCGAGAACGCCTCGGCCTGCAGAAGGTCAAGGGTAGTCGCGCCGCGCAGCGGATGTACGCCGCAGCATGAACGACGCCTGAAGCTGCGCGTCGGTGCGCACCCCGTCCTGCGCGTCCGTGGCGAGGTGCGTCCTCCGGATGCACGACGCAACAGGCGTCCATCTCGGCGTCCCTCATAGCTCGAAGCGGAACGTCGAGCGGCTCCTACGCCCCAGCTCGGAGCAGGACGCCGAACGGTGGCCGGGAAACTCTACCGCCCTCGTTATGGGTGTCCTCGGGCTCCTCGGGCTCCATCCTCGGGCTCCACCTCCTCGGGCTCCACCTCTTGTGGGTGTCCTCGGGCCCCGCCTTCGCGCGCCCGGAACCTCTGTGGGTGTCCCCGCGCCCGGAACCTGGTGTCCCCGCGCCCGGAACCCGGAACCGCCCCGGAACCGTGGGTGTCCCCGCGCCCGCGGATCTCCGCGGAACCGTGGGTGTCCCCGCGCCCGCCGTGCTCCCCGCGCCCGCCGTGCCACCCGCGCCCGCCCCTCCCCGCGCCCGCCCCCCGCGCCCGCCCCGCCTCCCGCCCGCCCGGAACCGCGCCCGCCCGCGGTGGGTGTCCCCGCGCCCGGACCCCCCGCGCCCGGACCCCCCGTGGTGTCCCCGCGCCCGCCCGCCCGGAACCGCGCCCGCCCGCGGTGGGTGTCCCCGCGCCCGGACCCCCCGTGGGTGTCCCCGCGCCCGCCCGCTCGGAACCGCGCCCGCCCGCGGTGGGTGTCCCCGCGCCCGGACCCCGTCCCCGCGCCCGGACCCCCCCGCGCCCGGACCCGCCCTCCCCGCGCCCGGAACCGCCCCGCTTGGGTGTCCGGCGGCCGCCCCGCGCCCGCGCGGAACCGTGGGTGTCCCCGCGCCCGCGCTGTGCCCCGCGCCCCCGCGGAACCGTGGGTGTCCCCGCGCCCGCGTCCCCCCGTCCCCGGCGGCCGCCCCGCGCCCGCGCGGAACCGTGGGTGTCCCCGCGCCCGCGCTGTGCCCCGCGCCCCCGCGGAACCGTGGGTGTCCCCGCGCCCGCGTCCCCCCGTCCCCGGCGGCCGCCCCGCGCCCCCGCGGAACCGTGGGTGTCCCCGCGCCCGCGCTGTGCCCCGCGCCCTCGCGGAACCGTGGGTGTCCCCGCGCCCGCGCTGCCCGCGCCCGCGCTGTGCCCCGCGCCCCCGCGGAACCGTGGGTGTCCCCGCGCCCGCCCGTGGGTGTCCCCGCGCCCGTCCCCGGCGGCCGCCCCGCGCCCCCGCGGAACCGTGGGTGTCCCCGCGCCCGCGCCCCGCCCGCGCCCGCGCCCCGCGCCGTGGGTGTCCCCGCGCCCGCGCCCCCCTCCCCGCGCCCGCGCCCCCTCGCGCCCGCGTCCCCGCGCCCGCGACCTGTGGGTGTCCCCGCGCCCGCGCCTTGTGGGTGTCCCCGCGCCCGCGCCTTCCCCGCGCCCGCGCCTCCCGCGCCCGCGCCTCCCCGCGCCCGCGACTCCCCGCGCCCGCGACTCCCGCGCCCGCGACCCCCGCGCCCGCGACCCCCGCGCCCGCGACCCCCGCGCCCGCGACCGCGCCCGCCCGCGGTGGCGCGTGCAAGCGCTCGGCCTCGGCGTGGGCCTCGGGTGTGTCCACGTCAATCCAGCGCGCCGCGCCCACGTCGGCGGCGTGCATGCGGCCGCGGGCCGCGAGGGCCGCAACGCCCGCGGAGACGGAGCAGACGGCCGGCACCTCGACCTCGCGCGCGCGCGGCGGTCTGCGATACGATGGTACGTGGAGCTCCGAGCGTGCGACCCGGCCATATCCTCGTCCTGATCCTGCTTCTAGGCGGAACCCTCTCGGGCTTCGCCTCGACGGCGCGGGCGCAACCGGCCGCGGGTCACCAAAGCGACCACGGAGTGCACAGCGGCACGGCTCCGGGATCCGACGCAGGCAACCATGATGCGCAGGCACACGCGCTCTTCGATGAGGGCCGGGCGGCCTTCGCGCAAGGCCGCTTCGAGGACGCGCTGCGGCTCTTCCGGCAGGCCTATCGGCTGAGCTCCAGGCCCGAGCTTCTCTACAACATCGGCAGCGCTGCCGACCGGCTGCGACGCGACCGCGAAGCGCTCCAGGCCTTCCAAGCCTATCTGGATCGAGCGCCGCCCGATGCGGCGAGCCGCGCCGAGGTTCAGCGACGCATCGAAGTGCTGCAAGCCGAGCAGCACCGCGTTCCCACGTCGGCCCAAGCCGCCCGGGCCGCTGCAGGCCACGACGCCGCGGCGACCTCGGGCGCCCCGCCGGCATCAGGACACGAAGGCAACGGAGGCGGCCTACTGTCGCGCTGGTGGTTCTGGACGATCGTTGGCGTAGTGGTGGCGGGCGGAGTGGTTGCCGGTGTGCTGATCGCGACCTCGAACGGCAGCGGCTCGGCAGTCGACTGGAGCGTGCAAGCGCTCGGCGAGAGCCGATGAGGCATCGTGCGATCAGACTTGCATGCTGTCTCACTTTCGTGGGCGCGGTCTCCGCGTGCGGCGGCAACGGCGTTCCCAACGAGGTCGTCGTCCTCGTGGACGCCGACCCGGCGGTGCGCACGGCCACGTCGTCGCTGCGCGTCGCGGTGGAGGGCGGAGCCGCCATGGACGCGCTCTCGGACGCGGGAACCAAGGACTTCTCGGCGCCCGCCTGGGCGGTTCGCATCGGCGTGACGCCCAAAGGAGGCGACCGGTCGCGGCACTTCCGCGTGACGGCGAGTGCGCTCGACGGGAGCGGCGGGCTCGTGGCGGAGGGGAGCGTATCCGGCACCTTCGGAGAGGCGCCTGCGACGCTGCACATCCAGCTCACGGGCAACGACGTGGACGCCGGACTCGGCGATGCTGGGGCGATGGACGGGGGCGTCGACGCCGGGCCCGTGGATGCGGGCCTTCCCGATGCCGGACCCGGAACGCCCGTGCAAGTCGCCGCGGACGGAAACCATAGCTGCGTCCTCTATTCGACGGGACGCGTCTTCTGCTGGGGCGCCAACGCCTACGGACAGCTCGGTGACGGTACGACGATGCAGCGCACGACCGCGGTGGAGGTGACGGGGTTGCCCGAGCCGGCAACGGCCATCGCCGCAGGCGAACACCACACCTGCGCCCTGCTCGGCGACGGCTCTGTCGCGTGCTGGGGCGACAACGCCTACGGACAGCTCGGCGACGGAAGCACATCGACCCTGAGCGACCACCCGACCCTCGTGGCCGGCATCTCGGGCGCGCTCGCCCTGGGCGCCGGGACGGCCCACAACTGCGTCGTGACGAGCGATCACCATGTCGCCTGCTGGGGCTTCAACCTCCGCGGGCAGCTCGGCGACGGCAGCACGACCAACGCCACCACGCCGGTGGCGGTGCCGGGCCTGTCGGATGCCACGGCAGTGGACGGAGGCGCCACGTTCACCTGCGCGCTCGAATCGAGCGGCGGCGTCTCGTGTTGGGGCCACGGCAGCTCGGGCCAGCTCGGCGACGGCACCACGATGGATCGAGCGGCGCCGACGCCTGTATCCGGCCTCACCGATGCTGTCGCCCTGGCCGTGGCCTTTCTCGATGCCTGTGCGATTGAGACCAGCGGCGCCCTGTGGTGCTGGGGAAGCAACTTGGACGGTCAGATCGGAGACGGCACGACCACGGACGCCGATGCACCGGTGCAGGTCCACGGCGCCATGGACACCGGCACGCTCACCAACATCGACCATGTCGCCATCGGCGGCGGAGCCGTCGTCCAGTTCCATACCTGCGCCCACAGCACGGACGGAAGCACCTACTGCTGGGGAGCCAATGTCGCCGGCCAGCTCGGCAATGGATCGAGCCCCACCGCAAGCCATGCACCATCCCCCGTGTCGGGGCTTCTGGAAACGTCCTCGATCTCCGCCGGCCAGCACCACACATGTGCCGTCGCCGCAGGCGGAGTTTGGTGTTGGGGAGCCAACGACGAGGGCCAGGTCGGCAACGCGACCACGTCGAACCAGGACTCACCGGTCATGGTGATGGGCCTGCCCTGAGGTTGGACGCTGTCCGCAGGGCCTCGGCCGTCTGGAGTCGTGGCGACTCGCTCGGGTGACGTCGTGCCTATCCTCCTCGACAACCGATACGGGCGGACGCACGCAGCCTGAGCTCACGGCGGAGCGTTGTTCCTGCCCTTGGGACACGCCACGACGTGGCTGTCGATGACGATGCACGACCAGTGCTCGCTTACGGCTGTCGCGCTGTCATTGCGACCTCTGCGACCACGACCTGCTCGTCGCGTGAGGTGGGCACCCGGCGCCTTGCCGGCTCTCGCCGGGACCGGGTGCCCCCTTCCGAACCGGGCATCCACCTTTCGTCATGCACCGTCTCTCCACGGCCGACGACGGCCGGGCCGAGGCGCACCGTCCCCGAAGCCACACCCCTCCAGCCGCCCACTCTGCGCTCGCCCCTCGTGCTGAGCGACCCCCACTTGCGCCGGCTGCTCGATGGCCTGCTCGTGATGATTGTCGGCGCGCCGACTGGGCGACCTTGCTCCGACGCAGTCACGCTCATCGACGCGTTCGACTGCCTGCGCTGCTACGGACGGTTGCGACTCCTCCTCCGCAGGCGGCCGCGTCAGCGACGCCGACTGTGGCCCTGACAGTGTGTGCAGCCGAGGGAGCTGCTTCCGAGGGTTCATGGCCGGGGTGCACCGGGGCGCTGACCTGCCGGCACCCGGCCACCGGTTCGATTGCGCTCTGCTACGTGTGAGGCCGGGCCGGATGCGTACGCCGCAGCAGCCGCCTCGGCGTGAGGGCATCCGGCCCCGTTCCGTCGTGGTTCAGGCGCGGCGCCGGCGACGCAACCAGATTGCGAATCGCCACGCCGAGCAGGGCCAGCGCTCCCGGGGCGTGGACCGGCGCGCCTGCGCCCACCACGCCACACGACGAGCAGCCGCCGCCGCCGCCGGAGCCGCTGCCCACGCCACCGTCGCCAGTCGGCATCCCGCCGTCGCCAGTCGGCATCCCGCCGTCGCCCATCGACACTCCGGCGTCGCCCATCGGCATCCCGGCGTCGGCCGGAATCGAGACCGCCGTCACGCCGAGCGTCACGTCCATCGGATCGTAGCTCGTGGTGAGCGTCACGCCGTCGGGCTGATTCACGGTGGCGAACGTGCCCGCGACGTCGTCCGCGCCGCCCGACGTCAGCACCTTGTACGAGTCGCCGACGCTCGGGACGTAGCCGCCGATGCGCGACACGGTCAGGGTCCCCGCGAGGGTCACGTCGCCCTCGACGGCGAGCACGTCGAAGTCGGTCCCCGCGTTCGTGCCGCCGAGCCCGACCTCGAAGGTGCCCGTGTCGCTCTGCGTATAGGTCTGGGTGATGGTCAGGGTGCCGGCCGCGCTCGTGCTGCCCGGTGCGACCGTCCCCTCGCTGGTCACGTCCCCGTCGATGGTCCCCGAGCCCGAGAGCGTCCCGCCCTGGATGTCGAAGGAGGTGAAGCTCGGCGGCATGGCGCCGTTGCTCGTCGACACGTTCCCCCCAGCGAGCATCGTGGTGCCCGCGGTCTGGGTGAAACCCCAGGGGCCGATGTGGGTGGTGCCGCTCTCAATGACGAGCATGCCCTCGTTGATCGTGCCCACGGCCAGGTCGAGCGTGTTCGAGGCGCCGGGATCCGCGTTGAACGTCCCGGTGTTATCGAAGCGCGCCCCCCCTCCGTTGTAGTCCAACGTGCTCGCGGTCTGGGCGGTCCAGGTGCCGCTGTTGACGGCCGTCCCGCTCTCGATCTCGATCGTGCCGCCCGTCCAGGTGGTCGTCCCCGCGAAGGTCAGAGACCCATCCGTCGCCGAGAGCGTCGTCGTCGTCGGGTTCGCGGTGAACGACACGTTGCCGTCGGCCGCGAAGGTGATGGAGCGCATGCTGTCGGCATTGACGGCCGCGCCGTCGATCTGCACGGTCCCCGGTCCGGTCAGCGTGCCGGTGCCGTCGAGCGTGGCGGCCGACATGATCGTCGTGTTGGTGCCGAGCTCCAAGGTGCCGCCGGCGGCGACGCCGCTCGAGCCCATCAAGGAGACCTCCGAGACCGCGCGCACCGACCCTCCGATCGTCGAGCCCGCTTCGAGGACGTGCGGCCCGAGGCTCGAGCTGGGCTGCAGCTCGATGGTGCCGCTCGCTCCGGTGAGCGTGCCGTAGTTGTGCACGGCCCAGTCGTTGACCGTGAGCGTGCCCGTGCCGCCGCTCTTGGTGAACGTGCCACGGTTGTCGAGCGCGGCGACCGTCAACCCGCCGTCCGGGCTGTAGTTCATGGTCAGATCGCCCGTGGCAGTGAACGTGCCCTCGTTGATGAAATCCGCGTAGTCCGTGGCGCCGAAGTCGCCCGCGTCCCACGTGATGGTCGCCTGGCTGTCGATGGTGCCGCTCGCCATGTTCTTCACGTCCGAGCCGGTCATGTGCACGACCAGGTTGCTGGTCCACGTCCACGGAGCGGTGGGCATACCGACTCGGAAGGCGCCGCCCCGCCACTCGAGCGTGCCGGGACCCGAGAGCGTGCCCCCCGCGTCGCCGTAGACGTCGGCCCCGTGGTCGAAGGCGAGGGTCGCGCCGCTCGCGACCGTCGTGGTGCCGCTGACCGAGACGACCGACGAGGGGCTCGACGAGCCGTACACGAACCCCGGCTCATCGAAGAGCAACGTGCCGGTGCCCGTGATCTGCCCGCCGTCGTCGAGGGAGTGCTCGGTGTCGCTCGCCTGCCGCCACTCGAGCGTGCCACCCCCGGTGAAATTCACCGTGCCCGAGTTGTGGAACCCCCACATCCCGTCCGGGTTGTTGGTGAGGCCCGAGCCGACCACCACCAAGTTGCCCGTGTTGTAGAAGTCGCACGTGTTCAGGCCGCCGCCGTAACGGAAGGTCGTGGCACCCGTGGTGACCGTGAAGGTGCCGCTGTTGCGGAAGATGCCTTCGGAGTCTCCGTGCAGCTCGCCGGAGACGAAGGCGAAGGTGCCGGCGTTGTCGATCTCGCCGCCTCCGAGCTCGACCATTCCGGTGAGGGTCGAGGTCACGCCCGCGTCGAGCGTGACGGTCATCGGGCCGCCGCCGCCGAAGCCGCCGCCGCTCCAGGTGAAGGTGCCACTGCTGACGTCGATCGCGCCGTCGGTGACGTGGCCCCCCGGCGACACGGTCAGGCCCGCGAGCCCGGAGCCCGCGGCGCCGCTCACGTAGATGTCGGAGCCGCCCACTGCTCCGATCGTCGCGGTGTCCCCGGAGCCCGGCACGCCCATGGGCGACCAGTTCTGGGAGTCGGCCCAGGAGCCGCTGCAGCCGGACCCGCCACAGCCGGGAGAGCCCGTCCAGGTGTAGTCGTTGGCCGACGCGGTGCCGGGGACGGCGAGCAAGAGGAAGACGGGGACGACCGCCGAACCGAGCGCAACAGCGATTTTCATGAAGCTCCTGACGGGCGGGTGATGAACAGGAGAAACTCGTCCGCCCCAAGTCGCGTGTTACTTGCACCCACAGCGGACCAATTGCAACGGACCTTTCCTCGCCGACCGGCTCCTCGGCCGAGTCGTCTCAACCGGGATCGACGACCTGGTCGCTGTCTCGACACGCTCTGAGCCCACGCTCGACCGTCTGCCGGTGCTACCGCTCGGACGCGCAGCCGCGCGACGTCACGACGCCGCGGAGCCAGTGGTGTGTGGGCGGAGAAGGGCCAGGCGGAGGGCGGAGAAGGGACACCCATCTCTAGGGCGGAGAAGGGCCAGGCCGCGCTGCGGTCACATCGCGCCGGGCATCGGCAGGGAGGGCGTGCTCCCTCCCAAATCGGGCACGGGGAGCATCTCGCTGCCGAGGTTACTGTCGTTGTACTTGTAGTAGACGCCGTCCGAGATCCGCTGGACGTTGAATCCAGGAACCTGCACGTTGGCGCCGATTACGTTGTGCGACACTTCACCGTTGCTTAGATTGAGCCCGGCGTCGTGCGCGACCTCCACGCCGCACATGTCGGAACGTGTCACGAGGAAGTGGGTGGCCGTGATGGAGGCGCCTTCGAGGCTCAGCATGCCGAAGGCCATGGGGCCGCCACACGTGTCGACGGGACAGTCGTTCGCGAGAGTGTCGAGGACTTCCACGTCCGAGAACGCGGCGACGGTGCCCATGCCGTAGGCAAACACGGAGACGTCGTGGTTGCGCTCGAGGCGGGCCCCGGTGATCGTCGCTTGCGCGCCGTCGACGAGAAAGATGCCGTAGCCGCTCGTCTCGCCGGCCGCCTGCTGGCGCGTGTCCCGCACGAGGACGTCGCCGAGCACCAGGCTCGTTCCCGATTGGAGCGCGTCGATCCCGAAGTCGAGATTGTCCGCGACGACGGCGTGCTCGATGTCGACCCGCGCCCCGTTTTGCACGTGGACGCCCATACCGTATCGGTCCCCGGACGTGCCGCCGGCGTCCGGCGCGGCGAGCTGGGTGTCGTGGATGCCGAGGTCGTGGACCGTCACGTCGGTCATGGCGTCGCTGAAGAACGCGCCGGCGCCGGTGACGTGCGAGATGGCCACCCGCGTGAGGTCGACGTGCGCGCCGTCCCACGCCTCGAGCCCGAAGCCCAGCCCGTGGAAGAAGGTGCCGCCGGCGGGCGCGACGTTGCGGATCGTCGAATCCGTCCCCGACAGGTCGACCCCCGCCCCCGCGACGCGAACACCTCCCTCCTGCCCGCCGTCGAAGAGGACGCGCGTGAAGCTCGCGGAGGCGCCGAGGTCCATGAACATGCCATTGCCGCCGACGCCGTCTGCGGGCTCCGGTCGCACGTCCTTCACCGTCACGTCGGTCAGGTCGAGATGGCTCTCTGGGTTTTCCGCGAACAGCCCGAGGCCCAGGACGTGCCGTAGGAGGACCCGGGTCAGGGACACGCCGCCGCCCTGAGCCGCCTCGACGGTGCCAACCGCGTGCCCCCGAGCGTTCGGCGCCGTGTCGTCCACGATCGTATCCGTGAGCGCGACGTCGGCGCTCGTGGTGAAGGCCAACGCCGCGGACCCGCTGCATGCGGTGAGCTGTGACCGCTCGAGGTGCACGCTGCCGCCGCCGGCGTAGATGCCGTAGCCGTAGAGGTCTTGGCCGGCTGGGGAGAGGATGTCGCGAACGAGCACGGAGGATCCTTCGATGTGCCCACCCGGGCCGGCGAAGAGGCCAGCGAAGGTGGCCTGCTCCACGACCACGCCGTCGAGGTCGACCATGCCGCCGGGGCCCGCGGCGACTCCCCAGCCCGACGGTCGGCTGGTCATGGTCACCCTCGCGTGGCTCACGACCGAATCGGAAAGCGTGAGCCGCGCGCCCGCTCCCTGCGCGCCGATGGCGGTGAACCCGCAGCGCTCGACGGCGACGTGGCTCGCCGTCACCGTGGCGCCGTTGTCGACCGAGAGCCCCAATGCGGCGGTGTGCGTGTCCGCATCCAGCTCCGTATCGCGCATGACCACGTGGTCGACGGTGGCGCTGCCGCCGTCATGCACCTCGAGCGCGACGGCGGTGGCGTGCTCGATCGCCACGCCTTCGATCGTCGAGGTGGCGCCCATGCCCACGTCGATGCCGCCCGCGGCGCCGCTGACGAGCACGTCGCGCACGACGGTGTTCGGGCCGCGCACGCTGATCGTCGCCGCCGCCGTGCCGGGCGTCGTCAGGGTCAAGTGAGTCTCTGCGGCACACGCCCCACGGAGCTCCACGCCCTCGTCGAGCTCGACCGCCTCGTCGTAGTCCCCGGCCGAGAGGGCGATGATCGTGCCCGGCGTGGCCACCGCGGTGGCGTCCGCGATGGCCCCAAAGGGCATGGCGTCGCTTCCGTCGCCGCCCGCCGCCGCGCCCGCCTGCACGTAGAGCACGTGCGCGCTCGCGGGGAAGTCGTCGCGGAACGTGCCGCTCGGGCATGCATCGCCCACTTCTGCGCAGCCCGGCGTGCCCGGCAGATGCGCCTGGCCTGCGGAGCAGCTCTGATAGCCCGACTCGGGCCAGGGCTCGCACACCGCCGGCTCGTCGGGTGCCGTCGTCACCGTGCGCCATCCGTCCGGACACGGCGTGAGCACCGGCGGCGTCGGCAGCATCGGCGCGGCCACCGTGGCGCCGCTCGGCAAGAGGTCGAGCCCGGCTTCGGTCGCCCCATCGTCGGCGGCGTCGCTCACACCACCGTCGGTCGACGTGGGCTTCGCGCCACCCCCGCCGCACGCTGCCAAGAGCACCGGGGCGAGCACTGCGAACGCCGACAGCCCCCGTGGGGAACGCCACACTCTTCTAGGCTCGCGCAAGAACGCGCGATTCGTCAAGCCGCCTGCTCGGTCCTCGCCTGGCAGAGCGCCTGGTCATCGTCCACGGCACCTGTGCCGACTCGAACGGCACCGAGACGCTGCGCCGTTCGCTCGAGTGGCTCCACCCAGGCACTTGAGGCGGTGTGCCGGGGCCGGGCGGTGCGCCAAGGAGAGGCCACCGTGCCGAGAACCGGTTATGCTGCGTCCCGTGGGATCGGCTGGCCAAACCACCGCACGCGAGCGTCGCGTCACTCAGACGTACTTCACCCTCACCCTCCGGCCCGATCACGTGGTCTGGCTCCAGAGAACCGCGGTCCCCTATCCGGCGATCGACGACCTGCACACCGCCTACGACGACTTCCTCGCGGTCGTCGACGACTGGCTGCTCGACCAGCGCATCAAGAAGGGTCTGCTCGGCAAGAGCGAGCGCATCGCCATGGGCTGGCTCTACGACCTTCGGGGCGGCCCCGCCCAGCGGGGCGACCCCGAGATCGAGCACGCGATCCAGGCGCGCCGTCCCGACCTCCTGCGCCGCTCGCCCGTCCTCGCGATCCTCACGGCTACGGCGGCCGGTCGCATGCAGGTCGCCCGCATCACCGACGACAGCGCGAACACCATCGGCATCTTCGGCGTCTTCGACGAGGCCCTGAGCTGGCTCCACGAGAAGATCCCGGCGGCGTTCCCCGGACGCGAGCCAGCCTGACGGCGTTCGCGCCGCGCCCGCGCCCGAGCTCTCCGGACACGCGTCGCGGCCGGCAGAGCGAACGGTTACCGTCGCAGAATCCCCGATTGGGACGGCCCTTTGAAGGCCGGTGCCCTCGTGTTATGAGCCTTGTTCCGAGGGGGCAGGAGTGATCATGGCATCGATGGGCCCAGCGGGGCAGGCGGTCATGCGTGGAGCACTGCTCGTGGCGGCGGCGTTCGTGGTCGTGGGTTGTGGCAAGAGCGGCGGTGGCACAGACGCGGGCATGGACGCGGGCATGGACGCGGGCGGCACGACCGAGGGCGGCGTCATGGACGGCGGGGGCGACGCGACCACGACGGACGCGACCACGACGATGGACGGGAGCACGCCTGCCGACGCCTCCGCGGAAACGGGCGCGGGCGAGGGCGGCACGGACGGCGGCACGACGCCCCCGCCGCCCGTCTGCAGCGCCGACGGATGGTGCTGGTCGAACCCCTTGCCCCAGGGCAACGGCCTCGCCGCCGTGGCGGGCACGGGCGCGAGCGACGTGTGGGTGGTCGGCGACGCCGACACCGTCCTGCACTGGGACGGCACCGGATGGTCCGAGGCGGACGTGGGGACCACCGCGAGCCGGCTGCAGGGCGTGTGGGCCGACAGCGCGAGCGACGCGTGGGCGGTTGCCGACGACGGCGGGAGCTTCCACTGGGACGGCACGATGTGGTCGAGCGTCGCCACAGGCGTGACCACCATGCTCGAGTCGGTGTGGGGCACGGGCGCGGGCGACGTGTGGGCCGTCGGCGGCGCCGGCACCATCCTGCACTGGGACGGGACGATGTGGTCGGCCGCGACGAGCGGCACGGCCAGCGACCTCTTCTCGGTGTGGGGCTCGGGCGCCAGCGACGTGTGGGCCGTGGGCCGCGACGGCGCCGTGGTGCACTTCGACGGGACGAGCTGGTCGACCGTCGACCCGGGTACGATGAACACGCTCTTCAGCGCGTGGGGCTCGGGGGCGAGTGACGTGTGGGCCGTCGGCCTGACGGGGACGATCGTGCACTGGGACGGCACGATGTGGTCGACGCTCCCGGGCGGGACGACCTCGCCCCTCGAAACGGTGTGGGGCACGGGGCCGAGCGACGCCTGGGCCGCGGGCACGGGCGGGACGATCGTGCACTGGGACGGCACCAGCTGGTCCAACTCGTCGAGCGGCACGACGAAGGTGCTCTCGTCGATCTGGGGCTCGGCCGCGAGCGACGCCTGGGCCGTGGGCCCCTCCGGCACCATCGTGCACTTCGACGGCACGGCCTGGGCGCGCGTCGACAACGGGCCCAACGATCATCTGCACGCGATGTGGATCGCGGGCGCGAGCGACGTGTGGGCCGTCGGCGACAGCGGCACCGCGCTGCATTGGGACGGGACGAGCTGGTCGAGCGTCGACACCACGACCACGAGCACGCTCTACGGCGTGTGGGGCTCGGACGCGAGCAACGCCTGGGCGGTCGGCGACGGCGGTGTGATCCGGCATTGGGACGGCTCCCACTGGACGGGAGTTGTGAGCGGGACCACAAGTGTGCTCCGGGCCCTGTGGGGCTCGGGCGCCGGCGACGTGTGGGCCGTGGGCGACGCTGGCGCGATCGTGCACTTCGACGGGACGGGTTGGTCCACAGTGGACGGTGGCACGACGAACCCGCTCTGGGCGGTGTGGGGGACGAGCGCGACCGACATGTGGGCCGCGGGGGAGGGCGGCACGATCCTGCACTGGGACGGGACGAGCTGGACGGCGAGCTCGAGCGGTACGTCCAACATCGTGTACGGCGTGTGGGGCTCGGGCGCCGGCGACGTGTGGGCCGTGGGCCAGGGGGGCACGATCCTGCACTGGGACGGGACGAGCTGGACCAGCAGCACGAGCGGAACGATGCTCGACCTCTACGGCGCGTGGGGCACGAGCGCGACCGACGCATCGATCGTGGGCAACGGCGGCGCGGTCCTTCACTGGGACGGCACGGCCTGGTCGCCCTCGACGAGTGGGACGCTCCACTGGCTCCGCTCCGTGCAGGGCTCGGGCGCGAGCGACGTGTGGGCCGTGGGGCAGGGCGGCACCATCCTGCATCGAACGGGCGGTTGAGTGTAGGATGAACGCCATGAATGGTATGACGTGCTGGATGGTGGTGGTCGTCGCGCTCGTGCTCGCGGGTTGCGGGGTCGGTGACGACGCGCCCAGGGCCGAGGTCGGAGCGCGCCGCGGGGCGATCACGGGCGGCATGCTCGAGACCGGCTACCCGGCCGTGTTCTCTCTGGCCATGGACGGTGCGGGCGAGTGCACCGGGACGTGCATCACGCCCCGCGTCGCCACGACCGCGGCCCACTGCATCGCGGGCGCCGACCCGTCGAGCCTGACGGCGCTCTTCGGCGACGACGAGCTCGCGCCCACGACGACCCTGCAGGTGACCGCCACCGCCACCGAGCCCGGGGGCGGCGACATCGCGCTCCTGGCGTTCGACGGGGATTGCCCCGCCACCATTCCGGTCAACCGCACGGCCCTCGAGGCCCACGTGGGCGAGCCGGTCGTCATGGTCGGCTTCGGCTCGAGCGCGGAGATGGCGGACGACGCCGGGATCAAGCGCTCCGGCACGGCGACGCTCTTCAGCGTGGACCCGACGGCCGTGTCCGGTATGGACGCGGGGGAGCTCGCGACCAGCAACAATCCGGCGGGCACGTGCTACGGCGACTCGGGCGGCCCGACCTTCATGACCTTCGGCGGCACCCAGTACATGGTCGGGGTGACCGCGCGCGGCAGCCTCGACCCCATGGGCAACGAGTACCCCTGCGCCATGGGCCGCTCCATCGCGGTGCGCGCCGACAGCTACCTCCCGTTCATCGACATGTTCGTCGCCGCCCACGGCGCGTCTGTGGACGCGGGCACGGGCGGGGGCGACGCGGGCGCCGCGGGGCACGACGCCGGCGCGGTCCAGGATGCGGCGGTGGCGCCAGGCAATGATGCGGGCATGGCCGCCAGCACGGGAGGCGGCGGCTGCGGTTGCCGCGTCGCCGGGGGCGCTGGCGATCGATCGGGCGCGGGGGCCGCGTGGATCGCCTTCGGGCTCCTCGGCCTGCTCGCGGCGCGGCGGAACCGCCGTGGGGCGGCCGCGCGGCGCGGGTGAGCACGTGGGGGCCCGGGCGCCGAGCCGTGTCGAGCGTCGAACGGTTGCGTGGCGCGCGCTGATGGCGGCGGCTCTACTCGTCGCGGGTTGCGGTGGGCGAGGCCGCGACGGGGGACCGGTCGACGGCGGGATGGACGGGAGCTCTCCGCCCGACGGCGCTCGGGAGTCGGGCACGACGGACGCGCCAACCGAAGCGGGCCCGGTGGATTCGGCCGTGGACGTGGATGCTGGCGCGATCGATGCGAGCCATATTTGTAGTCGTGATAACTTTTGCTGGTCGACCCCCTTGCCCCAGGGCAACACCCTCGCGTCGGTGTGGGGCACGGGCCACGACGACGTCTGGGCCGTGGGCCAGGGCGGGACGGTCCTGCACTTCGACGGCAGCGCCTGGTCGAACGCCGAGAGCGGGACGCGACACGACCTGGACGCGGTGTGGGGCACGCGCGCGAGCGACGTGTGGGCAGTCGGCACGGGCGGCACCACCCTGCACGGGGACGGCACGGCCTGGTCGATGGTCGACAGTCGATCGCTCGCCGAGCTCTACGCGGTGTGGGGCACGGGCGCGAACGACGTGTGGGCCGTCGGCCGCGGCGGCACGATCCTGCACTGGGACGGCGCGGCATGGTCGCCCTCGTCGAGCGGCACGGTGGTCAACCTCCAGTCGGTGTGGGGCGCGAGCAGGAGCGACGTGTGGGCCGTGGGAAGCGGAGGGACCGTCCTGCACTGGGACGGGAGCCACTGGTCGAGCGCCGACAGTAGCGTGACGGACAATTTGCGATCCGTCTGGGGAGTGAGCGCGAGCGACGTCTGGGCGGTGGGCTCGACCGGGACAATCGTGCACTGGGACGGGACGATGTGGTCGAGCGTGCCGAGCGGCACGACGCCGGACCTCTCGTGCGTGTGGGGTACGGGCGCGACGGACGTGTGGGCCGTGGGGTTGAACGGTGCGGCTCGACACTGGGACGGCCGCGCCTGGTCCCCGGTCACGAGCGGCGTGACCCAGACGCTCCGGTCGGTGTGGGGGGCGCGCGGGAACGACGTGTGGGCCGTCGGGGAGAGCGGCGCCCTCACCCACTTCAGCGGCGCGACCTTTAGCGCCCTGTCGCGCGGAACCGCCTACCGCGTGCTGTCGGTGTGGCCGTCGGGCCCGAGCGACGTGTGGGCCGTGGGCAACGTGGGCACCATCGAGCACTGGGACGGCATGGGCTGGTCCAGCGTCGACGGCGGGGCAATCGAGGACGTCCAGTCGATCTGGGGCACGGGGCCGAGCGACGTCTGGATCGTGGGTTGGGCCCTGACGATCCTTCACTGGGACGGCACGACCTTGTCGTTCGTTCCGAACATGCCCTTGGCGGTGGCGGACGACTACATGTCCGTGTGGGGCACGGGCGCGAACGACGTGTGGGTCGTCGGGCTGCTCGGGGCGATGCAGCACTGGGACGGCACGCGCGTTTCGGCGGTGGACGCCGGGACGTCGGAGAACCTCTGGTCGGTGTGGGGTGCAGGCGCGAACGACGTGTGGGCCGTCGGTGGCCACGGGACGATCCTGCACTGGGGCGGAACGGCCTGGTCGCCCGTCGACGGCGGAACGAGTGTCGAGTTGCACGCGGTGTGGGGCTCGGGTGCGAGCGACGTGTGGGCCGTCGGGGCGAACGGCACGATGCTGCACTGGGACGGAACGGCCTGGTCGGTGGTCGCGAGCGGGACGACGGACCACCTCTACTCGGTGTGGGGCACGGGTGCGAGCGACGTGTGGGCCGTCGGGGCGAACGGCACGATGCTGCACTGGGGCGGCGCGGTCTGGTCGCCGATCGAGAGCGGCGCCGCCGAAGACCTCCGTTCGGTGCACGGCCTGAGCGCGACCGACCTATGGACTGGCGGCGTCGGCGCCCTCTTGCACATGGGCGGAAGCTGACACGCGGCGCGGCTTGGTGGATCAGGCGCCGTGGCCCAGGTAGGCCTGCACGCCCGCAGGCAGGCGGCGGCGGGTGAGGGCGCCCTCGAGCTGCCAGCGGCTCGCGTCGCCCGTCTCGCCGAGGATGCGGACGTCGCGGCCTTCGCGCACGGCGACGGGGACGCCGTCCCGCCACAGGACGCGGTTCTTCGCGAGGGCGGCGACGCGCTTGCCCGGCGTGACGATGCCGACCAGGTTGAGCGGGTCGACGCCGCTCACCGAGAGAAGCGCGCCGTCGGGATCGGTGCGGCGCGTCGTGCGGAGCAGGCCGATGGCTTCCGGCAGGGCAAACTGCTCGCCCGTGAAGCCGTCGACGAAGCGGCCGCCGCGGATCTCGCCGCGCGCCTCGAGCCGTCGCCACACCCGCAAGAGATCGCGCCACGGGGGCAGGGCGCCCTCGCGCTCGGCGAGCTTGCGGAAGACGACGCCCCATCGAAGGAGCAGCGTCCGCGCGATCGCGTCGATGTCGCTGTCACCCTCGGTGACGCGCAGGAGGCGCGTCCATCGGCCGGCGCTCTCCATGCCGATGGCGGCCTTGCGCCCGCGGCGTCGCCCGCCGTGCATCGACAAGCGACGGCTCGCCGGTACGAGCAGCGCGCGCAGTCCGCTGAAGCCGTCCGAGGTCACGAGGCCGAGGGAGACGAGCTCGCCGAGGGCCTCTTCGACCCGCGTGCGAAGCAGACCCGTGGCGCGCACCACGTCGTCGAAGAAGGAAGCGCCCCGCGCGTCGAGCACGGCGACCACGGCACGCCCATCGGCGGACAGGCTGGCGTCGAGCGCCTCGTGTGCCGTCGCCGCGATGGCGAGCCACCTCGGCAGGGCGGCGCGGTCCGCGATCGCGATCGGTGTCGAGCGCACCGGCCCGCCCGCGCGCCCCGTGCGTGCGGCGCCCGGCGTGCGGCGCGCCCAGGTCACGCGCCCCGAGAGACACAGGGCATCGAGCCACGCCGGATCGTAGTCCTTCGTGCGCACCGGCAGCACGTCCGACTCCCAGGCGGCAGCGGCCGTCTCGAAGCCTTCGAGCTGCGCGAGCACGGCGGCGAGCCCCTCGGGCCCTTCGACGCGTGCGTCGCCCTCGGTGTGCTGCCAGCGCGCGAGGAAGCGCATGTAGACCGCCGCCGACACGGGCTCGATCTCGCGCCGCAGCCGCCCGAGGGTGTAGCGGTGGATGCGCGCGAGCAGGCGCCGCTCGCACCACTCGGTACCTCCGGCGCCCGGGCGGAAGCGCCCTCGCAGCACGAACCCTTCGCCCTCGAGCGCGACGAGGGCCGCGTCCACGTCGCCCTCGTCGACGCCCAGGTCCGTGGCGAGCTCCTCCGCCGTCGTCACCGCCATGCCCTCGAGGCGGCTGCGCACGAATCTCGCGCAGCGCCACATCTCGGGACCAGCCCTCGTCCGCCTGTCGGGAAGGCGGCGTGATCGCGGGGCCGAGGGGCGCGTCCGGATGGACGGCGCGCCATTCGCGCAGACGCTCGGCCGCGATCCACAGGCGTGCCCGCCCCGCATCGAGCACCGCCGCGCGCCCCGACTCGGCGAGCGCATCGAGGAACACCTCGGCCCCCGCCGCGCGTCCCTCCGCTTCGGTCAGCGCCCCGAAGAGCACCAGCGCATCGTGCAGCTCGTCAGGGTCGCGGGGATCGGGGCGGCTCTCGCTCTGCACGCGCGCGATGGCCTCGGCGTCCAGCGCCCCGAGGTCGGCGGCCGTCTCCGGGTCGAGCCACCTCCGGCTCGCGACCGCCTGCGTTCGCCGCTCCTCGAGGGGCGCGTCGTCGAGGAACGCGTAGGGCCGCGCGTTCAACGCGCCCTGGGCGAAGGGTGAGGGGGCCGTGAGGTCGCGCGCGAGCAGCGTCCGCTCGCCGCGCTCGATCGAAGCGAGCAGCGCGAGGAAGCCCGTGACGTCCATCGCCTCCGTCAGGCAGTCGTCGATCGTCTGGCGCACGAGGGGGTGGTCCGGGATCTCGCGGTCGCCGGCCACGTTCTCGAGGCACGCGACCTGATCGGGGAAGACGAGGGCGAGCAGATCGTCGGCCTGCATGCGCTGGAGCTGGGGCGGCACCTTCTTGCCGCCGCGGAAACGCAGCACGCTCAGGGCACGCCCCGCGTTCCAGCGGAAACGCGTCGCGAACAGGGGCGCGTCGAGCAGGGCCTGCACGAGCACGTCGCGCGCGGTCGCCGCGCGCAGGAAGTGGAACACGTCATCGAGGGGGAAGCTGTGGGTCGGGCCGAGGGAGATCACGATCGCGTCCTCGGTCGCCGCCGCCTGCAGCTCCACGTTGAAGCTCCGGCAGAAGCGCTTGCGCAGGGCGAGGCCGAAGGCGCGGTTGATGCGGCTACCGAAGGGCGCGTGCAGGACCAGGTGCATCCCGCCCGCCTCGTCGAAGAAGCGCTCGAGGACGAGCGTCTCGCGCGTGGGCACCGTGCCGAGGGCCGTCATCACGCTCGTCACGTGCTCGGCGAGCTGCCGTGCGGCCCCTTCCGGCAGGCCGACGACCATCTCCGCGATGCGGGCCGTCGCCCCGTCCACGCCCCCGTCCTCGACGAGGGTGGCCACCTCTTCGCGCATCCGCGACACCGCCCCGGACAGCTCGTCGGTGCGCGCCGGTGCCTCGCCGATCCAGAACGGGATGGTGGGCGGTGCGCCGCGCGCGTCCTCGACCCGCACCTTGCCCCGCTCCACGCGCAGAATGCGATAGGACGCGTTGCCGAGCTGGAAGATGTCGCCCGCCATGCTCTCGATGGCGAAGTCCTCGTGGAGCGTGCCGATGCGCGTGCCGACGGGCTCGAGCACCACCTCGTAGTCGGCGTTGTCCGGGATGGCGCCGCCCGAGGTGATGGCGGCGATGCGCGCGCCGCGCCGCCCGCGGATGCGCCCGTGCACCGCGTCGTGATGGATCACGCGCCGCGCCTGCCGCGCTGGGTCGTGAAGCCCTCGGCGAGCATGCGCACCACGGCGTCGAAGTCTTCGCGTCCGAGGTTCCGGTAGGGCCAGGCGCGCCGCACCATCGCGAAGAGCGCCTCCTCGCTCTGCTCTTCGGCGGCTGCCGCCGCGACGATGTGCTGCGCCAGGATGTCGAGCGGCGCCTCGGGGATCGCGAGTTGGTCGAGCTCGCCGCGCCGCACCGCATCGAGCAGGGCCGCCGCCTCGACCAGCTCCTCCTGGCTCAGCGGGAACAGGCGCCCCTTGGGCGTTCCGCCGCGGCTGTGGCCCGACCGACCCACCCGCTGGAGCAGCGTGGCGATCGCGCGCGTCGTACCGATCTGGCAGACCAGGTCCACCTCGCCGATGTCGATGCCGAGCTCGAGGGACGCGGTTGCGACGAGCACCGACAGCTCGCCCGCCTTCAGCCGTCGCTCGGCCTCGAGCCGCTGGCCGCGCGCGAGGCTGCCGTGATGGGAGGTGACGCGCTCCTCGCCGAGCCGGTCCGCGAGGTGCCGCGCCACGCGCTCGGCGAGCCGCCGCGTGTTGACGAAGACGAGCGTCGTCCGGTGCGCCTCGATCAGCTCCGCGAGCCGGTCGTAGATCTCCTGCCACACCTCGCCGGCCATCACCGTCTCGAGGGGCGAGCTCGGCACCTCCACCGCGAGGTCGAGCGCGCGCGCGTGCCCCGCGTCGACGATGGCGCACGCGGGCTGGCCCTCCGCGTCGACGTTCCCGCTCCCGACGAGGAAGCGCGCCACCTCCTCGATGGGTCGCTGCGTCGCCGACAGGCCGATGCGCGTGAGCGGTCGCCCCACGAGCGCCTCGAGCCGCTCGATCGAGAGGGCCAGGTGGGAGCCGCGCTTGCTCTGCACGAGCGCGTGGATCTCGTCGACGATCACCGTGCGCGCCGACCCGAGCATGCGCCGGCCGCCCTCGCTCGTGAGCAGGATGGCGAGAGACTCGGGCGTCGTGACGAAGATGTGGGGCGGGCGCTTGGTCGCCCTGGCCCGGTCCTTCGCGAGCGTGTCGCCGGTGCGCACGGCGGTGCGGATCTCGATCGGCCCGAGCCCCATCTCGTCGAGCACCGCGGCGATGCCCGCGAGGGGCTCGGCGAGGTTCTTCTCGATGTCGTTCGACAGGGCCTTGAGGGGCGAGACGTAGACGACCTGCACCGCGTCCTCGAGCGTCCCCTCGAGCCCGCGCCGCACGAGATCGTCGATCGCGCACAGGAAGGCCGACAGGGTCTTGCCCGAGCCGGTCGGCGCCGCGATCAGCGTGTGGCGTCCGTCGAGGATGGCGGGCCAGCCGCGGGCCTGGGGCTCGGTGGGCGAGCCGAAGGTGCGCTCGAACCAGGTCGCGACGGCGGGATGAAAGCGTTCTTGGACCACCCGGGACTTCTAGCACCGGCATGCCCGCCCGGCTGCCCCCGGGCGGCGACAGTGCGCGGTCGAGAGGGCGGTGTCACGGGTTCGGAGCAGCCACCCGGGGCCGACGAACGCCTTCACGACGCGCTCACCGCGCCTGCAACCCCATGGCATCCAGGATGTCGACATCGGCCGGGGTGAACGGAAGCACGGCCCCGGTCGCCGCGTTGGAGTTCGCGCAATCGACCGTGTCCCCCGCCCAATCGCCGGGATCCCCGGTGGCCGCGAAGGTGTTCAGCATGGTGACGCCGTCATCCACCGACGCATACCCGCCACCTGAATGCCAGGCGCGCGTGTGGGGCGCAGAATAGGAGAAGAGATCGAGTGGCTCGTACGCGTTGCCGTTCGTTCCACCGATCCGGATCCTGCCGAGGCATTCGCTGATCTCGTGCATCAGCACCCCGACGCAGTCGTAGTGGCCGGCTGGAATGCCCCCGGTGCGCGTGAAGGCCCAGGTCAGCGAGCTCTCTGACCGCCACCCAGCACGTGGCATCCGGACCCCCGAAGGAGACCGGCGGAGGCAACCCGATCGCCACGGCGTTGGCCGCGCCCACCTCCAGAGTGCCCGTCGTCGGGTCGCTCGCGGGCAATGAATCGAACGCGGCGAGCGCGTTCGCATCATAGGCCCTGTCGCCGATCGCCGTTCGAACCGTGGCGTACGGATAGAGGTAGAGCACGCCTCCGTTGTTGGCCACTGCGGTGACCGGGCTGGGTGGCGTGTGACCGCCGAGCGCGCCCCAGCCGAAGTGGATGCCGACCGTGATGGTGGGCGCGAAGAGGCTCTCGATATTGGCCGCGGCTTCACGGGCCGCGGCCTGGTACCCCGTCTCGGCCGAGGCGCTCGAATCGAAGGCCACCGTGATGACGAGACCCGCCGTCGTCGATTGCGTTGCCGTGTTGGACCAACCACCGTTCCCGGAAGCCGTGACAGCGCGGATCTGCACGTCGTAGGACGTGCTTGCCGCGAGCCCCGTCACGCGATCGCTCGACAAGGCCGCGGGAGAGGACCAGCTCCCGGAGCCCGCCGTTGCATGACGCTCCTCATAGCCCGTGGCACCGGGGACCGCGGTGTAGGTCAGGGCCAGGATGGCCCCGTTCACCGCCGACGCCGAAAGGTCTGTGATGTCCCCCTGCGACGACCCGCCATCGCTGGGACCCATCCCTGCGTCGTGGCCGGTCGTCGGTGCGTCGGCGACGACGGCCCCGTCCGTGCCGGGAGCAGGACCCGCGTCGAGCGAGCCACCGGCATCCGTTGTCGTGGCGGGCCCACTGCACGCCGTGACGATGAGCAAGACCCCGCAGCCAAGAAAGCGTCGCATGGAAGGCATCCTACCGGTCTTGCTTCCGCGTGTCTGGGTGCGGAGACCGAATGATGGCGCTGGCGATGGCGCGTACCGGACCCGTGCGGAAGGGCCGAGCCGAAGCCGTCGAGCGCCTGGCGGATGCGCTTCGAGGCGCACCGATCGACGCGGTCAGGGCGTCGTCACGCCCGGTTGCGGCACGCCCGTTCCGATGTTCGCCGGTGCCAGGGGCCTTCCCGTCCGAGGGCGCGCGGGCACCGCTGGCCGCCGGCGCTCCGGTACCCGACCGCGCCGCTCGTCGGACGTCGGGTGAGCGGCGTCGACCACGCGCAAGAGGCGGATGCGCGTGCGCACGAGACCGCGCCCGAGGCCCGCGCACTGCATGCCGCCGTGCACCGGGTCGTCGACGCAGCCCCCCGTGTTCCAGTACGTCGCCACGTCGCCTGCCTCGAAGGCCCAGTCGCTCTCTATCGCGTCGCGCCCGCGCGACAGGGCGGCCGGCGGCGGCGGCAACCGCACCGCGCCGTCGCGCACCGCGGCGAGCGCCGCGTCGTCGAGTGTGTGGTAACCGGACGAGTGCAGCAGCCACACCGCGCTGACCACGCCCTCCGGGTTCTGGGTCACGCGCAGGTCCACCCGGTACCAGGTCACCGGTGCGTTGAGCAGACTCATCTGGTCCATCACCTCGAGGTCGTGCTGCTCTTCGGCATCGAACTGGCTCTGGAGCTCGGTGGGCACCGTGCCGGGTGCGTCCTGGGGCTTCTCTGGGCCTCGGGCGTACCGCGAGAGCTCATCCCACACGATGCCGAGGGGGGACATGTTGGCGCGTCGCTCCGCCCGCAGTGCCCCCATGTCGGGGCGGAAGGCCCGCCGCATCGAGCGCATCATGTCGTGGTAATAGGGTGCCGCCCCCACGGCGGACATGCGGTCGTGATCGAGCTGGTCGTCGAACCACCGCTCGAGGTTCTGCTCTGCGCGCTCGTCCCGGGATGCCGGAGCGGGCGCCCGGTCCAACATCCACCCCGCGGCGCGTGCCAGCGCCAGGCGCGGGAAGAGGCGCGGGGGCTGCGGCGGCGAAGGGGGCCCGGGTGGGCCGGGCGGGGCGGGGTGGGGCTCGGTCGCCCGGCCGGGATCGCCGTGGGGGGAGCCGGGCTGCGTGGCGGGGATCGGCGTCAGGGGCGTCGTGGCGCCGGCGTGGGCAGGGCAGGGCGCCCCCGTCGCCGCAACGATCCACGCGACGACGGCGACCGATAGCAGCCGCCGGCGAGCTTCCCCATGCACATCCACATAGTGTGGCTTGCGACGCCAACATTCCACCCGGGCGGGCGCGATGGGCGGGATCGGGAACGCATATTTCGCGGCGGTGGGCGCTGGCTCATCGCGGCGCCCGTTCCGGCCGGGTGGGCGGGTCGCTTGCGCCGATGCGATCCGATACGCTCATGGAGATGCGCAGGGTCGCCGTCGCACTCGCCCTCCTGACGAGCGTCGCCGCAGGGTGCTCCGTCCAGCGCTCGGGCCTCGCGCGCGGCGGCCAGCGAATGGACGGAGGCGGCGGCCAGGACGCGCGGGCCGCGGCCGGCGACGGTGGCGTCCGGGATGCGGGCGTGGCGATGGATGGGGGCGGCGCGCGGGATGCACGCGTCGCGATGGACGGCGGCGCCGGGGATGCGGGTCTGCCCGTCGACGCCGGCCCGCCCGATCCCTGTGCGTCGGCCTCGGCCGAGTGCATGGCTGGCGCGACCGACAGCGAGAGCCAGGCCTGCGGTGACTGCATGATGGGTACCCAGAGCCACACGCGTACCTGCAACCCATCCTGCACCTGGGGTGACTACGGCGACTGGTCTCCCTGCACCGGCGATGCGGTGTGCACCACCGCCATCGGCCGCAAAGTCTGCCCAGGCGGTATTGGTACGACCGGCGACGATTGCACGGGCTTGAAGGTTCGCGCGTGCACCTGTGGCTCGAGCGGGTCCTGGGTCGCCTGCGGCCCCTGCATCTGACCTCCGGCGGCCCCCGAGCGGCCGGCCGATCCACACCGGTGTACGTGTCCGCCGTGTGTGTTGCGCCTGCGAGCTGCTAGCCGATCCGACCTCGACTCCGGTATCCTGTGCTGGTCGTCGGTGGCTCGCTTGTCGACGGTGGCCGGAGGTAGCACGTGCGACGCCTGAGCATTCTATCGATCCTCGTGATGGTGATGACAGGCTGCAGCGGGGGTGAGCTGACCCACGGCCCCTGCACCACCACCTCGGACTGCCCGGCCGGGCAGGCCTGCGTGGGCGGAACGTGCGGCGCGGCTGCCGACGGCGGCGGGATGGACGGCAGCGGCGTCTTCGACGGAGGCGGCGGGGGCCCGGACGGCTCGGGCGTGGGGCGCGACGCCGGCCCCTCCCTCGTCCCGTGCAACACGTCGGACACGTGCCCGACGGGGGACGCGTGCGTCGGCGGCTTCTGCCAACCCGATCCGTGCACGGCCGCGCCCGCCGATCTCTGCGGCGGCATGACCGGCGGCACCTGCCGGGCGACGTGCGTCACCCAATCGGATCCGTGCGCCGGCGTCACGTGCTCGGGCACCCAGACGTGCATCGGTGGCACCTGCGTTGCCGGGTGCTTTCCGCCGGACCCCTGTGCGGGCGTCACCTGCCCCTCGGATCAACACTGCGATCCCGCGACTCACGCGTGCGTGCCCACCGAGCCCTGCGACGCGATGTGCCCGACCGGTCAGGTGTGCGATCTCATCTGCGTCCTGCCCGATCCTTGTGCCGGCGCGACGTGCCCGAGCGATCAGTTCTGCTCGAGCGGGAGGTGCGTCGTCAATCGCTGTGCGGGGGTGACCTGTCCCAGCGGCCAGACCTGCGTCAACGGCACGTGCGTCGACACGTGCAACTGCCCCGGCGGCTGCGCTGCGGCGAGCCGCTGCGAGGTCGGGACCTGCGTCTGCGTCCCCCAATGCGATCCGAGCGCGCGCTGCGGCTCGTCCGACGGTTGCGGTGGCACGTGCAACGGCACGTGCACCGGCGCCTCCACCTGCAGCGCCGGTACCGGCGGGCGCTACGCCTGCCGGTGCACTCCGAGCTGCCCGACGGGCGCCATGTGCGGCCAGTCCAACGGCTGCGGAGGTACGTGCAACGGCACCTGCGCCAACCCGAGCAAGCGCTGCCGGGTACGCAGCGGGAGGCACGTCTGCGTGTGCATCCCGAACTGTCCTCCGGGGTCGTGCGGCATGCCCGACGGCTGTGGAGGCGTCTGCGGGGGTACCTGCCCGGGCTCGGGCGACATCTGCATCAGCTCGGGGTCGGGCTACTCCTGCTGCACGCCGAGCTGTGCGCCGGGCGGAGCGTGCGGCGCGCCGGACGGGTGCGGAGGCACCTGCGACGGGTCGTGCGCGACGGGCGAGTTCTGCGCCAACAGCGGCGGGAGCTACACCTGCCAGTGCGTGCCGAGCTGCCCCGCGGGCGGGGCTTGCGGCGCGCCCGACGGGTGCGGGGGCACGTGTGACGGGTCGTGCGCGACGGGCGAGTTCTGCGAGAACAGCGGCGGGAGCTACAGCTGCCAGTGCATGCCGAGCTGCGCCGCGAGCGACGCGTGCGGTGCCGATGACGGGTGCGGGGGCACGTGCGACGGGAGCTGTGCGACGGGCGAGTTCTGCGAGAACAGCGGCGGGAGCTACAGCTGCCAGTGCATGCCGAGCTGCGCCGCGGGCGGCGCGTGCGGCGGGCCGGACGGGTGCGGGGGCACCTGCGACGGGACGTGCGGTGCGGGGGAGTTCTGCGAGAACGGTGGCGGGAGTTACAGCTGCCAATGCGCGCCGAGCTGTGCGGGAGCGACGTGCGGCGCTGCGGACGGGTGCGGAGGCCACTGCATGGGCACGTGCCCGTCGGGGGACTCCTGTCGGGCGAGCGGCAGCACCTATGCATGCGTGTGCACGCCGAGTTGCCCTGCCTCGGCGGCCTGCGGCGGGCCGAATGGCTGTGGCGGCACCTGCATGCGCGGCGCCTGTCCGGGCGGCGAGTTCTGCCAGTCGGGCACGTGCGTCCCCGACACGTGCACGCCACCCTGCGGTTGCGGTGACACCTGCTCGGGCGGCGTGTGTGTCCCGCTGTGCGGCGCCGGCCAGACCCTCTGCGGATGCAGCGCGTGCTGCGGCGCGGGCCAGAGCTGCGACGCGACGACCGGCATGTGCGTGGGGCTCGGCTAGAGAGCCGAACCGCTCGCGCTCGGACGTCAGCCGTCGAGCAAGAGGACGAAGAGCTTGGTCGACATTCCCGGGAACGAGACGAGAAAAGGCATCGGCGTTCGCCGCAGGAGCTCCGAGAGGTTGACGCGCATGGGGATTGGGGCGAGGCCGCCGCGGAGAGGGGCTGGCTCCGCGCCCATCGATCGTACGGGGTGCTGCGCGCGCTTCTTCCCCGAAGCCGGGCGCTTCTGCCGACAAGGGAGGCGCCGCGCGGCTCAGCTGCCGCCCGTCAACGACGTTCGAGCTCTGCGCGGTTCCAGCCGCCGAGGGAGGCCCCCGCGTCGTAGGTGCTCGTGAGGAAGTCGGTGAGCATGCGCTCCGGATCGCCCGACGCGCGGACCTGCTCGTACGTCAGCAGGTATTCGCCGAGCTTCTCGTCGTAGAAGGCCCCCGGCGGCCCTATCGGCGTTGTGCGGAACCCCGCCGGCTCGGGCGCCGCGTACGAGTAGAAGACCGCATCCGGGACGCCCGCGCCGCCCGGCCAGAACCCATGGCTGATCACCTCGTGCGAGTAGGCCTCGCGCGTGACCGCGTCCGCATCGGGCCTCTCGGGCGCGCGCCGGCCCGAGAAGCGGGTGACGGCGAGGTCGAAGCTCCCCCAGAAGAAGTGCACCGGGCTGCTCTTGCCCACGAAGCCGGATCCGAAACCGCTCGAAGACCGCACTGACCCGGAGCAGCACGTGGAAGAAACGCGCCGCCTGGGCGCGATCGTAGGCGCGGTGCACCTCGTCTTCGACGAAGGGGATCGGGTTCGGCACCTCGACCGGAACCGGGTGCACCCGGACGTCGAGCCCGAGCCCGTGGAGGGCGGCCATCACCCGCTCGTAGAAGCGGGCGACCGTCATGGGCGCGAGCGGGATGGCCGTGCCGGCCCCGTCCGAGCACCGGATGAGGAGACGGTGGTCGATGAAGTCGAACCGCAACTCGAAGGCCCGATCCCGTGGAAGAGCGTGGGCGTCGACAGGCCGCGCGGCCTCACGCGAAGGGTGACGTTCCAGAAGTGGTTGAGGGGGGGCGTCGAGGCGAGGCAGACCTTGCCCACGACCTGCGTCCACATGTGCAGGGTGTCGCGGGTGTCCACCCACTCGGCGAGCGGCAGCAGGGGCCAATCGGTCGTCATCGCCAGAGCCTGCGCATCCCGGGCCGCTCCCGCAACTTCCGCGCCCTCAGTCGCGCGCGTCGCGCAGCATCTCGGCGGCGGCGGCGCGCGTGCGGTCGGTGATGCGCAGCCCCCCGAGCATACGTGCGACCTCCTCGAGGCGCTCGCCCTCGTCGAGCCGCCCGACGTGGCTGCGCGTGCGCCCCTCCTCCACGGCCTTGTGCACGCGGAAGTGCGCATCGGCGTAGACCGCGATCTGCGGCAGGTGCGTGATGCACAGCACCTGGTGATGGCTCGCCACGTCGCGCAGCTTGCGCCCGATCACGGCGGCCACGCCGCCGCCCACGCCCGCGTCCACCTCGTCGAAGACGTAGAGCCCGGCGGGCCCGAGACCCGCGAGCACGCGCTTGATCGCGAGCATCGCCCGCGACAGCTCGCCGCCGCTCGCGATGCGTCGCAGCGGCCGCGCCTCCTCGCCGCGGTTCGGCGCGATGAGGAGCTCCACCCGGTCGATACCCGTCGCCGAAAGCCGCGCGCCGTCCACCTCGAGCTCGCCGCCGCGCCCCTCGAGGGGCGCGACCTCCACCTCGACCCGCGCGTCCCCCATGCCGAGGGACCGGAGCTCCTTGCCGATCGCCGTCCCCAGCTTCTTCGCGGCCTCGCGCCGCCGTTCGCGCAGGGCCCGGGCGCGCGTCCGTGCCTCTGCGACCGCCGCCACGCGCGCTGCCTCGAGGTCGGCCGCCCGCTCGTCGTGGCGCTCGAGCTGCCCGAATCTCGCGCGCCGCATCGTCGCGATGCGCCAGGATGCCGGCGATGGACCCGCCGTACTTGCGTTCGAGCCGCCCGATCCGGTCGAGCCGGTCCTCCACCTCGGCGAGCCGCTCGGGCTCCACCGTCACGCCGCGCGCGTACCGACCGAGGTCCCGCGCCGCCTCCTCGAGCTCGCGCCGCGCCGCGTCGAGCTGCGCCGCAAGCCCGGACAGGCGCCCGTCGATGCGCGCCGCGCCGGCCACCTCGTCCGCCACGCGCGCCAGGGTGCCGCAGGATCGCCTCGTCCGCCGCGTAGAGCGCCTCTTCGGCGCCGCCCGCCACCGTCGCGAGCTGCTCGGCGTGCCGGAGCCGCTCCCGCTCTTCGACGAGCCCCTCCTTCTCGTCGGGCGCGGGAGCGAGCGCGTCGATCTCGCGGATCTGGAACGCGAGGAGATCCTGCCGCTCCACCCGATCCCTCACCCGCGTCGTCAGCGCCCCGAGGGCGGCGCTTGCCTCCGCGGCCGCCTGGTGGGCGCGGGCCATTTCGGCGCGCGGGCCCTCGAGCCGTGCGAAGGCGTCGAGGTAGTCGAGGTGGGACGACGCGTCGACGAGACCGTGATGCTCGTGCTGCGACGAGATGTCGGCCAGGCCCGCCGCGAGCTCGCCGAGCTGCGACGCCGTTGCGAGCCGGCCGTTCACGTAGGCCCGCGTTCGGCCGGTCGCCTGCACCACGCGCCGGACGACCAGCTCGTCCTCGTCCGCCTCGAGCCCCGCCGCATCGAGCCGCGCCCGCAGGGCCGCGTCCGTGCCGACCTCGAAGAGCGCCTCGACCTCCGCCGATTTCTTGCCCGTGCGCACGACGTCGGGCCGTCCGCGCGCCCCGAGCACGAGCTCGATCGCGTCGACCAGGATCGACTTGCCCGCGCCCGTCTCTCCGGTGACGACGTTGAGCCCCGGCCCCAGCTCGAGCTCGAGCCCATCGATGATGGCGAAGTGACGAACGCGCAGGCAGGTGAGCATGGCGCCTCGAGGGCTTCGGGAACGACGGAGCCGCGGAGCAGGGGAGTGGCGACGGAGGCGCGCCTCCGAAGCCGTGTCCCATAGCATCGGTTGGACGCGCCGGACAGGGGGCACACTGACGGAAACGGGGGCCGGTTCGTCGGGGTGTCCCCCTATCGAAGGCCGTGCCACAGCCTCGCCCGCGCGGACGATGCCTGCTAGAGTCAGTCGCCCGATGGCGTACCACTCTTCGGCGAAGTGGCGGCTAGCTCGTGTCTTCGGCTGCGCCCTCTCTGCCCTGGCGATCCTGGGCCTCCCTTCGGCCGCCTCGGCGCAGGGGATCACGCGGGTCGTGGTCGAGCACTTCGGCGGGCCCCAGGGGGGCCGCATGCGCGCGCTCCTCGTGGCCAATCTCGAGGAGCAGCAGGGCATCGAGGTCGTCGACGGATCGCAGGTGGAGCGCGCCATGCATCGCCTGCGCATCCGTCACCTGAGCCGCGATCAATATCCGCGGCTGTCCCGCGCGCTCCATGTCGCGGCCTTCGTGAGTGGGTCCGTGGTTCGCCGGCGCAGGCACTGGGCCCTGACGGTCCGCGTTCGGTCGGGCCAGAGCGGCCTGCTCGTCGGGGCTGCCACGTGGGGTGGGCGAACGGTGGGCGCGCTGCGTGGCGTGCGCCGCTCGGGCTACGCGCGGCTCCGGCGCTACCTCAGCGGGTCGTCGGGGGGCGGCGGACGCCGGAACGGTGGATCAGGGTACAGGAACGGCAACGGCAGCAACCACAGCCACAACAACGGCGGCAACGGCAACCGCACCAATGGCGGGTACGGCAACGGCAACCGCACCAATGGCGGGTACGGCAACGGCAACCGCACCAACGGCGGGTACGGCAACGGCAACCGCACCAATGGCGGGTACGGCAACGGCAACCGCACCAACGGCGGATACGGCAACGGCAACCGCACCAATGGCGGGTACGGCAACGGCAACCGGACCAACGGCGGATACGGCAACGGCAACCGCACCAACGGCGGATACGGCAACGGCAACGGCGGCGGGCACGGCAACGGGGGCTACCGCAACGGAAACGGTGGGAGCTACCGCAACGGCGGCAACGGCGGCAACGGCGGCAACGGCGGCAACGGCGGCAACGGCGGCAACGGCAACCGCGGCGGGTACGGCGGCGGCAACGGCGGCGGCAGCGGGTGGGGCAACGGCGGGAGCGGTAGTGGGTGGGGCAACGGTGGTGGAGGCAACGGCAACAACGGGGGGATGTCCAGCAATCAGGGCTCGGGAGGCACGCCCTGGTACGGCGGCGGCAACAACAGTGGGGGCGGCGGTTTCGGTCCGGATGGCGAACGCCCCCCCGGTGCGGGTGGTGACTCCGGCGAGGGCGGCGACCACGACCATCCTTCGGCCCCGAGCGGCAACCGCTACAGCACCCTTTCCATCCGGATCCTCGGCGGCGCGGTGCACCGCTCGATGGTCGCCCAGGCCTCCGTCTACAACGTCTATCGGGACGGCAGCAACACGCCGCCGTCCACGGACCCGAGCCTCAGGCAGGACACGCGACGCTACGACAGCGCCGGCATCGGTCATCTCGAGGGTGGCATCGAGGGGGTCATCTACCCCGGCGCTTTCGGCCACGACCAACCCGTACCCTGGTTCGGCGCGGTCCTTCGCTACAGTCACTCCCTCGCTCTGAACACGACGGGCTGCAAGGATCCGGACTGCACCCAGCCAATCCCGGTGGGGACGAGTCAGAGCGAGATCTACCTCGGGGCGCGCGGCCGCTTCCGCCTTGGCCAGGGAGGCAAGGCCGTGCGGCTCCTGGCGAACATCGGCTGGGGCAACTTCTCCTTCATCCTCAATTCCAACGATGTGTTCGAGCTCAATCCGGCCACCGTGGTGCCTGCGCTCAGCTACTCCTACGTGAGCCTCGGCGTGGGCCTGGCCTATCCCGTCGCCGAGATTGCGCCCGACGCCTACTTCACCTTGTCTCTCGATGCCTCCTATCGGCTCGGGCTCGGCGTGGGCCTCGACGCTCAGGAGATTCTGGGGCGTCGAGACGACGAGCAGCGGGGGCTTCCAGATCGGCCTCGGCGCGCGGGTGGACCTGCCCATGATCGCCAAGGGCGTGTTCGCGTCTATCTACGGCGCATTCTTCCGGTTCACCACCACCTTCCGCGGGCAGACGGGTTGCCTGGACCCCTCCACCAACACGTGCTGGGAGGACTGGCCCTCGACCCCGCCGCCGACCACACAGCACCAGCCGCTGATGGACTCGGTCGTCATCGGCGGCGGCGGCATCCAGGACCCCGTCAACGACGACTACTTCCGCCTCGGCCTCAGCGTCGGCTACGAGATGATGTGAGGGGCCGGCGCGGGTCCCCTTCCCCCGTCCTGCGGTGACGGGGACCAGCCCCTGTGCTAGCAAAGCGGCGAGATGACCTCGTCGCGTGAGATTCGCCAGAAGTTCCTCGACTTCTTCGCCGAGCAGGGGCACCAGGTGGTGCCTTCGGGCCCGCTCGTGCCGGCCAACGACCCGACGCTCATGTTCGCCAACGCGGGCATGGTGCAGTTCAAGGACGTCTTCACGGGCACCGAGACGCGCGACTACCGCCGCGCCACCTCGTCCCAGAAGTGCATCCGCATCAGCGGCAAGCACAACGACCTCGAGAACGTGGGCGTGACCGCGCGCCACCACACCTTCTTCGAGATGCTCGGCAACTTCTCCTTCGGCGACTATTTCAAGCGCGACGCTATTCGCTGGGCCTGGGAATTCATCACGGGCGTGATGGAGATCCCGAAGGAGCGCCTGGTCGTGACGGTGTTCGGCGGCGAGGCGGGCGTGCCGGCCGACGACGAGGCGGCGCAGCTCTGGACCGAGGTCGCGGGCCTGCCGCCCGAGCGCATCATCCGGTGCGGCCTCAAGGACAACTTCTGGCAGATGGGCGACACGGGCCCCTGCGGTCCGTCCTCCGAGATCCACTACTACGTCGGCGATCCGATCTCCGACCCGTCGGGCTTCGCCGAGAACGAGCAGGGGACCGACGGCATCGGCTGGTTCGAGCTGTGGAACCTGGTGTTCATGCAGTTCGACCGGCAGGCGGACGGCGAGCTACGGCCCCTGCCCGCGCCCTCCATCGACACGGGCGCCGGCCTCGAGCGCCTGTCGGCCGTCAAGCAAGGCGTCCGCAGCAACTACGACACCGATCTGCTCCGGCCCCTGGTCGAGCTCGCCGCCGAGATCGCGGGCAAGCCCTACGGCGGCACCCAGGCGCCCGACGACACGTCCATGCGCGTCATCGCCGACCATGCGCGCACGACGGCCTTCCTCATCGCCGAGGGCATCTTCCCCGACCGGGACGGCCGCGCGTACGTCCTGCGCCGCGTGATGCGCCGCGCGATCCACCACGGCCACCGCCTCGGCATCGAGCGCCTCTTCCTGCACGAGTGCGCCCTGCGCGTCGTCGACATGATGGGCGAGATCTATCCAGAGCTCGTCGAGGCGCGCGCGCTGATCCAAGACGTGACCCAGCAGGAGGAGGAGCGGTTTCGCAAGACGCTCGCGCGTGGCCTCGAGCTCCTTCGTGACAACCAGGAATGGAACGAGAGGGACGGCATGAAGGAGCTGCCGGGCTCCGTTGCCTTCAAGCTCTACGACACCTACGGCTTTCCGATCGACCTCCAGGCCGTGATCGCCGCCCAGGAGCACTTTCAGATCGATGTGGACGGCTTCGCTGCGGAGCTCCAAGCGGCGCGCGAGCGCAGCGCCGGCTCCAAGGTCGGCGAGGAGGCGGTCGGCGCGGTCTATCCCGAGATCGCCGAGACCGTGGGCGCCGTCACGTTCACCGGCTACGAGACCGAGGAGGATCGGAGCACCGTCCTGTCGCTGGTGCGCGACGGCGCGCGTGTCGAGCGCCTCGCGGCGGGCGAGTCGGGCGAGATCGTCACGCCCAGGACGCCGTTCTACGGCGAGTCCGGCGGCCAGGTCGGCGACCAGGGCGAGATCCGCATCGGCCAGGGCGCGCGCTTCGTCGTCGAGGACACAAAGAAGCCCCTCTCCGGCCTCTTCGTGCACCGCGGCCACGTCGCCGAGGGCGTGTTCGAGGTGGGCGCCGAGGTCAGCCTCGAGGTCGATCACGAGTTGCGCAGCGCCACCCGCCGCAACCACAGCGCGACCCACCTGCTCCACCTCGGTCTGCGCGAGGTGCTCGGGCCCCAGGCCATGCAGAAGGGGTCGCTCGTCGGCCCCGATCGCCTGCGCTTCGATTACACGGGCGGCCGTCCCCTCGAGCCGGACGAGATCCGCCGCATCGAGGACATCGTCAACGCGCAGGTCCTTCGCAACACGCCGGTCGTCACGGAGGTCTTGCCGATGGACGAGGCCAAGGCGCGCGGTGCCATGGGCATCTTCGAGGAGAAGTACGGGGCGGTGGTGCGCATGCTGCGCATCGGCGACTCCCTCGAGCTGTGCGGCGGCACCCACGCGCGGCGCACGGGCGACATCGGCGCCTTCACCATCCTGAGCGAGAGCGGCCTGGCCGCGGGTGTGCGCCGCATCGAGGCGGCGACGGGGCTCCACGTGATCGCCCACCTGCGCGCGGTGCGGGGCGAGCTCGAGGCGACGGCGCAGCTGGTCAAGGCGCCCCCCGCCCAGACGCGCGAGAAGGTCGAGCGCCTGCTCGAGCGGCAGCGCGAGCTCGGCCAGGAGATCGAGCGGCTCAAGCGGCAGCTCATGAGCGGCGAGGGCACCGATCTGAGCAGCAAGGCGCGCGAGGTCGACGGCGTGCACGTGCTCGGCGCGACGGTGGAGCTCGGCGACGCGAAGGCCTTGCGTGAGATGGCCGACCAGCTTCGGGACAAGCTCGCGCCCGCGGTCGTGATGCTCGGCTCGACCACCAAGGACGGCAAGGCGCTGCTCGTGTGCACCGTCAGCAAGGAGATCACGGGCCGCTTCCAGGCGGGGGCGCTCGTGCGCGAGGCCGCCAAGGTCGTGGGCGGCGGCGGCGGCGGGCGAGCGGACTTCGCCCAGGCGGGAGGCAGCGACCCCTCCAAGCTCGGCGACGCCGTCGAGCGCGTGTACGCGGCCGTCACGGGGTGAGGCCAGGCACGGTGGCGCGGTGGGCATCGGCGCGCCCGGCGCCCCGGTTCACGCGCAGCATTTTCCTTGCGAGGGCGGGGCATTCCAGCGACCCTTGAGGATGATGGTATCCGTAACCGAGCGTCTCGCCGCGATCGACCGCGAGCTCGAGGCGCTCGCCGAATCGGTCGACGTGGGCTCGGCGCTCGCGCGCGTCGTCCGAGAGCCGCGGGCGGACCTCGAGGCCCTGGACGCGGAGCTCGCGGGGCTCGAAGGGGGCGTCGGCGATCTGGATGCGGTCCGCGCGGCAGCGCGTGCGCGGGTGCCGGCGGTCCACGTCTCGCCGCCTGTTGCCCCGGAGCCGAACGACACGCAGCGCATGGTGGCGGAGGAGATCGAGCGCGCAGCCGCGCGCGTGGAGGCCGAGCTCGCGGGCGAGCCCGCCGAGCCCGCCGGGGCGTACGAGATCGACGACAACACCGATTCGACGCTGGAGCCCCCCGGAGGCGCATTGCGAGCGGAGCCGGTCGCCACCGGCGGCGGCTTCGAGGAGCCCGCCCCGGATGCGGTAGAGGACATGGCCGCAGCTCTTGCCGAGCCGGCCCGGGCCCCGGCTACCCGGACGCCGGCCCTGTCGGCCGACGACCTCTTCGGCGACCTCGACGAAGAGGCCTCCATGGATACGCCGGTCGCCGACCTGCTCGCGCCCACCGCCCCGGACGCGCGTCCAGCATCCGCCACCAGCCCCAGCCAACGACCGGAGGCTCTGGGCGCGCGCATCGTCGAGGCGTCCGAAGAGATAGAAGCTCGGAACCTCCGAGTTCGAGGTCCTCGACAGTGGCGACTTCGAGATGCTCGTCGAGGACGACATCCTGAAGGCGGACGAGGCCGCCGCCAGCGAGCCCGCCGAGCCCGCCGAGGATGTCGACACCCAGCCGGAGGAGGACGGCGAGCCGGAGAAGAAGGGCTTCTTCAAGAAGATCTTCGGCTGAGCCCGACGTCCGACTCCCTTCGCTTCGCCCGCGTCGCGCTCCCCGATCATCGGCGCACGGCGGCCGCCAAAAAAAGACGAGGCCCGACCGAAGTCGGACCTCGTCGCGGCGGGAGGAGCCCAGAGCGGCACCATTGTCGCTATGGACCGGGAGATCGAAGGTGCGAGTGCAGGTGCATGGGTCGGGAGGAGAGGATCAGAGGTAGAACGTGGCACCCAGGGTGGTGAGCAAACCGCCCGAGGTATCGGTCTGGCGGCCCGTGCCCGGTTCCACGAACTCGGGCCGCGGGTCCCCGTCGACGCGTTGCCGGATGAAGGCACGCACGTCCCCGTCGAGGGCGAAGGAGTCGCCCAGGCGCCACTCGAGGCCGATGCCGGTCTCGCCGCCGAGGTAGCTGTAGTCGCGCGACGAGCCGATGGTGGTGAAGGCTACATCGCTGTTCTGGGCATGGGCCCAGGACGCGCCGATGCCGAGCAGGGCGTAGACCTGCCAGCGGCTCCGGGGGTTGAAGAAGAACAGGCCATCGGCGGTGAGGGGGACCTCGGTGCGCGACGCGCCGTTGTAGTCGATGCCGCCGTAGGCGCCGATGCCGAGGTCGATGGCGAAGTGCCCCTCGGGCTGACGCAGGCGGAGGGCCCCCGAGACGCCTCCGATGTGGACGTTGCTGGTGCCCATGAAGCCAATCGAGCCGTGCAGGCCGATGCCCGAACCGGCGATGACGGGCTGGGAGGCGACCACGGTGGGCTGGGGCTGGGCCTGGCCGACGTAGTACGCCTCGGCCTGGGGCGGGTCCTGCTGCTGCACGATGACGACGGGCGGCTGAGGCGGCGGCGGGGGCGGCGGCGGAGCTGGCTGCACATAGACGACCGGCGGCGGGGCTGGCTGCACATAGAGGACCGGCGGCGGAGCCGGCTGCACCACGAGCACCTGCGCTCGGCGAGGTGGCGGCGGCCGCCATCCACCGCCGATGCGGATCTGGGCGCAGAACCAGCTTCCGGGCGCGCACTGGGCCTCGGCCTTGCGGCTCGGGGCGAGCAGGAGGAACGCCGCGGTCAGGACCAGGAGGGAGGCGATGGTGGCTCGGTTCGTCATCGGGAGCAGTCCTCGTCGAAAGCGACACCCTTCCTCTACGCAAGCCTGATGCCAGTGTCACGGCCGATCCGCAGCCCCGAGATCACGAGGCTTTTGGTTGCGCCCCGGTCGTGCCCCTCAACAGCCGTCCACACTCCACGGCCTCAGCGTGAAGCTGCGTTCACAGGACCGCACCCTCACTCTTCCTGAACCGGCACCCAGAAAATCGCCGGGGCCGCGCCCGTGGCTTCGGCCCGAAGCCTGCTACCTTTGGTCTCCATGACGCCGCTTCTTCTTCGATGTCCCCGCGCGAGCGCACCGCTGCTCGCAGCGGTGGCCCTCTGCACCGCGGCCTGCGGCAGCGGTCCCGCCGACGCCGGCCGCCCGGAGGGTGGCGTGCAGAACGTGATGGTCACGCATCCCGCAGCCCCGCCCATCGCGCCCGCCACCGAGTGCGCCGTCACCGTGGCCGACGCGCCCGCGCCTGGCTACAACCACGTCGACACATGCTCAGATGTGGTTTATGAGACAAATCCGCCCACGGGCGGGCCGCACTACGCGATCTGGGCCGACTACCGCACCTACGACATGCCCGTGCCGTGGGGCTACCTCGTCCACGACCTCGAGCACGGCGGCGTGGTGCTCACCTACAACTGCCCGTCGGGATGCCCCGACGTGTTGAGCGCCTACCAGTCCATCATCACGGCCCACGGCGCGGACCCGGCCTGCCCCGACGGCGGCGCCCGCTTCATCGTCGTGCCCGACCCCACGCTCGACGTCCCCGTCGCGGCCGTCAGCTGGGAGCACCTCTACAAGGCGACCTGCCTCGACATGCCCTCTCTCCAGACCTTCGTGGAGAGCCACTACGCCCACGGGCGCGAGGACACCTGCGCCCCTGGCGTCGACTACTCGGACGCCGGCTGGTGTCCACCGCCGGGCTGACGATCCGTCCCGTCACGCACGTGGCTCGTCGCTTCTGCGATCGGCGGCGGGCCCTGTTGCGCCAGCGCGCTTCCTTCGCGTGCCGCTAGGGGCTAGGCTCGCGCGCCGCACGGGTCCCGAGGGGCGGGCGCCTGGCAACGCGAAAGGGAGCTCTCGTGAATCGATGGCTTGCGCTCGGGGTGTGGGTCGTTCTCGCCGGTTGCACCGGTTCCAAGGGGGACCCGGGGGCCATGGGAGCCATGGGGCTGCCGGGCATGGACGGCACCAACGGCATGGACGGCATGGACGGCATGAATGGCATGGACGGCGCCAACGGAGCCAACGGCACCAACGGCAACGACATCATCCTGTCCTCGAAGGCCAAGCACGGGCTCGACATCTCGCCGGTCGCCGTCAATCTCACGGGCCGCAGCGCTGCCGACATCGAACAGATCGGTCGGGGCAGCTACCTGGTCAACGCCGTCGGGAGCTGCGCCGATTGCCACTCCCCCGACGCCGACTCGACGCACTTCCTCTCCGGCGGCAGTCAGTTCCCGATCGACGGGTCGGGCGACTACGTCGTCGCGCGTAACCTCACCCCGGACTCGGTCTCCGGGCTCCAGCTCAGCGAGAGCCAGTTCATCGACGCGATGCGCACGGGCCTCGACGCGCGGAACATGGGCCAGATGCTCCTCGTCATGCCGTGGCCCGTCCTGCGCTGGATGGCCACCGACGACATCCAGGCGATCTACGCCTACCTGAAGGCGATCCCGCCGGTGAGTAACCTCACCGGTGGCGACGTGAAGGGCCCCTTGGCATCCGCCACGCCGGTGCCGTTCCCGAGCGACTACGACGAGGGCGACGTCGATCGTCCGCTGCCCGCCGAGACGGACTTCATGATGCGCCCGGTGCCCGACCCGGGTCACGTGATCCGCGGCCTCGCGATCCAGCCCCTCGCCGAGCCGAGCGGTTTCGCCAGCCTTTCCGCGGCCGACCAGGCGGCGTTTGGGCGCGGCTCGTACCTGGTCAACGCGGTGGGTAGCTGCAACGACTGCCACAGCCATCCCGATCGCGACATGTCGCCGGGAGCGACCTTCCTCGACATCCACACGGACGCCTATCTCTCGGGCGGCAAGGTGTTCGAGGTGCCGCCGGCCCTGGCGCCGGTGCTGCACGAGACCCGGAGCATGTCGGCGGACCTGCTCGGTGCGACGCACGGCTTCTTCAACGAGCCGACCGCGACCTTCGCGACCTTCGACGCCATCCTGCAATACGGGATGCACATCGACGATCCGGTGCCCACGCCCCTCGCCTGGCCGATGCCCTGGGGGCACCTCCGGGACATGACGCTCGACGATCTCTCGGCCGTCTACACGTACCTGCACGTGCTCGCCACCGACTCGCCTCGCACCGGCAGCAACGACAAGGCGACGCAGATGACGGCGGTCTACTGCACGATGGACACCGACTGCACCGGCGTCGGCGGCACCTGCAACATGGCCACGAACGAGTGCGTCGGGGCGAGCTGCACGATCGACGCGGACTGCCCCGCCTGCCAGCACTGCACGGCCACGGCCTGCAGCGCGCCCGACCCGACCGCCGACGCCGCTTGCCTGAACGACGGCATCTGAGAGGCGCGGCCCCTACGCCCCCCACGGTAGGATTGCAGTACGCTCGATCCGTGAGGGGGGTCGCGCAACACTCAAGCGATCACTTGACTGTGCTCTCGGAGCGGGTGGGGCGTCAGAGGCCGACGCGCGCGATGGGCTGGACGGTGACCTCGGGGGCGAGCTCCTGGTAGCTCAGGACGACGGTCTCGGGCGCCTCCACTTCGATGAGGCGGCGCACGAAGCGGCGCACGTCGGCCTGGGTCAGGAGGATCGGGTCGCTTCCATCGGCTGGTGGCACGCACTCGCGTTGCACCGCTTCGATCACGTCCTTGGCCATGTCGGGCGGCATGGCGAGGTAGCTGCCGGTGGCCGTGCGCTTGATCGAATCCCGGACCGCCTCCTCGATGGTCGGGTCGAGCAGGTAGACGGCGAGCATGCCGTCCCGCGCGTGGTGGTGCGTGATCTGGCGGCGCAGGGACGCGCGCACGAGCTCGGTCAGGCTCACCGGGTCGCGCTCGTTCGGCGCGTAGGTCGCGAGGGCTTCGAGGATCTCGCGCAGGGGGCGGATGCTGATGCCCTCCTCGACCAGGCGGCGCAGGATGTCCGCGAGCAGCGCGAGGGTCACGGGCTTGGGGACGACGTTGCGCACGAGCGCGGGATACGCGCGCTCGAGCTGGTCGAGCATGGTCTGCACCTCCTGCAGGCCGACCAGGTCGTGGGCGCGGCGCCGCACGGCGCGGCCGAGGTGGCGCGAGATGACGCCGGCGGGCTCGAGCACCTCGACGCCCGAGGCCTCGAGAACGTCGCGCGCGTCCGCCGCGACCCACACGCCCGCCGTACCGGTCGCGGGATCGGTCGCGTCCTCTCCATCGACACCCAGGCCGGCGAGGGCGCCAGCGGGCTCGAGGGCGAGCAGGGCGTCGGGGCGCGCGACACCGCTGCCCACCGGCACCTCCTGCATCGACAGCACGTAGGTCCCGGGCTCGAGGTAGGGAGCACGCCGCGCGCGCACACCGGGCAAGGCGACGCCGAGGTCGAGGAACAGCTCGTCGCGCAGGCGCGGCACCTCGTCGGCGAGCAGCGGTCCGTCGCCGCCGTCGCCGAGCACTTCGGCGGCCAGGTCGTCGGCCACGTCCACCGCGACCGGCACCACGAGCGGCACCATCGCCTGGCGCGCCTTGGTCTCGCGTGCGGCCTCCTTGCGCGCGACCACCTGATCGACCGGCGGGCCCGCCGCCGAGTCGTGCTTTCGGACCTGGTGCGCGATGGCGGCGAACACGCCCGCGAGCAGGAGGAAGGGCACGGCCGGCAGGCCGGGGACGATGGCCAGGCCCAAGAGGAAGATCGCGCCGATGGTGAGGGCGCGCGGGTTGCCGAAGATCTGGCTCGCCACGTCGCCGCCGAGGGACGCGTCCTCTTCTTCCGAGGCGACCCGCGTGACGACCAGGCCCGCCGCGGTCGAGATGAGCAGGGCCGGAATCTGGGAGACGAGGCCGTCGCCGATCGTCAAGAGGCCATAGGTCTCGAGGGCGTCGACGGCGCTCATGTGGTGCATGCCGACGCCGATGGCGAGGCCACCGATGATGTTGATCGACGTGATGACGATGCCCGCGATCGCGTCGCCCTTGACGAACTTCATGGCGCCGTCCATCGCGCCGTAGAACTGGCTCTCGCGCGATAGGGCCTTGCGCTGCCTGCGCGCCTCTTCCTGCGTGATGCCGCCCGAGCGCAGCTCGGCGTCGATGCTCATCTGCTTGCCGGGCATGGCGTCGAGGGTGAAGCGCGCGCGCCACCTCGGCGACGCGCTCCGAGCCCTTGGCGACGACCAGGAACTGGATGAGGGTCAGGATGAGGAAGATGACGGCGCCGACGACGTAGTTGCCGCGGACGACGAAGAAGCCGAAGGCGTGGATGACCTCGCCAGCGTTCGCCTGCAGCAGGATGAGCCGCGTCGAGCTGACGTTGAGGGCGAGGCGGTAGAGGGTCGTGACGAGCAGGACGGTGGGGAACGAGGCGAAGGACAGGCCGTTCGGGATGTACATCGCCACGAGCAGCATCAGGACGGCGAGGGCGATGTTGCTGGCGATGAGGACGTCGAGCAGCGGCGTCGGCAGCGGGATGATCATCATCCCGACGATCAGGACGACGAGCCCGGCCAGCGCCGCGTCGGCGAAGCGCCGCATCGGCGAGCCGCTCCGGAGCGCTCCTTTCGTTCTGAGCCCGTCCGCCAAGGTGCCGAAACGTAACTCGCGGCACGGCCCGAGGTCGACCCCCTCGGGAGATCACGGGGCCGATCCCGCCGCGGGTCTCAGCAGCCGCTCGGCGAGGCGCAGGTGTCCACGTCGGCGACGATGCCGACGACGCCGCCGGTGCCGTTGTTGCCGTCGCGCTCGGCCAGAGGCGCGGTCGGCGCCGAAAGGCCGCCCGTGCCCCGGCCACCCGCGCTGCCGGCGCTGAAGGTGCAGTCCGCGGTGATGGTCGAGCCCGAGCTGAAGATGCCGATGGACACGCCGCCCGCGCCACCGCCGCCACCGCCGCCGTGACCGCCGTGACCGCCGGCGCCGCCAGTGCCACCGACCGGCGAGCCACCCTTCGCGGTGCCGCCCGGCCCGCTCGGCCCGCCGCTCTGTCCGCGCCCGCCGTCGCCGCCGGCGCCGCCCGTGCCGCCGTTGCCGCGCTGCACGTCGCAGGCCGTCAGGGTGACCGTCGAGGCCACGGCGAAGAGACCGAAGCTTCCGCCGCCCGGGCCGCCGCCGCCGCCGCCGCTCTGGGCTGCGCATCCGCCCGCGCCGCCGCCGCCGCCCCCGGCGCCGTAGGAGTCGGTGCCCGTGTCGCAGCCGCCGCTGCCACCGCCGCCGCCGCCGCCCGAGCCGTTCGCGCCGCCGCCGCCCGAGCCCCCGCTCGCGCCGACCCAGAAGTCCCCGGCGAGGGTGCCACGGGCGTTCGTCGCACCCATCCCCGCCGCCCCGTTGACGACGCGTCCGCCCTGGCCGGCGCCGCCGATGGTGCAGGTCGCGCCGCCGCCGCCGGCCGTGCCGTACGTTCCCGACACGTAGGCCGCCGCGGTGCCCGCCGCGCCCGGCCGCGCGTTGAGGTCCGAGGAGGGGAACGAGCAGTCGGTGTCCATGGTGCCGCCGGCGCCGCCCGTGCCGCCGTTCGTCGCGGTCGACGACGGGCAGCTGTTGGTGCCGGGGCTGCCGCCGCCGCCGCGGGACGTGTTGTCGCACAACGTGACGAACTGGTCGGCGGGCCCGCCGGAGCCGCCGGCCATGCCCGAGCCGGCCGTGACGACCGCCGCGTTCACGCCCCCCACGCCCGCCGCGCCCACCGCGCCGTTGCCCGCCTGCAGGGCGGTGCGGACCACGTCGAGACTCGCGATGCGTGCCGTGTGGATCACGTAGCTCGAGGCGCCCGGCCCCACGGCGTCGGGCCCGATGAGGACCAGGTTCTCGAGCATCGGGGCCACGATCAGGTCGTGGGCCTCGATGGTGAGGTACTGGCCGTTGTCGCTGTCGAGGCCGCCCTCTATCACGGTGCGGTGGGCCGGGTCGCTTCGGCTCGCCCGCACCCAGGAGGTGTCGTAGCCGCCGAAGATGCGGATGCCGTCACGTAGGGTCACGACCTCGTCGTAGGTGCCGGCCATGACGAAGAGATCGTGCCGGCTCTCGGTGACGGCGCGCGTGATCGCGTAGCCGATGGTGCGGCAGGGCGTGGGGAAGGCGAGGCCGCAGGTCGCGTTGTCGTTGCCCATGCTGCCCGAGACGAGGATGCCGTGGGCGAGGTCGCCGTCGATGCCGTCGCAGTTCGAGTCGACGAACGCCGCGTCGGGATCGTCCGGGCCGGCGCCGATCTCGCACTCGCAGCCGTTGGCAGGATTGTGATCGGCGTCGGCGTAGCCCGCCTGGCACGCGATGCCGCAGGACCCGCTCTGGCACGCCGCCGCTGCGTGGACCTGGTCGACGGTCGGGTCCGGACAGACGACGCAGTCGTTCATGCCGGTCGGGCCACAGTGCATGGGGTCGTTCATGGAGTCGGCGGGCGTGTGGGTGCACGCGCTCATGGACTCGACGCACTCGTCGACCGTGCACGAGTCATCGTCGCTGCAGTCCCGCATGCCGGGGCTCACGCAGCTGCCGCTGACGCAGACCTCGGCGCCGTTGCAGAAGACGCCGTCACCGGCGCAGTCCGTGTCGAACTCGCACCCGGCCGGTGCCACGCATCCCATCCCGACTTCGCAGACCGTCCCCGACGGGCAGAGGCTGTCGTCGGGCGTGTTCTGGCAGGCGTCGGCGGCCGCGGGGCAGGTGTCCATCGTGCACGCGACCGAGTCGTCGCAGGTCGGGGCCGGGCTCGGGACGCAGTGGCCGTCCTGGCAGCTCACCGTCCCGTTGCAGAAGATTCCGTCGTCAACGCAGTCCGCGTTGGTCGTGCACTCGGTGCCGCCCTCGACGGCCCCGTCGGTGCCTCCATTGCCCCCATCGCCCCTCGGCGGGGGGGCGGAGCCGCCCGATGCGCAGCCTGCGGCGAGCACACCCGAAATGACGGCGATCGTGAGCAAATATCCAAGCGATACGAGCCGTCCCGCCCCAAATCCATGCATGAAGGGAAGCATCGCACACCTGCGGGGGCCACGGTAGGCAGGCCCTCGGGGTCCTACGGCCGCCCGAGGCGGACCTCCCCTCCCTGACCCCGGTTGTTCGCGCGGGCGTCACAGGGCCGTCACAAACGCCGAGCACCTTCCCGCTCGGAGGAACCCATGAAACGCACGTACCTTTTCGGGGCGCTCGTGGTCGGGACGCTGCTCGTCCTCGGTGCCTGTCACCACGGGCAGTCCGCCGATGGCGCCGGCGGTGGCGGCAACATCATGCTGAACGGGGCGGGGGCGACCTTTCCGTTCCCGCTGTACTCCAAGTGGATGGACGAGTACCACAAGGCCCATCCCACCATCCGCATCAACTACCAGTCGATCGGCTCGGGTGGTGGCATCCGCCAGATCACGGCCGGCACGGTCGACTTCGGCGCCAGCGATGCGCCCATGAAGCCGGCCGAGGAGCAGGCCGCGCCGAGCAAGCTCTATCACATCCCCACGACCCTCGGGGCCGTCGTGCATCACCTACAACATCCCGGGTGTGACGCGCTCGCTCAAGATCGACCCCGACGTCCTGGCCGACATCTACCTCGGCAAGATCACGAAGTGGAACGACCCGCGCATCCCGGGGCCGAACCCGGGTGTGAACCTCCCCGGACGACGGCGATCGCCGTCGTCCACCGCTCCGACGGTAGCGGCACGACCGACGTGTTCACCGACTACCTGTCCAAGGTGAGCCCCGACTGGAAGGACCAAGGTCGGCATCGGCAAGAGCGTCGATTGGCCCGTCGGGCCTCGGCGGCAAGGGTAACGAGGGCGTGGCCGGCCAGATCAAGACCACGCCGGGCGCCATCGGCTACGTGGAGCTCGCCTACGCCGATCCAGAACCACCTGCCGGTCGCGGCGATCAGGAACAAGGCGGGGCAGTACGTGTTGCCCGAGATCCCCGCGATCACCACGGCGGCAGCCGGCGTCCAGATGCCCGACACCCTCCACGTCTCGATCACCGACCCGCCTGGTGCGGGCGCCTACCCCATCTCGTCGTTCACCTACATCCTGGTCTACGCCGACGCCCCCGATGCGACCAAGGGCAAGGCGATCGCCGACTTCCTGTGGTGGGCGATCCACGACGGCCAGAAGTACGCGGCCGCCCTGGACTACGCGCCCTTGCCCCCGCAGGTCGTCACGATGGAGGAGGCTCGGCTCGAGCAGCTGCACTCCGGCTCGAAAACGCTTCTCGCACCGTAGCTCCGCGCGGCCAAAGGCCGTATAGGGGGGGCGTTGCGCACGAGGGTTCGTGACGCTCGCGCGACGTCCCTCATCCCACGCTCCGATGTCCGCTGATGGCAAGCTCTCGCCCGTCCGTGCACGGCCCCGGTGGCTGAGGGGACTGGTGCGCGGTGCCAACGTCGGCGACTGGGTGTTTCGCGGGCTGACCGCGTTTTTCGCCGCGCTCGTGGTCGTGACCCTCGTGGCCATGGCCCTCCAGATGACCCAGGCGTCGAAGGCCAGCCTGCTGAAGTTCGGCTGGCACTTCGTCGTCTCGAAGGCCTGGAACCCGGTCCGCGACGACTTCGGGGCCCTGCCGTTCATCTACGGCACGGTCGTCTCGTCGCTGCTGGCGTTGGTGATCTCCGTTCCGATCTCGATCGGGGTCGCCATCTTTCTTTCGGAGCGGTCGCGTAGCTGGCTGCGCGGCCCCTTGGGCTTCCTCGTCGAGCTGCTCGCCGCCATGCCGAGCGTGGTCTACGGCCTGTGGGGCATCTTTGCCCTGGCGCCCTGGCTCCGCGACCACGTGGAGCCCCTGCTGTCGTCGACACTCGGCTTCCTGCCGCTGTTCAAGGGGCCGCACCACGGCTACGGGATGCTGGCGCGGCGGGATCATCCTCGCCATCATGATCACGCCGACGATCTCGGCGGTGAGCCGCGAGGTATTGCGCGCGGTGCCCTCGTCCATGCACGAGGGCGCGCTGGCGCTCGGCGCGACGCGGTGGGAGTCCCTGTGGGGCGTCGTGCTTCCCTACGCGCGCTCCGGCCTGGTGGGCGGCATCGTTCTCGGCCTGGGCCGCGCCCTCGGAGAGACGATGGCGATCACGATGGTCATCGGCAATCGGCCCGAGATCAGCGCATCGCTCTTCGCGCCCTCCTACACGATGGCCAGCGTCATCGCCAACGAGTTCACCGAGGCGACGGGCGACGTGTACCTGGCGGCCCTCGCCGAGATCGGGTTGCTCCTGTTCGTGGTGACGGTGCTGCTCAACGTCATCGCCCGCCTGCTCATCTGGCGGATGGGCGCCGCCCACGCGGAGGCCAAGCCATGAAGGCCCAGCACGCTACGAGACGCAAGGTCGTCGATCAGGTTGTGCGTGGCGCGTGCGTGGGCGCGACGGTGCTCGCCCTCGTGCCGCTCGTGAGCGTGATGTACTACGTGGCGCAGAAGGGCCTGGGCGGCGTCAACCTGGCGTTCTTCACCGAGCTGCCCAAGCCCGTGGGCGAGACGGGCGGCGGCATGGCCAACGCGATCGAGGGCACCCTCGAGCTGGTCGGTCTCGCCTGCCTCTTCGGCATTCCCTCGGGCGTGCTCGCCGGCGTGTACCTGGCGGAGCTCGGGCATGGGTGGACGGCGAAGGTCGTGCGCTTCTGCGCCGACGTCATGTCGGGCGTGCCGAGCATCACCGTCGGCATCTTCGTCTACACGCTGATGGTCCTCACGATGAAGCGCTTCTCGGCGCTCGCCGGTGGGGTGGCCTTGGCGGTGTTGATGCTGCCGACCGTGACGCGCACGACCGAGGAGCTGCTCAAGCTCGTGCCGGAGGCGCTGCGGGAGGCCGCCCTGGGGCTCGGGGTGCCCAAGTGGCGCGCCACCCTGCGGGTCGTGCTGCGCACGGCGGCGCCGGGGATCGCCACCGGTGTCATGCTGGCCATCGCCCGCGTCGCGGGGGAGACGGCGCCGCTCCTGTTCACGTCCTTCAACAACCGCTTCTGGTCCGACGGGATCGACCAGCCGACGGCCTCCTTGCCAGTCCAGATCTACACCTACGCCGTCTCGCCGTATGATGATTGGCATCGTCAGGCCTGGGCGGCCGCACTGGTGCTCGTGACGATGGTGCTCCTGCTCAACGTCGCTGCGCGCCTGCTCGTCCGCAACCGTGTGAGGGCGCGATGAAGATGACGGTCACGGTTCCCCTGAGCCCGCCCATGTCGGGCATCGAGGCTTCGACTGAAGAAGCTACCGAAGCCCGGTCGGACGTGCGTGCCCGTGGGCGCACGGAGGTGCCGTCCATCGCGCCTCCCCTCGCCGGCCTCGAGGCTCAAGATGTCGACCGAGGAGCTGCACGCCTTCTTCGGCGCCACCGAGGTGCTCAAGGGCATCACCCTCGCCGTTCCCGACCGCAGGGTGACCGCGATCATCGGCCCGTCGGGATGCGGCAAGTCGACCTTCATACGGTGCCTCAACCGCATGCACGAGGTGGTGCCCGGCGCACGCATTTCGAGGGCGGGTGCTGCTCGACGGCGAGGACATCTACGCGCCTGGCGTGGATCCGGTGCGGGTGCGGCGGCGGGTCGGGATGGTCTTCCAGAAGCCGAGCCCGTTCCCGACCATGTCGATCCGGGACAACGTCCTGGCGGGGCTCAAGCTCAACGGGCTCCGCGTCGCGAGCCCCGACGAGCAGGTCGAGAAGGCCCTCAGACAGGTGGGGCTCTGGGACGAGGTCAAGGACGCCCTCGGGCGCGCGGGGACCAGCCTGTCGGGCGGGCAGCAGCAGCGGCTCTGCATTGCCAGCGGGCCTGGCCCTGTCGCCGGAGGTGATCGTGATGGACGAGCCCTGCTCGGCCCTCGACCCGATCGCCACGGCGCGCATCGAGGAGCTGATCAGCGAGCTGCGGCACGAGTACACGATCGTGATCGTGACGCACAACATGCAGCAGGCCGCCCGGGTGAGCGACTACACGGCGTTCTTCTACATGGGTGACGTGGTGGAGTGGGGCGAGACCGACCGGACGTGTTCACCCGGCCCCAGCAGCGGCTGACCGAGGAGTACATCACCGGCCGGTTCGGCTGAGCGGGGCGCGGATCGGAAAGGTCACTCTGCGTCTGTCACGTCTCCTGTTCGTCACCGTGGCGTCACATCGGTCGAATAGCTGTTGCAGGCGAGACCGAACGGTTTCGATCGACACAGGAGACGACCTGATGAATCCCCGCTGGATCGCTTCGAGCCTCGTCCTGTCTGCCGTCCTGCTCGTCCTGGGCACGTCCCCCGCGTGGGCTCAACAGCCTCCCGCGCGCCCGCCGGGTCAGACGCAGCCGCCCGCAGCGCAGCCGCCCGCAGCGCAGCCGCCCGCGCCCGCACCGCCCCCCGCCGCGCCCGCACCGCCCCCCGCCGCGCCCGCACCGCCCCCCGCCGCGTCCGCGCCCCAGGCGGTTCCTGCGCCCGCGCCCGAGACGGCCCCCGCACCCACGCCCGTCCCTGCTGCTGCGCCGGCCCCCGCGCCCGCGCCGGTCGCCACGCCGAGCACGCCTCCTCCGCCGGCCCAGAGCCCCCTCGTGCCCGAAGGGGAGAGCGCACGGATGGCGTCGCGCCCCGCCCACTCCATCGCCTTCCATCCGGGGCACGGCCTCGAGGTGCGGAGCGACGACGGCGACTTTCAGCTCAACACGAAGATCCGCTTCCAGCTCCGCTACATGATCGACCAGACCTCGGGCAACGACGCCCAGCAGGCATTCGCCGTCCACCGGGCGCGCGTCGAGTTCAGCGGCCACATTTTCGGCAAGCACAACACCTTCCACATGCAGTTCGCCCTCTCGCCCCACGACCTGAACCAGGGGACGACGGGCCTGGCGAACACGCCCATCCTCGACGCCTTCATGACCTTCACCCAGCTTCGCGACGCAAACTTCCAGGTCGGTCAATACAAGGTGCCCTTCAGCCGCGAGCGCCTCATGAGCGACTCGGCCACCGAGCTCGTCGACCGCAGCATCACCAACGGCGAGTTCAACCTCGATCGCAGCCTGGGCTTCGACGTTCGCTCCCACGACCTCGGAGGCCTGGGCGTCCTGCGCTACTACGCGGGCATCTACACCGGCCTGCCCCGCGACAGCCACACGCTCACGAGCTTCCACATGCTGTACGTGGCGCGCATCGAGGTGCTGCCCTTCGGCGAGTTCGCCGACTACAGCCACGCGGACTTCGCCCGCACCATGAAGCCGCGCCTGAGCATCGGCCTCGCCTACGCGTTCGTCGACCACGCCCGCCGCAACCGCGGTGTTCTCGGGGCCCCGCCCGGCGACCTCGGCACGACCCAGATGAACGTCGCGACCGCCGACGCGATCCTCAAGGTCGCCGGGCTCGACGTCAACCTCGCGGGCTACCTGCGCGAGGGCAGCCGCAACGCCGGCCCCGCGGCACCGCCCACCGAGGCCGCCCGCAATGGCGTCGGCTTCACGGGCCAGATCGGCTACCTGATCCCCCAGCTCCCCTTCGAGGTCGCCGCCCGCTACAGCGCCATTCGCGGCACGGGCACCACGAGCCTGGGCGACAGCAACGAGATCGGCGGCGGCCTGAGCTGGTACTTCGCCCGCCATCCCTTCAAGGTCCAGACGAACTTCTTCCACCAGTGGGGCTCGGGCATCACGACCGACAATCAGTTCCGCGTGCAGCTCCAGACGACGCTGTGATGCGGTCGGGCCGCCCGTAGACGGAGGGGCCGTGTGCGAAGCTTTCGGAGCCAGCGCCGGCCCCTCGTACCCGTGGGGCGCCGTGCTCAGCCGTGCACGGCGAGGAAGTAGATGGTGAGGCCGAAGATGGCGATCATGGTCGCCGTCTCGAGCCAGTTGACCGTGCCGTCGTCCTGGATCGCCTTCCACAGGATGAGCATCGGCGGAAAGCCGAGTAGCAGCACGCTCACCGTGTCGAGGTCGATCGGCACGATGCCGCCGCTAGGCGTGAGCGGTATTGCTCCTGTCTGACCGAAGATGCCGAGCAGGATGAGGGCGATCGGCATCACGACGAAGGGGACCTGGGTGACCTGGCCCGAGGCGCTCGCGATGGCCACGTCGTACATGCCCTTCACGTGGGCCGAGCCCATCATCACGAAGGCGCCCGCCGAGGCGAAGAGGCTGAGCACGAGGGCACCGACCATCCGCGGGTAGCCCGCGTGGCCCAGGGCGGCCACCAGCACGTCGGCGAAGCCGCCGACCGCGTGGCCGCCGAGCACGCTCGCTCCGACGCCGAGCAGCCCGAAGAAGGCAATGGCGCCGACCGACATGGGCGTCTGCGTCGCGGGCGTCTCGACCCGCGCCTCCGCCTCGGCCTTCGAGACGCTCTTCTCGTCGGAGCCCCTGAAGCGCTTGACCAGGCGTGTGACCGCCACGACCTCGACGAGGATCAGGGCGCCGCCGATGACGTAGAGGTCGAAGGCCCCGAGGGCGTCGCCGTGGTGCTTGCCCGCGTCGAAGACCTGCATCACCAGCATGATCGCGCCCATCGCGAAGAAGGCGCCGCCCGCGCAGGCGTAGAGGTCGGTGCTGAGCTCGACCAAGGGCCGGGGCATGGCCGCCGCGCCCCGCTCGTCGCGGGGCAGAAGGGCGCTGTAGACCCCGAAGGCCGCGGCGCCCACGTGCAGCGTGACGACCGTGACCAGAAAGCCCACCCGCGGCGTCGCCGCCAGCACGAAGGCGAGCATCACCACCTCGGGCACGTTGCTCGCGAGGCCCGCCATGGTGCCCGCCACGAACTCGTTCATGTGCAGGCGCTGGGCCAGGCCCTCGACCGCCTTGATCATCGACTCGCACGCGCCGAACACGACGAGCAGCCCGCCGACTCCGAGCAGCCCCGCGTCCGCCCACGTCGGGCCGACGCGGGCGTGCTTCATGGCCATCGCGGCGCCGATGAGGACCGTGCCCCCGACGAGCGTCGCGATCCACGTCCTGCTCTGTCCACCACCGGCCGACATGTCCGACGCCCTTCCTCCGTGGCCGGCCACTCTACACGAAGCGGCCCGATGACAGCGCCGGGCGCGGTTGTGGAGCGCCCGTCACCGGCCGCGCTCCCGGTCTAGGACGGCTCTTCAGTGGCTGGCGTGGCGCCAGGCGATATCGCCCGTGGCCGGGTCGAGGGCGACGATGGAGTCGTCCCAGCTCTCGCTGAGCACCACGTAGCGTTGGTTGAAGATCATGCTCCGGACGTCCACGGCGGGGCGGGATGGGAGCTCGGTCGCCCAGCGTTCGACGCCGCTCTCGTCGGCAAGCCCGATGACCCAGAGGGTCTTGTGCGAGTCGGTGCGCTGGGAGCCGATCACGACCACCATGCCCGGCGTTGCCACGATGCCGAGGGTGCCGGTCGGTCCGCCCGCGCGCACGAAGCGCAGGGGCACCGACCACAGGGTGTGGTGCCGGCGCGTGGCCGCCACCTCGAGGAACGCCGTCCCGCGCTGCCTCTCGCTCAGCACGTAGCGCACGCCCGCGCGCTCGGCCGCGAGGTGGGCGTGGATGATGTCGTGGTCGACGCCGGGCCCGTTCAGCGTGTCATGGTGACGATGGGCGGCGCAGTGGGTCTCGTGTCCACTCGGCAGTGAGAGACCGACGACCTCGCCGTCGGTCGACCGGAGGGCGATGCATCCGTCGCCCATGCCGAAGCCAAGGGGTGCGTCGCTGAGGACCCGACGGATCTTCCCCGCGGGACCCGAGGCCGGGTAGAGCTCGACGACGAACTGGTCGTGGTTCCGGAAGCCGATCCACGATTCGCTCGGACAGAACGCGTTCCAGCGGCGTCCTGCGAGGGCGGCGTCCTGCCAGAGCACCTTGCCCGTGGAGCCGTCGATCACGGTCGGGCTGAGGTGGGAGGTGTCGGGGCCCATCAGGCCTCCGAAATCGATCACGCCGTCCTGGTTCGCGTCGACGGGGCACGCGGTCGAACGCCACGCGAGTGTTGGAGGCCCCGTGAGCGCCGGGCCGGTCCCGGGTCTCATGCTTCGGGCCATGCCGCGCGTGAAGGCACGCGTCGCCTGCTGCACCATGTCCTTTGCGTGATGCAGCTGGAACACCGTCATGGCGAGGGCGAAGCCGCCGGCCACGACCGGGATGATCACGGGCAGGACGAAGGGCAGGCGCGACATGCGCCGACGCGGGACCACGGGCATCTGGACGGGGGGCCGCGGCGGGGGCTCGGGGCGCCGACCCCAGCCGCCGGGCAGGGGCGTCTCGTTGCCGCAGTACTTGCAGCGCACCACCCCCGTGCCGTCGCGCGGAAGCTCGAGCCGGGCCCCACACTTCTCGCAGTCCACGCCCCACGATCTCCGGCGTTCGGGGCGACGTCAAGCGATGCGAGCGCGGCGTTCGCCTCGTCGCTCGGCGTCTGGGCGGGGACGCCGTTCGGGGCGCGCGGCCGGTCTCAGCTCTGGCCCTGTCGCCAGGCGATCCTCCCCGTGGCCGGGTCGAGGGCGGTGAGCGCGTCGTCCCAGCTCTTCGCTCAGCAGCACGTAGCGGTTGTTGTAGCCGAGGCTCGTCACGTGCACCGCGGGGCGCTTGGGCAGCTCGCGCGACCAGCGCTCGACGCCGCTGTCCTCCGCGAGCCCGACGACGAAGAGCGTGTCGTCGTCGGTGTGATCGGAGCCGATGACGACGACGATGCCCGGCGTCGCCACGATGCCGAGCTCGCCGGTCGCTCCCCCCGCCCGCACGAAGCGGAGCGGCACCGACCAGAGGCTCTTGTCGCCACGTGCGGCGGCGACCTGCAAGAAGGCCGTGCCCTTGTCCTTCTCCGTGAGCCGGTAGGTGACGCCGTCGCGCGTGCTCTGTGCGTGGGCGTCGATGATGTCTCCTTCGATGCCCGGCCCGTCGTACATGTCGCTCGTCGGTGGTGCGTTGCACGGCGTGTCGTTGCCGCCCGGAAGGCCGAGCCCGACCACAGAATCGTCGCTCGACTTCAGACTGATGCAGTCCTGGCCGACGCCGAAGGCGCGCGGCGCGTCGCTGAGGACGCGGCGCAGCACGTGTTGGCGAGGGGCTGCAGCGGGGTAGAGCTCGACGATGAACTGCTTGCTGTTACGGATCCCGAACCACTGCGTGTTCGGGCAGAAGCCGTCCCAGGTGCCCTCGAGGCTCCTTGCCCTGCCACAGCACCTTGCCCGTCGCCCCGTCGACGATCGTGGGCGTCACCTGCTCGGACCTCGGTCCCGAGAGGCCCCCCACGTCGAGCACGCCGTCGCCGTTCGCATCCACGAGGCATGCGGGCGACTGCCAGTGGAGCGACGCGCCCAGCAGGTCCGTGGCCGAACCGCGCCGAATGGCGCCGGTCGTAATGGCGATCCCCGCGGCGACTACTCCGCCGACGACCGCGATGGCCGTGACCACGCACCCGGCGACGTTCTTGCGGGAGGACGGGGCGGGGATCCGCAGGGGCGCCGTGGGCGTCGGCCGGATGCGCCGAGGGAGCGGTTTGACGGGGCCGATGCGCGTCTCGTTACCGCAGTACTGGCAGCGGACGACGGTCGATCCGTCCTCCGGCAGCTCCAGCCGGGCACCGCACTTCTCGCAGTCCACGACCGACGATCTCCCCGCCTCGCGAGGTGGTCAAGGGCCGGGACGAAACGTAAGGGAGATCACTCCGCGGCGAACCGGTGGATCTCCTCGTCGATGGCGGCCTCGTGAGAGCCCAGGGCGTCGAGGAGGTGGTCGCAGGGCACCAGATCGTGCACGGCCATGGAGGACTCGGGCGGTGCGCGGAAGGGCACGGTGCGGGCGCGCAGCTCCACGTTGTCGCTCCAGGGGATGAGCGTCGCGGGGCTCTTGCCGGGGGGGCTCACGTAGGCGAGGACGGCACAGCCGCGGCCCCGGTGCACGAGCACGGCGCCCACCGAGGCGGCCGCGCAGCCGTTGCGAGGACAGACCCGCTCGGGCTCGGGACGCACGTCGATCCGATTGCTCGGGAAGCGCGCTGCCGCGAGGCCGCGCAACCGAGTCTGGAGCGAGAGGGCGAGGGGGCGCAGGGCGTCGGCGCCCGCGGCCGGGATGACGCGCGGCCACAGCACGACGATGCCGCCTTGTTGGCCGCCCGAGCGGCTGATCACCGGCGCGTCGCTGCCGTTCAGGGGAGGCGCCGCCGCAGCCGTCGCCATCGAAGAGGAGCCCGCGGCCGCCGGTGAGGTGGGCGTCGGGGTCGTCTGGGTGCCGCCGCCGCACGCGGTCAGGCACACCGCGCACAGGAGCGCCGCGGGCGGGAGGAGGAACGAGCGAGGGCGCATGGGGGTGGCTCCGGTCATGGCGTCGCCTGGGGCGGGGCGGGGACGAAGCGCTGTCGGCTCACCGCGCCGGCCGCCACCTCGGAGGGCAGGTAGCGGATCGGGATCGTCTGGTTGGCGAGCCACAGCCTCACCTGGTCGTCGAAGTAGGGCGAGCTCGGGTCGCCGCTCTGGCCGCCGGGCAGGATGTTCTGCCCCTTCACGCCGCCAGGGCCGAGCTTGATGACCATCCGGAAGACGGGGCCGTCGCCGTAGGTGAAGGAGGTGCCGCTGAAGCCGGGGTTGGCCGCGTCGATGTTGAAGTAGTCGCCCGGTCGCGGGAACCAGGTCAGGTCGGCGCGCGGATCGCCCGCGGGCACGCTGTCGGCGAGGGGGATGCGGCTCGTGTCGATGGTGAACATCTGGCTCAGCAGCGTGAGGTTCGGGTCGCTGCCCACGTAGCCGCCGATGAGCGATTCGAAGCGCACCTGGTGGCGCAGGCCCCAGAGCCACGTGCTCATGTCGGCGGTGCCGAAGCCTCCCTCGCCGGGCGCGGTCGGTGCACCGCTCAGGAAGGCGAGAGCCTCGGTGAGGGCGCGCAGGCCGATCTCGTCGCTGCTCTCGACCTGGGGCGTGCGCACGTCGTCGAAGAAGACCGACTCCTTTCGCGTCGGGTCCCAGGACGAGAGGTGGTTCGGGTTGGTCGGCCCCCGTCCGTCCACGAGCAGCTTCATGGTCCGCATGATGTACGTGTCTTCGTCGGGCGAGGGAGACAAGAGGGGTGGGATCCCCTCGTCGCCGATCACGTCGTTGACGAAGCGCGGGAACCAGGAGGCGAAGATCATGGTGGCGACGGCGTTGTCCGCGTCGCCGGCGGCGGGCGTGTCGTAGAAGGTCTGGACGCCGGACGGCGTCGGGTAGCCCGCGTCGCGCCACGTGATCATCCGGCGCTCGACCTCCTCGAGGGCCGCCTGGTGCGCGGTGAAGGAGGCGGCCATGCGCGCCTCGGGCGTCCCGGCAGCCGGCGAGCCCGCCGCGGCCGTGCGCGCCATGTCGATCGCCTCGAGCAGGAAGGGGACGTACTGCTCGCCGACGCTCGAGCGATGGTCGGCCTGGATCTTCGCCATCGAGTCGATGGACACGTCATGGGCGGCGATGACGTGCTGGAGCCGCTGCTCGATGCGCGAGGCGCGGTAGCCGGCGATCCACGGGCCGCCGATGTAGTAGGGGTCGTTCCACAGGTCGTCGTCGGTCGTGATGTTGCCCGGGTCGTTGTTGGCGTGGTGCACGTACTGCCGGGCCGGGTCGAGGGCCTGGGGCCACTCGTCGAAGGGCACGGCGCAGTGGGTGTCGCCCGTCGCCGCCGTCTCGTCGACGCGCCCGTCCGGGTCGAGGGGGATCGACCAGGCGCCGTACTGGGTGCCGTCGATCAGGCGTCGCGGATCGGCGCCCGGCACGAAGGCGTTGGTGGTGGGGTCGCGCGGCAGGTAGTTGCGGCACGGCACGGCGTGGTAGCCGCTGTGGAAGATGTGGCCGCCCGAGTCCGAGGCCGTCAGGGACGCGCCGTAGCCGATGAAGTGGCGCATCGCCTGGCGGAAGTCCTGCACGTTGTTCGCCAGACCGAATTCGCGGAACGCCCGGAGCAGCGTGCCTCCGTCGAAGGGCCCGTAGTAGAAGCTCACGCCGTTGACGACGCCGTCGCCGTCCTGGTCGCCCGGCACCACCCAGCTTCCCATCATGTTCACCCGCGACTCGCCCGGGCCGAGGGGCTCGGTCTCGGTCACCGTGCGGCCCTCGATCCCCGTGAGCCAGCGCCCGTCGAAGGTCTTGAAGCGCGGGATGGTCACGGTGCGACCCATGCTCCCGATGGCGGGGATGTCGGCCACCACGTACTGCTCGTCGACGCGCGTCAAGGGGTGCTCGACGCCCTGGTACATGGTGCCGCGGGGCATGCCGCTCGCGTCGAGCACGACCTGCTCGGCGTACCAGTCGGTCACGTCTGCGAAGAAGTTCGTCTGGCTCCAGGCCACCTTGCCGTTGGTGCCGACGCCCATGAGCGGCAGGCCCGCGACGGTCGCGCCGAACGTCCGCGTCGCCTGGGAGGCATCGCCGAGCAGCTCCGTGTCGACGCCGAACTGCCAGAAGAGCGACGGCACGCTCAGCTGCAGGTGGCCGTCGCCGCACAGGATCGACGAGCCGTCGGCCGTGGCCGTCCCCGCGACGGCCCAGCTGTTGGAGCCGAACCCTTCGACCGGGTCGCGCGGGTAGTGCGAGGTCAGCTCCGAAAGGTGGCGACTGAGCCGCGCGAGCATGCCGCGTTCGACCCGCGGGCCGTGCAAGGGCGGATGGTCGAGGAAGTGGCGGTTCTGGTAGATGAGCGGCGACGAGGTGCCGCCCGCCGTGTCGATGCCCCAGCCGGCCGCCGAGCTCGAGAGCTTGGGCGGCGCGTAGCGATGTTCGATGTCGTCGACCAGGCCCTGCATGCGCAGGGCGCGGTCGGGGTCGCCCGAGAAGAGGGAAGGGGCCTGGTCGAAGGCCGCTTCGCGCTGGACGTCGCTGGTGTCGAAGCTCGTCTGGTAGAGGATCGTCGAGCCCGTGGCGACCACGTCCCGCCGCGTCCAGTCCTTCATCAGGTCGGCGGGGCTGCTCAGGCCGAAGAGCAGGTAGGCGAGCATGTACTCCTTGGGTGCCGCGATGTCGCGCGCGCGAACCTCGGCGATGTAGGCGTTGATGCCCGCGGCGAAGGCGTCGACCTCGGCCGCCTCATCGTCGCTCAGGCCCTGGAGGTAGAGATCGGCCACGAAGGCCCCGCCCGTCTCCCGGCTCTGGATGTCGGTGGCGAGGGTGCTCTGGCCGAGGGCCTCGCTCAGGCGCCCCTCCGAGAGGCGGCGCGTCATGTCCATCTGGAAGAATCGGTCCTGGGCCATGATGAAGCCCATCACACGAAACGCGTCGAGGCGGTTCTTCGCGTAGATGTGGGGCACGTCCATCTCGGTGCGCACGACGTGGGCGTCGTTGCTCAGGCCGGGCAGGGCATGACGCGCCGTCTGGGGGACGGCGGTGAAGGGCGCGGGGGCGGGCGGGTCGTTCGGGCCCGCGTCGGTCGCGCCGTCCATGGTGCCGCCGTCGCTGGGTGTGGCGGAGTCGTCCCCGCACGCTGCGAGCAGAAGCGCCGCGGCGGCGACGCAGGCGAAGAAAGAGCGTCCCATGGCGGCGAGCATACCCCCCTGCGCGGCTTCGAGGGAGCGGCGGCGCTGGGGCGGCCGGCATCCCTTCGCGCGGGGGGCCCACGCCGCGCGGGAGGAGGCGACCTCCAGCCGGTGCGCTCGAGGCGGCGCCGGGCTCCTGAGGTAGGGCGCGAAGGCCTCGCGCACGGAGCATGCACGACCGCGCCGAGCCCGTTCGCTCGCGGCGATGAACGCCATGCGTGCTGCTTCTTCGAGCGTCGTATCCGCCGTGACGCGCGGGCGGACGGCGTCGAGCGCGGCGCGGGCCTCGCCTTGCCGGAAGCCGCTGTGGCACAGGGCGCTGAAGACGGCCGAGAGGACGTCGGCCCTCGCTGCGTCGAGCGCGGGTGTGCCGTAGACGCTGCCATCGGCGTGACGGAAGCGAAAACCGTCGGACCACGAGCCGTCGACGAGCAGCCGTCCGTCGTGCAACTGCCTGTGGTGACTGTCGCACATCGGCAGGAGGCGATCCGGATCGTGCGTACCGCCCTCGCTCAGGAGATCACAGTGGTGGACGTGCAAGAACGCGCGATGGTCACAGCCGTCGACGCCGCAGCGGCGCGATGCCGGCGCACAACGGCTCGCCGGAGGCTTTGTGGAAGCTTGGAGGCGACCTTCAACCCTGCCCGGCGCTCCACCTCGTCGAGCACGCTTGTCGCCCTCGCTTCGCTCGCGTCTCCTCCTGCGCCCTGCTCTTGATCCCGGGGCCCTTGCTGACTCGTGGCGGAGCCCACGTGGGACTGCGCGCTCGGCGCGACGACCGGCTCGGTCTGCGCCGTCGGAAGCACCTGCGCGTCGCAGCAGAGGCGCTCGAGCTCGGCCGGCGCGAGCCGCTCGGCCTGCCCGCCACGTCGACCGCGCCCTGCCGGCACGACGGACACAGCGTCACCATCACCTGCGCCGCCGGTCCCGCCGAACTGCCCTCGCCGCCGTCCATGAACGCCCCGACGAGCGCCGTGACGAAGGCGTCGTCGTCGATGCCCTGGCCCGTGCGCCGTCGGTACTCGTCTTGCGCGCTTCGTAACAGCGCCCGCGTGCTGCCCTCGAGCTCGAAGCGCACCACCCGCCGCCGCGCCCTCTCGTCGACGGGCGCATCAGGCATGTCGCCGAGTCGCCGCCCCGAGACGCGCCGCTCCACCTCGCGCACCGACAGGCCGCGGCACGCCATCGCGGATGAGCCCGCTGCGTGCCATGATCACACGTGCAGCTCTCCGCCACTGGAGGGCCCTGGCGGTTGGCTACCTCTGGAGCCCGGATGCGTACATCGACTTTTGAGGGGTGCGTCGTCGCTTTCGCTATCTGGGCGGCCGGCTGCTCGGGCGCGTCGAGCGTGGATGCGTCTGTGGCCATGGATGCGCCACGTGTGGCCGTCTTGTCCTGACGCAGGCGTGTCGCGCGAGCCGGCCGAGGCATCCATCTTCACGTGCTTTCAGCCTTCCCTGAGCCCGGTGGTGTGTGACGGTAACAGCGACGTGGAGTGCTGGCAGTTGGCGCGGCGGATGGGGGCCGGTCTGACCGATCCGATCGCATTGTGCGTCCAGAACGGGGGTTGCGTGAGCGCCGACTTCTGCGCGAACTACGACGACGCGAGCTCCTGTCGCTGTGGGCGCGGGCCCGCGTGTGGGGTCGGTTACGTGTGTGCTCGGCGTTCGCCTTGCGATCCCCTGGAGTGCTGGCCGTGCCGCGCCAACGACTGAGATGCCGTGTGGCCCGTCAAGCGGAAACGGGCAGGACGGGGACGAAAGGCGTGCGCCGTTTGGCCACGGCGAAGACGAGTCCGAGCAGGCGGCGCATGCAGGCAATGACGGCGAGCTTCTTGGGCTTGCCGCGCTCGACGAGGGCCTCGTAGTGCGCACGGATGTAGGCGTTGGACTGGATGGCGCGCAGGGTGGGCATGTACAGCTTGTGGCGTAGCTTGGCGGAGCCGTAAGGGCCGCACGCGGCGCGCAGGGGCGTGGACTTGCCGGAGTGGCGGAGAGCCGGGGCGACGCCAACGAAGGCGCTCAGGGCCTTGCTGGACGCGAAGCTGGCCGGGTCGCCGAGGGTCGCGATGAGGCGCGCGGCCGTGTTCGGGCCGATGCCGTCGATACTCGTCAGCAGCGTGGCGATGTCGTGCTGGTCGACGGCATCGTCGATGCGCCCCTCGAGCCGCTTGAGCCGCGCGCGCAGCGTGTCGATGTCCTCGCAGAAGTAGGCCACCTGCAGTTGGTAGGGCTCGCCGTGATGTCGACCCACCGAGACCTTGGCACCCTCGATGAGCTGTCGGGCAAGCTCCCGCCCGACCGTGTAGCGGCCGCCGTAGCGCAGGCTGGCCAGTTCCCCCTCACGGGCCTTCGCAAAGGCGGCGGCCGTCGGATAGCGGGCGAGCAACGCAGTCGCCTTGGAGCTGCCCATGTCGTGGACGAAGCGACGAAACTCGGGGAATCCGAGGTCCACTGCACGGTGCAGCTGCCGGACGCGGTCGCCCAGGTCCTGCGTCAGCCGGTCGCGCAGATGGACCAGCTCGCGCAGCTCTTCGCTCAGCTCGGCAGGAAGCTCTGTCGGCTTCGGCCGCTTCTCCGACAGGAACCGAGCGATCGACTTGGCGTCGATCGCGTTCGTCTTCGCCCGTAGCAGATCCTCTTCGGCGAATCGTCGCGTACGCAACGGGTTGATCAGCACCACGGCGAACCCCCACCCGAGCAGCGTTGCCCCCAGGTTCTTCCAGTAGTGCCCTGTCGCTTCGAGTCCGACCAGCGTGCCTTCCGGCTCGCCCAGAAGGCCGCGCAGCTTCTCGTAGCCTTCCCCGTCCTCGGTGAACGTCTTCGGCTTCAGCGAAAGCGCGCCGTTCTCCCCTACGATCGCGATCGCGTGCTTGTCCTTGCCTACGTCGATCCCGATGTACCTCACCTCGTTCCGCTCCCTTCCGAGCCATCCCGGGGAGCCTCGATACCGGCGCTCTGTCCGAGCTTGTCGATGCGGGGCCACGAGTCACTCGTCCCCCAGATGCCGTCCGGACCTATGAGCACCGGTCGAGGGCGCCTATCTCAGTCACGGGCCAAGATGCCCAAGCCGGCGTCGGCGACCCTCTCCCGGCACGACCCTCCGTCGAGGATCGCATGGCTCACAGGGGGTGATACAAGCAATGCGGGGGCGCGGGCGCGGCGGCGTGCTCCCTTTGTCGTCGGGCTGCTCGTGGCGGTCAGTATCGTGGGCTGTGCTCGCTCGACCACGCGGACCGATGCGGGCGGGAGCCCGATTCGACGCGGGGCCTCGGGCGTGCCCGGCGCCGGAAGGCATGGGAACTGCGACGACTCGACGCTGGCCCGGTGCAGTGAGTGGGCCGCGCGCGTGGGAGCCGGCTGGGTCGACTCCACAGCAATGTGCGCAGACGTCGATGGGCGGAGTGGACACCACCTCTGCGTGCGCGCCGACCACGGCGACTACCGTACAGCGTATTGTGGCTCCACCCGCTCATGCGAGGTCGGCGAGGTCTGCGCGCGCCGCTCGGCCGGCGCGCCTTACGAGTGCCTTCCCTGCACCGCCAATTTGAGGTAAGAATTGCATGACGGCTCCGGCTTCCTGTACGACTCCGGCGAGCTGGCGGAGGCGCCTGCGGAGGCAGGCGCCCTGGACGCGCCGTTGTCTGACGCGCCGCTCCCCGACGCCGGGATGCACAGTTGTCCGACCTACTACCCGCCGGGCGCGTGTAGCGACTCTGCCCGCGTGGAACGCCAGTTGTGGGGCCAGGATGTCGGGGCCGGCTACACCGACCCAAGCGCGCCGCTCGTATGCGACGGGGCGACCGGCTGGTGTGCGCGCGCCAGCTACTGCAACGGCCCGGATGCGAGTACCTGCAAGTGCGGCGACGGTCCGGCCTGTGGCACAGGCGAGGTGTGCGCCCGCCGCTCTCCGACGTCGCCGTACGAGTGCCTCCCCTGCCGTGGCGACTTTTGACTCGGGGGCGTCGTGCGACCGGCCACCGTCGCCGCGGGGTGCTGCTCCTGTTGCTCGAGGCGCTTGCGTGTGGTCTGTCGGTTGCTATGCGTCCCACGGGGGACCGGCGTTCCGCGATGCCGCGGCTGCGCCCCCAGCATGCGCGGGCGGTGCGGAGCCGAGGCGCCCGACGCACGTCTGCTGGGAAGCGAGCGACGGCGCCCGTCGTTCGGCCGGCGCGCCCTACGAGTGCCTGCCGTGCACCGCCAATTGACGTAAGGATCGCATCCGAGCAATCGCGGATGAGCGCGCTACGTGCCATGATCCCACGTGGGCTCTCCGCCACCGGGGGGCCCTGGTCGGTCGGCTACCTGTGGAGCCCGAAATGCGTGCCTCGACCTGCCTTTCCAATGCCACGTGGCTTGCGGTCTTGGTGTGCGCCGCGGGTTGCGCCCGATTCGACAACACTCGACGCATCCGCCTCGCGGGAGGCGGGCGCCGACGCAGCCCCAGACGCCACGTCGGTGCGCGACGGCGGGGCTCGGTCGCCGACGCGCGCCCGCGGCGCGTCTGCATGGACGGCGGCCAACCCTCGGTGTTTTGCTATCGCTGGCTGGACCACTGCTGCGACCCGAACCGCATCTGGCTGTGCGCTACCTCGGATCCCATCGGGCGGGCCTGCCCGGCCGGCAGGGGGGCGCCGGCATGAGCTGCCCGGCATGCGTCGGACAGCCGGATCCGGCACTCGTCGCGACCTGCGACGCGGGCACGTGTGAAGCGGTCGACCTGCACACCTCGACCACCACGGCGTGCACGAGCGACGCCGACTGCGAGCTCCGCACCAACGACCGCTGATCCTGCGGCACCTCGTTCATCGCGATCGCCACCGCCCACGACGGCGACTACCAGTCCCTCGTGTGTGACGCCGCGTACCCATGCCCTCTCTGCACCGTTCCCATGCCGCCGCCCGGGACCACCGCCGTCTGCGACGCCACCCACCACTGCGCGGTCGTCACCGCCACCACGGGCGGCTGAGCCAACCTCGACGTCCACTTCGATGCGGTGCGTGCAGCGTCTGACGAAGGTCGAGCCTCCGGAGGCAGGCGGCATGGCTCTTGGCCGCTCGCTCGCCGGCGCGCTACCGTGTCGATGTGGACCCCGCACAGCTCACCGACGACGAGCGGTGCTGGCTCGAGCAGGACGAGCGGCGGTGGCGGCTCGCCCATCGCATTGCCGAGCGCCATCCGGAGCTCGACGTCACCGACCTCTACCACACCACCTTCAACTTCGAGCGCACCCCGGCAGAACGGTTACGTCGAGGGCTCCGCCGTGGACACGCTCGGACTGACGGACGCTGAGCGGCGCTTCCTCGAGGCGCTCGGGCGCCACGGTGTCCGCTATCTCGTGGTCGGGATGAGCGCGGCGCTTTTGCAGGGAGCACGCGGCGTGACCGAAGACATCGAGCTCTGAGGCTAGGCGTCCTCCGGGTGCTGCTCGAGCCACTCCACGTCCGCCAGGTCCTTCGCGCGGGCCGCCGCGCGCTTGTTCGCCACCAAGGCACTCCTCCCGATCACCGGCACTTCGCGTCCGTCCACCTCGATGACGCGGTGGTCGCGCACGGCTTCGTCAAAGGATACGCCGTCGATCTCCGTGAGGAGCTCGATGAGGTTCGGTTTCACACCGATCCGGTATCCGTACCCCGGCGCTGCAAAGAGGCCTTCGTTCACTCCATGGGCCGCAACCGGTGCGCCGAAGGCCGCGAGGGCTGCGAAGATCCGGGTGGCGTTGTCCGGCGTGGGCCGGACGAAGACGTCGAGATTGTCCGTGGCACGGACGTAGCCATGAGCCGCGAGCGCGTATCCGCCGATCAGGACGAACTCGGCGCCCGCATCGGACAGCGCGACCAGTAGGTCGCGGAAGTCAGCGGGGAGGGTGCCCGTATCGCGCACGGAGCTCGAAAACCTCGCCCGGCAGGTCCGGGCGTGCGACGTCGCGTAGCTCCTGGCCCGAAAGCGTCCAGGCGCGCAGCGACAAGCGCCACGCCGCGGCCAGCCGGTCCACGGGTGACTCGGCGTCGTGGAGGGATGGCTTCGGGGTCCCGGCGCCCACGACCTCACCTTGCTGCCACGTGGCGCGGCGGCGCTCCGCGCGCCGGCGACGTGCTTCCTCTGCAGCCCGATGGTCCATGTCCAAAGGATAGCATGCTGGGAGGCCAGAACGGGGTCCGCGCCCGGGCAAGGCGCGCCACGCCGTGATCGCTGGAGCGTTGCTCTTCCACGGGACGACGCTCGCGCCCCCCCGCGAAGGATTCTCACTCCGATTGCAGACAACCGCGCCTCACGCGCCCGAGAGCTCGGCGTCGATCATCGCGTCGAACCAGCTCGCCGGTCGGAAGCCCGTTTCGCGCCCGACCTCCTCGCCCTGGTCGTAGACGATGACGGTGGGCGTCGCGCGGACTTCGAGCATCTCGAGCAGGACCGGGTCGGCGGTCGTCGACACCTCGGCGAAGCGCACGCGGCCTCGGTGCTTCGTCGCGGCGCCCGTCACCTCGTGGGTCATCCGCTGGCAGGGCCCGCAGCTCGGGCCCCACACGTAGAGCACCAGCGGCCCCGGAGGTTGCAGCGTGACGCGCTGGAAGTCGTCGAACGTCTCCACGTGCTCGGGGACGACGCGCTCGCGTTCACGGAAGAGCTTGCCGAGAAGGCCCATGGACGGAGCATGGCAGAGCTCGGGGCACCGTTCGAGGGCGATCCCTCACGCCCTCCCGCGTCGTGGCGGCACTGGCATCGCGGCGGGTGATGGAGCGAGGGGGCCCCGGCGTCGGCCTGCGTGGCGAGGACCGACGCGCGCCCCCCGCGCCGCGGGATCAGGCCGGCCGCCGCAGGGTGAGGACCGGCACGGCGCTCGTGCGCATCGTTCGCTCGGCGACGCTCCCGAGCAGCATGCGCGAAACGCCTCCGCGGCCCAGCGTCCCCATGACGATCAGAATCGGCGCCGACCTTCTTCGCCAGCTTCGCGATCTCGCGGTACGGCACCCCCTCGACGAAGTGGGTGGCGATGGGGACGCCCGCGTCGGCGAAGCTGCGGGCGCGGGCCTCGAGGTCTTTCTCGAGACCGTCCTTCAGGTCCGGCGCGAAGGCGCTCTGAGCTGCGAGCGAGCCCGGCGGCAGGGCGTAGACCGGCTCGTGGAAGACGTGGACCAGGTCGACCCGCGCACCGAGCCGTGCGCCGAGCTCGACCGCGTAGGCGAGGGCGTGGTCCGAAGTCCCGGAGAAGTCGACCGGGCAGAGGATGCGTCGGATGGTGGGCATGGGTGCGTCAGCGTGACCCTGTCGTCCCTCCGGTGCCAATGCACGTGCGGCGGTGCACGCGAGACCGTCGCTGGGAGGCCTCGTCTGCGATAGTCACGCGCGAGCCCGTCGGCCATGGATGAGGCCGGGGGCGGGCAGGGGTCGTACGGGGGCTTTTGAGGGACCCCGTTTCAAGCATCGCGAAGCGATGCGCCGAAACTGGGAGGAGCCCGAGCGAGCGCCTGCGCGAGCATCGCCCGGCAGACCCCTGCCCGTCCCCGGCCCCCACGCTCCACGTCCGGAACCGCCGGAGCTCGGCACGAACGGTCGGGCGGGCGCGTGTGCGAAACGTCAGATGCGGTGGCGGCCCTCGAAGGCGCGGCCCATGGTGACCTGGTCGGTGAACTCGATCTCGCCGCCGTGGGGGACGCCGCTGGCGATGCGGCTGACCGTGACGCCCATGGGGCGCAGGACCTCGGCGAGGTAGAGGGCCGTGGCCTCGCCCTCGACACTCAAGGGCGTCGCCGCGATGACCTCGCGCACGCCCTCGCCGCGCACGCGCGCTTCGAGCGGCGCGGTCGGAAGCTGGTCGGGGCCCACGCCGTCGAGGGGCGCGAGCAGGCCGTGCAAGACGTGGTAGCGGCCCCGGAAGGTGCCGGCCCGCTCGATGGCGACCAGGTCCGGCACGCGCGCCACGACGCACACCACGCTCCCGTCGCGCCGCGGGTCGGTGCAGATGCGGCATCGGGCTTCGGCGCCGTAGTTGCCGCACACCTCGCACCGCTGCACGCGCTCGTGGATGTGGGCGAGGGCGTCGCCCAGGATGGCGGCGTAGTCGCGCTCCGCGCCGAGCACGTGGAAGGCGAGCCGCTGGGCCGTCCGCTCGCCGATGCCGGGCAGGCGCGCGAGCAGCGCCACGAGATCGCCGATGGGATCGCCGGGCGCGTTCATCCGAGCCCGGGGATCTGCAGCCCGCCGGTCACCTTCTCGAGCTCGGCGTCCACCATCTCCTTGGCCTTCGTCAGGGCGGCGTTGGTCGCTGCAACGACCAGGTCCTGCACCATCGACAGGTCCTCCTCGGTGAGGAGCGCGGGATCGATCGTGACGCTGACCACCTCGCTGGCGCCGTTGACCGTCACCTTGACCTTGTCATTGCCAGCGCCCGCTTCGAAGGACTCTTCCTTGAGCTCTTCCTTGCGCTTCTCGATCTTGCGCTGCAGGCGGCTCGCCTGGCGCATCAGCTCACCCATTCCGCCACGGAACTGCATCTCTCTCGCTCCTTCGGATGACCCCCGCGTCGCGCGCGTCGCGACCGAGGCGTGGATCAGTCCACCTCGACGTGCACCTCGACGGTGCCTTCGCTCCCCGGGAAGATTTGCATCGCCTCGACCACCCGCGGGTGGGCCAGGGCCTGCTCGCGCTTCTCCTTGCGCCGACTCTCCCGCCGCTTCTCCTCCATCGCCGCCACCGTCGCGTCGTCCGTCTTGGCGGTGGTGATCGTCACGGTGGGGCGGCCGCCGATCACGACGGAGGCCGCTTCGGCGATGGCGTCCTTGGCTTCGGGGCTGCCGGCCTGATGGCCGTAGAAGGAGCCCGGCGGGAAACCGAGCACGAGCCGGCCTGGGTCGACCTCGAGGGGCACCGCATGCTCGAGGATCGCGGCGAGGGCCGGGCGGGCATCGCGAAGCCCCGCCACGACGCGCTCCCAGCGCGCGAGGGAGGAGCCGGCATCGCCGTCGGGAGGCGTGGCGCCGGCGCCGGCGGCCCGGTCTGCGGGCTCCGGTGCGGTTGCGGCGCGGTCGCTGACTGCGAGCTCGGACGTCCGGGCGTCGGCGGCGGGGTGGGGCGCGCTCGAACCGTCCGGGCCCGAGGCGTGCGAAGCGTGGGAGGCGTGGGTCGTCTGCGAACCGTGGGGCTGTGAAGCGTCGGGCTGCGAAGCGCCGCGCTGTGAAGCGTCATGCTGCGAAGCGCCGGGCTGCGAAGCGTCGGGCCGTGACGAAGCGTCGGGCCGTGACGAAGGGCCGGGCTGCGCACCGTGTGCGCTCGACGCGGCGTGGTCTCGGGCCTCCGGCGTGCCGCTGCCCGAGCGCTCGGGCGCCATCTGGGCGCCTCCTCCCGAACGCGCCGCAGCGCGACCTGCGCTCGGCGACGGCCCACCGGCCCCACGACCCCCACCGCGCCCGGCACCGCCTCCGCCACCCGCTCCGCCAAGGCGGCGCTCCATCGCTTCGAGCCGCGACAAGAGCTCGCCCACCTGCCGGAGCGGCGGTCGTGTCGCGATGCGCACGAGCCCCATCTCGAGCACCGTGCGAGGCGTCCCCGATCGCCCCACCTCGTCCACCACGCGCGACAGGGCCGAGAAGGCGCGCTCGACCTCGAGCACGTCCACGGAGCTGGCGATCGTCTGGGCCTCGCGCCGCTCGTCGTCGACCAGGTCCACCAGGTCGGCGTCGTCACCCACGACGCGGAGCACTACGAGGTCGCGCATCAGCTCGAGCAACTGCCGCGCGAAGTGCAGCATGTCGATGCCCTGCTGGGCGAGGGCGTCGACCGCGCGGAGCACCGTGGCACCGTCGGCATCGAGCAGGGCCCGCGCCGCCTCGAACACCTTCTCGCGTCCCGCGATGCCGAGCACGCGGGCCACTTCGGCCCCCTCGAGGCCGCCGCTCGCGAAGGCCACGAGCTGGTCGAGCAGCGTCAGGGCGTCGCGCATGGAGCCCGCCGCCTCGCGCGCGACCATCGTCACCGCGGCGTCGTCGGCGGGGATCTCCTCGGCCGCCAGGATCTCCCGTACGCGCGTGGCGATGACCGATTGGGGGATCAGGCGGAAGTCATAGCGCTGGCAGCGCGACCGGATGGTGACCGGGACCTTGTGCGCCTCGGTCGTCGCGAAGATGAACTTCACGTGGGGCGGCGGCTCCTCGAGCGTCTTGAGGAACGCGTTGAACGCCCCCGTCGAGAGCATGTGCACCTCGTCGACGATGACGATCTTGAAGCGGTCGCGTGCCGGCCGGTAGGGCAGGGTCTCCTGAAGGCGCCGGACGTCGTCGACGCTGTTGTTCGACGCGCCGTCAATCTCGAGCACGTCCATGTCGACGCCGGTCGTGATCTCCTTGCACTGCGCGCACTCGTTGCAGGGCGTGGCGGTGGGTCCCTGCATGCACTCGAGGCCCTTGGCGAGCAGGCGGGCGGTGGTGGTCTTGCCGACGCCGCGCACGCCGGTGAAGAGGAACGCGTGGGCCACACGCCCCGAGGCGATGGCATTGCCCAGGGTGCGGGCAACGTGTTCCTGCCCGACCAGCTCCTCGAAGGTCTGGGGGCGGTACTTGCGGGCGAGAACCGTGTAGGACATGGGCAGCCGAGCGCAGGGGCCGAGGGAAGGGGAGGGAATCTAGCACAGCGAGCCGGCCAATCGCGCGGCGGCGCGCGGACGATCGGGCAGCCGGCTCGGAAGAAAAGATGACGGCAGCCCCGATTGGCGCAACCATGAGGCAAGTGCGCGGGATCGGGAGCCCCGAGCTCGAAAGGGAGTCGCCGTGTCCGATGAGCTGAGGGAAGGAGACCGGGTACGGGTGAGCCGTGACTGCCCCCTCACCCTTCCGGCCTACGCGCACGTGCTCGTGGGCGTCGTCGTCGAAAAGACGCCCGAGGGGTCGGTGACGGTTCGCTTCGGCGACGACCGGGAGTTTCCGCTGCCAGCCCGGTGGCTCGAGCGCGTGGACGACGCGGGCGGAGGCTGAGCCGGCCGACAGCCCACGTTCGACAGGCGTACCAGCGCGCCGGCGGACGCGGCGGCTGCGCACTCTGGGCCCACCGTCGCGCTCCGAGCGCCGCTCCTTCGTGGCTCGGCTTTCGGGCTATGCCTTCATTGCAGCGGCACCGACACTCGAGCGGTCTTGCCCGATCGGACCGTGACGCGGGCGATGTGGGCCCGGCCGTTGCCGAAGGGTACGAGCCGAAGCCGGTGGCGTCCTGCCGACAGCTGGATGCTGTCGGGGCTGCGGCCCACGCGTCGGCTCCCGTCGTAGATGTCGGCCCAGCCTCCGGGAGTCACGACCGTGACCGTGCCTGGGGCGAGGGCCCGGTGGTGGACCCGCGTGCCCGAGCCGTGAACCGTGCCGGTCGGTGCGGTCGTCGCCGAGTCGGTGCCCAACGCGCGCGCGGGGTTCTTCGCCTGGCCCGCATGCCCGGCGGCGTCGGTGGAGGTCCCGCCGTTTGCGTCGTCGTTGCCAGCCGTGCCCGCGACCGCGGCCGCGCTGCCCGCACCCGGCTTCGGTCCCTGCGTAGCCCGGCCGGGCGTGCCCGGAGATGCGGCGTTCGCGTGCCGGCGTACGAGCTGCGGCTGCGTGCGTGTTTGCGGCGTCCCCCTGGCGCCAACCTTCGGAGCGTCCGCCACGGTGCCCGCCGTCGCGGGATGGGGCGGCGGGGGCGCGTGGGTCGAGGGCCAGGCCAGGGCAGCGGCCCCCAGCACGAGCGCGACCGCGGCGCCCGCGGCGAGCCAGCGCCACAGGGGCCGCCGCGTTGCGACGGAAGGGACCGGCGTCTGGCCCGCGTCGCCCATGTCCCTGATGTCGACGGCGCCCGACTCCTCGCCCTTGGCCGCCAGCACCGTCGAGATCTTCGGGACCGGGCTCGGGCCCATCTGGCGCGCCATCTCCACCAGCTCGCGCCGCCGCGCCTGCTCCTCGTGGAAGAGCGAGTCCATCCAATCCGCCAGGTCGGCCATCGAGGTCGGGTCCGCCTGCCGCCCGATGAAGCGGCTCAGGGCACGGCCCAGCTCGCGGGCGGTCTGGAAGCGCTTGTCGACGTCCCGCGACAGGGCTCGAAGCACGATGGCGTCGAGATCGCTCGGGATGGTCGAGCGGTACTTCGAAGGCGGCGGGATCGGACCCTGGGTGACCGCCAGGATCGTGTCCGGCTCGGTGTTCCGCCGGAAGAGGCGCCGCGAGGTGAGCATCTCCCAGAGGATGACGCCCAGGCCCCAGACGTCCGCGCGACGATCGATGTCCTCGTCGTGGAGCTGCTCCGGCGACATGTAAGCGTACTTGCCTTTTATCTGGCCCGTACGCGTGTGGTGCATGCGCCCAGCCGCCCGGGCGATGCCGAAGTCCACCACCCGCACGCCGCCGTCGTAGGTGACAAAGATGTTGTGGGGCGAGATGTCCCTGTGGATGACGTTGAGCAGCTCGCCCTCGTCGCCGCGCAGCTCGTGGGCCGCGTGCAAGCCTTCGGAGGCGTCGGCGATGATCCTCGCGATGTAACTCGGAAGGCGGCGGTCCTCGACGTGCTCCTGGGACTTGGCGACGGTGCGCATCACCCGCGAGACGGTCTCGCCCAGCAGGTACTCCATCGTGAGGTAGTAGGCGTCCCCCACATGGTCGAAGTCGAAGACCGGGCAGACGTTCGGGTGCGTGATGCGCGCAGCGATGCGCGCCTCGTCGAGGAACATGTCGACGAAATCGGGCTCGCGCGCCAGATGGGGGTGGATGCGCTTGAGCGCCACGAGCTTGTCGAACCCGCCCGCCCCCTCGGTGCGCGCCAGATAGACCGTGGCCATGCCGCCGGAAGCCAGCTCGAAGCAGAGGCGATAGCGGCCGAGCCGGTGAGCGCCCATGTCGCTGAGGCTCACCGGGACGGTCTCATCTGAGCGGCGGGGGCGTGGCGTGTCGACGCGTCGGCCCGGCGAGTCCGCGCTCACCGTGGACCACCATGGCAGGGCATCACAGCGGGACCCTCATCGGCAAGCTGGGCTGTGTGGAGCGGGAGCCGTCGTTGCCCGCCAGGACGCCGATCAGGATGGCCCCCACCACGACGATCACGGCCGCACCCCCGATGCCGATCCAAAGCCACGGCGAGCCATGGGACACGTGCGGGGTGCGGGGGTGGGTCGGCATGGGTGCGGGGGCCTCGAGCGGCGCCGCGGCGCTGCCCCTCGAGAGGAGCACCGCTCCCCCGGGACCCACCGCTTGCACGTAGTATTGCACTCGAGCGGGGCTCGTGGTGGCGAGCTCGACCGAGCCCACGCCGGTGTGGAAGATCTCGCCCCCCTGCCGGGCGTTGACCCGGACCTGGCGGACCAGTGACAGCGGATCATTCTCCACCGACGCCTGCACGGCCACGCCCGAGGCGGTCGGCACGACGTGGGTCTCGATGCGCATCGCGCCGGGCAGGCCCTGTTTGGCCTGATCGAATGCCCCGGGTAGCTCCGGCGGGGCGGTGGTGGCGAACGAGTGATGCGGGTCGATGCTCGCGAGGCGGCTCATGTCTCGGCGCAGGGCACTGTCGTCCCGCATGCCGAGGTGTACGAGCCCCCGCAACGCGAGGAGACGCACCAGATCGTCGCGGGTCAGGCCGTTCGTCTGCTCCGCCTGGTCGAGGGTGCTGAGGGCCCCCTGGAAGTCCGCCTGGTCGTACTTCGTCTGGGCCTGCTGCAAGAGGGGGCTTTGCTGCGCGCTGGCCGTGCCCGCGAGCCCGAGCAGGCAGAGCACTACGATCGCGACCGCCGTTCCCAGAGGGTATCCCGGAGCACGCCGGCTCCACCGCCCGACCGGAGGTTTCGCGGCGGTCAGCACGAGCCGCAGATCCCCGAGCAGCACAGGTGAGTGCCGCCCATGCAGCGCGTCCCGCAGGTGCCGCAGTTGGACCGGTCCGTGTTCACGTCGGTTTCGCAGCCGTTCGCCGGGTCCGTGTCGCAGTCGTCGTAGCCGGGGTCGCAGCTGTTCACCGTGCAGGTCCCGTCGACGCAGCTCTCGGTCGCATGGTTGGGGAGACAGACATTGGTGCACGAGCCACAGTGATCGAGCGTGTCGATCGCCGTTTCGCAGCCGGTCACCGCGCTCGAGTCACAGTCGGCGAAGCCCGGATTGCAGGACTGGAGGGCGCACGTCCCCGTGGCGCAGGTGGCCGTTCCATTCGCGATCGAGCAGGGTGTATCGCAGGCGCCGCAGTCCGTGAGCGTCGTCAGGCTGCGCTCGCAGCCGTCGGTCGGGTCCGTGTCGCAGTCGGCGAACCCGGCAGCGCAGGTACCGATCTGGCCGGTGCAGGTGCCCCCGACGCACTCGCCCGTGGCGTTGGTGAGGGCGCACGAAACGTCGCAGCTGCCACAGTGAGCGGGATCGCTATCGAGGTTGGCCACGTTGTCGACCACACCGTCGCAGTTGTCGTCCTTGCCGTCGCAGGTCTCGGGCACGGGCACGCAGTTGCCCGCGTCGAAGGGTGTGCACTCGCCGGCGCTGCACCGGGCAGAGGGGCATGCCGGAGACTCGGCGACCGGCATGAGGTGCACCACGATCTGGGGGTCGTGGTACGGCAGACTGACCTCGGTGCAGCCCATCGCGAAGGTCACGCAGCTCGTGTCGAGTGCCTGCACCTCGAAGCCCCAGGTGCCCGCGGCGAGCACGGGGGGGCTCATCCCGGAAGCGGCCGCGGTGGCCGAGAAGCTTTGCTGCCAATGCACGGCGCCGCTGCAGCCGCCCTCATGGACGATGGCCGTGATCGCTGCAGCCCGCATGGCGTCCACGTTCGCCGGGAAACCGTAGTCCCAGGCGAGCGAGACGGGACCCGTCTTGCCGCAGCCCCAGCCGAGCCCGAGGGCAAGACACACCGCGCCGACCAAGAGGCGGTCGGGACGTGCCGCAATGAGACGGCCGACCATCAGCCCAGGAGACTACCACGGCCCCCGCGATCGTGAGGCTGCGGACGGCCGCCCTCGCTCCGATTCCCGTGCACGACAAGGCGGGGTGCCGCGAGCGGAAGGCAGCACGAGCGCCGCTCGCGGCGGGGTGCCGTGAGCGGTCGACGTGCGTCATGACGGCCGGGCCGTCCTGGAGGGGCGTTCGGGACGCCCCGAAGATTAGGTCCACGGTCACCATTCGGGACGAGCGTCCCGGGGTCTTCCCAGCCACACCATTCTGCCGTGGCCACCCCTGCGGCTTCTCCTTGCCGAGTGCCTCCCCGCGTATTGCACTTCCTCGACACCGTGCGGTGCGCTGGCGAGCCGTCTCCCGATGGCCGCGAGGAGGAGGGAGCGTCCACCCCACGGATACGCGAGCCCGCCACCCGGGTCCGCACGGTGCCGAGGTTGTGCGTCGGTCAGGGGCATTGCACGTCGCGGGCCAGGAAGCGGGCCACGTACTTTCGGGGAGTTGCGAGGCGAGATTGGCGGAATTGGCGGACAGGGGGTGGCGGCCGCCACCCTCTTGGCGAAACGTGGCAGCGCTGGCGAGGAAAAGCGGGGCGGTCGCCGCCGTGCACATCGGTCCTCCCGATCTCGTGCTCGAGACGTCGTGCCCAGCGGTGCCACACGCCTTCGGGCGGAGCGCTACGTGATCTCTCGCCTCGGCGGCGCAGGGACGAGCGAGTAGCATCGGCGGGTGACGGTCCGACGGCAGATCATCCACGTCGACATGGACGCGTTCTTCGCGTCGGTCGAGCAGCTCGACGATCCGTCCCTTCGTGGTCGGCCCGTTCTGGTGGGCGGCTCGGTGAGGCGCGGGGTCGTCGCGGCCGCCTCCTACGAGGCCCGGCCCTTCGGCTGCCACTCGGCCATGCCCATGGCCGAGGCGGTCCGGCGCTGTCCCGACGCGGTGGTCGTGAGACCGCGGGGCGCGCGCTACGCGGAGGTGAGCTCGCGTCTCTTCTCGGTCTTCCGCCGCTTCACGCCGCTCGTCGAGGGCCTCTCCGTCGACGAGGCATTCCTCGACGTCACCGCCAGCCGCGCCCTGTTCGGCGACAGCGCGCACATCGCGGCGACCATCAAGGAGGTCGTCCGCAGCGAGATGGGGCTGACCGCCTCGGCCGGCGTGGCACCCTGCAAGTTCGTCGCGAAGATCGCCAGCGACTTCGACAAGCCCGACGGCCTGGTCGTCGTCCGCGAGGACGAGGTGCAACGCTTCCTCGATCCCCTTGCCGTGGAGCGGATGTGGGGCGTTGGCCCCACGGCGGCCGCACGGCTTCGCGGGAACGGCCTGCGCACCATCGGTGACCTCTCGCGGCTCTCGGCCGAGCGTCTCGAGCACCTCGTCGGCTCGTTTGGACGGAGCATCGTGGCGCTCGCGCGGGGCGAGGATGATCGCCCGGTCGTGCCCCACACGGCGCCCAAGTCGCTCGGTGCGGAGGACACGTTCGAGGTCGACGTCTACGACCGCGACGCTCTCGAGAGGCATCTGCTCGCCCAGTCCGAGCGGGTCGCCCAACGTCTGGTACGCGAGAGTCTGTGTGCTCGCGTCGTCACCGTGAAGGTGAAGTATCGGGACTTCCGGCTCATCACGCGTCGGACGGTGCTCCCGGAGCTCGTCGCGGACACGACGTCGATCCACGAGGCGGCCCGTGGGCTGCTCGCGCGCTGCCCCGACCTCACGCGCGGTGTGCGGTTGACCGGGGTGTCGGTGAGTGGCCTTGCTTCCGGCCCTCCGCCCCCCATGCTCTTTCCCGACGCGCGCAGGAAGCGACGCACCGACCTCGAACAGGTCGTCGCCGCGATCGGTGAACGGTTCGGCGCTCGGGGGATCACCCGCGCCGCGCTCATCGAGCCAAGCCGCCGCCCCCCTGATGGTCGTGCCGATCCCGAGGATGAGCCGGACGGTCCGCGCCGGACCCCGGACCGTTCGCGCCGAGGAGCGGGCCGTTCGCGTTGAAGCGTCACGGGAGGGGGCCGCTCGAGCAGACGCGCTTCGCGCTTCGAGCTCATCGTTCGGTCACGCGAACGGTGCAGCCGATCCCGGTGGTCGACGGGCGGCGCGCCGACACCGCAACGGCCGCGCGAACGCAGGCCGGCCGTGCTCACGCCTTTCGGGGGCGCTCCGACTTCACTCGGCGGCAGTCTCGATGGTGGGCGATGCGGGCGCGAGGTGGACGGCCGGGTTCACGACGGGCCGCTCGCCCCGGTAGTCGTAGATGCCGAGGCTCGCCTTGCGACCGAGGTGGCCGGCGACCACGAGCCGCCTGAGGAGCGACGGGGCCCGATAGCGGTTGTCGTGCAGCTCGCCCTGGAGCGTGCGCGCCATGGCGAGCACCACGTCGAGACCGATGAGGTCCGCCAGGGCGAGTGGGCCCATCGGATGGCCCGCCCCGAGCTTCATCGCTTCGTCGATCTCCTGGGGCCCCGCGACGCCCGATTCGACCGTCTCGATGGCCTGGAGCAGGTAGGGGACGAGCAGGCGGTTGACCACGTAGCCGGGCGACGCCGCGATCTCGATCGGCGTCTTGCCGACCGCGTGGCACAGGTTGCGTGCGGCGTCCACGACGCCCGGGGCGGTCTCCTCTGTCGGCGCCAGCTCGACCAGACGCATGGCCGGCACCGGATTGAAGAAGTGCAGCCCGAGGAACTGCTCGGGTCGGCGGAGCCTCTCCTTGAGCTTCGCGAGCAACAGCGACGACGTGTTGGTCGCGAGGATCGCGCCGTTCGTCATGTGCGACTCGATCTCGCCCAGCAGTCGGATCTTGGAAGGCAGGTCCTCGATCCCAGACTCGAGCACCAGGCCGCAGTCGGAGACCGCTGAGATGTCGTCGGTGAAGGTGATGCGCCCGAGGATGGCGTCCCGTTCCTCGACGGTCAGCTTGCCCTTGTCGACACGGCGGTCGACCGACCTCCGGACGCGGGATCGTGCCCGCTCCAGATCTCCCCCCGTCGCCTTGATGGCCTTGACCGGGACCCCCGCCGTCGCCATCGCTTCGGCGAAACCGCAGCCCATCAGGCCGCACCCCACTACCGCAACCGATTCGATGCTCATGGCCTCTCATCTCCCGTGCGGGCCGTGGCCCCCCCACCGGAATTTACGGATTCACAGTGAGACCGTCTCGCTGCCAGAGATAGCCATGATGCTGCGGTGCGGCAACGGCCAGCGACCCACAAAGCAAAGCTTCTCTGGTGCTTCGGCGGATTTACTTGTAAACACCTCGTCAACGGAATCCGGACCGGAAGCCTTCCGCCGTCCCGTGGTCACCACCTGAACGCCTGCAACCGCCAGGGTGCGTTGACACCGCCAGAGCACCCCTCTAGAGTGCCGCGGTGCAACCGGGTCCATCGCTTCTCGATGTCCGGGTCGCGCGATCGGAGGCGCCTTCCTTCGTGCGGCCGGGCGGCTCAGTCGGCGCCGGCGTCGCGGCGGCGCGAACAGCGGAGGCGAGCCGATGAGCGGGCACCGCACCAAGTTCGTGTTCGTGACCGGCGGCGTGGTGTCGTCGCTCGGCAAGGGGCTGGCGGCCGCTCGATCGGTGCGCTGCTGGAGAACCGCGGCCTCAAGGTCGCGAACATGAAGCTCGACCCGTACATCAACGTGGATCCCGGCACGATGAACCCGAACCAGCACGGCGAGGTGTTCGTCACCGACGACGGCGCGGAGACGGATCTCGACCTCGGCCACTACGAGCGGTTCACGTCCGCCACGATGAGTCGCGGCTCAACAACATCACGACCGGGCAGGTCTACGACGGTGATCGGCAAGGAGCGCCGCGGCGAGTACCTCGGCTCGACGGTGCAGGTCATCCCGCACATCACCGACGAGATCAAGGCGCGCGTGCTCGCGCTGCGCGAGCGGAGCTCGACGTGCTCATCGTCGAGGTCGGCGGCACGGTCGGCGACATCGAGTCGCTGCCGTTCCTCGAGGCGGTCCGCCAGCTCCGGGTCGAGCTCGGGCCCCAGAACGCGGTGAGCGTCCACCTGACGCTCGTGCCGTACATCGCCGCGGCCGGCGAGTACAAGACCAAGCCGACCCAGCACTCGGTCAGAAGCTGCGCGAGATCGGCATCCAGTCCGACATGCTGGTCTGCCGCTGCGAGCAGGCCGCTGCCGAGGAGGCGCTCAGGAGAAGATGGCGATGTTCTGCAACGTCGCCGGCGACGCGGTCGTTCCAGTCGATCGACGTCGACACGTCTACCGGCTGCCGCGCTGCTCTGCCGGCGCAGGGGCTCGACCACAAGCTCGCCGAGCTGCTCAACATCTGGTCGCGCGCGTCGCGAGCTCGCCGCGTGGCACGCAGGTCGTCGAGCGGATCACGCAGCCCGAGAGGCAAGGTCGTCGGTCGGCGTTCGTCGGCAAGTACGTCCAGCTGGTCGAGAGCTACAAGAGCCTCAACGAGGCGCTGCTCCACGGCGGGATCGCGCAACGACGTGCAAGGGTCGAGATCGACGCACCTCGACAGCGAGGAGCTCGAGAAGTCGACACGCCTCGGCGGCGCTCGCGCGACTACGACGGCATCCTGGTCGCGCCGGCGGCTTCGGCGCGCGCGGGCACGGAGGGCAAGATCGCGCGCGGTCCGGTTCGCGCGCGAGCAGGGCGTGCCGTTCTTCGGCATCTGCCTCGGCATGCAGATGGCGTGCGTCGAGTTCGCGCGCAACGTCTGCGGCCTCGAGCGGCGCGAACTCGACCGAGATCGATCCGCGACGCCCGCACCCGGTCGTCGACCTCATGCCCGACCAGCGCGGCGTCACCGACAAGGGCGCGACGATGCGGCTCGGCGCGTACCCGTGCGTGCTCAAGCCGGGCACCCGGGCCGCCGAGGCGTACGGCACGACCGAGATCAGCGAGCGGCACCGCCACCGCTGGGAGGTCAACAACAACTACCGCGACGCGCTCGAGCGCAACGGCATGGTGCTGTCGCGGGCTGTCGCCCGACGGACGCCTGGTCGAGATGATCGAGCTGCCCGAGCACCCGTACTTCGTCGGCTGCCAGTTCCACCCCGAGTTCAAGCGCGCCCGAGCGTCCCCATCCGCTGTTCTCGCGCTTCATCCGGGCCGCCGTCGAGCACGCCGCCGCCCGCGGTCGCGCCGCCTCCGCAGCACGCGAGGAGCAGGTCGGAGAGGCCGAGGGGCGCACGGTCGTGCACTGATCGGGGTGCCGAGACGCGCCGCAGGCGGTGCGCCCGATCGCGACATCCGTGTCAGGCTCCGGCGCCAATCTGCAGCGCCGGCGGGCGTCGCACCTCGGGGTCCGCGGGGTCCGGCGGGCGGCACGGCACGTGCACATGGCTGCTACGGCACACCGTGCGGCCCTCGTTCGCGCGCCGGGCTTTTGTCAGGATCGGCAACGCGGCTCTCGGCCGACGGAGGATTGCGATGAAGACCCTTGGCTTGTTCTCTTGCGCGGCGCTCCTCGCCGCGGTCGCGCTCGGAGGTTGCGGTGGCAGGAAGTCGCCCACGGGGGCCATGGACGCAGGCCACGACGGCGGCCCTCCTCCCTCCGATGCGGGCATCCACGACAGCGGGCCCACGCCCGACACCGGCACCATCACGGACTCCGGCAGCGGCGGCGGCATGTGCCCGACGGGGGACTGCGACCTGGTCGGCAACGGCTGCGCCGCAGGTCAGTCCTGCTACTTCCTGCTGGCGTCGGCCGATGCGGGCATGCCCATGCCCCTCTGTGACACGAGCGGCACCGGAATGGACGGCGATGCGTGCACCAACTACACCGACTGCGCCGACGGCTACTTCTGCCTCTCCACGGGCGCGGGCACGATGGGCACGTGCAAGCACTACTGCTGCGGCAGATCCGACGGGGCGTGCCCGACCGGTGAGACCTGCGCGGTGGAGTTCACCGACCGGATGGGGCACGACACCGGCGTGGGCTACTGCCAGTTCCCCGACACCTGCGACCTCGCCGCCCAGACGGGGTGTCCGGCCGGTGAAGCCTGCTACCCGAACGGCAACGACGGCTCGGTCCTGTGCATCGCGCCCGGGACGGCGACCGAGGGGCAGTCCTGCATGGCCATCAACGAGTGCGCCGGGGGCCTGTCCTGCTTTGGGACGGGCGATGGCGATGGCGGGGTCCGCAACATCTGCATGAAGCTTTGCGACATGGCGGCCACGCCCACCGGATGCGCCACGGGCCAGATGTGTCAGAGCCTCGGGTCGTCGTCCGCCTTCGGCACCATCGGCGTCTGTTCGCCGCCTGCTGGCGGGGACGGAGGCACCGGCGGCGGGGACGCGGGCACGGGAGGATGACACTGGGCGCATGCCCGAGCGTTCGCTCCGAGCGAGCGGCAACGCGGAGGGTCCTCGGGGCAGTCGGCCTTGTTGCCGGCTGCCTCCTTGCGCTCGGTGGATGCGGCGGCAGCAAGTCCGTTGGTCGGGGGATGGACGCCGCGGTGCGCGACGCAACGGTCGTGGACGGATCGGCGCTGCTCGATGCGTGGCCCTCGGACGGCGGCGCCTCCTCGGACGCCGCGCCCTCCGACGCGGGGACCACGGCGATGTGTCCGACGCCGACCTGCGACCCGCGGCAGGATGCGGGGAGCTGCCCGTCGGGCACGTGCGCCCTGACCGCCGCCACGCCGGGGTGCGTCACCGGGGTGGGCGACGCAGGCGAGGGCGATCCCTGTGGCACGACGACCGACTGCACGACGGGGCTCGGCTGCTTCGCGCAGGGAGACGGGGGGATCTGCGGGCGGCTGTGCTGTCCGGGCGACGACGCCGCGTGCGGCACCGGCGAGCAGTGCGCCGGCACCGGCATGCTGGTCGACGGCGTCGATACGCCCTGGGGTCGCTGCCTCGCATCCCGCTCGTGCGATGTGCTCCACCCGGCGGAGACCTGCGAGCCAGGCGAGGGTTGTTACATCGTCTCGGCGACCGGTGACACGGAGTGTCTTCGCGCCGGCAGCGCGGACGTGGGCGGAGCCTGTACCGCGCAGAACGATTGCGCGGCCGGGCTGTTCTGCGGAGGCCTCACGCACATGGCGTGCCTGCGCATCTGCAGCCTCGCTGACGCGGGCGCGGCCCCGTGCCCACCGACGGAAGGCGATTGTCGCGCCTACGTGCACAGCCCCGCAGGCACCGGCCTGTGCACGGTCGCCACGACCGCCGCCGGGCACTGAGGTTTTGCGGGCTCAGGGCGCGCGCATCGCGGCGAAACGCCGGAGCAGGGTGGGGCCGTCGTCGCTGTCCTGGCAGCCGCGGGCGAGGGCGTCCGGGTCGAGGCCCTCGCCGCGGAGGGCTTCGCGGCGCGCTTCGATGTAGCTGCGGATCACGTGGGCGTCGAGCTCGGGGTGGAACTGCACGCACCAGGCGTGTGCGCCGACGCGGTAGGCCTGGTTCGAGTCCATCGGGTTGCTCGCCAGGTGCACCGCGCCGGGCGGCAACCGGAGCACCGCCTGGCGGTGGGTCGCCTGCACGTGGAGCACGGGCCCGAGCCCGCCGAGCAGGGGATCGTCGCGCTGCGCCGCCTCGTCGACCGCGACCTCGATGGTGCCGATCTCCCTGCCGTTCGGGTTGGTCCCCACCGTGCCGCCCAGGGCATCGCACAGAAGCTGATGGCCGTAGCAGATGGCGAGCAGCGGCGTGTCCGCGTCGACGAGCCCGACAAGCCACTCGCCGGTCCGCACGCTCCAGGGCGCCCGGTCGGTCACCATGGCCGACGAGCCGGTCACGACCACCCCGGCCACCTCGGCGGCTGGGGGCAAGGGCTCGCCGCGCCGCGGATCGACCACGCGCACCTGCTCCGGGGCGAGGCCCGCGCCCCGCTGGACCATGCAATCGTAGTCCCCCGGCTCGGGAAGGAGCGCGGGAAGGGCGTCACCGACCTTGACGATGAGCAGGGGCCGCATGCCGCGAGCATAGCGCCCGGCGCCGGCGCGGGCCCGCGGGCGGGGGCACCCCGGTGGTCACGCGTTGACGGCCCTTGGCCCCTCTCCTACAACGGACCGGTGCTGCCCGCGTCCGCGGCTTCCTGTGAGAACCATCCGGCGCGCGAAGCGCTGGGCATCTGTGTTCAGTGTCGCAAGCGGATCTGCAGCGAATGCGTCACCAAGGTGGACGGCATCAACTACTGCGTCGCCTGCCTCGCCGAGCTGGCCGGACAGAAGGCGACGCCCAAGCGCGCACGACGGAACCCGGGCCGGAGGGTCGTGGCGGGCGCTTCGGCGGCCGCGCTCTTCGTGTTGCTCGTGGTCTTGACCTGGGGGCTCGTCGAGGCCGCCCTGCCCGGCGGTGGGTGACCGGGAATGCACCGCCACCTCGGCTCGACCGGCCCCCTCGAGACGCTCGACCGCGCGCTCTTCCTCGTCCGGCGCGCCGAGCCCTCCATGCGCGGGCGTGCCTGGCTCGGCGGTAGCCTCGTCGCCGCCGTCTGCATCGGCATCTACTACCTCGAGCGGGTCGAGGGCGTCTTCGGGCTGCGCCCGCTCTTCGCGGTCGCGCTCGTCCTGGCCTTCTGGGGAAGGGCGCTCCTGTTGGCCGGGGCCGCCCGCCAGGCCGTGTGCGCGATCTGGGCTGGCGTCGACATCCCGAAGGACGCGGGCCGTGCGCTCGACGTGGTGCGCCTCGCGTCGATCGTGGGGCTCGGGCTCTGGGTCTGGTCATGGCTGCTCGTCGCCGCCTCGTTGCTGGGGCCGGAGGCCGTGTTCCTCGTCGTGCCCCTCTTCGCGGTTCGGGGCGCCATCGCGCCGTCCTGGATCGCGCGCGCGGGCTGCACCGAGGACGGAGGCGTCCGAGGATTCGTGCACGCCGTGACCGACAGCTCCGGACACCGCCTCCGGAACGTGGTGGTCGAGCTCTTCGTCCTCATCGGCGCCCTCGGGCTCTTCGTCGCGCTCTACGCCCTCACGCTGGTCGGGATCAATCTGTGCCGCTCGCTTCTCGGGCTGGACGTGGCGCTGCTCGAGGCGTTCCTGTCGCCCAAGGACACCTTCGTGCTCCTGGTCGTCGGGTCGCTCACGCTCGTGGTGCTCGAGCCCTTGCGCGCGGCCCTCTCGGCGTCGGTCTTCGTCGACGCACGGGTGCACGACGAGGGGCTCGACCTCGAGGCAGCCGTCGACGAGGCGATCGCGGCGCCCCGCAGGCGAACGCCGTCGATGGGCGGGAGCGGTCGCGCGGTCGGGACTGCCGTCGCGCTGCTCCTGTCGTGCGCCCTCGGCCTGGGGCTCGCGCGTCCGGTGCACGCCCAGGAGCCGAGCGACCTGGCCGTGCGTGCCCAGGTTCGCGGCATCCTCGCGCGGCACGAGTTCCGCGAGTTCGGTGACAGTCGCGGAAAGAGCCTCCGCCAGCTCATCGAGCACCTGCTCGAGCTGCTCCGTCCCCGCCCCAAGGAGCCGACGGAGTCCCACCTGGGCACGGCGGGGCTGCACATCCCCATGCCGCCGCCCATCGTCTTCATCCTGCTGGGCGTGCTGCTGCTCGGGGGCGTGGCCACCTACCTCGTCCTCACGCGCCGCCGCGATCGCGAGGCGGCCGACGAGGTCGACGCGAGCGCCGGCGACGCCGTGGCGGACCCGCGCGATCGTCCTCCTCGCGCGCACCTCGACGACGCCGCCGTGCTCGCCGAGCAGGGCCGGTTCCGTGAAGCCCTGCGCGCGCTCTACCTCGCGACCCTCGTCGCCCTCGACCGACGACGCCTCATCGCCTTCGACCCGGCCCTGACCAACTGGCAGTACATGCGGCAGATGCCCGACGGCGACGCGCGTAGCCTCTTCGGACACTTCACCGGGCTGTTCGATCACAAGTGGTACGGCGACGAGGCGACGACCCTTTTGGACTACGAAGAGGGGCGGAACATGGCCGACCGCATCTGCGCGCCGCCGGGGGACGGGTGAGGCGCGTCAAGCAGATCGCCGTGGCGGCCTGCGTCCTGCTCGCCTTCGGCGCCGCGGGGCTCGTGTGCTCGCGCGTCGCGGACCGGGGTCGCTTCGCCGTGCCCTACTCGACCTACGGGGCCGGGCCCCAGGGAACGCGGGGCCTGTACCTTCTGACGGCTCGGCTCGGACAGCGCGCCCAGCGGTGGGACCAGGACCTGGCGCGGCTGCCACCGCGCGGCCTGCTCGTTGCCCTCGGCGGGTGCGAGGCGCCCATGTACCGGTCGGTCTCGCGCTACGAGCACACGGCCCTCGCGCGGTTCGTGCGCGGCGGCGGCGTGCTCCTGGTCGCTGGCGCGATCGGGTATCTCCGCAACGGGGACGATACGGACGGCGCCGCGGGGAAGGACGACGAAGCGCCCCATCACGTGGGGGGACACGAGAGCGGGGGCGGTCACGCGCAAGGCAAGGATCGCGACCACACGAAAGGTCGCCACCAGGGCAAGGGGCGCGACCAGAGGGACCGTGACGGGCACGGTGCGCCCGCGGGCCGCGATCGTCATCAAGACCAGGCCGACGCCCTGCCCGTGTGGCTCGCCCGTGATTCCGGCTCCTGTAGTCCGACCCAGGCCCTGTTCGACGACCTTCCTTCGGGCGCGTCGGACGGCGGCGTGCCGGACGGCGCCGCGCCCGATCCCGCCCATCAGCTCGGCCAGGACTTCGAGAGCCATCCCGAACAGACGCTGAAGGCCCTCGCCCAGGACGACCCGAAGCCTCCGCCCGACCCGGCCGTGCCCGTGGGGCCCCTGGCGGGGCTCGATGAGGCCATTCCATTACGTGAGCCTGCACACATCGAACTCCGCAAGGGCACTACCGCCGAGACGTTGCTGGAGCTCTCCAGCGGTCCGGGCGGTGTCGCGGTGAAGGTCGGCAAGGGCACGATCGTGGTCCTCGCCTCGGCGAGCCCCTTCGAGAACCGCGCGCTCGAAAGCGCCGACGGTGGCGCCCTCTTCGCGCGGCTGCTCGCACACTATGCGCCGGACGGGCCGGTCCTCTTCGACGAGTACCACCTCGGCGTCGGTGCGCGCCGCTCGGTCGCCCGCTACGTGCGGCAGATCGGCGGTGTGCCGATCGTGCTGCAGTTGCTCGTCGTCGTCGGGCTGGTCCTTCTTCGCATCGGCACGCGCTTCGGCGTACCGCGCCGCCCCGTCCCCCCGGCGCCGGCCGGGACCGCGTCCTACGTGGCGGGCGTCGGGCAGCTCTACGAGAAGAGCCACGACAGCCGCGGGGTGATGCAGATCCTCGTCCGACAAGCCCTCGCCCGCATCGCCGAGCACCATCACGTGACGGGCGGTGACGTCGAGTCGCTCGCCGAGCAGCTGTCCGAACGGGGGCATGCGGCTCCCGCGCGTGCGGTGCGCGAGATGGGGGCCCTGCTCGAGAGGCCGCCCGAGCGGGAGGCGGACCTGGTGGACCGAGCACACGACATCGACGGGTATGTAACCCGTGCCACGGAGGCTCCGACGGCGTTCGCCGCGGGGTCGAAGGAGAACGTAGGATGACGGAGCAGGAGGAGCTTGTGCACGGGGCGCCCGTCGCGGCGGACCTCTCGCCGGTGCGCGCGTTGCGCGATACGGTGCTCGCCGAGGTCGGCAAGGTGATCGTGGGTCAGGAGGTGGCGCTCGAGGGCATGCTCGTGGCGCTGCTCGCCCAGGGGCACCTCTTGCTCGAGGGGGTGCCCGGGACGGCCAAGACCTTGATGGTCCGCGGCCTATCGGGGGCCCTGGGTCTGGCCTTCGGGCGCATCCAGTTCACGCCCGACCTGATGCCGAGCGACATCCTCGGCACCAATGTCTTCGACCTCAAGTCGGGCACCTTCCGCCTGACCAAGGGACCGATCTTCACCGAGCTCTTGCTCGCCGACGAGATCAACCGCGCACCCGCCAAGACCCAGAGCGCCCTGCTCGAGGCCATGCAGGAGCGGCAGGTGTCCATCGAGGGCGATCGGCACGGCCTGAGCGAGGACTTCACTGTCTTCGCCACTCAGAACCCGGTCGAGCAGGAGGGCACCTACCCCCTGCCCGAAGCCCAGCTCGACCGCTTCCTGCTCAAGATCAAGGTGGGCTACCCCTCGGCCGACGACGAGGACCGCATCCTCGCCATGGCGAGCGCGCGGGTGGGCTCGGTCGACGTCGGGACCGCGGGGGTCGCGACGGTGGCCTCGGGCGAGGCCGTCCGGCGGGCGCGCAGCCTCGGCGACGCGGTGCGGGTCGAGGAGCCGGTGCGACGCTACGTGCGGGACCTGATGCGGGCCACGCGTACCTCGCCGATGATCATGCTCGGCGCCGGGCCGCGAGCGGGCGTGCACCTGATGGTGGCGGCGCGCTGGGCGGCGGCCCTCGAGGGCCGTGGCTTCGTGATCCCGGACGACGTCGTGCGCATGCTCCACCCGGTGATTTGTCACCGGCTCGTGCTCGCGCCGGAGGTGGAGCTCGACCGGCATGACCGCCGAGCAGGTCATGGACCGCGTGGCGGCGACCGTGGAGGTCCCTCGTTGAGCAATGGGAGCAATCATACATCACGCTTCGTGGTGGGGCCGCGGCTCGCGCTCTTCGCCGCCGCTGGCTTGCCTGTCGCCCTGATCGACGCGGGCAGCGGCGTGGGTCTCGGGATGGCGCTCGCCTGGGATGCCCTGCTCCTGCTCGGCGCGGCGGCCGAATCGCGCGGCCTCGGGCGGGCTGCGCCGACGGTGGAACGCGTCATCGAAGGCCGGCTCGTGGTCGGCGTGGACAACCCGGTCACCCTCAAGCTCCACAACTCTTCGCGGCGCACCCTGCGCGTGACGGTGCGGGACGACCTGCCCGACGGGTGGACCGCCGACCCGCCGGAGGTGTCGGTCGTGCTTCCTCCCTGGGCGCGGCGCGAGCTGTCGTACGTCGTGCGGCCGCCGAAGCGAGGCCAGTACGAGCTCGGCGACCTCCACCTCCGCATCGAGGGCCAGGCGCGCCTCGGCTCGGCCATCGTCCGCGTGCCCGCCTCCCGTGAGGCCCGCGTCTACCCGAACGTGCTCGGCCCACGCCGCTACGAGCTCGCCGGCGCGCCTCGGCGACCTCACGAGCGTCGGCTTTCGGAGCGTGCGCCTCTCGGGCGGGGGCGGCGAGTTCGAGCAACTGCGCGAGTATGTGGCCGGCGACGCCTATCGGGACCTGGACTGGAAGTCGACCGCGAAGCGTCGCCGGCCGGTGACGCGCGTCTACGAGCAGGAGCGCAGCCAGAACGTGGTGCTGATGATCGACGCGGGGCGGATGATGGCGCCACGCCTCGGCGAGATCTCCAAGCTCGATCACGCGATCAACGCGGCCCTGCTCCTGTCGTGGGTGGCCTTGCGCAAGGGCGATCGGGTGGGGCTCCTGGTCTTCGCCGACGTGGTGCAGACCTTCGTGCCGCCGGGGCGGGGGCCAGCCCAGTACCGGCGGCTGCTCGATGCCCTCTATCGCGTCGAGGCGCACGACACCTATGTCGACTTCCGGCGGCTCGTCGAGTTCATCCAGGTGCGCGTGCCGCGCCGCTCGCTCCTGGTGCTCTTCAGTGACCTGCTCGACGACGCCCAGGCGACGCCCCTGGTCGAGCACGCGACCCTGCTCCGGCGCAAGCACCTGCCGGTGTGCGTGACGATGAAGGACGCGGTTGCCGAGCGGATTGCCGAAGCGAGCGTGGGCACGGTGGAGCAGGCCTACCGCCGTGCAGCCGCCGCCGACCTGCTCGCCGAACGCAGCGGCATCAAGGCGCGCCTGTTGAAGGCCGCGGTCGGCCTGGTCGAGACCCCGCCCGGCGAGCTGGCCGTCGCCACCGTCAACCGCTACCTCGACATCAAAGCCCGCCGCGCCCTCTGACCCCCTGCTCTTCCAATCGGTGCTTCGCCCCTCCGGCGATCCCGGGGAGGGGGGCGTGTGGCCCCCCGAGCGCAACGAGGCGATTGAAGACAACCGCGCCGAAGTGCGCTACCTGTGTCTGCTCGTGTTCGCGCGTCGCAGGCTCGCCCAGGACAGCGTCTTTCGCAGGCGCCGGTTCCGCCCGTCCGAGGACGAGGGGGCGCCGGTTTTCTACGTGCAACCCGTCGGTCAGGAGCCTGCCGCGGGCGGGCTCGAGGTGCCGGACCTCTTGCACGACGCGCCCCGCCGCTGGGGCGACTTGCGCGGCGCCGAGGAGCTCACGCGGTTCGCCTTCGAGGGCGGTGATTGCGCCGGTGTCTTCGACGTGGTCGTCGACGCGGTGCCCCTCGCTCCGACGCGCTTCGACGCCCAGGCGCTCGAGTCCCAGCTCTACATCGCCTCCCTGATCGAGACCTGCTTCCGCGTGCGCGTGGGCAACACGAGCTACAAAGCGGCCGACTCCGTGCTGCGGCGCGTCCTGTGCGCGCCGCCCGAGCGCTCCGCCGACGCCGCGGCCCGCAGTCGCGTGCTCGCCGAGCTCGCGTCGAGCCCCACCCTCCGCAGCGACCTCGAGCGGATCTACGTGGCGACACGCCGGCTCCGCGAGGCACTCGAGACCGCGCCCGGGACCGAGCCGAACCTGGTGCGACGCAAGATCGCCGTCCTCGCAGCGCTGCGCGGGTGCATCGACGCGATGGCCGACGGCTTCGACGGCGCCGAGTCGCTGCTCGCGCGCCTGCGGGAGCATGGTCGCGCGGTGCGTGGGGGCGATGCCTATGGGCGGCTCGTGGAGCTGCTCGACATGGACGAGGGTGCGGCGAACGTGGACGTGCGCCTGCGCCTCGGATTGGACGGCCGCATCCGAGGCTTCGGCGTGCTCGCCGTGCGCGAGAACCGCGACAACCCCCTTCTGCCCGGCCCGGCGCGGCGCTTCTTCCAGCGCATCGCCGCGTTCCTGCGCGGGCACCGCTACGGCGAGAGCGAGGTCGTGGTGCGCCTGCTCGACGAGGTGTTCGCGCCCCTCGTGCAGGACACCGTCGTCTGCATCGCCTGCACCGCGGGGATCGAGCTGTACCTGGCCTCCCTCGGCTTCCGCGATCGGGCGGCGAGCGAGGGGCTCTCGGTCGCCCTCGCCGAGATGGTCGAGCCCGGCGGCGAGGGGGGCGACGGGGCTGCCGAGCGGATCGTGGAGGGGCTGTTCAACCCGCTCCTGTTCTTGCAGGGGGTCACGCCCGTGCCCTGTGATCTCCCGGTGCCACGTTCCGACGCGCTCGTCGTCGTCACCGGGCCCAACTCGGGTGGCAAGACGCGCTTCCTGCAGGCCCTGGCCCTCACCCAGCTCCTCGGGCAGGTGGGCGTCTTCGTGCCGGCGGCGCGCGCTCGCCTCGTCCGCGCGTCGAGCCTCTTCGTGTCCATCGTCGAGGAGCCGGACCCGGCCCAGGTCGAGGGGCGCCTCGGGACCGAGCTGCTGCGCGTGCGCCGCCTGTTCGAGACCCTCGAGCCGGGCTCCATGGCGGTGATCGATGAGCTGTGCTCGGGCACCAACCCCATGGAGGGCGAGGCCCTGTTCGAGATGGTGGTACGGCTGCTCCCCCGGCTCCGGCCACAGGTGTTCGTGAGCACACACTTCCTCGGGCTCGCTGCACGCCTCGAGGAGGGGCCCCGCGACGAGCAGCTCGCGTTCCTGCAGGTGGAGCTCGACGCCGAAGAGCGGCCCACCTTCCAGCTCGTGGCCGGCGTGGCCCGGACCTCCCTCGCCCAGAAGATCGCGCGTCGCCTGGGCGTGACCGAGGACGAGCTCGGCGCCCTGATCGAGGCCAAGCTCGACGGCAAGGGCCGGCAGGGCTGAGGGCCCGGTCCCGCGAATGGGTGGCCCGGAGCCGGAAGCGGGTCCCGAAGCGGGGGTCGTGGCTGGCCTCGCCTGGTCAGGAGTGCCCCGCTTGCCCCCGCTTTGTGACAACCGTGCAGCGAAGGCCGTTGACGCTTGACGGTTTCACCGCAGAACAGCATGTAGGTAAACGGCGCACGTGCGCCTTCTATGGACGGTTCGGTTTCGGCAGAAAAGCAGCGAGCGGCGGCACCTTCCGGGGAACCAATCCATCCCGAGAACGACAACGCTCCGGCCGATGACGGCGCTGCTTCGCCGGGGCAGGGCGACGACCCGGCCACGTCTTCGGCCGACGAGGACATGGCGGGCAGGCCCGAGCCGCGCCACGCGGTAGGCGCGGGCGCGGTCGGTGCGGCGGCCACGACGGGCACCGGCGTGCCGAAGCCACCCCCGGAGCCGAAGCGTGCGTCGGAGCCGAAGGCCGCCGATCGGAAGCGCGGGTCCCAGGCGAAGCACGGCTCCGACGGCAAGCGGGCCACGAGCCGCAAGCGGGCCACGAGTCGTAAGCCGGCCGCGGGCCGAACGCGCGCTGCGGATGGGACAGGCGCCGATCCCGTTCCGGCCACGCCCGCCGCAGCCGGCCCCAGCCCGACGGTGACCCCCGCCGTCACACCCGAGCGTGTCGACCCGAGGCTGGCGCCCCCCGGTGCGAGGAAGTCGCCCCGGGAGCGCCACCTCCTGGCCACCGGCGCCGAGCTCTTCATCAACCGCGAGCTGAGCTGGCTCGAGTTCAACCAGCGCGTGCTCGACGAGGCGCGCGACCCGGACGTACCGCTGCTCGAGCGACTCAAGTTCATCGCCATCACCTCCGCGAACCTCGACGAGTTCTTCATGGTCCGCGTGGCCGGCCTCCTCGGGCAGCGCGCCCAGGGCGTCGAGGAAGTGCCCGCCGACGGAATGACGCCGGCCGAGCAGCTCTCCGCCATCTCCGCGCGCACCCACCGCATGAACGAGCTGATGGGCGCCACGGTATGCGACCAGCTCCTGCCCGCCCTCGAGGCCGAAGGCGTGCGCATCCGCCATCCCATGGACCTCGGCGAGGACGCCCAGCGCTGGCTGCACCGACACTTCCGCGAGAACGTCGTGCCCGTGCTGACGCCCCTCGCCATCGACCCGGGGCACCCCTTCCCCCACGTCCGCAACAAGAGCCTGAACCTCATCGCGGTGCTCACCGGCTCCCAGCGCCCGACGGGCGATCCGGCCTTCGCCGTCGTGCAGGTGCCGAGCGTGCTGCCGCGCCTCGTGCGCGTCCCGGCCGAGGGCGATGTGGCGACCTTCGTCCTGCTCGACGACCTCATCGCGCGGCACATCGGCGACCTCTTCCCGGGGTTCCGCTGCCTCGGTGCCTGGCCCTTCCGCGTCACACGGAACTGGGACCTCTCGGTCGACGAGGAGGAGGCCGAGGACCTGCTCGAGAGCGTCGAGGAGGAGGTGCGCCGGCGCGACCGCGGCATGGCCGTGCGGTTGACCGTGGGCAGCGGCTGCGACCCGGCGGCCGTCGACATGCTCCGGCGGGCGCTCAAGGTGGACACGGCCTTCGTCTATCGCTTCGAAGGGCCCCTGGCCTTGCCCGACCTCACCGCTCTCGGCGAGCCCCTCGCCGACCGGCGCGACCTCAAGGACCCGCCCTTCACGCCCCAGGTCATGCCGCTCCTGCGCGATGGGGCGGATCTCTTCGAGTTGATCGCGCGCGAAGACGTCCTGCTGCACCACCCCTACGAGAGCTTCGACCCGGTCGTGGCCTTCATCGCGGCGGCGGCGGCCGACCCGCAGGTCCTGGCGATCAAGCAGACCATGTACCGGACCAGCGGCGACAGCCCGATCGTCGGCGCGCTCATCCGCGCTGCCGAGAACGGCAAACAGGTCACCGCCCTCGTCGAGATCAAGGCGCGCTTCGACGAGGAGAACAACATCGAGTGGGCGCGCAAGCTCGAGAACTCGGGCGTGCACGTCGTCTACGGTCTGCTCGGCCTCAAGACCCACGCGAAGGTGGCGCTGGTCGTGCGGCGCGAGGGCTCGCGGCTGCGCCGTTACGTCCACATGGGCACCGGCAACTACAACCCGGCGACCGCGCGTCTTTACACCGACCTCAGCTTCTTCACCTCGCGCCCCGCCACGGGCGAGGACGCGACCTCCCTCTTCAATCTGCTCACTTCCTGCACGGCGCCGGTGAGCTGGCGCACGTTGATTGTCGCGCCCCTGGGTCTGCACGAGCGGGTGCTCGGACTCATCGAGCGGGAGGCTGCCTTCGCACGGGCCGGCCGTCCGGCGCGCATCATCGCCAAGATGAACGCGCTGGTGGATCCGGACGTGATCCACGCCCTGTATCGCGCTTCGCAGGCCGGCGTGCAGATCGACCTGGTGGTGCGCAGCATCTGCTGCCTGCGGCCGGGCCTGCCTGGGGTGAGCGAGACCATCCACGTCCGCCGCGTGGTCGACCGCCTGCTCGAGCACAGCCGCATCTTCTTCTTCGAGGCGGGCGGCGCGCGCGAGGTCTACCTCTCGAGCGCCGACTGGATGCAGCGCAACTTCCACCGCCGGGTCGAGGTGATGTTTCCCATCGCCGACGAGCGGCTCAAGCGGCGCGTCGTCGACGAGATCCTGCGCATCCACCTCGAGGACGACGTCAAGGCGAGCGTGCTCGGCCCCGACGGCACCTACACACGCCTGCGCCCGCCGGTGGGCGCGGCCGGGCACAGGAGCCAGGAGCGGTTCGTGGCCCTGGCGCGCGAGGCCTGCGTCCAGGCCGAAGTGCGGGTGCGGCGCGAGCGGCCCTTCGTGCTCCGCCCGGTGCGCAACCGCCCGACGAAACCGCCAGCCCTCGGCGAGGTCAGCCGCGAGGCGCCCCCCGGCCGCGCGAGTCGTGACGACAACGAACCGGACCCGGTGTAGGCTGCACCCTGGAGTCGGTGTTCGGGCTGCCGGCGTAGTCGCCGGCTCGAGCCGACGCCAGAACGGGCGACGTGGCAGAGCGCACCATCCTCGCGGTCGATGACGACAGGACGGTCCACAAGTTCGTGTCGCTCGTCTTGGGCGAGCGCGGCTTCCACGTGGAGACGGTGGGCGACGGCCTGCAGGCGCTCACGTGGCTCTCGCACAACACGCCGGACCTGATCCTCCTCGACTTCGTCATGCCGCGGATGAACGGCTTCCAGCTCCTCAACACCCTCGACAGCAAACACCTCGTCCCCGACACACCGGTCGTGCTCATGTCGAGCCTCGCTGCCAAGGTGGGCGAGCGCCTCCTCAGGATGACCCGCGTGCGCGAGTGCATCGAGAAGCCCTTCACCGCCGAGGACCTCGTCGACGTCGTGGAACGCTACATCGGCGGCGGGCCTCGGCGGCTCACCGCGATCCTGAAGCCTCCCACGGGGCTCGAGCCTGACGCGACTCAGATCCGCACCGGCTGGACCGAGCTCGCCCAGATGCGCGAGATGATCCAGTCGACCCTCGCCGAGGGCTTCGCCGACCGGGCGGGCGACCTGCTCGCGGCGAAGGAAGTGCCACAGCTCCTGCTCGTGCTCGCGGAGATCCTCGAGGTGCGGCTCGACGAGGACTTCCTCGAGGCCCTGGCGGCGGTGGCGGGGAGCTGAGCGGCGGGTCCGGGCGCTCCGGTCAGCCGTCGTCGTCGCCAGCGTGGTGCGCGTCGGGCGCCTGCTCCGCTTCTTCCTCGGCGCGGCGCCGGGCCGTGTGGGCCGCGAAGTCGCCCTTCCTCGGACCACGCCGGCGCTCCTCGTCCTCGATTCTCGGCTTCGTCGATGTCGTCGCCCTCCTCTTCGTCGAGGTCGGGCAGCGGCTCGGCGAGCTCCGCGAGGAAGCGCCCCTTGAGGCCGTCCATCATGAGGTCGCGCTGGTCCCTGCGGATCGCCTCGTCGACGTACTCGTCCTGCACCTCGCGGTAGCGTCGCCGGTAGGCGTCGACGAGGCCGCGGTAGTGCTCGACCTGGGCCCAGATGCGGCGGTGGTTCTTGACGTAGATCGCGACGAGGGAGGCGACCGAGGCGCCCGTGAGGAGCACGCCCAACGGACCGCCGAGGAACGTGCGCAACAGGACCGCGACGGCCGCGGCCCCGGCGGCGCCGGTCAATAGCTTCTTGCCGGAGCCCGGCTCGGTCGCTTCGCTCCAGGCGACCTGCCACGCCTCACGCGTGGCGAGAAGTAGGGCCAGGAAGTTGGCCTTGCTCCGCCCCTTCGACTCCCAGTACGCCGTGATCACGGCGCGTAGGAACCCCTCGTAGCTGTCGTAGCTCGATCGGTCGTCCGCCATGGACGGAACGTAGCACCGCTTCGGCGGAGTGCAGAGCGGCGGGAGGCGATGGCGTGGGCGCGGGATTCGGCAGGGCGAGGATCGGCGGAGCGTCGGGGGCTTCCTGCGGCACGCGCCTGGTTTGCAGCGTAGACTGGGGGGACATGCGGGCGACGGAATCGAAGCGGGCGGTGCTCTTCGTCGCCTTGCTCCTCGGCGCGTGTGGGCAGAGCGCGCCCGCCGCGGATCGCAACACGCGTCACGCTACCGACGCGGTGCACGGCGGGGCGGGGGGCGGTCGGCTCCACGCGGGGGCGGGACCGGGCGGCGCTTCGGGCGCCGGTCCCGGCGCGAACGGGGGGCTCGGGCCTGCGCCTCACCGGGTCGCGGGCGACATCCCCCTGCCGCCCCTGCCGCCGCCCGAAGAGGCGGCCCAGGCGCCGCGGCCGACGCCGTCGATCACCGACGTGGCGGGCGCCGAGACGGCCCTCGAGCAGGGGTTCTACGACGCGGTGCGCCAGGCCTTGCCGGGGCTCGCCCACGGCGCCGACGAGGCGAAGGCGAAGCTGCTCGAGGCGCGCCTCGATCTCGCGACCGGCCGCTACGACGAGGCCGCGCGGGCCGCGGCGCAGGCGGCACGCGATCACGGCGTGCACGTGGCCGCCGAGACCGCCCGCGGCGAGGCCCTGGCGGCGCGCGGCAAGCTCGACGACGCCCAGCACGCCTTCGAGGGGCTCATGGGTGAGCCCACGGCCTACCGCGCGCGCGTGATGCTCGGCCGGCTGCTCATCGCGCGCGGGCACCGCGCCGACGCGGAGCAGGTGCTCATGCCCGTCGTCGACGCGTACAACGACGAGTCGATCGACCTGCACGATGCCGCCGGGGTCACCTACGTGGGCATGGCCGCCCGGGCCCTCGGCGCCTACCAGGACGCCAACGACGCCTTCGGGCAAGCGACGCGCGCCGACCCGCACCGCGTCGAGACCCAGCTCGAGTGGGCGCGCCTCTTCCTCGACAAGCACGACACCGGGCGTGCCGCCGAGAGCGTGCATCAGGCCCTCACCCAGAACCCGAACAGCGCCGTCGGCCACGCGCTGCTCGCGCGCGTCGTGCTCGACGACAGCTTCGACTTCGTCACGGCCGACAAGGAGACCGCGCGCGCCCTCGAGGTGAATCCGAACCTGGTCATGGCCGAGGTGACCCAGGGCGGCATGGCCCTGCGGGACATGGACCTCGCGCTCGCCGATCAGCACCTCGACCGCGCCCTGGCCGTCGACCCCAACGACCTCGAGGCCCTGAGCGTGCGGGCGGCCGAACGCTACCTGGCCGACGACGCGCCTGGCTTCGCGCACGCGAAACAGGAAGTGCTCCAGCGCAACCCGACCTTCGCGAAGATGTACGCCATCATCGCGCAGTACGCCGACTGGGAGCACCGCTACCCGGACCTGGTCGCCATGGGGCGGGCGGCGACCCAGCTCGACCCGGACGACTCGAGCGGCTGGGACACGCTCGGGATGAACCTGCTCCGGATGGGCGACGAGACCCACGGAATCGATGCGCTCCGGGAGGCGTGGAACCGGGACCACTTCGACGTCCAGGTCTACAACACGCTCAACTTCTACGACGACGTCGTCCACCAGCAGTACGTCGACTTCGACGCCGGGCCCTTCCACTTCCGCATGCACAAGGACGAGAAGGACGTGCTCGCGCGCTATGCGCCCCAGATGCTCGAGCGTGCGTGGAACGACATGAAGCGCCGCTACGGATTCACGCCTGCCGGGCCCGTGCACGTCGAGCTCTACGCGAGCTCCCAGGACTTCGCGATCCGCACGACGGGGCTGCCGGACGCGGGCGTGCAGGGCGTGTGCTTTGGCAAGGTGGTGACGGCCCTGTCGCCTGCGGGCGGGCCCTTCAACTGGGGGCAGATCACCTGGCACGAGCTCGCCCACGTCTTCCACATCCAGCTGTCGAAGAACCACGTGCCCAGGTGGTTCACCGAGGGGCTCGCCGAGTACGAGACGATGATCGCGCGGCCCGAGTGGAAGCGCGAGGAGGACGCCCAGCTGTGGCTCGCCCTCGACGGCGGGCGCTTGCCGCCGCTTCGCAAGCTCAATCGCGCCTTCACCCACGCGCGCACGGCCCAGGACGTCACGACCGCGTACTACGCGAGCTCCATGGTCGTGAAGTACACCGCGGAGCGCTTCGGCTTCCCGAAGATCGTCGCGATGCTGCGTGCGTGGGGGCAGGGGAAGCGAACCGCGGACGTGGTGCAGGGGGTGCTCGGCATCTCCATCGATCAGCTCGACCACGACTTCCGGGCCGCCACGCGGACGCGGCTCGCCGCGCGGGCGAATGACTTCACGGTCGACTTCGCGCGGTACACCGATCTCGACGCCCTCGAGCAGGCGGCCCACGCCGCGCCGCAGGATCCGGATGCGGCGGCGGCCCTGTCGGCGGGGCTCCTGGTGGCGGGCAATGCGGACGAGGCGAAGCAGGCGGCGCAGGCGGCGATCGCGCGCAACGCGAAGCAGCCGGTGGCGAGGTTCGTGCTGGCGCGCATCGACCTCGCGAGTGGAGACGCGGCGGCGGCCGGGCGCGACCTCCATGCGCTCATCGCCGGCGGTAGGGACGGCTACGAGGTGCGGCTGCTCTTCGCCCACGCCGCAGTCGCCCGACGCGACCGGAACGCGGTGATTGGACAGCTTCGGGCGGCGGTGCACATCGACCCCGACAGGCCGGAAGCGTGGGAGGGGCTCGTGGATCTCGCGGGCGCGGCCAACGACGACGATGCGAAGCTCGACGCCCTCTTGCACCTGGCGCGCATCGATCAGCACGACCGCGACACCGAGCAGGCCCTGTTGCCGATGCTGGCGGCGCGCGGGCGGTGGCAGGACGTGGTGACCTTCGGCGAGATGGACCTCTACCTCGACCCGGAGAACGCCGCGCCGCACCAGCTGCTCGCAGAGGGCTACCTGCACGTGCACCGCGCCCACGATGCGCTCTACGAGCTGGACACGGCCCTCCTGCTCCATCCCGCGCACCCGGGCCCGATCCATCTCGACCGTGAGAAGGCGCTGCTCGCCCTCGGCCGCCGCAGCGACGCGCAGCAGGAAGCCCAGGCCGCCACGCAGGCCGACGGGGCGCTCGCCGGTCAGGCCCAAACGATCCTGCGCGGACCGTGACGCGCAGGGGTTGACAGGGCCGGAACCGTCCGCATCCAGAGGGGAACGCACGAACGCGCTCACGCCGTGGTCGTCGCGTCGGCGAGCTCGCGTTCACCGTGGCCGAAGGGGGAGGTGATCTGATGTGCGCGATGTGTGGATGCTCGAGGGCCCACGTTGGGCACGACCGAATCGACGACGGCGGGCCGCGCGAAGCGAGTGCACGGCACGAGGGGCACGCCCCGTCGGAGCTGGGCGAGCGCGAGGAGCAGCTCGCGCGGGCGACGCGTGCGTGGCTCTTCGAGCGCGGCATCGTGGCCTTCAACATCGTGGGCGCGGCGGGCGCGGGCAAGACCGCCTTGCTCGAGGCGACCGTGGGCCGGATCTACGACCGGATGCCGGTGGCCGTCCTCGAGGGAGACCAGGAGAGCGAGCGCGACGCCGAACGCATTCGTGCCGCGGGCTGTCCGGTGATGCCGATCCGCACCGGGGCGGCCTGCCACATCGATGCCCTGGCGGTGGCCCATGCGCTGCAGCGTCTCGAGCCGGTCAACGGATCGCTGCTCTTCGTCGAGAACGTCGGCAACCTGATCTGTCCGCCGCGTTTCGACATCGGCGAGCGCGCCAAGGTCGTGGTGCTCGCGGTGACCGAGGGAGAGGAGCTACCCCTCAAGCACCCGCAGGCCTTCCGCGCCGCCGAGGTGGTCGTCCTGAGCAAGGTGGACCTCTTGCCGCACGTCAGGTTCGACGTCCCCCGCTGCTTCGCCAACGCGCTTCGGGTCAACCCGCGCCTGCGCACTTTCGAGGTGTCCGCGTCCTCGGGGGAGGGCGTGGATGCGTGGTGCGCCTGGCTTTCGAGCGTCTCGACCCTGGCGCCGACCGCGCCGACGGGGGCGCGCATCTGAAGCTCGGGGCGCTGTGCGGCGAGCCGTAAGCAGGCGGGGCGGCCAGGTCGAGGCGGCCGCCCCGCGCTGCACGGGGGACCGATGTCAGTGACCCTTGCGGCGGTCGACGAAGCTGTAGTCGTCAATCTCGCGTCCGGGAAGGTCCTCGAAGATCATGGCCAGGTGCCATTTCTCGAAGCGGTCGAAGAACGCTTCCCAGCTGATGAGCTCCACGTCCTTGGCCTCTTGGGTGGGGAAGTGAAAGCGGATGGCCTTGGGCTCGCCGCCGTGACCCGGTCGGACGTGGGCCGGCTGGGCTCCGTGCGCTTCCGCCCAGGTGCGGATGGTGCGGTGGTCCGTGGTGAGTGTGGTCGTCATGATGGCCTGCCCATCTTTTTTAGTACGCACCGCGTCGCGCTCGACAAGGGTCCCGCCGGATGCGCTACGCTCGGCCGGCCATGGCCCGCCTCGTCTCTCATGTGATCGTGGCCGCCGCCGCGGTGCTCTTGCTCGGCGGCTGCTACCACCACGCCTTCACCGTGGCGGGCACCCTCCCGGCGCCCGAGCCGCCCCACCGGATGTGGCACCACGCGTTGCTTCTCGGCCTCGTCGAGCTGTCGGACGACGTGGAGCTGCGCACCCTGTGCCCTGTCGGCGTGTCGCGCGTCGAGGACGAGGTGTCGGCGGTCGACGTCCTGGTCGCGATCGTGACGGCGGCGATTTACACGCCGAGCACGGTGGAGGTGTGGTGCCAAGCGGGTGGGGCGTCCGCGCCGGTGATCACGGTGCCGCCGCCCGAAGAAGGTGCGGCACCGGGTTCCGGGGCGGGACCGGGCGGGGGGCCGCCTGCGAACGCCGCGCCGGGTGCGAACGCTCCGCCCGCCGGTGGCGTAGCACCCGGTGGCGCTGCACCCGTCCTCGAAGCGCCAGGGCCCGAGAGCGCGCCCCACTGACGGTCCCGGACCGCCGCGGTCGTGGCCGGTTCGCCGTACCCCGGGCCCGCCCAGCCACCGGATTCGAGGTGCTGGTTGCGGCGGCGCCCATGGCCCGTCGCATCTTTTTTTTGTCACGAACCCGGGCCTCGCGGGTGCCCCCTTCGAAAGCCGACCTCCATGATGGTTGGCTCGAGGAGAGACGGTGATGGACGCACTTCGTATCGCCAGAGAATCGTTGAACGTTCTGTGGACGCAAAGCGGCTCTGGGTGCTCGGCCTCTTCGTCGGCAGCGCCGGCGCCGCCGGGAGCTTCCACCGGAACGGCGCGACGGCGGGACCACTGCCGGGCTGGGTGATTCCCCTGATCGTCGTCGGCGTCGTGATCGCGGTCGTGGCGTTCTTCGTGAACGTCGTCAGCGAGCCGGCCCTCATCGACTCGGTGCGCATGGCCACGACGGGGGCGCGCCGCGGCTCGGGGCCGCCTTCCGCCGCGGCGCCGGGTGCTTCGGCCGCATCCTCGGCATCAAGGCCGTGACCTTCGCGCTCGTGGTCCTGTCGGTGGCGGTGATGGCGGGGCCCGCCCTGCTCGGCGTCTCGGGTGTCGTGTCCCTGTGGCTCGGGGCCGGCCTCACCGCGATCCTCGCGCTCGTCGCCGTCCCGTGGCTGCTCACCGTGTACTTCGTCTACGAGTGGTCCATGCGCTTCGCGGTCTTCGAGAACCGCGGCGTGATCGCGAGCCTGCGCGCGGCCGAGCGGTTCCTTCACGGGCGCATCGGCGTGTCCCTGAAGCTGCTCGTCATGGACGCGGTCGGCCAGATGGCGGGCGGTATGGCGGGCCTGGTCTTCGCCCTCCCGGCGGCCGGTGTGGGCGCCGGCGTGTACCTGGTGGCGGGGCTGGTCCCGGCCATCGCCGTGGGCGCCGGGCTGCTCTTGCCCTTCGCCCTCTCCATCGTGGGCGCCCGCGGCGTGTACCGCTCGTCGCTCTGGACCCTGGGCTGGCTCGAAGAGCGGGGCGAGCTCGCCTGATGCTCCTCGCCTTCGCCTTGCTCGACGGTGGCTCCCCGAGTGCCGCCGTCGTCGCTTCCGACGCGTCCGAGGACGAGGTGCAGCGCCTCGTTCTCGCGGCGCGTGGCGGCGATTGAGAAGCGGCGCGCGCCCTGTACCGCATGCACGCGCGGCGCTTGTGGCGTGCGGTCCGCCCGCTCTGCCCGTCGGATGCCGACGCCGAGGATGTAGTCCAAGACACATTCGTCAAGGCCTTCGGCGCCCTCGACCGCTACGAACCCCGGCCGGGCGTGCGGTTCATCTCGTGGCTGTCGACCATCGCGCTCAACACGGGTCGCAAGCGGGCCCTCGAGCTCGGGGGTCTCAGGCTGGTCGAGCCGGCGAACTCGGGCGGTCGTCCGAGGCGCAGGGAGGGACGACGAGCGCGGACCCGGCCGGCGAGCAGATGGACCGGACGCGCCAGCGCGACGCGTTGCTTCGTGCGCTCGACGAGCTCCCCGAGCGCGACCGGCGCGTCGTCACGCTGCGCTACGGGGCCGAACTTGTCCGCGGCCGAGGTGGCGCGCGTGGTGGAGGTGAGCGAGGCCAACGTGCGCAAAATCTGCCAGCGCCAGCGCGGCGTGCTGCTCGACCGGATGGGTGCGCTGCTCGAGGAGAAGGCGTCATGAGCGAGGGCGACGACACGGTGGACGCGATGCAGGAAGCGGACGACCGGGCCCTCGGTGCGCAGTTCGACGCCATCGAGCCGAGCGACGAGCGGTTGGGGCGGATGGAAGCGGGTGCCCTCGCGTCCTTCGACGCGACACAGCGTTCGCTCACGGCGGAGTGGATCGAGCTACTGCGCGTGCGCCCGGTCGCGAACGCTGCGCTGACGCTCACCGCGGCGGCCGCCCTGATATTGGTCACGCCGATCGGCTGGATGCTGCTGGCGCTGCTCCGGCGGTGAGACGCTTCGCAAGCGCCATGAGTGAACGAGGGGGGCCGGGGGCTTCGAACGCGCGCGGATCCAGGTCTGCCGCACGCCCAGTTGCAGACGTCGGCGGTGCAGCGGCCGCCCCCGCGCCTTCGACGGATGTGAGCCATGTCCCGCCGAGGGCTTCGCGCGTGTGTCCACGCCCGGAGCCAGCACTGCTCCCCGCCGTGCAGCGCGCGCAGGACACGCGGACGGGAGGCCGGACGGCGGGGCATGCCTCCCGTTCGGCCGTCGGGCGAAGCCGCCCCCGCCCCCGGCGTTTCCCCCGTCGGCTCGCCCCCCCGCCCCGCACCGACTACGATTCGAGACCCGATGGCCCGTGAACCCAAGGCCGGCCGGCGTCCGCGCTTCTCGATCCCGACGCGCATCTTCCTCGGGTTCGCGCTCGTCTTGACCGCGTTCGGCGCCGTCGCCGTCACGAGCCTCGTGCAGCACGAGCGCACCGCACGCACCCTGCGCCTCCTCCACGAGGGCTACCTGCCCCTCGCCCTCACCGTCGGTGAGGCCAAGGCCACCCAGGCGGTCTTCGGCACGCTGCTCGACCGCCTCCTCAGCGAGACGGACACCGCCGCGACCGAGGGCTGGATCAACGCCGCGCGCCGCGTTCGCCCCGCCACGCTCCACCGCGCCCTGTACGAGGTCGAGCTCGCCGAGCGTCTGCACCCAAGCCCCGCCGACCAGGTCACGATCCTGAAGGTGCGCAGCGACTTCGAGCGGGTCGCCGCCGCCTATGGGGACACGGACACGAAGTACACGGAGCTGTTTCAGGCCATCGACGCCGGCGACGCCCAGCGCGCCGCCGCGGTCCTCGCCGACCTGCGCGCCGAGGAGCGCGCCATCCAGCGTCACTTCCGCGAGGCCTGGACGCGCCTGCAGGACCGCATCGCCACGACGAGCAGCCGCGCCGCCGACGAGGAGCGGGATGCCGCTCTCCTGCTCGGCCTCCTCGCCCTGCTCGCCCTCGGCGTCGGAGTGGCGGTCACATGGTGGTCGCAGCGCGTGCTCGAGCCCCTGCCGCTCTTGCACGAGCGCGTGCAGGCCGTCGCCCGCGGCGACCTGTCGCTTCGCCTCGAGCCGCGCAGCGACGATGACCTCGGCCGGCTGACGAGCGAGTTCGAACGCATGGTGGAAGCCCTCGCCGCTCGCGACGCGCGTCTGCGAGAAGCGGGCGAGACGCGCCGCCGCCTCCAGCGCATGCAGGCCCAGATCGTCGCCGGTCTGCGTGCGGCCGTGGTCGTCGTCGACGGGGAGGGCGTGGTCCGCAACGTGAACCCGTCCGCCCTGCGCGTGCTCGACCTCGGCACGGGCGACGTCGGCCGCGCCTTCGACGCGCTCCCCCTGGCCTCGCGTCTCTCTTCCCTCGGCGAGGCCGTGCACGACGTGGCGGGCGGCACCGAGCGCGCGGTGGTCAACGCGGTGCCCCTCGACGACCGCTCCATCGATGTCCTGGTCACGCCCTTCGGCACCGCCAGCGGCGACGGCACCGCGCGCTCGGTGCTCGTCGTGGCCGAGGACGTCACCGAGGAGCTGCGCACCAAGCAGCGCCTCATCCAAACCGAGCGTCTCGCTGCCATCGGTCGCATGGCGGCCCACGTCACCCACGAGGTGCGCAATCCCCTCTCGAGCATCGGCCTCAACGTGGAGATGCTCGAGGAGGAGCTCGCCGAGCGCGGGCCCCGAGGCGGTCGCCCTCATCCGCGCGATCCAGAAGGAGATCGATCGGCTCACCGGCATCACCGAGGAGTACCTGCGTCTCGCCCGCCTGCCCCAACCGCGCCTCGAGGCCGACGACATCGGCGAGGTGGCCCGCTCGGTCGCCGACCAGCTCCAGAAGGAGATGGGCGCCATGGGCGTGACCCTCGAGGTCGATCTCGCGAGCGACCTGCCGCCGGTCGCCATGGACGAGGGGCAGGTGCGTCAGGCCCTGCTCAACCTCCTGCGCAACGCGCGCGAGGCGATGCCCGAGGGCGGTCGCGTCCGGTTCGAGGTCCAGGCCGAGGACGGTGGCGTGACGGTGCGCGTGAGCGACCAGGGGCCGGGCATCCCGCGCGAGCAGCGCGAGCGCATCTTCGATCTCTTCTACACGACCAAGGAGCGGGGGACCGGTCTCGGGCTTCCGCTCACCCAGCAGATCGTGGTAGCTCACGGCGGTCGCATTCGGTGCGACGGACGGGCTGGGCGAGGGAACGACCTTCGAGCTGTGGTTCCCCGCCGCGCAACGACGGACGCTCCGAGCGTCGCGCCACCCTTGGGCGCGGCCGCGGAGCTGCGGGAGAAGCGGATGACGCGAAGCGACGGCAGAGGTGTGGACGCGCTCAGGCCGGTGGCGATCGATCTCGGGATCCAGAAGAACCCCGAGGGCTCGCTCATCTACCGCTCGGGCGGTACCTCCGTGCTCATCGCGGCCTCGGTCGAGGAGCGCGTGCCCGACTGGATGCGCGGTGGCGGGCGCGGCGGCTGGATCACGGCCGAGTACGCGATGCACCCGCGTGCCAACCCGGAGCGGCGTGGGCGAGAGGGGCGCAAGGGCCGCATCGACGGCCGCTCCCAGGAGATCCAGCGCCTCGTGGCCCGTTCGTTGCGCTCGGCGGTGCGTCTCGAGCGGCTCGGCGATCGGCAGATCACGGTGGACTGCGACGTGCTCGACGCCGACGGCGGCACGCGCACCGCGTCGATCACGGGCGGCTTCGTCGCCCTGGCCATGGCCCTCGAGTCGCTCCGGCGCCGGGGCCTGGTGGAGGGCGGCGTGCTGCGCACCGAGGTCGCCGCCATCAGCGTCGGCCTCCTCGAAGGCAAGCCCCTGCTCGACCTCTGCTATGTGGAGGACCGGGACGCGGAGGTGGACCTCAACGTGGTGGGCACCGACGCGGGCGCGCTCGTCGAGGTGCAGGGCACGGCCGAGGGCGCGCCAATCTCGCGCGACGCCTTCGACCGGATGATCGACCTGGCCCTCGGCGCCATGCCCGCCCTCGTGGCCCAGCAGCGCAAGGTGCTGAAGGGCGCGGGCATCGAGCTCGACCGGCTGCTCGGTCGATGACGGTGCGGCTCCTGGTCGCGACCAGGAACCGCGGCAAGGTGCGCGAGCTGTCGCGCATGCTCGACGGGGCCTCGGACCTCTTGCTCCTGTCGGTGGACGACGTGCCGGGCGCTCCGGAGGTCGTGGAGGACGGGGCCACCTTCGAGGCGAACGCGCGCAAGAAGGCACGGGAGGTGGCGCGCGCGACGGGGCTCATGACCCTCGCCGACGACAGCGGCCTCGAGGTGGACGCCCTCGACGGCGCCCCCGGCGTCTACTCGGCGCGCTATGCGGGGCTCGGGGAGGGCACGGACCCTCGCGCGCGCGATGCCGCCAACAACGCAACGCTCCTCGCCGCCCTCGCCGCGACGCCCGACGCCGAGCGCGGCGCCCGCTTCCGCTGCGTGCTCGCCCTCGCCGACCCGAAGGGCCCCCTCGGCGACGACGAGCACGTCGAGCACGGTACCTCGGAAGGACGCATCGCCCGGGCGGCGCGCGGCCAGAGCGGCTTCGGCTACGATCCCCTCTTCATCCCCCAGGGCGAGGGCCGCACCTTTGGCGAGCTCGGTGCCGAGGTGAAGGACGCGCGGAGCCACCGCGCCGTCGCCGCCCGCGCCATGACCGCCTTTCTGCGGACATACCTCCCCGGGCGTCGCGGGCCATCCGCTGCCGGGACGTGATGCCGAGGGTAGCGGTCCCGGTGCTTGCCGCGGGGCGCGATGCAAGAAACTAAAGCGCTCGCTTGACCATTCGGCGGACAGGCCATGGGCCACCGTCGCCGATCCACTCTGCCGGCGTGCCCAGGGTTGCCATGGCGCGCGTCGGGCCTACCTGCGGTGGGTCCGGCCGTTCTCCGCCCAGAGACTCCTCCGGTCGGACGGGAGACACCGTGGAGCCCCTTCCTACGCCACACGGGCCTGCATCGCAGGGACGTTTCGTCTTCGATCGCGCGCCCTTGCGCATCTACTGGGAGGTCACGCGCGCCTGCGGGCTCGCGTGCCTCCACTGCCGCGCCGAGGCGGTCCCCTTCGCCGACCCGCGCGAGCTGTCCACCGCCGAGGGGCACACCCTCATCGACGAGATCGTAGCCTTCGGGACCCGCCCCTTGCACCTGATCCTCACGGGCGGCGACCCCTTGAGGCGGCCGGACTTCCTCGATCTCGTGGGCCATGCGGTCGACGCCGGGATGGAGGTCGCCCTCTCGCCCGCGGCCACGCCCCTACTCACCGAGGCGCGCATCCGCCAGTTCACGGAGGCGGGCGTGTCGGCCATGTCCCTGAGCCTCGACGGCTCGACGGCGGAGCGGCACGACGGGCTGCGCGGTGTTCCCGGCACCTTCGAGCGGACCCTCGAGGCGGGACGCCAGGCCGTCGCCGCCGGCATGCTCGTGCAGGTCAACACCCTGGTCGCCGCCGAGACCCTCGACGACCTCGACGCGATCTACGAGGTGGTGCGCTCCCTCGGCGTCGCTCGCTGGAGCCTCTTCTTCCTGATCCAGGTGGGCCGCGGTCGCGTGCTGTCGGCGATCACGCCAGCCGAGTGCACCCGGCTGCTCGACAAGGTCTACCGAATGGGCTTGGGCGGACCGGTCCACGTGACGACCACCGAAGCGCCCCACTATCGGCGGCGCTTCCTCGAGCTGTTGCGCGAGGACGATGCCCTCGACTCGCGGCGGGCCCAGGCCATGCGCCGGGGCTACGGCATCCGCGACGGCAACGGCGTGATGTTCATCTCCCACACGGGCGACGTGCAGCCCTCGGGCTTCCTCGACCTCGTCGTCGGCAACGTGCGCGAGCGGAACGTGCGCGACATGTATCGAGACAATCCCGTCTTCCGGTCGCTGCGCGACCCGGCGCGCTTCGGCGGCCGCTGCGGCGACTGCGCCTACCACGCCATCTGCGGAGGCTCGCGGGCTCGCGCCCATGCCGCGACGGGCGACATGCTCGCGTCGGACCCTCTGTGCGACTACGAGCCGGTGCGGCACGGGCCGGCGCACCTCGACGGCCTCCACTGATCGCGCACGAACGCCCCTCGTGACCGGCCTGCGGTTGGTCGCGGGGGGCGTCCGGAGCGGGGAGAGACGCGCAGAGACGGCGCCCCCCCGGGGGAGGGCGCCCACCTCTCACATGCAGGTGGTGTAGGTCGACGCCGTGGGATCGACCGAGGACATGGACCCGGCGAGCAACACGTCGCAGGCGGCGTTTGCGAAGGTGACGTTGTCGAGCGTCACGCCCGCACCGTCGTCGACCCAGAGCTGCCCGTCGCTGTTGCCTCCGCCGTAGGAGATGTCGGTGTAGTGGAAGACGTTGTCGGGGGTCGACGACGCGCTGTAGAGGTCGATCTCGCCCCAGTCGCCCGCGGCCGGCGACGCCTTGGCGGACGTCACCGTGACGTGGGAGGCGGCCGTGCCGTCGAGGGTGAGCCCGCCGTTGTCGCGCACCGCCAGGATGGCCCCGTCGCCAAACTCGAGCGTTGCGCCTGCGGAGACGGTGAGCTTCGCCGAGCCGGACGTGGCCTGCACGTCGAAGCCGTCGGTCGCGACGTAGGGTGCGTCGAGGGCGGCCCAGGTGGCGTCGTGGTCGACCGCTTGCGAGCGGACGATCACTCCGTCGACGTCGTTCGGACCGTAGGTGCCGTCACCGAGCGCCTCGACGTGATTGGCGCCGATGGCGATGCCGCCGAGGGCGTTGTTCATCAGCGTGTTGCCGGTGAATCCGCGCACCGCGCCTTGGCCCTGCACGTCGACGCCCAGGTCGGCTGAGCTCTGGACGGTGGTGTCGCTGATGGCGACCGAAGCGCCGTCCTCGACCCAGAATCATCCCGTCGCTGCTGCCGCCGCCGAACTCGACGACCGCGTGGTGCAGGTCGTTGAAGCCGTCGGCCGAGCTCGCGTAGAAGTTGAGCTCGTTCCAGTCGCCGGCGGCCGGTGAGCCCTTGGCGGAGGTGAAGGTCACCGGCGAGCTGGCGGTGCCGTCGAGGGTCAGGCCGCCGTTGTCCCGAACGCTGACGTTCGTCCCGCCCGTCATCTTCACCGTCGCGCCGGCGGCGATGGTCAGGTGGGCGGAGCCCGCGTCGGTGTGCACCGTGAAGCCGTCGCTCACGAAGGGCGTGCCGAGGGAGGCCCAGGTCTGGTCGGTCGTGACGTCGCCGCTGGTGATGTGGATCCCGTCGATGGTGTTCGGCCCGTAGGTGCCCATGCCCAGGTCGCCGACGTGGTCGGGGCCGAGCTCGATGCCGTACTTCGCGTTGCCGGTCAGGGTGTTGCCGGTGAAGTCGCGAAGCGCCGAGGTGTCGCCGACGAGCTGCAGGCCGAGGTCGGAGGAATTCTCGACGGTGCTGTTGGACATGGAGATGGAGGCCCCGTCGTCGAGCCAGAATCTCACCATCGGAGGCGCCGCCGCCGTACTTCACGTCGACATAGTCGAAGACGTTGTTGCCGTTGTCCGACGAGGCGTAGATGTTGATGTCGTTCCAGTCGCCGGGCATGGGGGCGGCCTTCGACGAGGTGATGGTGATGGGGCAGTCGGCCGTGCCCATCAGCTTGATGGCGCCGCCGTCCCGCACGCTGATCGAGCCCCCCGGAGGCATGCGGAGGATGCTGCAGGCGGCGACGGTCAGGGTCGCGCCCGAGATGCTGACCGAGTCCTGGATCTGCCAGTCCGCCTTGGCCCAGGTCGTGTTGGTGGTGATGTCGCCGCCGGGCTGCATCTGGACCGGCAGGGGGCCGCCGGTGCCGCCGTCGCCGCCGCCGCCGCCGCCCGAGCCATTGGAGCAGCCAGCCGGGGCGATGGCCAGGACGAAGAGGAGGGGAAGGGTGCGGGCGAAGTCGGTACCGAGTCGTCGCATAGGCAATGCTCCAGGGAAAGAAGGGGGAAACGTCCCCACTATGGGAGCCGTGGTCGAGGCTCGCAATCAATCAAAACGGCCATGGGTGTCGGCGCGGATCCGCCGCACGGGAGGGGGCGGGCCAGGCCGAGGTGGCCTTTGGCCCCGCGGTGGCCGCGGCTCGGGCCGGGTGCCATGCTTGAGCCTCCGAGGTGCCTCGGCTAGAGTCCGCGGCCTTGCGGAGACGGGGTGTCGCACAGCCTGGTAGTGCACGAGCTTTGGGTGCTCGTTGTCGTGGGTTCAAATCCCACCACCCCGACCAAGAGTGCTCACGCTAGCGCCCGTAGCTCAGCTGGATAGAGCAGCGGCCTTCTAAGCCGACGGTCGCAGGTTCGAGTCCTGCCGGGCGCGCCAGGGATCCCGATTCGTCGCAGCCGGGAACGGGGCGACGCATCGGACGCTCGCCGCGCGCGCAGCCCTGTGCTCGAGCTGCACCTGCGTCTGCTCGCCGATGGGGCTGGCGTTGATTGCGGGGACGGGTCGTGCGATCACAGCGCCCCATGGGGATCGGCGAAGCAGTCACCGTCTTGCCCGCCATCCTGGTGGCTATCGGGGTTCAGGCGGGCGCCTCCGTGGGTCTCTGGCTCTGGGGCCGTTGGGTCGCGAGGCGACGGGGCGGACAGGGGTGGAAGCTCGCCGCGGGGGTGCCCTGGGCTGCGTTGGGCCTCAGCGTGTTGAGCGTTTGCACGACGGTCGTCTGGCTCGTGCGGGGGTTTGGCGCCGTCGAACACATCGACCCCGCGAGGAAGGCCGCGGTGCTGGCCCAGAGCATCTCCGACGCGATCCACGTTGGAGGCGTGCTCGCCCTCCTCGCCGGGGCTCTCTACCTCGCCGCGCTCGTGGCTTTCATCTTCGGCTCGCTGAAGGCCCCGCCTACCTCGCCCGCATGAATCCGCACCCGCAGGTGAACGTCCCGGGCTCGGGCGCGTGCGGGAAGGCGAACGCCGCCGACTGACGCGGCTCTCGCTTGGGCGCGGCCGTTGCGACGTCGCGCACGTTTTGCACGAGGCTCGGGCTGACGCGCGCCGACTTTCCCGCCGAACTCGGGGCCTCCATCGGTGCGCATCTTGCTCGGGTTCCGATCGAGGGAGAACGACATGCGAACGACACCGCTTGGTCTCGTGACCGCCGGTCTAATCGCCTTGGCGGTCGCATGTGAAGGCTCACCGTCGCCCGACCCGGGCGCAACCGATTCCGGTGACGCGGGGCCGAGGGCCGCGGCAGGCGACATCGCCACCTACCAGGCCCTCACCGCGCGCCTGCAGTTGGCCGTGATGGCCTACCGCACGAGCATGATGGCGCCGGAGATGACGCTCGCGGCGTGTACGCTTGCGCACGATCGGTACGACGCCTCGGTCCGCCCCTGGGTCACGCAGATGGTCGGGATGAGCGCGGAGATGGACGCCTTCATCGGCGCGCATCGGGGCGCCGGATTCGAGGACATGGCGTGTGTGGCGCAGGCGATGCTCGGCGAGCTCGACGCGCACCGGCAGGTCGCGTGCACCTTCACCGCGCTGGGCGATGACCGGGACGAGGCCGTCCGCCACGCCGGCGCCATGATCGCGGATGCGGGGCACGCCTACGATCGGTGCAGCCAGATGACCCTGGGCCCGGGCGGCAGCGGCTACGCCTGGGGACCGATGATGGGCGAGTGCACGCCTGGCGGCACCAGCGGCGATCCCGTCGCGTTCGGCGAGCGGGTGTACGACCTGGGGATCGGTGCGGACGGTCGGTCCATCGCACACACGGGCGGCGTCGCGATGATGAGGATGCGCGCATGCGCGAGCTGCCACGGCGCGGACGGCCACGGGCGCCGCACCATGATGTTCACCGCGCCGGACATCACGTACGACAACCTGTTGGACCCGCTCGGCATGCGCGAACCCGACGGCGATCGCGGCCCGACGTACACCGATGCGCTCATCCGCCGGGCGGTCGTCGAGGGCATTGGCGCCGACGGGGACGCGCTGGACACGACGATGCCGCGCTGGCAGCTCGGCGACCAGGACTGGGGCGACCTGCTCGCGTACATGAAGACGCTGCCCTGAACGGGGGGCGACATGGGGACGCCGGCGTGCCGGGCGTTGCCCGCACCGGCCCGAGTCGGTAACGACCAGGTCGTGCACTACGCGCGCAGGTGCGCGGGCTCACGCGGGGTGCGCGGCGCGGGCGAAGGAGACGCCGGCAAACAGGGCGCCCGCGCCGACGAGCATGTCGGCCAGCTTGCCGGGGTGGTAGGGCTGGTGGGCGAAGTGTTGGCAGCCGACGTGCATCATGCTCGGGTGGCGCAACAAGAAGCGCTCGATGCGTCGCCGGTGCGCTCCGTAGAAGGCGTGCGCGCCCCAGGAGCGGATGGCCAGATCGCGCGCGAGGCGTGAGCCGTAGAGCACGTCGGTCCACTCTTCGACCGATTGCTCGGCGCGAAGCACCCGTGCGAGGAAGCGCCCCGCGAGCCAGCCGTACTCGATGGCCTGGGCGATGCCCTCGCCGGTGACCGGGTCGATGCCCGCCGCTTCCCCGATCAGGATGCGCCGCCGATCGGCCAGGCGCGCCGGCCGCACCCAGCCGCGCTCCGCGTAGCGCTTCTTCTTGTATTCGCCGACCGCGAGGCCCGCCTTCGCGAGGCGCTCCGTGAGCAGGGCGTCGATGTCGACGGGCCGGTCGTCGACGCGCAGGTGGTAGATGCCGCGGCACACCAGCGGGCGCCCGTCCACGACCGTCGGGAAGTCCCAGTAGTAGCCGCTGAAGCGCAGGTCCGCCGCGTCGAAGTGCAGGGTGCGACGGTCGGGATCGCCCGCCACCGCTTCGGTGTCGAGCTCGAGGACCTGGGCGCGCAGTTGGCCCGGCGAAAGGCCCATAGATCGCCTGACGACGCTCCCGACACCGTCGGCTCCGACCACCACCTTCGGCGTGTAGGACGATGCGCTCGTCTCGACCACGACGCCGTCCTCCCGCGCCACGATCGACTCCACGCGCACGCCGTCCTCGATGCGGAATCCCCCGCGCCATTGCGATGCGGGCCAGGGCGTGGTCGTACTCGACGCGGCGGACGACCCGGCCGATGTGCTTGCCCACGTTGGCCGCGACCTGCCCGTCGCCGATGCGGAAGGACATGGCTTCGACTGGCGCGCTCGGCACGTCCGGGACGGCGTCGAGGGACGCGAGGATCCGCTCGCCCCGGCCGCCGACGGCTCCGGCGCAGTACTTCTCGCGCGGGTAGCGCGCCTTCTCCAGCACCACGATGCGCTCGCGCAGGTCGGGCGCTTCGGCGACCAGGGTGAGGGCGGCGGTCAGGCCCGCCGGTCCGCCCCCGACGATGACGACGTCACGCTTCTTCGTGCCCACGGCGCCGCTACCATAGACGAGCCGTCGCCCCGGTGCACGGCCCGCGCGCGGCGCCCCGAGCCCACGCTCTGCTCAGGCGGACAGCACCCGGTTACGGCCGCCGCGCTTGGCCTGGTAGAGGGCCGCGTCCGCCTTGGCGACGAGCGTCTCCGGGTCGATCTCGGGCCCCTCCGGCAAGAGCCAGCTCACCCCGATGCAGATGGTGAGGTGGATCATGTCGTCCTCGTAGGGGATCCGGAGCCGCTCGACCTCGGCGCGCAGCCGCTCGGCCAGCGCCATGGCGCCCTCGCCCGCGATGCCCCGCGCCACGATCACGAACTCTTCCCCGCCGAAGCGCGCCACGATGTCCTCGGTGCGGACGGACTTCGAAAGGTGCTGGGCGAGCAGGCGCAGCACCATGTCGCCGGCCGGATGCCCCCAGGTGTCGTTGATCTTCTTGAAGTGGTCGGCGTCCACGAAGAGGAGGGACAGGGGCGTGTGGTGGCGGTTGGCGTAGCTCACCTCGCTCGCCAACCGCTCGTCGAGGTAGTGCCGATTGAACGTGCCCGTCAGGGCGTCCCGGACGGTGGCCTCGTAGAGCTTGCGGGCCGCATCGTACTCGCGCTCGTCCTGCAGGCTGAAGCGCAGGACCAGCTCCCCGCCGAGCTGCACCCGGATGCCGTCCTCGAGCCGCGTCGGCGCCTCGATGCGCTCGCCGTCGACGAAGCTCCCGTTGGTGCTGCCGAGGTCCTCCAGGACGAAGGTCTGGCGCAGCTTGCTGAAGCGGGCGTGGCAGCGGGACAGGGACGCGTCGTCGAAGCGGATCGTCGCCTCCTCGCCGCGGCCGATCGTGACCGGCTTGTCGCTCAGGTGGATGAGCATGCCGGGACGATGGTGGGAGAGCACCGTGAGCACGCCGTGACGCGGACCCTCACCCTCCGGGGAGATCATGACCTCGAGGGTGGTTTCGCGCGTACGGGTCACCGGGACGCTTCTGAACGTGGCACGGGAGCGCCCGAGATGGAAGCCCCGTGTGGCGGCACACCAAGACGGCGACAATTCCGCCCTCGATGGCCGGCCTCGCGTCACCCTGCGGGACCGGCCTCCTCGTGGGCTCGCGGGCTCGCCCCGGAGCGCTGCTGCAGCATCTCGGTCCTTCGCCGGTACTCGGCGTCGTCGATCTCGCCTCGGGCGTAGCGCTGCCGGAGGATCTCGTGGGCGTCCGGCGGCGGTTTCGTCCCGGGCCCCCGGACGTCCGGCGATTCGCTCCGGAACGCACGAACGAGCAGCACCGCGACGCCGATCGCCAGCACGATGCCGACGAGCCAGACGCCGATCATCCATCCGAGCTGCCAGATGCCCCAGGTCTCGGTCCAGCCGTAGTGCATGTAGTCACCCTCGCGTGACGTCCTGCACTACAAGGCGTAACCATCGCCGCGCCGCACGGCAGGGGCGTCAGGGCCGTTCGTCGCGCTTGCAGCGTTCGGCGAGGACCCGCTTCTCGGCCTCGGGGAGGGTGTGCACCCCGGCCTCGATGGCGGCATCGAGCTCCTCGAGCTCACGCTCGATCCGGCGCTGCTCGTCGTGCTCGCGCGCCACCGACAGAAGCGCGGCGAGATGCCGCCGGTGATGGTCCACCAGGTCTTCCAGGCCCCAATCGATGGGGGCATTGCGACCCCACCCAGTCTCGTCTTCGGTGCTACCTGCCATGGTCGTCTTGCCTCCGATCAATGCAGATAACCACGGATGGGGAAATTGTCGCTCCGGTCGATCCCTTTCATGCGGGCTCAGCGCGGCCAGTCCACCCCCCGGGTGGGTTCGTAGCCGAGCTCGCGCCGCGCGCGCCGGCCGTCGAGCACCCCGCTGAAGTGCAGCCGAGAGACGTTCGCACGGTAGCGGAACTCGGTGCCGAGGACGGCACGTCGAAGGGCGTAGAGGGGGCCGAGCAGGGGCCCGGGCACCGCCACGCCCAGAGGGCCCCAGCGGTCGACCGCCACCGACAGGGGCAGCACGTCCTTGCCCGGCAGGTTGAAGACGCCCTGGGCGCTCGAGCGCAGGGCGAGCACGATGCCGCGCACCGCGTCGCGCACCGTCATCACGTCGAGCATCGGGTCGTAGCCGAGGGCGCGGAAGCACACGCGCGAGGCCAGGTAGTCGTAGAGCTGGCTGCCGCTCTCGGGCGCCATGATCTCGGCGCATCGGAGCACCGCGATGCGCAGGGGCGACATGCCCATGTGGGTGCACACGGTCAGGTCCGCCTCGACCCGGTCGCGCAGCCGTTGGGGCGCGCGGGGCGACAGGTCGAGGGGGCTGTCCTCGCCGAGGAGAGACGGGGTCTCGGCGTCGACGCGGTAGATCTCGCCGAAGCTCCGGTAGACGAAGCGCCCGATCGTTGGGTGGCGCGCCGAGAGGCGGAGCAGCTCGCGGGTCGCCTCCACGTTTTGCTCGTGCACGGCGGGGCCCCGGTCCGAGACGCTCCGGTGCGAGGCCGCGTGCACGACGGCGTCGATGCCGAGGTCGCGCGCATCGCCGAAGACCAGCTGGCGCACGTCCCGCGATCGACAGAGGTCGACCTGGGCATAACGAAGGCGCGGGTCCGCTTCGAAGCCCGCGACGTCGGGGGCTTCGCGGCCGACCCCGAGGACCTGGTCGACGTCGGCGGCCTCGAGGAGCGCTGCCACGAGGGCTCGCCCGACGGGCGCCGTGGCTCCGGTGACCATGACCCGCATCAGCGGAAGAGCCTCCTTCGCTCCTGCAGCCCGGCGTCGATGAGCTCCTGTACGGCGTCGCGGACCAGGCCGGAGGCGGCCTCCGTCACGCGCGGGTCGTCGTGGTCTTCGGGGCGGAACCGATCGTGGAGCGCGATGGGTGGTCCGTAGTGGATGTGGTAGCGGACCGGCAGGGGAAAGGGGGTCGCCGGGATGGGCACATAGGGCGAGCCGAAGGGATGGATGAAGCCGATGCGGCCGAGCTGGGGCCAGGCCTCCTCGGCACCGATGACCGCCACCGGCACGATGGGGGCGCGGTGGCGGAGGGCGAGCTCCACGTGTCCCACACGCCAGCCCTGCAGCACGTAGCGCTTGCGGAAGGGCTTGCCGATGGCTGGCATGCCCTCGGGGAACACCAGGAGTAGGGCGTCGTCTTCGAGCAGGCGGTGGATGTTGCGCCGCGCCCCCGACACGACGCCGACCCGCCCGAGGACCGTGCCGACGAAGGGCAACCGCGGGGCGAAGAGGTCCGCCACGGTGCGCGGCATGCGCGGTGGATTGGTGTGACGGATCACGTCGATGCAGATCATGGCTCCGTCGAAGGGAAGCGTGCCGCTGTGGTTGGCCGCGAGGATGGCGGCGCCGCGGGTCGGGACGTGCTCGGCACCGTGGGAGCAGACGCGGAAGTAATGGTCGTACAGGGGGCTCGCCACGCCGACGGCCGCCCGCGCCCAGTCCGGGTGCATGCCGAAGGAGTCGTATCCGTGCCCGGCGTCGAGCGGGCTCAGCTCGGCGAGGCGCTGGCGCTCGGCACGGTCGAGGGTCAGACGGGCGATGGTCCTGGCGATGCGGGTCGAGGGAAGCATGCTCGCCGCCAGCTCGGAAGTGGTCCCCGCCCGGTCGCCGGCAAGGGGAGACGGGTCAGCCCGCTTCGACCTGCACTTCGGGGAAGATGTCGAGGGGGGCGAAGGTGGCGAGCATGACGTCGTCGAGACCGCCGATGAGCTCGGCCAGCTCGTCCTTCCTCAGGTAGATCTCCTCGCGCCGTCCGTCCTCGTGCTCGAGCTTGAGCGACATCTCGTGCTGGGACGGGCTGCGCTTGACGATCTCGCGGACGATGGGCGCGTAGAGCGCGACGTAGCGGTCCACGAAGGTGGTCGTGAGGTCTTCCTCGAACAGGTCCTGGCCGTCGAGCTGCACCGACAGCACGGCGACCTTGTGTGGCATGGCGTCGCGGCTCGCCGCCTCGACGCTGGTCCACAGCTGCTCGAGCTTGCTGATGTCGTCCACGGACGCGGGGAAGCCGCCGGGGACATCGTCTTCGGCGCCGGGACGGTAGATCTCCGTCTCGAGGCCGGTCTCGGTCCGCTGCATGCGCAACAGGATGTGATCGCTGGTGTCGCCCTTGCGGCGCAGGCGCACCTCGGCCACGTCGCCGCCGAGGGTCGCCCCGCTGATGAAGTGGTCGCCGATCTGCACGATCTCGCGCGTCAGGTCGCGCTTGAGCCACTTCTTCTTCATGCCGACCTGCAGCTCCGTCGGGCCGATGAGGTCGCTGACCTTGCGGGGCTGGCTCCAGGTGTCGACCCGCTGGGGCGCGAGGCGGTAGACGACATCGAGGCTGGCGGGCAGCTCGCAGGCCACGCTCATGTCGTAGTTGCCGTCCAGGAGATTGATCTGGAAGACGGCATCGATGACGTCGACCCGGTCGCGCAGCAGGAACTGGGAGATGGCGTCGCGCGTGGTGTCGCGATGCTCTTCGAGCTGCTGCTCCACCTCGTTGCGCGTCTGCTGCAAGGCCTTGTGGCTGTCGGCCTTCGACTCCTCCGCGCTGCGCGTCAGCTCCGCACGGAAGCGACGCGCGAGGGCCTGGACCAGGCGCCCGTTCGCCGTCGTCGCCGCCATCTCGACCGCCTGCCCGACCTGGGCCACGAAGCGCTCGAGCGCCTCGATCTCGCCGCTCTCGCCCATGGCCTCGCGCGCCACCCGTTCCTCGAGCTCTCGTGCGGACGCGGTGGCAGCCAGGGCGCGGGTGGCGCAATGGATGAATCCCTTGAAGGTGCCCAGGAAGTCGTACTGGCTGGGGAAGGGCTCGGAGTCCGCGTAGAGATAACGCATGCCGATCGGGAAAATACCCCGTCCGGGGCGTCCGGGTCGAGATTGGGGGACCCGTCACTGCCTCGGGAGGGCCTCGAGGCGGGCGTAGGCGGCGTCGCGGTCGCGGCGAATCGCGTCGAGCAGGGCAGACAGGTGCGCGACGCCCACCCGTTCGATCGTCCGCAGGTTGGCTTCGGCGACCCGCTCGTGGAGCGGCGCTCGTTCCGGGGCCTCGAGCAGCGTCCGGAGGTCCACCGTCTCCGGGTCGATGAAGCCCGTGCCGCCCGGCGTGCCTCCGCGGACGCGGTCGAGGACCGAGAGGCGGACGAGCTGCACCGTCGGGTCGGGCGTGCGGCGGACGAACGGGACGAGGCGGGCCGGGTCCCGCGTGTCGGCCTTGGCCTCGGGGTGGAACGCCGCCATGGCGAGCGGGGGCTGGCCTTCGGGGGTGCGCCCCGCGTGGGCCTCGCGCAGCCGGGCGACGAAGCGCTGGTGGCCGAGAAGGTCGTGGGGCGACCGGGGCAGGATCAGGAGGCCGACCTCGACGGACGCATCCCGGGCGATGCGCTCGACGGCCTCGGTCGCGTCGCCCGCGAGCGTCACGGGCTCCGCCCCCACCAGGACCACCTCCCGGACCCTGCCCTGTCGTCGGGCACGCTCGGCCCAGGGGCAGAGGCCAAAGGCCTCCACGATCTCTGCGGCGTAGCGGCGGTAGACGCGCAGGGCCTCGCGCCGGAGGCCTTCGTCATGGTCGATCAGCGGTCGCACGGACGCCGATGGTAGCGCGGGGCGTCCGGTCCCGGGAGCGGGCGATCCGGCGGGGCCGGGTCGCGGCCGTCGGAAACGCGGCTCTTGGAGCGGCCTTTCCGTCGCGTCCGAGACGGGGTAGGCTAGCGAGGTGCGCCCGAGCTCGATCGCTTTCGTCGTGACCGCAGCCCTGCTCGTCCTCGGAGGCTGCAGTGTCCACCGCAGCGGTCTGGCCCACGATCCGGTGCAGCGCGACGCGGGCATCCGGCTCTTGGACAGCGGTGTCGTTCGTGGGGACGGGAGCGTACGCGACACGGGCGTGCGGGATGATGCGGGCGTGCGGGATGATGCGGGTGTGCGCGATGCGGGCGTGCGCGATGATGCGGGTGTGCGCGATGCGGGGCCCGTGGACGCCGGGCCGCCTGACGCTGGGCCGCCCGATGCGGGCAGGGACGCGGGCTGCGCGCCCATCGGCACGATCTGCCGCGGAGACGTCCTCGAGGACTGCGAGTCGACCGGGCTCAGCTCGCGCGACTGCACCACCACGATGCAGTACTGCGGCGTCGCAGGCGGCACGGCGGCGTGCGTCCCGTGGGTATGCACGCCGCGAGCGACCACGTGTCCCGACGGAATGACGTCGCACACGTGCAACGCGCAGGGCAGCTCGGAGACGGACACCCCTTGCACCCTCGGCTGCGATGCGGTCACCCAGCAGTGCAGCGCCTGCTCGCACACCTCCCAGCCCATCGCGCTCGGAGGCTCGGCCGTGGTCGACGACTGCGGCTCGGACGACTTCACCGAGACCCTCGACAGCGTGAGCTGCCGGGGCACGGCCACCGGCGGCGACAAGCTCTTCCGGCTCACCCTCTCCGCGCGGACCAACGTGGACATCGATCTGCAGGACGACGACGGGTCCGTGGCCATCGACACGGTGCTCTACATCCGGACGACCTGCGACGACACCGCGACCCAGGTCGCCTGCAACGACGACGTGCCCTGCTCCGACTCTGCGGTCCCGGAGCCGTGCGTCAGCGGCGTGCAGCCGCGCGAGTCACGCATCCAGACCACGCTCGGCCCGGGCACCTATTACATCGTCGTCGACACCCTGGCTCACCCGACGTGGATGGGATGGGGCTGCGGTCAGGTGCAGCTGACCGTCAGCGGAACACCGGCCTGAGGCTTCAGCCGCCGCGCCGCACACCGCGTCGCTCGCGCCACACGTAGAACGCGGGCACCGCGACGAGGTTGAGCGTCGTCGAGGTGACGAGGCCTCCGCAGACGATGAACGCCATGGGCGACTCGAGCTCGCTGCCCGGGGCGCCGAGGGAGGCGGCCAGCGGCAACAGGCCGAAGAAGGCGGTCGCGGCGGTCATGACGATCGGGAGCAGTCGCTCGCGCGCGGCCTCGACGATGCGCTCCTCCCGGCTCGCGTCGCCTGCCTCGCCGAGGAGCCGGTTCTTATGGGCGACGAGCATGATGCCGTTGCGGCTGATGATGCCGGCCAGCGTCACGAAGCCCACCAGGCCCGCCATGGACAGCCCTTCGGGCATGAGCAGGGCCGCCACGACGCCGCCCACCATCCCGAGGGGCAGCCCGGAGAGCACCACCGCGGCATCGACGGCCGACCGGAAGGCGACGAACAGAAAGGCGAAGACCGCTCCGAGCACGAGGCACGCGACGAAGGCGAGTCGCGTGCTGGCCGCGCTCCGCTCGGCGGCCTGACCCGAAAGAATCCCACGAGACTCCCTTCGGCAGCCGCATGGAGCGGACGAGGCGCCCGATGCGCGCCGCGACGGCGGACAGCTCACCGGGCTCCGCATCCGCGGCCACCGTGATCAGGCGCCGTCCGCCGGCGTGGGTGATGACGGGGGGCTCGGCGCCGTCCTCGACGCGGACGAGGGACGACAGGGGCAAGACGGCGCCCGTGGACGTGAAGACCGGCACGTCGAGCAGCTCGGCGCGGGCGCCCGCCGATGGGCCGGCGGTGATCACCACGGGGACCGGGACGCCGCTCGGTCCCTGCACCTCCGCCACCCGGAGGCCCTCGCGCCACGTGGCCGCCGCTTCGATCACGTCGCGACGGCGAACACCCGCGACGGCGAGACGCCCGTCGTCGAGGCGCAGGTCGATAGTCGGGGCGTCGACCAGGCCGCTCGTGCGTGGCGCCTCGACGCCTTCGACGCGGGTCAGGCGGTGCAAGAGCGAGGAGGCCGCCGTCCGCAGTGCCGACAGGTCGTTGCCCCGGAGCTCGACGGCGATGGGTGCCCGCTCGCCCGAGAGCAGCTCGTCGATGCGCTCGCCCAGGATGCCCTCGACACCGAAGCGGATGCCCGGGATCGTCGAGAGGCGCGCGTCGATGGTGGATCCGATCTCTTCCGGATCACCGGTGTGGGGTAGGCGCAGGTCCATCTCCACGCGGTTCGCTGGGGCTGCATCCTCGTCGAGGCTCGCGCGGCCAGCGTGGGCCGCGATGTGTGTGGGACCACCTTTCTTGCGGAGGACCCGATCGATGCGTCGCGACAGTTCCGTCGTCTGGGCGAGGGAGGTGCCGGGCCAGGCGGTTGCCTCGGCGATGAGCACACCTTCGCGGAACTCGGGTAGGAAGCCGCCGCCCAGGAAGGGCAGGGCGACGAGGGCCGCGAGGCCGAGCACCGCCGAGCCGAAGGCGATGCGTCCCGGCCGCCTTCGCACCGAGGCGAGCACGCGATCGTAGCCACCGCGCAGGCGCCGGACGAACAGGGTGTCGCGGCGGTCCGTCTCCCCGAGCCGGGGCAGGAGGAGCGCGGCGAGGGCCGGCGTGACGGTGAGGGCGACCAGGAGCGAGGCGCCGACGGCGAGGCCGTAGGTCTCGGCCAGGGGCGAGAAGATGCGCCCCGCGATGCCGCCGAGCACCATGATGGGCGTGAGCACGGCGATCACGATGAGCGAGGCGTAGACGACGGCGCCGCGCACCTCGGCGGAGGCCTCCTGGATCACCCGCGAGGGCGGGTCGGGGCGACGGGCTCGCCGCGTTCTGCCCGAGCCGCCGCCAGATGTTCTCCACGTCGACGATGGCGTCGTCCACCACCTCGCCCACGGCGATGGCGAGGCCGCCGAGGATCATGCCGTTGATCGTGACACCGCGTAGGAGCAGGACCGTGGCGGCGGCCATGATCGACAGGGGCAGGGCGGTCAGGCTGATGGCGGCGAGCCGCGGCGATCGCAGGAAGGCCAGCAGCATGGCGACGACGAGGAACGCGCCGATGCCCATGGCGCGCCCGACCGATCGGAGGGAGGTGCGGATGAAGTCCGACTGCCGGAAGAGCGGGGGCTGGCGATGGGCGCCGGGGGGCAGCTCCGCGTCGAGCCCGTGCAGGGCCGCCTCGACCTTGGCCGTGACCGCCAGCGTGTCGGCCCAGGGCAGCTTGTCGATCTGCAGGTAGATGGCCGGATGGCCGTCATAGAGCGCGCTGCCGACGGGCGGGGCCTGACCCATGGCGACGCGGGCGACGTCCGCCACCCGAAGCGGCAGCCCCCGGTCGTCGGTGCGCACCACCGTGCTGCCGATGGCGTCGAGGTGCCGAAGCGACCACAGCCCGTCGGCGCGCACGGGCTGCCACTGGGTACCCACGTCGGCATGACCGAGGGGCGTCAGGCTCTGGGCGCTCCGGAGGGCCCGGCCGAGGTCCGAGAGCGAGACGTGGCGCGCGAGCATGGCGCTCGGGTCGGGGTGCACCTCGATGCGCGCCGCCGCTCCGCCGTGGACCGTGACGCGCGAGACGCCGTCGATGGCCGACAGGCGCGGCTCCACCTTCCACTGGGCGAAGCGCCACAGGGCTCGCAGGGCATCCGGGTCGCCGTCGGGCGCCGTATAGGCGAGCTTGAGCAGGGCGCCCACCGGGGCGGTGATCGGGGCGAGGCGCGGCGCGGGCAGGTTCGAGGGCAGGCGCGCGCGTGCGATCGCCACGCGCTCGGCGACGAGCTGGCGTGCGCGGAAGATGTCGGTGCCGTCCTCGAAGAAGAGCGTCACGACGGCGAGGCCGGGCGACGAGGTGGAGCGGACCGTCGCAGCGTCGGGGGTCCCGAGCAGGGCCTGCTCGAGGGGCGTGGTCACGCGCTGCTCCACGGCGGTGCTGCCGAGCCCGGGAGCTTCCGCCTGCACGACGACCATCGGGGGCGTGAAGCTCGGCAAGGCGTCGAGGTGTGCGTCGCGCGCCGACCAGGCGCCTACGACCAGGAGCGCGACGGCGGCGGCGACGACGAGGTGACGGTGCCGGATCGAGGCGTGGATGATGGCGTCGAAGAGCCCGTTCACCGCGGTGTGCCTCGCGCGGCGATTTGTCCCTCGTACCCGATCTCGCCGAGGAGGAAGACCGCCCCGCGCACCACGACGCGGTCGCCGCTCGACAGGCCCGAGCTCACGGCCACCTTCCCGCCGGCACGCCCGGCGAGTGCGACACGGTTCGGGGCATAGTGTCCGGGGCTGACCTCGGTGAACACGAGCCGGTCGTCGCCGCGGCGCACGACGGCGTCCTCCGGAAGAACAATCCCCGATAGGTCGTGCAGCACGTCGACCGGGACGGTGGCGCCCGGCATGAGGGCGGCGGCGCTCGCAGCGGGGACGATGAGGCGGTCCATGCGCGTGCCCTCCCGCGTGACGACGGCGCCGCGGCTCTCGAGGGTGGCCGCCACCGGACCGGAGGCGCTCTCGACGCGGTAGGCCGTGCCGACCGGGTCCTCCGGCGGGACCGCGACGTCAATCCAGCGCGTCCCGGCGCGCACGATGCGCGCGAGCACCTCGCCCTGCTGCACCATGGTGCCCGCATCCGTGCGGAGCGTTGCCACCACGCCGGCGAAGGGGGCACGGATCGTGACGCCAGCGCCGGTCATGTGGGCGAGGACGCCGCCCGCACGCTCGAGGCTCTCGACGCGGGCTTGCTCGGCGTGCAGATCGGCCTCGGCGCGAGCACGCGCGGCTTCGGTCGCGAGGTGGGAAGAGACCATGCGGGAGACGCGCGACAGCTCGCTCTGCAGCGCGGCGACGCGCGCCTGTGCACCGGCGACGCGGCCGACGAGCTCGCGTTGCTGGGCCTCGAGGGTGGCCTTCGACGCGGCGTCGACGAGGGGCATGATGGCGACGAGCACGTCGCCCGATTCGACGTGGGCGCCGAGGGCGACGGCCGGTGCTCCGAGACGGGCGACGACCGGCGCGACGACGGCGGTGTCGTCGTCGGGCGGCGCCGACACCCTGCCGAAGCGCCGGACGTGCGGGGTCAGGGTGCCCGGGACGGCCGCCTCGACCTCGATGCCCGCCGCCGCGCGCTCCCTGGCCGAAAGAACGACGCGACCTCGCGCGTCGACCCGGTGCGGCAGCGGGGCGCCCTCGTCGTCGTCCCGGTCCCGGTCCGCGTGGCACGCGATCGGCAAGAGGCAGAGGGACAGGAGGAGCGCGCGCGCGATCATGGCCCCCTCGCGTGCGAAGGCCGAGGCGCGGCGCTTCGGAGGTGGGCGCAACGGTTGTGGCGGACGGTGGCCTCGTCGCGTGCCGCTTCCGGCCGCCGGCGTCTCGCTGCGGTCGATGGGGCGCGTGGGCGCGGTGGCGAGAGGAATCTCACGTTCGATCACCGCGCCCCTTCACGCCATGGCAGGGCGGTCTTCATCGCGATGGGCGAGGAGAGGCTACGCCCTCGTCGCTTGACACGCTACGGCGCCCATCGTACGGCTTCGGCGCCCCTCGGGCCCCCTCGGCGCATCCGCCCGAGCTCTGGGGAGCCGGGTTTTTTGCTGGTTCGAACGGAGGTTCGCATGCGCTTTCTTTCTTCAGGGTCCATCGTGCTGCTCGTCGCGGCCGCGCTGGCGTTGGCAGGTTGTCCCTCGACCGGTCGGAGCACGACCATGGACGCGGGTCATGACAGCGGCAGCGGCACGCTCGATGCGGGTCCCGGGGGCCAGGATTCCGGCCCGACGGTGGACAGCGGCATGGGGGTGCCCGACGCTGGGTCGGGGGCGACGACGGTGGCCGCGTTCCGCATGAGCCTTCCGGCGCCGGGAGCATCCCTCGCCTTCAACGGCGTCGTCATCGTGGGCTGGGTCACGTCCACCAAGTACGGCCACATCTGGGTGCAGGACCCGGGCGGCGGCCCCTACAGCGGCGTGCAGCTCTTCTGCAACTACGGCGGCACCACGCCGAACTGCCCGATGACGCGGACGCAGGTCGAGTCGCTGGTGCGCGGTCAGGTCGTCAACGTGACCGGCAACTACAATCCCTTCACGCCCTCGAGCCCGGCCAGCGCGCCGACGCTCGTCGAGGTCGGTGCACCCATGGTGACGCCGACCGGCAGCATGATGGATCCGGTGGCCGTGTCGGTGAGCCCCTCGGACGTGTCCAAGGGCATGGTCAGCGCCGACATGTACGCCGGCGTCTACGTGACCATGACGGGCTCGTTCACGGTCTCGAGCGTCACCGCTTCCGAGTTCATGAACACGAGCTACTCGTGCACGACCAGCGGGGACGGCGGCATGTCGGCCTCGGCGCCGCAGTACTTCGGCTTCGAGATGACGGACGGCACCAACACGATGGCGGTCGGCCTCGGCTTCTACAAGTCCGAGAGCTACTGCCTCGACTCGTGCTTCGACTCCATGTGCACCTCGGCGACGACGGCCGGGCACATGCTCGTGTCCACGGGCGAGACGTTCACCGGGCTGACGGGCGTCGTCGAGCCGGCGTCGAGCTCGACCGAGTCCTACCTGCAGGTCTCGCCGGTCGTCGATATGGACCTCCCGATGTGAGGTCGCGATCCGCCTCGGCACCAGCCGCTCCCTCGCTTGCGAGAGGCGCGGTGGTGCCGGCGTGACGCGGTGATCGGTCCGGCGCGCGTTGCTCAGCGACCGAGGAGCCGGCGGAAGGCCTGGCCGAGGCGGGAGCTGGTCGAAGGGCCGGTCCCGGTCGCCTCGTCGCGGATCGTCGCGTCGGGATCGAGGCGGAAGACGACGGGGGCCTCGTCCTCGCGTCGGGCGGCGCGCGAGAGCACGCGCACACCACAGGACGGCGGCCGCGAAGCCACCATCACGTCGGGCTTCGCCTCGGTCGCGTGGAACATCGGGGGGCGCGCCCTCTGCGGCCACTCGGGAGCCGCTTCGTAGGCGACCGTCGGGGCGCGGTCGGAGGAAGCACCCGTGGGGGCGTGTGGTGCGTCGACGCAAGGAGCGGCGTGGCCCATGGCCGTGGCGGGAAGGGCGAACATCGAGAGCGTCGGAGTGCGCTCGAGGTCGTAGGCCAGCTCGAGCACGATGTGGGGCGTGTCCTGCTCGACCATGACGCCGACGGAGCGGATGTGGGCCGCGCGCCCCGCCTCGTCGCGCACACCGGAGGAGATGCGCAGAAAGGGGAGCGGCTGGGACACGGTGAGCGCCCCGGCCCCGCGGTGACGCACCCGCGACACGACGGGCGCCGCCATGCCTTCGAACTGAAGCCTCGCCCGCGGCTGGGTGGAATCGCGCGTCTCGTCTCGCCCCTGCATGGTCGCACCTCCCCGTACAGATCGTGCGCACTTTGGCACCGAACCGCCCCGTCCACAAGACACCCCGCCCGGGAGGGCCCAGGAGGGGCGCGGCTCGCGGCTGCCGGAGTAGAGTCGCCACCGTGACCGCGCGGCGACTGGCCCCCACATCACTGCCCACCGCCGCCACCGCGTCGAGAGCACCTCCCGGAGCGAGCCGACCGTGTGGCTCGCGGTGCACCCGTACGAGGATACGCGGAGGTCGAGACCTCTCGATAACAGGCTCCCGTCGATGCGCCAACGACCCGCGGCTCCCCGTCTCTTGCGGTGTCCGGCCGTGATCGGGGAGGGAAGATGTACGTGGTTCCGAGGAGCTTGCTAGAATGGGAAGGTGCGTCTCGCCACCGGATGCTGTCTCGGCTTGGCGGTGGTCCTGAGCGGCTGCACCGTCCAGCGCGCGGGGCTCGGCCGTGCACGGGACGATGGCGGCCAGATCCAATCCGACGGCGGCCGTCTGGAAGGTGGCGCGCACGAGGGGGGCCTGGATGCGGGGCGCCCCGATGCGGGAGCGCCGGATGCGGGAGCGCCGGATGCGGGAGCGCCGGACGCGGGGGCGCCGGATGCGGGGGCGCCGGATGCGGGGGCGCCGGACGCGGGAGCGCCGGATGCGGGAGCGCCGGATGCGGGCCCGCCGGACGCGGGGGCGCCGGATGCGGGAGCGCCGGATGCGGGAGCGCCGGATGCGGGCCCGCCCAGCTGCGACAGCATCTACAGCGGCCTGACCGCCTACCAGCTCTGCGTGGAGGGGCCGACTACGTGCGAGCTCTACTCCGCGAGCTTCGCACTGCACTCCTGCGACTACCGATGTGGGGTTGCCGGGGGCACATGTATCCGAGCGTACACACATCCCTTGGGCGTCCACTGCACGGAGCGGACGCCGATCAACTGCAGCGACGATCGCCTCAGCCAGATCTGTGTCTGCAGCCGATGAGGGCGGAGCGCGCTTTCGTGGGCAGTCAGGCGTCCGTCGTCAACGCCCGTCGTCAAACCACTCGCCCGCGAGATCATCGATGGACCGTCGTGCCGATCGTGCGGGTAGGCGCCGAAGCCACCAATGAAGGTTTGCATAGCGGTGGAGCAGCGCCCACGCCATGCAACGGCGGGCGAGGGCGGTACCCCCGTCGGCTCGGGCGAGCCCCAGCCCATCGAGGAAGGCGCGAAAGAGCACGCGGTCTCCCTCGCTGAGAAACAGCCCGACCGAAGCGAGCTCGTAGCCGGGGGGACCGACGCGGGAAGGCTCGAAGTCGATCAGCCCGGAAGGCTCGAAACGCCCCGCTCGCTTCTCGACGAAGACGTGCTCCTGCATGACTTCGGTATGCAAGAGCCCGTACGGCCCGCCCACGGGGAGGTCGGGGAGGATCGCGTCGAGGAAGGGGTCGATGCGCGCGAGCCACGCCTCGTCGAGCCCCAGGCGGCGATGGCGCGCCACACAGCCCGCGCGCTGTCGCTGCACCATCGTGGCCCAGTCGGTGGAAGGCAGGGTCTCGGTCGCCAGGGCATGGAGCCGCCCGATCGCCTCGCCGAGCCCGGAGAACAGACGCGCCCGCTCCCTCGACGGCACCTCGTGGAGGCACGCGCGCAAGGGACGCCCGGGCACGCGGCTCATGACGATGTAGTGCCATTGCTCGAGAGCGCTGGCGGCTTCCACGCGCGGCGTCATGATCGGGAGGGCACCCTCCACGTGCTCGAGCACCGCCCGCTCGTTCTGATACGACCCCTCGCAGCTCGGCGGGTAGAGCTTCACCACCCGTCCGGCGAGAGAGAACACGGGCAGTGAGCCGTCCTCGAACCGTACGGGCGTCGCGGACGCATCGATCGCGACGCGTTCGGCGATCACGCGAAGCGCAGCGGCGTAGTCGGTCGCCCGATCGACGGCATGGAAGGCCTCATCCGTCTCGGGTGCCGGCAGCAGGTGGGTCACGGGTGCGCTGATGGGCTGTTCGACAGGCGACGGGTCGCGGCCGTCGAGCCGTCGGTTGGACGCGGCGAGCCGCGCAAGCGCGCACTGTAGCACTTGGTCCGCCCCAGGCCGCGCGTCGGGACAACCGGGCGACGGCGCCACGCAGGACATCGGCATCGACGACGATCACGATCGCCTGGGTGAACTGCGCCGACCCCGCACGATCCCGGCTGCATGCCGCGTCACGAGATCTGCGACAACGGGATCGACGACGACGGCGACTGCGCCGACGCGCCGAGCTGCGGTCGCTGTCACCGCGAGCTGCGACGACTGCGTCGACAAGGACTGTGACGGCACGACCGACTGCGAGGACCCGGACTGCGCTGCCGCGTGTGGGCGATGAAAGCCGCGGGCTCCTCGGTTCGGGGAGCGGCGTGGTACCTTCGAGCGAGGGAGCGGAAACATGTCGATAGCGTCGCACCGCGGAATGGCGTGTATTCCGGGGCTCTTGGTCGCGGGAGTGCTGGCTACCGGCGCTTGCTCGAGCCAGTCGGAGCTGGTCGTCGACCTCGAGACCGACCTGGTGCCGGGAGTCGAGTTCGCCAGGGTGGAGACGAGTGTCGCTGGCGCCTCGGGCGCGTCCGCCGGGGCCACGCGCATCGATGGGGCGGCGAGCTACGGCGAGGACTTCCTCTCGGGCCGTTCGATCGCCGACCTGACGGGCCTCGACAGCGGCCGTGCCGACGTGCAGGTGCGGTTGCTCGACGCGAGCGGACGGCTCGTGGTCGCACGGCGGACCATCGTCGAGGTGTCGGGACGCTTCGCCGTGACGGTGATCATCACGCGCGACTGTCGGAGCGTGAGCTGCCCAGGCGTCGGCGGCGACCCGAACGCGACCCAGTGCCTCGGCGGCCGATGCGTCCCGCCCGAGTGCTCGCCGGACGCCCTCGTGACCTGCGGCGGCGCCCTGTGCGCAGCGGACAGCGACTGCCCACAGCCAGCGGCGCACTGCGCCCGGGCACGATGCGACGCGGCGTCGGGCGTGTGCCTGATCACGCCGGCGAGCGGCGGTTGCGGTGCGGGCACCTTCTGCGATCCGGACCTCGGCTGCCAGCCCGTGCCTGGCAGCGACGCGGGCATGCCCACCGACGCGGGCGTGGACAGCGGCTGCGCGGGCGGCGGGCCCTGCGACACGGGCAATCCGTGCGAGCGGGGCACGACGGACTGCTCGAGCGGCAGCCCCGTGTGCGTGTCGGCCGGCCCGGCCTCCGCCGGCATCGAGTGCCGCGCGTCGGCGGGCCCGTGCGACGTGGCCGAGTCCTGCGACGGCGCGAGCACCACCTGTCCGCCGGACGGCTTCGCACCCTCGGGGACGAGCTGCACGGGCGGGAGCTGCGACGGGACCGGGACCTGCGTTGCGGGGTGCGACGCCGGCACGCCCTGTGCGACAGGCAACCCCTGTGCTGTCGGTGCCATCGACTGCAGCACCGACAGCCCGGTATGCATGGCGACCGGCCCGGCGGCGGCGGGGACTCCGTGCCGTGCGGCGGCAGGCGTGTGCGACACGGCCGAGACCTGCGACGGCACGAGCACTTCCTGTCCGCCCGACACATTCCTTTCGAGCTCTACCGTCTGCCGACCTTCCACGGGCGACTGCGACCCCGCCGAGTCCTGCACGGGCTCGTCGCCCACCTGTCCTGCGGACGCTCACCTGGCCGACGGCACGTCCTGCGGAACCAATCAGCTCTGCGCCACGGGCGTCTGCTACGGCTACAGCTGCAGCCCATGCGTGGCCCCGGACTGCATGGCGGGCAGCGTCCCGGGCTGCTTCAGCGGCAGCGACTCCCGCTGCACGGCGTGCACCGCCGTGCCGGCGGGCCACTGAGCGGATCGCGGGAACGGCTCGGATCGATCGCTCAGGGAACGCGCGTGCACGGTCCGCCGCGTCGCGCGCAGGGCCCAGCGCCTGGCATGTGACTTGCTCGGCATCTGCCCAACCGCCCTCCAGGGCAGTCGAAGGAAGGCAGACATGACGCGTCGACCTGCATTGGCTGTTGGATATCTTGCTTTGATTTGCGTGTCTCTCGTCGGCTGTGCACAGGGCAATGGAAACACGCTCGCCTCGGGATCCACTCGGTCGACGCCCGCCGCCCCCTCGGCGGGCGATGCGGGTTATGCCCCGTCTGATGCGGGTTCCGCCGGCTACGGCGGCTACGACGCGGGCATCGGTGGCGGCGGCTACGGGGGCTACGCCGGCTACGACGCGGGGGCCGGAGCCTCCGGCAGCGGCGGCGGCTACGGGGGCTACGCCACGCCGGACGCCGGTTACGGCGGTTACGGTGGCGGTTACGGTGGCGGTTACGGTGGCGGTGGCGGCGGTGCCGGCATCGACGCCGGCCTTGGTTTTGGCGGGTTCGGCGGTGGAGGTGGCGGCGGTGCCATCGACGCAGGCGGCGGTTACGGCGGTTACGGCGGTTACGGCGGAGGTACCGGCAGCGCAATCGACGCGGGCGCGGGTTACGGCGGCTACGGCGGTTACGGCGGCTACGGCGGTTACGGCGATGGTGGCGCCGGTTACGGCGCCGGTTACGGCGGTTACGGTGGTGGCGGCTATGGTGGCGGCGGCGATGGTGGCGGCGATGGTGGCGCCGGTTACGGTTACGGTGGCTACGGTGGCGGCGGCTATGGTGGCGGCGGCTACGGTTACGGCGGCTACGGTGGCGGCGGCGACGGTGGCGCCGGTTACGGTTATGGTGGCGGCGGCTATGGTGGCGGCGGCTACGGTGGCGGCGGCTACGGTGGCGGCGGCTACGGTGGCGGCGGCTACGGCGGCGGCGGCGCAGACGCGGGTACCGGCATCTGGATTGACAGACCAACCCCGGTGGAGCTCGCACGGCGACCTGAACGCTTCGAAGCGCAGGCCCTCGAGATGGACGCGCTTCGGCGCTCCGCGGATGCACCCGCGGAGGCGCGCCCCGTGCTGGAGCGGGGGCGTCGTCGGCGGTCTCCTCCTGGCCATGCTCCTCTTCCTGGTCGAGCTTCAGCGCTGGCAGAGATTCCATGCCTGGTGATGCGCCTGCGCCGCGCCCGCCGCCGCTCGCGACGCGCGCTCGTGGGGCTCAGCGAGGCGTGTCCAGGATCCCGTGCAGCCACGCCGACAGAAGGCCTCGTCCATCCGCACGGTGTCGGCCACACCGGTACGGGGCTCAGCGCGGCTGCACACCGCGCTGCCGGTCGTTGCCGGGCTACGGGCGACCGCGGGTCTGCTCGCGGCGACGGACTTGCGCCCGTGTCGGCGCTCGGTGAACGACTCCGCACCTCTCGCTTCGCGCACGGTGAGACGGGGCACGATGCGTTGCGCACCACGGCCTCGGTCACGCTGCCGACCATCGCGTGCATCCTACCCCCGCGACCATGGGTGCCCATGATGATGAGGTCGTAGTCGCCGGCGCGCGCGAGGATGGTGCGCACCGGGTCGCCTCGCTCGGCGCGACGACCGATCCGCGCGCCGAGCGTCTTCTCGGCCTCGGCGTAGGCGCGATCGAGATTGGTGGCCTCGTGCTCGGCCACGCTCTCGGCGGGTGTCGCCACGCGCTCCTCCGCGATCACGTGCAACACGTCGATGGATGCGCCGAGGTCGCCAGCCAGGAGCGAGGCTTCTCGAAGCGCAGCGATGGACGGGGTGGAGCCATCACTCGGAACCAGGATTGTCTTGATGTGACTCATGAACGAGTGACGGTGCAATCGTCGTGCCCCGCGCACCCGGGCGCCTTGTTCGCACCCGAGCGTGTGCTGCGCCCCCCGAGCCGTGCAGGATTCTGCGCGCGCGTCCCGAATCGGCGCGGCAGTCGCGGGAGACAGGATGGTGCGCTCAGGGCGCCACGACGCCGCCGTCCGGGGTCGGCTCCACGTAGACGACGGTGATGACGCCGGCCTTCGCCTGGACCTGGGCGGCCCCAATTGCCGTGCCGTCGCTCGCGCGGGTCGCCGTGACGGTGACGAAGCCCGGATCGACGTTGGCCAGCCCCCAGGTGCCGTTCGGCGTCCGTCTCGGTGGCACTCGTGGAGGCGATCGCGCTGCCCGAGCCCATGAAGTAGAAGGACGTGCCGCTGGCTCCGCCCGCGTCGAAGGAAACGCCCGGCGCGAGGTTGCCGGTACAGTCGAAGGCCAGGGCGACGACATCGCCCTTGCTCGCGTCCCGCGAAGTGCCGAGCAGGAGGGCGATGAGGCCGATGGTGCTGTCGCTGACGAGCCCGGTCTGGGGCATCGCGTCGGCGACGATGGGCATGCCGGTCCAGAACTCGTGGGTGCTGTAGGTCGCGCCGGCCGAACCGCTCGCCATGATCTGGGCGTACCCGAACCACGGCCCGCTGCTGGTCGGCACGGTGAGGGTCCCCTTGCCGAGCTGTCGGTCGTTGCCGTGGCGACCGGCGTCGCGCAGGTCGCGTCGGTCGCGTCGCAGGCGTGGGCGGTCGCGCCGGCGATGGGAGCCATGGATTGGAAATCGAACGTGTTCACGGTGATCGTGGCCGACGCGCCGGCCGGTGTCCCCGGCGTGACGGAACCGAGGCAGCTCCAGGACGTCGTTGGCGTGCCTGCGTCCATGGCTCCGCCTGCATCGGTGCCGCCCATCGCGGCGTCCATCGGTGCGCCTGCATCGGTGCCGCCCATCGTGGCGTCCATGGTTCCGCCCGCATCGGTGCCGCCCATCGTGGCGTCCATGGTTCCGCCTGCATCGGTGCCACCCATTCCGGCGTCGGTGCCACCGCTGTCGTCACCACAACCGAAGCCGGCGAGCGCGAGCGCGCAAGCCAGCAGGCCGGCGCCGAACGTCGTTGCGAAGCGTCCCATCTCTCCCTCCCAACAATCGGCCCCGCGGAGCCGTGGCGGATGCGTAGCCGACCCCCGCACCGGTGTCGAGGCGTCCGCGTCTCGAAGGAGCCGCACGAGCCACCCCTTCTGCTTCCGCTCCGGGATCTCGCTGGTGGCGCGGCGCGCCAGGACGCGCCGGTGATCCGGGATCAGTCGATCGCGTCGAACGCGAACACGAGCGCAGGCAGTGCGTTCGAGACGATGCGCATGCGGTAGTGGTGCGTGTGCGTGGCGTCGCGAACGATGAAGCCATGGTCGGCGAGGCTGTCGAGTCCCTCGATGTACGACGTCCATGCGCAGCTCGCATAGGAGCTCGGCACCATGCTGAGCGAGGTGAAGGTGCCGACCAAGGGACAGAAGCCGCCCATCGAGTCCGGACCCGCCGGGCTGTCGAGATCGACGTTGGCGCCCGACAGGGCCTGCATGTCGCCGCACGTCATGCTCATCGCGTCCATGGCGGTCGCGGTCGAGAAGGTGAAGCAGTTGCCGGTCGGGAGCATGTAGGTGGTGTCCCCGCCCGCGCCCGCGTCGGAGGAGCCGCCGTCCATCGCCGCGTCGAGCGCGCCGCCCCCATCGCCCGGCGCACCTGCGTCCACCGTCGCGCCGCCGTCGCCGCTGACGCCGCTGTCGCCGCTGACGCCTGCGTCGGCATCTTTCGCGGGTGACGTGCCGCACGCGCCGAGCGCGAGGACGACGATGAGGCTCGAGAAGAAAGACGTACGTTCCACGATTGTTCGCTCCCCGCGGCAAGGTACCAGATGCCCCGCCGGCGCCTCAACTCCGGGCGGACCCTCATCCCGAGCTCGAGCTGCGAAGGGCTCTGTCCGAGCCGGCTCGATGCCCTGGACCCACGATCATCGGCCGTTCGATCTGCGGCCGGTCTCTACCCCGGGCCACTCCACCTCGGTCGGACGCTCTCTTCGGTCGGCTTGCCTCTGGCGGCTCGACGTCGGTCGGTGCGGCACGTCGTTCCCGTGGGCGTGGCGCCGCTCTCACGGCATCGGGATGGGTGTTCCGCTCGCGTCCTTGACGTCCCACTCGACGATGGCGCCGGGTGCGCTCGCGTAGCTGATCACCCCGTACGATCCGGGGCGCGCGATCGTCACGTTTCGGAAGTGGACGTTCGTGAGCGGCGCGCCGGAAGCTCCGTCGCCTCGGACATAGATGGTGTATCCGCCACCCGAGAGCGTGCAGTTCTCGACTGTGATGTCGTCGACGGTGCCGTATTCGTTGGTGATGGTGATCGCGGACGTCTGATCCAGGGGATTGTCGATGACGCTGTTGCGGATGACGATGTGGGATCCGCCGTAGAGTTCGATTCCGTCGTTGTGGGCGGTCCCGTCGGTCCCGAGGTCGTGGATACAGACGCTGTCGATCGTGAGGTTGTTCGCGCTGATCGAGATGCCGTCCGCCGAGCCGGAGACGTCGACGTGGCTGACCTGCGCGCCGTCCTTGGCGAGGAGGATCCCCTTGCCCACGACCCAGGAGGGGGAGGCGGGTAGCGCGATGGTGCCGTTCGAGATCCGGAGGCCGGTGCCCGCCGATCCAGTGTCGGTGCGAATCCCGTAGTAGCCAGCGTTGTCGATGACGAAGTCGCTCAGGGTCACGTCGTTCGATTCGACGAACACGGTGTCGCTGGCGTGCCAGCCGGTAAACGTGGCCCCGTTCATGCCGGTGATGTCCAGCGGCGTGAGAGCTGTCAGGGCGGACACGTCACCACCGTAGCCGCAGGTGGGCGCGCCACCGTCGGCGACCGCGCCACCGTCGGCGACCGCGCCACCGTCGGCGACCGCGCCACCGTCGGCGACCGCGCCGCCGTCGGCGACCGCGCCGCCGTCCGCTCGCGGGCCTGCGTCACCGGCCATGGCGCCCGCGTCACCGGTCGTGGCGCCTGCATCACCGGTCGTGGCACCCGCGTCACCGGTCGTGGCGCCCCCGTCGCCCGACCGTCCCGAGTCCGCCTGCGACCCGGCGTCCCGGTTCATGGCTCCCCCATCGGCGTGCGACGCGGTGTGGCCCGAGCCACAGCCGAACCCGCACGCCAGCCCCACCCCAAGCGCCATCCACCTCGTCACTTGCATCCGCGCAGCCTATCAGGGAGCGGTGCTCGTGCACTCGATGATGTCCGGTCCGGCCGCGCTGCGTGCCCAGCCCGACCACCGCGCGGGATCCTCCGGACGCGCCGCACCGGCTCGAGCGACGTGCGTACGGCCGTTCTCGGTGCGGTGTGGCTCTCGATTCACGGGTGCCCACGGAGTGTCGTGCGGTCGTGCCACGTCGAGGCCGCTGTGACGCGGTCAACCGGCCCCCATGTCTCGCTCCTTGCGGTAGGTCGCACGCGTGGTGCGCTCCGGGAAGCGAGCCACGCGCGCCCTGGCATGCCGAGTGCACAGCGGCGCACCAACCGTTGTTCTGATCTTCTCCTCAGGAGCTTCCCATGACTGCCTTCTTGCGCTGTGGCATCTCGCTCGCCCTGGTTCTCTGCGTCGTCCCCGTCGTCCGCGCGCAACCACCAGCCCAGACGACGCAACCGTCGCCCGCTCCGGCACCGGCCGCTGGATCGAGTGCCGAGGCATTGGCCCCGCCGCCGCCGGCCGGGGCCGCGCAACCAACGCCGGCGGCGGTTGCCGCACCCCCACCCGCCGGCGCGCCCGTGACCGCGACGCGGGCCGCCCCTTCAGCACCCACGCATCGCTTCTCGCTCACCTTCTCCCCGCTGCACCTCATCTTGCCGGTGGTGGAGGTCACGGGAGAGATCGCGCTCGGTCGCAAGGGGGGGTTGGCGATCATCGCCGGGGGGGGGTCGTAAATGGCGACAGCGTGTTCGAGGGTGGTGTACAGGGGCGCTACTACCTCCTGGGCTCCTTCGAAAACGGCATGCAGATCGGCGCAGAGATGCTCGGCATCTATGCCTCGACGAACGCCGGTGCGAGCAGTGGAATCACGGCGACAGGCACGGGCCTCGCCGTCGGCCCCTTCCTTGGATACAAGTACGTGGCTCCCTTCGGCCTCACGCTCGATCTCCAGGGAGGCGTCGAGGTGCTCGCGGTCTCGGCGTCCGGAGGCGGATCGTCGGCGAGCGCCGGCGCAGTCATTCCGTTGCTGAACCTGAACATCGGCTGGTCCTTCTGACGGTCAATCCCTTCGAGGGATGCGGCCGGTCCTGGACCGTTTGCCGGGACGCTCCGTGCCGTCGTCCTTTTCAGTTGTGGTGGTGGCGCCCGCTTCCGCCGCGCGGCTGCGGAGGCGCCGGGTGGCCCACGTTGGGCACGCCGTCGGCGAGGGCGCGCCCCTCGGCGGTCCGCCACCCGAGGCCGTACCAGGCGTGGTGTTGCACCGACGCGCGGTCCAGGCGCACGTCGTAGCCGGAGCCACCGGCGGGGATCACGGTCTGCACGAAGTACGCGTTGGGGCCGAGGCTCAGACCAGCGCGCTGCTCCGGGTGGGGGACAATCCGTCCGTCGTCACCGACCGTCCACCGCCACGTGCGAAGCACGTGTCTCTGGGCGTCCCGCCACTCGCACTCCCACCGGCCGGGGTGACGGTTGATGACGGCAGCGGCGCCCTCACCTACCCGATCGGGCGGCAGGGGGAACCAACGCTGGTGCGTCTGAACGACGACCGAGCTGTCGAACGTGAGCGGAAGCGTCAGGACGTACTGCCGGAACCCGACGTCTTCGGTCTCCCCTTGCTCCCGGCGACCACGACCGTGGCTGTGCACGACGTACACCTTGCGCACCTCCGTGCCGGTGACCTGATCGTGCGCGATGGGGATGCGCTGCCCGTTCACCGAGCAGCGGAGATGGGTCTCGGAGCTGATGCTCCAATGGTCGCGATCGGGGTGGGCGTTCACCGTGACGGTGACGGCGTTGCGCCCGTCGTACTTCTCCAGGGTTCGATCTGCTACGGGCTCGTAGTACGGGTTCGAGCGGTTCGGCTGGAGGTGGAGGACCGTGTCGAGCACCTCACCGTTGCGGTCCACGTAGTGGAGAGGCGCGTCCGGCTGCCCGGTGCCACGAACGCGCGTCGCCGTCAGGACGTGGAGCGCGAAGGTCCGCAAGAGGCTCGTTTGATCCGTGTCGTCATCGACCAGGGAGAGCTCGACCGTGATGTCGCCGGTCTTCTTGATGCGCTGCGCCCGGTCGAGACAGTTGCGGGTGTAGAACGCCTCCGGCCCCTGGGCGCTTTGCGGGTATTGGTTGTCCAGGTGGACCTCGCACACGGTTTCGCCCAGCACCTGTCGCCCCTGCTTGATCGCCATCTTGAAGGCGCTGTGTTGGGACGTATGGCCGAACACGCGGAAGTGCCCGTTGAGCGCCCATCCGGCGTCGACGGGGTTCCCGTTCTGCGCTTCCTGATGGTCCTCGATCTCGAAAAAGGTGAAGCCGTCGTCGAACGTCATTCCCTGGGGGACCTCGGCGAGGGCCACGGCCGATGGGATGACACACACGGCCAACACCGCGAGCACGATCAGTCGCCTCATGTTGTTCCACCTGTTCGGCGCATGTTGCGCCGCTCCTGGCTCCGTCCGTTCCACCGCGAGGTGAGGTCCGGATCGGAGCTGTCCGCTCCCTCGCGCAGCCTACCGAGACTTCGGGAAGAGGGACAGGGGGGACGCTCCTCCGTCCTTTCCCCCAGTACCGTCTCGTGCTTCACGGGCCGATCAAGGCCACGACCAGCTCCGCGTGGCCCGAGCAGCCGGAGCATCCGGAAACACCCGTCAGGAGACCGACAAGAACGTAAGTCCACGCACAAGAACGCCCCATCGGCTCGGTTCCTTCACAACCCAAGCGAACGGTACCACAGGCGGTTGCGGGAACCCTACCGCGCCCAAGGCCGCGGCTGTGACCGCGGGCGGTTGTCGGACCATGTCGCCGAGACAGTCGACGCGCTGCTTCTCAAAGCCGGGTTGGGAGCGAGCGGGGACGCTCCTCGTCTTCTTCGTCATTCGGCAGCGAGCTGCCGCCGGAGCTCGGCGACGAGCGTCTCGATGTCTCCGTCGCTGCCGTTGCGGCGGCATCGACAACAACGAGCAACTAAGGCAGCGTAACCAACCCGTCCACGAGACCGGGTCACCGTCATGTCTGATGAGCCAACGTATTGGTTTCCTGCGAAGCGCCGCGGCTGGGGTTGGGGCTGGCCGAGGTTTGGCAGGGCCAGCTCATCACGGGCTCTTCTACCTCTTGGTCTTCGCCGGCGCGGTCGCGATTCTCCCCAGCCACGGAGCGCTCCCCTTCGTTCTCTACTGCGTGTTGTTGTGCGTCCTTCTCGTTGCCGTGTGCTGGTGGAAGGGTGAGCCGCCTGG
>CAWHLB010000013.1:0-181123 GCA_963830115.1 uncultured delta proteobacterium
TCGCCGCGGCGTGGTAACCCTGAGCACCGAAGACATCGCGCGCGGCGACCAGCAGCTGAGCCCGACGTGCGCTGCGTGAGAGACGGACGCCGCGCGCCGGTGCCTCGGTCATCGCCGCCTCCCTCTGCTGTCGCGGGTGCCCGGGCGCTCACCTTACCGGCAGGTAATGCGGCGGCCGGCCGGGATCAGGCCGCGTCCGGTCGGGGAGTCGTCGGGATCCGGCGGAGCGCCGCGGCGTGCAGCAGGGCGATCACGGGACAGATGGCCGCCGCTGCGGCCGCGGCGAGCGGGTGCAGCAGGCCGCCGGCGGCAACCGGTAGCGCGACGAGGTGGTAGACGGTGGCACCCGAGAGCGTGCGTTCCATGGTCCGCACGGTCCGGCGGGCCGTCCGGAGGGCGTCGACCGCAGTGAGCGGGTCGTCGTCGCGGAGGGTGACCGCGGACGGCCGCACCCCGCCGGTGCCCGGAACGCAGCCCGCCGGGCACGCCGGAGTCTCACGATTGCAGCCATCGACCTCGGCCGCGCTGCGGTGGGCCAGTGCGACATCCGCCTCGCGCAGCGCCGCGTCGTCGGCCGGACCGCCGACGACGGCGACAGTGCGCCCGGTCGCACGCAGGCGGGCGACGGCGGCACCGCGGTCGGCGGCCGCGACCTCGGCGACCACCTCCTCGACGCCCAGGGTCGCCGCCAGCCCGCGCGCCGCGCCCGCGTCGTCGCCCGTCATGAGCACCGGGAGAAGACCCAGCCTGCGCAGGCCGCGGACGGCCTGGGCGGCGCCCGGACGGACCGGGTCCACCACCTCGAGGATTGCCCGCGCGACGCCGTCCCACGACACCGCGACCGCCGTCGCCCCGGTGGCCTGGATCGTCGTGACGGCGGCGGCCAGCCCCGCGGGCAGGTCGATCCCGTGCCCGGTGAGCAGGGCCACCCGGCCGACCAGCGCCGCGTGGGCGATCACTCGCGGCTCGTCGTCGGGCTCGGCGCGCAACTCCGAGATGATCCCGCGCACCCCGAGCCCGGGATAGCCGTCGAACTCCGCGACGCCCGGCAGCTCGCCGAACCGCTCCTGCGCGGCGTCGGCCACCACCGCGCCGACGGCGTGGCGTCCGGCGGTCCCGCCGGCGTCCCGGCCCGCGGCCGTGACCGCCCCGGCGATGTGTAGCGCCTCGTCGGGGTCGACCCCGTCGGTGACGTACACCCTCCCCAGCGCGCGGACCCCGGTCGTCACTGTGCCGGTCCGGCACAGCACGACGGTGTCGACCCGAGCCAGCTCGTCCACCGTCCGCGGGCCGTCGACGTCGGCGCCCAGCCGGGTTGCCCGCGCGGTTCCGGCGACCAGGGCGGCGGCCGCGGCGCGCCCCACGCTGCGTGGGCAGGCGACGAGCAGCACGGCGCCGGCGACGCCCAGCGCCGACGCCGTGCTCGCGCCGTTGCCGAGCCGGAACGCGAGCGCGGCCACGGCCAGGACGACGACGAGGGCGACGACACCGCCGGTGACACGGTCCGCGGCCCGTTCCAGCGCGACCGCTCCACGGTGCGCCCGCTCGACCGGTCCGGCCGGTGTCATCGGCCGACCGAGCGCGTCGGCGAGTTCGTTCGTCTGGGTGTCGACCATCTCCCGCACACCTGGCGTGCGCTCGATGCGGACCGCGATCGCCTCACCGGCACAGTGCAGCGTCGCGGCCGCGGCCGCGGCGACCGCCGGGATCAGGTCGATCGGGCCGTGCAGGGCAGTGGCGACGGGCACCACGAGCATCGCGAGCAGCCCGGCCGCGGTCAGGCTCTCGGTCGCGAGACCGCCGCGACGCAGGGCGGTCCAGGCCGTGCCGAACGCCGACCGGGCCGCCCACCCGACGGTCACCGCGGTCAGGGCGAGCGCCGCCGCGGCCCACATCGGGTGTTTCGGGTCCGTGACGGCGACGGTGAGGACGGCCAGCGTGAGGACCGCGCACCCGGCGGTCGGGTCGCTCGCCTGTGCGGGGGCGGCTGCCGGCTCGTCGGCGGGAACGGTGACGGCGTCGAGGACCGGTGTGAGCGTGGTGGTCATCGCCCGCCTTCCGCGCGTCGTCCGTCAGCCGGCGGGCAGGGTGAACACGGCCGTGTGCACCGCACCGGCGTGCCGGAAGTCGAGGATCAGCCGGTAGGTCCCGCCCCCCGGTACCTCGGCGCTGAACGCTATGCCGGGGCCGGCCCGGTCGGTGGGCGCCGGCGGGGTCGCGTCCGGGTGAACGTGCGCCGGGGCGAGATCGCCCGCACGCAGCCCGACGAGCCGGCCGAAGGCGCCGTCGAGGGGTTCGAGGTCGGTGACCCCCGCACCGTCGCGGCTGACCGTGACAAAAACCTGCGCAGGCGTGCCGACTGCCAGGTCTCCGTCGAGCCGGACCTGGTAGCCGTCGACCTCGGCGACCCGTGAGGGGGCCGCCGGCATCGCTTCCGGGGGCAGGACGGCCGGGGGGCTCGGAGTCGCCGGGGCGGGCGTTGTGGCCGCCGGGGGTGTCGCGGCACCGGGTGTGAGGGGCGCCGGAGCCGGCCGGACGATCACACCCGCCGTCCACGCGGCGGTGAAGGCCGCGACGAGGAGCGCTCCGTAGCCCGCCGAGCGGGCGGCCGTGCGCATGCGGGCCTCCTCGCGCCGCGGGCACCGCGCCCGCGAGGGGTCAAACGAGGCCGGGCCGTCCGAGGTGACGGCACGCCCGTCCGCCCTGCGGCAGCCACGAGCCGGGCCCGGTGGGGCGGGAACGCCTGCTGAGGGGGCGGCCGCGGTGCTCCCGCGTGTCGGCACGTTCGTCAGCCTGAGTTCGCAGTTCCGCCGGTAGGGGTGCGGCCCGCCATGGCAACTCGTGCCGGCGAAGGTGCCGACTCGCGGCGGCAAACGTGCGACTCGCGGGAACCGGGAACATGGACGCGCACATTTCGTGCCGACGAACGTGCCGACTCGCCGCGGGATGGGTGATGCTCGGTGCCATGGCCGTCCCTGCGTCGCTCCGCCCCCGGGTGCTGCGCCCTCGGGTGCTGCGCCCTCAAGTCCTGCGCTCCCGGGCGCCGGGCACCCTGCCCGCCGGCGCTTCGCGCACCTCCGGTCCGCACGACGCGGCCATCGCCGCCGCGCTCGCCGATCCCGCCACGTTCCCGCCGCTCGACCCGTCCCGTCGGCCCTGGCCGGGCCGGGAGGTCGCCTCGGGCGGGGTGACCCTGCACGTCCGCGAGACGCCCGGCGCCGACGGGTGCCGGGCCGTCTACGTCCACGGTCTCGGCGGCTCGGCGACGAACTGGACCGACCTCGCGGCCCTGCTCAGCACCCGGGCCGCGGGGACAGCCGTGGACCTGCCCGGGTTCGGCCGGTCGCGCCCGCCCGCCGGGTTCGACTTCACCCCGGCCGCGCATGCGGACGCGCTGCTCTGCTTCCTCGCCGGCCGCAACGAGCCCGTGCACCTGCTCGGCAACTCGTTCGGCGGCGCCATCGCGCTCAGCGTCGCCGCCCGCCGCCCGGAGCTCGTCCGCACGCTGACGCTGGTCTCGCCGGCGATGCCCGACCGCCGCCCGGACCCGCGCCGGATGGCGGACGTGCGGCTCGCGCTGGCGCTGATCCCCGGCCGGATCGGGGATCGCGCGCGGGCGGGGCTCGCCGCCGTCCCGCCCCGCGTGCGGGCCGAGCAGGTGGTGCGGGTGTGTTTCGGCGACCCGACGCGGGTGCCGGAGCACCGGCTCGTCGAGGCGGCCGAGGACATCGCCTTCCGCAGCGGCCTGACCTGGGCGCAGGAGGCGGGCGAGCGGACCGCGCGGGGGCTGGTCGCGAGCTGGTGGTGGGGCGCGTCGCCGTGGGCGACGGCAGCGCGGGTGCAGGCGCCGACCCTCGTCGTGTGGGGGGAGCGGGACCGGCTGGTCTCACCGCGGCTGGCCGCGCGCACGGCGGCCGCGATCCCCGGGGCGCGGCTGCTCATGCTGCCCGGCGTCGGGCACGTCGCCCAGATCGAGGCGGCCGACACGGTGGCCCGGGCCGTCGCGGCGCTGTGGGACAGGGAGACAAAGAAACCGGGGCCTCCAGCTTGACGGAGCGGCACTGCCAACTTCCCCGGTGTCGTCGTCCCGGTGTGCCACCCCACACCGACGGCACAGCGGGCGCCACCGGGGAAGATGGCGGCCGGGCCTGACGTTGAAGGGCTGAGAACTGACGTCGATCGAGGAGTACCGATGGCGCTACCGCCGCTCGTGGAGCCGGCCGCCGAGCTGTCCAAGGATGAGGTGGAGCGCTACAGCCGCCACCTGATCATCCCCGATGTCGGGATGGCGGGACAGAAGCGGCTCAAGAACGCGAAGGTGCTCGTGGTCGGGGCAGGCGGCCTCGGCAGCCCGGCCCTGCTCTACCTCGCCGCTGCCGGTGTGGGCACCCTGGGGATCGTGGAGTTCGACGTCGTCGACTCCTCGAACCTCCAGCGCCAGATCATCCACGGCCAGTCCGACGTGGGCCGTTCCAAGGCCGAGTCCGCGCGCGACTCCATCAAGGAGACCAACCCGTTCGTCGATGTCCGGCTGCACGAGGTGCGGCTCGACTCGTCGAACGTGCTCGACATCTTCCGGGACTACGACCTGATCCTGGACGGCACCGACAACTTCGCCACCCGCTACCTGGTCAACGACGCCGCCGTGCTGCTGGGCAAGCCGTACGTGTGGGGTTCGATCTTCCGGTTCGAGGGCCAGGCGTCGGTGTTCTGGGAGGACGCGCCGAACGGGCAGGGGCTCAACTACCGGGACCTCTACCCCGAGCCGCCGCCCCCCGGCATGGTTCCGTCGTGCGCCGAGGGCGGCGTGCTGGGCGTGCTGTGCGCGTCGATCGGCTCGATCATGGTGAACGAGGCGATCAGCAATACGAAACTGACGCCAAGCAGGCTACAGAACAAGGCGGAGTATCGGGGCCATCATCGCCCAAGCCACAATCGCCACCAGCACGAACCAAGTGCTGAGGTGGAATTGAAACCAGCGGCGGGGTGGGGGGAGCATGGGGGTCAATCTTGATTCATGTATCGATCTTCGACCGTGATGGCTTGGCCACGCCATTGACGCGCCTTTTGGCGGGCCGATTGGATGTCGGCGCTGTACATTCGCGGCCTACAAGACGAACTGAGCCAAGCAAGCTACAGAACACTGCTGGACTCTCCGTCTGGATCAGTTCTAAGGAAGATTTATGACCGCCAATTTGGCTCGGCCAAGGTTTTTCACGGCGGCGGCCGCCAATCGCATGTTGCCTCTCGTCCGCGCCATCGTGCAGGACATCGTCGAACTCAATCGCGACATCTGCGACCGCGAACAGCGGCTGGAAGACCTGCGGAACTCCATCGGCCCGGCCCAACGCGGCAATTCGGACGCCTATTCCGAAGAAGTCGAACAGATGCAACGCGACGTGGAACTCGACACGGAGCGGAAGCGCGATTACATTCGCGAACTGGAGAATCTCGGCCTGTCGTTCAAAGATCCCGTCAAGGGACTCGTCGACTTTCCGACTGTGATCGACGGCAAAGACGCCTGTTTGTGCTGGCGGCTGGGCGAGCCGGAAGTCGCTTATTGGCATCCCTGGGACGGAGGCTACCTGAGTCGCCGCTCGTTGACCGACGGCAGAAAAGCTGAGGGTTGAGAGTTAAGGGTTGAGGGACGGAAAAGACTCGCAATCTCTGATCTCTCATCCTTGATCCCTAACCTCTGACCTTAAATCCCTGTCTTTGACTTTCTGTCCCTCGACCCTTAACTCTCAACCCTCAACCTCCCATGACCGACGTCGTTGTCCATTTCCTGGTGTTCACGGTGGTCAGCGTCGGCGCCCTGTTGGCGCCGCTGCTCCTCGGCTACCTCGTTCGTCCGCAGTTGCCGACGCCCGAAAAGGACACGGCCTACGAATGCGGCGAACCGCCGATCGGTTCCAGCTACATTCAGTTCGATCTGCGGTTTTACGTCGTGGCGCTGCTGTTCATCATCTTCGACGTGGAAGTCGTATTCTTCTTTCCGTGGACGCTGATTTTCGGCGGCGCGATGCAACTGGCCGATCAGCGCCTGCCCGAACCGGCACGGATCGCTTTGAGCGAACGGCTGTTGAGCGAGCCGGCCGGCACGCTCGCCCCGGACGCCGCGATTTCCGCCGACAGCGCCTTGAAGCTCGGCTGGGTCGGGCTGTTCGATCTCCTCGTGTTCTTCGGCGTGCTGCTGGTCGGCTTCGCCTATGTCTGGAAGCGCGGCGATCTCGACTGGGTGCGGGCCGTGACTCGGAAAGCCCGCCAGGCGCCGCCGGCGTCCCCGCCGGCGGTCGAGCACACGTCGCAGGTCGCCGTCTGAGATGGGGCTCTTGCTTGCGCCGCGGGCTAGTTGGTTTTCGAATTCGGTAGGGACCACATGAAGATCGAAGAGATTCATCAGAAGCTGACCGAGCGATTTGGCGACGCCATCCGCGGTATGCACACCGAGGCCCGCGATCCGTGGATCGAAGTCGCGGCGGATCGCATTCGCGAAACGGCCGAGTTCCTGCGCGACGACGAGGCTTTGGCGTTCGATGCGCTGAACGATCTTTGCGGCGTCGATTACCTGGAAATGGACCCCAAAAAGAAGAACCCGGTTGAGCCGCACTTGGAAGTCGTCTATCACCTCTACAGTTACACGCATCGACATTGGCTGGTGATCAAGGTCCGGCTGCCGCGGTGGAAGAACGACGTGCCCGGCACGCTGCCCGAACTCGATACCGTATCCGACATCTGGCCCATCGCCGATTGGCACGAACGGGAGGCTTACGACCTCGTCGGCATCCGTTTCCGTGATCATCCGAACCTGCGACGGATTCTGTGCGTGGAAGACTGGGTCGGACACGCCCTGCGAAAAGATTACGAAATGCCGCTCGAATACCACGGCATCCGCGGGCGATAAAACAGACAAACGCTGCGAACTCGCAAGCGAGAATTCACGCTTGCGAGTTCGCACTAGCAATCAGGTCGACAAATGCCGCTGACACTTGAAGATCCCCGCATCATCGAGTTCGACGTTCGGACCGATGAAATGCTCGTCAACATGGGGCCGCAGCACCCCAGCACGCACGGCGTGCTCCGGCTGTTGTTGCGGACCGACGGTGAAGTCGTCCATGAAGTGACGCCGCACATCGGCTATCTCCATCGCTGCGCCGAAAAGATCGGCGAGAACCTCTCGCCGCCGCAGTGGATTCCCTACACCGACCGCATGGATTATCTCGCCGGGATGAACATGAATCTCGGCATGGCGCTGGCCGTCGAGAAGTTGATCGGCATGGAAGTGGACGAGAAGGCGATGGTGCTCCGCGTGCTCATCTCCGAACTCGGCCGCATCGCCAGCCACCTGGTCGGCATGGGGGCCTACGGCCTCGATCTCGGCACGTTCAGCCCGTTTCTGTACGCCTTTCGCGAACGCGAGATCGTCCTCGATCTCTTCGAAGAAGTCTGCGGCGCACGTCTCACGTATAGCTATTTCACGATGGGCGGCGCGACTCACGATCTGCCCGACACGATCACCATCCCGCCCGGCTTGGCGCAGCTTGCCGGCAAAAAGCCCGACTTGCAGCTCTCCTGGATGAGCGCCTGCAAGTTGTTCCTCGACTGGCTCGAACCGCGAATTCGGGAATATCACACCCTGCTCACCCGCAACCAGATTTTCATCAAGCGGACCGCCGGTCTGGGCATCCTGCCGCGAGAAATGGCGATCGGCTACGGCTGCACCGGCCCGGTGCTTCGCGGCAGCGGCGTCGATCACGATCTCCGCCGCGACGGCGAACCGATCTACACCCGCATGTATCAGGGCTACGAGTTCCAGATTCCCGTCCCGCCGTTCGCCGAGGCGCCCCCGGAAGTCGTCCTCGGCGACAACTGGTGCCGGTTCTACGTGCGGATGATGGAAGTCGTCCAGGCGATCGAGCTGGTCCGGCAGGCGATGGACAAGTATCCGACGGCGAAGGGGACGTATCGCATGCCGTTCAAGCTCGGGCAGAAGCTGCCCAGCGACGAAGCGTATCTGGAAACGGAATGCCCCCGCGGCCAGATGGGCTTCTACATCATCGGCGACGGCGACGCCGAACCGCTAAGGGCCCGCGCCAAAAGTTCCTGCTTCTGCAATCTGTCCGTCACCGGCGAATTGTGCCGCGGCGTCCTCATCGCCGACATCCCCGCCATCGTCGGGAGCCTGGACATCGTGATGGGCGAAATAGATAGGTAGGGCGAGTCTTCGCAAATTGTTTCTTTGGAAACGATTTACGGAAACACGAAAACCACCCCGCGTTGGTCGCCTTTCGCCGGTTGCGGTGCATTTCAGGTGCATCGCTCATCGCTCACTTGCTTTCGTTACGACAAGTGGCCGGGATTCTGATTCTGTGATGCGGCGAGTCTGTTTTACGGCGACTCGCATTTCTCGCCCCGACTTCCACCGGCATTTCGCCCTCCCCCCGAGACGCTGCCACCACCACCACCGCCGCCCGCGCCGAAAATCGTGACTTCGTGCCGATAACGAAAGACCCTCTCCAGCTTTCGCTCGACGAACCGTCGGCCGAACATGTCGCCGAGCCAACCGAACGGCAGCCGGTATTCGATGGCGTCTTCCAACACGCAGCCGCCGTCGTCCGCCGGAATGAATCGATGAACAAGACGACGAATGAATACGTACATAAAAATAACCGACGAAGTACACAACAATATTGCTGAAAATAGACAATGAAGATTCCTTCAAATGTTCTGCAGGTAAAATTAACGGACGGCTTTGCAATGGTGAGGAAAAGGCCTCTTAGACTACTCTACTTCAGCTGCAGGATTTTGACGATGTTGAGGATGACGGCATTAGTTCAGTTTCAAGCTAGATTACAGAATCTCGGGTTTCATGCGGGAAGTATAAACAGCGGGGGAGAAAATTAACAAAAGAAGCAATTAAAATTTCCAGATAAAATATATTTTTCCTGTAACAGGCGAGATTGATTCAGAATTAAACTCCAAAATTTTCACAGAGATTTAAAAACAGGTAAATTGGTGTATGTGTGTGACACTTGAGGCACACAGAGATCCAATGGCGATGAAGGTTGGACAACTATCAAAATGATGATCGTATTGATCACTGGGGAAGAAGAGAAAATCATCTCGACAGAAACAGCGACGATGAAAATACCATTGTGGTTCGAAATGTTATTGAAATTTTCTCGTTTGAGGTGTATGAAACCTGCTAGGATAAAGGGTAGGATCAAGTTTTTCATGTCATAATCTTATTATTTTTCATATTACAATTTATATCATTGAATCCACTTACATAGAAGATAATGGCGAATGTACGCTTGTTGAAAAAGAAATAAAAAATCTGGTTTCAGCTAATCGTATGAAGAGAAATATGCTGGACGCACTTGACAGTCTTTCGTCAGATCAAAAAAAACTCACTTGGAGAGCTTTTTCCCCAGCGATGGCTCGCACCCGGAATTCAGTTAGGGTTCTCAGAACAAACACCGGAGTTACATACAGAAATTCCTCAATGTCAGACATACAGCGCTCTCTGCTTCAGCAATTTCGAGACAAAGTAGCCTCCCCACGTTAAAGTTGTACTATATGCTTGTTGGACACGTAACTCAACGAAGGCAGCGACGTATTGCTCGGCTCGCGCGCGGTCATCTATGTGCCCAAGGGCAACAACCCGGACAAGAACGCCATCATGGAGTCGATGGGCGCCGAGGTCGTCGAGCACGGCCGAGATTTCGACGAGGCCCGCGAGGAGGCCGAGGCGCGCGCCCGCAACGAGTCGCTCCGCTACGTGCATCCGGCCAACGAGCCGCTGCTCATCGCCGGCGTCGGCACCTACGCCATGGAGATTGTCGAGGACTTGCCCGACGTGGACGCGGTCATCGTCCCCATGGGCGGCGGCAGCTGCATCTCCGGGGCGGTCGTGGCGCTCCGGACGCTGCGACCCGACGTGCAGATCATCGGCGTGCAGGCGGAGCGAGCCGACGCCCTGGCCCGCTCCCTCGAGACGGGTGAGCTGCAGACCACCGAGAACGCCGACACCTTCGCGGACGGACTGGCCACACGCTTCGCCTTCGAGCTGCCCTTCGAGATCCTCAAGGGGCAGGTGGACCGCATCGTGCGCCTGAGCGAGGACGAGATGCGCGAGGGCGTGCGCCTGTCGCTCGAGACGACGCACAATGTCGCCGAGGGCGCCGCGGCGGCCGGCTACGCCGCCCTCGTCAAGATTCGCAGCGACCTGGCCCGAAAGCGCGTCGTCATCGTGCACACCGGCCAGAACATCGATTGCAACACCCTGCGCTGGGCGCTCGGCATGTTCGACGCGTGAGGCGCGTGAGCCCCGGCGGTGAGCCCGGGGAGGGGGGCTTTGCGCGGGCGCGCCGGCGCTGATAAGTGTCCCCCCCATGGCGGCCGAGGACGAGGACGCCCCGGCGGCGAGCCCCCACCGGCCGCTGCCGTCGGTGGACATGCCGCTCTTGCGCGAGCAGCGCAGAGCGGCCCGCGTGCGCTGGTTCCTCCTCGGCGTCGGCGCGACGCTGGCGGTCGTGGGCGGCGTCGCGGCGATCGTGCTCCCCACGGTCCTGTCCCGCACCCACGTCCACGCGAGGCCCCGCGCCCGAGCGCTGCCCACCGCCGCGGCACCGGCCCCGCCGAGCACCCCGACGAGCGAGGCTGCGGGCGGCGACCCCGCACCCCCGGAGGCCGCCCCCGACGCCGGCACCGGGACGAGTACCACCACTGGCCCGAGCACCCCCGTCACCGAGGGCGCCGTGAGCCACGTCACAACGACCTTCGGGCAGGCCGCTGGCTTCGTCCCCGCCCTGGTGAACGCCGGTCTGAGCCAGGACGAGGCCGCCGAGGTCCAGCACGCCCTCACCCACGTGCTCGACTTCCGCCGCTGCCGCCCCACCGACCGGATGATCCTCGAACGGGACGCCGACCAGCACATCGTGCTCTTCGAGCTCCACCCCGGGCCGACCGACTACTACCAGGTCACACGCGACCACCACGGCAAGCTCGTCGGCAAGCACGTGCAGGTGCCTGTGGACATCGAGCGGCTCGCGCGCGGTGGCGTGGTGCAGACCTCTCTCGGTGACGCGCTCGAAGCGGTGGGGCTCGGCCGCGCGACGGTGGGCACCTTCGTCCAGGTGTTCGCCGGCCGCATCGACTTCTCGACCGCGACGCGTGCGGGCGACACCTTCCGCATCGTCGTCGACAAGGAGAGCATCGACGGGCACTTCCTCCGCTATGGCACCGTCCACGCCATCGAGTACACCGGACAGCACACCGGCACCCTGCGCGCGTTCTGGTTCGAGCCCCCCCACGACCAGGGCGACTACTACGACCCGACCGGTCGCGCGTTGCACGGTGGATGGCTGCGCGCGCCGTTGCACTACGACCACATCTCGTCGCGCTTCAACATGCACCGCATGCACCCGATCCTGCACCGCATCATGCCCCACACGGGCGTCGACTTCGCGGCCGGTGTGGGCACGACCGTGTGGGCGGCGGCCGACGGAGTCGATCACCTTCGCCGCCCGCAAGGGGCCGAACGGCAACCTCATCACCATCCGCCACCAGGGCGGTTACACGAGCGCCTACGCCCACCTGAGCCGCTTCGAGCACGGCATCCATGTGGGCGTCCACGTGCGCCAGCGGCAGACCATCGGCTACGTGGGCACGACGGGCCGCTCGACGGGGCCGCACCTGCACTTCGGCCTGAAGCACGACGGCCGATTCGTCGATCCGCTCTCGGTGCTCGACGGCCCGGGCCGGATGTTGCCCGCGGGTCTGCTCCCCCGATACCGCCGGGAGGAGCGCCATCTGTCGACCGAGCTCGATGCCATTCCGCTGCCCGCCCACCCCGCCTCGGGCGGTGGCAGCGCACCCCCTCCGGCGCCGAGCGACCAGCCCATGGATTGAACAACCCTGGCGCCCTGCCCCCGAGCCCGCTAGAACCGTCCAACCCATGGAGCTCGACCGTCGCCAAGGCCGCCTCTTTGCGCTGCTCGTCCTCGCGTTCGTCGCGGCCATCCTTCTCTATCACCTGTCGTCCTTCGGCATCTGGGATCCGTGGGAGCTGAACCCGGCGGACCAGGCCCGGCACCTCGCCTCGGGCGATGCCATCACGCTAGGTCGGGCGCCGGTGCCCGCGTGGCTCGTCGCCTGGGGCTTCGAGGCCTTCGGCGTGCACGAGTGGGCGGGGCGCCTGCCCCTCTGCCTGAGCGGCATCCTGGTGGTCGGCATCGCCTACTTCCTGGTGCAGCGCTTCGCCGGGCGTCGCGCGGGCGTGTACGCGGCGCTGATCGTCGGGACCTCGCCCCTGTTCCTGCTCAACGCGCGCCAGATGCTCGGGCACGCCCCCGCCTTCGCCGCCCAGGGCCTGGTCGGCCTCGCGGCCCTCATCGCCGTCTTCCGTCCGACGGTGGCCGACGACGCCGACGCTCGACGACGGTGGATCGCCACCGCCGCCTGGCTCGTCGGTTTGGTCGCGGCGATCGCCCTGACGCTCTTCACCGAGGGCGCGCTCCTCGGCGCCCTGCCGCCCCTCGCCGCCGTCGCCGTCGCAGCCGGCATCGGTGGAGCGCTGTTCGATGGGCGCGATCGCCGGCGGGCGATCGCCGCCTGGGTCGTCGTGGGGCTCACCGTGGCCACCGCGGCGGGCATCCTGTGGGCGATCCGGGCGGACGCGGCCACCTACAGCGCCTGGCTCGGTGGCAAGCCCCGCGGCGGCGAGCCGCCGACCTTCGATGCTGTCTTCGAAAATGTCTTCCACGCCTTCGCACCGTGGAGCGCCCTGCTCGCGGTGGCCCTGGGGCGAATGCTGTGGCCTGCCGCCGCCCCCGAGGAAGCGGTGCGGGCGGTGCACGAGGGCGCCGTGGGCACGACGCCGGGACGCGACGACGAACGGGTCGGGGCGGGGCACGCCGCGGACGGCGAGGGATTTGCCGATGCGAAGGCGGACGACGCGGACCGAGCGGCGACGAATGGTGAGGGCGCGAACGCGACCGAGAGCGACGACGACGAGTCAACGGCGAGCGACGAGGCAACGGCGAGCGACGACGACGGGGCAACGGCGAGCGACGACGACGAGGCAACGGCGAGTGACGACGCGCAGGGCGACGCCCCGGACCCGAGCGGGTCTGCCGACGTACGGCCAGACGACGCGTCCCCGGTCCGGTCGGCGGCCGGCCCCCTGGCCGCCCGCGCCGGCGCGGTCCCGGTCGCCCCCCGCGCGGCCGCCGTCGCCATCGACGAGCACCCCGACGAGCGCCTCCTGCGCATCGCGCTCCTCCTGTGGGCGGTCCTCGGCTACGGCGCCCTGACCGTCTACCTCGCGCGCTACGGCGTGATGCCCTACACCGCCCTCATCCCCCTCGCCGGCGCCGTCGCCCTCTTTCTGCGCGACGTGGAGGAGAGCCAGCGCTCCTTCTGGACCGCCGCCGTCGTCGTCGTCCTCTTCGTGGGCCTGATCCTGCGCGACTACGACCTCTACCCGGGCGCCCCCATCGACGGCCTCGGTCTCGAGAACGTGAAGGTGCCCGACATCTTCAACCCGCGCCTGTGGTGGGTGGGCGTGCTCGGGCTCTTCGCCCTGGTCGCCGCCCTGGGCCTCGGGACGCGCCCCGGCGCGCGGCGCCCCGACTTCCTCGCGCCCTACCGCGGCACCGTCGCGCTCTTCCGACAGGACTGGCCGCACCGCCTGTGGGTCGCCGGGTCCGGTCTCGTCGTGGCGGCCATGCTGCTGTTCGGCGGGCTGTGCTTCCTGATCCCCGACACCCTCGGCCTCACCACCCTCGAGGCGAAGATCGGTCGCGGCCTCTTCGTCCTGCCCTTTGTCGTCCTCGTGTGCATCGCGCTCGGTCAGGGTGCGGTCTTCGCCTTCGGCAAGCTCGGGCGCTTCCGGCTCGTGCCGCTCCTCGTCGCGGGCGCCGTCGCCGGGCTCTACATTTCGCAGGGCTGGCTGCCCGCGCTCAGCGCCCACTTCTCGCCACGTGAGGTGTATGACACCTACAACGCGCTGGCGAAGCGCGACGAGCCCCTCGCCGAGTACCGAGTCGGCGGACGCGCCGCGACGTACTACGCCCATGGCCACGTTCGTGATCTGGCATCCCAACCGGACCTGCTCGCGTTCCTGAAGAGCAAGAACCGTGACTGGGCGGTCTTCCCCTCGGACGAGCTCCCGGCCGCCGACCGCGCCTTCCGCCAGTCCACGGGTAGGCATCTCTTCATCGCCGACGCCCGCAGCGCCCGCGTGCTGCTCGCGACCAATCAGCCCATCGCGGGCCGCGACAACCAGAACTACCTCGCGAGCTCGGTGCTCGAGCACGCGCCGAAGGTCCAGTTCCCCGTGCACGCGCGCTACCAGGACGACATCGAGCTCATCGGCTACGACCTCTCCCTTCCCCACGGCAGCTACGTCGGAGCGGGGGAGACGTTCCAGGTGACGTGGTACTGGAAGGCCCTTCAACGCGTTCCAGGCTCCTACAAGGTGTTCGTCCACGTGGACGGCGAGGGCCTCCGCCTCAACGGCGACCACGATCCGGTGGACGGAAGGTACCCGGTGCGGCTCTGGGACCAGGGCGACGTCGTCGTCGATCGTCAGGCCCTGACGGTCCCGGCCAACTACCGGCCGGGCCTCTACACACTCTTCATCGGGTTCTACAGCGGCGAGCAGCGGCTCACGGTCGTCCACGGTCCCAAGGACGACGCCAACCGCGTACGCGCCGGCACGTTCCGGATACGGTAGGCTGACGACGGAGAGGGATCATGGCGAAGCAGCACGATGGGGACGATGGGCAGGAGGAAGCGGACCGTCGAGAGCACGCGCGCTACGACACGTCGCTCCAGGTCGACTGGTCGAGCGGCGAGAATTTCCTCTTCTCGTACATCGAGAACATCAGCGCGATGGGTATCTTCCTCCGCTCCGACGACCCGGCACCGGTCGGCACCCAGCTCGTGCTGCGCTTCGCCGACGGGAACGGCAAGTCGCTCGAGCTCGCAGGCGAAGTGTGCTGGATCAATCCGCTCCGGCCCGAGGGCGACAACCTCAACCCGGGCATGGGCGTACGCTTCACCGGCCTGACGGCGGAGCAACGCGAGCGGGTCGTCGGCCTCGTGCGGACCATCGCCTACCTGCAGGACGACGCCGAGAACTGACCGCGTTGGGGGCGCGCGCGCAATCGAGGGCGGCGTTGCTAGGGCGCCGTGACGAGTGCGTGGATGCAGCTGGGAAGGGTGACTCGGCGGCTCGAGGAAGGGCCGAGCCCCGCCGAGGGCTGCCGAGGCAGCATTCGGCCCGCACGGACCGCGGAGCGTTGCGGGTTCAAATCCAGGCCCTCTAGGCGGCCCCGGCCCGAATCCCGCCGGTGACGAGCTCGCCGAGGGGTGCGATGGACCAGGTGCTCTCCGTGGCCTCCTGGGCTAGAGGGGGAGGCGCCACAGAGGAGACGCGGTCCGCATCCGACACGATGCCGTCGACCCACACGAGCTCGATCAGCTCCCGACGCGATCGGTGGGGGGCAGCCCCCGGGGGCAGGGGCGGCGGCAGCCCCCGCAGAGTAGCCCGGAGCTCGTCCCCCTGGCGCGGCGAGAGACCGCGGAACTCGAGCCCCATGCCCGCCCCGCACGGATCACTGCTCCGCCGGCCGAGACGCACCTGCCGCACGTCGGCCAGGCACACGAGGGAGCGGTCCGGTCGCCAGCGCGGCGGCGTGAAGGACACCAGCATCTGGGAGCCGACCTCCAGGGGAAACGGGGTCTCGACCCACGCCCCCTCGGGGCTCAGGTCAGTCACCACGTGGGGAATGGGCTCGTCCCACAGCTCGCTGATGACGTCGCAGTCGAGCTGGACGGCCCGGCGGAGGGTACGGCGACGCTGCGGCGGCAGGACTTCGACAGGCTCGAGCATGGAAAGCCTCCTTGTAGGCAATGGTAGGACATGAACGCACATGGGGAAAGAAACGGCCCTTCCCGGGTCACCCCGACCCCTTGCGTGCCCCCCCGACCGAGCCCCATCCTCCACACCCGCCGTGCGCATCCTCCACTTCAGCGACGTGCACATCACCGCGCCGCTCGGCGGAGTGCCGCTGCGCCAGATGCTGAACAAGCGGTTGGTGGGCGCCGCGAACCTGCACCTGGTGCGCGGGCGACGTTTCGAGCGCGGGGTCTACAAGCTCGAGGCCCTCGCCCGCCTCGCCACCGAGGTGGCGGCCGACCTGATCCTGTGCACCGGCGACTACACGGCCCTCGGCACCGAGCCCGAGCTCGCCCTGGCGAGACAGCTCATGGAGCCCTTCACGGCGGCGCCCCTCGGCTTCGTCACCATGCCCGGCAACCACGACGTGTACCTGCCGGACGCCGTCCGCGACCGCCGCTTCGAGCGCCATTTCGGTGCCTTCCTCGAGAGCGACCTGCCCGACCTGTGCACCGACGGCCCCTGGCCCATCGTGCGGCTGCCGGCCGACGACGTGGCGCTGGTCGCCGTCAACAGCGCTCGCCCCAACCCCGAGCCCTGGCTATCGAGCGGGCGCATCCCCGCCATCCAGCTCGATGGACTGGCGCGGGCCATCGAGGACCCGCGGGTCGCGGGCCGCTTCGTCGTCGTGGCGACCCACTACGCGCCGCGGCTGCGCGACGGCAAGCCCGACACCCCGCGCCACGGCCTCGACAATGCCGAGCAGTTGCTCGCTGCCTGCGCGCCCATCGAGCGCGGCATCCTCGTGCACGGTCACGTCCACTGGCGCTACCACCTGCGGCTGCCCGGCCTGCGCGTCGGGCTCTTCGGCGCGGGCAGCGCGACCCATGCCCATCGCGAAGGGCTCTGGGTCTACGATGTGGGCGGCCCTCGCCCCCAGGCCAGGGCAGGCGGCTGGGACGGCGAGCGCTTCGTCCTCGAGCCCGACGCGAATCCCGCTCGCCTGAGGTGTGGGTCGGACCGGTAGACAGCGCAGGTCAGGGCCAGACCGCGGGCGCCCCGAGCCCATCGCCCTCCGGAAAGCCGAAGCGTACGTTCATGCACTGCACGGCCTGGCCCGCCGCCCCCTTGATCAGGTTGTCGATGGCGGACATGGCGAGCACCCGGCCGGTGCGCTCGTCGCACGCGTAGGCGAGGTGCGCGCGGTTGGAGCCGCGGACCCAGAGGGTGTCCGGATGGCTGTTCGGGTCGAGCACGGCCACGGACGGCGACCCGTCGTAGAACGCGCGGGCGGCCTCCGTGCAGGCCTCGGCGGTCGCGCCGTTCGCGGCCATGGCGTAGCAGGTCGCCAACAGGCCACGGGTCATGGGGACGAGGTGCGGCGTGAAGGTGATGCGCACCTCCTGACCGGCGACGCGCGAGAGGGCCTGCTCGATCTCCGGGGTGTGCCGGTGCGCGCCGGCCGCCTTGTACGCTCGGATCCCTTCTGCCGTCTCCGGCAGGTGCGTGCCCGGGCTCGGGGACCGCCCGGCACCCGACACGCCGCTTTTGGCGTCGACGACGATGCCTTCGACCTCGACCAGGCCGGCGTCGAGCAGGGGTGCAAGGGCGAGGATGGTGGCGGTAGGGTAGCAGCCCGGCACGGCGATGAGGGAGGCATCGCGAAGGGCCGCGCGCTCGAGCTCGACCAGGCCGTAGACCGCCTCGTCGATGAGGCCAGGGGCACCGTGCTCGCCGTACCAGGCTGCGTAGACCCCGAGGTCGCGCAGGCGGAAGTCGGCCGACAGATCGACCACCAGGAGGCCGCGCTCACGGAGCGAGGCGACGACCGGAGCGCTGACTCCGTGTGGTAGCGCACAAAACACCAGGTCTGCGGCCGCAGCCACAGCATCGGCATCGAAGGCTTCGATCGTCCCCTGCCAGAGACCCGCGAGACTCGGCAGTACACGTGCGAGCGGCTCTCCCGCGTGACGCTGCGCGCAGAGGGTCGTCACCTCGACGCGCGGATGACCGAGCAGCAAGCGCACGACCTCGGCCCCCGCGTACCCGCTCGCCCCCACGACGGCAGCGCGAAGCAAGCCAGAGCTCACGCCATCACCTCGAAGTCGAGGGATCCATCCCTTGCCCCAACGACCTCGCCCAGCGCCCCGCGAGCGACCGCGAGCCCGGCGTGAAGCGTAGCGCCACGCCGGGGGGGGGTCTCGGGGGGTCTCCCCCCGGGAGGATTACGGGTGGGGGTGGGCGGGTGGATAGAACAGAACCCCGAGCGGGACGGCCGCCAACTCAGCGCTTCGAGTACTGGAACTTCTTGCGCGCACCCGGCTGCCCCGGCTTCTTGCGCTCCTTCTTGCGCGCGTCCCGCGTGAGCAGGCCTGCGCGCTTGAGCGGCGTGCGCGTGTCTTCAGCGACGTGCAGAAGAGCGCGGGCGATGCCATGCCGGAGCGCCTGGGCTTGGGCGGCCACACCGCCACCCGACACATTCGCCTCTACGTCGTACTGCCCGGCCTGCTCGATCGCCTCGAAGGGCTGCTGGATCAGGAACCGGAGGGACTCGCGCGGGAAGTAGTCTTCCGCGGTCCGACCGTTGATCGAGAGCTCACCGGAACCCGCCTTCAGGAAGACACGCGCGATGGCGTTCTTGCGCTTGCCGGTGCCGTAGTACCTGCCGTGGATGATCGCCTGGGGCATGAATGCGTTCCTCTACTTTGTCAGCGCCGTTCGAGCGAGGGGGTTCGAGAGGCTTCCTCTCAGAACGCCATGGCCTCGGGCTTCTGCGCTGCATGCGGGTGGGTTCCGCCCGCGTACACCTTGAGCTTCTTCACCATCCGGCGACCGAGGGAGGTCTTGGGCAACATGCCACGCACGGCCTTCTCGATCGCGAAGTCGGGCCGGCGCGTGAGTAGGTGCCGGTAGCTCTCCGCCTTGAGCCCGCCCGGCGCGCCGGAGTGGCGATAGGCGTGCTTCTGCTCGAGCTTGGCGCCCGTCAGCCGGACCTTGTCGGCGTTGACGACGACGACGAAGTCGCCCGCGTCGGCATGGGGCGTGAACTCCGGCCTGTGCTTGCCGCGAAGCACCGACGCCACGCGCGAGGCGAGACGGCCGAGCGGTACGTCGGTCGCGTCCACGACGAACCAACGACGCGACATTTCAGAAGTCTTGGCGCTGTAGGTGCGCATCGTTCTCTCTCCACTGCGGGACCGCTCGACCGGCCGCGCGAGGCGGCCGCTCCACCCCACGGTCGGGGGCGGCTTTAGTATCCGGCTCCGGGCGGGGTGTCAAGCGGACCGGGAGGTCCAGCAGGGCAATCGAGTTCTAGCCAGGCTGGGAGCTGGCGCCGCGCATGAGGTGGAGGAGGTAGTCACGGTCGAAGCCGGCCCTCTTGCGGGCGTTGGCCACGCCGACCTTGCGCGTGGCGTCCTGCTTGACGATCCCGAGGGCGAAGTGGCGGAGGGTGGCCATGTTGGCGGCCGCGTTGTTGGCGCGGTGTCGCGCCTCATCTTCGCGGAAGGCCAGGTCGAGAACCCAGTGGAGCTCGTTCTCGATGCGCCAGTGGTCCCGGATCTTGCGAGCGATTTCGGTGACCGAAGCGGCTGAGCCGCTGCCGATGTAGTAGGCCGTCTCGGTGGAGGTCCTGGCGGTAGCGAGGACCGTGCGCTCGCGTTGAACCTGAACGACGAAGCCGAGCCCTCGCCAGCGGTCCTTCGAGAGCACCCAATCGAGGTCGGAGGTCACACGGACGCGGCGCGTCTCGAGACGGCCGTGATCTTTGCTCGTCTCCTCGTGCTCGAGCATCCCGGGGCGGGGCGCTTCGTCGACGCTACGGGGGCGTGGGTCGTCCGCTTCGGCGAAGGTCTCCACGACCTCACGATGGAGCGAAGGCTGGTTGTCTTTGACCGCGAGCAAATAGTCGCCACCGCCTTCAACGATCGCTTCGGCGATCTTCGTCTGACACCCCATCGCGTCGACCGTCACGATGGCTCCGCGAAGGTCGAGCACCGCGAGCACCTCGGGAATTGCGACGATTTCGTTCTCCTTGTCCCTCACCTGACTGGCGCTCAGGACGACGCCGGCCCCCGCGAGATAGGCGCTCACGGTGTGAATCGGACTCTTCCCCGTGCTCTTGTCTCCACTGCGGCGGCTCGTCTTGCCGTCGATGGCGACGTGTCTTGCGGCCTGCCCATCAAGACGCAGCGATACCAGGTGTGCCCAGCGCTGGTAGACCTTCTGGAACGCCGCCGGGTCGAGTGCACCCAGCACGCTCAGGAACACGTCCTGCGTCGGGGCTCCGTGGGGAAGGTCGACCAAGGTGGCCAGCCACTCCTCGTTCGCCTCCCCCCACAACTCCATCGCCTCCGCGTCGTCGCAGCCGCACACCATCGCCATCAGCGCGGTCACGACCACCGCCTGCAGCGGATAGCGCACGCCCTGACGGCGGCGCGGGTCAGGAAGCTCCCTCAGCGCCTCGGCAAAATAGCCGAGCGCAGCGGCCTCATTCTCACGCTCGATTTGCTGGGCTCTCGTCTTTCGGGCCATCGCACTCGCTCCTCGCCTCCCCGGAGCAGCGCGCCCCGGTGACGAGGTTCGATCAAATTTCCGCGCCCTTGTCGATCCCCTCCCACCCCCTTCTTGTTCGATAATGACTGCCGCCACGGCCCCTCCGGGCAGCCCAGACGTGCCACCCCACGCCGGAGGTCTCCGAGATGATCGGGGAATCGAGAACTCGATCGCCCTGGGAGGTCCAGGCGCAAGTCTGGATCGCCATCGCCACCGGCGCAGCCTGTCGAACCGGGCTCCCGCTAGACGGACGGCAGGGGGGAGGCGCGCCGAGGGGTTGCGGGGGGGAGCGGGCGCGGGGACGATGCTGGGGTGAATGGGGAAGGCCCCGCCCCGTCCCAGAAAGGGACCGGGCCCCCACAGTCGCCCCGAAAGGAACCCGATGATCCGCATGCCGACCCCCTCGACCGCCCTCCGCCTCGTCGGCCTCGGGCTCTGGGTTGTGCTCCTGTCGGTGCCCGGCCTCGCCTCGGCTCAGCGCGCCATGCCGCCCCACGTTCGCCCCATGCCGATCCTGGGTCCCCGCCACCTCGCTCCCAGGCGCTTGCAGCCGAGCCCGCCCCATCGCCCCGCGCCCCCCGCCGCCCACGGCCGGCTCTCGTGCCGCATCCTGGAGAACGGCGCGCCCGCCAGCGGCACCCTGGTGGTGCGTCAGGGGGACACCCAGGTCGCGACCGGGTCCTGTGGCGCGCCCCTCACCCTGCCCGCAGGCCAGTACACGGCCGTGCTTCGCCTGGACGGCGCCCTCGATCAGCCAGAGCAGCAGCGGCCGGTCACCGTGCGGGGAAACCAGAGCGCCCAGGTGCAGGCCGATTTTCCCACCGGGATCCTCGAGGTGATGATCTCGGCCAACGGCCGGCGGGCGGCCGGACTGGCCACCATCATGCAAGGAGGGCGGCGAGTCGGCACGCTCGGCAGCGGCGTGCCCGCCCACCTGAGCGCCGACACGTACACGGTGCTGGTCCGCTATCGGACCACGGAGAAGCGCTTCACCGGCATCTCCCTGAGCCGGGGCCAGCGCCGGGCGATCGAGGCATCGTTCTGATCGGCGGCCACCACCCCGCGCCCCTCTCCCGCCCGCCCCCTCGGCCCGGGGCCGCTCGACGCAGGCCGTGAGAGACTCTACGGTGTGCGCCCGCAATGGAGCGGCACAGCGCCACCCCGTCGTCGGCACCGCCGCCGGCGCCCTACGAGCCCAACGCGATCCTGCGCTGGCTCTACCGTCGCTTCTTTGCCCACATCCACGTGGACGAGCGGTGGAGCGGCGTGGTGGGCGATGCGGCCCGGCGGGGCGTCGTCGTCTACGTGATGCGATCCCTGTCGCTGCTCGATTTCCTGTGCCTCGACTGGTTGGTCAAGCGCTTCGGCCTGCCGCTCGTCCGCTTCGTCAATGACCTGGGGCTGTGGATCCTCGAGCCCTTTGGCAGGGGCGGCCGGCGGCTCCGTCTCCGGAGACCGATCCCCGAGGACCGGGCCCTGTCCGAGGTCGTGCGAAGCGGCGCGAGCGCCCTGCTCTTCCTGCGGCGCCTGCCCCGCCTCGGCCGCGCTGCCCGCAAGGGTCAGGACCTGCAGATCGACCTGATTCGTACGCTCGTCGAGACCCAGCGCCAGATCGAAGAGCCGGTGCTGCTGGTGCCCCAGACCTTCGTCTGGAGCAAGCTCCCGGCCCGACAGGACCGCTCCCTGCTGGACCTCTTCTTCGGGCCGAGCGAGTGGCCCGGACGCATCCGGGTGTTCCTCCAGTTCCTGCTCAACTACCGGAATGCGCTGTTGCGCTCGGGTGAGCCCTTCGACCTGCGCCGTTTCCTCGAGCAGCACCCGGACCTCACCGACGGGGAGATCGCGGACAAGGTCCGCTACGCGCTCCTGCGGCGCATCGAGCGCGAGCGGACCGTCGTGCTCGGGCCCACCCAGAAGTCGCCTGCACGCATCCGCGAGGAGCTGATGCGCAGCCCTCGGGTGCGCAAGCACATCGAGTCGGAGGCACGCGCCTCCCGTCGGCCCCTCGCGAAGGTCGAGAAGGAGGCCCGCAAGGAACTCCGCAAGCTCTGCGCCAACCAGGACCCGCGGGCCCTGGGCCTCCTGGCGCGGCTGTTCGACTGGGTCTGGAACCGGATCTACGACGGGCTCGAGGTCGACAAGGAGGGCATCGAACGGCTGCGTCAGGCCGCGCGCGAGGGACCGGTCGTGCTCCTGCCGAGTCACAAGAGCCACGTCGACTACCTCATCCTGAGCTTCGTCCTCTATGTCAACGCCCTCTCGGCGCCGCTCATCGCTGCGGGCGACAACCTGAGCTTCTGGCCTCTCGGGCCCGTGCTGCGAAGGGCGGGCGGCTTCTTCATCAAGCGCAGCTTCCGCGGGAGCAAGCTCTACGCGGCGCTGGTGGACGCCTACTTGCGCAAGCTCATGGTCGAGGGATTCCCCATCGAGTTCTTCATCGAAGGTGGCCGCTCGCGGACGGGCAAGCTCTTGCCGCCCAAGTACGGGCTTCTGTCGATGGTGGTCGACGCGGCGCTGCTGTTGCACGGGCGGGACGTGCGCTTCGTGCCGATCTCCATCGGTTACGAGCGCATCATCGAGCAACGCTCCTACGTCCACGAGCTGAGTGGCGGTGAGAAGGAGCGGGAGAACATCGGCGGACTGCTCAAGACGCCACAGGTGCTCCGATCGAAGTACGGCCGGCTCTACGTGCAGTTCGGGGAGTTGCTCTCGTTCGAGGACGCGCTCGCCGAGGGCCTGCCGGAGACCGCGGAGGGGAATGGGACGAGCGCCGACCCGCGCGACGCGCTCTCCCCGACCCAGCGGCGCCTGCTCGTGCAGCGCATCGCCCACCGCGCCGGCTACGAAATCAACCGCGTCACGGTCGTCACGCCCGCGTCCCTCGTGGCCACCGCCCTGCTCGTCCACCGCCGCCGCGGCATGGCGCATAGCGAGCTCGTGGAGATCGCCGGCCGGCTACTCGAGATGCTAGACGCGCTCGGCGCGCGCATCGCGGGCACGATCCGCGACGGCACGGGCGGGGTGCGCGACGACATCCTGCGGGAAGCGGTCTCCCTGTTCCTCGACGGCAAGCTCTTGACCCGACACGACACGGGGGACGAGGCAATCTACGCGGTCCCGGAGGAACGACGGATCGGCCTCGAATACTACAAGAACACGATCCTGCACTTCTTCGTCCCGAGCGCTCTCATCGCCTCGGCCCTCGTCGTCTCGGGCCACCAGCCGATCTCGGTTGGGACCCTGCGCGAGCGCGTCCGGCAGCTCTCCCGCGTGTTCAAGTACGAGTTCATGTACCGGGCCGACGCGACCTTCGGCGAGATCTTCGACGACGCCCTCGCCCACATGCTGGAGGTGGGCGAACTCGAGCGCATCGCCGACCACGTCCGGCCGGCCGAGGGGCCCCTCGCACTACGCCTGCCGCTCTACCGGGAGATGCTCCGGACCTACTTCGAGAGCTATCGGCTCGCCGCCCGCGCTTCGAAGGTGCTGCTCGAGGAGACGACCTCGCGCAAGGACTGGATCAAGCGGGCCCTGGCACTCGGCCAACGCATGTACCTGGCTGGAGAGATCGAGCAGCGCGAGTCCCTGTCGAAGTCACGCCTCGAGGGAGCCCTGCTCGCCCTGCGCGACCACGGACTGGTGCGCTTCGCGCAGAACGACGGCCTCAGGGCGGGCGCGCAGATGCGCGACGAGGGAGACGTGCGCGAGGCCGAGCAGAAGCTCGCGGCGTTCCTGCGCGGCTGACCGACGTCAATCGCGCCGACGCGGCACGCTGCCGACGGGGGGACGGAACGCGCGTGCGACGACCCCATGTCCGGGCGTCCCGCGCAGGCCGCCGCGTCCGAGGGGCGGTGGCGGCTGCGCGGGCTCGAAGGTGGGATCAGCGCCGGCGGCGGCGGATTGCCAGGCCCAGGAGGCCGCCGAAGAGCAGGAGCCCGAGGGGCGCCGCGGGCGCACCGCCCTCGCCCGGAACCGAGCAACCGCATCCGCTGCTGCGCGCCCCCGGGGTGAAGTGCCCGGCGTCCGTCCCAATCCCGCCGCCGTCGTTGTTGTGACTCCCCGAGCCGGCATCGGGCAGACCCGAGCTGGCGTCGGTCGGCGGCAGCGAACCGGCGTCGACAGGCGGCGGCAGCGAACCGGCGTCGACAGGTGGCGGCGGACCGGCATCGACAGGCGGCGGCGCGGCGCACATCCGCGTGCCAGCGAAGCACACGCTGAGCCCGGAGACCGTCGTCGCCGCGCACGTGAAACCGCTCGGACAGCCGCAGTCGTCGACGCAGCTCCGGCTGCAGAAGCCGCCACCCCGGCCGTCGTCCGCGCAAATGGTCGTGCCGCAGTCGGTGCTCGTGCCGCACGGGTCCCCGAAGCGCCCCGTGCCGGGGGCGGCCGCGCTGCAGTCCATCGGGTACCATACGTAGCCGCCCGCGCAGGAGCCGCTAGTCGGGCCGCTGCTCGTGCCGCTCTCGCAGGTCGAGGTGGCCCCGCAGAAACCGCAGCCGGCGTTGGGCGTGCACCCGTCGCACGTGCTGCCGTAGGCGCTGCAGGGATCGGACGAGGAGGTACCGCCGTCGGGCGGAGGAGGAGGCGAACCCGAGCCGGGGTAGATGGCGCACACGCCGTTCTGGTCATCCGAGGACAGGGTGCGCTTGAGGCCGCTCGAGTAGGAGGCGTACATGATGGCGGAGCTGATCGGCGTGTGGTCGAGGCCGAGGAAGTGGCCTTCCTCGTGGGTGGCGATCGACTGGGCGTCGACCGTTCCACCGGTCCCGGTGGTGCTCCAGGTGAAGCCGACGTCGTTGAAACGGATGTCGGCGTCGTCGAAGTAGCCGCCGACGGTCCAGACCGGCGTGGTGATGCCAATCGTGGTGCTCGCGTCCCCGAGCTCCGCAGGCCAGCTCCCGCTGAGCCACAGGATCGTGTTCTGACCATCGCTCGAGTTGGCGCTGCCCGTCGTCGTGCCCGCGTCGGTCGCACGCCAGGCGGTGCACGAGGGCCCGGCCCAGGTGCTGAAGCCCCCTTCGACCGCGGTCCGGGCGGTGCTCGCTCCGAGGGAAGACGGCGCGCTGCTCGTGTTGATGCGGTAGGGGATGGGCAGCGAGCTCGGGTTCCAGTTGGACGACTCCCGCACATAGGCGTGGGCGGCCGCTGGCGCCAGGCCCACCGCCAAGAGCAGCGCAGCCGCTGTGGCCGCCCCCTTCATCGCGCACCTCCCACGAGGGCGCGGATTTGCGCACGGAGCACGTCAATCTGCGACGTCTGGGACGGCGCTCGGGACAGGCGCATGCCCGTTTGGCCCAGGGCCGCGAAGGTCAGCTCGGAGAGGTCGCGGTGGACCCTCCCGGTGGCCTGGTCCACGAAGTAGCAGGACTGGGCCAGGGCCAGGAGGAACACCGTGCCGCCCTCGCGGTGCAGGAAGACGAGCACGTCCTGACCCTGCGAGAGGTGGGCATCGCCCGGGACCATCTCCTCCATGCCGTTGGCCACGCCCCCCATCTGGCGGAGCAGGAGGGTCGAGGGCGCCTGGCCCTTCAGGGTCTCGGTGACCCGGAGCGTGGTCCACGTCAGGATGGCACCGCGCGCGGGCACGTAGGCGCTGTGCTGGGCGCCCACGGTGGCGCGCACGACCAGGTCAGCGCGTTGCACCTGCTGGGCCAAGGTGAGTGGAACCACCACGGTGGCGCGGGCGGTGCCCGTCACGAAAACGAGCGTCAACGCCAGCGCGGCGCTCGCCACGAAGGGCGACAAGAGACCTCTGCGCATCTGAGCCTCCCATGCAAGCAGGCCGCAGAATCTCACCTCGCGCAGGCGCCTCTGTCAAACCGCCCCCCCTCCCGGCCCCGGCCAGCCTCGCCGACGGCCCCCCTCGCCGAGGGCAAACGTCAGCTCGCCCACTGCACGCAGACGGTCCGCAACACGCAGCGCGCACAGCGTTCCGGGTCGGGCCGGCTCGGACACTCGCGCGAGACGCCGAGGTGGCACAGGGCGAAGTCGTACTTGACCGGATCGGCCGGGTCGAAGCCGCGCAGCACGGCCGTCACCTCCTCGGCGGTGCGAAACGAGGCGTCGCGACGCTGGGTCAGGCCCAGGTTCCGAGCGATGCGGTGGACGTGGGTGTCGAGGGGAACGAGCAGGGCGGACGTGGGCAGGGGCCACAGCCCCAGGTCGACGCCATCGGCCGGGCGCACCATCCAGCGAAGGAGAAGGAGCAGGCGCTTGCATGCGCTGCCCGCCCGCGGGTCACAGACCAGGTGGGAGAGCCCCGCGACGGCCCCGGCCCGCGCAGGTCATCGGCGAGGCGGGCGAGGGACTCGCGCAGGTCGCCCCCGGTATCCGTGAAGTGAGCCACCATTCCCTGCCCGAGGCTCCCGTGGTCGCGTTGCAGCCGGGCCGCCCGCGCCAGCATCCGCGCCACGTCCGGGCCGCGGTAGACGCGGTGGACGAATCCGTCGAGTCGGCGGCGGAGCGCCCGCTCCCCGAGCCGCCCGAGCGCGGCGGCGGGCGAGGGACCGAGCACCTCGAGGACCCGGGCGACGCTCGCCCGCACCGCCACCACGTTGCCGAACGCGAGGGTTGCGGCAAGGAGGGCCACAATCTCCTGGTCCGCCGGGTCCTCGTAGCGGTGCACGAAGCTCACCGGGTCGGCCGCCCGCCGAGCGAGGGGGTCGTAGCTCTCGAGCAACGCGTCGAGGCGACGTCGAACCCGGGCGAGGTGCGCGGCGCGGGCGGGCGCGGGCCTTGGGCATGCAGCGCGGCGAGCCATGGAGGGCGTGGCTCCTATAACAGACGCACCGACGCATTCAATCCGGTCACAGATGCGCGACGAGTCACGCGGGGGCAGGGCGTTGCTGCTATATGAGGAGCCGTGCGCGGCTTCGAGACAACCACCCTCTGCCTGCTGCTCGCGTTCGGCGCCTGCGCGATGGCGGGCACCGCCCGGGCGGAGGGGCCCCTCGAGAAGGGCCCATGGCTGATGGACGCGCGCCCCGACCGCGTGACGGTCTTCTTCGAGACCCCCACGCCGGAAGCCGCCCACGTCGAAGCGCGGACCGACGGCGCGGCGACGCCCGTGATGGCGGAGGCGCCCGCGGCCACCATGCACCGCGTCGTGCTCGAAGGGCTCACCCCGAAGAGCCGCTACGACTACCGCATCTCCTTGGGCGGCGGCGGCTCGGTCAAGGGTCACTTCCGCACGCCTCCGCCATTCGGCACGGGGCCCGTGCACTTCGTGGTCTACGGCGACAGCCGCAGCGACGCCGCGGCCCACGCCACCGTGGTGGCGGCCATCGTGCGCGACCAGCCATCGTTCGTCGTCGAAACGGGGGACATGGTCGTGCGAGGCAGCGACGATCATGCCTGGGATCGGTTCTTCCGGGTCGAGGAGCCCCTACTCCGCGACGTCCCCTTCTTCGCCGCCGTCGGCAACCACGAGACCTACGATCCCGGCGTGGGCCTCCGCCTGTCCGAGCGCTACGTGGCCCTGCCCGCCGACGCGTCCCATCCGACCTACTACGCCTTCAGCTGGGGCTCGGTGCGCTTCCTGATGCTCGACTCCAACGACGCCTGGGACCGGGGCAACGCCCAGTGGACGTGGCTCGAGCACGCCCTCGAGGCGGCCGACGCCAATCCGAACGTCCACCACCTCTTCGTCGCGTTGCATCAGGGCCCCTACTCGAGCGGACACCACGGGGGCGACCCGGAGCTCGCCCAGTCGGGTGTGCCCGAGATGCTGCGCCGTCACGGAGTGGATCTTGTGTTCGCGGGGCACGATCACGACTACGAGCGCGGCGAGGTCGACGGTCTCAAGTACATCGTCACGGGCGGCGCGGGCGCTCCCCTCTATCCGGTAAACCGCCACGACCCTGGCCAGCTCGCCTTTGCCACGGTCCACCACTACGTCGACGTGCAGGTCGAGGGGGAGCGCGTCACGATCCGGACCGTCGAGCCCGACGGCACGCTGTTCGAGCGCTGCACCTTCACGGGCAAGGGGCCCTTCGTGTGCGGCGGTGCCCGGGCGCGACACGGAGCCTCGCCGGCGGCGGGACCCGTCGAGCCCGGCCAGAGCGCCTTGTCCTTCTACGCCTCGCGGCGCCGCTTCTGGCTGGCCTTGGGCACGGGGCTCCTCGGCATCGCGGCCTTCGTCCTCTTCGGGAGGGCGCTCGCTCGACGACGGCGCCGCTCGTGATAGGTTGCCGTCCATGGACCGGGATCTGACCGGCCGCTGTGGTACCTGCGGGTTCTTCGTGCCGATGCAGACGGAGGCCGACGGCGTCGCCACGGGCGATTGTCGTCTGGGTTGCTGGCCGTCCCCCCTGCGCGACACGTCCACCTGCGAGAGCCACAAGCCAATCGGCAGCTCGTGGGAGGGCGCCCTCCGCCGCAAGCCCGTCGCCGGGTCCCCACGCCGTCACCGCGAGCCGGAGCCGCCACCGCCCCGGCCGCGCATTCCGCAGGAGAATCGGGATCGACATGGACCAAGACGAGTTCCGCACGGTGCTGCGCGAGGTTCTGCTCGACGAGCTGGGGATTCGGGACGCACCGATGGGCGACCGATGGCGTGGGGGCGAGGTCGTGCTCGTGCCCGGGCGCGGCGACACGCAGGAGAAGCGCGTGCCCATCGACGCCTTCTTCCACAAGATCGTGATGGTGCGAGACAAGCTCCGCGTCCTCGAGCAGAAGATCAACGGCCACCCCAAGCTCGCCGATGACGAGAAGGTGCAGCTGCAGCAGTACATCACGAGCTGCTACGGCTCGCTCACCACCTTCAACGTCCTGTTCCGCGAGCGGGAGGACGGCTTCGTCGGCGCCAGTGGGAAGGACTGACGCGGGCTTCGTGCGAGGCGTGCTGCTCGCCGCGTTCCTGCTCGCCGCCGGGTGCGGAGGCGCATCGACCGAAGTCGTCGGCCATTCGACCGGCGCACCGCCGCCCGAGCCCATCACCCTGTCGGTGCAGACCACGGACGGCAGCTTCGTCGACCTGCGCCGGCTGCGCGGCCGCCCCGTCCTGCTCTTCCTCTTCGCCACCTTCGACGGCGTGAGCCAGGCGGCGCTCCATCCACTCCGAGGCTTCGTGAGGCAGCACCCGGAGGTCCACGTCGTCGGCATCGCCATCGAGCCCGACGCCCGCCGGCTGGGCGATGCCTGGGCCGCCGCCCTGAATCCGCCCTTCCCCGTCGCCTACGATCCCGACGACGACATCGTGGGAGGAACGAGCAGCCTCGGCACCGTCGACACGGTCCCGACCTACGTCATGCTCGACGCAGCCGGCATCGAGGTCAATCGCAAGACGGGGTTCGCGAGCGAGCGCGACCTCTCCCACCTGCTCTACGAAGCGACCCACAATCGGCCGCCCGGCGAGCCGACCGAACCTCCGCCGCCCCCTCCGCTCCTCGGTAACTGACGGCGGCCGGGCAGAGGCCTCACAGTCAGCCGACCTCGATCCCGTTCTCCGCCCACAGGTCGCCGAGACCCTTGCCGAAACGCTCGACGACCAGCCTCCGAACGGCGGCCGCGCTGCCGCACATCAATGCCTCGCGAGCCGCGCGCGTCGCGGCCTGGGCGTCGATGCGACGCAGCACCTCGCGGCAGAGCGGCAGCACGCCGAGGGGCACCGACAGACGGCGGTAGCCGAGACCGACGACGAGCGGCAGCGAGACCGGGTCGGCGGCCATGTCGCCGCACATGCCGAAGGGGATGGCGTTGGCCTCGGCGGCCCGCGCCGTCATGTCGAGTAGCTTGAGGACGGCCGGGTCGTAGGCGCAGGCGAGCGCCGCCACCTCTGGGTTGCCGCGGTCGAGCGCCAGGCTGTACTGCACGAGGTCGTTGGTGCCGACCGAGAAGAAAGCCGCCTCCCTGGCGAGCGCGTCGGCCATGAGCGCCGCGGCGGGCACCTCGATCATGATGCCCAGGGGGACGCGGCGGTACGGCAACCCCTGGGCCTTGAGCTCGTCCGAGCACTGCTCGACCATGGTCCGCGCCTCGCGGAGCTCCTCGAGGGTGGTGACGAGCGGCAGCATGACCTCGACCGGGCCGTGGACCGCCGCGCGCAACAGGGCGCGGAGCTGGGTGCGGAAGAGTCGGGGCCGCGCGAGGGAAAGACGGATCCCGCGCATCCCGAGGGCGGGGTTGCGCGTGCGCGGAACCTGCCCGCCACCCGGCAGCTTGTCGTCCCCGAGGAATCGAACGTGCGGAAGACCACGGTCCGGGGCGCCGTGACGCGGACCACGTCCGAGTAGACCTTGAGTTGCTCGTCCTCGCCCGGTGGAATAGGGGCGGTTGAGGTAGAGGAACTCGGTCCGGTACAGGCCGATGCCGTGGGCCTGCTCGTCCACCGCGACCGCCGCCTCGGCGGGCAGCTCGATGTTGGCGCGAAGCTCGACCCCCACGCCGTCGACGGTGGTCGCCGGCACGTCGCGCCGCTCGCGCAGGCGGGAGGTGAATCGGGCGTAGCGCTCCCCGCGCTCGCGCGCGTCGCGTTGCTCGGGCTCGTCGGCCCCGAGAACCACGGCGCCACGCAGGGCATCCACGATGACGGTCTCGCCCTCCTCGGTGCGCAGGAGCACGTCCGCCACGCCGACGACGGCCGGCACGTCGAGGGCGCGCGCCAGGATGGCCGTGTGGCTCGACGCGCTGCCGAGGGCGGTCACGAGGGCGAGCACGGGCGCGCGCAGGAGCTGCACCGCGTCGGCCGGACTTACGTCGCTGGCGATCACGACCGACGGCGTCTCGAAGGCGGGCCTGGGCTCCTGCCCGGCGAGCTGCCGGAGGATGTGCTGCGCCACCAACTCCACGTCCTGGGCGCGCTCGCGGAAGTAGCCGGACCCGGCCTGGGCGAGCTGGGTCATGAGCGACTCGACGGTACGCCGGAGCGCCCACTCGGCGCCGATGCGGTCCGACTCGATGGCCCTCACGGCGGCGTCGACCAACAGCTCGTCGCGGTGCATGAGCAGGTGCGCGTCGAGCAGGAGCTGGAAGTCGCCCTGACCCAGCGTCCCGAGCTCGGCGCGGATCCCCTCGAGCTCGGTGCGAGAGGCCTCGATGGCGTCGCGCAGACGGCGCACTTCGTCCGCGACCCGGTCGGGCGGAATGCGCCGCCGATACCAGACGGGTCCGTGGCGGTCGCGCAGGGCGGCCGGGCCCACCGCCACACCGTGGCTCGCCGCGATGCCGTAGAGCACCTGACGCCCGGTGACGCTCATTCGTCCTCCCCGAAGCGGGCTCTGATCAGCGCCCCGATCGCCTCGACGGCCGCCTCCGCGTCGAGGCCCGTGGCTCGCACGGTCACGCGCGCGCCCTGTTGCCCGCACAGGAGGAGCACGCCCATGACGCTCTTGGCGTCGGCCCTCTGCCCGTCCTTCTCGATCTCGACCGTGGACTCGAAGCGCGCCGCCGTCTGGACGAGCTTGGTTGCCGCCCGCGCGTGCATGCCGAGGGTGTTGACAATCTCGAAGGTCTGCTCGACGGTGTGGATCACCCCTCGGTCCGTTTCATGTCGCGGTGCGCGACCACCACCTCGCCGCCCGCACGAAGGCGCATCGCGAGCTCCTCGGCGACGGCGACCGAGCGATGCCTGCCACCGGTGCAACCGACCGCGATGGTCAGGTAGCTCTTGCCCTCGCGCTCGTAGAGCGGCAACAGGTGCTCCAGCAGCGGCGCGAGCTCGGACATGCAGCTCCTTGGTCGCTGGCGCCTCGAGGACGAAGCGGGAGACGTTCTCGTCGAGACCCGTCAAGGGCTTGAGCTCCGGCACGAAGTGGGGGTTCGGCAGGTAGCGCAGGTCGAAGACGAGGTCGGCGTCGAGGGGCAGCCCGTACTTGAACCCGAAGGACACCACGCGGGTCACCATGCGGGGCCGACCGCCACCGCGTGCCACCCAGTCGACGAGGAGGCGCCGCGTGTCGTGGATCGACCTGTCGGTCGTGTCGATGACGTGGGTGGCGCGCGCACGCAGGGAGGCGAGCCGCTCGCGCTCGCGCTTGATCGCGGCGACCACGTCCCCACCCGGTGCGAGGGGATGGGGCCTGCGCGTCTCGCTGAAGCGGTGCACCAGGGCCTCGTCCGACGAGTCGAGGAAGAGCACCTCGACCTCGTGGCCCCCCTGCTCGAGCACGTCGAAGACCTGGGCGGCCCCCTCGAGGAAGGCGCCCGTCCGGACGTCGACGCCCAGGGCGACGCGACCGATTCCGTCGCCGTCGCCGAGCATCTCGAGGAGCCGGGGCGCGAGGGAGGGTGGCAGATTGTCGACGCAGAAGAACCCCAGGTCCTCGAGCACGTGCAGCGCCGTGCTGCGACCCGCGCCCGACATTCCGGTCACCACCACGATGTGCAGGCCTTCAGCCACGTGTGCGGAGTGTAGTACGGATTTCGTGCGCCGCGCGGCCGCCCGGAAGGGTCACTCGACCGTCGGGTCCGGAAGGCCGAGGGACCGGGCCAGGTTCCTCGCGAAGTCCCGGGCCGCGTGCCGGCCAGCGCTCTTGAGGAGCTGGTTGCGCGCGGCCACCTCGAGGATGACGGCCATGTCGCGGCCGGGCCGGACCGGGATACGGAGCTTGGGCACCGTGACTCCGAGAATGGCGTGGGACAGGTCCTCGAGGCCGAGCCGGTCGAAGTCGTCGTCGTCGCGCCAGGGGCACAGCTCGACCACCAGGTCGATGGCCTTGTCGTCCCGCACGGCCGTCGCGCCGAAGAGGTCACGGATGTCGAGGATGCCGAGGCCACGCACTTCGAGATGGTGGCGAAGCAGCGGCGGTGGCCGCCCCACGACCCGTCCCGTGACGAGCTCTGTGATGATCACGCGGTCGTCGGCGATCAGGCGGTGGCCGCGCTCGACCAGGAAGAGGGCACACTCGCTCTTGCCGATGCCGCTCGGCCCGAGCAAGAGCGTCCCGAGACCGTGGACCTCCACGAGGACCCCGTGGACCGTCTGCTCCGGGGCCAGCAGGCGGTCGAGCACGGCGTGGATCGCGTTGATGGTCGTGCTCGAGCGCGGGGACGCGACGACCAGGGGCGTACCGGTGCGCGTCGCTGCGTCGAGCAGATCGGGCGGCGGTTCGACACCGCGGGTGACGACGACGAGGGAGAGGCCGAGCGCGATGAATCCGTCGATCCGCGCACGCCGCGTCGCAGGATCGAGGCCGGCGAGGAAGGTCAACTCGGTCTCGCCCAGGATCTGCACGCGCGTCGGAACGATGCCGCGGACGTGGCCGGCGAGCACCAGACCCGACTTCTGGATGCGCGCGTGGGTGACGGCGCGGTCCATCCCTTGCTGCCCCGCACGCACCGAGACGTGCTCCTCCAGGTCGGCATCGGCAAGCAGATCGCGCACCGACACGAAGCGGGGAGGAATGACGCTCTGGTCGGAGCCGTGATGCACGGGACAAGCATAGGCCATGGCGGCACGCGCGTCCGCTCGACCGCGAAGGGCTGGGGCCCGGGGTTTGGCCGCGGCGGGGCGGGACCGGACAGCCGCGTCTCGGCCTGGTCGAAGCGCGCCGTTCGAGGCCCTCAGATCCGGTGATCGGCTTCGACCACGATCGCGTAGGCCGTGGCCCGATCGGACGCCTCGCGCAGGCGCCCCCGGAGCGCCTCGTCGCGAAGCAGGCGTGAGATGCGGGCGAGGGCCTTGAGATGCTCGCCCGTCTGGTGATCGGGCGCGATGAGTGCGAAGAAGATGCAGGTGGGACGGCCGTCGATGGCATCGAAGGGCACGCCGCTCGGGTGGATCGCCAGTGCCGCCCGCATGTGGCCAAGACCGGCGATGCGTCCGTGGGGGATGGCCACACCGCTGCCGACCCCCGTGCTCGCCAAGCTCTCCCGGTCGGCGAAGACACGATAGATGTGCTCGGCCGAGAGGTCGGGGTCCGTGCCAGCGAAGAGGTCCGCGAGCGCCCGCAACACACCCTGCTTGTCGCTCGCCCCGAGGGACGTCGTGACGCGCTGAACCTGCAGGATGTCGGCGAGCGCCATCGGTGGCAGGCCCTTACCCCACGGACCCGTCCTACGCAAGAGACGTAACCGCCCGTCACACCCGCCCCCTTGCCGCGGAGCGGCGCGCATCGAAATGGAACACACAGTTGGAGAGACGGGCCGGAGGCAACCGGCTCACGCGGTTGTGGCAGCGGAGGTCCCTCCCCCCGTCCCCTCCCGCGAGCGGGAGGGGGGAGACCGATGCGGACGGGTTGGAGGCGCACCGCGAGACCGGACTCCCGCGCGCGGGAGCGGGAGAGCCGAAGAGACCACTTCGACCTTGGACGGCATGGCGGCCTCCCGCGCGCGGGAGGGCCCACCGCAACCCCGCGCCTCACTGAGCGCGCGAGCCAACGGCGAGCCCGGCCCCAAGCGAACGCGAGTGGCCGAGGGGGGGCTCCGGGGGGGTCTCCCCCGGGAGGACTGGTGGGCGGGGTGGATGAAACAAGTCCGTCCCGCGCCTAGGCCATTCATCGGGGCAAGCTACCTCAAAGCTTCCGCCCCCGGGCCTCGGTCGGCCCCTCGAGAGCAACGGCCACCTCGGCGGCACCGGCCCCGTGCCGTTTGCGCGTCGTGGCCGTGGACTTCGCGTCGCGCACCTGGCGATCGATCTTGTCCATGACCATGTCGATGGAGGCGTACATGTCCTCCGACTCCTCACGACCTGCATAGCGCCGCCCGTCCGCACCGACGCTCACGTCGACGCAGTGCAGGTGCCTCTCTGTCGAGAGGGTGACCTCGGCGTCGATCGGCGTCCGGACGTACTTCTGTAGCTTCGCGATCTTCTCGGTCGCGTAGTTCTTGATCCCTTCCGACGACTCGACGTTCCGGAACGTGAACGAAATGTTCATGCATCCTCCCAACGGCCGCGAACAGCCGCGACCGGACCTCTTTGTTGATCGCCCTCGCTTCGCTCGAGGAAGGGGGTACGCGCCCCCCTCCCCAGGATCGCAGGAGGGGCGAAGCCCCGACGAGAGCTCCGGCACGTTCGGCGGGGCCAGCGCTCCGTCCACCGGCCTGTGCTCCGGAGGCCGAGCGCGCATCGGCTCCCTCCCCCGCGGCTCCGGGATGGCAGGAGCGAAGCGACGAGAGCTCCGTTCGGCAAGAGCCCCATGGAGAGGGCCATCGTCGCAGGGGGGGCGGAGGCGAAAGCCGGGGCGGATGGTGGGGTGGAGGGCGGGTGGAAGGGGCGTCCCGTCCATCCCTCTGTGCGACTGTCGCGCCGCGCCCTGCTCACCATGCGCCTACGTGCCCACTTTCGTCAGAAGTACTTTTTACGCTTGGAAGAGCTGAGGATCCCGAGCATCTCGCGATACTTGGCGACCGTGCGGCGCGCGATGTCGATGTCGGTCTTGGCCAGGATCTCGACGATCTTCTGGTCCGAGTAGGGGTTCTTCGGATCCTCTTCCCCGATGATCTTCTTGATCGCCTGCTTGACGCTCTCGGAGGCGATGTCCTCGCCTGGTTGTCGCGGTGGATGGCGCTGTTGAAGAAGAACTTGAGCTCGAGCAAGCCCCGCGGCGTATGCACGTACTTGTTGCTCGTCACGCGCGAGATGGTGCTCTCGTGCATGCCGACCGCCTCCGCCACGTCGCGCAGGATCATGGGCTTGAGGAACTCGATGCCGTTGTCGAAGAACTCGCGCTGCTTGTCGACGATGCACTCGGTGACCTTGACGATGGTCTTGCGGCGCTGGTCGATGCTGCGAATGAGCCACTGGGCGCTCCTCAGCTTCGACTGGATGTACTCCTTGGCCTTGGGGTCGCCCGCCATGGCCGAGCGGTAGAAGCCGCTGATCTTGAGCTTGGGCATGCCGTCGTCGTTGGGGACGACGAAGTACTTGTCTCCGACGCGGTGCACGTAGACGTCGGGGGTGATGTACTGGGGCTCCGTGCCCGCGTAGTTGCGACCCGGCCGCGGGTCCAGGTCGGCGATCACCTGGGCGACGTCGTAGACCTCCTCGACGGCCACCTTCAGGTCGCGCGCGATCGCCTGGTAGTTCTTCTTCTCCAGGTTCGACAGGTGGTTCTGGATGACCTCGATGCACAGGGCGTCGAGCCCGAAGTGCTCGGACTGCACGAGCAGGCACTCCTCGAGCGTGCGCGAGGCCACGCCGACCGGATCGAAGCACTGGATGATCTTCAGCACCTCCTCGGCGTCCTCCGCCTCGAGGTCCGCCTCGGCGGACAGGCGCGGCACCACCTCCTCGGGCAGCACCTCCTCGAGCTTGAGGTAGCCGTCGTCGGTCAGGTTGCCGACCACGAGCATCGCGAAGCGCTGCTCTTCCTCCACCAGGTCGCTCATGCGGATCTGCCACATGAGGTGATCGGTCAGGTCCTCGCTCTTGGTGAGGGTCGCCTCGATGCCCGGCAGCTCGTCCGAGTCGCCCCCGCCCCGGAAGGTGGGGATGGGCGCCTGCATGGCGTGATTCTCGAGGTAGCGCTCCCAGTCGATGTCGTCCGTCTTCTTGTCGTGGGACTCCTCGGCGGCGGCCCGATCGTCGGAGGCGACCTGCTTGTCCAGGGTCGGCGCCTCGGCGGCCTCGAGCTTGTCGCGGGCCGCCTCACCGGTCTCGAGCTGGTCCTCGAGGACCGGATTCTCGAGCATCTCCTCACGAACCAGGTCCACGAGCTCCATCCGGGACATCTGCAGCAGCTTGATCGCCTGCTGCAGCTGTGGAGTCATCACGAGCTGCTGAGACAATCGGAGCTGCTGCTTTATCTCCATCCACTACTCCCCCTCCTCGCGCGAGCTTGCTCTCACGGCCGCGTTTGGGAGGCGTTCGACTGGGGTGAGTATAAGCCCCGACTGGCCTGGTGGAAACGGGCGATGCAAAGGACGGGCCCTTTTTTCATCCCCCCGTTGTTTTCGGGGAGTCGGCCGAATCTGCGACACCGGGAGACCGTCCCCGTGTCAGGGTATCCACGCCGGCCAGCTCGGCCAGCACCTCGCGCAGGGCGCGCAGGGGGCCGAAGGTCCGGGTCGACAGGGTATCGCGGGCGACCCGCGCCTCCGTCTCGGCCACCGTGCGTTCCGCCTCGAGGTCCGCCAGCAGAATCGTGCAGCCCCTCCGAGAGCGTCGGACGCAGCTCCTGTCTAGCGTCCGCGCGGGCCGCACCGAGGGCCAGGGCGATGGACGCGTGCTCGAGGGTCGCGTGCGGCAGCACCTCGTCGAAGAACCGGCGCAGGGCGCCGCCCGCGAGCATGCCGCGTTGATAGCCCCGGAACGCCGCCACCGGCGCGCCCACCGCAGCGGCGACGCGCCGATCGATCTCGGCCGGCTCGAAACCCGCGCCCTCGAGCACCCGCGCGAAGGAGGTGGAGGCCCGCGCTTGCAGCGCTGCGTCGCACGCGTCGAGAGCGGCGCCGAGCCGCTGGTCGAGCACGTCGGCGAGGAAGGCCCGGTCCTCCGGGTCGGCGCCGTGACGCTCGAAGCGATGCGCCCTCGGGCGAACGAACGAGAGCACCTCGGCCGCGGCCTCGTCGAAGGCCGCATCCCGCGCCCGCTCGAGCGCGCCGAGCACCTCGTCGAGCGTGTCGTCGAAGCCAACCGAGATGCTGGCGAGCGGCGAGGCGAGGGCCGCGAGACGGGCGATGCGCGCGTCCTGTCCGGCGGCGGCCTGGGCCTCGGTCTCGAGCGCGCCGTCGAGGATGCCGAGGAGGCGCCTTCCGCAGGCGGCACGCTTGAGCGACCGGGAGCGCGCGAAGACGTCACGCTCGAGGCGCGCGGTGAGCCGATCGAAGCCGCTCGCCTCGAGCCCTTCCGGGTCGTCGGCGAGGCGGGCGCGCAGGGCGGCGCGCGCGGAGATGGGCACGACCTCGGGCAACGACGCCAGCGCCTCGGAAAGCACGGCGAGCACCTCTGCCACGTCGCCCGGACGAAGCCTGTCGATCTTGTTCAGCACCGGAACCACCACCCGGCCCGAAGCCGACAGCTCGTCCAGCATCCGTGCCTCGGTGTGCTTGCCCGCCTGCCCTGCATCGAACAGCCACAGGGCGGCGTCGGCGCGGCGCACCGCCTCGAGGGCAAGCTGCTGGTGTGCCTCGTCGAGGGCGTTGGTTCCGGGCGTGTCGAGTACCCACACCCGCTCGAGGGTCTCGCTCGGGAGCACGATCTCCACGCGGTCGATCGCGGGGGCGGACGATGCTTCGGAAACGCCTTCGTCACCCTCCGCGTCGGCCAGGAGGGACTCGAGCTCCTCGTAGCCTCCTTCGCGCGTCGTCCCGTCCGTACGCACGACCCGCACGCGACGCTCGGCACCGCCGCGCAGGACGTTGAGGGTCGCCGTCGTCGGCAGGATGCCGGTGGGCGCCACGTCGGCACCGACGAACGCGTTGATCAGCGTGCTCTTGCCGGCGTTGAACTCGCCGAGCACCGCGAGCAGCAGGGGACGGTCGAGCTCGTCCCGGAGCGCGGCCGCGCGGCGCTCGGTCGCGTCGAGCCCCCGCTCGGCTGCGAAGCGCGCCACCGCGTCGATGGCCGCGGCCAGGTCCACCTCGCCGTGGGGCCCGCGCCACAGGGCACGCAGGGCGTCCCGTCGGAGGCGCTCGGCCTCGCGCACGTCCGGCGGTGAGAGGCCCGGGGATGCGCCGAGGGCATCGAGCGCACGCAGCGCGTCGGGCGGCCGCTCCTCGCACAGGGCCAGGGCGGCGCGGACGAGCTGGGCGCGGGGCTCGCCGTTCGCCCCATCGAGCGCCCGGGCCGGGGCCAGGTCACCGCGAACGAGGCAGGCCCAGGCCCGGGCTGCCTCCGCCGCGCCGTCTCCGGGCACGCGCCGCTCGAGGACGTCGGCGTGGCGCTCGAGGGACGACGGATCGGACAGGGGCGTGACGCGCACCGCCGCGCGCAGGAGATTGGCGTCGTGGCCGCGCCAGGTGGCTGCGGCCGCGAGCGCCTCGGCCGCCTCGCCCTCACGCCCCGACGCCTTCAACACGTCGACCAGGACGAGCAGCCCCGCGGCTCCCACGCCGCGCGCCACAGCACGACGCGCGAGCTGCTCCGCCTCGTCGAGAGCGCCGCGCGCGAGGGCGACACGCCCGAGGTCGAGCTCCGCCCCCTCGACACCCGCCTGGGCTGCCTGATCGAGCCACGGCGACGCGTCGCGATCGAGGCCCGCGCGCAGGAGTGCCGCGCCGACGCGCGCCGACAGGGGCGGCACCAGGCCCGCGGACGTGATCCCGGCAGCCGCGCGACGCGCCTCGGCAGGTCGGCCCGCGTCCGCAAGCGCCTCGACCAGCTCGACCCGCAGTGCTTCCCGGTCGCCCCGCGCGGCGATGGCCTTGCGCAGCTCGCGCGCCGCCCGGTCGGGACGGCCCCGGTGCCACTCTGCCCGCGCACGGATCGCGCACGCCTCCGAGAGGAGCTTCGCCCCCTGTGCTGGCGAGCCGCCGCGCGGCCTCCCGCGCCGCCTGGGACGCCGCCTCGTCGTCGCCGACCGCCAGCGACAAGCGCGCCGCCCATAGCGCCACCTCTCCGTCGTCCGGCTCGAGCTCGCGGGCCTGGGCTGCCGCCTCGCGCGCTCCCGGCAAGTCCCCCTCGGCCTGGCGCGCCTGGCCGAGACCGATCCAGGCGCGCGACAGGCTCGGCCGCAGGGCGAGCACGGCGAGGAAGCGGTCCTCGGCCGTCGCATAGCGCCCACGGTCCAGGTCCGCCTCGGCCTGCTCGATTCTCGACGCGCACGTCGTCCGGCAAGAGCAGGACGTCGTCGATGAAGCGACCGACGCGGTCGAGCAGGCCCATCGCCGAGCAAGCCTACGCCCGGCGACCGGCCCGCGCATGTGCGATGCGGCAGACCGTCACGACCGGTGCGATGGGGCGACGTGCCTGCGCGCCCCGACCGCCCGCCACCCCGGGTTCTCGCGAACGAGCCGCCGACCGGTGTACGATGGCGCCATGAGCCCCACGAGCGAGATCCCCGAAGAGAAGCCGCCGCTGGTCTTGGTAGCGGACGACGACCGGGTGACCCGCGAATACGTCGGCGGCCTCCTGCGCGGCAATGGAATGCGCGTCGAGACGGTGCAGAACGGCAAGGAGGCCCTCGACCGGATTGGCAAGGGCGGCATCGACGTGGCCCTCCTCGACATCATGATGCCCGTCCTCGACGGCATCGATGCGTGCCGCCTGATCAAGGGGCTCACGCAGGACTCCTTCCTTCCGGTGATCCTGGTGACCGCGAAGACCGACACCGAGAGCCGGGTCGCCGGCCTACGCATCGGTGCGGACGACTACGTCTGCAAGCCCTTCGACGAGCGGGAGCTGCTCGCCCGCGTCTACGGCATGCTGCGCATCAAGAAGAGCCACGAGGACGTGCAGGTCGCCAAGGCACGACTCGAGCAGCTCGCGGTGCGCGACGAGCTGACGGGCCTCTACAACTACCGCTACCTGCACACGCGCCTCGGCGAGGAGTTCAAGCGCGCCGAGCGGTATCGCGACCCGCTCGCGTGCGCGATGATCGACATCGACCACTTCAAGACGTTCAACGACCGCTACGGGCACGACGTGGGCGACAAGGTGCTCGCCGAGGTCGCCGACCGCCTGCGCAACGGCGTACGCGAGATTGACGTGGTGGCCCGCTACGGTGGCGAAGAGTTCCTGCTCGTCCTGCCGAGCACGCACTTCTCGGGCGCCCTGACCGTCGCCGACCGCGTGTGGCGCGGCGTGGGCGGGGTGAGCATCGAGATTGACGGCAAGGAGCACGAGGTGACGGTGTCGGTCGGCGTGGCGCTCTTCCCGAGCCGCGACATCAAGACCAAGGACCAGCTCCTCAAGGCGTCGGACAAGGCCCTGTACCAGGCGAAGGACGACGGGCGTAACCGCATCTGCGTCTTCCAGCACCAGGGCTACATCTACAAGCCCGATCCCGGCCCGACCTGAGGCCGTAGAGCCTCCGCCGGGGGAAATGGAACCCTCGCTCGACGAGGCGCCGGACGTGATGGCACACGAGCAGCCGGTCCTGGCCTCCTGCTGCACCGGGACGGAACGCGAGCGCCCCGGGCGGGGAGCCCGGGGCGAGGTGGCGGTTCGGTGGTCCGGCACGCGGACCACGCGTGCGGTCGATCAGATGTTGCCGTAACCGAGGGTGAGACCGAAGCGCTCGCCGTCGTTGGCAAAGATGATCTCACCGTAGTCGAAGCCTAGGTAGAGACCCGTCTGACCGAATTTGATGTCCTTCTCCAGGTCGAGGGCGGCGCCGACATGAACGTTGGCCGGGGAGGATGTGACGTACAGGAAGTCGACGCCGACGCCTGCTGTCATCGCGAGGATCCCGTGGCTGAGGGAGAAGCCCAGCTCATGCTGGTGGAACAACGCGTCGCCCATGCCTGGGCGAAGGCCAGGGCAGGGAAGGCGAGGACGGCGGTGATCGGGCCAGCAGCCGCCGGAGGCGTGCGTTCGTCTCGTCTCACTGGAGGTCTCGCCATGTTTCGCACCGCGTCCACCCGGTGGGCGCACGGTTCTCGATGAGGCAAGTCTTCCCCTCTTGAAAGTCCACGCCGGGTTCTGGGGACAAGGCCGCTGCATCCGACACGAGGTCCCAGTGCAGCTCCTCCCTCAGCGCTGTGGCCACCCCACGGCGGATCGCTCGCTTGCAGGCCGTGCACGCGCCGAGGCATCGGTCGACGGGCCCTCCAACCCTCGGCGGGCAGCGGACAGTTCCTCGTTGGTTCCTCAGCGGGCAACCCCGCACATCGGTCAGCTGCTCGTTGTTCGTCCTTCCGCGGCGACTGTCGGTGTCTTGTCGTGGCGTGATAGTCTGTCGGCGTCGTGGGGACCTCGGTGCGGCGCTCTTCTCGGCTTCACTACATCGTGCACGCGCTGGCGGGGTGCTTGCTGGCGTGCTCCGGCTGCTCGGGTCACGCGGAGCTGGTCGTGGCCCTCGAGACGGACTTCGTTCCCGGCGGCGACTTCACGCGGGTCGAGACGCGCGTGGCGAGCCAGCCGAGCGTGGAGATGCCGGCGAGCTACGGCGACGACTTCCTCATGGGGCGCCAGGTCGCCGAGGTGTCGGGGCTCGACGGGGGCCGCACCGACGTGCTCGTGCGCCTGCTCGACCAGGGGGGCGGGGTGGTCGCCCAGCGGCGCGTCATCGTCGAGGTGTCGGGGCGCTTCGGGGTGACGGTGATCATCACGCGCGACTGCCGGTCGGTGAGCTGTCCGGGGACGGGCGATGACCCGAACGCGACCGAGTGCCTCGGCGGCCGGTGCGTGCCGCCCGACTGCTCGCCCGAGAACCCGACCGCCTGCGGCACGCCGGGCTGCACGAGCGCATCGGAGTGCCCGGCCCCGGCTGCGGCCTGTGCCGAGGCCCGCTGCGACACGACCGTGGGCGCCTGCCTCGTCGCGCCCATGAGCGGCGGATGCGCCGCCGAGATGTTCTGCGATCCGGACCTCGGCTGCGAGTCCGTGCCCCACGGCGACGGGGGCATGCCCATGGACGCCGGCCCCGCGGACGCCGGCCCCGCGGACGCCAGCCCCGCGGATGCCGGGTGCGTCGGCGGAGCGAGCTGTGACACGGGCAACCCCTGCGAGCGCGGCACCCTCGACTGCGCGAGCGGCAGCCCTGTGTGCGCATCGGCCGGGCCCACAGCGGCCGGGACCGAGTGCCGCGCGGCGACAGGGCCTTGCGACGTCGCCGAGACCTGCGACGGCACGAGCACCGCGTGCCCGCCCGATGCCTTCGCCGACACCAGCACCGTCTGCCGGCCGGCCGCGGACACCTGCGACGTGGCCGAGACCTGCACGGGCACGGGCACGACCTGCCCCGTGGACGCCTTCGCGCCGACGGGCACGACCTGCACGGGTGGCAGCTGCGACGGGCTCGGCGGGTGCGTCGTCGGGTGCACGGCCGGAGCGCCATGCGGCACGGGCAACCCGTGCCAGCTCGGCACCTTGGACTGCAGCACTGGAAGTCCGGTGTGCCATCCGGCCGGGCCGGCGCCGGCGACCACGGTCTGCCGCGCCTCCGCAGGCGTCTGCGACGTCGCCGAGCATTGCACGGGGTCGAGCACGGCCTGCCCGAGCGACGCGTTCCAACCGAGCTCCGCCGTGTGCCGGACGTCCGCAGGGAGCTGCGATGTCGCCGAGACATGCACCGGCTCCTCGGCCTCCTGCCCGAGCGACCAGGTCAAGAACAGCGGCAACGTTTGCCGGATGGCAGTCGGTTGCTGCGACGCCACCGAGAACTGCGACGGCGTGGGCACGAGCTGTCCCCCCGACATGCACGCGCCCTCCGGAACGCCTTGCTCGGGTGGCACCTGTGATGGCTCTGGCACGTGCGTCCCGAGCGGACCCGTGACGATCTACCTGACCTCCGGCACGACCTGGACGGTTCCGTCGGACTGGAACAACGGAAGCAACACGATCGAGGTCATCGGTGGCGGCGCGGGCGGTGTTGGGAGCGCCTATGGCGGTGGGGGCGGTGGTGGGGGCGGCTATTCGAGCAAGACGAACGTCTCACTGACCCCCAGCAGCACGGTCGCCTACTGGGTGGGTGCCGGTGGCGCAGCGGGCTCGAATGGAGGCGACACCTATTTCTGTAACGCGACCACGAGCTGCGGAGGCATCGGGGGTGGCGCGGTCGTGGCGGGGGCGAAGGGCGGCGCCAAGGGCACGGTCGCGACAACCAGCGTGGCCGGGGTCGGGGGAGCGGGAGGCGCGGCGGGGAGCGGCGTCGGCACGGTTCGGTACAGCGGCGGCGCCGGCGGCGGCGTGGCCGTTCCGTCTCCCCTCTTCGGCGGTGGAGGCGGGGGGAGCGGCCGGGCCCCACGGCAACGGTGGCGCCGGCTCGATCGGCTCAACGAACAACTGGTACGGCAATGGCACCGGCGGCGGCGCCGGCGGCGGCACCAATGGTGTGGTCAGCAGCACATCCAGCCCCTATCAAGGCGGCGACAACTGGAAGGGAACCGGGGGCGGTGTGGGCATCGCGGCGGGGAGCGACGGCGGCGGCGGCGGTGCCGCAGGTACTGGCGGGAACGGCACGGATTGGGACGGGTCCCACGGCTCGGGCGGTGGCGGCGGCGGCGGCGGCCAGGGCATGGACAATGGGGACAGCGGTTGCGCCGGCCTCACGACCGGCCCCGCGAGGGCCGGCGGCAGCTACGGCGGCGGCGGTGGCGGAAGCGGTTCGGATACCCTCTGCGGATCGGTTCCGGCCCCTGGTGCACAGGGCATCATCGTCATCACGTACACGCCGGCCAGCTGCTAGCACCGCGCGCCGGGCGCTGGTCGTGTCGCCCACCGCGAGGACCCTCGCGCCTCGGAAGGACGTGGACGTGATCGAGCTTCACGACTGCTTCACGGCCAACGAGCTCCTCTCCTACGAAGCGCTCGGCGTGAGGTCGAAGGCCCCAAGGTCGCCCCGCAACACAACCCTGGCCTCGGCGGCGCCTGCGTCATCACGATGTACCGACGCGGCTGAGGACATCTGCGCGGACTCCCAACACGAATGGCGTGGCCACGGTGCGGCACGGCGCGTGAACATGCCTGCCGGGTACGTCCCGTCCTTCATCCAGCGTGCACCGGGTCAGTCGCACTTGCGCTCCATGCACCTGGCCACGAGCACGCCGAGACTTCCGGCCAGGCTCCTCGGCGTGGGCACACCCCAGCTCGCGCCGCGCTCGCTCGCGCCAGGCGGCAGACTCTCCAGACGCTTTTTCAGCTTGCGCAGGCGGACGCAGGCGGCCTTCCGCGGCCCCACCGGGGTGTTGATCAGCTGGGCGATGCGCGCGCGCTCTCGATCCATCGCGTGCCAGCCTTCGACGCCGCCGCGCTCCAGCGCTCGTTCCATGCGGGTGAGGGCGGCGTCGAGCAGCCCGTCGGGATCGCTCGCGTCGACGATGCGCTGCCACTCGGCGTCGGGCATGATGACCGGATGGCGCCGACTCCCGCTCGAGCTCGGCGAGCGCGGGCAGCCAGCGCGGATCGGCGAGGTGCCGTGCCTGGAGCAGCGGATCGGCGCTTCCCATCGCGAACACGTCGTTCGTGCGTGCGAGATCGATCATCGTGCGCAGCAAAGCGAGCGCGTGATCACCCGTCGCGCGTGCGATGCCGAGCCGCTCGACGATCGCGTCGGCAATCGGCTGGCGCCTGTCGGGGCGGTCGCGCTCTAGACGATCGAGCAGATCGCATGCGAACGACACCGTAATCTCGCGCAACGGCTCCTCGGCAAGCAAGCCGTCGAGGATGGCAATCCACGGGGCGTCTCCCTGGAACCAAGCCTCCGTCGCCGCCGGAAAGAGGTAGCAGTCCGTCACATCGTCGTGGTGGATGTACCGCATCGCGTGGACGGCGCCGCAACGCCGGCACACGTACGGCCGCCACAGCCCGAAGTCGGTCGTCCACGTGCCCGGCAGCGTCGCCACCGCGATCCACATCGCCGGCGGCGGGTGCTCCTCCGGCGTTCCCAAGCCACCTCGATCGACGAGGCATTCGCTGCACGGGGACATGCGTCACCGTATCGCATGCGGTCGTCGCGCGCTCGGCGACGTGCCCGGCGCGAGCAGACCGATGCAATCGCGCATCGCCTGTGCGCCGGCACGCACGCGAGCGCCGTCACCCGTACCGGTCCCAGCGCGTGGGCACGCGCAGCGCCTGGGCGTAGACGTCGAGCACCGTGGTCGCGAACGGCAGCAGGCCGGCATAGATCAGGACGTCGACCAAGGAGCGGCCGCCGAGGTCGCGGAGCGCGCCGTGGGCCGCGAGCCAGGCGCCCAGCGGCGCCAGCGCCAGCAGGCCCATCGGGAGCTGGACGCGAAGCCAGGATCCACGGCGAGCGGTCATCCGCCACGCGGTGCCCAGACCCGGGCCATCCCATACGAGCCCGCGTGCAGCCACCGACCAGCGCGAGCGCCCTCTGTACACGTATGCGATCACGAAGACGGGCCAGAGCCGTGTCACCAACCAGAGCACCACGACGGCCCAGCCGGCGGCGAGCGCTTCGAGCGCGGCATCGGAGTGCGCGGCTCGCAGCGCGAACGCGACGCCGCCGAGGACGAGCGCGAGCCCCATCGGGATCACCGCGAGGAAGAATAGCGACAGGAAGGTGGCACTCGCTCGCTGCACGTACAGCCAGAACGCCGAGTCGGGCCAGCGGCCGGCGGCCCTGGCCGCGCCGGCGGCGTAGGCCGGCGCGCACAACGCGAACAGGAGGATCTCGACGACGTGCCAAGGAATGTGCTTCGCCGGCGCCACGAGGTCGACGAACAGGAACGTCACGATGATGGCCGGAATGAACGCGGGATACGCAGGCCAGACCCTCCGAAGCGCTTCGCTCGCGGCCTCGACGAGCCCCGGCAGCGCGTTCGGCGCAGCCGTGTCACTGCGCTCCACGTGCATCCGATCTCGAGGATACGGTGCCGCCCCCCGGCGCAGCAAACGCAAGCGGTCCGTGCCCCCGATCCCATGATCGCTTCCGCCGCGGACGCCGTCACGATCACGGCCGTGCCGCACTGGGTTGTCCACCGATACGAGCTGTCGCCTCCGGCTCGCCGCTCCTCTTCCCGGCGACAGATGTGTGGACGGGCCCGACGTCGGGCAGCAGCAGGGGGAGCACCGCGCCCGGCGACGAGATCGTGGGGGCCGTGCAGCACCCCGCATGGCAATTCGACGTCACGGCGCGACGCGACGATCCACCATGCCGACGAGCTGACCGACGACCTGATCGACCGCGCCGGGGTGACGTACGTCGAAGTGAGGTTCCTCGAGCTCGACCCGGTCCCCGCCGGTTTCGAGCGCATGCTCCGGACGCGGTGCACCTGCGGCTGCTCGATCACTCGAAGAAGCCGATCCGGAGACCCGGGCGACGCTGCCTGGGCGCATCGCCAAGATGGTGCCGCGCGGTCTTCGCGCGGTGTAGCCGTCGAGCTTGTTCTACCCTGGGAACGCTGCCAGTGACGAGCCTGCGGCATGCCGCCGGGCGCATCTCGCCGCGAACGGGCTCGACCTCGGGGCGGACGGGATAGACCGCCCTCCCCTGCGTGCCGAGATCGCCCAAAGGAAGGATTGGCGGCCCCTCGGGTCGACGCTCGCCGGCAAGTGCAGCGCAGCCCGTAGCGCGCGCGCCGTCCGTTGCTACGCTGCCCGGCGTGAACGATCTCCCCGACCGCGCTCGCGAGGCGATCGAGCGTGCCCGCCAAGAGAGGCTCAGCTACGCGGTCCGTGTCGTGCACGCCCCCGACGGCCGCCCGCTCGTGATCCTCGGCGAGGCGCACCTGAAGCTGGCCAAGGCCGCCGCGATCGGGCGCGCCGTCGTCGAGGCCTTCGAGCTGCGTGGCGTCGAGACGTTCCAGCGCAAGCAGATCTTCTGCGGACGCACGCTCGGCTTCATCATCCAGGCACCGCGGCTCCTCTTGCGGTTCTTGTCGCTCGGCGCGGTCAAGGGCAGCACCATCGTCGACGCGAAGCAGCTCCCGTCGGGGTACACCGTCGAGCTCGAGCGAACGAAGCACGTCCCGTTCGGGCTACACGTCGCGTCGTTCTACCTCGCGGCGTTCTTCCTCGTCGCGTTCTTCGCCTTGCTCTTGCCGCTCATCGCGCCCGTGGCTCCCGCGGTCGCCGCGCTCATCGTGCTCGCGAGCCTCGCGTTTCAGAGGCACCTGTTCCTCCTCTTGCCGGCGGTCCTGCTCCGCCGCTACTCGTGGAGCTGGGTGGTCCATCCGCTCATCGGGATCCTCACGCTCCGCGACGAGCTAATGGCCGCCGGCGCCGTCCAGATGCTCGCGGATCACCGCGAGGAGAAGGCCGCGGTCGTCGTCATGGGCCGCGCGCACGTGCAGGGCTGCGCGCGTCTGCTGGCGGAGCGGTACGGGTTCGCCGTCTGACCTGGCGCGGCGCGCCCACGCCTGCATACTCGGCCGATGGACGAGGATGCCTTCCTCGAGGCTTTCGATGCGGGCGCGATTTCGAGAGACGCCTGGAGCCACCGCGCGCACCTCCGGGTGGCGTTCCTCCTGCTGCGCCACGAGTCATTCGAGGATGTCCTTCCGCGGCTTCGCGCAGGACTCACCAAGCTCCTCGTGCGCTTCGGCGTCGAGGACTCCCTCGAGCGCGGCTATCACGAGACGATCACCGTCGCCTGGCTACGCCTCGTGCACTCGGCGATGAGAGACCACGGCCCCTACGCGTCCTTCGACGCGCTCCTGGAGCAGCACGGCTATCTCCTCGACAAGCACCTCCTGCGCGCGTTCTACACGCGCAGGAGGATCGTGAGCGCCGAGGCAAAGCGCAGCTTCGTCGACGGGGATCTCGCCCCCCTCCCCTGACGCCGTAGTCGAAGCCTGCAGGCGTCTCGATCCGCATGTCGAGGCTCACCCGCAGGCTGGCCCCGTGACTGAGCCCCCTCATCGCCCCGGAGGAACCCTTCGAGCCGAGCCGGTTCGGCGTGGATGCTCTCGAACAGGCCGGCGCCCCCGTGCTTCGCCTCATTCCGCGGTTCGCCCGTCCTGACGGACGTCGACTCGCACTGCAGCAGCACACCTCTAGCAGCCCCGCGGCGGACCGCGCCCGGCGGGAAGTGCTGGCGGAGCAGGCCGGGCGAGTGGTACCCGTGCGATCCGGGGACGCGGACCAAGGGCTCGTCCAGCGCGCATCGCCTGGGCGGCCTGTGCGCCGTGACGATCCGCAGTTCCCGCCGAGGAGGCTCTCGAATGCAGATCGGAATGGTGGGCCTGGGCCGCATGGGCTCCAACATGGCCCGACGCTTGATGCGCGACGGGCACGAGTGTGTGGTGTTCGACCTGAACGCCGGGCAAGTCGCAGCGCTCGCGAAGGAGGGCGCCGTGGGCGCGACCTCGCTCGCCGACCTCGCCGACAAGATCCGTCCACCGCGCGCGGCGTGGGTGATGGTGCCCGCGGGGGGGCCGACCGAGAAGACCGTGACGGCGCTCGCCGACGTGCTGTCCTCGGGCGACGCGATCATCGACGGCGGCAACAGCTACTTCAAGGATGACCTGCGCCGCGCCGCGCTCGTGAAGCCGAAGGGCATCGAGTACGTCGACGCGGGCACGAGCGGCGGCGTGTGGGGCCTCGAGCGCGGCTACTGCCTGATGATCGGCGGCGCGACCGAGGTGGTCACCCGCCTCGAGCCCATCTTCCGCACGCTCGCCCCCGGTCTCGCTGGTGTCCCGCGCACCGCGGGATGCGAAGGTGAGCCGGCGCCCGCCGAGCTCGGCTATTTGCACTGCGGCCCGGTCGGCGCCGGGCACTTCGTCAAGATGGTCCACAACGGCATCGAGTACGGCCTGATGCAAGCCTACGCGGAGGGCTTCAACCTGCTTCGCAACGCCGCCGCGACCGAGCTCGGCGAGGGCACCACCATCGCCCTCGACGAGGTGGCGGAGGTGTGGCGCCGCGGCAGCGTCATCGGCTCGTGGCTGCTCGACCTCACCGCGGCCGCCCTCCACGTCGACCCGGCCCTGGCCGAGTTCAGCGGCTTCGTGCACGACTCGGGCGAAGGGCGCTGGACCGTGCAGACCGCGGTCGAGGCAGGCGTGCCGGCCGACGTCCTGGCGGCGGCTCTGTTCGCGCGCTTCCGGTCGCGGGAAGAGCACACCTTCGGAGAGAAGGTCCTGTCGGCCATGCGCTTCGGCTTCGGCGGTCACGTCGAAGGCAACGGGGGCAAGCGATGAGCCCCAGGGCGCCCACGCTCGGCGCGGCCAAGCCCGCCCCGGCGCCTCCGTGCGTGATGGTCCTCTTCGGGGCCGCGGGCGACCTGACCCGCCGCAAGCTCATCCCGTCCCTCTACCACCTGGCCGCGGCCGAGCTGCTGCCGGACGACTTCGCGGTGGTCGGCTTGTCGGTCGAGGAGATGAACACCGAGAGCTACCGGCAGGCGATGCGCGAGCAGGTTCCGGAGCACATCGAAGGGACGGTGGACCCGAAGGTCTTCGAGTGGCTCATCGAGCGGCTCCACTACACGTCGGGCGACTTCCGAGACCCGGCGGCCTACGAGCAGCTCGTCGCGACCCTGGCCGAGGTGGACGAGGGGCACCACACGCCGGGCAGCTACCTCTTCTACCTGGCGACGCCCCCGTCGTTCTTCGCCGAGGAATCGTGCAACAGCTCGGCAACGCCGGACTCAGCCGTCAGGACGGCCGCGTCTTCCGCCGCGTCGTCATCGAGAAGCCCTTCGGCCACAGCCTCGAGTCGGCCATGGAGCTCGACGGACAGCTCCTCACGGTGCTCACCGAGGAGCAGATCTACCGCATCGATCACTACCTCGGCAAAGAGACGGTCCAGAACATCCTCGCCTTCCGCTTCGCCAACTCCATCTTCGAGCCCATCTGGAACCGGCGCCACGTCGACCACGTGCAGATCACGGTCGCCGAGACCCTGGGCGTCGAGCACCGAGCCGGCTACTACGAGCACGCGGGCGCCCTGCGCGACATGGTGCCGAACCACCTGTTCCAGCTCCTGTCGCTCATCGCCATGGAGCCGCCCGTGTCCTTCGAGGCCCAGGCGGTGCGCGACGAGAAGGCGAAGATCCTCCGCGCGGTCCAGCCCCTCGAGCCCGACGACGTGCTGACGCGCGCCGTGCGCGGGCAGTACGGCGAAGGGGCCGTCGACGGCACGCCGGTCCCGGCCTACCGGCAGGAGTCGGGCGTCGATCCCGAGCTCGCGCATCGAGACCTTCGTCGCCCTCAAGCTGATGATCGACAACTGGCGTTGGGCCGACGTGCCCTTCTACCTGCGTACGGGCAAGAGGCTGCCCGAGCGCACGACCGAGGTGGCCATCCAGTTCCAGCGCGCGCCCCTGATGCTCTTCAAGAACACGGACGTCGACCGCCTCACGCCGAACCAGCTCGTCCTGCGCATCCAGCCCGACGAGGGCATCGCTCTCCGGCTCGGGGCGAAGGTGCCGGGCCCGGTCGTGCAGGTCGCGACCGTCGGGATGGACTTCACCTACGCGGACTACTTCGGCGTGCAGCCGTCGACGGGCTACGAGACGCTCCTCTACGACTGCATGACGGGGGACGCGACCCTCTTTCAGCGCGCCGACAACGTGGAAGCGGCGTGGCGTGTGGTCGAGCCGATGCTGGACGTGTGGGGAGCCCTACCGCCGCGCGAGTTCCCGAACTACCCGTCGGGCTCGAGCGGGCCCGCCGCGGCCGCGGACCTGTTGGCGCGCGACGGGCGCAAGTGGCGGGCGCTCGGATGACCACGCCGTCCGGGAGCCGCCCTGCGCCGACGGTGCGTGTCGTGGCCGATGCCGAGGCCTTGGCTGCGGCCGGCGCCGCCGAGGTCGTGCGCCACGCGGTCGCCGCCATCGATGCGCGCGGCACCTTCCGCTTCGCCCTGTCCGGCGGCACCACGCCCCTCGGCGTCTACCGCCGCATCGCCGAAGACGCCTCCCGTCCCGACGCACCGGCCGTGCCCTGGCAGCACGTCGACTTCTTCTTCGGCGACGAGCGCGTCGTGCCGCCCGATGACCCGGCGAGCAACTTCGGCGCCGCCGAATCGAACGCTCCTGTCCCACCTGCCGATCGATCGCGCGCGCGTCCACCGCGTACCGACCGAGCTCGGTCCGGAGGGAGCTGCCACGGCCTACGAGACGGAAATCCGCCGCGTCTTCGCCTGCGACGAAGGCGTGCCGCGCTTCGACCTGGTCCTGCTCGGCCTCGGCCCGGACGGCCACACCGCCTCCCTCTTCCCCGGCACAACGGCCCTCACCGAACGCACCCGCCTCGTCGTCCCGAACCGCGCCGACACGACGCCGCGCGACCGCATCAGCTTCACCTATCCCGTCCTGAACGCCGCCCGCGCCGTACTCTTCCTCGTCTCCGGCGCCAAGAAGGCCGCGGTGCTGCGCGACGTGCTCGAGGGCCCACCCGATCCGATACGCCTCCCGGCCCAGGCGGTCCGCCCCACCGAGGGCGATCGGCGCTTCCTCGTCGACGTGGCCGCCGCGGCAGACCTCCCCCGCGGCGCGCGTTGACCGCGCCCATCGCGCCCGCCCTACCCGCCCTCGCTTGATGCCTCTGCCGGGCGGGGCTAGGCTCCGCGCCGTGTCGCTCATCGAGCTCGAAGGCGTGGAGAAACGCTACGGTGAGCTCGTCGCGCTGAAGGACCTGGACCTGAAGCTCGCCGAGGGGCGCATCGGCTTGCTCGGCCCGAACGGCGCGGGCAAGAGCACCCTGCTCAAGACCCTCCTCGGCCTCGTCCGCCACGACCACGGCAGCGTCAAGGTCTTCGACCGGGACGTGAGCCACGAGCCCTTCGAGGTGCGCGCCCGCATCGGCTACATGCCCGAAGGCGACTCGGTCCTGCCCGAGCTGACGGCGCTCGAGTTCGCCACCCTGGCGAGCGAGCTGTGTGGGCTGCCACGGGCCGAGGCCATCGGCCGCGCGCATCAGGTGCTTCATTACGTCGGTCTCGGCGAGGCCCGCTACCGGCGCCTCGGCTCCTTCTCGACGGGCATGAAGCAGCGCGCCCGCCTCGCCCAGGCGCTCGTGGGCGACCCGAAGCTGCTCCTGCTCGACGAGCCCACCAGCGGCCTCGACCCGCGCGGCCGCGACGAGATGCTCTCGCTCATCCTCGACATTCCCAATCGCACCGGGGCGAGCGTGATCCTCTCGACCCACATCCTTCACGACGTGGAGAAGACCTGCGACCAGGTCGTCGTGCTCGCGGCCGGCGAGGTCCTCTACGCCGGCCCCATCGCACCCCTCGTGGCGCCCGAAGAGGGCGTCTTCGAGGTGCGGGTCAAGGGCGACCCGACCGCCATCCGCGGCCCCCTCGAGCTCGCCAAGTGCGTCGTCACGATGGACGGGACCACGCTGCGCGTGCGCGTGCCCGAAGGGCGCGACGCCAACTACATCCTGCGCGTCGCCGTCGACTCGGGGCAGCAGGTGCGCCACCTCGCACCCCTGGTGCAGACCCTGGAGCACGCGTTCCTACGCACGCTCGAGCAGGCCGGCCGGGCGGCCCCCGAGGGCTGAGGCCCATGCCGCCGTCGGCAATCACCGACGCCATCGTGTGCGACGGGCTCGTGGTCCGCTTCGGCGACGTGACCGCGGTCGACGGGGCGAGCTTCCGTGTCGCGCCGGGCAAGCTCTTCGGCTTCCTCGGACCGAACGGCGCCGGCAAGTCCACGACCATCTCGGTCCTGTGCACCTTGCGCACGCCGACGGCCGGACGCGTGCGTGTCGCTGGCCTCGACGTGGTGCGCGACGCAGCCGCCGTACGCGGCCGTATCGGCGTCCTCTTCCAGGACCCGACCCTCGACGACCGATTGACCGGCCGCGAGAACCTCGCCCTCCACGCGCACATCTACCGCGTGCCCGCCGCGGCGCGCCGTGCCCGCATGGACGAGGCGGTAGCCCTCACCGACATCGGCCCCGCGATCGATCGCCAGAATCCGCACCTACAGCGGCGGCATGAAGCGGCGCCTCGAGCTCGCGCGCGTCCTCATGCACCGGCCCGACGTGCTCTTCCTCGACGAGCCGACCGCCGGCCTCGACCCCCAGACGCGGCGCCAGCTCTGGGAGCACCTCGAGGGCCTGCGCGCACGCGACGGCCTGACCCTCTTCTTGACGACGCACTACATGGAGGAGGCCGAGCGCGCCGACGCGGTGGCGATCATCGACCACGGCCGCATCGTCGCCTCGGGCACCCCGGACGAGCTGAAGCAATCCTTGCCGCCAGACAGCGTTCCCGAGCGACCACCCCGCACCGGACCGACCCTCGAGGACGTCTTCGTACACCTGACCGGCCATGACATCCGTGACGAGGGGGCCGGCGCCAAGGACGCCATGCGCGGCTCCATGGTCCGCCGCGGCAGACTTTGAGCTCCCGCCCCTTGCCCGGTCGGGGGCACCCAATCCACGACTCCCCATCGGCCCATGGCCCGACCCGCGACGCATGCTGCTGACGACCGAACACGATGCATAGTCTCGAAGTCGCGTGGGCCCTGTGCTGGCGTGAGCTGCTCCGCTTCGTGCGTGAGCGCAACCAGCTCTACGGTGCCCTCGCGCGGCCACTGCTCTGGCTCGTCTTCCTCGGCAGCGGCATGCGCGGCGCCTTTCGCGCCGAGACGGGCGTGAGCTACATGGCCTTCCTTCTGCCGGGGGTGGTCGCCATGACGATCCTCTTCGGTGGCCTCTTCTCCGGCGTCTCCACCGTGTGGGACCGGGAGCTCGGCTTCATGCGCGAGATGCTCGTGGCCCCCGTGTCCCGCACGACCATCGTCGGCGGCAAGCTGCTCGCGGGCGGCATCGTCACCTCCGTGCAGGCCCTCGTCACCCTCGCCTTCGCGCCACTGGTGGGCGTCCATCTTTCGCCGAGCGTCTTCGTCGCCCTGCTCGGCATCATCCTGCTCACCAGCCTCGGCGTCGTGGGTCTCGCCCTGTGCATCGCAGCCCGCATGCGCTCGCTCGAGGGCTTCGGCACCATGTCGAACTTCGTCGCCCTGCCCCTCTTCTTCCTGTCGGGATCCATGTACCCGCTCGATCACGTCCCGGGCTGGCTCGTTCCCCTCGTCCGCGCCAACCCCATCACCTACGCCGTCGACGCCCTGCGCCAGGTGGCCGTCGGCGGCGGCGCGCACGCGCTAGCCACGGACCTGGCGATCCTCGTGGGCTTCGTCTTCGTCACCGCGGCCATCGCCGTGGCGCTCTTCCGCCGCTCGTGGTGAGGGGAGCGGACGCCCGGATCGACGTCGTGACCGGAAGCGGGCCGGCCAATCAGTGCCACCGCGGGTCGCGCTCGCGGTCGGACGGCACCCGGCGTGCCTCCGGAGAGTCCCCGTCGCCGACCGGATCGACGCTCCCGTCGGCAGCGCGGGTGACCCCGAGACGCGCACCGCCCACGCAGCCGAGCACGACAGCAGCGCCGAGCACCCACGTGCCCCACCGGACCTCGATGGTCACCGGCCGCCCGATGCGCATGGCGAGGAGCGCCGCCGCATGGTGCACACGCCAGAGGCTGTAGGCGAGGGACGAGGCCACCAGGCCGGCCAGCAGAGGTACCGCGAGGCGCATGCTGCGCATCTCGACGAGCGTGCGCCTGCGACCGAGGATGACGACGAGCGCGAGGGCGACGCACGGTACCACCCACAGGTTCGGCGCGACCCCGACCGCCATCCGGAACCCGTCGACCGTGAGGGGCGCGTCGATGGTGCTCGTCACCAGCGGCGCCGCAAAGCCGAGGAGAATCGTGGCGGCGGCGAGCCCCACGATGCCCCGGCCGAAGCGCAGGTCCCAGGCGGAGAGCCGCTCGTCGTCCCCGACGACGCGCCGCATCTTCGGCAGCCGCTCGAAGGGGACGAGGGGCAGCTCGTGCTCGGGGCACTGGGCCTCGCCTTCGAAGCACTCGCGGCAGAACGGGCAGAAGAGGGGGGCGTCGCTCATCGAGACGGCCAGCGGGGTGTCGAGCATGGTCACTGTAGCAACGGACAACCGCGGGGGCCGCCCGTTCCCGACCGCCTGGAATCCGGTGCCCCGCGCGCAGCCGTGGCCCTCCGCGCGTCAGAGGGTTATATGTTGCGCGCCATGGATCCCACACAGCCGCCGCGCACACCCCAGCTGACCATCAAGTCGGACGATAACGTGGCCAAGGGGCGCTTTTCGAACCTGGCCCAGGTCGGTAGCAGCCACGACGCCTTCGTGCTGGATTTCGCCTTCGTCCAGGGCCCGGCCGGATGGCTCCTCGCGCGCATCCTGCTCTCGCCCTCCCACGCCAAGCGCTTCCACGCCGTCCTCGGTGACACCCTCGCCCGCCACGAGGAGCGCTTCGGCACAATCGACCCGGGCCCGACCCTCCAGTGACCCCCAAAGGGGCTGGGAGGATGCATTCGGTGCCGGACCGTGATAGGGGGGCGCCTGCTCGGTGCGAGATCGAGAGGAACCCGAACCAATGAAGATTCGCGGCATCACGAAGGCGGATTTCGACTACATCGTGTCCGTCCTGGACCGATGGTGGGGCGGTCCGTCGGGTGAGCGCGCGCATCCGGTCTTCTTCTACGAGCTCGGGGACCAGGCGCTGATCGCGGAGGAGGAGACCGAGGTCGTGGGCTTCCTCCTCGGCTTCGTCGCGCCCACCCATCCACCGACGGGCTACGTCCACCTGGTCGGCATCCACCCCGACCACCGTCGCCGCGGCGTGGGCAAGGAGCTGTACAAGCAGTTCACGGAGCGATGCCGCGCTGCCGGTGTGGGACGGCTCAAGGCCATCACCACCGTCGGCAACGAGGGGTCGAATCCACTTCCACCAGGCCCTCGGCTTCGAGGTGCGCGAGGAGGCCGATTACGCCGGCCCCGGCCGCGCGCGCATCGTGTTCACCAAGACCCTTTGATAACGTGCAGCGTGCCACTATGATATCGCTCCGGTTTCGTTGTCCCGCCCGACGTTCCGTGCCGCTCGACGAGCGACGTGAGGGTGGGTCGGCCATGAGCGGCAAGGGGCCAACACGATGAGCTATTCCGGGGCGAACCAAGCGCGGGAGTCGCGCGAGTCACTGGGCAAGGCCCTCGCTGCATTGCAGGAGGACCCGAACATTCCCCAGGACGTGTTGGCGGTGGCGCAGAACATCGCGCAGGCCGTGGGCGCGCTCTTCGAGGCCGAACGGGCCTCCTCGGAGCCCGACGGCAAGGCCTGCATCCGCAGCGCCCTCGGCACCCTCAGCCAGACCCTGGCCCTCCTGCAGGACGTGCGGCAGGACCACAACGGAATCGCGGTCGCGACCGAGGTCATCGCCAAGTCCATGAGCGGTCTCTACCCCCTGACGACCGTGCCGAGCCGCCTGCCGCCAGCCGCGTCGGGGCGGATCTCGGTGCCCTCCGTGCCCGCGGCCCCACGTGTGCCCTCGGGCCTGCAGGCTACGCCCGCCCAGGCGCCAGTCGCAGCCCCCGCACCCACCGGCCCGCGCGAGTCCCTCGAGGTCAACATCGGGGCGACGACCGAGTCCAACTTCTACGTCGGCTTCTCGGGCGAGGTGGCCGAAGGCGGGGTCTTCATGGCGACCTACGAGGTGCTGAAGCGCGACACCGCCGTGGACATGCTCGTGACCCTGCCCGGCGGCTTCGAGTTCAAGGCCCTCGGTCGGGTGCGTTTCGTGCGGGACCCCATGGATATCTGTCCGCCGAGTCCGAGCCCGGCATGGGTATCGCGTTCGAGAACCTGCCATCCGAGACGCGCGAGCTGGTGCTGCGCTTCATCCGCAAGCGCCCGCCGATGTTCTACGACGAATAGGCACGGCGTCGGCGGGGGCGACGGCCCGAGCGCACCTCGTCGATGGGCAGGCACGCTGTTCGCTGGCCGGGGCACCACCGGACCCGGTATGCTTGGTATGTGTTCATGCGCAAGGCCGCCCTTCGTCCCGTGCCCCACTGGGCCGTGGTGGACGAGCACGCGAATCCGCGCCCTCGAAGACGCCCTGACCGCCGAGGACGGCGGTCTTCAGGATGTGCTCGACTCGGGCTACCGGGAGCTCGACCGCAAGCAGCCCGTGCTCGGCAGCTTCCTCGCCGAAGAGGTGTCGAGCCGCCGCGACGAGATGGCCCAGTCCCTCGGCTACTTCCTCGCCGTCACCGTCTACATGGCGTTCGACGAGGCCTTCCCGACCCGTCTGTTCGCCATCGACGAGGACGCCCTGCGCATCGCCGTCGACACTCTCGAGGCGGATGAAGAGCTACGGGCCAACAATCCCACGGAGGTGCTCGACTCGGACGACGTGGTCGCCATGGGGCAGCCGACGGTGCTGCACTTCGTCCAGCACCACCTGCAGGAGGCGCTCGAGCAAGCCGGGGAGGAGGCCGACCTGGACGACCTCGACAGCATTTACCGGGCGATCCTCGTCGAGGTCATCGCCCTCAGCCACGCCGTCACCTCGCCCGAGGGCAAGGCCGGTCCGCCCCGCGAGGCCCTCGCCTGACGCGGTCTCCGAGAGCGCATCGACGCGCGCGGCGCGCGCGCGCACGGACGGAGGGTCGGGGCCGGTGAACTTCCTCGCCCACGCCGCCGTCGCCCGCCTCCACCGAACCAATCCGCCCTTCGTCTTCGGCGCCATGCTGCCCGACTTCTGCTCCATGGCCCAGGCGCGGATGCACCGAGTCGACCACCGGGCCCTGGCCGAGGGCGTCGCCCTGCACCACGCGACCGACTCGGTCTTCCACGCCTCGCCCACCTTCCTCACCCTCTGCACCGACCTGGGCGCAGCGCTCGAAGCCCATGGGTTACGCCAATCGAGCGCCCGCGCCGCGGCGCACGTGGGTGTCGAGCTCCTGCTCGACGGGATCCTGCTGCTCGAGGACCCGGGGCTCGGCCCCACCTACCTCGACGCCCTTTCGGCCGCCGCCAATCCGGCGCTCCACGCCTCCATCATCTGGCGCTCCGAAGGGGGAGCCGATCGCTTCAGCCGACTCTTGGCCCGCCTCGAGCGCTGGGGCGTGCCCCACGACTACGCGGACCCGGAGGTGGTCGCCGACCGGAATCCGGCGGATCCTGGCGCCCCGGCCCCGCCTGTGCCTCGGGCCGGGCGATGGACCCACCCTCGCCCACGTCCTCGACGGACGAACCGACGCGGTGAAGGGGGCCGCCACCGCGCTGCTCGCCGACGTCCGGACGGGCCTCGCCCCCCAAGAAGCCAAGGGAAAGAGCCCCTGGGGAGCGGCCGCCGCGGGCGGATCGTCCGGTTGACACTCGCCCCGACGCCCATGCCATACTCGGCGCACCGACGGGCGAACTGTAGGAACGCGAGAAGTGAGCCAAGCGCAAGCCCCGGCCGCGCCCCCGGTGCCGCCGGCACCTCCCGGGTCGACACCTCCCAAGGCCCCCGGGCCCGGATCGACGGACCCGGAGCTGCCCAGGCGGTTCGCCAAGTACACGCTGATCCGCAAGCTGGCGACGGGCGGCATGGCCGAGATCTATCTCGCGCTGCAGCGCTCGGTCGCCGGCTTCGAGAAGCTGATCGTCGTCAAGCGAGTGCTGCCGACGCTCGCCAAGGACGACGCCTTCATCGAGATGCTGCTCGCCGAGGCGCGCATCGCCGCGACACTCAACCACCCGAACGTGGCCCACATCTACGACGTGGGGGTCTGGGAGGGCGAGTACTACATCGCGATGGAGCACATCCATGGCGAGGACCTGCGCTCCCTCGTCCGGCAGATGAAGAAGAAGGAGCTCACCTCCTTCCCCCTCGAACACGCCCTCGCCATCGTGCTCGGCTGCTGCAAGGGGCTCGGCTACGCCCACGAGCGCACGAACCTCGACGGGGAGCCCCTCGACATCGTCCACCGCGACGTCAGCCCCCAGAACATCCTCGTGACGTTCAACGGCGACGTGAAGCTGGTCGACTTCGGCATCGCGAAGGCGGGCCGAAGCGCGATGGAGGAGACCCGCAGCGGCACTCTCAAGGGAAAGATCCCTTACATGAGCCCCGAGCAGGCCCGGGGCCTGCCGGTGGACGGTCGCAGCGACGTCTTCTCCCTCGGCGTCATCCTCTTCGAGCTGTGCACCGGCAAGCGCCTGTTCCGCGGCAAGAGCGAGTTCGAAACGCTCAAGATGATCGTCGAAGGCGAGTACCCGCGCCCGCGGTCCTACAACCCGCAGCTCGAGCCCCGCCTCGAGGAGATCATCGTCAAGGCCCTCGCCAAGGACCGTGATCACCGCTACCTGACCGCACGCGAGTTCCAGGCCGACCTCGAGGCCTTCATCCGCGACGAGCAGCTCGCGGTCAGCCCCATCTCGCTCGGCGAGTGGATGCAGGCGCTGTTCGAGGACAAGCTCGCCCAGCAGAAACAGATGCTGCAGGAGGGGCGCCAGCTCGCCGAGGTGTTCGCGACCCAGTTCGCCGAAGAGGAGAGCAGCGGCGGGCCGTCCCACGTGCGGGCGCGGGCCGCGAGCAAGACGCCGTGGATCCTGCTGCTCCTGGTCGTGATCGCTGCGGGCGGCGCAGGTGCATTCTTCTACATGCGGGCGCGTAGCGCCGCAGCCGCGCGCACGGGTCCGGGGGCAATCGCGCTCACGAGCGAGCCCGCGGGTGCCGCGGTGTGGGTCGACGGAGACCCCCGGCCCGAGCACACCCCGACCACCCTCGAGCACCTTCCCCTCGGCGTCTACACGATCAAGCTCAGCGTAGACGGCCACGTCCCGTTCACCAAGCGCGTGAGCCTGACCGAGCGCACGCCCCATGGGGCGCTGTATGCAACCTTGCCACTTCCGAACGCCGCCGACTTCGGTGTCGTGCGTGTACGCAGCACCCCGCCGGGCGCCCACGTGCTCTTCGACGGGCGGGACACGGGCAAGCACACTCCGGCCACCATCGACCGCATCGCTCCAGGCGAGGAGCACTCGATGGCGCTCGCCCTCGATGGCTACGCGACCAAGACGATTCCCCTGACCATGCAGGCCGGGCAGGTCCAGGATCTGGCCCTTTCCCTGACGCGGACTCCCCTCGGACCCGCCGAAGCACTCCTCCACATCGAGACGGTCCCGGCCGATGCACGCGTGCGGCTCGACGATCACTGGTACGACACGGGCAGCCCCTACGATCTCCGCGTCGCGGCCCAGGCCCATCACCTGCTGGTCGCGGCGTCCGGCTTCGACCGTCAGGAGCGCGATCTCGATTTGCCGGGTGGGAAGGTCACCGATCAGCACGTCGAGCTCGGTCGTTCGCATCACCACCCGGGCCACGGTGGCGAGTCCCACGAAACGACCACTAGCCCCGCTCCGGCCGGCGGTCCGGGCAAGCTCATCTTCGACGCCCGACCGTGGTGCAACGTGAAGATCGATGGCACTTCCGTTGGCCAGACGCCGATCGTCAACCGGCCGCTTCCGAGCGGCCCCCACCACATCACTTGCACCAACCCGGAGCTGCACGTGACACGCAACGTCACCCTGCAGATCCAGGCCGGGCAAACGACGCGGCAGCGCATCAACCTGCAATGAGCACGGCGAAGGGGCGCCTCGCCCCGCATGGCTCCTGGCTCCTGCTCGCGGGCCCCGTCCTCATGTGGCGCGCCCATGCCGGCGCCGATTTGTTCGATTCGGGGGAGCTGTCGGCCGCAGCGTTCCGGCTCGGGGGCTCCCACGCGCCGGGGCAACCGCTGCACGCGTTGATCGCCCACACCGTCGCCCTCGTCCCCCTCGGCCCCGTCCCGTGGCGCATGGTGGCCGCGAGCGTCGCCGGCGAGCTCGCGGCGGCATTCCTCTTCGGCTGCATCACCGGGCTCTTGCTCGAGCAGCTAGGGACCCCTCGGCGGCCGTGGGTACGTGCGGCTCCGGACGCGGCAGCCCTCGGCGCAGTGATCGCCTCCCCGATGTTGCGCCAGGCGACCCGGGTGGAGGTCTACGGCCTGGCCCTGGCCCTCACGGCCTTCGCCCTGTTGCAGCTCATGCGCTGGGCGGCGTGCCTCCCGGACGCCTCGGCCGCCCTCCGGCGCGCGGCGTTCGCAGCCGGCCTCGCCGCCGTCGTTCACCCCCCCCATGCGCTCGCCGCGGTCGCCGCTGGTGCCGTGCTCCTGGTCGTCGCCCGGCGAGACGTGCTGCGTCGCCCCCGCGCCCTCGGATGGGCCACCGCCGCCATGCTCGCGGGCCTGCTCGGCTATGTGTACCTGCCCGTGCGCGGCGCCGCCGGCGCGCCCATGTGGGGCGACCCAACCCACCTTTCGGGCTTCCTCGACTACGTGAGCGCCGCTGCCTACCGCGCCAACCTGGGCGCGGGCCGCACCGGTTCCTTTGCAGGGAACGCGGTCTCGGTGGCGCGCTTCGTCGTCGTCGCGTCGGGTCTCGTGCCCCTGGCAGGCGCCCTGGCCCTCGCCCTCCACGCCCGACGCACGCCCACATCCCGTTCGCTCATCGCCGCCACACTGCTCGCCGTCCCGGCGACGATGACGGCCGCCTGCCTCCAGCCCCTCGCCACGGCCATCCCCGACAACGTCGCGTACGCCGCGCCTGCGGTCGGCCTCCTCCTCTCGGTCGGTGCGGCCGGCGTCGCGACCCTGGCGACCGTGCCCCGTCTCTCGCCCGTCGGCGTCGTCGCCCTCGCGGCCCTCGCCCTCAACCCGGTCTCACTACCTGCGGTGCCCACCACGCTCGCATCGAACGTACCGGCCCTCGACACCCTGGCCCGCGCCTTCGTCGACACGCCGCCGCCGCGCGCCCTCGTCCTCGTCGAGACGGACTTCGCTGGCGCGAGCTTCATGATGGCCAGGGCCATCGAGGGTGCGCGCCCCGACGTGGCGCTTCTCGTGACCGGTCTCGCGACCTCCTCCTGGCACTGGCGCACCCTCGCCTCGCACCCCCTCTTCGACGGCAACCCGGTGCGCGGACGCGGCCCCGACGCCCACAGCCGCTTCGTGGACGGAGCGGTCCAACGCGCTCTCGGCCGCGTGCCCATCGCCTCCGAGGCCGACGCGCCCGTGCAGGGCCACGGCGCAGTCGCCGGCCCCTACCTCGTCGTCCCCGCGGGCGGCGAGCCGACCGAGTCGGCCTGCTGGCGCACGTCCACGGGTGAGCGCCTCGCCCCCCTGCTCGCACGGGAGGCGGCGCGGGGCCCCGGCGGCGATCGGGGGCAAGCGCGCGCGGTTGTCCGCGACGAGGAAGGGCGCCGTGCCCTTCGGCTCGCCGTGCGAGGTCACGCCACCGACGCACTGCATGCCCTCGCCTCCGCCCTCCCTTGGCTGCCCCGCGACGAGCACCGCCGCCTGCAGGGTGAGGGCGAGATCCCTCGCCCTCTGCCGCCCGACGTGCGCGATCCGCACGCGATTCTTTGCGTCGCGCGAGGACCTGGTGCGCGAGGCGGCCTCGCTGCTCTTCGCGATGGGTCGAGGGGCTGACGCGCGGGCCCTGCTCGCGGCGGAGCTCGATCGCGACGATCCGCGCGCCCTGCTCCAGCTTGCCTGGCTGCGGCTCGCCGCCGGTGACCACGGGCTGGCAAAGGAAGCGCGCGACGCCTTCCTCGAGAGGGCGCCGGCCCTCGCAAAGGAGACAGGGCGACTCGACGCCGCCCTTGCCAAGGAGCAACGATGATGGCCCTGCCTCCCTCGGGCGAGCCCGCGCCCGCCGTCCCCCCGGACGAGCCGAGCGACGCGGCGACGGCCGCGTCCGACCCGCCCGCGACCGAGCACCTCGTGACGACCAGCCCGGAGCCCGGGCCCGACGCCAAGCGCCGCCACCCCTACCTACGTCTCGCGATCCGCATTACAATCACCCTCGCGGCGCTCGCCTGGACCTTCTCCCGGCTGTCGCTCGAGGACCTGGGCCACGCCGCCAGCCGCCTCACCCCGGTGGCGGCCACCGTCGCGCTCGCCCTCACCTATCTCGGCCTCCTGATCGGCGCGGTCCGCTGGCGTGTTCTGCTCGGCGCCTATGGCGCCCACACGCGACCGCCGGTGCTGCGCCTCTTCCGGCTGAACCTCATCGGCCTCTTCTACAACACCTTCCTTCCGGCCAACGTGGCGGGCGACGTCATGCGCGCCCATGTCACGCGTGACGCCTTCCCCGGCGTCACCGGGGCCTACGTGGTCGTGGGCGTCGAGCGCATCTTCGGCCTCGCGGGCCTCTTCACCCTCGGCGCCAGCGTGCTCGCCCTCCACCCGCTGCGGGGCATCCACGACCTGCCCCTGATCGCGGCCCTCGGCCTGATCGCCGCAGTGGGTGCGGCCCTCGCCCCCATGGTCGGTCGCCGCCTCGCGCCCCGTCTGCCCGGGCGGCTCCGCGGCTTGGCCGCTTCCCTGCCCGCGATCGATCGACCCGTGCTGCTCGTCCCGATCCTCGCCCTGTCGGTCTGCACCCAGGCCATCGTCGCCCTGATCGGCTACTCCCTCGCCACAGCCATCGCCCCCCAGGTCACCGTCACCCAGGCCCTGGTGCTCATCCCCCTCGCAATGATCGCGCTCTACCTTCCGACCATCGCGGGGCTCGGCACACGCGAGGCTGCCTTCGTGGTCCTCTTCGGTGCGGTCGGCGTCTCGGCGGCGGATGCAACGGCCATCTCCCTGGCCTATTTTGCAGCCCAGCTCACCGTCGCCCTGACGGGCGGACTGGTGCACCTGGTGGCCGGCGACGGGGCGTGACGCACCGGGCGCGGACGGGCGCATCTTGCTATGGTCCGCCTGCCATGCCCCCCCGCTCCCACGGCTCCGGCGCCTTCCGCCCCGAAGACCTGGCCGCTTGCGGCGAGGGCTCTGTGCTCGAGGCGACCGCCCTCGTCTTCCACCCGGAGCACGTGTACCTCGGCCGCGACGTCTACGTCGGCCATCAGGCGATCCTCGAGGGCTACCACCGGAACCGCCTGGTCGTCGGCGACGGGAGCTGGCTCGGCGCCCAGTGCTTCCTGCACGCGGCCGGCGGTCTGACCATCGGCCGGAACGTGGGCGTCGGCCCGGGGGTGCGCGTCTTGACCTCGCGTCACGGCGAGGCGGGGCGCGCCGTGGCGATCCTGCACGCGCCCCTCGAGCTATTGCCCGTCGCGATCGAGGACGACGTCGACCTCGGGGTGGGCGCCGTCGTGCTGCCCGGCGTGACCATCGGACGGGGCGCTCAGGTCGGGGCGGGCGCCGTCGTCACCCACGACGTGCCGCCCTACGCGGTGGTGGCAGGCGTGCCCGCCCGCGTGCTGCGCGAGCGACCGTCGTGAGCGCGCCCTCCCTCAGCGTGGTCGTGTTCGCCTTCGATGAGGCGGACAACATCCCGCCGATCCTGGAGGAGCCTCCGCGCCTGGCTCGCCGACAACGAGCCCGATGCGGAGGTCGTCTTCGTCGACGACGGCTCCACCGACGGGACGGGCGAGGCGGCCCACCGTGCCCTGGCCGGCATGAGCTTCCGGGTCGTGCGTCACGAGACGAACCGCGGCATCGGCGGTGCGCTCAAGACGGGTGTCGCGGCCGCACGCGGCGAATGGGTCACGTTCCTCCCGGCCGACGGGCAGATCGCACCGGAGGCGATCGGCACCCTGCGCGCGGCGGCCGATGCCGACACCGACGTGGTGCTCAGCGTCTACGACCACCGCGACGACGGCTTGCACCGCACCATCCTCTCCTTCGGCGTCCGCTCGCTCATCTTCGCCATCCACGGCGTGCGGCTCGCGAGCGACGGCCCCTACCTCTTCCGTCGCCGCCTCTTCGATCCACGCCAGCTCCCGGCCGACTCGTTCTTCCTCAACTTCGAGTTCCCCATCCGTGCCCTCGGCGCTGGCCTGACGATACGCTCCGTCACCATCGCCTGTCGCCCGCGACGATCCGGCCGCTCCAAGTCCACGGGGCTGCGCCGCATCACGGGTGTCGCGCGCGATCTGCTGGGGCTGCGCGCGCGCCGGACGCGGGACACGCTCGACCGCGCCCTCGGTCGTCGCGCTTGAACTGCTCGCACGGGGGGCCTAGGTAAAGGCTCATGCAAGAACGTCCCCCGGCCGTGGCCGGCCGCTTCTACCCGGCCGAGGAGCGTCAGCTCTTCGCCGACGTGGCGCGCTACGTCGGGCCCGAGACGACGGACGAGCCGGCGCTGGCCGTGATCGCCCCTCACGCCGGCTACATGTACAGCGGCGCCATCGCGGGTGAGGTCTATCGCCGCGTGCGCGTGCCGTCGGTCGCCATCGTGCTCGGTCCGAACCACACGGGCGAGGGGGCGCGGGCCGCGATCATCAGCCGCGGTGCGTTCCGGATCCCCGGCGCCCACGTGCCCATCGACGCTACGATGGCCGAGGAGCTGCGCGGCGTCGCCCTCCTGACCGAAGACGCGCGCGCCCACGCCCACGAGCACTCCATCGAGGTGCATCTTCCCTTCCTCGTGAACCGAAACCCGAAGGTCCGCATCGTGCCGGTGTGTCTGGGCGGCGCGCCCTACCCCACCTGTGTGCGCATCGGGACGGCGGTCGCAGACATCGTGGCCCGGCACGGCCGCGACGTCCTCGTCCTCGCGTCCACCGACATGAGCCACTACCTGCCAGCCGAGCTCGCGCGGGCCAAGGACACACTGGCGCTCGAGCGCATCGAGGCCCTCGACCCCGAAGGGCTGTACCGCACGGTCGTCGACCACGACATCTCGATGTGCGGCTTCATCCCTACGACGGTCGCCCTCATCGCGGCCAAGGCGCTCGGTGCCTCTCGCGCAGAGCTCGTGCGCTATGGCAACTCGGGTGAGGCTTCGGGCGACTACGAGCGGGTGGTCGGCTACGCCGGCATCGTCATCCGCTGACGTGGGCCAACGTGCGGGCCCGGCGCGAGGCTGCCCCCTTGCCGGGGCGCGTCGAGGCGACGCCGCGAATGCGATCGCGCAGGGTCGAGCGAGGAATGCCGAGGGCCCGTGCAGCCGCCGAGAGGTTGCCGCGATGGGCATCGAGGACGTCGCGCAGGCCTTCGACGGAGCTCGTTTCGCTGAGCGCATCCGGCCCCGAGATGCGCAGGATGGCCTCCTCGAGCCTCCCACGGCCCGATGACCGGCGTCGGCGCGATGGCCGCGGCCGAGCAGAGCACGTTGCGCAGCTCGCGCGCGTTGCCGGGCCACGGGTGGGCGAGCAGCCGCGACATGGCCTCCTCGTCGATCTCGCGCGGGCCCACCTCGGCGGCGATCTGGTCGAGGAAGTGCTCCGAAAGGGCCCGGATGTCCTCCGGCCGGTGGCGCAGGGGCGGCACCTCGATGACGAGCCGCGTGAGCCGGTAGTAGAGGTCGCGGCGGAAGGCGCCCGTGCCTACCATCGCACGCAGGTCGCAATGGGTGGCGCAGACGACCCGCACGTCGACCCGCACCGCCGACTCCGCGCCGACCCGCCGGACCTCGCCCGTGTCGAGCACGCGGAGCAGCCGCGCCTGCATGTCGAGGGGCAGCTCGCCAATCTCGTCTAGGAAGAGGGTGCCGCCGTCGGCCTGCTCGAAGACGCCCTTGTGCACCTGGGTCGCCCCGGTGAAGGCGCCCCGCTCGTGCCCGAAGAGCTCGCTCTCCACCAGCTCGCGCGGCAGGCCCCCGGCGTTGATGGCCACGAAGGGCCCGCCGTCGCGCGGCCCCCGTCCGTGCAGCGCGCGGGCAATCCCCTCCTTGCCTGCGCCGCTCTCGCCGTGGATCGCCACCGGCCAGCTCAGCCGCGCGTACCCCTCGACCTCCCCGAGCACCTTCAGCATCTGGGGTGAGGCCGCAACCAGGCCGTGTTGGCGAGCGTCGCCCCGCTCCCCGCGCGCGACCAGACTGAGGTCGGTGCGGCCGACGCGGATCCGCGCCCCGACGCGGAGCCGAGCGCTGCCCACCCGCACCCCATCGACCCAGGTGCCGTTGCGGCTGGCCAGGTCGCGGAGGAGCAGGCCGTCGGACGACGGCTCGAGGCGGCAATGACGACCGCTGACCGCCCGAATCCTCGAGGACCAGGTCGTTGCCGAGGAATCGGAATCCGACGCTCAGGGGACGCCCGTCGAGGGCCACGCGCCGCGTGCAGCCACCGCGACCGATGACGAGGCTCAGCCGCTCGGGCGAGGCGGGACCGGTGGCGAGGGGCTCGGTCCGCCCGTTGGGGAGCATGGCGGCGAGACTCGCTTCCGGGACGCGCACCAGGGTGTGGTGATCGCCGAGGCGGATGGCCGCGCCGGGCGGCAGGGGGCGGCCGGCGCGGAGCCGGCCGCGCGTGTCGATGCGGTGAAAGAGCACGCCGCTGGGGCTCGCCCGCACACACAGCTCCCGCTCGGCGACCTTCATGTCGTGGACGACGATGTCGCAAGAGCCCCCACGGCCCACCTCGAGCGACCCGTCGCCGCCGAGGGGGAACTCCCTGAGGGCCTCGCCCCGATAGCACAACACTAGCGAATCCATCCGCGCCTCCTCCGGCCCGCCTTATCGCGGAGCTCGGGACGCGGGTTTCTCCCTGGTACGCCGCCCCCCCAAGGGCGCGCTTCACGGCGCAGGCGTTCGAGCGGCGCGATGCCGCCCGACCACGGCGAAACGCGAGAGAGCAGGCGACCGCCCTAGCGGGGCGCGCCCCTGGCGTGGCCTCCCGGGGGCTGCCGGCGCATGCGCTGGAGCTGGTCTGCCACGACGAGCGGCAGGAGCATCAGCCCGCCCGGCAGGACCACGATCGCCGTCCATAGTACGACCTTGATCCACGGTCCCATCATGACTGCATGTCTTTGCACCAAACGTGCCGCACAGCGGAGGTGCGGTCCTGCACGGCAATCCTCGCGGCACGCCTGTGCAAGACGCGCACGGACCTGACATCCGTGTCATGGGGGCGACGCTTTTGCGCCACAGCCCCCTTCGCCATGGCGATCACCCTGCGCGGAGACGATTCCCCGACAATCCACAGAGAGCGCCCTTGAACCGCCTCCGGGCCGCCGCTATCGTCCGCCCACCGTGGACGCCTCCCTGCGCAACACCCCCCTCGCCGAAGAGCACCGTGTTCTCGGCGCCCGCATGGTCCCCTTCGCCGGCTACCAGATGCCGGTCCAGTACGAAGGGGTCGTCGCCGAGCATCGCGCCGTCCGCGAGCGCGTCGGTCTCTTCGACGTCTCCCACATGGGCGAGCTGTGGCTCGAGGGCCCGGGCGCCCTCGGGCTCGTCGACCGGCTCGTCACCAACGACGCGAAGAAGCTCGTGGACGGCCAGGCCATGTACACGGTCGCCGTCGACGAGAACGGTTCCATCCTGGACGACCTCATCGTCTACCGGCGCGGGCCCGAGCGGTTCCTGGTCGTCTGCAACGCGGCCAACCACGACAAGATGGCCCCCCACTTCGCGAAGCACGCGGAGGGCGCCTGCCGCTTCGAAGACGCGACCAATCGGACCGCGCTCATCGCCCTACAGGGACCCAGGGCGGCGGAGGTACTCGGGGCGGCCGGCGGAGGCGACGCCCTGACGGGCCTCGCGCCTTTCCGCATCGCCGACGGGACGGTCGGCGGGATCGCCTGCTCGGTCGCACGCACGGGCTACACCGGCGAGGACGGCTTCGAGCTGTTCTGCGCATGGGGGGACGCTCCGGCTCTGTGGCGCGCATTGCTCGCGGCCGGCGAGCCCTTCGGCATCGCGCCGGCGGGGCTGGGGGCGCGCGACACCCTGCGGCTCGAGGCACGTCTGCACCTCTACGGCAACGACATGGACGAGACGACCACGCCCTTCGAGGCGGGCCTCGCCTGGGTCGTCAAGCTCGACAAGGGCGACTTCCTGGGTCGTGGGGCGCTCCTGGCGGCGAAAGGGAAGGGCCTCGATCGCAAGCTCGTCGGTTTCGAGATGACGGGCAGGGGCATCGCGCGCCACGGCTACCCGATCGTCGACGGCGCGGGGAACGAAGTGGGCGTGGTCACCAGCGGCTCACCCGCCCCCACCCTCGGCAAGAACATCGGTCTCGGCTACGTACCGGTCGCCATGAGCGAGATCGGCTCCGAGATCGGCATCCTGATCCGCGGCAAGGTGATCGACGCGGTAATCGTGAAGACGCCGTTCTACAAGCGGCAGAAGTGATAGGCGAGCAGACCATGGCGCAATTCCCGAACGACCTCAGGTACACGAAGGACCACGAGTGGGCACGCCGCGAAGGGGACCTCGTGCGCGTGGGTATCACGGCCCATGCGGTCGAGCAGCTCGGTGACGTGACCCTCGTCGACCTCCCGCCCGTCGGCTCCGAGGTGCAGGCCGGCGAGCGCTTCGGGGACATCGAGTCCGTGAAGACCGTCAGTGAGCTCTTCGCCCCCGTCAGCGGCGAGGTGGTGGAGATCAACGGTGAGCTCGAGTCGAGCCCCGAGCAGGTGAACGAAGCTCCCTACGAGCAGGGCTGGATGGTGCTGCTCAAGGTGACGGACGGCGGCGGCGAGCTCGCTCGTCTGATGGACGCGGCAGCGTACGAGGACTACCTGGGGACGCTGGACCATTGAGTTTCCGTCCAATGATCGAGGTGGTCCCGCTCGGATTTGTTTCTATCCACCCGCCCAGCCTCACCTGTAGTCCTCTTGGGGGGAGACCCCCCGTGCCCCCCCGTCGGCGTGGCGCTTCGCTTCACACCGGGCTCGCTTCGCTCGCGTCTGTTCCAGCTGCCCATCGTTGATGGGTTTCGAGTCTGCCATGCGGTATCTGCCCCATACGGAACGAGAGATCGGTGAGATGCTCGCGCGCATCGGCGTGCCGTCCATCGACGCCCTCTTCGCACCCATTCCCCCGTCGCACCGCCTCGGGCGGCCGCTCGACCTCGAGCCGGCCCTCGACGAGGTGCGTCTCATCGACCACCTGTCGGAGCTCGCCCGACGGAACGAAGCGGCCCAGAGCCTGTCGTTCCTCGGCGGCGGCATGTACGACCACCACATCCCGCCGGCGGTGGACCAGCTCCTGCTCCGGAGCGAGTACTACACGGCGTACACGCCCTACCAGGCGGAGGTCTCCCAGGGGACCCTGCAGGCGATCTTCGAGTTCCAGACAATCGTCTGCCAGCTCTTCGGCATGGAGGTGGCCAACGCGTCGATGTACGACGCCGCGAGCGGCACTGCCGAAGCGGTGCTGATGGCGCGCCGCGTGACACGGCGCACGCACTGCGTCGTGAGCGCCGGCGTGCACCCGGACTACCTCGCCACGGTGCGGACCTACCTGCGCGGGCTCGACGACGAGGACCAGGTGTCGGTCGCGCCGCTCACCTCCGATGGGCGCACCGACCTCGATGCACTCGGAGCCCTGGTGCGTGACGACACGGCGGCAATCGTCGTGGGGTACCCGAGCTTCCTCGGCTGCATCGAGAACCTGCGGCGCATCCGCGAGATCGCTTCGGCAAAGGGGGCATTGCTCGTCACCACGACGGCCGAGCCCTACGCCCTGTCGCTCGTCGAGCCGCCGGGCGCCCTCGGCGCGGACATCGCCGTCGGCGACGGCCAGCCCCTCGCCGTGCCGCCCCAGCTCGGGGGCCCGGGCGTCGGGCTCTTCTCGTGCCGCGCCCAGTTCGTACGGCAGATGCCGGGACGCCTGGTCGGCGAGACGGTCGACGCCGAGGGTCGGCGGGGCTACGTGCTGACCCTGTCGACGCGCGAGCAACACATAAGGCGCGAGCGGGCGACGTCGAACATCTGCACGAACCACGGCCTGGTCGCGCTCGCCATGGGCATCCGCACCGCCATGCTCGGACGGCGCGGCTTCGTCGAAGCGGGACGGCTCTGCCTGAGCCGCACCGAGTACCTCAAGGCACGCCTCGCCGAGACCGGCGCCTTCACGGTGGTGACGACGGGCCCGACCTTCAACGAGATCGTCATCCGCCGCAACGAGGGCAAGGCGGCGCCCCTGCTCGCCGCCCTGGCCGCCAAGGGCATCCTGGCGGGAATCGACCTCGGTCGCTTCTACCCCGACCGCAATCAGGAAATCCTGATCGCCGTGACCGAGCGCCACGGCAAGGACGACCTCGACCGCCTGGTCGCCGCCCTCGCCGACGCCTGAGTCGCCGCCCCGCCCTTCACGGCACGAAGCCGAGGCTGTGGAGCGTGGCGCAGCGGCCCGCACGGATCTGGCTGGCGACGGTCATGGGGTCGTCGAAGACGGCGATCTTCGGATCGGCCGGATCGTAGGCCGGCCATGTGGGCGTCGTCCTCGGGTCGTGGCCCTGCGCGAAGCGCGTCCACGCCGTCTGCATCGAGGCGCTCAGCCGATAGTCCGTGTCGCCAGGCACGTAGGACGTGGTCGTGAGGTTGCCGAAGACGAAGGCGAGCTCGAGCCCGTGGAACGCGCCGAGCGGCCCGATGCGACGGGTGAAGTGGTAGGTGAAGCTCGGGGCGGTGCCCCCCGACGCGGCCGCGGCGAAGCTCAGGGCCGGGCAGATGAAGGCCACGTCGGAGAAGAGGTGGTTGTAGGCATCCTTCGGCGAGGCGAAGTCGCTGGACGGATAGGCGGCCAGGACCGCGTCGGCCTGCGCGCCGGCAAACGCGCGGACGAGGCTCTCGTAGGTGGACTCGTTCGGTACGGCGGTCGCGGCGGTGAAGAGGGTCGCTTCGTCGGCGTTCGTGCCCGTGATGATCGGGACGTCGGGCGTGGTGCCATCGGCGAACAGCGTCCGCGTGTCGTCGGTGAGCACGACGCCATCGATGTTCGGCCGAGCTCCGGAATGCCGAGCGCGCCTTGGGGAACGGAGCGCTGGACCGTCACGAGGGTCGAGGCGGGCAGCGCGCGCATGCACGCGAGCTCGTCGGTCGCCGTGTCGCACCCGCTCGCGGCAATCACCATCGCACCGACGTCGACGGCGGACATCTGTGGGGAGACCGCAGTGCGCAGGTGGGGCAAGCCGTAGCAGCCGCCGCCACTCTCGATGATGGCGCGGGAGAACAGCCCGTGGGACAGGGGCGAGCCGAGCTGGGCGCAGACGCTCACGCCGCCGGCGGACTCGCCGAAGATCGTGACCTGGGACGGATCGCCGCCGAAGGCGCCGATGTTGCGCTGCACCCATGTGAGAGCCGCGATCTGATCGCGCAGACCGTAGTTGCCCGCGCTGCCGTCGCCGCTCTCGGTCGCGAGGGCTTCGGTGGCGAGGAAACCGAGGGCACCGAGACGGTAGTTGAGCGTCACGACAATCACATCGCCCGCCCGCGCGAGGGCTGCACCGTCGTAGAGCGCGGCGTTGCTCCCCCCTTGCACGAACCCGCCCCCGTGGATGAAGACCATCACGGGGTGGGTCGCGCCAGCGGCATGGGCCCACACGTTGAGGGTCAGGCAGCCCTCGTCGCCGATGACGGCTCCGGTGCTGCTCAGCTGGGGGCAGACCGGGCCGAAGGACGTTGTGTCGAGGGGCGTGTCCCAGGTGGCGTGGGGAGCCGGGGGCGCGAAGCGGAGCGGTCCGACCGGGGGGGCGGCGTAGGGGATGCCACGGAAGACCACCAGGTCGCCGTCGGCTTCGCCGTCGACGGGGCCCTCGTCGGTGTCGACGCGCGTGCCGAGGGGAGGTCCCGCGTCGAAGGCGGCGTCTGCCAATCCGGCCTCCGGGCCCGTCGCATCGGGCGGGACGGCGGCCTCCGCGCTGCCGGCATCCATGCCCCCGTCCGGATCGCCCGCCGCACCGCCACCACCGCAGCCGACGACGAGGCCCGGGAGCACGAGGAGGAGACCACTCACGAGGGCGCGACGCACGGACGCAGGGTACCCCCCGGGCACACGGGCGTCACCGTCGGTTGCCGCCGGCGACTCGACCGCGGGACGCGACGCATGGAGCTGGTTGGCGCGGACGCGCTTCTCCGCTATCCCTCCCGACCATGGCCCAGACCAAGCCCCCTTCCCACGATCCCATCGAGCGGCTCGATGCCCTCAACCAGGCGGCCCTCGCGGGCGGCGGTCCGGCCCGGGTGAAACGCCAGCACGACGCCCACAAGCTCACGGCACGCGAGCGCATCGACCTCCTGCTCGACCCCGGCACCTTCGTCGAGCTCGACCGCCTGGTCGTCCACCAGTGCCGCGACTTCGGCATGGACGAGCAGAAGATCCCCGGCGACGGTGTGGTCACGGGCTACGGTCGCATCGACGGGCGGCAGGTCTTCCTCTTCGCGCAGGACTTCACCGTCTTCGGCGGGTCGCTCAGCAGCGCCTACGCGAAGAAGATCTGCAAGATCATGGACCTCGCCATGAAGGTGGGCTTTCCCGTGATCGGGCTCAACGACTCCGGAGGCGCTCGCATCCAGGAGGGCGTCGAGTCGCTCGCCGGGTACGCCGACATCTTCCTGCGCAACACCCTCGCCTCGGGCGTCGTGCCCCAGATCAGCGCGATCATGGGGCCGTGCGCCGGGGGCGCCGTCTACAGCCCGGCCATCACGGACTTCATCCTGATGGTCGAGCAGTCGAGCTACATGTTCATCACCGGCCCCGACGTCATCAAGACGGTGACCCACGAGGAGGTCACCAAGGAGCAGCTCGGCGGCGCCGGATCGCACAACAACAAGAGCGGCGTCGCGCACTTCGCCTGCAACGACGACCCGGACTGCCTCCAGACCATCCGCGATCTCCTCTCGTTCCTGCCGAGCAACAACCACGAAGACCCGCCGGTCCGGCCCTGCACCGACCCGGCGGACCGGGAAGACCCGGAGCTCGACACGCTCGTGCCCGTCGATCCGATGAAGCCCTACGACATCAAGCACGTGATCGAACGCGTCGTCGATGACGGCGACTTCTTCGAGGTGCAGCGGGGCTACGGGATGAACATGGTGATCGGGTTCGCCCGCTTCTCCGGCCGGCCGGTCGGCATCGTCGCGAACCAGCCGATGGTGCTGGCGGGATGCCTCGACATCGCCGCGTCCGTGAAGGCCGCGCGCTTCGTGCGCTTCTGCGACTGCTTCAACGTGCCGCTCGTCACCTTCGTCGACGTGCCCGGCTTCTTGCCCGGCCTCGACCAGGAGTACGGCGGCATCATCAAGCACGGCGCCAAGCTCTTGTATGCCTTCTGTGAGGCCACCGTCCCCAAGGTGACGGTGATCACGCGCAAGGCCTACGGGGGCGCCTACGACGTGATGAGCAGCAAGCACATCCGCGGCGACGTCAATCTCGCCTTCCCGACCGCCGAGATCGCGGTGATGGGGCCGGACGGAGCCGTCAACATCGTGCACCGCAAGGAGATCGAGGCGGCGGACGACGCGGAGGCGGCGCGCCAAGCCTTCGTCGAGGACTACCGCGACACGTTCGCCAACCCGTTCAAGGCGGCCGAGATCGGCTTCGTCGACGAGGTGATCTATCCGCGCATGACACGCACGCGCATCTGCCGAGCGCTCGAGATGCTCCGTGACAAGCGCGACGTGAACCCGCCCCGCAAGCACGGCAACCTCCCCCTCTGAGCAGCAGGGTGCCGTGGCTCACGAGAACGTGCGCGCGGCCAGGGCCAGCGCTCGGCCGATGAGCCCGTGGGCCGGATCGACCGGGTCCGGCAGCCCCCCGAGGCCGCCAGCGAGCCGGACGGCCCACAGCCCGATCATGCCGACCACCAGCACCGCCCACCCCCAGGTGGGCACGAGCGCGAGGGGATCGAAGGAATCGGACCGGATGACGCCCATGGTGACCAGAGCATGGCGCACCAGGATCCAGCCCACGATCGGTGTGATGACGATCGCCAGTGGATGGATCGCGATCGACTCGGCGAAGTGGAAGTGAAGCAGGGCGACCGTGGCGCGGGTCAGACCACAGCCCGGGCACGGGATGCCGAAGAGGTTCCGCATCGGGCAGACGGGGAAGTCGACGAAGGCGATCGCCACGAGGGCGGCGATGGGCGCGAAGGCCGTCACCGCACGCGCGACCGGCCGGCCGGCATCGGGACGCTCGACGCGCCGGCCCGTTCGGCGGGCTGAGGTCACCTTCGACACGAACGAAGGGCTACCACGTGAAGGGGGCACCTGCCCCCCTCACGTGCTCCGAGCGCTGGGCGCGAAGACCGACGACGATCAGAACGTCGCGGGGGTGCCACCACCCGCTTCCCAGATCTTGTTCAGCTCTTCCTGCATCTTGGCGTAGCCCCAGCTGCACAGGAACATGAACAGGAGGAACATGACGCCCTGATCTTCGGCGTTCGGGATCCCGGCGCGTAGCTGCGCCTCCTGGATGAACTTGCCGTACTTGATGGGCAGGTACAGGAAGTAGAGACCGCAGACCAATCCGATCACGAGATCCATGGCCGGATTCATCTCTTCCTTGCCCAGGTAGTTCTTGAGCTCGTTGGCGACCGTGTACCACCAGTACAGACCGTAAAGGCCGCAGGTTACGAGCGCGAGCAGCCACACCGTCGTCGGGTTGCGAACCTCGCCCTTCATGCGTTCTCTCCTCGTTGATCGACCCTGGGGGTCGTCGTTGTGACCGCCGGCGCCCACCTCCGGTCAGCCCCCGCCCCTGCGATGGCCGACCACCGAACGCCCCGCCATCCGATCGAGCCATCAATCGGTGGCCGGACAATACGGACCCCGCTCGGAACGGTCAACGGATCTCGACAGGCCCACCCCATGTGCCCAATGAGGGCTTCAGGTGGGCCCGGGTGCTGCAAGCTCCGCCGCCCCGCTCCGCCAGGACTCGAAGAAGTGGAGCGTCTGGCCAATCGCCGCGTCCACGGGGTTGTCCACGGGGGTCGGGGCCGGCAGCGTCTGGAAGGGCGCCGCGACCGGATGAACGTAGTTCTGCATGGCGTGGCGGCTGATCATCATCAGGTGAGTCGCGGGCTGCCAGACGTAGAGCGCCCGCGTGACCATGGTGCCGGCGACGGCGAAGTTCCCGCGCACCGGAGCCGCCTGGGTCGGCAGATCGGTGTAGCGCGCGTCACCGCCCACCATCACGGCGCCGACGGTCCGGGCCAACGACTCGGTGGCCACGTTGTTCAGGGTCTCGTCGTCGTGGGCCATCATCATGAGCACGTCGCAGGGGTCCTTCTGCATGCGAGGCGCGTAGGCGACCGGGTCGCCCTGGTCGAGCATCGTCTGCCAGAGGGCGATCTGCGGCCAGGCGCTGGCCGGCGCGGTGGCCCAGTCGATGTCGTCCGGCGACATGCCCATCAGGGGCAAGAGGAGCGGGAAGTAGCCCTGGTTGAAGGGCGGGCTCTGGGCCACGAGGCGCATGATGTTGCCACCCGTCACCGCCAGCACGGCCGCGCCCACGTCGGGCTCCTCCGCGACGAAGAGGGTGCCGATGATGCCGCCGAGGGAGTAGCCCATGAAGCCGATGGGACCCGACGCGAAGCCCAGGCCGGCGAGGGCCGGATCGGCCGCCTGCACCGCGCTCCAGTCGCCCTCCTCGATCAGCCGCGTCGCCATCATCAGGTCCACGGCCGACTGGCGCAGGGCATCGCGAAGGTAGATCGGGTGGAAGTCGTTCAGCTCGCCCTGGGTGTCTTGCACGCCCGCGAAATCCACCACGACGGCGGCCCCCGTGGCGTCACCGAAGCCGTCCGGCGTGTGGGCGCCGGTGAACCGGTTGGTCAGGTCCACCCCCCGGGAGTTGCGCTGCCCGTGCCAGGGGGCATCGATGGCGAGGACCGCCCATCCGTCCCGCGCGAACCCGTCGGCCACCGCCATCGCCTCGCTGCGATCATCGCCGAGGCCGTGCTGAAAGAGCACGATGGGCACGGCGTGCAGGTCTCCCGTGCTCGGCAGCCAGAGCGTGAAGGGCACCGTCTCGGTGCGCTTGACCTTCAACGCGCCGGACGCGTCGCGCTCGAAGCGCCCGTGGACGCGGGGCTGGGCGTCGAGCAGACCGGGCGAGGGGAAGGTGCCCTGGATCATCCAGCCGATGTCCTGGTGCAGGACGCCCCCCGGCACGTCGAGACCCGCCACCTGCTCGGCGGGCGTGCCGAGGATGGCGTCGAGGGGGGCACCCGCGGGGATGGCCGTGACGAGGGAGGCGACGGGCGGTGAGCCCGAGTGCACCAGGGTGTGGGCGTCGTCCAAGTCGGTGCCGATCGTCTGGACATGGAAGACGGCGAGGGCGACGACGGTGTCCCGGGGGACGCCGTTGCTCGCGAGGCTTGCGAGCACGGGCGAGTACTCGTCCCACGCGGCGGCCAGGAGCGGGTCGCTCGGCCGCGTGGTGGCATCACGCACCATCGCGAAGGCGGGCGACGGCGACAGCGGGTGCCCCTGGGCGTCGAGCACGGCACGCGTGATGACGGCTGCGTAGCGCCGCCCCTCGACCAGCGGATGGCCGTCCGCGGGACGCAGGGCCACCTCGCGAGCCGAGGCCCGCCATGTCGCATCCACCGGAACGCGCTCGAAGGCCGAGGGTGAGGCGGTGTCGACGTCCATCACGAACGCGCTCGCGTCCTCGCGTGTGGAGGCGGCGGGCGTGGCCGGAAGCAAGGTCGGGTCGATGTCGCCTTCGAATTCGAAGAAGGCGGGCGACAGGGCGCCGAAGCCGTCCAGGGTGGCCAGCCCCTTCCTCAGGCCATCGAAATAGGACGCTACGCCCTGGTCCTCCCCCGGCAGCTTGCCGACGGAGATGTGCCCGCTGGCGTCGAGGTAGAGATCGTCCGGCCAGGGGATGGCGCCGAACGCCATGGGGGCCGCGCTCGGTTCGAAGCTGGCGTGGATGCCCGGCGGGAGTCCCGCGTCGGGGAGGGGGGCGGCGCTACCACCACCACACCCGACCAGCCATCCGAGGGCGCCGCAGGCGAGGAGGATCGAGAGAGCCGAAGGGGGCCGGAGCGGGGAAAAGCGCAGCATTCTAAGATAACCGCGACCGTGGCGAGGAGCCCGAGGCAGAAAGGACAAGTGGATTGAAACCGTCCCACATCTCATCCGTCGTAGCAATCAGGGGGCGCGGCATCGGCGCGCGACCGACACGGCTGGGCCCCCCATCGAGGAGCGACCGACTTTGAAGTTTCCAAGGGGCAGATTAGACTCGCTGTCGAACCTTCCAGCCCGGGGCCGGAACGCGCGCGACAGCGCCCATCCAGATCGTTGACGCCCCAGATCATCGCCATGGCTCGGACCTGCAAGCGCTGCAATCACGCGAACACCGACGAGGCAAAGTTCTGCCTCCAGTGCGGAGCCATGCTCGAGGTGGAATCCGCCGATGGAGGGGACCCCCTCGTCGGGAAGATCTTCGAGGACCGCTACCGGATTGTCTCCCTCCTCGGTGAAGGCGGCATGGGCAAGGTCTACCTGGCCGAGCAGAAGATGGGCACGGCGACCCGGAAGGTGGCCATCAAGACCCTGCTGCCCGAGCTCGGCTCCGACCCCCAGCTCGTCGCCCGCTTCCATCGCGAGTGCGAGACCGTCATCGAGCTGTCGCACCCCAACACGGTCCAGTTCTTCGACTTCGGTGAGCTGTCCGACGGGACGCTCTTCATCGTCATGGAGCTCATCGAGGGCGAGTCCCTCGCCGACGTGCTCCAGCGCGGCGCCCTCGACCCAGGCCGCGTCGACAAGATCCTCATCCAGATCTGCGGCTCGCTCCACGAGGCCCACAGCCGCGGCGTCGTGCACCGGGACCTCAAGCCCGAGAACATCCTGCTCACCGACCGGGCCGGCCAGACCGACTTCGTCAAGGTGCTCGACTTCGGCATCGCCAAGCGGAGCGAGGCGGACGACGGCTCCAAGGCGAAGCTCACCAAGCAGGGCATGGTGCTCGGTACGCCGCCCTACATGAGCCCCGAGCAGTTCAGCGGGCAGGCCCTCGATGCGCGCTCCGACATCTACTCGCTCGGCGTGATGGCCTACGAGATGCTCACGGGGCGCTTGCCCTTCGAGGCGCGGACGCCCTGGGAGTGGGCGACCAAGCACCTGACCGAGCAGCCCAAGCCCATCGAGCTGCAGCCGGGCGGCGCGGCGGTGGGGCCGCGCAAGCGGGCTGCCATCCAGCGGGCCCTGTCGAAGAACCGCGACGAGCGCCAACCCGAGGTGCTCACGTTCTTGCACGAGTTCACCGGCCTGCAGGATGCCCAGGCGGCCTGGACCATGGCCACGGCGTCGACGGGGCTCACCGCTCCCCAGGCAGCGCCCGCCGGGCCCCCCGTACAGCCGCGGGCGCCAGTCGGCACGCCCGGGCCCATGCCCCAGCAGGGGGGCTTCGGTCCGCCGGCCTATCCCTCGGGGCAGCAGGGTCCCTACGCCACGCCCTCGGGCCCGTTCCCCATGACCCAGACCGGCGGCCAGATGGGCTACGGCTCGGGGTCGATGGAGGCCGCACCGGCCCGGTCGGGGGGCGGCCTCGGCAAGGTGCTCGCCGTGCTGGTCATCCTGTTCTTCATCGTCGGGGGCGCCGCCGTGGGGGGCGTGTGGTACCTGACCGCCAGCGCGGACGACGCGGGCCCCAAGGTCGCTGGGAACAACCCCCCCGTCCACCCCTCGAACACCACCCAGGGCGCGATCCCGGGCCCGAACAACGGGAACGGCTCCAACGTGCCCAGCACGCCGAGCGACGTACATAGCGATCCTCCCCACGTCGCCGGGACGGTCAGCCAGGGCGTATCGCACGTCCAGCCTCCAGACGAGCACGTGCAGCCGCCGGACACGCACGCCCAGGACCACCAGGACCACCAAGACCACCAGGCCAGCTCCACCCACGGCCACACCGAGCCCGCTTCCCATTCGCATCAGCCCGCGGGCCCCTCGCCCGCGGACGAAGCACGGGCCCGGGCCCTCGCCTCCCAGGCGGCGGCCGCCGTGGACCACAACGACCTCCCGGCGGCGGTCCGCGCCCTGGCCACTGCACAGCGCGCCGTGGGGCGGCGCAGTCCCCTGCTGCACCCGGCCCTCCGCACCCTCGGCCGCAAGGGTGCAACCGAGGTGGGCATCCTGATGATGCAGGGCAGCTGCCCAAAGGCCCAGGCGCTCTACCGGCAGCTCCGATCGGTAGGGGCGGAAGGCCCGTCTGCCCGAAACTTCTCGGGCGACTGGTGCCGTCGCCCCTGAGGGCCCTTCGGGCGCAGCCAGTCCCAGGTGGGGACGCTCTCCCGGTCTGCGCCGGCCGGTCGTGGCCGGACCAAACGCCCCCGTGCGCATTGTCGTGAAATCGTCGCATTCCGCTTGCGCCGGCCCCAGACCGGTGTGATGCTCCCGCCGCCCGCGAGAGCCCCGCCCAAGGATTGGGGACCGATGGGCCCGAGAGGTCGCTTCCGAAGCACGCTGCACCTTCCTTTCCGTGGCCAGAGAGCGAGAGCAGGCCGTCCGTCCCCGTTCAAGGGTTGCCGCCGTTCCCATAGAAGCCTCGGTCCGCAGTCTTTTTGACGAGTCGCCAGCAACGCGCCTACCTAGAGACGCGCCCCGCGCCTTCACGAGTGGAATCATGCTCGACGAAACGTCCATCGAAACGACCGCCAGTCGCTCCCCAGGCCCCCTGCGCATCCCCGTGCGTGGGGCACGCACGGCAGACGGGAGAACGGAGATGCACCGGATGACGTGGAAGGAGATCTGCACCCGCGACGAATGCCGCGGGCGATGGGTAGCCCTCTACGCCTGCCGCTACGACGAGGGCGGCCGGGCCACGGAAGGGTCCCTGGTCGACATCGACGACGATCTCGCCGAGTTGTGCAGCCGTGTGCGCGAGTCGCAGTGGAAGAACTGCGCAATCCTCTTCTGCGACGAGGGCCAGGGCTGCCTGCCCACCCTGCGCCGGCACTGAGCCGCGCTCGGAGCGCGGTCGGTCAGCTCCGCAGGGCCTCGGCGATCTCCGCGGCTACCCGACGGGCTTGCTCGATTCTGATCCGCCGGCAGGCTCACGGCGCCCACGGCAGCGTGGCCCCCACCGCCATAGCGGGCACACAGGGCGGCGATGTCGTGGGTGCGCTCGGTTCGAGCCCAGGGGTTCGAGCCCACCGAGACCTTCGCCCGCGCCGGGCTGGCCATCACGGCCACGGCATAGCGTCCGTCGGGGAAGAGCAGGTAGGGCAGGAACTTGTTGTAGCGGTCGCGCCGGAGGTCCGTGAGGTCGAAGGACACGACGCCACCCTCGCACCGCGCGCGCTCCTCGATGGCCCGCCGCGTCTCTCGCTGCCTCTCGACGAGCACCGCGAGACGACGCTTGATCGCGTGGTCGTCAGCGACCGAGGCGAGCGGCTCGCCGTCCGCGAGGCGCCGGATGCGTGGACCGAGGAACGCGTCGTCCCCGTAGACCTCGATCACGGTCATTAGCTTCATCGCTGGCGAGTCGAGATCGACGGCCGACGTGGCGTCGGGGAAGCGCGCGGCGTCGATGACGTCGGCGCGCTCCACGAGCTCGGCGAGATCCGGCCCTTCGAACCCGAAGCGCGCGCGGGCCACGTCCGCGACCAGCTTGCAGCACGAGCCATAGCTCGCATCGAAGAACTTCTGACCGCTCTGGTCGGCGGCCAGGTGTGCCCGCTCTATTTCACCGACGATGCCGGTTTGGTGGTGGTCGAAGTACCAGTCGAGCCGAGGCGAGGTCGTGTAGCGGAAGTCGACGACGGCGTTCACCTCGCCCGTCAGCACGTCCGGTGGGACGAAGGAGCCGCCGGCCTGGTGGTCGAGGCCGCGGTAGGTCACCTCGAGGGGTCGGTCGTAGCGCGCGCGCAGCACGCGCGTGAGGAAGGCGGCCGAAGCCATCCCGTCGAAGCAGTGACCGTGATGGGCGATCACCACGCGCACGGCGCGCTCCTCATCGTGGCACGGGAGGAATCGAGCGCCGCTCCGCGCTCTGACCGAGCACGACGGCCGTCAGGTTCAGCACGAACTTCTCCTCCGAGAAGAACGCGGGACGGGTGACCCCGAGGCGCTGCTCGAGGTGCGCGCTCATCCTGCGAAAGAGCTCGTGCCGCACCGGCAGGGGCAGCTCTTCGCGGCGCAGGCCGAGGGCGACCATGGCGTCGCGCTCGGGCGGTGTGATGCGGCGAGCTGCGTGGGCGATGGACGGGTCCCTCACGAAGCTGTTGTAACGCTCGGACGGCGGCACGACGGAGGCAGGCAGCGGGACACGACGCTCGCGCACGACGATGGTCCCCGCCGCAAGGTCGCCGAGCCTGCGCCCGTGGGAGTCGAGGAGCGCCGAGACACCGCCTGCGAGATAGAACACAGGAAGAAAATCGACGATGCGAAGCAGGTTCCGCACGACCGCTTGCATGAACGTCAGGCGGATGCCCCGCTCGTGCAGCGTGCGAAGCCCGACCACCCGCTTGCCGATGGTCTGGCCGCCGAGCCACCACTCGAGCAGGGCCGCGTACCACCACTGCACGATGAAGACGATGAGGATCAAAAGGGCCGTGGCCAGGTCCCCGACCACGCCCGCCACGAAGATGAGCACCAGCGCCGAGACGCCGATGAGGGCGGTCATCACGACCAGGTCCACGACCCAGGCCCAAGCCCGCGACGCCACGCCGGCGAGCTCGAACTCGAAGGCCACGTTCTCGGGGGTCCGGATGGTGTACAGGTCCCGCACGGCGACGAGCCACTTATAGCACTCCGAACGAAGCACAGGCGGCACCCGGACGGGCCGGCTGCTCCATCGAAGGACCAGGCTCGGCGGGACCACTCGGATCGGGCACCCCCGCCCCCCCGGGGCTGCTATGGTGGCCCGAAGAGCGATGCGCGGCTTCGACGTCAACCGGTTCCTGCAGAAGCGGATGCCCGTGTGGCAGGAGCTCGAGCACCTGCTCAACGAGGTGGACCGTCGCGGCATGCGGAGCCTCGGCATCGACGGTGCGCGCCGCTTCGGACGGCTGTATCGCGCCGTGTCGAGCGACCTCATCCGTTCGCGGACCGAGCTGGTGGATGCCGCCGTCGTCGACTACTTGAACGACCTCATCGCCCGCTCCTACGCGCACATCTACGCGGGCACCGAGCGACGCGGGCGGCGGATCGCGCGCTTCTTCCTGCGCGAGTTCCCTCGGCTGGTGCGCCGCGAGTGGAAGCCGGTCGCCCTGAGCGCGGCCCTGCTCCTGTCCGGTGTGGTCTTCGGCGCATTGGCCGCCGCCTACGACCCCTCGTCCCTCGCCGTCGTCATCCCCGAAGGCCACCAGGCCGTCACCCCGGAAGAGCGGGTCGAGCGCGAGGAGCGCACGGGAGGGCTCTCGGAAGGGCAGCAGGCAGCCGCCTTCTCATCGTTCCTGTTCACGCACAACATCCAGGTGACGTTCCTGGTGTTCTCCCTCGGCCTGACCTTCGGCATCGGCACGGCCGCCACGCTCTTGTTCAACGGCATCCCCCTGGGCGCCCTCGCCATGCAGTACCACCAGTACGGGCGTGACCTGTTCTTCTGGGCCTGGATCCTGCCGCACGGCATCCCCGAGCTGACCACTATCGTCATCGCAGGCGGTGCCGGGTTGGTGCTGGCGCGCGGCCTCCTCATGCCGGGGCGGCTGCGCCGGCTCGACGCCCTCGTCATGGAGGCCCGCACCGCGGCCCGCATGGTGGTCGGAGGCATGCCCCTGTTGGTGCTCGCGGGGCTCATCGAGGGCACGATCAGCCAGATGCACCAGCCCCTCGTCCCCTATGCGCTCAAGCTCGTCTTCGCCGGGATCGTGGGCAGCGGGGTGTGGGCCTACCTGCTCCTCGCGGGGAGGGGCGATGCGATCGAGGACGATGCCGAGCAAGCCCTCTGATGCCGTTCGCGCGGAGGCCGGGGGGCCGGGGGATCAGAGCTCGCTTGCCCCTCGCCGAGCCGCGATCTCCAGCACCAGGGCGTAGCCGAGCAAAGCGTGCCGAAGGGACACCGCCTGCCCCTCGCGCGCCCTGCGGGTGGCCTGCCGAAACGCGATCCAGCGGGACGTCTCGATGCCGAGCCAGCGAGCCGACAGGGCGGGCTCTCGCTGACTGCGGGGTAGCCCGGCATCCGCAGCGATCTCGACGAGCAGGCGGGAGGCGAGCTCCTCGGCCATGGCGAGCACCTCGGCGTAGAGCCCCTCGCTCAGGAACCTCTCGAGCCTCTCCACGTCGACCGCCTCGTCCCGCATGAGCGGGACCCAGCTCGGGCCTCCGCTCGGCGTCACGGGGGTGGGGACCAGGGGTGGAGCGGTCCGGACGCGGGGAACGGGGCTCGCCGCGCGGGGAACGGGGCTCACCGCGTGGGGCACGGAGCTCCGCCGCATGGGGCACGGAGCTCGCCGCGTTGGATGCCACGCTCGCGGGAGTGCTCCCCCCACGCCGCGTCGTCAGGGCACGCTCGACCGTCTCCCGCCGAATCTCCTCGCTGGCTCGGCCAATCTGCTCCTCGAGCGCCTCCTCGGCGCGCCCGAAGCTCGGCGGTGCCACCGGGGGCGGGGGCGGCTCGCCAAACGCGTGTCGGGCCTCCAGATCCTCGATGACCTTCTGGACGAGGGCATCGAGCGCCTCGAGGACCTTCTCGCCCCGCGTCGCGCAGGTCGGAAACGACGGTGCCCCGAGGGCGTTGAGGGCCCGGTCGAGCTCGGCCATTTCGAGGACCCTGGGCAGGTCACGCTTGTTGTACTGGAGCACGAGCGGGACGTCGGCGAGAGTGCGTTCCTGGTCTTCGAGGTTTCGGGCCAGGTTCTCCAGGCTCTCGAGGTTGGCGTCGTGGCGATCGCGCTGCGAGTCGGCGACGAAGACCACCCCGTCGGCCCCCGTCAGCACGAGCTTGCGGGTCGCGTTGAAGTAGACCTGGCCCGGCACGGTGAACAGCTGGAGCCGGACGTTGTGCTCGCGCACCGACGCCGCCCGGAGGGGCAAGAAGTCGAAGTAGAGGGTGCGGTCGACCGGGGTGGCCAGGGAGACGAGCTGACCCCGTGTCTCGGGCGGCGAGGCCTCGTGGATCCGCTGCAGCGATGTCGTCTTCCCGCCGAGCCCCGGCCCGTAGTACACGATCTTGACCAGGACCTCGCGGGTCAGCGGATTGACCTGCGCCACGGCGCGAACCTACCACGTCTGGTCGTCGGCCCGGGTCAAATCTGGTCGAGGCCCTGCAACTCGTCGTTCTGGGCCGGGCGGCTGTCGTCCGAGTTGCCGCTGCCGCTGCCACTGTCGTTCGAGCCGCCCTGGTCCATCCCGCTGCCGTTGTCGTCCGAGTTGCTGCCGTTGTCGTCGTCGGAGCTGTCGCCGCCCGAGGTGTCGCTGTTGGCGGTGGCCTGGGTCGACAGATGCGGATGGCCGCGGCGCGACTTGACAGCGTTCCAGGGACCGCCACCGCTCTCGTTGGCGTCGATGCCCCACTCGCCCTTGACGTACGCGTCGCCGTCCTGACCGATCTGGTAGCGGAAGTAGCCGTGCCCCCGAGTGATGCTCGGCGAGCCCGAGACCATCTCCCGCGACTCCTGCCACTGGAAGTGCATGATGTCGCCGTCGACGGTGCCCTGGATCCGACCGCTGCGCTCGTCCTTCACGTACTCGCCGATGACATGGTTCCCGGTCTGGATCATGTTCATCTCGCCGTATTGTGGGGAGTGCCACACGCCGGTGAACGTGCCGCCCGCAGGCATGGGCCCGGGTGTCACGTTCGCCCCACCGCCTCCGCAGCCTGCCAGTAGGGCCACCATCACGATGCCTGCCGATGCGAGGGCTTTCTTCATCGGGACTACCTCCGCGCGGAACGATAATCGACGCCGCCTAGGGCGGGCAAACGGTAAACGGGCCCGAGCGACGGGGCGAGCCTGACGGCCCCCCCCGGTCCGGGCTACTCCACATCGGGCAGCAAAGGGGCGTAGTAGAGGACCCGCTCGCGGGTCGTGGCCAGATGCAACAAGTCGGCGAGCTCCGGGAGCAGGGCCGCCGCAAAGTGCGCGGCGTTCGGGGAGGACGGCTCCGGGGGCTCGGGCGGCGGGATCTCGCCCCGAGGAGCCGTGACCAGGCGCGGCTCGAGCCGTCGACGCATGGAGGGCGGCACGCGGGTGCGCGAACGGAGCTCGTCGAGGGCCGTGTCGAAGCCGCCGAGGTGATCGACGAGCCCCCGTTCGAGGGCGTCCTGGCCGGACCAGACGCGCCCGCGCGCCAGGGGCTCGATCTCGTCGACCGGCCGGCTCCGTCCCCTGGCGACGATGCCGACGAAGGCCTCGTAGAACGCGTCCATCTGGTGCTCCAGGATGGCCCGCTCGGCCTGGTCGAGGGGCCGCGCGGTCGAGAACATGTCGGCGTGGGCGTGGGTGCGGATCGTCTCGGTCCGGATCCCCAGCGTCTCGAACAGCCCGCCCATCATCATCTTGACCGACACGACCCCGATGGAGCCCGTCACGGTCACCGGCTGGGCCACGATGCTGTCGGCGGCGGCCGCGATGTAGTAGCCGCCGCTCGCGGCCACGTCGCCGAAACAGGCGACCACCGGCTTTCGTTCACGGAGGCGCAACAGCTCCCGGTAGATCAGGTCGCTGGCGACCGCCGAGCCCCCCGGCGAGCTCACGTGGAGCAACAGGCCCACCGCAAAGCGGTCGCGCCGCACCGCCCTGACGGCGGAGACCACGCGCCCGAGCTCGCCGCTGCTCACGCCTCTGTGGGTGGTGTGCTCCGCGATGGTGCCGTGCACCTCGATGACGGCCACGTAGGGCCGCGGCAGCACGCGCAGGAAGAAGCGGGCCTCGCGCCCCGACAGATAGCGCGGCGCCCTGAGCAAGCGCACCGGCTCGCCCCCGTCGGCGATCACCCGCCCGAGCTCGTCCTCGTAGCAGACCCCGTCGGCGAGCCCCGCGTCGACGGCGTCCTGCCCGTGGGCCACGCCGAGATCGAGGGCGGCGCGCACCCGCTCGGCGTCCATGCCCGGCCGCGACAGGAGCGCGTCGACCAGGGCCTGATCCATGGTGGACAGGAGCGCCCCAATCTGCTCCCGCTGGGCGTCGCTCATGGAGTCGCGCAGGGCGGGCTCGGCGGCCGTCTTGTACTCGCCGCGGGCGAAGGCCTCGACGGCGATGCCGAGCTTGTCGAGCAGGGGCTTCATGTACTTCGCCTCGACCGACAGGCCGAGGGGCAAGAGCGAGGCCTGGGGCCCGAGGTAGATGCGGTCGGCGCCGGCCGCGACGAAGAGCTCCTTGTTGCCCCCGCCCCGCGGCAGGTAGGCGACGACCGGCTTTCGCGCGTTTCGCAGCCGGGCCATCACGTCCCGGAGAGCGGCGCAGGTCGCCCACCCGGCAAGGAGCGGTGGGATGACGAAGACCACGCCCTGCACCCGATCGTCGTCGACGGCGTGGCGGGCGAGCCGTCGCAAGAGATCGAGGGGCGTCGGCAGGGCCCGGGCCAGGCTCGGGACGAACCGGAGGAGGAAGCTCCTGGGGTGCGACAGCTCGGTGAGGCGGGGCCGGACCCGCACCAGGACCCAGCCGGTGCGCGGACGGAGCAGGAGGCGCCCGAGCAGCCAGAGCGGGAACAGGGGAAGGCGCAACAGGTTCTGAGCGGCTCGGCCGACGCGCGACAGCACGGCCTCCAACGTAATGGCGGAGCACCCCAGGCGAAAGGGCCGGCGCGCGCAACGGGCTCCATGGCCCGGATCCGTCGCACCTACTTTGCGGACGGCGTCGATGGCGCTTACAGATGTGCGGGTAGGCTCTCGTGACCCCCCCCTGGCACGCCATCTCGGCGAGCACCGCGTGCGAACGCCTCGACACCGAGGCCGGGCCCGGTCTGTCCGAGCAGGAGGTGGCAGCGCGAAAGGCCCGGGCGGGGCCCAACACCCTGCCCAAGCCGCCCAAGAAGCGCCCGCTGCAACAGCTCCTCGGCCAGCTCGCGAACCCGCTCGTCCTGGCCCTGCTGGTGGCCGCCGGCATCGCCGCGACCGTGGCCGCAACCCAGCCGAGCCCCCACGAGAGCTTCCTCGCGCGCTACGGGGACACCCTCGCCATTCTGCTCATCGTCGTGGTCAACGCGATCCTCGGTTTCGTGCAGGAGCGGCGGGCAGAGGCGGCCCTCGAGGCCCTCGAGCGCATGGCCTCCCCCTCGGCCCGCGTGGTGCGTGGGGGGCGGACGACGATCGTGCCGGCGGCCGACCTGGTGCCCGGGGACGTCGTGGAAGTGGAGGCGGGCGACGCGATCCCGGCGGATCTCCGGCTCCTGTCCTCCGCCCAGGCCCAGGCCGACGAGGCCGCCATGACGGGCGAGTCGACGCCGGTGCTGAAGGACGCCCAGGCGATCCACCCCGAGGAGCAGTCCGTCGCCGAGCGCTCCAACATGGCGTGGATGGGCACGACCCTGGTCCGCGGCCGTGCGCGCGCCATCGTCGTGCAGACCGGAGCCACGACCGAGCTCGGGCGCATCGGTGCCATGCTGCGCGCCGCCGGCCGCGAGCCCACGCCCCTCGAGCAGCGACTCGCGAGCTTCGGCCGCGTGATCCTGCTGGCCTGTGTGGCCCTGAGCGCCGTGCTCTTCATCGTCGGCCTCCTGCGCAGCGGGCAGAGCTGGACGACCCTCCTCCTGACGGCCGTGAGCCTGGCGGTCGCCGCCATTCCCGAGGGGCTGCCGGCCATCACGACCATCACCCTGGCCCTCGGCATGCAGCGGATGGCCCGACGCGGCGCGATCGTGCGTAAGCTGCCGGCGGTCGAGACCCTCGGGTCGGCCACCGTCATCTGCGCCGACAAGACCGGGACCCTCACCCAGAACGCGATGATCGTGCGACACGTGGTCACCGTCGACGCGTCCTACGAGGTGAGCGGCGAGGGCTACAGCGACGAGGGGGCGATCCTCGAGGGGGGTGAGCCGGTCGGCGAGCCGGACGCGGCCCTGCGCACGCTGCTCGAGGCCGCGGTCCTGTGCAACGAGGCGCGCCTCGAGCCCGGCGACGATGGGGCGATGCGGGTCATCGGCGACCCGACCGAGGGGGCGCTCTTGGCGCTCGCGGCCAAGGGAGGCCTCGACCGGCAAGCGCTGCATGACGCGCGGACGCGCCTGCGCGACGTGCCCTTCGACGCGGACCGCAAGCGCATGACCCAGGTGTGGTCGACGGCATCGGGCGAGGTGACGGCCTGGGTGAAGGGATCGCCCGAGGTCGTGCTCGAGCGGTGCAAGCGCATCCGCGCCGCCCAGGGCGTGCGCGCCATCACGGCAGAGGACCAGCGGCGGTTCGAGGCGACGAACGAGGCCCTCGCGGACGAGGCGCTGCGGGTGCTCGCCTTCGCCGAAGGGCCGGCCGCGGACACCGGCGACCCGGAGGCCGACCTGATCTTCCTCGGCCTGGTGGCCATGAAAGACCCGCCGCGGCCCGAAGCGCGGGCGGCGGTTGCCGAATGCCAGGCGGCCGGCATCCGCGTCGTCATGATCACGGGGGACCACCGCAACACGGCCGTGGCCATCGCCCGGGAGCTCGGCATCTGGCGCGCGGGAGGCCGCGTCATGGACGGAGTCGAGCTCGCCCGGATCGGGGAGGCGGGGCTCGCGGACGTCATCGAAGAGGTCGTGGTCTTCGCACGCGTGGCCCCGGAGCAGAAGCTGCAGATCGTCCAGGCGCTGCGGCGACACGGCCACGTGGTGGCCATGACGGGCGACGGGGTCAACGACGCGCCCGCCCTGCGCGAGGCCCAGATCGGCGTGGCGATGGGCCGGGGCGGCACGGACGTGGCACGCGAGGCCGCGGCCATGGTGCTCGCCGACGACCGCTTCGCCACCCTCACCCACGCCGTCCGTGAGGGGCGCGCCATCTTCCGCAACATCCAGAAGTTCATCTTCTTCTTGAACAGCTCGAACGCGGGCCTGGCCATCGCGGTCATCGCCGCCTATTTCTTCGAGGATGCCCCTCCCCTGACGCCGCTGCAGCTGCTCTGGGTGAACCTGGTCACCAACGGCCTGCCCGCCCTCGCCCTGGGGGTCGAGCCGCCCGGGGGTGAGCAGATGCACGACCCGCCGCGGCCGCCCCGCGAGCCGATCCTCGGGCTGGGCCACTATGCCGCCATCCTCGCGATCGGTCTGGTGATGGCCGCGAGCGCCCTGTCGTTCTACAGCCTGGCCGACCTGGTGCCGGGCATCTTTCGCGGGGCAACACGCACTGAACGGCTCTACGAGGCGCGCAGCCTGGCCTTCACCCTGCTGGCCCTCTCGCCCCTCTTCCACGCCTTCGGCTGCCGCAGCTTCCGCCGCTCCCTATTCGCCATGAACCCCTTCTCGAACCGCGTGCTCTGGGGGGCGGTGGCGGCCAGCGCGGGCGTTCACCTGGTGGCTGTCGCGGTGCCCGCCCTGCACCCGGTCTTCCACACCGAGTGGCCGACGGCCTCCCAGTGGGCGGTGCTCCTCGGCCTCGCGGTCCTGCCGATCCCGACGATGGAGCTGCTCAAGTCGGTCGCCCGGAGGCGAGACGGCCGTGGGCCCGTGCCGAGCGCGGCCGAGACCTGATGGGCCGCTTCTGCGGGGTTTCGCCGGCAAAATGGGGTGCGGAGGCTGGATCTGTAAACGTGGTTCGACTCACGTCTCGAGGCAGCTCGACGCGGCGTGCCGGACCGGAGGGGACTCGGATCGCGGGAGGGTTCCCGGGTTCCCCCCCAGTCGTAGCTCTTTACCCTCGGCATCCCCTCTGATAGGTACGGGGAACCCATGACTCGAGCCGATCGGGATCGCGCGATGGCGCGGAGGAGTCCATGACGAACCCGCAGATGGTGATGTACGAGGAGGAGTTCAACCAGATCCAGACGATCGTGGATCGTCTGGTGCGGGAGGCGAACGCCCAGGTCGTCTTCATCATCGACAAGAACGGACAGCTCATCGCTGCGGCGGGCGACACCGAGCAGATCGACACGACCTCGCTGGCGTCCCTGACGGCCGGCAACATCGCGGCGACCGGCGGCATCGCCAAGCTGCTTCGCGAGAACGAGTTCTCCACCCAGTTCCACGAGGGCGAGCGAGCGAACATCCACATTCAGCTCGTGGGCAACCGCGTGATCCTCGTGGTGATCTTCGACAACAAGACGAGCCTGGGGCTCGTACGTCTGCGCGTGAAGAAGGCGACCGAGGAGCTGAATCACATCTTCGAGGCGCTCATCGCGAAGGTCCAGGACCCGTCGCGGGAGACGCCGTTCGCCGAGATCACCGACGACGACATCGACAATCTGTTCAACGACTGAACGGCGGGGCGCGAGGGAAAGCGATGTCCTTCATCAACTACCTGTCCCGCGAGATCAACTGCAAGATCGTGTACTACGGTCCTGGTCTGTGCGGGAAGACCACCAACCTCCAGTACATCTACACCAAGACGAATCCGACCCAGAAGGGCAAGATGATCAGCCTCGCGACGGAGACGGAGCGAACGCTGTTCTTCGACTTCTTGCCCCTGGCCCTCGGCGAGATCCGTGGCTTCAAGACGCGCTTCCACCTGTACACGGTGCCCGGGCAGGTGTTCTACGACGCGAGCCGCAAGCTCATCCTGAAGGGCGTCGATGGAGTCGTCTTCGTCGCCGACTCGCAGATCGCGCGGACCGAGGCGAACATCGAGTCGATGGAGAACCTCAGGACGAACCTGGCGGAGCAGGGCTACAGCCTCGACAAGCTCCCCTACGTCGTCCAGTACAACAAGCGCGACATGCCCTCCATCGCCCCCGTCGAGGAACTGCGATCGCTGCTCAACCCGACCACGGTCCCCGAGTTCGAGGCGGTAGCGGTGAACGGCGCGGGCGTCTTCGACACACTCAAGGCAATCGCCAAGCTGGTGCTCACCGAGCTCAAGCGCGGCGGGGGCTGAGGGAGCGGGCGGCGCCCTGCTGCCATCGTTGTGTGGGCCGAGCGCTTCCCCTATCCTGCGTTTCGATGGAAGCGCGGCGCGCGTCGTTCCCGACTGAAGCCGGCCGGTCCGGGAGGGCGACCTCGGACGGACGAGCAGGACGCCTCGTGGCGACTCTGTTCCTCGCGCTCGCCTTCGGCCTCGCGGGGTGCGGCAAGACGTCGACGACGGCCAGCACCTACCAGCTTTCAGGCTACGTCCAGGATGCCGAGTCGGGCACCGCGCTGAAGGGCGCCTCGGTCACCTACACGTCCGACACCCTCGACACGGCGACGGCCACGACCGACTCGAGCGGCCGCTACGAGATCGCGATCGACTCCGATACGCCCTTCGGGCACGTGAGCGCCCAGAAGGGGGGCTACCAGCCCGCCGACAAGACGGTCTACTTCGACACGCCGACGCGGCGGATGGACCTGGACCTCCGTCCGACACCGACGATGTAGCGCGCCCGCGGGGCGGACGACATGCCGATCAGGTAGGCAACCAATGCCGGTCAGATGCCTTACCTGGCTGGCATTGGGGCGAGCAGAGGATCGAGCTCGCCCCTGCGGTCCAGCGCGGCCACGTCCGTGTAGCCGCCGTAGGGGCGGCCGCCGATGAAGATCTGCGGGACGGTGCGCTGACCGGTGACCTCGAGGAGCCAGGCCCGGCGCTCCGGATCCTGGGTCACATCGATCTCCTCCCAGACAATGCCCTTCTTCTCCAACAGGCGCTTGGCCGCGATGCAGTAGGGGCAGTAGGTCGTGACGTAGATCTGGACGAGGGGTGCGGTCGACGCGTCGTTCGGGGAAGCATCCATGGCGCTCATTCTTGGAGCCTACGGGGCAGAAACGCCAGCCCCGCCGCCTCGCGGTGGTGCCCCGTCTTCCCCTCCGGCGTTGCACCCTTTCGCTCGCCGACTACGCTTGCCGGCCGATGTCGCGCCCCACGATGACCGCCCCCGGTGCGGCGGCCCTGCTCGCCGCCCTCACGCTCGGCACCTTCCTGGCAGGGCGCGCCCGAGCCTGGGATTGGCTGCCGCCCGGCGCCGACGTCTGGTCCCAGACGGGCGCCGCGGCGATCCGCGGCGTGACGGTGGGCCCCATCGAGTCGAGCGAGGAGCCGGGCCACGGCTACGGCACACCCTACTCCGCGCGCCTGCTCGACTACCTGGCCGGCATGGGCATCAACTGGATCTCCATCACGCCCTTCGGGCGCATCTGGAACCTTTCCGACACCCACATCCAGATGGACTTCGAGGCGCCCTACGAGGACAACCGCGTCGCGGTGCGCACCATGGTCCGGCAGGCCCACGCGCGCGGCATCCGCGTGCTCGTCATCCCGCACCTCTGGGTCGACACCGGCGGCTGGCGCGGCGAGATCGATCCCGGCTCGCCGGCGCGCTGGGTCGCCTATCAGTCGGCCTACCACGACTTCGTCCTCGCCTGGGCGCGCGACGCCGCGGCCGCGGGCGCCGACGCGTTCTCGATCGGCGTCGAGTGCAAGAGCTGGTCGGGACGCTTCGGCGCGTTCTGGTCGTCGTTCATCGCCGACGTGCGGTCGGTCTTCCCGGGCCTCCTGACCTACAGCGCCAACTGGGACGAGGTCAGCGGCGTGATCTTCTGGGACCAGCTCGACCTCATCGGCATCAACGGCTTCTACCCTCTCGCCCATCACGACCATGCCACGTTCGACGAGTACCTGGCCGGCGCCCGCGCGGCGCGCGATCGGGTCGAGGTCGTCGCCGAGGTGCTCCAGATGCCCGTGGTCTTCGTGGAGGTCGGCTACACGACGCGCACCGATGCGGCGGTGCAGCCGTGGCTCTGGCCCGACGACATGAAGCACGTGCACGTCGACGAGCATGAGCAGGCCCGCGCCCTCGCCGCCATGTTCGACGCCTTCCTGCCCGAGCCCTGGTTCACGGGCTTCTTCGTGTGGCGCTACTACGCGAACCTGGACGACGTGTCGCAGGAAGCCATCTGGGGCTTCTCGCCCCACGCCAAGGAAGCCGAGCCCATGCTGGCCGACGTGTTCGCGGCGCGGTGGGCGGCCGACCCCTCGCCCTGGCCGTCCGAGCGGCCGCCGGACGCGCTCCTTTCGCGGCTGTCGCCCTACCCCTTCACGGGCCTGTTCCGCGTGCCGGGGACCTCGGCGCCCGGGGCCGCACCCCTCGCCCTGCTCGAGGACCCAAGGTGGCCCGACGCCCGGGTGTCCGAAGGACATGAGGAGCCCAATGGGTCGGACGGGGCGGCACCGTAGGGGCCCTGGTCTCTTGGCGGTCGCGGCGGTCCTGCTGCTCGGCGCCGCCGCGGCCCCGAGCGCGCCGCGCGCCGCGGCCTGTCCGCCGGTCCCCTTCGTTCGGCGCCACGGACCGCCCGCACCGCGCGGCCGGCTGAGCCTCGACACGACACCCTGGGCGCGCGTGCGCATCGACGGCCATGCGATCGGCGTCACGCCCATTTTCGGTCGCTACCTCGACCCGGGCCCGCATCGCATCGAGCTGCGCACGAGCTGCGGCCGCTTCACCCGTCGCGTGCACGTCCCGGCGGGCTACGACCTACGCCTGCGCTGGTCCCTTTGCCTCGGTCGGCCCTGGTCCTTGCCGCGATACCGATAGCCTCGGCTGCGTCGGACGGGGCACGCAGGTGCCGGCGTCGGGGCGTCGCGAGGGGCCCGCCCGTTGCCTTGACCCCGCGTGATCGAGCGTCAATGAGTGCTCGATGACCCGCATCTCCACGCTGACGATGACCGCGACCGTTCTGCTCTCGCTCGCCGCGTGCCGAGGCAAGCCCGCCGCCGCGCCCGCTGCTGCACCGACTCCCGAGCCTTCCGCGCCGGCCGCTTCGACGCCGCCCCAGGCGAGCGCGCCCGCGACGGCTGCTCCTGCGCCGATCGCCGACCTCTACGCGCTCGATCAGCGGCAGCCGGTTCCGCTGCAGCCGATGATGGCCTGGCATCAGAAAGAGAACATGCAGGCCCACCTCGTCGCCATCCAGCGCATCACCGACGGGGTCGCGCGCAAGGACTGGGACGCGGTGGCGAACGCCGCCGCCGCGATCGGCTCGTCGCCCCAGATGCAGCAGATGTGCGAGCACATGGGCGCCGGGGCGCCGGGCTTCACGGAACGGGCGCTCGACTTCCACCGGCGGGCCGATGCCATCGGTCAGGCGGCGCGCACCCACGACGCGAAGGCGGTGCTGCAGGCGACGGCCCACACGCTCGAAGCCTGCACGGGATGCCACGCGGCCTACCGTCAGGAGGTCGTCGACGCCCGGACCTGGATGCAGCGCACCGGCGAGGCCCATGGGCCGGCCATGCCCGCCATGCCGCACGGCGGACCGTGAGCCTCCGAGCCCGGAGCCCGCTCGCATCGAGGGGTGAGGTGCGCGAAGCGCCGCTGGCGCAACGAGTGCGTGGCCTCCTCGGTGCGCGCACGCGCTGCACGCCCGGGCCCGCGTGCCAGCAACGTGGAGCGTTGGTTTTCCTCACACTTCCGAATCGGTGGACCTCATGGCACGCGGCCTGCATTGCCCCGCGGACTTCATCGCGCGAAGGCGCAGGGGCCGTTGGCCCCGGGGGGAGGCGTGGGCATGTCGAGCAATCTTTGGGCCATCGTCCTGGCAGCGGGGGAGGGACGGCGCCTCGCTCCGCTCACGCGGCGTCTCTACGGCACGCCGCGACCGAAGCAGTTCGCTGTGCTCGATGGCGACGCTTCGCTGCTAGAGCAGACGATCGAACGCCTCCTGCCGCTCGTGCCGCCGGAGCGTGTGGTCGTCGTGCTGCCCGCCGAGCACGAGGAGATTGGGCGAGCCCAGCTCGCGCGCTGGCCCGACGTCCACGCCGTCGTCCAACCGCGCAACCGCGGGACGGGCCCCGGCATCCTCCTGCCCCTCGCGCACGTGCTGGAGCAGGATCCGGACGCGACCGTGTGCATCTGCCCGTCCGATCAGACCTTCGGCGATCCGGAGGCGCTGCGGGCGGCGCTGTGGCGTGCAGCGGTGGCGACTTCGTTCTTCCGGATGGTCCTGGTCGGCGTGCGAGCCACGCGCCCGGAGACCGAGTACGGCTGGATCCGGGTCGGGCGGGGCGGGCGGCACGACGTCCGGGCGTTGCGCGAGTTCGTGGAGAAGCCTCCCGAGGCCGTCGCGACTCGGCTGCTGCGCGGTCGTGCGCTCTGGAACACGTTCCTGACCGTAGGCGCGGGCATCGAGATCTGGCGGAGCGCCGAGCGGCTGATGCCCGAACAGGCGGAGGCGATCCTCGCGTGCATGCCCGTCACAGCGCCGACGGCCGAGCAATCGTTGGCCGAAGCCTACGCTCGGATGGAGGAGCGGAGCTTCTCGTGCGACGTGCTCGAGCGCGAGGAGGCCCTGGGCGTCGTCGAGCTCGACGACCCGGAGTGGTCCGATCTGGGTACGCCCGAACGTGTCCTCGAAGCGCTCGACCGCCGCGGCGCCCTTGCGTCCCTGTGGCCCCGCCTGCGCCTCGCGGTGCCCCGCTACGTCGAGAGCGCCCTCGCCCCACTCCCCGCACCCGACATCGGCTGACGCGCGTCCGAACGTCGGGCCCCTGTGGTCTCCACGGTGGAGGCAAGGACATCGCGCCCATGGTGATCGTGTCGGACATCTGCCTGCGGTGAGCGGCTCGGCGCCGTGGGCCGCACGGTTGGCACGAGGCCCTGCGCGCGCACGCCGGCGTCACGCACCATGGCGGCTCGGACGTTCTGCCGCTGCGAGCGCGCGGTCGTCCGCGCTGAAGTCCGGCGGCGTCTCGGTCGGCGGCTGGGCGAGGTGCCACTCGACCGACCGGCGCAGGGCCTCGTGCGGGTCGGTCTCCCGGAAGCCCAGCACGCGACGTGCCTTGTCGCTGCTCACGAGCAGGTGCTGGGCGATGGCGCCCGTGATGGACAGGTCGTCCGGGAGCAGGGCATCGGGGACTCGCACGAGCTCCATCCGCTGCCCCGCCGCCGCCGCGATCTGCTCGGCCCACTGGGCAATACTCGCCGTGCGCGCCTCGCCCACATTGAACAGCTCGCCGGCGGCTTCGTCCCGCTCGATCGAAAGCCGCACCGCGGTGGCCACGTCGCGCACGTAGCCGCGGGTCCACAGGAACGTCCCGGTACCGAAGGGGATGCGCACGCGGCCCGCGCGCAGGCGCCGGAGAACGAAGCCCTCGCGCTGCATCGGGTCGCGCTCGCCGTAGACCATGGGCAGGCGCAGCACCGCCGCACCATGGGAAAGGGCGAGGGGCTCGACCTCGAGCTTCTCGTAGGTCGCGGGATCGGCGTCCGACTGGGGGCGGGGCGGATGGGCGCTGTGAATGAACCGGGCCTCGGGACCGCGAACAGCGGACGTCTCGTTCAGGGGCACCGCATCGGTGGCCGGTCCGCCACCGAGCACGGTGCCGAAGGCGCGGTAGACGTCCATGCTCGACAGCACGACACGGCGAACGGCTGGATCGCTCTGCGCCGCGAAGAGCGTGGCCACGGCGTCGCGCGTGAAAGCGCAGGTGTCCACGAGCGCATCGGGCGCTGCTTGCTCGAGGGCCGCACGTAGGGCGCTCACGTCTCGGCGGTCGCAGTGGAGGTGGGGGACGTCGGGACCGTCGTCGATCTCGTGGCGGCCGCGGTGGATGAGCAGGGGCTGGTGGCCGTGGGCCACGGCCTCCTCCACGATGGCGGGTCCGATGAAGCGAGTGCCTCCGAGGATTGCGACGCGCATGCCTGTGCCCCTATGGGCCGCCGACCTCGTTCAGGGGGGCGGGTGATAGGTGCAGCTCTCGATGTACATGCACCGTCCCCAGGTGCCGGACGCGTAGTCGCAGGCCGAGTAGTCGGGGCATTCGTAGCCAGGCTGACATGGGCTATTGCCGCCGCAGCTGCCGCTGTTGGTGCAGTAGACCCCGGCGAACGTTCCGGGCGTGTGACCGCCGGTGATGCCGCAGCCCGAAGCGCTCCCGGCGTCGCTCCCGTAGCCGCCGTACCCGCCGTACCCGCCGCCCGTGCCGGCGTCGCTTCCGTAGCCGCCGTACCCGCCGTACCCGCCGCTCGTGCCGGCGTCGCTTCCGTAGCCGCCGTAGCCGCCGTACCCGCCGTACCCGCCGTACCCGCCGCTCGTGCCGGCGTCGCTTCCGTAGCCGCCGTACCCGCCGTACCCGCCGTACCCGCCGCTCGTGCCGGCGTCGCTTCCGTAGCCGCCGTACCCGCCGTACCCGCCGTACCCGCCGCTCGTGCCGGCGTCGCTTCCGTAGCCGCCGTAGCCGCCGTACCCGCCGCTGGAATCCGTCGACCCGGTCGCCGGATCGGGGCCCCCCCGTCGGAGTCGAGGTTGCTTCTGATCCCGCGACTGCTGCCCGGCCCTGGGCTGCTCGGCGCGGCGGAACAGCCGAGGAGGACGCAAGCGAACACGGCCGGCAGCGCCAGCCGAGCGCTGCAAGGGGCCCACACGGATTCGATGTCCCTGGCCATGGTTCCGTCTCCCACGCGAGGCCTGGGATGCAAGCGTACGGCCAAGGGCCTGATGTAACGATTTCCACGCAATTCCCTGGGTGGGGGGGACTGCGGGCCGGGGACGCAATGCCCCGTGGGGACTGGAGCCCACATGGTATTCCCAGGTAGGACGCCCATCCCGGATGCGCCTACCTGCACCGCACGATCACCTACGGAATCGGGGACGCCCGATCCCGGCCGTCGCCAGGGGGGCGGCGGCGCGCGATGACCTTGGCGCCCCGCGGCGTGTCGTCTGCCGTATGCTTCGGGGCCTGGTGAGCGAGCAGAGCGAAGGGGCTGGGGCGGTCGTCGACGATGCGCCGCGGGTGGGAGTCGAGCTCACCACGCTGCCGAGCCTGAGCCTTTGCCGGGCCTACCACGGAATGCCGCTCGTCCGCTCCCTCGTGCTCGAGGCGTCGTCACCGATCGCAGGGCCGATCGTGGTCCGCGTGGCGCTCAGCTTCGGGGCCACCGCGCCGTTCGTCGCCAGCATCGAAGGGCTCCGTGCGGGTGTGCCGCGCCCGATCGAGGAGGTGTTCGTCGACCTGGACCTCGCGAGCCTCGCCACTCTCGAAGAGGCTCGCCCCGCTTCGCTCGTCGTCGATGTGGTCGCCGGCGGCGTGTCGGTGGGCGAGCTGCGCAGGCCGGTCCGCGTCCTCGCCTACAACGAGTGGATCAACGACGGCCCACCCGAGGAGCTCGCGGGCTTCGTCATGCCCAACCACCCGTTCGTCGCCCGGGTGCTCGACCGCGCGCGCGACGTGCTCAGGGGCCACACGGGCAGCGCGGCCTTCGACGGATACCAGTCGAAGAGCGCCCAGCGCGTGCTCGAGATGGCGCGCAGCATCCACGAGAGCCTCGGTCCGCTCGGCATCATCTACCAGGAGGGGCCGCCGAGCTTCGAGCTGCACGGCCAGAAGATCCGCACGCCGGACCAGGTCGAGCAGTCGGGGAGCGCAAACTGCATCGAGGTCGCGCTCCTCGAGGCGGCGTGCCTCGAGGCCGCCGGGCTCGCGCCGGTGATCGTCGTGGTGAAGGGGCACGCCTTCACCGGGGTGTGGCTCGAGCCGAACGCAAATCTCAACGCGGTGATCTCGAGCCCGCCACGCTCCGCAACGCCGTGGCGGCCAAGGCCCTGCTCCTGTTCGATTCGTCCTGCGCGATCGCCGACCCGCCGGCGAGCTTCCACGAGGCCCTTCAGCGCGCCGAGCGTGCCCTCGACGACGACGCGGCCCTCGAGTGGGCCCTCGACGTGTGGGTCGCCCATCGCATCGAGCGCTTCTTGCCCATGCCGATGCGCGCGCGCATCGCCGATGTGCAGGTCGTACAGACAATCCAGAGTCGAGGTGCCGACGACGATGGGGCGCTCCTCGAGGTGCTGCCGCCGCCCCCGCCCGAGCCCGCACTACGCCCCGACCTCGACCCGGTCGAGGCGCGTCTCAATCTGTGGTCCCGCAAGCTGCTCGATCTCTCGCTACGCAATCCGCTTCTCAATTGCGATCCGGACAAGCGTGGCGTGCCTCTCCTGTCGCTCGACATCGCGGACCTCGAAGACCGCGTCGCGCGTGGCGAGGTGCTGCGCCTCTCGCCCTCCCCCGAAGGCTTCTCGGATCGCGACGGACGCCGCGCCGACCTGCACACGCTTCGTCACGGCGAGGATCCGCGCGCGGCGCAGCTCGAGGCCTTGCTCGCCCAGGGCATCGTCTCGACGGCTCTTTCACCCGTGGAGCTCGAGAACGCCGCCAAGGCGGTCTACAGGAAGGGCCGCGAGGCCGCCGAAGAGGGCGGCGCCCACATCACCTATCTCGTGCTCGGGCTGCTGCGCTGGTTCGAGGCCGAGACGAGCGACCTTCCCCGCCATGCGCCGCTCCTTCTGGTGCCGGTGCACCTCGGCCGCACCAGGGTGCGAGACGCCTGGACGGTGAAGCTCGCCGACGAGCCGCCGCTGTTGAACCCGGCCCTCGTCGAGAAGATGCGGGCCGAGCACGGCCTCGACCTCGAGTCCATCGCGGCCGAGCTTCCCGAAGACGACGCAGGGCTCGACGTGCCCCACATCCTCGAGCACGTCCGCCGCACCATCGCGTCCTTTCCTCGCTGGGAGGTGCTCGACACGGCGCACGTAGCGGCCCTCGCCTTCACCAAGCTCCTGATGTGGCGCGACCTCCAGCAGGCGCGCGAGGTGCTCCTCCAGAGTCAGGTGGTCGCCCAGATCGCGTCGCGCGGCGAGGACACGCGGGCATCGGTCGGCGTCTTCCCCGATCCGGCGCGCCTCGACGGCGAGTACGGGCCGGCCAATCTGCTCGCGCCCATGGACGCCGACTCGTCGCAGCTCGCCGCGATCGCCGCCGCTGGCGACGGCCGGAGCTTCGTGCTGCAGGGGCCGCCCGGTACGGGCAAGAGCCAGACGATCACGAACCTCATCGCGCACCTGCTCGGTAGCGGCAAGACGGTGCTCTTCGTGTCGGCGAAGATGGCCGCCCTGACGGTCGTTCAGAGGCGGCTCGAGCGGATCGGCCTCGGCGACGCGTGCCTCGAGCTGCACTCGCGTACGGCGAACAAGAAGGAGGTGCTCGCGCGCTTGCAGCGCACGGCGCAGGCCGAAGAGCGGCAGGTGTCGGCCTTCGAGGAGAAGGCGGCCGAGCTCGGTCTGACCCGCGATGCGCTCAACACCTACGAGGAAGAGCTTCATCGTCCCCGCGAGGGCGGCGGCTCGGCCTACGTGGCCATGGCGGCGCTCATGCCCCTGCGCGGTCTTCCGATGCTCGCGCTGCCAGACGCCTACCGCGCCACGATCGCCGGGAGCGAGCAGGATCTCGGTCGCAAGGAAGCGCCCGTGGAGGCGTTCGCGCAGGCGGCCATGGCGGTGGGCGACCCGCGCCGGCACCCCTTCAGGCACACGCGCCTCGATCGCTGGACGCCCCTCGACGAGGAGCCCGGGCGGGCGGCGTTGCAGCGTGCCGAACGCGCCTGGGCCCGATTGCAGACGGCGGCCGAGCCCGTCGCCCGGGAGCTCGGCCTGCGAGTCGGGGCGCTCGATCGCGTGCAGCTCGACCTGCTTTCGGACATGGCGCGCACGCTGCGGACGCTGGCGCCGTTGCCCATCACGACGGTGAAGCACCTGCCCGACCGCCGCGCCGCGGCCGCGCTCGAAGCGGCAATCGAGGCGGGCGAGCGCCGAGACGACCTCGCAATACGTCTGGGCGCGTCGTGGGACGAGTCCCTCTTGCACGCGCCCCTCGCCGAGGAGCGGGACCGCCTGCGTCGCTGGGCCAGGGCCTTCTTCCTGCTCGCCTTCGTCATGCTCTTCGCCGTGCGTCGGCGGCTCGGGGCGCTCCACGAGGGCAAGCTCCCGCCGAACCGCCAGCTCCTTTCGGACGTGGAGGCTGCGGTCGAGGCACAGGAGGCGGCATCGACCGTCGCCTCGGCTGCCGCGGACATGGAGCAGGTGCTCGACCTCTCGCCGGGCGAGGGCGCCTGGGGCGAAGCGCGCACGCGGCTCGAGGGGGCCCGGGCTGTCCGCGACCTCATCGATCGCATCGAGCTGTTGCCGGCGGACGCCCGGCCGGACGCGGACGCCTTTCGCCGATGCATCGCCGCTGGCATCGCGGCTGGCCCCCTCGCAGAGCCGACGCTCGACGCGTTCCTCGCCGCCGTCGACGAGGTCGCCGAGCAGCGCGCCGCGCTCGAGTCGCGCATTCCCCTCGACGCGACCAGCGCCCTCGCCAATCCCCGACGTGAAGAGGTCGTGGAAGCCGCCCTCGCCGAGCTTCGCGGCATGCTCGCCGAGATGCCGGCCGCGCGGACCTGGGCGCTCTACCAGGAGCGCGCACACGAGCTCGAGGCCGTCGGCCTCGACGAGATCCCCCGGGCGCATCGCGCCGGCGAGCTCGAGGCTGCGCTCATGGTGGGCGCCTACCGCAAGGCCTACTGGTCGAGCTTCCTCGAGCGGGTCTACGAGGGCTCGCCCGTGCTCCAATCGTTCGACGGCACGGCACAGGACCGCACGGTCGAGCGCTTCCGCGCGCTCGACGCTGCCTTCGGCCCTGCCCACATCGTCCCGAAGGTCGCGCACGACGTGCCAAGAGCCGCCCGCCCGTGCATGCGGGCGGCGAGATGGCGCTGTTGCGCCGCGAGTTCGAGAAGAAGACGCGCCACAAGTCCCTGCGCTTCCTCTTCCACAACGCGGGCACCACCCTGCGCCGGCTCGAGCCCTGCATGCTCATGAGCCCCCTGTCGGTGGCGCAGTACATCGACCCGTCGCTGCCGCCCTTCGACGTGGTCGTCTTCGACGAGGCATCGCAGCTTCCCGTCGAAGACGCCATCGGTGCGCTGGCGCGCGGCAAGCAAGCCGTCATCGTGGGCGACACGCGGCAGCTCCCACCGACACGCTTCTTCGCGGGCGATGTGGAGGACGAGCGCGGCAGCGAGGAGCTCGAGAGCATCCTGTCCGAGGCCGTGGCGTCGGGGCTGCCGGAGCTGCGGCTCAGCTGGCACTACCGGAGCCGGCACGAGGACCTCATCGCCTTCTCGAACGAGCGCTACTACGAGGGTCGCCTGAGCTCCTTCCCGGCGGCGGACGACGAGGACGGCCGCCTCGGCCTGCGGTTCGTGCACGTCGGCGGCGGCGTCTACGCGCGCGGAAGCCGCCAGACCAACCTGCGCGAGGCGGAGGCGCTGGTCGACGAAGTGGTGCGCCGCCTGTGCGACCCGGAAGAGCGAGAGCGCAGCCTCGGCATCGTGACCTTCTCGGCGCGCCAGCAGGACCTCATCGAAGACCTGCTCGATCGAGAGCGCGCCGCGCACCCCGAGATCGAGCGGTACTTCAGCGACGTGAACGAGCCCGTGTTCGTGAAGAACCTCGAGACCGTGCAGGGTGACGAGCGGGACGTGATCTTCTTCTCGGTCGGCTACGGGCGCGACGAGTCGGGGAAGCTGACGATGAACTTCGGCCCCCTGAACCGCGACGGCGGCGAGCGGCGCCTCAACGTCGCCGTCACGCGTGCGCGCGAGCAACTCGTCGTGTTCGCGTCGATCGTGCCCCAGGACATCGACCTCCGGCGCACGCGCCAGCGGGGCCCGCGCGACCTCCGGGCCTTCCTCGAGCTCGCGCAGCGCGGCAGCGAAGGCGGGGTGAGCGCCGCGGTGGCGACCGGCAGCGGAGCGACGGGCGAGGTGACCGGGCACGGCTTCGACTCACCCTTCGAGAAGGACGTCTACGAGGCGCTGGTGGCACACGGCCTGCCGCTCGACGCGCAGATCGGCGCGGCGGGCTACCGCATCGACCTCGCCGTGCGGGACGAGACCAGGCCGGGCCGCTACCTGCTCGGCATCGAGTGCGACGGCGCCTCCTACCACAGCGCACGCACCGCGCGAGACCGCGACCGGCTGCGCGCGGCCGTGCTCGAGATGCTCGGCTGGCGGCTCGTGCGCGTCTGGTCGACCGATTGGTTCGCGGACCGAACGCGCTCCGTCGCGCGGCTCCTCGAGGCGATCGAAGAGGCGAAGGAGGCGCCCCGCGCACGCCTGAGCCGGCCGGCGAACGCCGGGAGCGGCGAAGGTTCCCCGGCGTCCGCACACGGCGCGGCCCTCGGTCCCATCGAGGCCGCCCCCCCTCCCGTATCGCTGCCGGTCGGTCGTGCGGCGCGCTACCCCTGGTCCGAGCCCTTCGAGCCGCCGGTCCTGCCGCCCGTGACCGACGTCGCTCGCGACGCCTTCTACACCTCGGCCTCGAACCGGGTGCTCGCACGGCAGCTCGCCGCGCTCGTCGAGCAGTGTGCGCCGCTGACCGTCGACGCCGCGATCCACGCGATCCAGGCGGCGTGGGGGATGGGCCGAACGGGCCGCCGGATCCACGAGCGAATCGACGCCGCGATCCGCCGGAGCCACGACGTCGAGCTTGCCGGCGACACCCTGTGGGCGGCCGGGTGCGAGCGGGCCGCGTGGCGCGGCGTCCGACTCCCGGACGACGGCAAATCCGCGCGCGATGCGAACGACGTTCCCGTCGAAGAGCTCGCCAACGCGGCCGAGCACCTGCTGCGCGACGCCTCCAGCATGGAGCGAGACGACGTCCTGCGCGACGTTGCCGAAGCCTTCGGCTGGCACCGCGTCGGCAAGCACGTGCGGGCGCGTGTCGAAGGGGCCCTCGAGCACCTCCTCTCGAAAGGCCGTGCGCACCAGGGGGACGACGGCCGCCTCCGCCTCGGCGATGCAGGCGTCTCACAGCGGTAGAATCGCGGGGGCCCGGAGCAACTCGGCTGTTGCGGGTGCGACCACGTCGCCCCGCTCGATCAGGCTCCGCAGGCGCGACAAATCCTCGGGCCGGTCGACGTCGAACCAGGGATCGAGCACCCGTACGGCCATTGCATGCGCCTCGAGCCGCGCCCGCGTCGCGGTGAAGGTGGTCGCCTCGCTCCAGGGCAGGTCGCGAAAGAGCCCCACCGGGCACCGTTTCAGCCCGACGAGGTAGAAGCCGCCGTCCTCCGACGGCCCGAGCACCGCGCCCGCCGTCTGGAGCGCGTCGCGAGCGGTCACGAAAAACCGTTCCGGAAGCCCGGGCGTGTCGGCGCCCAAGGCGATCGCGATCTCCGCCTCGCCGAGCGCTCGGCGCATGATGCGTTCGAGGCGCTCGCCGAGGTTGCCGTCGCCTTGCGGCCAGACGGAATCGGCGGGTAGCGACTGCCACTGGGCGGCGGTCGTGTCGGTCGTCGCCACCACGGCCCGAGCCCATCGGACCGACGACACCAATCGCCAGGTGTCGGTGAAGAAGGCCGCTGCCAGCTCTGCTGCCCGATCCGCCGAGCACTCTCGGAGAAGCCGGGTCTTGGCTTGTCCAGGGCGCGCGGGCTTGGCGAAGACGCAAAGAATGGGTGGCTTGCCGCTCATCGAACCCATGGGCCCCCTTCCGAAGGGCGGCTGCAGCCCGGGGGTGAGGCGCGCTCGGCGGTCGGCGCTGTTTTGCTCACCCGCCCCCCCCGACGCTGCCCGCCCCCCGCATGGCCACCGGCTCCGGCAAGCTCAGGCCGAGACGTGCAGCATGAACCCTGATCTTACCGCGCAGGTCGGCGACGCTGCCGCGGCAGCGGGTGATCGTGTCCGCGTCGAGCAAGAGGACTGAGATGCCGTGTGGCCCGTCAAGCGGAAACGGGCAGGACGGGGACGAAAGGCGTGCGCCGTTTGGCCACGGCGAAGACGAGTCCGAGCAGGCGGCGCATGCAGGCAATGACGGCGAGCTTCTTGGGCTTGCCGCGCTCGACGAGGGCCTCGTAGTGCGCACGGATGTAGGCGTTGGACTGGATGGCGCGCAGGGTGGGCATGTACAGCTTGTGGCGTAGCTTGGCGGAGCCGTAAGGGCCGCACGCGGCGCGCAGGGGCGTGGACTTGCCGGAGTGGCGGAGAGCCGGGGCGACGCCAACGAAGGCGCTCAGGGCCTTGCTGGACGCGAAGCTGGCCGGGTCGCCGAGGGTCGCGATGAGGCGCGCGGCCGTGTTCGGGCCGATGCCGTCGATACTCGTCAGCAGCGTGGCGATGTCGTGCTGGTCGACGGCATCGTCGATGCGCCCCTCGAGCCGCTTGAGCCGCGCGCGCAGCGTGTCGATGTCCTCGCAGAAGTAGGCCACCTGCAGTTGGTAGGGCTCGCCGTGATGTCGACCCACCGAGACCTTGGCACCCTCGATGAGCTGTCGGGCAAGCTCCCGCCCGACCGTGTAGCGGCCGCCGTAGCGCAGGCTGGCCAGTTCCCCCTCACGGGCCTTCGCAAAGGCGGCGGCCGTCGGATAGCGGGCGAGCAACGCAGTCGCCTTGGAGCTGCCCATGTCGTGGACGAAGCGACGAAACTCGGGGAATCCGAGGTCCACTGCACGGTGCAGCTGCCGGACGCGGTCGCCCAGGTCCTGCGTCAGCCGGTCGCGCAGATGGACCAGCTCGCGCAGCTCTTCGCTCAGCTCGGCAGGAAGCTCTGTCGGCTTCGGCCGCTTCTCCGACAGGAACCGAGCGATCGACTTGGCGTCGATCGCGTCCGTCTTCGCCCGTAGCAGATCCTCTTCGGCGAATCGTCGCGTACGCAACGGGTTGATCAGCACCACGGCGAACCCCCACCCGAGCAGCGTTGCCCCCAGGTTCTTCCAGTAGTGCCCTGTCGCTTCGAGTCCGACCAGCGTGCCTTCCGGCTCGCCCAGAAGGCCGCGCAGCTTCTCGTAGCCTTCCCCGTCCTCGGTGAACGTCTTCGGCTTCAGCGAAAGCGCGCCGTTCTCCCCTACAATCGCGATCGCGTGCTTGTCCTTGCCTACGTCGATCCCTATGTACCTCACCTCGTTCCGCTCCCTTCCGAGCCATCCCGGGGAGCCTCGATACCGGCGCTCTGTCCGAGCTTGTCGATGCGGGGCCACGAGTCACTCGTCCCCCAGATGCCGTCCGGACCTATGAGCACCGGTCGAGGGCGCCTATCTCAGTCACGGGCCAAGATGCCCAAGCCGGCGTCGGCGACCCTCTCCCGGCACGACCCTCCGTCGAGGATCGCATGGCTCACAGGGGGTGATACAAGCCGTCGCCGGTAGCCGCCACGACCGCGGGGAGCTGGCCGCCCGTGGCCTGCTGCACCTCCGCGGTCACCTCGTCGCGGTGCAGGTACTCGATCGGGACACCGAGCTCTTCGCGGCATGCGCGCATCTCCCGCTTCTCGGAGGTCAGCCCGTGCGTAACGGCACACAGCGCGCATCCGTTCAGCCGGAGGACCTTTCGCGCGCTGTCCATCATGGCGTTCCAGGCCCCCGAGTCTGCGGCGAACACGAACACGAGCCGTTCGATGGTCCGTTCCTGCATCCGCTGCTCCGATCGGCGCTGCCAGCGAAACGAGAGCACGGGCCAAGCCGCCCTCGCACCTGTGCGCTCTCCCTTGCTTGTCCTCGCACAGGGGCACTCGTTACGCCCTTTCGAGCTCCCATGGCAAGGACCGCGACGGTGACGTTTGCCAGCGCCCGCCCAGCTGCTAGGGGATCGCCGTGCGAATTTCTGCGATCATCCCGACCTACCTCGAGGCGGAGCACATCGGAGAGGCGGTCGCCGCCGCGCGCACGGTCGCCGACGAGGTGATCGTCGTCGATGCGGCCAGCCCGGACGGCACCGCGGCCCTGGCCAGGGCGGCCGGCGCCAGCGTGATCACGGACGGCAAGGGGCGGGGGCGCCAGCTCCGGGTCGGGGCGGGCGCGGCCCGCGGGGAGGTGCTGCTGTTCCTGCACGCCGATGCCCGGCTGCGGGGGCCCTCGCGCGCGAGCATGCTCCGAGCGTTGGCGGCGCCCGAGGTCTGCGGTGGCAATTTCCTGCTCCGTTTCGTGCCTTCGGACGGCTGGGCGCGCTTCTTCTCCTGGGCGAACGACGTTCGGCGCCGCCGGTTGGGCATCTACTACGGCGACTCGGCCGTGTTCGTGCGGCGGCGCGTGTACGAGGCGCTCGGGGGCTTTCGTGACCTTCCGATCATGGAGGACTACGAGTTCACGCGGCGCCTCGAACGATACGGCCGCACGGTCTACCTGCGCGACGCGTGCGTGGAGGTCAGCGCCCGCCGCTTCGCCTCGGCACCGGCGCGCACCCTCTCGAGCTGGGTCCTCATCCAGACGCTCTATTCGCTCGGCGTGTCTCCGAAGCGCCTCGCCGCCCTCTATCGTGACGCACGCTGAGGTGGCCACATCGCCTTCGCGAGGGCCGCGCCCAGGGGACCGCGCCCGACAGCGCAGCCGTCGTCACGGTCATCCGAGGGCCCCTCCGCAGCTCGACCCGGCGCCGGCGGTACAACCGAAGCAGTGCCTGCCGGTCGCCACGCGGCTACCCGCCAGGTCGTCGAGGCGGTCCACATCCCAGATGGTCCGCGCGCCCGCGCCCAGAGGCATCTCGAGCATCTGGTTGAAGTCGCAGTCGTAGAGCCGCCCGTCCCAGCCGACGCTCAGAAGGGACCGACACATGACGCTGTCGACCGTGGCCGGATTGAAGTGGTTGACGAGCAGCCCCATGTAGGCCTCCGCCTGGCCGCTTCGCTCGAGCAGATGCGCGAACCGCTTGATGGGCATGTTCGTGATCGTCAGAAGTCGATGAAACTCGATGCCGAAGCGCCCGAGCTCTTCCTTGTACTGGGCCTCGAGACCACTCTGGGGCGGCGGCAGCGAAGGGCCCACCGGGTTGTAGACGAGGTCGAGGCGCAGCGATGAGCCCGGTCGCCCGTAGCCGATCGCGTGGAGCTGCAGGAGCGCCCGGACGCTCTTGTCGAAGACGCCCTTGCCGCGCTGTTTCTCGACGTTCTCCTCCTGGTAGCAGGGCAGGCTCGCGAGACATGAGCTTGCTGCTGCGCCAGGAAGTCGGGCAGGTCGTCCATCCCGGGCTCGAAGAGGATCGTGAGGTTGCAGCGGTCGATCACCTCCCGGCCGAGCTCGCGGATGCGTGTCACCAGGAAACGAAAGCTCGGGTTCAGCTCGGGCGCCCCTCCCGTCAAGTCCACAGTCTTCACGCTCGGGTTCTTCGCGACGAGCTCGAGCACGCGTTCGGCCACGCGCTCCGACATGATCTCCGTGCGCTTGGGGCCAGCTTCGACGTGACAGTGGTGGCAGGCTTGATTGCAGAGCCTACCGACGTTGACCTGGAGCGTCTCGATCGGTGCCCGGACCAGCGGGGCCAGGCCGTGATCGCCCAGCACCTCGTCGAACGCGAGCCGCGTCGGTCGGGAGCTCGCCAAGACGGGAGGCATCTCGGAGGAGGGTTTGGGCATCAGCGGCACCCTTCGTTCTCGCCGCCTTCTGTGGTTGCTTCGAACATCTTCGTCTCCCGCCGATCGAGGCCAAGCATGGTGCGCTCCTGTGGCTCGCGCTCGCGCTCGTTCTGGGCGCCGCGGCCGGCTTCGACGACCACCTGACCAAGCCCGTCGACCTGCGGACGCTGCAGGCCGTCCTCGGTCGCTGTGGTCTGGGGCCGACATGATTTGGCCGTGGCAGGCGCCGCGGCCGCCCAGGCTCCGATCGACACTCGGCCAGGCCCGTTGACGTCCGCGCGGGCGGTCTTAACGGGAGATGTCCGTTCGCCCCTTCGCGGGCGCGCGCGCCGTGGAGTCGTCCACGGTGAACAGACAGAGGAGGTGCCATCATGGATTGGGAGACCATTCGCGGAAGCTGGAAGCAGTACCAGGGGCAGATCCGGTCCAAGTGGGGGAAGCTCACCGACCAGGACATGGAGCGCGTCAAGGGCAAGCGCGACGAGCTCGTCGGCGTCATCCGCGAGCGCTACGGGATGGCCAAGGACAAGGCCGAGGTGGAGGTCGACAAGTGGCTCGCCCAGATCAAGCCGAGCAAGGGGAATCAACCGCATCCCTGAAGCGCTGCGTCCGGCCTGCAACCGCTTCGGCGGGGGCGGCGGGCAATCCGGAAGACGCCCGGGGTGGCCATCGGAAGGTCCCCCCGAGCCGGCGCCGGCGCGCCTCGTCGCCCCCCGCGATCCGCTTCTTCCGGCAATGCGATCTTGCAATGATGTCGCCGGGTGCACTGCTCCCGGTCGCGCCTCCATGGATCATGCCCTGGTCTCGTGTACGGGTTAGCTACCTGCCCGAGTGGACCGTCGTTGTCGATGTCGCAGCTCGAGCTCCGCGGGGCTGCGCATGCGCATGGATCTCCCAGCCGTCCTGCCACTCGGCGGCGGCCGGGTTCGACCCTCACGGACGAAGCCCGTGGACCTGCGGACGCTGCGAGCCCGGGGCATCCCCGATGTCTAGGGGCACAGAATGGCGATGAACCCGTCCCGGCCCGAGTGGCCCTCTGGCACGCCGCCTGCCCCGGCCGTGCCGTTGTAGTCGGCATCCGTGGTGTTGCCGGGTATGCCGTCGCTGCCGCTCATAGTCGTCCCTCCCGGGGGGGGCATGCTCGCCCCTCCGCCGCCCCCGCCTCCTTCGTCGTTGCCGCCGCCACCCCCGCCACCGAAACCCGCGCCCCCGCCGCTCGACCCGCCGGACATGCATGCGGACGAGTCGGAGCCCGTTCCGCCGTCGTGGGATCCGCCCGCCGTCGGGAGCACTTCACAGGATTCGGGATAGGTGTCGCCGGCCGCACCGCCGGTGCCACGATCCCCGCCGGCGCCGGCAAAGGTCGGTTGGATCGTGGTGGTGGACGCGAGTCCGGCGAGCCCGCCGCCCGCGCCGCCCGGCGTCGTGCGGCCACCCCCACCGCCCCCGCCGGCGATGATCAGGTCCGTAGCGCCGAGCAGAACCTCGGTGGCACCGCCGCCCCCGCCGCCGCCGATGAAGCCGGACGGGGCGTTGCCGCCTGCCCCGCCGCCGTTGTATCCGCCCGCTCCGGCAGTGACAGCGCTCGGTGGCGCCCCGCCGCCTCCCACTCGGAGCAGGAGACTGGACCCCGCCGGGGCGGTGACCACTCCGCTGGCGAAGCCGCCGCCACCGCCCACGCCCGCGGCGTTGTAGCCACAGCCGCCGCCTGCGCCCCAGGCCTTGATGAGGAACGTCGTGCACCCCGTGGGGACCGTCCACATGGCATCTCCTGCGGCGCTCGAGGTGAGCACCAGCGACCACGTCGACGCATCGGGCAACATCGAAGCATCGGGGATTCGACACCCCCGCATCCATCGGGGCATCCATGAGCACGGGTGCGTCGGTCGACATCCGCGCATCGGTCGACATCCGCGCATCGGTCGACATCCGCGCGTCGGTCGACACGGGTGCGTCGGTCGACACGGGTGCATCGGTCGACATGGGCGCGTCGGTCGACATCTGCCCGTCCCTCGAGCCCCTCGAGCCGTCGACCATCGGAGCGCTCGCGTCCCGACCCGCCACACTCGACTGATAGCCGAAGCGACCGCATCCCGCGATCGCGAGGCCCATACCGAACACGAGCGATCGAAGCGACACGCGCGTCGCGATGTGGAAGGGCATGTCGAGAGCCTCCATCCGATGCCGACGTGTGTCGCGCCCTCCTTTCCAAATCACCTGGAGGAACCGCGGCTGTCAAGCGACCCCACGCGCGCCCCGCATGTCCGCTCGGGAAGACGCTCGCCGTAGGCGCCGCAGCTGACGGATCGGTCGACAGGTCGACGCGGACGCCTTGCGGCTCGTCGACCTCCAAGCGGATTCCCTTGTTCGCGGTGCCCGGGCCCGATGGTCGTGCGTCTGGACGCGCCACCTCGGGTGCCCGCAAGGGCGGCGACTACATCGCCGCTCACGGCTCATCGGAACGAGGAGCATGGATTGCGCGAGGGGCGCCCACATCGTCACCCGGCGATCCGTCGTAGAGCGAGACGCGCCATGGCATCCAAAGCGCTGGCTCGGCGCCCGTCGTCTCGAGGTTGCAGTGATTGGCGCAGCGACGCGCACCGTCAAGGCTATCGAAGAAGCCGTAACGGTTTGGCCTGATCCCAAGGAAGCTCCGCGAACTCGGTCTCCAGGCCGTTGCAGATATAGGAGTGGAATCCGCCGAAGTCCCAGCCCAGTACGTCGTAGCCCAGCAGTTGGCCTTGAACGGACGGCGGCTTTCCGCTTCGGATTGCTGCCACTACCCCGGGTTCTCCCTGGCCTGGCTCGAGATGAGTTTCTTCAAGGAAGATCGGGACCAGATCGTTCGGCAGGGAGATGCCGATGACCACGAGACCTGCGGACCGCGAGAGGAACTTCGCCTTCACGCGGAGGGCGACGTCCAGGTCCAGGAAGACGCCGGGCCACCCCAGCTCCCCACTCTCGAGCCCCAGTGCGCACCAGTCCGTAAGGGCGGCAACATCTTCCTTTCGCAGCGCGAACTTCGAGGCCGCCTCCCGTCTTGTCGCTGGCGTCTCTCCCGTCCACTTGATGGACCACGTGTTCGGCACAAGATCGACGATGCAGTCGGTGGTGGTCACGATCGTGCTCGGGAGCAGGTCCGCGTTCATGGAAGGTGCGCGCTTCGCCGGCAGCACGATGAAGTAGCCTCCGCACACATACTCGCCAAGGTCTGCACCGACACCCACGCTCATGGGCTTCCCCGCAGCGTCACTCGCAAGATGACGGCTTTGCCGACGAGCCAGCTTCCCTCGTGCATGGCGATCTCAACAGCCGGTTCCACCTTTGTCCGTGCCTCACGCGGATGGAGACGAACGACGCCCGTGCCCCTTCGACCCTCGATGGCGGAACGTCGAAACGCTCGAACCGTCCCCCTTCGGTCTAGCAGCTCGTCGGCACGTACGTGATGACGACAATGCCTTGGGCTCCGGCGCCGCCGTCGCCCTGGTTGTAGCAAGCATCCCAATCGTCACCACCGCTACCGCCGCCGCCGCCGTAGTTGCCGCCGGTGCCTCCGCGGCCGCCGTCACGGGTTCCGCCGCAGTCGTCGTCCTGTGCACCGCCCCCGCCGCCGCCGCCTGCGCCGTGCGACGCGTCCCACTCTGTGCCCGCCCCGCCTGGACCTCCGAAGGAGCCTTCGTTGCTCGATGACTGGGAGCCGCCACCACCACCGCCGCCGCCGCTGCTCGATGCGCTCGCCGACCCTGCAAGGCCACTGCCGGAGGGATATGGGGCTGCGGGGCCGCCTGCACCGCTCGTGCCCGCGACCGTGCCGCCTGAGTTGGCGCCGAGGCCGCCGGCGCCACCCGCCGTGCCGCCGACGGTCCCGCCCGAAGCGCCCGCGGTGCCGCCGCCGCCCCCACCGCCGCCAGCACCGCTGGCGCCGCCGGAGTAGCCGCTGCCGAACCCGCCCGCGCCACCTTCACCGTTCGGTCCGGCCGCACCGCCGCCGCCGGCGCTGGAGGCGCCGGACGACGTGCCGCCACCGGAGTAGGTGACGTTGCCGACGCCGGCCGCGGCGCTGCCGCCCGTGCCGGGCCCGGAGCCCGAGGCCGCGATCCCTCCCTTCGCGCCCACGATGACCGCGGTACCCGCGATGGAAGCGCAGTTGGAAGACGCGTTACAGAGCCAGGTGTCGCCTCCGCTCGTTCCCCAGGCCCCGCCGAGCCCAGCCGATCCGCCCGCGCCGACCGCATACGATACCGTTGCGCCCGGGGTCAGGGTCGCGTTGTTCCTCTTGGAATACGCGCCGCCGCCGCCGGCACCGCCACCGCCGCCGCCGCCGCCGCCGCCGATGACCTCGAGCCTGTTGTCGGCGTCGTTCCAATCGGAGGGCACCATCCACGACGAGCCGGAGGCGAGGTAGATCGTGATCGGCGTGCATGGGACGACGCACGAGCCCGCACCGTCGCAGGTGCCACCCGGGCACGTGGTGCCAGGTGCCGCAAACATGTTCGTTGGACAGCTCGCGCTCGAGCCGGTGCAGGTCTCGGTCACGTCGCACGCGTCGAAGGCCATGCGGCACGTCGTGCTCGGCGAGGCAACGCTGTCGCTGGGGCAGGATGCCGAGGACCCGCTGCAAGTCTCTGCTACGTCGCAGATGCCTGTGGAGGCGCGGCACACGGTGCTCGGCGAGGCAAAGCTGTCAGAGGGGCAGGATGCCGAGGACCCGCTGCAAGTCTCTGCTACGTCGCAGATGCCTGTGGAGGCGCGGCACACGGTGGAGCCCGGTTGGAAAGAGTCGCTCGGGCAGGTCGTGCTCGACCCCGTGCAATGCTCGGCGACGTCGCAGACGCCCGCGGAGGCGCGGCAGACCGTGGTCGCCGGCGCCGGCCCGGCCGAGTGGCACACTGGACTTCCGGTGCTGCAGTCCATGGTGCCGAGCTCGCACGGGTTGCCCGTGCCGCAGGCTGCACCGGTAGTGCACCCGGTGACGCACCCGCCGAGCCCATCGCAGCTTCCGCCCGTGCAGCCCGTGCCCGTCGACGCGAAGGCGTCCATCGGGCAAGCCGTGCTCGACCCCGTGCACGCCTCGGCGACATCGCAGGGCCCCGCGACCGCACGACAGACGGTGGTGGTGTCGGCGAAGGCGTCGGGCGGGCACGCGGTGCTCGTGCCGTCGCAGGTCTCGGCGACGTCGCACGGCCCCGTTGCGGCACGGCACTCGGTCCCGGCCGGTGCGGGCCCGGCCGACACGCACACCGGGCTGCCGCTCGCGCAGTCGAGGGTCCCGCGCTCGCAGGGGTTGCCTGTGTCGCAGCTCCCCCCGCCGACGCAGCCCGCGTCCGCCGTGCCGGCGTCCATGCTGGCGTCCATGCCGGCGTCCATGCCGGCATCCATGAGCACGCCCCCCTCGCCACTCGGCACCGGCTGGCAGCCACGGTCCGGGTCGCAGAACATCTCGGCGGCGCATCCGCCGCTCACCGGCGCGACGAGGCAGGCGCCCACGGTCGTTTCGCAGCGCGCCTCGGCACAAGCCGCCGGTGGGGACGGGCACTCCGATGCGCTCATGCAGCCAGGCGTGCCGCAGGCCGTCGGGTTCTCGGGCGAGCAGTCGGGCGGCACGCACCGGCCGCCGAGGCACTCGGTTGCGCTGGGATCGTCGCTCGCTCCCGGACAGCTCACCGACCGGCAGTCGCGCGTGATGATCACCGTCACCCCGAAGCGCCCCGACACCTCGACGATGACTCGCCGCTGGGCGACCACGTCACCCCCCTGGTCGAGCAGGCGCACGACCAGCTCGGTGCGACCACCGTCGAGCCCCGAGACCTCGGCGACCTGCTGCCCCGACAGGAAGTCGTCGCCATAGCGCGCCGGCACCTCGACACTCGGTCGGTCCGCCACGACCGTCTCGACCTGGGAGAAGTCGTTGCCGGGCACGAAGTCCGTCTCGAGCGCGACGACCAGCTCCGCGTTGCCCGAGCAACCCGAGCACGCCGGCAAGCACATCGCCAACGCGTACACGACGTAGCGAAGCCTGGAAGAGCATCGGATGGAGATCCCCACGGCGCCGAGAGATTATCACGCCACGACAAGGCACCGACACTCGCCGCGTCGGAGCCGGCTCGCCGGCCGACGGGGGAGCACGTGAGGTACACCCCGAGCGCGGCTCTGGGCCGAACCGGATTGCAGACTGCGATGGCTGCGCGGACCACGGAGCTCGAACGAGACGAGCGCGCCGTGGGCTGGGTGCTTCAGGCCATCGCCGAGGACGAGATGCTGAGCCGGTGGGCCTTCAAGGGTGGGACCTGCCTCAAGAAGTGCTTCTTCGAAACCTACCGATTCTCGGAGGACCTCACTTCACGGTTCCGACCGGCGAGTCGCTCTCCGCAGTCGAGGTAGCGCAGGCACTCGACCGGATCTCTGCGTGGGTCGAGGACCGCTGCGGCATCACGTTCCCGCGCGACGGCGTCAACGTCGACAAGAACCCACGAGGCAACACTTCCCGACGTACCTGTCGTTCGGCGCCGGAGAGCGTTGTCTCGAGACCGCGCGCTTCGCCGCCCGCAACGGCCTCTGCGTTCGCGTTCGATACCACGGCCACGAGCGGCTCGCGGAGCCGTACTCGCTTCGGCGTCCGAAGACGGGCAACCTGCTCCTCTACGTCCACGAGCGCACCAAGGGCGGCTTCCCGGTGGACGACGTCCGGGCCTACAAGGTCGCCGAGATCGAGAGCTTCACGACGACCGACATCCCGTTCGTGCCGAGGTGGCTTGTCGAGCTGTGATGCCGCAAGCCCGCGATCGATCCGCTCGTCGAGATAGCGCCAGCATTCGAAGTCGAGATCCCGAAGAGGCGTTGCGCGCAAGCAGAGGTGCGGCTCGGCGGACGTCGTCGCAAGGGCGAGGCCTGCAAAAATGGAAAAGGCCGGCCCCCGATGGGGCTGGCCTTGACCGTGGTTGCGGGGGCGTGCTCGACGTACTGGCGAAGGCGGCGGTCGTTGCGCTCGAGGTCGAGATCTCGCGGAGGCGCTGAGCGTTGGGAGGTTCAACTCGGCGGGGGGGGCGGGTTGGCCCGCAGGCGACGGTCGCAGATGGGAGGTGGCGGGGGGGCGAAAGCCCCAGCGACGAAGGGGGACAGAGCGCCGTCCAGGAGGCTTCCCGACCGAGCCCTCCCGGCGTGGCCAACCGTTCTGGAGCTTGTCGATCACGTCGGTGCGTCGGTGAGGTAGCCGAGGGGATCGATCTCGAGCATATGGCACGAGCCGACCTGAGTTGGCCAACTCGAGGAGGGCACCACCTTCGCCTGCGGCTGAGCGGCGCCTCTATGGCCCTAGCCCGGTCGGCAAGGTGTCCAGCTTCCGCGGAGACAGTGATCGGCACCCGTGGAATCCGTGATCGGCTCCCCGTGGAATCCGTGATCGCCATCGCGTGGATTCCGCAATCAGCCGCACGCCTACTCGGTCGATCCCGAGCACAGCCAGGTCGACCTCTATGGATACGCGAGCATGCTGCTCGCTGCCATGCAGTCGCAACAGCGCCAGATCCAGGATCTTCGGCGCCGCGTGCACGAGCTGAGCAACGGCTCGGCACACCCCCGGACGCTGCCCGCTCGGTCGGAGCGGCGCCGTCACCCCCTAGGTACCCCAGGGCTTCACCCGGCCATGTCGGCGATCAGCGCGTCGAGGAGGCTCTCTTCATGGACGGCGAGGGCGCGACGGATCATCGCTTCGCGCAGGGCGGGCTCCCAGGGGGTATCCGGAAGACGCGCGGGCGAAAGGGGTGCGCCCGTGGCGGATCGATAGTCTGCCGCGCCCATTCGCCATGGGACGGCTCCTTCGACCTGGAGCAGGCCCGTGGCGATGTGCAGACCGGCGGCGTCGAAGTCGGCGCGGACGCGCAGGCGCGCGCCCGCTTCGGACAGGCGGCGGAGCAGGAAGCGGACCGATGCGCGAGGCTGGCCGGCGGTGCAGACGAGGGGTGGAGCGTGGAGGCCGAGGCGGCGGGCGGCAGCGACGGCGATGGTCGGATTCTCACAGACGAACACGTCCTCGCCTTCGAGATGGGCAAGGCCGGGCGGATGGCGGACGAGCTGGCGCAGGGTGAGCGTGCATAGCTCGCCCGCCTCGCGGTGGAGCGCCAGGACGCGGGAGGTCAGCCCCTCCCGCTGCGGACCGACTGCTCCGAGGTTCAGGGTGAGGACGGGCGCGCTGACCTCGTCGCACAGGACTCCGGCCCGCGCCCATGCCTCACGCCATTCATCCGGACGCCGGTACTCCTCGACGCCACCCATCACCGCAACGGCGCGTGCCGCGAGGGTGCCGAGGGGCGCGCCATGGTCGAGGGCGTGTGCATCGCCCGTGATCCGAGCCGCGAGCTCGGGGAGCGAGGCGCCGCGCGCCGGCAGCTCGACGAGGAGGGCGAGGAAGGCATCGACGAGGCGGTCGGCATCGGAGGCGTCACCTCGTGTCAGTCGTCGGAGGAGCCCTTTGGAACGCACCGCGTCCCACCAAGGCACGAGCCATGGCCGCTCGGCGCACGCGTGCTCGAGACGCCCTTCGACTCGAGCCCATGCGCGGTCACGCGCCTCGTTCTCCGCCCGGACGTCGCGGATAGGGCCATCCAAGGCTTCGAGCGCTGCGCGCAGTGTGTCGCATACGCGCGCCTCGCGGAGTCGTGCCTCGAGCGCGGCGATGACGACGCGCACCTCGGCGCCCCCGGTTGGGCGTCGGCCAAAGAGGCGGTCGGCGGCTTCCCGCTCTGCGGGCGTGGCTGCCCGCCGGCTCAAGGTTCCGGTCGCATCGCCGCCTCGCTCGAACCGGCGCCGAAGCGCATGGCGCAGCCACGCGAGATCGTCACCGCCGAGCAGCTCGCGCAACCGATCGATGTCCTGGACGCCCGACACGCAGCTCACTCCGCGGCGTAGGCATGCGCTAAGTCGTCGCCCGCGTCGTCCCGAACGCGGTCGCGCCCGTTCCACACCCAGCGAGTGGCGTGAACGGCCTCGATGCCGGGACGGGTCGCGAGTTGGTATATCGCCAGCGACGGGAGGGTCGCATAGCACCCCCACTCTCGCTCGCTCGTCATCACGAAGTCGAGGTCGAAGGCGGTGAGCAGCTCCATGCACTTGCTTCGCATGTCGGAGTCGATGCCGACGAACGCCTCGTCGAAGAGGATGAACCGCGGGGCGTGCGGAGCCGCGCTCTTGTAGTGGGCCGCGGCTGCAGCGACGAGCGGCAGGGTGAGGGCGATCGCCTTCTCGCCGCCGGAGCCGGTGCCATAGATACGCTTCGTGAGCCGCTGCCAGTGGCCGTTCTGCTCGCGTTCGATGGCGAACCGATGCCACGCACGGTAGTCGAGGGCGGTCTCGAGATGCTCGCGCCACGTCCCAGTCTCCGACTGGTCGCGCTCGCGCTGGATCCGCGCCTGCAAGAAGCGGCCGATGGCCTCGCGATCCTCGGGGGACCACATCCCGTGGGCCGACATGAGCCTCTTCCGCACCGGGGCGAGCGCCGCGTCGTCGGGCAGGGGCTCCCACCGAAACCGAAAGCGCATTCCCGTGCTGGTCGGACGGCTCGCCATCTCGGCGTTCATCCGGTCCACCAGCTGCTCGCCCGCACGGATCAGGCCCACGAGATGAGCCGACACCTCGCCGATGAGGTGGTTCTCGAGGATCTCGCGCTCGCGCTCGTTGAGGATGCGTTCCCGGTTCACGACCTCGTCGACGAGCGTGCCGTTCAGAGCCGCCGGATGCAGCTCCTTGCCGCGGAAGGGAACCGTGACGACCAACACTCCCGCCTGGTGCAAGCCGCTCGGGCGAAGCTCGTGCTGGAGCAGGGCCGTTTGAAGGTCCGAAAGAAGCCCCTGCACGGCGCTGTTGCTGCGCTCCCATGCCTCGGGGCTCGGCACGTCGCCGAGCAGCCGTTCGATGCGACGGGCGATCTCCACGGCTCGGGTCGGCGACCACTCGCCCTCTGCGTCGACGTCGGCGAGGTCGGGATGGGCCTCTGGCAAGAGACCCGTCCGGGCCGTCTCATGGAAGCTCGCGATGGCGACGGCCCGCCGGGCCTCGGCGCCCTCAAGACCCTGTGCCAGCTCCTCGGCCTTGCCCTCGGCCTTCGCGAGCGCTCGCTCGGCCTGTGTCTCGTGCTCGCCTAGCGCAGCGAGCGCCTGTTCGATCGCGCCAACGCGCGCGCGAGCGCCCTCGAGCAGCGCAAGCACTTCGGCGATCTTCTTTCCGGCGGTGCGCTCGAGCGTCTCGCGCTCGGCCCTTCGAGCCGCGTGCTCTCCCGTCGCGTCCTCGAGCGTCTTCTCTGCCCGTTCGCGCGCGCCCGCCGCGGAGGCCCGCGCGCGCTCCGACCGCTCCGTCTGCCCGCGTGCGCGGTCGCCGGCGTCCAACCTCACCCCGAGCCCGTCGAACGCGCTCTCGACGCGGACGAGCAAGGACCGCAGCGCCTCCAGTCGACCGAGCCAGGCGGACAGGCCGAGCTCCTGCGCGTCGGCTTCGAGCCTGTCGCGCGCTCGCGCCGTTTCGGCCGTACGCTCGACCACGTTGGCTTCCGCCTTCGTCGACGCATCCTGCGAGCGCGCGGCATGCCTTTCGGCCGCAGCGAGCCGTTGCACAGCGTCTCGCAGCGGGTCCTCGTCCGGAGCGTTCCGGCGCTCCTCCTCGGCCAGGCGCTCACGCTCGGCGTGCTGCTCGAGAGCCTGCTCACAGCCGTCGAGGATCGACCGGGCCTCGTCGACCGCGACGGCCAGCTCCGCGAGCCGGCGCCGACGGGCCTGCTCACGGGCCCCCTGCCCCACGTGCTCGGCCGCCGCCTTGTGGGCTGCACCCGCGAGGGGACCGAGCCCGAAGCAGCCGTCGCTCGAGACCCACGCTGCGTGCCCCCCGGGCGCCGAGGAGATCCCGACGAGGACGCGGTTCACGACGGCAGGAGCGACCTTTGCCGCGCGAGGGTCGCCCGGATCGATCGCGGGCCGAAGGACGTCGGCGAGCGAGGGGCCGTCGACCGCGTTGCCGGCGAGCAGCGCCACGTCGTGGACGCCGGCGGCGAGCAGCTTCCCGTCGGGAGTGACCCACGCGTCGAGCAGGCCCGCTGCCGTGAGCGCGGCCTCGTAACCCGCTCGGTCCGCGTCCCGAACATCGTCACGGAAGTCGCAGAGCGCCCACAACGGTGCCCCGTCCATGTGCGACCGCCCGTCCGGATCGCGGAGCGGCGGCGGCGCCGGGGGCTCGTGGTGGCCCTTCTCGAGGCGCCCGCGCTCCTCTTCGAGGCGCGACAGCTCCGCCGCACACCGCTCGCGCTCGGTCTGCAGGCCGGCCCGCTGTCGAGCGAGCAATGCCACGGCGCGGCGATGGGCCTCTCCGACGGCTGAGGCAATGGGCGTCGGACCATGCCCTGTTTCACTCCACGCCTCGAGCGCATCGACGATCACATCTGGATCGATGCCGTCGAGGACGCGCAACCCGCCGGCCCAGTCTCGCAGCTTCCCGGCGATGGCGTGGCATGCATCGGTCCGGGTGTTCTTGGCCTCGGTCACCTGTTCGCGCGCACGATCGAGCTGCTCCGCGCACCGGTCGCGCTCCCTCGACGCGTCCTCGAGCGCGCCCCTCAGCCGCCCTAGCTCGTCGGTGCGCGCCTGCAGGTGTTCGACTTGCTCGCGCCGTTTCTTCAGGATGCGAGCGACGTCCCGTGCGTCGGGGCGGGCCGTCCGGGCTACCTGCTCGAGCTCCGGAAGGCCGGCCTCGCGCGCACGGTCGACGCAGCCGCTGCGGGCGACGTCCACTTCGCGCATCGTGTCGGCCGCGGCCGCTGCCGCCGCCTTTGCGTCTTCTTCGCGCGCCGCGAGCTCCTGCCGGGCGCTCTCCACGGCATTCTGCGCACCGCTGACGTGTCCCTCGGCGCGCCGCTCCGCCTCGCGCGTCCGGTCGAGGCGCGCCGCGTCGGCCATCGCGGGATCGCTTCGGAGCGTCTCCACCTCGGCCTGCGCCCCCTCGAGGCCGACCTGTCGCTCCTTGATATCGCCGGCGATGCGCGCGATCGCCTCCTGCGCAGCCACCTGCGCGTCCCTCACCTCGCGCAGCTTGCGCGTCGTGCTTTCGTACTCCGAGTGCTCCTGTCGCACGACGCTGCCGCCGCGCCGAAACGCCATCTGCACGTACTCGCGGTACGACCGAACGAAGCGCTCCGTCGCCTGCCGTGCCTGGCGGTAGCCGTCGAGGGCCTGGCGCTCGCCTTCGAGGCCGCGGAACGCCTCGGCCACCTCTTCCAGCACCGTGGTCGACAGCGGCGGCAATGCTTCCGACAACGCCCTCGACAGCAGCTCTTCGTCGAGCTTGCGCGAAAGCTGCGGACGGCGGAGCTGGATGAGCAGGTCGATCAGCGCCCCATACCGCTCTGGCCCGAGCCCGAACAACTCGCGGTCGAGCGCGGCTCGGTACGGCTCGGGGCGCTCGAAGAATCCGCGCCCGTCGAGCTGCTCCTTCAATCGGCTCGCGTTCAGCGCCGTGCCCTTGTCGCTGCGCAGGTGAAGATCGACTCCGATCCGTCGCTCCGTGATGAAGTACCAGCGCTTGGGCGCCCCGCGCCCCTGGACGCCGTGCATCCCGCAACCGATGGTGCGAAACGACGGCCCGTCCTCCGACAGGCGACCGAGCTCGAGCCATGTGTAGCCGATGCGGTTGTCGTACCGACCGCCGAGGAGCAGATGCCATTCGATGCGCTTGCTCGGATCGCCGTCCGGCTCGACACGTGCGGGGGCAATCTCGCCGTCGAGCAGGAAAGGGAGCTGCAATGCGAGCACGCGGCTCTTGCCCGTACCGTTGTTGCCCCGCAAGAGGAGCCGACCGTCCTCGTACCGGAACTGCTGGTCCTCGTAGAGGTAGAGGTCCATCAGCCCGCCGCGAAGCGGCTGCCAACGGTCGCGCGTCGGCTGCGGGAGGTCGCTCATGCCGGACCCTCCTCGTCCGCTGCGCCGGCCGGTAACAATGCGTACCGACCGATGGCCGGACGGGGGACCACCCCGCCCTCCACGCGCCGTACGAGTCGCAATCCCGACAGGTACTCGAGGGCGCGCGCGACCAGGTCCCGTTCGGCGCCCGGCTCGCGCGCCGCCTTGCGCCAGTAGCGCCCGTAGTGCTCGGTGAGGTCGCGTAGCACCGCCTCGAGCTCGGCGAAGCTCACGATCGCGTCGCTCCCGGACTCCCGCGCACGGCTGGCCAGGTGCTCGGCGACCAGGAGCGTGACGTGCCCGTCGGTGCCCTCCTCGGGAAGCGCGAGGTCGGTGAGATCGCCGGTGTCGTCGACCATCGCCAGGCCTTCCCGGCGCGCTTCCGCCACGAGCCCGGTCGCCCGCGCCACCTGCTGACGGATCGCGGCTCCGCTGCGCTGCAGATAGTCGCGGTCCTCCTCGCTCAGCTCGTCGATGTACACGACCGGGTCCTCGAGGAGCCGACGAACGAGAGCGTGCCGCAGCGCGCGGCGGCGCGCCTCCTCGCCCTGCAAGCGCGGCTCGATGGCGATGGCGGCGAGGCGAGAGTCCAAGTCCCTCTCGCCCACCAGCGATGGCGGCCGGCGCACATCGAGGAGGTGCGCGAGCACACCGCGGTCCACCAGGTAGAGGACGTCCCCGCGCTCGGCGACGAACGCCTCCTCGTCGCCCTGCACGCGGCGGAGCACGCGTCGGGCGAGCAGCCACCGCACGACCGCGACGATGTCGCGCCGCTGTTCACGCCCCTCGAGGGAGAACCGCACCCCGGCCGCGTCGAGCCCGGGATCCTCGCCGACCAATCGAGCCACGTCCTCAGCCACACGGCGGAGCGTGATCTGTCGGTCGGCGCGCTCGAGGGCGGCCAGCGCGAGGCACAGGAGCACGTAGCGCCTGCGCGAAAAGGGCGGGTCGTCGGGGCGGCTTCGGGCCGGACGCGTGCCATCGTCCAGCGCGTGCGGCGTCTTGCGCAGACGCGCGAGCTCACGCTCCACGTGCAACGTCCAGCCGGTGTACTCGGCGAACCACTGCTGCAACCACACTGCGTGCTTGCGAATCGGCCCGAGCGCGTCTCCGTCCGGGCCACCGGCCACGACGAGAGGCGTGCGCAACAGGGCGCGCACCGCCTGGCGACGCTCGTCCCGCTGTTGCGCCTCGAGCGCTTCACCCACGCTCATTCGGCAGCCTCGCCGTCCATGCTGTCCCGCGTCGCCGGCCCGTCGATCGCGTCGGTGATCTCGACGAAGCAGTCCGGCCCGGTGAGCGTCCCCTTCGTCGTCACGACACGCGCGAGGGTCCCGTCGCCGACAGGTTCGAGCCGAATGCGCAGCGAGCCGTCGGTCGAAAGGACCTCGGTCGCATCGTCTGGCCTCACCTGTCGCGAGAGCGCCTCTCCGAGCAACTCGAGGAACAGACCAAACGCGCCTTCCTCGAGCAGTGGCAAGCGCGAAAGGCGTGTGCGCTCGGTGATGAGCTGCCGGCGAGCCGCATCGAGCTGCCGGTTCTGCTCCGCCACGAGGAGCGCGAGCTCGGCGCGCTCGGCGCTACGGTCCCGGATGCGGCGCGGCGCGCCGGGACGCGTGTGGCGGCCGGTGGCACGGAGGCGCGGGGCGAGGCGGACGGTGGGCTGGTCCAGCCAGCTCAAATGCGTCGCGACGAGCGAGTGGTCCGCCGAGGTGAGGCTCTCGTCGTTGGTGCGCAGGTGCCGCGCCGGCGTGAGTGTGAAGGCGGCGCGGAAAAGCCGATGCGCGTCGGCGTCGGTCGGAGCCTCCGCGAACCACCTGGCGAGCGTCCGCAGGTCCGCGTGCCGATCACTCTTACGCACCCGTCGATCGTGCAACGTGGTCGCAGCGGTGAGCAGAACGGGGATGGCCGAACGCGCCCGAGCCCGAAGCGTGTCCGACTGGGCCCGCTGGGACGCGGTGCCGTGGAACCAGCACCTGAGGCCATTCCATCGCGCCCGCCACGCATCCACGACCCCGGCAAGATCCTCGGTGACCTCGAGCCGATCGCGCACGGCACGGCGAGCGGCCGCCTCGAGCAGGCGATCGATGCCGGAGGCTTCGACGCGAACGATCGCATCGGCGATCTCCCCCTGAGCCACGACGAGCTCGTGGATGAAGCGCTCGAGGTACGCGATCAGCCGCTCCTTGTAGGCGAGAAACGTCTCCTCGTCGGTCCCCTGCAGGTCGACCGAGCGCTGGAGTCCAGCGAGGAAGACCTGCGCCTTCTGGGTGAGCTCGTCGAAGCGCCACCGAAGCTGCTCCAGGGTCTGAAACGCCTTGTCCTCGTCGACCGTCTCGTCGCACGCCAACCGGTCGAGCTGCCCGAGGTACTCGCGGATGTCGTCGAGCGCCGCTGCCTGCAGCTCGCCCGGCTCGTGGATGGCACTCTCGTACAGCTCGATCGCGCGCTCGGCCGCCTCCCCCTCTCGGCTCAGCTGGTACAGCCGTCGCTCGCGGTAAAAGTCCTCGACGGTCGCCACATCCGATGTGTCGGCGTCAGTACGGAGATTGCCCCACTCCTCGAGCTGCTTCAGGGCCGCCTCGCACGCCTCCTCGCCGACCTCGACGGCGAAGGCGGGCAGCTCCGCCACGACCTCGCTGGGCCGCAGGTGCAGGCGAAACTGGTCCTTCGCCGCCACGAACACGCACATGACCGCACGGTAGACGGGCGCCTTGTCGGTATCGACGTAGGCGAACGTCCGTAGCCGGGAAAGGCTCCCCACGGAGGGAGCGTCGCCGACCGCTCGCGGCTGCGGTACCAGCCCGCCGCGGGCGCGCGTCCCCGGCCTTCCGAAGCCCTCGCTCACACGCATGAGACGTGCGGCGAGAGGCAGTTCTGACAGGCGCGGTCATCGACCTCCGAGAGGACGATGCTCATCGACGGTATTGCTTCGTGCCGGGGCGCTCCCTCGCTCGACGGCCGGCGAGTACCGACCACGGCGACCGACGGGGCTTCCACCAGGTTCCAAAGGCCTCGGAACTGCAGACGGTACGCGGCCGTGTTCGGCATGCCGCGACGGTTGCGCTCCTCCGGCAGTGCCTCGGCGCCCAGCGCCGCTGAGGAATCCTCCCCCCGTCGCGAACGCCCGCTTCCTTCACAGCGCCTGCTCCGCGGCCCTCCGCGCCTTCCCGCGCCCTCTTGCGGCCGCAATCGGTGCTCGCTACAAGCAGCGCCATGGCCAAGCGCGCAAAGCCGAAGTCCAAGCCCAAGCGCCGCCGGACGGGGCGCCGGCGGATCTGGTCCTGTGGCCGCGTTCCCATGCCTGCCTATGTGATGGACGAAGCCGAGCCCTATCGTCCCGACGTTCTCCTGTGCGTGGAACGCCCCGAACGGTTCGTCCTCGCGTACGGCTTGTCGAAACGGGAGGGCGATGGTGATTCGGTCGCAGAGGTCGTGCAGCGTGCGATGGCCGAACCGCTCGTCGGTCGACCGAGACGCCCCGACAAGATCTTCGTCTCCGACCCGGCCCTGGCGGCCGAGCTCGCGCCCACGGGGGTCGAGGTAGCCGTCGGTCCGACGCCCGAGATCGCGCAGATCGCTCGGTCGATGTTCGATGCTCGCCAGGGCGGCGATGCGGAGCCCGATCTCAGCTACCTCGAAGGTGGGCGGGTCTCGGCCAAGACCGTCGCCCGCATGTTCGAAGCGGCTACGGCGCTGTACGAGGAGCAGCCGTGGGCCCTTCTCGCGGACGACGAGGTGTTCCGCCTGGACATTCCCGACCTCGGCGCTCGCGGCGCGTGCGTCTCGGTGCTCGGAGCGGCCGGCGAGAGCTTCGGGTTCGTCGTCTTCCCCTCGGGTGATGCCTTTCTGTCGTTCCAAGACGCGGCCGAGCGCATTCCACGCACCGGTGGGCCCGTCAATCTCGGGACGCCGCTTCTTTCCCTCAACTTCGAACGTGGCGCCAATCTCCCGCCGCGGATGCGCCGAGAGGCGGCCAAGCACGGTTGGCCCGTAGCCGACGCTCGTGCCTACCCGTGGCCTCAGCACGTGGATGCCGACGGGCTCCTTCGCCCGACCAACGAACGAGACGTCCTCGTCGTGACGCTCTGTGCGCGTGCGCTCGCTCGGCTCGTGGGCGAGCACCGAAGCGGCCTTCTCGACGCCGCGGACGCGGGCCGGTTCCTGACGGTCCACGAGACCGTGGACGGCCACGACGTCGAGCTGTCGTTCCCGTATCACCCCGAGGGGAGTCTTCCCGACGCCGGATGGGCGCCTGCCCACGCGATGGATGAGCATTTGGTCGCGCTGATGCGCGACTTCGCCGAGGAGCGCTTCGGTCGCACGTGGCAGCGCCACACACGAAGTTTCGACAATCCAGAGGCCACCATACAATTGCTCAACCCGTGGTCCGTCTACGGCTTCGATGTCGAGGGGCGCCCGGTCGTCGACTGGTTCATCGAGGAGCGTGGTGAGCACCTGACCGCCCAGGAGCGGCAGTGGCTCTCCGACCAACGGTTCGCATGGCTCGGCGTATGGGAAATTGCAGACGTGACTCCGGGCGAAGGAGTGGTCGCCGTCGACCGCTTGAGCGGCGAGTCACGCACGATCCGAGATGTGTCGGCCTCACGCACGCTTCGCCCGCGCGACTCGATGCTGGCCCGAGTGATCGACAGCGGGGGTGTCTCCCTCCTGTGTGGGCTGCATCCGCGCACGCTGGCGCCTTCGCACGCCGACCGCGCCGTTCAGGCGATTCGCAAGCGGCTGCGTCGCAAGGGCGACGTTCCCGTCGAGCGCCTGCGCGATTCGGCCCTCGGGAAGGCGATGATCGAGATCTGGGAGGAAATGGTCGACGAGGCCGACGCGCAGCGCGCCATCCCCCCGCAGCTATCCAACACCGACGGCGAGCCCTATCTCATCACGATCGATCACTTTCGCTTTTCGCCCCAGGACCGGACGGAGATCGAAGGGCGCCTCGCGCGCATGGAGGGCATGCTCGAACCGGAGCAGGACGGCGACGCACGTGTGTACACGCTGACAGCCCCGGGCAACGCCATGCATCGGAGCTGGGACAACACCATCGTCGCCCGGGTGAGCATCCGCGATAGCCGAATCCAGATCGAAGCCAACTCGGTCGAGCGAGCGGATCGCGTGCGCGAGCGGGTCGTGGGCGTGCTCGAGTCGCTGGTCGAGCACGAAGCTCGCGAGCACAGCGACCCGCTCTCGAGCAAGGTGCATCCGGCGCGTTCCGCAGAGCCCGAGCCGCCTGCCACCGAGAGCGAGCGCCAAGCGATGATGGAAGCCCTCGCGGCGTTCAAGGCCGAACACTACGCGAGCTGGGTCGACCAACCCATCCCCGCGCTCGGCGGCCGTAGCCCGCGGGAGGCTGCGCGCACCAAGCGAGGTCGCGAGCAGGTCGATCTTTTGCTGAAGGACATCGAACACCACGAGGCCGCCCTGCCCGCCGACGAGCGTTTCGACTTCGCCCCAATCCGCCACGAGCTCCACCTCGGGAAGTGATCTGGGCAAGAAGGCCGCGCCGACGCTTCATGTCGGCGCTCCATGCGCTCGTACGGTCGCTCGGCTGTCGGCCGGCAGCTCAACCGCGGTGCCGCGGGGCGGGGGCGCCTCCGCGGAAACGTGTGGCCCGACGCGCGATGCGGGACCTAACGTTAGAGGCCGCCGCAGTACATGTCGCTGCTCGTGCCCGAACGACGAGGACCGCCCCCGCCGGGAGGATACCGTATTCGACGAGGGAATGTCCCCTTATGGAGGAACGGTCGAGGCGCACGGGACACGCGGCCCTCATCCAGGCAGGCGGGCACTGGCTGGTCACCGGACACAGCGCGAGGGGATATCGTATGCTGGCTTCCATGGCTGGGCTTGCACAGGCTCGGTCGCCAGAACGACCGGCCGGTTCCCCGCGGTCGGGGCGGCCCTCGCGGTCAGTCCGCCGCCCATCCCCGCGTCCCGATCGGCAAGAGACACACAAATGACATCCTCGATACGGGAAGACGTCCTCGCCAAGCACCACGTCCTCGTACGCGCGGACAACGCCTTCCAGCGCAAGGCGCGCCTGCTGCAGGCCCTCTGGCGCGAAGGGCGCGATCACCCCATCGGGCTGCACCGGGGCAAGCCCCTCGGCTCGCGCATCGAGGCCGCCTTCGCCCGCGAGACCCTCGCGAACTTCCTGACCGACGGCATTCGCGACGTCGTTCGCCACGCCGTGCTCGGCCCCGGCCGCGCGCCCGGCCAGCTCATCCAAGAGGACCGCCTCTTCGGCAACCTCCTCTCGAGCCAGCCCCTGTGCTTCAACCTGTTCGGCGAGCCGGCACGCGACGCGGACCTCGCCACCCGGCTCTTCCGACGCCTGGCTCCCGAGCGCGTCGACCGAGTCACCGGCACACTTTTCGAGCACTCCCCGGGGCGGCGCGACCTCCACTTCACGGGCGACCGCTCCGCCTTCGACGTCTTCGTCACGTACACTTCGCCTGCCGGAGCCCGCGGCTTCCTGGGCATCGAGGTCAAGTACCACGAGGCCCTCGGCGACCCGGCCGCCGCCCACCGCGACCGCTACGACGAAGTCGCCGACGCGATGGCCTGCTTCGTCGCCGACCGCAAGGCCCTGCGCGCGCGCCCGCTCCAGCAGATTCTGGCGCGACCACCTCCTGGCTGGCTCCCTCGTCCAGGCCGGCATCGGCTTCGACGAAGGCGCCTTCGTCTTCCTCGCGCCCGAGGGCAACGTGGCGTGCCGCCGCGCAGTGGTGAAGTACCGCGAGCAGCTCACGAACGTGGAGTCGTTCGAAGCGTGGACGCTCGAGTCCGTGATTTCCGCGCTCGAGGCGACGGCGGAGGGCGCGTGGGTGGCCGAGCTCAGGCGACGCTACGTCGGCGAGCGGCCTTGAGGCGGCCGGGAGTCGGTCTCGTCGAACAGGCCGGCCATCATTCGCTGGCACTCGAGGTCGATCCCAATCCGCCTCTCCCTAAGGCGCCATCGCGTCCATACCGTCGTCCGTGTGGGCCGGAGCAGGCGGCTTGGGCGAGGCCACCCCGAGGGCCTGCCCGTGCTCTGGCCACATGGCAAATCGGATCCTCTGGGTGGAGCGGCCCGGAGTCCCGATGCCGTTGGTGACGGCCATCCTCAGGCTCGCGTGAAAGGGGTCGGCGGCATCGATCGTCGACCTGCTCGCCATCATCACAGTATCGGAGACGTCGTGGCCGTGCAGCGAGGCGGATCCCTTGGCCGGCTCCGAGTCCGCGGCGGCGTGCACGATGCCCTGCGGTTCGATCGCTTCGATCCTGCCGTGAAACAGCATGTCCGTGTGGAGCCCAGGCAGAGCACGCCAGTCGGTCCAGCGACGGCCGGCGTAGAGCTCACCGGTCGGTAGGTCGCTCCGAACTTTGTCGAACGCATTGGCGAGGTTCAACAGCATCCACTCCCCGTCATGGGAGGTGCCTCCCCATCGGGCGGGTTTGACGCAACTCACGTGCGGCTTCGTCCGGCAGGCGAACCAGGCACCGTCGGTACCGATCAGGTCGCCGGCGGGCCGGAGGGGCATTTCGCCCCTCGCGAAGAGAGAGCGGCGGACCTCGAAACGCACCTGCGCGCTACCGTCGGCCCGCACGTTGCTGAGGCTGACAGTGCCTTCGAGGCGTATCCGGATCGGGGCGTCCACCCACGGCTGGTCTACCTGCATGGCGAAACGGTAGCGCGCACCCTCACGGAACGCCTCGTGGAGGACGACACCTCGGTGGCTCGGGGCGCGCCGGGCCGAGGTCGCTCCTTCGGTAGCAGCCCCACCCGCGGGCCGGGCGTTCGCCTGCGATGAGCTGCTCTGCGGTGCCCCGCAGCCCGCCGCGACGACGAGAGCGGCACAGGCTGCCCAGGGGTAGAGCTGATCCATCTGAAATCTCCTTCTGGGAGGCTCCATCGGTCGCACCGCACCTCGAGTTGTCCGTGCCGTCCGGCTTCGATGCCGTGCTCGGAGGAGGGGCTGTTGCTGACTGGGCACGATGGCCGCCGCCGATGTCGAGATCCCGGGCGGCGAGCGCATCGTCGTCGTGTCCGTACACGCGGCGTGGGAGACGCATCGCGCGCAGCGGCGCGATGGATCCGTGATGCGCAGGTCGGGGCCGCGTCGGCTCACAGGATCATTTCGGACTTGTCGGCATTCGTAGAGCGCCAGCGTGGGGACGCGGTCATGACCACATCGCGGGCGCGCTGATGTAGGTTGGCCCTTCCCCGTCTCCGCGGAAGCGCGGGCGCGCCGAGGTCGTCGCCGCTAGCCGCCGCAGTAGGAATCGCCGCCGGTCGAGCCGGCACCGCAGCTGGAGCCCGCTGTCGGCGCGGCCAGACACTCGGACGCGGCGCCACTGCAAGTGGTAGGTGCACTGATTCGTGGTCAGGCGCCTTCGCGGAACACCCTGTCGGTGTCGACATTGCGGGAGCGGACAGGACTGCATGCGCCCGGCTCGGAGAGAGCAGGGGCTGTCGACGCGAAGTGGCGTTCGGGCTACTGTCGCTTTCTTTCGGCGCAGCTTGTGCTCCGTTACGATCCTCACCGAAGGCGGACCGTGACCGACCATACGTACAAGGTGCAGACCTGCGTGGTCGAGGACCTGTTCGAACGCTCAGCTGCGTTCGTGGTGCCTCGATTTCAACGCTCCTATGCGTGGGGGCCAGAGGAGGTCGAGGCCCTGATTGACGACCTTTATGGCGACGACCACACGTGGCAAGACGCTGCGTCCGACCACTACTTTCTCGGCTCGCTGGTCCTTGCTCGCGTGTACGACGGCTACCAAATCCTCGACGGTCAGCAACGGCTCACCACGATCACGCTTCTCTTGTCGGTGCTTCGCCATGGGCTCGAGCGTCTGGGCTACCAGGACGCCTCACTCATCGAGCAATATCTCCAAGCTGGCAGAGTCGGTGAGGCCCGGCGGCCCAAGATCGAGTTGCAGCAGCAGGACATGCAGCACTACCGGCGCCTGCTCAGGGATCCCGGAACTGCAACTGCGCCCGACCTCCGGCGCATCCCGCTGGGCCGGGCGACGAACCGGATCAGCGAGGCGGTCCACGCCATCGTCCGGAACCGAGGGGACAGGTCCACGGAGAAAGACGTGCTCGAGCAGATGCTCCGCCGCTTGCTCTATGGCGTGGAGTTCGTGCGCATCGAAGCACCCAACGAAGCTCTCGCCTACCGGCTCTTCGAGACCCTGAACGATCGCGGGCTGCCTCTCAACGCCGCCGACCTGATCAAGAACAAGCTGTTCGCCCAGGCGGGCACGTACCTCGAGGCCGTACAGGAGGCATGGGACACCCTCACGGAGACGATCCCGGACGGGGAGATCCTCAACTTCCTCCGCTACTATTGGATCGCCAGCTACCGCTCGGTGCGGAAGGATCAGCTCTACGACGCGTTCGGGACGCAGCTTCGGTCGGCGAGTCCGCACGATGTCTTGCTACTGGCTCAAGGCCTCGCCGAGACCGCGGCCAAGTACCAGTTCATCGCCGAGCCGGGTCGTGATGGTGCCCCGTGGGAGCCGGACACCGTCGAGGCGCTCCAACGCCTCGTCTACCTCCGAGCGCGGAGCTGCCGTCCTGCCCTCCTGGCCTGTCTGCGGCACTCGCCCGATGACTTCCCCTGGCTCGCGCACGCCTGCGAGTCCGCCTCGGTGCGTCACACGCTCGTGGGAGCACGGAACCCGAACCAGCTCGACAAGGCGTATGCAGCGATCTGTAAGGAGCTCCGCTCCCGGGACGCCCGACTCCACGCCGTAGTGCTCGAGGAGCTCAACAAATGGGTGCCCGACGACGAGCAATTCACGCTGGACTTCGCCGCCCTGAACGTTTCGACTACCGGCGCTGCGTGGCGCGTGGTCCTGATGCGGCTGAACGAGATCCTCGGCACCGGGGAGACGAGGGTGGAAGGACCGTCCAAGGTCCACATCGAGCATGTCCTGCCCCGCCACCCCAGCCGTGCAGCCCTCAACGAGGCCCGGCTCGAGGCCGAAGCGGCCGAGGACCTGGCCGCGAGCATAGGGAACCTGACCCTGCTGTCCGGTCGAAAGAACCAGGCCATCTCGAACCGAGCATTCACGAAGAAGCAAGAGATGCTCGCGTCGTCCGAGATTGCGCTGAACAAGTACTTCGCCCAAGAGGAGCGGTGGGGCGCCACCGAGATCGAGCAGCGGGCCGACTACCTCGCGCGTCTCGCATGTGAGGCCTGGCCTTGGGACACGATGGACGACGCGGGGTTCCCGGACACCGGGCGTCGCAAGCGGCGGTCGGTCCGTCCTCGCGCCGCGTCGCCAAAGCGGGGGACCGACGCTCCTGCGCCCCAACACACGCCCCAGGCGTCACAGTCCGTCGAACCCATGCCGCATCTCGATCCAAACGCGAAGATCGAGGGCACCGTCTGGATCCCGCGCCTCCTTTGGGCCATGGAATGGGCGCGTCACAACGGGTGCGGGCCTCTCTCCGCGGCTGGGCTCGCACGAGTGTTGACCGAGGCAGCGGGCCTCCCAGTGCCCGGAACCAATACGGCCCGCGCCTTCCGAGAGATTCCCCACGGGCTGCAGCGGACGCTTTGGAACAAGAGCCCGGCTGGTTACGAGATCACCGAGGCTGGAAGGGAACGACTCCGCTCCGTGGCGCCCGACACCGCCACGTCAAGCGAGGCTCCGAGAGGGCCGGCGAAGGCTCAGCCTGCGAATGCCAAGAAGAAGGCGACCGCCACGTCCTAGCGATTGGTGCTCCAGCGGCCGCCGAGAAGCCGACGGGCGCGGCGCCCGGACGTTAAGGGCGAGAGTGGACACGGGTTCGGCCATAGTTGCGTCCGTCAAGGTGGTGTAAGAGGCCACACCACGTTCTTGGACACTACCCTCGCCTCGCTCGAGGTCTTGCACCACGACGCCTCGCTCGACGGGGAACACCACACTTCCACCGTCAGGCGAGAACTCGCACGCGAGCTTGGTACAACTCCCCAAGTTGACGCGCCATTTGAGCGCCCGGGCCTCTAACGTTAGGCCTCCGCCTCGACCATGGGGTCGCACCGCTTCGCGTAGCCGGATTCGATCAGGGTGAGCCACTGCTGGGCGAGGTGGGCGGCGAAGCTCGGGTCTTCGATGAGGGCGCCGACTTCGATGTTTTTCTCTTGGCCCTGCATGGTGAAGTTGGCGCTCGAGACGAACGCGCGGCGACTGTCCACGACGACGCACTTGGCGTGGAGGATGGAGTACGGCGGCGGCGGGACGATCGCGCGCGCGTCGTAGTAGAGGGCCGGGTACGGCACGCCGAAGGGCCAGTTCTTGTCGAGGAAGGTCGCGAGGGCGATCTCGGCGTGGCGCTCGGGTGGGTCGGTCGCAGCCGCGGGTTGTTCGAGATTCACGAAGAAGGTGGCGCGGACGTCGTGGGCCTTCATCGTTGCGTGCAAGGGCGCAAGGACGCTCTTGGCGTGGGTGAAGGAGTAGCCGGCCAGGATGACGTGGTCGCGGGCGCTCTCGAAGAGCTCGCGGAGGACGACGGCGGTGTCCCGTGCGGTGCCGCCGTCGCCTTCGGGGCCGGTCCACACGAGCTCGGGCGCGGGTTGGTCGGCGCCCGCACGCTCGGCAAGGGCCACGTCGATGATCGCCAGGCATGCGAGGCGGGAGTGCCCCGATAGCGCCGCCTCCAACGCGTCGAGCTGGTTGCGGATCCCGAAGCTGACGAGGCTCGATCGGGTGAGTGGCGCCGAGAGAGCGTGGCTCGCGATGGCGTCGCGGAGGCGCTGGAGCGCGGAGGTGCTGACGTCGGCCAGGCTCGAGCGCCTTTCGCTCACGGCTGCTCCGCAAAGTAGGCGAGCGAGGCGTCGTTGCCGATGGTCGGCACGACGAGGGCCCTGTCGAGGTAGCGGTTGAACCGTTCGCAGGCGCACTCGGCGATGTAGAGGCAGCCGTGGCACGCCGCTCCCTCGGTGCGGCGGTCGCTGCTCTCGCTCGACGGATCGTGGGCCGCGCACACTGGATCGTTCGAGCACAGGCGACCCATCTCCCACGCTTCGCGAAGATGGCGGCGCAGCCGCCGGCCCTCTTCGACCAGCCCGCCCAAGGTACCTTCGCTGCCCGTTGTGCCGGTGCTGAGCAGGATCGCCGCCATCGGCGGCTCGACGTCGCCGGGCGGGTTGCAGTAGATGCGCTCGCGCAACGCGCTTGCGGCGTAGCCGCACTCGAGGCTGATCGCGGTCAGCAAGAGATGCGACAGTGAGTGCAACATGTAGAACCGAACCCCGGGGAAGTCCCCGCGCTTGTCGGCTTCGAACGCACGCAGGAGGCGGTCCGCTCGCTCCTTCACGCGAGGGCTCGCTTCCCACGCCCGGACGCTCTTCTCGTCGAGCTCGACGAAAATGCCTTCGCCCCGAACCTCGGCGGCCGGCAGCCACTTCTCGTTGCCGCCCGGAAGCGTCAGCGGCGCCGGCTTCACCTTGAACTGCTCGAAGTCGTATTCGCCCTGCAGGTTCGCGCTGATCGAATCGAATCGGCTGAAGCTGACCTGAACGCGCACCTCCCTGAGCTCCGGCACGACGACGAGCCCGGCAACGCCCTCGGGTAGGTCGATGCGCGCCTCCGGAACCCTGTACGCCGCAAAGGGGACGTTCGCGTTCGGCACGACGCCGGGCTGCTCGATGGGCGCGGTCGTGATCCTTTGGAACTCGGCCGAGCGAAGAGGCCGCTCCTCGACGCCCGACTCGGCGTTCCGCTCCTTCTGCACGGCCTCGGCGATCTGGGCGACGCCGTAGCCGTCGAGCGCCTCGCGCAGAAAGCCGACGAGCTTCAGGAGCTGCGCTACCTCGGACTCGTCGCCAGCGTCCTTCAGAACGTCCCAGAGCTTCTTGTCACGGATGCGCTGCCGAAGAGGGTCGGCTGGCGCATCCGGCAGCCGAAGCGCGCTCACCACCTGCGAAAAGTAGGCGTCGGAGCCCGTCCGAACGAGGAGCTGCAGCTTCTGATCGCACGGCTCGTTGGCGGCGCGTCCGCCCAGCCACGGCCGATCGCCATTGCAGTCGAAGAGCGGCGCCTTGGCCCGGTTCATGGGCTGGTGCGCCCCACAGTTGGCGCACCGGACCTCGATGCGTCCGAGGTCGCCGGTGGCTCCCTCGCGGAGATACAGCTCCGGTCGCTCGCAGGTGCCGCCCTCGCGCTCGAGGTGAGCAAGCGGGATCCACGGGAAGTCCGCCAGGTGACCACGCCTACACGCCGCGACGAACCGGACCGGGACCGCATGGTTCGAGGCGTTCTTCGCGCACTGATGCCGGTATCGCTCCCGTTTGTTCTCGAACTGGTCGGCAGCGCGCGCGAGCCGATGGCACCCCTGACACACGAACCAGCGCGGGAACTCGAGCGCCCGCACGCCGATCCTCGGAGACGGATCTGGCTGTCCCCCTCGGGCGGCTTGCGGAAGTAGTCGCTGGTGGCGAGGTCCAGGTCGGGGTCGAGCGCCTTGAGCCGCGGGATCAGCGCGCGCCGCAGCCTCGGATCGTCGAGCGCTTCCGTCGTCGCGCCAGTTCCGCGTCCCCAGTGCTCGAGCCCTCCGATGACGACGGCGCGGTCGACCAGGTCGACCATGGCACCCGGCCCGAAGGTCGTGATGAGCTGGCTCTGCCGAAGCTCGCCCGCGGGTCGAGCGATGGCCTTGCCGTCTCGCGTCTTTCGGTAGGCGGCCATCAGGTCCTCTCGTCGAGCTGCTTGTACCGAAGCCACACGGACACGCTCGGCTCGACGTCGCGCATGCTGGTTGGGGCCTCGAACTGGCGCGCGTCGTGGTCGTCGGGTCGGTCGTCGTTGGCGGTGTACATGAGCGGCTTGCCCTCGTCCTTCACGCGGTCGAGGCCGCTGTAGATGCGCGCAGCCGCGCCCGCCGTGGCCTTGTCCACGATCCGCTCCCACGAATCGAGGAAGTCGCGCCCCCGCTGGCGCACGAGGTCGGCGATGCGATCCTCCGCGTCCTTGTCGTGCCAGTCCCGGTGGTGACGCGCGCGGTAGATGAGCCAGGTCAGGATCTCCTCGGCCTTCGCACGCTCGCCGTGAATCTTCATGACGCCGGTCGGCGGCTCGAGCTCCTCGATGCCGTGACGGATCATCGTCAGCATCGTGCCGACCAGCCCGCGGTCCAGCGCCGGCCCGCAGAAGGGCGTCACGCTGGTGGCCTCGACGAAGCGATAGAAGCCTCGTGGTACGCGGTGAAGCGCTCGTAGTGCGAGCGGTCGCGCGGCTTGACCACGTTGAACACGGTGACAACCAGCCCCGGGTACTTGCCCGCCCGACGCGGCTCGTCGCCTGGATGTACTCGCTCGTCGGTCTTGGGCTGCCCGGCGACGACCATCAGGCCGAGGCGCTCGATGTCGACGCCGACGGAGATCATGTTGCTCGCGAGCACCACGTCGAGCGTGCTCGGGCTGTCGGCGGCGCGTCGCGCCGCGAGCGCGCTTGGTCTCCTCGATGTCGCTCGGTGCTCTCGCGCGACTGGTGAGCTCGACCGGCTCGCTGCAGCTCGCGGTCCGCGCCCACGGGTGCGGCGCCGTCGAATCGTGCGGGCGCTTGCTCCTCGAGCCTGCGCACGCGCGTGCGCACCTCGTCCTCGACGAGCCGCCGCATGCCGCCGAGCTCGCGCAGCGCTGTTGAAGTAGCCGACGAGCGTCATGTACGGGTCGGCCGGGCTGCTCCGGCGTCGCCGTCGGCATCGACGTGCCTTCTGCGCCGCGGCCGAGCAGCGTCGACGTAGGCGCGCGAGCAGAGACGCCTTGCATCGCGCGCCCCGGCGCCGCGACGCCCACGTAGAGGCGGCCGCGCCGTCCGTGTCGACCTCGGAGAAGAAGCGTCGCCGCGCGTCACGCCCGGCGGCGGGAAGAGCGCCGTGTCGCCGCGCCCGAAGAGCGCGCGGATCTGCTCGCTCGCCCGCCGCACCGTCGCGGTCGACGCGAGGAGCTTCGGCCTTCACCGGCTCGCCTTCCATCGACCGTCGCACGAGAGCAGCTCGACGGCGGTCTCGTAGAGGCCCGACCATCGTGCCGAGCGGACCCGAGATGAGGTGCAGCTCGTCCTGCACGATGAGCTCCGGCGGCGGCAGCCCATCGGGCAGCGGCGTCGCTGTCTTCGGCGGCTTGTCCAGTCGGCCCGAAGAAGCGCGCCGCTCGTCGCTGTGCGTCGCGCGGCCGAAGAGCATCCCCGTCTCGCCGCGCCACGGCAGCATCGCGAACTTGTCGACCGTGGCGACGAGGAACGCGGGCAGCTCGCGATAGATCTGCTCGTCGACGAAGAGCACCGGCAGCCCCTGCGCCGGCTCGCTGCGCCGGCGAGAAGGCGCACTCGGCGTTCACGCAGCAGACGATCGACCCGCTGACTTGGTCTTGCGTCGGCTTGCCGGCGAGCATCGAAGCTTGACGCTTGCATCGAGCTGTCGGTGCCGCACCACGGACACTCGGTCAGCGGGAACGGCGAGCGGTCCTGGCGTGCTGTTCTTGTAGTCGATGAGCTCTTCGTCGACCTCCGTGAGGGTGTTCGCCGTGGCGCTCTGCGCCGACCCAGAGCCCCACCGCGAAGCGCGCCTCACCGAGCTCGCGTCGGATCGCTCGCGGCGGATCTTCTCGAGCGCGCAGATCGAGCGTCGCTGCGCGACCGAGCTGGTCGAGCGTCAGGAGCCGCAGCGTGTAGCGGAGGAGCACCGCGACTCCGAGGCCCTCGTCGGGGCGCGCGCCTGCCGCGCAGGCGGCGCAGCACGAGCGTGAACGCGATGACGCCGAGGTACGCCTCGGTCTTGCCGCCGCCGGTCGGGAAGAAGATGAGCTCCGCGACCTTCCGGTCTGCGTGTTGGGGTCCGCCACCGAGGCCAGGTTGACAGCACGAAGGCGAGCTGGAAGGGTCGCCATTCGGGCTGGACGCCGTCCTTGTAGCGCCGGTCCGCGCGCACGCTATCCGCCTGGAGCGCCGCGACGTGCATCGCCTGGTTGGCCAGCCTGAACGCCTCGCGTATCACGGCATCGTGCTCGAGCAATGCGATGCCCTCGAGCATGCGACCCGGGCCCGGGTGGCCTTGCTCATGAGCTGGTCGCGCGTCGCCTCGAGCGCCTTGCGGGGCAGCCACTCGCGGCGCTGGTCGTCGATCCAGCGGGAATAGTGATCGACCAGCGGCGAGAGGCCATTCCTGAGCCCGTCGCCCTCCAGCTTGGCCAGCGCCGCCATCTTGGTGAGCACGTCGTCGAAGCGCACGTGCTCCACGGGGCGAACCTCGTACTCGGGGAGCTGCGTCGTCGACAGGCTTCGAACGCGGCCGGCTTCGTCGGGCTCCGGGCGCGCGACGCTCGTGTTGTGCCCGACGGCCCACTCGACCTTGTCGCGGAAGTTGAGGGCCAGGATCGCCCGGTCCTCGTCGTCCGCGTCCTCACCGCGACGGTTGGGGCGCTTCTCGAAGCCCGGCGCGTATCGAAGCGTGAGCTTGACCTGGAAGATGAAGCTCAGGTCGCGATCGGTCTCCAGGACGGCGCGCTCGTTCACGAGAAAGAGGCTGAGCATCCGCGCGCCCTCCGGCAGCCCCTCGATGCTGGTGGTGCGCAACTCCCCGCGGAAGCGCAGCCCACTCGCATTCGGCACGACAATCCCGTCCCTGCCCTCGAGCACGCGCCGATCGAGCGGAATCCGGATCCCGCGCTCCTCGTGAGGCACACGCTTCCACCCCGTGCGCTTCTTGTCCTCGTGGTCTTCGGCGATCTCGATCTTGTCGTAATCCGCGAACCGCAGATCGACCTCGAGATGGTCCCCGTCCCCCGGCGGCAGGAACACGCTGAGCCCCATCGACGCCGGAAACCGCACCGGTCGCTTGGTGTTCGCCCCCGCGTCCCCGCCGTCCTCGGCCTGCGTCTCGTTGTCGCTCGCGAGCCCACCCTCCCGCGAGTCCTCGTCGTCGACATCCGGCGCGCGCCCGCCCTGCGGCGCCAAGAACCCCGTCAGGTACCAACGCGACGGCGGCAGCGTCAGCACCTCCTGTCCGCCCGACGGATCGTCGCCAGCCACGAAGGGCCCGATCAGATCGGCCTCGAGCGCCTCCACGAGGCGCCTACGAATCGCCAACTCCTGCTCTCGCTTCGACACCCGACGCGGTCCTCCCGCTCGCCTCGCCCTCGACGGCCCGAGGCAGCGGCGTCGAGGATACTACGGGCGTGAAAGCGATGGCACCCCGTCATGTGACGCGGCGAACACGTCGCAGGACGCCGTCCGGCCGCTGCTCGTGCTGGTCAAGGGGGAAAGAGGCCGCGCAAGACCTCGCCCATCGCGAGAGCAACTTCGCCGCGCTTGGAGTGAGCGAGCTGCCTACGAAGGGTGAGGAACCGCTTGGGGCTCGTGCTCAGGGCCATGGCCTGGTGGCACTCGACGAAAGAGACGCGCCTGAGGCCGGTGTCGGGGGGCTCTACGCGAACCACCCAAGGAAGCTCGGAGCCGGTCGTCGTGATCGGAGCCACCAAGGCGACGCCCGATGGATCGTGCTCGAAGCACGAGGACCGGATGCGGGCCCTTCTGCTCGCCTTTCATCCCGTCCCGTAGCTCGGCCTGCCAAACGTCCCACTGCCGAGGGCGCCTAGGCTTCGCCACGGGCTTGCTCGGCGGCCGCATAGAGCGGCGTGGTGAGAGCGGCGAATACCCACCGTGCGTTGCGATGGGCCGCCTGCGCAAGCGAGGTCGACACCTCGGGTGCCAGACGATGTGCGCGGCGCTCGGCGAGCACGTCGATCGCCAACATGATGGCCATGTCCGCCTCGACGGCGCGCCCGACCAACTCGGACTCCTTGCCCGGTGGCAGCATGGGGAGGGTCGGCGTGGGCCACCGTGCGATGGCGAGGGCCGATTGCATCCTGGCGTCGAGTGCGGCGGCCCACCACGGAAGGCTCGCCTCGCCCAGGCGCGACTTCGCGCGACGTGACGTCCAGAGATCCGCCAGAACAGATGGCGTCGGACCCAAAGCTTCGGCGACCGCATGCGCCGAATCGGGCGAGAGCTCCAGCCCTGCCAAGACCGTGTGGAGCAGCGCTCCCCAGAGCTGCCGGAACGGCTCCCGGACCTTCGTCCAGGTAGCCTCGAGCTCCGCGACGGACGACGCCCCGCGGAGCGGCCGAAACACCCCTGCGCGTAGCTCGTCGGCCAGGGCGTCGAGGGCGCTCTCGAGCTGAAGGGGAAACCGGAGCCGCTTCCAGCGGACATCGACAGTGCGTCCACGGAGCAGGAGCAACGCATACGGCGTGCGCGCCAGCATGGCCGCTTGCCGGTGCACCACCGCGTCGCTCGCCGTGCCTGCCGTCGGGGCCGTCACACCAAGCACCGTAGCATCGAGCCGACCAGGTGGCGACGCGCGGGGGCCGCCGACCGGGACGGGATGCTCGCCAGCTCCTCTCGGGAGGTATCCCACGGCCCGTGGACGAAGGGCCCGGGGCCGGACTGACGACCGGCCTGGGCACTCGACGCCCCCCTACCCCTCCGCGCTCCTGAAGATCTCCTTCCGGTGAAACTCCAGGAAGTGCTCTTGCTCTCGGCTGAAGCCGCCGACCTCCGGCGGGCGATCCGGATCGATGCCGAGCTTCACGAGGCTCTGCTCGTCGGCCACGGGCGACACCAGGAGGCGGCCCTCTCCGAACGAGACGAAGCCACGATCGAACAGGAAGTCGGCGTGAGGTGCGAACATCAGCCCGTTCTGGTCGCTCAAGCGCTCCTCGTTGCTCGCATGCCGCCAGGGCTTGATGTGGCTGGCGATCAAGTACGCGGGGTTCGACACGCCGGTGATCCGACATGAGCGCTCGGCTCGCGCGACCCGACTCCGAAAGAGGCCCTGGCCGCGCCGTGCCTTGATCAACGCCTCACGATCCGTCGTACCGAGAGCGGCTCGCTCGAGACCGCGAAGGATGTGTTGCTCCCAGCTCTCGCGCTCGGGCTCCTCTCCGGACGCCACGAGCCGTCCGCGCGCGTCGCCTACGCTGAGGCGCGCGGCTTCGTCACGTACCAGGTCCCATGGCAGTTCCCCGAGGGCGCTTGGCAAGGCGGCGAGGTACACGGACTGCAGCCCCCTGCCGTTCTTCGCGTTGAGAGGCGAGTATTTTGTCGGAAGGAGTCTCCGGATGCGCGTCCAATGCTGCCTTGGGAGCACAGGCCGCCCCAGCTCCACGTAGTCGACGTCCGCCCTGTAACCGATCTCGCGCCAGTTCCGGCCCGCGCTGCCGAACTCATCCGGCTTGGGCGCGTCATACCCGAACGACCGAAGGCTTCCGACCGCGCGGATCGCGGTGTTCCAGTAGCAGAAGACGACATCCCCAGGCGCAACGGCCTTCATGTTCTCGTAGAACTGGTTGCGAGCGTTGTCCGCGCGCCGCTTGGGTGACCAGAGATACCCGCCACCAATCTCGTGGCGGTGCGTCTGCTTCTGGTTGACCCACCAGTACCGGAGCACGTCAACGAGGATATCGCAGCGCGGGCAGGAGAGGACGGAGCGTCCGCGCCGGCGTGAGCGGGACCGTGATTCGCTTCTCCAATTCCGTGGCGCCGTGAGGTAAGGTACGTAAAGGTGCTGGAGGGAAGTCCTCCTCGAGGGGGGTGTGATGCCTGGCGTGTTGGTGCTGGACGGAGGCGGAGCGGTCCTGGGGCTCGGCATCATCGTCCTCTGGGTGTTGGCCTCCGTCGTCGGGTTGGTCTTCTACTTCGTACCTACGATCATTGCCCTCATGCGCGAGCACCAGAGCGGGTGCGCCATCGGGGTCGTGAACCTCCTGTTCGGCTGGTCCTTCGTCGGATGGGTCGTCTCGCTCGTCTGGGCCCTGACGAGCGCCCAGCCGACCGTCGTAGTTCAGCAGGTGGGGACCGCCCAACCGCAAGGGCAGTCCTCCGGCGGGCGGTGCCTCGCATGCGGGAGCTGGAACGTGGCCCTGCTACCCGACGGTAGCCGAGTGTGCGGGGCCTGCGGCCAGCGAGGCCGCTGAGCCCGTCTGCGTGGCGGCTCCACATCGGTGTGCCGGCTTGGCGCCGACTTTGCGACGCCTTCAGCTCGCCACCGAGGGCCTCCACGTATCGTCGGAGCGTCGCGAGCTGGGATTTGTCGAGCCGGCGCCGCCGCTCGAGCCGCAAGGAATTTCAACCCTGGCCGGCGGCCCTGCGCCCCGCGTTTTTCGGCCTCTCACATCGATAAATCAGTGGACAGATCGGAGGCATCCGGCATACTGAACGGATGAGTCTGGCTGTGAAGGGGTCGGGTGCGCCCGAGGCGCGCTCGGGAGGCGCAATCGAAGCGGAGATTCTGCGAGCTGGCGGCGCATATCGACGCCGCGACCGGGAGGTTTCTCGTACTGATTCGCGAGTATGACCGGTCGGAGGGTTGGGCCGGTTGGGGGATTCGGTCGTGCGCCGATTGGCTCACCTACAAGTGCGGCCTCGCGCCCGGCACCGCGCGCGAGCACGTGCGGGTTGCGCGCGCCCTCGGCGACCTGCCCGGGGTCGAGGCCGCGCTCGGGCGGGGGGAGGTCAGCCTACTCGAAGGTCCGCGCGCTGACGCGGGTCGCCACGCCCGAAAACGAGGCCAAGCTGCTCGGCGTCGCCAAGACGGCCACGGCGGCGCAGCTCGAGCGCATCTGCCGCGGCCTCGCCCTCGTCACCAAGACGCCGCGGGCGGAAGCCGTCCCGCTGGGTCACCTACAAGCGCGGCACCGGCGACATGGTGCGCATCGAGGCGCAGCTCCACCCGGACGAGGCCGCGGTCGTGATGAAGGCGCTCGACACGCTGCGCGATTGGAAGCGGGAGCTTCCGGAAGATGCGTGCTGCGGCACGTGCCACGTTCCCGCGGAGACGTCGGGGGCGGCAAGAGGCATTCCCGCGGAGACGTCCGGGGCGGGCGGCGTTCCCGCGGGAACGCGTTCGGCCTGCGACGTTCCCGCGGAGATGTCTGGAGCGGGCGTCCGACGTTCCCGCGGAAACAGCCTCCGGTGGGTTCGAAGAAGCTCCGGCCATCTCGGCGGAGACGCATGCGCGGCCCGAGCGGCCCTCGCGGGCGGACGTCCTGGTGAAGCTCGCCGAGCTCGTGCTCGCGGGGGCCGTCGACGACGATGCCGAGCCGGCTCGAACGGGCGGCGACCGCACGACGATCCTCGTCCACCTGGCCAAGAGCGCGCTCTGCGAGCACCACGCGGCCCAGCTCGAGGACGGCACGCGCGTTCCCGCGGAAACGCTTCGGCGGCTGTGCTGCGACTCGGGCCTCGTCCCGGTCGCCACCGACGAAGAGGGCCGCACCCTGGACGTGGGCCGCAAGACGCGTCGCATCCCGCCCGCGATCCGCCGCGCCCTCATCACGCGCGACAAGGGCTGCCGCTTCCCCGGCTGCCAGCACACCCGCTGGACCGACGCGCACCACATCCTCCACTGGCTCGACGGCGGCGAAACGAAGCTATCGAACCTCGTCCTGCTCTGCCCGCACCACCATCGCCTCATTCACGAAGAGGGCTACCAAATGGAGCGCGCCGGCGCGGACGTCCTCTTCCGCCGCCCCGACGGCCGCATCCTCACGCTCGCCCCCCGCGCGCCCCTCTTGCCCGGCTGGGCCCTCGCCGAGCTCCGCGCCGCCAACGAGAACGCCGGCGCCCACATCGACGAGCACACCGCCGAGAGCGGCTGGCGCGGCGAGCGGATCGACTACGACCACATCGTGGGCGTGCTGATGTAGCTCTCCCCTTGTCGGTGATGGCTCCGGGCACGTCTCTGCGCAGCACGCGCCCGATCGGCGTTACCCGCCGCAGTACGAGTCGCCGCCGGTAGTGCCGGGGCCACAGCCCGACGGCGCACCAGTGGCCGGGCAATCCGTACCTGTCGCGCAGCGGTAGGTGCAGTGGTTCGCGACCATCCCGATCGTCCTGCAGAGGCCCCCCTGTGGGCACTCCGAGTCCATACCGTGAGCGCAGGTCGTTGCATCGAGGAGTGCTCGGACCGCTTCGCAGGTGGTCAGGGACTCGGTGATGCCGCAGTAGGCTCCGCCGGAACGGCCTGACAGCGAAGTCCGGCCTGTGATCGTGGTCGAAAGCGGCTGGTTGCAGCCGCCAGCCGCCGTGCCGTCCGTCAAGCAATACGCCCCATGGTCCGCCCCCATGTACTGCATCGGCACGCAGTAGTCATTCGCTCCGCCGCAGTTCGCGTCGGTGTCGCACGGGTCGCACGGACGCTGGGTGGTGCCGTGATCAGCGACGATTACTCCTGCCGGTCGGCGACAACTACTTTTGCCGGTCCGCAGGCGGCCTGACGGTGGAGGCTGCGCGCCCCAGGAGGGCGGCGTGGTCACCGACGAGCAAGTCAGGCTGCTGAGGAAGAAGCGCATGGAAGGCAAGACGCAGGAGGCGGCAGCGGCCGCCGCAGGGATGAGTGTGCGCACGGCTCGCGCATGGGAGCGGGGGCCGCTGCCATCGGAGAGCAGGGCTCCCCGAAGCTGGAGGACCCGGAAGGACCCGTTCGAAGACGTGTGGGACTCGACGGTGGTGCCGCTGCTGGAGGCGGACGCCGAGGGCAAGCTCGAAGCGAAGTCGGTGCTCGAGGAGCTGATCGCCCGGCAGCCCGAGCGCTTCGACGACGGGCAGCTCCGGACGCTGCAGCGGCGGTTCCGGGACTGGCGCGCGCTGCACGGACCGGCGAAGGAAGTGTTCTTCGAGCAGGACCACCCGCCCGGCAGCCAGGGGCACGTGGACTTCACCGAGGGCAAGTCGCTCGGGGTCACGATCGCCGGCGTCGCCTACGTGCACCTGCTGTTCGTCTTCCGGCTCGCGTTCAGCGGCTGGACCTGGGTGACGGTGGCGTTCAGCGAGACGTTCGAGGCGCTGGTGGGCGGACTGCAGGGCGCGTTGTGGGAGCTGGGCGGCTGCCCGGAACGGACCCGCAGCGACAACCTCTCGGCCGCCACGCATGAGCTGAAGAAAGCTGGCGGCCGCTGCTTCAACCAGCGCTGGGTCGGCGTGCTCGAGCACTACGGCATGGAGCCGGCGCGGATCAAACCGGGCCACTCGAACCAGAACGGCATCGTCGAGAAGGGGCACGACTTGCTCAAGAGCCGAATCGAGCAAGCGCTTCAGCTCCGAGGCAGCCGCGACTTCGCCACGGAGGCCGACTACCTCGCGTTCGTCCAGGAGCAGGCGGCGTACCTGTCACGGCAGGGCCGCGACAAGCTCGACGTGGAGCGCGCGGCGCTGCGGCCGCTGCCGTCGTCGCCCGTGCCGAGCTACACGACCTTCCACCCGAAGGTCCGACGTCACAGCACGATCCGCGTGGCCGGACGGACGTACTCGGTGCCCTCGCGGTTGATCGGCCACGAGGTCGAGGTACGTCAGCACGCCGATCACCTCAAAGTGCTCTACAAGGGGCACCTCGTCGAGCGGCTGCCGCGTCTGCGAGGCGAGAGGGTGGTGCGCATCGACTACCGCCACGTGATCTGGTCACTCGTCCGCAAGCCCGGCGCCTTCGCGCTCTACCGCTACCAGGATCAGCTCTTCCCCTCGCCGGTCTTCCGCACGGCCTACGGCGTGTTCAAGTCGCACCGTGGGCTGCGCGCCGACGTCGAGTATGTGCGGGTGCTTCACCTGGCCGCGAGCACGATGCAGAGCACCGTCGAGCGGGCCCTCGAGGAGCTGCTCGCCGAAGGCGCTCCCTTCGACTACGCGGCGGTGAAGGATTCGGGCCGCGCCGCAAGCGAGCTCGGTGCCCCAGGTCCACATCCCTCGTCCCAATCTGCGTCGCTACGACGAGCTGCTGGAGGCGGCGCGATGAAGGGGCCGACCGCCGACGAGATGAGCGAAGAGATCGGGCGGCTCGCGGCGAGCTTCCGACTGCCGACGCTGTCGAGAGACCTCGCGCCACGGCTGCTCGAGGCCGGACACCAAGAGGCCTTGCGGCTGGTGCACGACGTCTTCGTCGCCGAGGCCGAAGACCGCCACGACCGCCGGGTCGAGCGACTACGCCGGGCTTCGCGCCTGCCACCGGGCAAGACCTTCGACACGCTCGACGACAAGCGCCTGCCCCGACCCCTCGTCAACAAGCTCCGCGAGCTCGCCACCGGCGACTTTCTCGACAGGGCCGCCAACGGCCTCGCCTTCGGCCTGCCCGGCACCGGCAAGACGCACGCGGCCGCCGCCATCGGACACGCGCTCGTCGAACGGGGACACAGCGTCCTGTTCACGCCCACCTACTGCCTCGTCCAGGACCTGCTCGCCGCCAAGCGCGACCTCGCCCTGCCCAGAGCGCTGCGCAAGCTCGACAACTTCGAGCTCCTGATCCTCGACGACATCGGATACGTCCAGCAGGACGCCGACGAGATCGAGGTCCTGTTCACACTCATGGCCGAGCGCTACGAGCGGCGGTCGATGCTGATCACGAGCAACCTCGTCTTCAGCGAGTGGGACAGGATCTTCAAGAACCCCATGACCACCGCGGCTGCCGTCGACCGCCTCGTCCACCACTCGGTGATCCTCGAGTTCGACGTCGACAGCTTCCGCACGAGCAAGGGAGGGAACAAGAAGTGACCGCTGCCGGGCGACCTCTACGCCGGCGGATCCGGGACGGTGCACGGTCGCCGCACCGCCCCTTCACACGGCCTGCGACAACCGGCAGAAATAGTTGTCGTCGACAGGCAAAAGTAATTGACGTCGGTCAGTGCCGTACATGCTGCACGTGTCATCGCCCTTGCAGGCGTCGCCACCGCAGGCGCTGGTATCGCCGTCCGTACACTCGACGCAGGCGCCGCTGGTCGTGTCGCAGACGCCCGTGCCCGTGAGGTGGGTGCAGTCGTCATTGCTCGTGCAGGTCGTGCAGGCGTGGGTGCTGGTATCGCACCGGGCCATGGCCGGGTCGACGCAGTCGGTGGCGTCGAGGCAGGCGACGCAGTCGCCGCTCGTCACCTCGCACCGCGACGTGGGGTCGGCGCAGTCGGTGTCACTCAGGCATGCGACGCACGTGTTGTCGCTGGTGCGGCACAGGGGCGTCGGCGCAGCGCATGCGCCGCAGGGGCCAGCGTCACTCCCTGCATCGTGACCGCCGTCCTGCGTGCCGGCGTCGGCGCAGCTCGGGTCGTCGGGATGGACGTCGCAGTACGGCTGGGTCTTGTGGGGGCACCCGCCCAGGACCATGACGCCCATCACCGTCGCGCACAGCAGGCCCAATGTTTGCATCCAACCTCCCCGAAATCGGGCGGAAAGACACCACGGCGCCCCCGGGGCGCCAAGCATCCGAGTGGCCCGCAGGCGAGGTCGAGCTGGGCCGGCCCGCCTGAGCGCTCCCCCGCTGGCTACGCGGCGGCGGCATGCAGGAGATCTTCCTGTGCATGCTGCTCGTCGTCGCGGCGAAGCACGGCGTCCTGAGCTTGCGCGGGCGAGCGCGCTCACGCGGCTGGGGCCGGCCCCCACTCCTCGGCGGTGAGCGGCGGTTGACCGAGCTCGCGGAGCACGGCGTTCACGTCGGCGAGCTCGACGGCCGTGGGGGCCGTGATCTCGATCCCCATCGCGCTACCATGCTCGTCGTAGTCGACGTGCAGGCCGTGACCCGCGTCCTCGGTCCGGACAGCCTTGGCTGACGACGCTCGCGGCAGATACAGATACGCAGCCAGGGGCCTGCCGCGATGGTAGGTGACTTCGAGATAGCGATGCTTCATGTGCGACGTGCTCGATAGGCAGTGATCACGACGAGGAGAGATTCGTCAGGAGCGGGCTCGACGATGACTTCCCGCGCAGCGCCCCGGTGGCGTGTCTGCACTCTGTGGATCGTGGCACGCAGGTCGACCTCCGTGAAGCCGCGGTCCTCCATCCGCCGCTCCACGTGAGGAGTCAGCTCGAGGTCCCAGGACCACCAGGGGGGCCAGTACACCATCGTCGTTGCGCTCTCCCTTCGCCACCGAGACGAGGCTCCGCCCCCAGGCGGGGCGCGTCGCCTCGGCCCGTCTTCGAAGACGTTTCGCCCACTCGAGGACTGACCTCGGGGAGCCCGGACGGCCCGCGTCGGGAACTTCTGCCGTCGCCTGGACTCCGAATGGGTGGAGGGGTCCGGACGGATCCGTCCACCGAAGCGTCCAATGCCGAGCTCCATCTCTCATCGCGGCCGGTACCTGGCCCTCGCGGCCCTGGCGGTCGCAGGCCTGATCGCGACGGCGGCGGTGGTCGGGTCCGGTGCCCCCCGCTTCACTCCGAAGACCGTCGATCACGGCCGCCTCTTCCGCCGGGACGGAATGTGGGTCCTCGCCCTCGACGGCACTCCCGAACAGCGCGGGCGTGCTGAAGGGCTACTCGTTGGCAAGCAGATCCGCTGGGCTCTCCCGCGCTACCTCGAGGCGACGCTGCACATGCGAAGGCCTCGAGGCTATCCGCTCCGGCTCGCCCACGCGCTCGAGGGCGCGATCCCCCCCGAGGCCCTGCGAGAGCTCGACGCCATCGCGAGGAGCGCCGGCGTCGGCCGGGACACCCTCGTCGTCGTGAACCTCGCGCCCGAAGAGCTCGCCGGGCTCTCCTGCTCCTGCATGGCGGCGACGGGCCACAAGAGCGCCACGGGCGCGCCCCTCCTCGCCCGCAACCTCGATTGGTACGGCGGCGACGTGCTGAAGGACATCGCGCTGCTCATCGTCGAGAGGGGCAGCGGCGAACCCTACGCAAGCCTGGGCTAGCCGGGCCTCGTGGGCGTCGTCACGGGAATGAACCGGAGCGGGCTCTCGGTGGCGAACCTCGTGGTGCTCCACCCACACGCGCGCCCCGCCAAGGGCGTACCGGTGACGTTCGCGCTGCGCGCGATCCTCGAGCACGAGACGTCCGTCGACGGGGCCGTGACACGCCTCACGTCTCTCCCGCGCACCGTGCCCCAGAACTATGCCTTCGCCGACCCCACGACGGCGCTCGTCCTCGAGACCGCGCGGTACCGGTTCAGGCGGCGTGCTCCGGAGGGCGACTTCGTCGCGGTCGCGAACCTCTTCGACGAGGATCGGCACACCCGCCCGCGCAGCCGCTTCGCCCGGATGATGCACGCCGGCAGGCAATCGACCCTCGACGTCCCGAAGCTCGAGACGGCGCTTCGAGCGGTGGCGCTCGGCGACATGAACGTGCAGTCGGTGGTCTTCGAGCCGGCGAAGCGGGTGCTCCACGCGTCGACGCGCAGCCGGCCCGCGGCCGAGGGGCCGTTCGTGCGGATCGATGTGGGGAGGCTGTTGGCCGGGAGGTGAAGATGCGGTCGGACATGGGCGAGCGACGGGGCGGACATCGAGGGCGGTGGGGGGCTCCGAGCTACGCCGGGTCCTCCTCCTCCAGGTCCGCAAGGCCTATCTCTCGGTCGAGCCTCCCGGTCCAGGAACGCAGACGCGCCCTTCCGGGGGAGTACTTGCTCGTCAGTTCCTCGAGCAGAGCGTCTTGCCACTCCAAATCCAGCAGGGTGATGTGGCCGTCGCTAGCCCCCGCGACGCCTTCGCAAAGGACCATCCGATCTGCGAAGATGCCTGCGATCAGGTCGAGGAGGGCGGCACGCGCGGATCCCTCTCGCGAGCCGCCACCCTGGAAACCCTCATGTGTGTGCCAGTCACCGAACGTTACGCTCGGCTCGTCGCCATTCATCCACACAACGAGCCGACTCCGCGGGTCGCCGCTCGGCGCGGGCACTTCGACGACAACGGTCCAAACCTCCTCCCCCTGTTGACGTTCCATCGACGCGTGCGGGCGGAGGTCGGGAAATCGAGCGAACAGGTCGGCCGCGAACCGGCGGGACTCACTTGTGATTCGGCTCTCGTCGAGCTGCGCGACCTCGGGAGGCTCCATCGCTCCTCCTCGCAAATCGAAATTGAGCTGCGAAGGCGCAGCATCAACTCTCTGGATGCTACCACCGCGGCAGGCGCGCGGGCTGGGGGCCGTCGGCGCCCCATCCGTCAGTCGTCGCACCGCCGTCCACGGCGGCCGCCAGGCGATGCTAAGGTCGGGGGATGCTCTCGGATTGGAGGGGACGCGCATGAACGACCGAGTGCCGCTCGAGAGGCTGAGCATCTCGGTCCGCCCCTCGCCGGAGACGAATGATCACCAGGTGGTCCTCCGGTCCGAGGAGGGGGATCTGATCGAGCGCTTCGGCGACCGCATGATCGGACTCGATCCGGACGACATCATGGTCGAGCCGTGCCCGCTGCTGCCGGGCGACGCGCCTCGCTCCGTGCTCATTGGACGCTGCGACTGCGGCGTCATCGGTTGCGGCAGCGTCGAGGTGACCATCGCGGTGGAGGAGGGAGTGGTTTCCTGGGCGACTGCGGTGCGGACGGTCGGTGTGCGGTTCGACGTGACGCAATACACGGCGGAGGTCCAGCGAGCACTCGCCGACTTCAGCTGGGAAACTCCAGACCGAACGGCAGCACGACTCATCGCGAAGTCGGTCGACCGGGACCGATTGGCCGGGGCCGGCCTCGAGTTCACCTGGGCCTCGGGTCGGATCGCTCAGAACACCATGACGATCGCGCTCGCGTACACGGAGGGCCCCCACCAAGCTGCTGCTCCACGTGCCCTGGCATGACGAGTCGCCTGAGGGCATCGCAGAAGCTTGTGTCCGAGTCCTTCGCAGGGAGCCCCGCGAGTGGGCCGATGTTCGCTGGTTTCCTCAAGCCCAGGGGCTCGGGGCACCGCGCATCGCCGGGCCCGGGTGGCGCTGCGGGCCGAGCTGACGGGCAACCGCACGAGCTGTGGACGTAGGGACGGGCCGGACAGCCTACTTCTGCCAGGGCCGAACCTGTGCGAGGCGCCGCTCCGTCGCGCGGCGTCCCAGCGCCACGACGCGCTCGAACTCGGGTCCCAGCGTCATCAGACTCCGGACGTTGACGCTGCCGACGTCCACGCGGACCTCCATCACAGGGCAGCGAGTATCGCGGGCCGAGTAGATCGGTCGCCCTGTGACATTGATCGCGATGATCCGGGACCCGGGGAAGGCCCGACACGCATCGTCCACGGGCACCGCCGCGACCCGATCAGTGCCCGGGTCGAAGCCGTGAATTGCCTGTATGCGCAACTCCTTGAAGATGAACGGATTGGCGATGCTCCAGCCGACGGCTTTCGCCGCGTCGCCTCGCCTTGCGATGGCGAGGTGCACTGACTGGTGCACGACCGTTTCGTAGGAGGTCATGAACGGGACCGGCATGGACTCGATGTCGGTGTGTGTGAGGTAGTGCCGTAGAACGTCGACAGTCCTATCGTGATCCAGCGTGTCCGTGCTCCCCAGGCCGACAGCGCCACCGGCGAGTGCGCCCATGGGGCCGGCCAGAAGGAAGCCGAGCAGTCCAACGAAGAGCGCCCGCCCGCCGGCTTCGCTCTCGGTGGCTGCCACGTACTGCTTGAGAAATTCGCGGGTCCGAGCCGTCGTGTCCTGGCCGGGGGCGTCTGCGTAGATGACGCCGACGAGAGATCCCATGCTATTGCCCGCGACGCAGTCAATGTGCACGTGGTGCGCGCGCAGCGCTTCGATGGCGCCGAGCTCTGCGAGGCCCTTGGGCCCACCAACGGAGAGCACGAGGCATGTGCGGCGGGCTCGCATCCACGGCGACGAGCCAGCCGCGGACTGCGCTCCGCCGCACCCGCTCGCGAGGAGCACCACCCCGGCAACGGCAGACACGAGCGCGCACCGCCCCGCGAGCGAGGTCACGGCGAGCTCACCCGCAGCACGACCCGCACCCCACGACCCCCGGGCGGTGGACTGTACTCTCGCTCGTCGTGATCCGGGAGGGACTGCAGGACGAGAGTGCCCGCATCGTCGTTCGCCGCCAGGTCACGGTCGGCAAACGTGAACACCAACGGCTGTTGCGGCGTGACCACCAAGGCGTTGCCGATGACCGCGTCACTGAACGTGGCCGGATTCTTGTCCCGGCCCCCGAAACGGTCGAGAAGCACTCGGTTCCCCTGCGTTACCCGAACGAGAATGTCTGGCTTGCCGCCAAACGCATCCCAAGCTGTGTTGCGCTGCGGGTTGCGATCTGGAAATCGAACGCTGAGCAATTCGACGTGACGCGGGCGATTCGTTGCGGCCCGGGGCCGGGCGGACGCTGGGACCCGGCTGTACTGCACTAGGATCGGGCGAGGAGGTCCGCTAGCTCGGTAGCGCTGCCGCATCTCGGCATCGCTGCTCGCAAAGAGTGCGTTGTCCGAGCGCGGCTCTAGGCCGACAGTGCGGGCATGGAAGTCGAGGCCGAGTCGCTGGGCAAATCCGGAGATGGAACCGCTTCCACCCAACATGGAGGCGTGGATACGGCCCTCCAGCGAGGATGACGCGCTCGTGAAGTGTACTTCGTAGAGCCGTCCCACATAGACCGCGGAGATGTACCACTCCGCGCCTTCGGGCACAGTCGGGATCGCGAGACGGTCATCCATCTCGTAGATGTCTTCGATCGAGACCGCGCGGAAATACGCGTGGTGATTCCACAACGTGACATCGGTCGACGCACCCCCGATCCCCCAAGCGCGGGCGTTGGCCTGCAGCTCGAGCCGGCTCCTGACGACCGCCAGCTCCCGCTCGGTCGTGCTGCGACGCAGGTGCCGTATCGCACCCGTGGTTCCACCCGCGGGAAGCACGCTGTTCGTGGCGCCAACGAGCGGCCTGAACCGGGCCGTGAACAACCGTCCGACGTCGCCCGGGCCAATGTCGTCCGACGCCGCGGCCAAGATGTCCTCGCGGCCTCGCGACTCCTGCGCGCGCAGTTCGCCGATGGACCCCAGCGTGAGCAGCAGAGCGAGTGCCCCGACCGCGATGACCCGTCTCGTCATGCCTGCCAACCAAGCGTGAGGCTATCAGAGGACCCAGAGCCGAGTCCATGCCGGTGCGAGGAAGCTTGCTCTTTCTCGTCGAAACCTCAACTGTGCCTCGCTCCTCCAATTCCTCGACGGCGTGAGGTAAGATACGCAACGCGCCAGAGGGAAGCGCCTGCTCGAGGGAAGGGATGCCTGGCGTGTTGGTGCTGGACGGCGGCGGGGCGCTTCTGGGCATTCGAGGCACCTGTGTAGCTTGCCAGCCAAGTGGGGTTAGCAACTCTCCCCACCGGCAGGACCCCCCTGTGCCAGGGTAGTTGCCGCGTCGCCTGATCGAACGGGACTCAGGGGGCGAGAGGGGCAACATGCCCATGCCGTACTCGGAGAAATTCAAGAGCAAAATGGTCGCGAAGATGACGGGGCCAAACGGGAGATCCGCCTGCTCGCTGTCGAAGGAGGTGGGGGTCTCGCAGTCCGCGTTGTCGGCGTGGCTTCGGCGAGCCATGGTCGGGGCCATGACGAACGACGATCGAGGAGGAGGAGGGCGCACGGCACGCCGCCGCAAGCGGTGGACGGCGGCCGAGAAGCTGCGCGTGATCAAGGAGGCAGCGGCGGCCGGTGAGGGGCTCGGCGCGCTGCTGCGGCGGGAAGGCCTGCACGAGGCGGATCTCGAACGGTTCCAAGAGGAGCTGCTCGCGGATGCCGCCAAGGGCGAGCAGGCCAATCGCCGTCGAGGCCCCAGCCCCGAGCAGAAGCGGGTCCGCCAGCTCGAGAAGGAGCTGAGGCGTAAGGAGAAGGCACTTGCGGAGGCGGCCGCGCTGTTGGTGCTGCGAAAAAAAGCGGAAGCCTTCTTCCTCTCGGGGGAAGAGGGCGACGACACGAGCGACGACAACGAATCGAGGATCCTCGAGCTCATCGCGGAGGCACAGGCCGCCGGCGCCCGGCTCGCACCGTGTTGCGACGTGCTCGAGCTCGACCTCAGGACGATCCAGCGATGGCGTGCGCAGGGCGTGGGTGACGACGGCCGGCACGGCCCCAAGACCACCCCTCCGAACAAGCTGAGCGAGGCGGAACGCCGGCGGGTCCTCGAGGTGGCCAACAGCGACGAGTTCAGGGACATGAGCCCGAAGCAGATCGTCCCGACGCTCGCCGATCGCAGCACGTACATCGCCTCCGAATCGTCGTTCTACCGGGTTCTGCGCGAGGCCGATCAACTCGAGCATCGTGGGCGGACGAAGGCGCCCGTTTCGCGTCCACCGCGCGAGCACTGCGCGACGGGACCGAACCAGGTGCTGAGCTGGGACATCACGTACCTGCGGTCGCCCGTCGCCGGGATGTTCTTCTACCTGTACCTGTTCGTCGACGTGTGGAGCCGCAAGATCGTCGGCTTTCGCGTCGAGCACGTCGAAGATGGCGAGCTCGCCTCCGAGCTGCTGCTCGAGATATGTCGCTGCAACGCCCTCGACTCCGATGGCCTGGTCGTCCACCAAGACAACGGCGGCCCGATGAAGGGCGCGACGCTGAAAGCGACGATGGAGCGTCTCGGCATCCTCGCCTCGTACAGCCGCCCCCACGTCAGCGACGACAACCCCTTCTCCGAGTCACTCTTCCGCACGTTGAAGTACCGGCCACACTTTCCGCGCAAGCCCTTCGAGAGCCTGGAGGCGGCGCGTACATGGGTCGAGGACTTCGTCGCCTGGTACAACGAAGTCCACCTGCACAGCGCGATCGGTTTCGTCACGCCGGCCGCGCGCCACGGGGGTCACGCGGACGAGATCCTCGAGGCGCGGCGCGACGTCTACGAGCTCGCGCGCCGTCGCAACCCGCAGCGGTGGGCACATCACACGCGCGACTGGAAGGCACCCCAGCAGGTCTTCCTCAACCCGTCACCAGAGACTCGCCTCCGTCTCGCCTCGAACGAAGCGGCCGCATGAACCGCGACTCGGGTCTCCTCACCGCGCGGTCTGCTGTTCGCCCGCCCGACGGCGACGACGCCCGGATCAGCGGTGCCTGCAAGACGAATTCCGCGACAACTACCTTGACACTCACCGGGACTACCACACCAGACGTTTCCCCTCGCACAAAAACTGACGGGAACCGCATCTGTCACTCGTCGCACCGCCGCCGCGTCTCTGCTAGGTGCAAGCCATGGAACGGATCGATCGCCTCTTCGCCCTCCTCGACGGTTGGCGGCATCTGCCCGCCTACGAACTCGAGCGGCGCGCCGACATCTTCTTCGCGCTCTACCTGCGCGATGTCGTCGAGGCGCGGATGGGAGCTCCACTCGAGGAGGAAATGATCCCGGAGCTGCCGCTTCGGGTCGACCGCGTGCTGGAAGGCCGGGACAGTCACCAGTCGGTCAAGGTCGATTGCGCCCTTTTCACCACCGATCGGAGCCGGGCGTTCCTGCTCGAGCTGAAGACGGACGCTGGGTCCCGTCGGCCCACGCAGGACGCATACCTCCAGGCGGCGCGCGAGCTTGGATTCCGGCGGATCGTCGAAGGGATACGCGAGATCGTCCTGCGCACGGCTGCTCACCAGAAGTACCACCACCTGCTATGGCGCCTGTCGCGGCTCGGATTTCTGGAGTTGCCGGACGATCTCGACGCGTACCTCTACCCCAGTCCGCGCAACGGTCTCACCGAGCGGCTTCGAGCGATCCGGGTGACGGATCTGAACCCGCAGATCGACGTCATCTACGTGCAACCCGAGCGGACCGAGGGCGATGTATGCATCGACTTCGCTGAGATGGCGGAGCACGTAGGTCGGCGCGCCGACCCGCTGGGCCAAGCGTTCGCTCGACACCTACGCCGCTGGCGGGTGGTCGCTGGGACGACGCCCCCGAGCGGCTGACACGGGCGGCGGATCCGTCTCGGGCAGCGTCTCCCCTGGCGCGCTCACCTCGGCGAGCACCGGGCTAACAAGCCAAAGGGCAGCGCACCTCCGCTGATAGGACCAAGCGTCATCGAAACACGTCCAGTCACGTACTACAGCTCGACCAGCCACTTCGGCGTGAACGGGATATCGGTCGTCTCGACGCGGTCGATCTCGGCGACCTTGTAGGCGCGGACGCCGTCGACTGGGAAGCCGTCCCTGGCGCGCTCGTGGACGTAGAGGAGCCGGTTGCCCGTCTTCGGCTGCCTGAGGGAGTAGGGCTCCACGAGCCGCTCGTGGCCATGGTAGCGGACGCGGACGCAGAGGCGGTTGCGCGCGCCGAAGCGCACGATTCTCGAGGTGGCGCTCGCGGGCCCCGAACGAGAGGTAGGTTGGGAAGTACACCCGTGGGATGAGCAACTCGCCGCGTTTGGCTGGGACCGGCTTGGGCACCGGGCGTGCGCGGGCCGGTTCGAGCCACCAGCGCAAAGCGTGCTCAAGCTCGTCGAGGAAGCCGTCGACCGAAGGAAGCTGCGGGAGCTGATGGGCGAGCTGTTGCTCCCAGTTGGCTTTCACCACGTCCTGGTCGACCCGGCCGAGGATGAGCTCGACCGAGGGGGAATCCGATGCCCTTGAACGCGAACTTGGACTCGGCGCACCTGCGAGCCTCCGCCGCGTCGACGGTCTCGCGGAAAGCGCGACTGAGATGGACGATGTCGTAGACGTCTCGAGCCCGCCCCTGACGTTCGTAGAGCGCGCGTGACTTCTCGGCCAGGACCTCCTCGAGCGAGTAGGTCCGCACCCGTGCTGGCGGCTCTTGCCGGTCGCGGTAGGGGTGATGCACTTCGCGTACCGTGGGCTCGGTCGCAATGACCTCGTCCTGGGTGACGTCGAACTTGATCTTCTGGAGGCTGCGCCGGGTCATGCGGAGCGGGCCCGCGTAGGTGAGTCGCGCCTGGTAGGACAAGTTGCCCTGCGGGTTCTCGTACGCCTCGGCCTTGATGCGATCGCGAGGAAAGGTGACGCCGCAACGCTCCTCGACCCATGACGAGATCCGATGGAGTGCTTCGGCTATCGAATCTTCGGACAGCGATTCGCCGGTGGGCACGGTGAAGTCGAGGTCCTCGGAGAAGCGGTAGGTCTCGAAGAAGCACTTCTTGAGGCAGGTCCCGCCCTTGAACACCCAGCGGCCGAGCATTTCGTCCACGGCGATGGCCCCGAGCACCCAGCCGAGGAGGTAGTCCTTCTCTACCGTCGTCGGCTGAAGGCCCTGGACTCGGGCCCGCTCGAGGATGGCCGCCTTGGGGATCACGAGCGGACCTCCACGGGCACGTTCACGCGCAAGTTCCAGCGGCTGACAATCGGGCCTCGCTTTGGTCCGGCGGGGTCGAGCTCACTCACTCCTTTCGTGACGTGCTCCTGACACCGCGACAGCCACGCGTCGGACGCCGTGCCAAAGCGCTCCGCCAAGTAACCCATCCGCTTGAAGACAGTCCCTCGGCCGTAGCGGACGGCGTAGTCGAGCAAGGCGTCGGCGTTGGCGTGCTCGCTTCGCCAGTAGGCTTGGACGACATCGACGGTGTGCCGGCCGCCGCCTCCCATCTCCGGTGCGTCCAGGATGTCGACGAGCATCCGGCTCGGGTCTGCGACCGACACGGCGTGGGAGCCGACCCAGTGCTTGCGCGCTCCGAAGAGCTTGTCGTCGGGGATGGTGCGCACGCGAAAGCGCACGCCCCCGTAGGTTTGCTCTCCACGACGTTGTGGCGCCGAGGTCACGACGGCGACGGCGTTGAATATCTGCTCGGTGAGATCCCAGTGCTCGGCCGCCGACCAGCCAGAGATGTGGCAGGGGGCGAAGAGCCGCATCGCCAAGAGCCAGGCGTCCTCGACCGCGGGCTCTCGCGAGCCGGCGCCGAGCGGAATGGGCGCGTAGAGACCGCGCTTGAGGCGCCGGACCCAGCCCTTCGCTTCCAGCCGAGACAGGATGCGACTGGCCGCCGGCCTTGCGACGCTCCGCAGCTCCATCACGTCGGCGGCACTCACCGTGACCTTCTCCTCAGCAGTGATCTTGTCGAGGAGCTCGCGCTCGGCCGCGCTGAGGCCGGCCAGACCTGGATGAGATGACTGCATGAGTGGTCAGAGCCTGACTGCGGGTGCGGTCAGAATATAGTGCGCTCATAGACTGACCGCAAATCCAGACGGGGAGTGACCGTTAGTGCAGTCAGGGTATATCGGGTCCTCCAGGCCGTCGTCGGCGCCGGGGGCCATGGCTGCGAGCTGTGCATTCAGGTGATGCGAGGCACGCCGTGGCGTCGATCCTCCACGCTGACGCCGAGCCAGACGTGCGGCAGGCCTGTCAGCCGCGCCGGTAGCCGCTGGACCAACTCGCGCATGCGGTCGGCGCGCTTCGTGAGCACCTGGTAGACGTGCCAGTCGACGCGGCCATCGTCTCGAACACCTTCCGCACGAAGGCCCCCGCAACGCCGTCCTGGAACAGGTCGCTCATCGAGTTGACGAAGACGCGCCGCGACCGGCGCCACGCGAGCGGCTCGCCGAGCTTGCCGGGCACGAGTCGCAAGTCGAAGCCCTGCTCGTACGGATGGTTCGGGACCCCGCGCCAGCGCTCGGCGAAGGTCTCGGCGTATCACCGTGCGCGAGGGCCGCCGCGTCTTCGGGAGGGCCATCGTCGTGCGCGTGAACCTGCGGGGGGCGCCGGTCGCGCCCCCTCGGCGGCTCAACCTCGGTGCGACGAGGATGGCATGAAAGAAGCGCTCAGGAACCACTGCGCACGCGGACGCGGCCGTGCTCCACCGTCACGATGGCGCCTGCTGCCAGCTCGCTCCCATAGTGTTCGAGGATTTGGACGCAGACCGGCCCCTGCTCTCGGGCTGACAGCCCGACCAGCCGCACGATGCCGGAGTGCGGATGGCCGAAGACGATTGCGAGCTGGCCGAAGTCCTTGTCCAGGGTCACGAGCACTCGGCCCTCGCTGTGTGCCCGACGCGAATCTCGGCGTCGCCCGGATCCGCATCCCAGTCACCGGTCCAAACGACGTCGTGCCCCGCGGCGTCGAGCGCGGCGGCTGCCTTGCCCCACACGCAGGTGTCGAGCAGCACCTTCACGTGCCGGTCTTGGCGTCCAGCGACTCGATTCGCTCATGACCGACCAGGCGCTTGGCGTAGACCAGGCAGGCCTGGACGTCCTCGCGCTCGAGCCAGGGATAGCCCTCGAGCAATGTTTCGGGCGAGTCTCCTGCCGCTAGCATCGCGAGGATGTGCTCGACGGCGAGTCGGCGGCCGCGGATAACGGGCTTTCCCCCGAAGATGTCGGGGTCCACCGTGATGCGGGCCAGGAGCCGATCCTCGTCGCTCTGGGTCACGTCCTCATTGTGATGCGCTCGAGGCGGAAGTACCAGGGGCACCGGGGGGGAGCGCGAGGGAGACTCCGGGAACCCGAGGGGTGCTCGGGCTCGCTTCGCCATTGCGGCGTCAATCGCTGCGCAGCATGGCGAGGGCCGCTCGAGCAGTGCTAGGTGTCCGCGAGGCCGAGAACGTCGAGCAGGGCGGTCCGCACTTCGCCCCAGCGTGCCGCCGGGAAGGATGCGATCAGGGGGCCGATGTGGGCTCGGTCGACGGCACGGGATCCATTCCACCTTCAGGACACAGGCCGTCGGCAGACCCTCCGAGGGCGACAGCGCCACCTCCCATGGGAGGCCACGGACCTGCGTGGACAGTGGGATGACCGGGAGCTGCGAAAGGGACGGGAGCACATCGTCCCGGCCGACGACCAGGACCGGACGCCGCTTGTCGGGAGCACGAAACCTGAACCAGCGGATGTCGCCGCGACGGATCACGGCGACACGGGGAACTCGTGGTCGTCCTCGTCTTCGATCGGGCCTTGGGGACCGCGATCGACCCACTGCTGCCACGCCTTCCGCTGCTCGTCCGGGGCGACTTCGAGCTCGTCGTCTGCGGGGACCAGGAGAACCCTCACCCGGCAGCCCTCGAGCGGCGGCACCGGCTCGTCGAGGGTGATGGTGTTTCCTCGCAAGAATCCCTTTGGCTGCGGCTTCGGCCATGATGAAAGTCTAGTCCCACCAGGGCCGGTGTGCGAGGTCCCCCGCGCCCGGGCCGGCGGGCGCACCGGGCTGCCACGCCATCGGCGCGGCACTCGCTCGGCGGTGGCGGCCGCCAGGCGTCCGCCGCCGGTTCCGCCAGTTGGGGGCCGAAAGTGGGCGAGATCGTTGAGCCACGTGTTCGGCACGGCGCTTGGGCGTGACGGCGGCACGGCAGGTGGTCGGGGCGCGGACCTATGTCCTCGATCGGCGGACGACGCGGAGGTTCTTCCTGTTTCGTCCGGACCGGGGCGGCGAGATGCAAGGCATCTTCCTGTACGTGCTGGCCGTCGTCGCGGCGAAGTACGGGATCCTGGTCCACGGCCTCGTGCAAATCGAGCTCCCACTATCACGCCGTGGTCACGGACGTGCGGGGCGTGATGCCGGACTTCTTGCGCGACCTGCACCGGCTGATGGCGCTCGCGACGAAGGCGCATCGGCAGTGGCCGGAGGAGGTCTTCAGCAAGTCGCAGACCTCGTGCGTGCGGCTCGTGACGACGGGTGCGATCCTGACGGCTCCGCCCGGAGTCACCCGGAGCGGACGCGGACGGCGGAATCAGGCCGCCAGAAGGTCCTTCAGAGCGGTTGGAATCGGACAGCGCCACGACGTCCGACTTATCTCGGAGTCGCTCCGAGATCGTCCTCTCGGTAGGTGTCGTAGCGGTCGTCGAATACGGTGACTCGTTGCTCGTGCCGCGTGGGAACATCGAGGTCGTACCACTTCCGAAAGACCTCGTTGGCGGCCGTGTGAGCCTGGGACGTGTTCGCGGAGGCGAGGGTGAGTAGCGCCGAGGAGCGTTGCGGACCGCGAACGAGAAAATCCACCTTGACCTTGGTCTGGAACCGGCCCTCGAGCTGGACCGAGGGCTCGTAGTCGAGCTCGGCGTCCGCGGAAATTCCTCAATCTCTTCGCCGACCCCGACCTGGAGACTCGTGCGGCGCGTATAGATCAGGTCGGCGACGCGCACGCACGCCTGACCGAGGCGGACGATGCCGGTCATCAGTTCGTCGAGCGACCGCAGGCGAGTTTCGAGGGCGCCGCCTTCCTGCTTCACGTCATAGAGACGGATTGCGTCCTCGACAAACTGCTGTCGCTTCTTGGACATCGAGGGCTTTACCTGGACGTCGAGCAGCCAAGACATTGTCTGGCCCAGGTCGCTGAGGGCAAGCGACGCGGTGGCGGTAGGCAGCAGCGGCGCGGTCGTGTCGTCCTTCACGAAGAGGTCGACGGACGACCCGTCCGGATAGAGGAACGCGGTCTCGAGACGAACGTGGCCCCGGGGCACCTTGTCAACCTCTCGGACCAGCGTATGCCCCGCCACGCGCGTCTTGATGTCCGATACATCGATCACGTGTCGGGCTCCTCGAAAGTCCCCACGAAGTCTATCTTGGCCAGCTTGCAGAAAATGTCGAACAGATCGCGCATGTGCCGACCGCTTAGCTCTGGACGGTCGATGACGCCGTCCGGGAGATTCCGATCGGGGCAGCGCTCTGTTGCCAGGGAGTGCTTGTGGCTTCTCCCGGCGGGCCGGTGGGGGGTTGCCGTCGACATCCAGTCGGCAGATCGGACCTGTACCTGGAACGTGCACGCTTATCGTCTTTGCACCCGACTCCGGGTTGTAACGAAGCGTAAGCCGAAGGTCGACTCCGGCGGGAAATTTTCAATCTCGATGTTCTCAGCAGCCACGACGGGCGCCAGGGCGCTTCGACGAGAGAACCGGATGTCGGCGCCCACGCGCTTGCCGGGAACGTCGCGAAGTGCTTCGAAATCGGCTCGGTTCACCGGCTGGGCTCCATTGCCTCTCTCCCGCTCATGTCGACCGCCACGGTTGGCATCGTACAGACGCAGGCGGGCGGTGGGAACTGACCGGTCGGAAGACCGGTCCCGAATTCGCACCCTCGGGCGGGGGTGAGGCCGACCTCGGCCAGTCGGTCAGAACGCTCCTCGTCGGTGCTGAACCCGGATGAGATGCCTTGGCCCCCGCTCGGCGCGTCAACCGCTTTGGATGCCGTACTTCCTGCGGGACCTGAACCGGCTGATGGCGATGGTGACCAAGGCGCATCGGCAGTGGCCCGAAGAGGTGTTCAACAAGTCGCAGACCTCGCGCGTGCGGCTGATGACGACGGGGGCGATTCTCGACAAGAATCGCCTACGTGCTCGCGAACCCGGTGGCGGCGTTCGCGGTGCGCAAGGCGCGCAAGTGGCCGGGGGTCACGGTGATGGCCGACGAGCTCGGGCGGAAGGTGTTCCGAGTGCGGCGGCCGGAGGGCTACTTCGACCCGGAGAACGAGCAGTGGCCGGAGGTGGCCGAGCTCGAGGTCGTCTTGCCGAAGCAGCTCGTCGACGAGCTTGGCGAGGACGGAGCGCGCAAAGCGATCGCCGCGCGGGTCGAGTCGAAGGAGGCCGAGGCGCGTGCCGAAGCGAAGCGGAAGCACAAGGCCTTCGTCGGTGCGACGCGCGTGATGCAGGCGCGCATCACCACGCGGGGGACGGCGTACGAAGAGCGCGGCGTCCGTGCGCCGACGTTCGCGGCGGCGGGGGATGGCGACGCGGCGAAGCAGGCGGTGGCGGAGCTGCGTGCGTTCCGCGCGAGCTACCGCGAAGCGCTCGAGCGCTGGATGACCGGCGACCGCGACGTGACCTTTCCGTTCGGGACGTGGCTGATGAGAGTGGTCCACGCCGTCCGCTGCCACCCGCCACCGTAGCGGCGGAGACCAATCGCGCGCTGATGCGTGCCTGCGAACGTCGCGGGCACGCATCGGTGCGTCCAGGCTGCGGATCACGCCGCCGAGCGGGGCTCCGAGCCTTCGCTTCGACGCTTCCGAGCGGGGCTGCCCGCGGCGAGCGTCCGGCCCGGCACCGCCCCGACCTCGCCCGCAAGCGCCGATCGCTCCCCTCGGCGGCTCAACCTCGGTGCGACGCGTTCGCTCCACCAGCCATTGCTCCAGCTGCGCTCGGTGTCGTGCGAGCTGCTTTCGCTGCTCACTCGGTGACGGCAGCTCGCGATCCTGCACGCGTCGGGCGACCTCGTGGACTTGCTCGTCATCGAGCTCGGCATCGGCCTCGATGCCCGCCGCCCGCGCCGCGTCGAGGTAGCGACGCACCGTCTTGCGGTCCACCCCCGTTTCGCGCGCGATCCGTCGGATTCTGCTGTCCTGCTGCGGCGCGGCGCAGCACTTCCTTCACTTCGATCATCGTCAGCTCCCGGAAAGCCATCGACCACCTCCCGACGGCAGACCCGCGCTGCCATCGGGAGGCGACCTTGTCTCAGCTCCGGTCGTTCGACCCGGCCCGCCCTACTTCCGCCCCTGGTGGTCCCATCGGCCGGAAAATCGGGTGGTCCCATGACCCTGAAAATCGAGGGTCACGCCCCCCCTACGGGTGGTCCCATGACCCTGAAAATCCGGCGGTCCCTTGAGGGTGAAAAAAACCGCCCTCAGGTGGTCCCTTGAGGCTGAACGCTGGCACTCGCGGCGGCTGAGCACAGCAACTCAATCGTGCCGCTCTCTACGCCGTCCCACACCGTACCGTCAGGCTTGCGAGGCGTGGCGTACACATCCCATAGAGTGACGGTCAGCGTTCCACCGGCCGGACACGCGTCGATGTTCGTGGGGCCGTGATGTCGCGATCCCGTCCTCATCGCACATCCCGCGAAGACGAGCGACAAGAAGGAGGTGAATAGGACCCTACCGTACCGTCGCATCCGCATCTCCCGCGCCTAATACGAAGGCCATTCTATCGGAGCGGGCAGGCAGTCAAAAGGAAGCCGGCATCGCTGCGCGTGGCACGGCTCACGACGACCGGGGCGTCCCCACGCCGACCTTCGCCGCCGCAGGCGACAGCGAAGCGGGGAAGCAAGCGGTAGCCGAGCTACGTGCCTTCCGGTGCCCCGAAGCGCTCGAGCGCCGGAAGCGCGGCGAGCGGGATGTGGCCTTCCCGGTCGGGAGGTGGCTGGTGAAAGTGTGGCACGCGGTTCGCTGCCCTACATGAGGTTGCATACCGGAGTTGCGGCCGCGGTGTTGCAGGTGAAACCAGGACGGCAGTCGTCATCCAAACCACACGGCACCGAGCACCTGTAGCCCGTGCCATATGGAGCGCGAGATCCCGTCGTCGAGGCCGGCCGCGCCGCAAGAAGCGTTGTCTCCTGCCCCGGAGCACGTCGTCATTCCAAAGTCGTGGAGCGCTGGACACGTTGTCAACCGCAGCCCACAGACGGTAGCCGACGTGCCGTCGACGCTGGTGGCGTCGGCGACCGGAACCACGTAGGGGTGAGTTGCCATGGTGCAGTCCCCATTCGGCGCACCACTCCCCGTCGCGTCTTGGCGCCAGAGACAGAAGTTGCCCACCGGCATCGCCGGATCACCGAAGGTCATCGGGACGCAGAGCTGCCCCATGTGGCACTGGGCGTCACTCACGCACTCCTGACACAGACCCGCGCTATCGGGCGGTTGGGTGCTGCAGGTCTGCGTCGAGGCGTCGCAGACGTTGCCCCCGCAGGCGCTCGTGTCGTCGGCGGTGCATTGGACGCACGTGCCGTTCGTCGTGTCGCACACGGCCGTGTCCGTGAAGTGGCTGCAGTCGGTGCTCGTGCCGCAGGCCAGACACGTGTGCGAGGCGACGTCGCACTTGCCCATGGCCACGTCGGTGCAGTCCCTGTCGCCGACGCACGCCACGCAGGTGTGCGTGTCCGTGTCACAGGCCGGCATGGGTGCGGCGCAGTCGATCGCGCCGAGGCAGCCCACGCACATGCCCGTCATCGTGTCGCAGACTGGCGTGTCGCCGCTGCACGCCCCGTTGCACGGGCCCGCGTCGCCGCCGGCATCGTGGCCCGCGTCCGTGGGCCCAGCGTCTGTCGCACCGACACAGCGGCCACCCGTGCTCGTCGAACCCGCTGGACAAGCGTCGTCACCGCATGCGCCGAGCAGGGCGAGCAACGTGACTACCGCGGCCCCGACGGCCACCCGCGTCTTGGCACTCCGCACGCGCCTATCCCCCGCAGAAGGAGTCGCCGCCGGTGGAGCCAGGGCCGCACGTATCGCCGGGATGGGGTGAAACGTCGCACTCGACTGCCCCCGAGCACTGATAGGTGCAGTGGTTCATCTGGGTGCCTACTTGTCGACAGAGGCCGCCGTCCGGACATTCGGAGTCCATACCTCCAGGGCACGCAGTGTTGTCCAGCAAGGCACGCACTGCATCGCAGGTTGCGAGGTCCTCGTTGATGCCGCAGTAGGCGTCGCCCGAGTGGCCCGACAGGCTGGTCCGACCCATGAGGCTGATCGCGAGCGGCGACTCGCAGCTCCCCGTCTCGGTGAAGTCCGTCAAGCAATACGCCCCGTGGTCCGCGCCCATGTACTGCATCGGCACGCAGTAGTCGTTCGCGCCGCCGCAGTTGGCGTCGGTGTCGCACGGGTCGCAGGCCCGCTGGGTCGTCCCGTACATGCTGCACGTCCCATCGCTCTTGCAGGTGTTCCCCCGCAGGCGCTCGTGTCGTCGGCGGTGCATTGGACGCACGTGCCGTTCGTCGTGTCGCACACGGCCGTGTCCGTGAAGTGGCTGCAGTCGGTGCTCGTGCCGCAGGCCAGACACGTGTGCGAGGTGACGTCGCACTTGGCCATGGCCACGTCGGTGCAGTCCCCGTCGCCGACGCACGCCACGCAGGTGTGCGTGCCCGTGTCACAGGCCGGCGTCGGCGCGGCGCAGTCGGTCGCGCCGAGGCAGCCCACGCACATGCCCGTCATCGTGTCGCAAACCGGCGTGTCGCCACTGCACGCCCCGTTGCAGGGGCCCGCGTCGCCGCCGGCATCGTGGCCCGCGTCCGTGGGCCCAGCGTCTGTCGCACCGACACAGCGGCCGCCCGTGCTCGTCGAACCCGCTGGACAAGTGTCGTCACCGCATGCGCCGAGCAGGGCGAGCAACGTGACTACCGCGGCCCCGGCGGCCACCCGCGTCTTGGCACTCCGCACGCGCCTATCCCCCGCAGAAGGAGTCGCCGCCCGTGGAGCCAGGGCCGCAACCGTATCCAGCCGTCGGAGCCATGAGGCACTCTGAAGCCGCACCGCTGCATCGGTACGTGCAGTGGTTTGGACTGACGCCGTTCAGATTCCTGCACAGCCCGCCTTCGGGGCACTCGGAGTCCGTGCCGTCGGGACACGCAGCATCGTCCAGCAGCCCTCGAACGGCTTCACACGTGGTCACTGTCTCGTTGATTCCGCAGTACCGGCCGCCCGTTCGCCCAGAAAGCGTCGGCCGACCGTCGATAACACTGAGAAACGGCTGGTCGCAGCTGCCCGCATCGTTCGCGTCCGTCAGGCAATAGGCGCCGTGGTCGGCGCCCATGTACTGCATCGGGACGCAGTAGTCGTTCGCGCCGCCGCAGTTGGCGTCGGTGTCGCACGGGTCGCAGGCCCGCTGGGTCGTCCCGTACATGCTGCACGTCCCATCGCTCTTGCAGGTGTTCCCCCCGCAGGCGCTGGTGTCGTCGGCGGTGCATTGGACGCACGTGCCGTTCGTCGTGTCGCACACGGCCGTGTCCGTGAAGTGGCTGCAGTCGGTGCTCGTGCCGCAGGCCACACACGTGTGCGAGGCGACGTCGCACTTGCCCATGGCCACGTCGGTGCAGTCCCCGTCGCCGACGCACGCCACGCAGGTGTGCGTGTCCGTGTCACAGGCCGGCGTCGGTGCGGCGCAATCGGTCGCGCCCAGGCAGCCCACGCACATGCCCGTCATCGTGTCGCAAACCGGCGTGTCGCCGCTGCACGCCCCGTTGCACGGGCCCGCGTCGCCGCCGGCATCGTGGCCCGCGTCCGTGGGCCCAGCGTCTGTTGCGTCCGGTGTGCAGTCGTTCGTCGTGCCCAAAGGGTGCATCCCCGCCGGACAGGTCTTGGTCTCGGGGCAACCGGCGGCTAGGAGCACCACCGCAACGAGGCATGGAAGCCGGAACGTACCGATCATCAGAGATCCCCTCGAAATTGAACGCTGGGTGACGGTTACGAGGACCGTCAGGCCGGGAGGATAGCGGATATCGGAGCCGAGGTGAGCCTTTGTGGAGCCTACATCCCAGACCCCTCCGAGCCAGGGATCGCTGGACGGCCTTGGGGAGCCGCCACATTCCGCGGGAACACGAAAACCATGCCCGCGAACCGCACGTTCCCGCGAAAACAGATTGCCTCGCCTCGGCAGCTCAACTTCGCGCCCGCTCCGTCATTACGATGCGCTCGAGGCGGAAGTACGATGGCGCACCGGAGTGAGCCCGAAGGAGCGCAGGCGTGCCGTGGGGGGTGGCGGCCGCCAGGCGTCCGCCGCCAGTTCCGCCAATTCGTCGCCGTAAGTGCTCGAGATCACGTGCGCGGGTTTCCGGCACGGCGCTTGATGTGGTTAGGGGGCGTGACGGCGGTGCGACAGGTGGTCCGGGCGAGGGTGTATGTCCTCGCGCGGCGGACGACGCGGAGGTTCTTCCTGCTTCGTCCGGACCGGGACGGCAAGATGCAGCAGGCCTTCCTGTACGTGCTCGCGATCGTCGCCGCGATGCACGGCGTCTTGATCCACGGCGTCGTGCTGATGAGCTCGCACTACCACCTCGTCGTGACCGACGTGCGCGGCCTGATGCCGTACTTCCTGCGGGACCTGAACCGGCTGATGGCGATGGTGACCAAGGCGCATCGGCAGTGGCCCGAAGAGGTGTTCAACAAGTCGCAGACCTCGCGCGTGCGGCTGATGACGACGGGGGCGATCCTCGACAAGATCGCGTATGTGATCGCGAACCCGGTGGCGGCGTTCGCGGTGCGCAAGGCGCGCAAGTGGCCGGGGGTCACGGTGATGGCCGAGGAGCTCGGGCGGAAGGTGTTCCGGGTGCGGCGGCCGGAGGGCTACTTCGACCCGAACAACAAGCAGTGGCCGGACGTGGCCGAGCTGCGCATCGTGCTGCCCGAGCAGGTCGTCGACGAGCTGGGCGAGGACGGCGCGCGCGAGGCGATCGCCGCGCGGGTCGCCGACAAGGAGCGCGAGGCGCATGCCGAGGCGCAGCGCGAGCACAAGGGCTTCCTCGGCGCCAAGCGCGTGATGCAGACGCGCATCACGGCGCGGGGGACGGCGTGCGAAGAGCGCGGAGCTCGAGCGCCGACCTTCGCGGCGGCGGGCGACCGCGAAGCGGCCGAGCAAGCCGTGGCCGAGTTGCGCGCCTTCCGAGCGGGCTACCGCGACGCGCTCGAGCGCTGGCGGCTCGGCGAGCGGGATGTGATCTTCCCGGCCGGGACGTGGCTGATGAAGGTGCAGCACGGCGTTCGCTGCCACCCGCCACCGTAGCGGCCAGACCAATCGCGCACTCCTGCGTGCCTGCGACCATCGCGGGCACGCACCGGTGCGTCCGGAGGACGGATCGACGCGGCGAGAGGGGTCTCGAGCCCCCGCTTCGAGGCGCCGGGGGCGGGCCGTTCCCGACCGAGGCGAGTGCCCTCGACCGTTCGATCCCGCCCGCGCGCTCCGATCGCTTCCCCCTCCGGCGGCTCAACCTGGGTCGGACGCTCCTCAAGTAGCGAGGCAACCCTGTGGCGGCCGCCACCAGAAGATCCGCCACGCCAGCAGTCGCCGCCGCCGACGCCGAGACGACGAACTCCTCGCCCGCAAGGATCCCCGCAAGTGTAGCCCTCTTCGCCGAAACCGTGTCCGCAATCTCCTGCCGCAGCGTAGCCTTCCCCACTTTCGCCCTCCTGGTGTCAAGAATTACAAGCCTACACCACCGCCCAAGGCTCGGCGCGCTATGCGCTCGCGCGGGCAGCGCCTCCCGCGGGCCAACGATGCGCTACGACCGCCGCGCGAATGAGGAAGGGGAGCTGTTCGTACATCCCGATCCTTCCGGCGCTGCGCTGGAGGCCGACAGGGCGCTGGAGCGGGTTCCTCTGGCGCCGGCAGGGCGGGGGTGCCGCCGGCCCAGCACGGGGCAGCCCCGCGTCCCTGCTTGCTCACGCAAGCCCGGGGGGCTAGTCGTCAGGCCACCCGATCCCGATCGGTACCTCCACAGTGCTGCCACCATCGGTCCTTATGACCACCTTGCCGGGGAACGTGCTCTCGTCAATGTCCTCGACGGTGCCGTTCACCACTCCGTCCTGCGTCTCGACTTTCACTCTGTCGCCCTGCTGGGCCACCAGGATCGGTTTGCGCTCGGTTGTCATGGTGCGAGGCTAACATGCGGACCAAGATAGCGCTTTGGCGCGACGAAAGTCCCGCCCCTCCCCCTGGGCGTCCGCCCTGTGTCCAATCTCGCTCCCGTTCCGGCCCGCGCTGCCGAACTCATCCGGTTTGGGCGCGTCATGCGCGAACGACCGAGGCCTTCCCACAGCGCGCTCACCTTCCCACGGCGGGCCAACCTCGGTGCGACCCTCGCGGGCATGCGCCGGTGCATCCGTCGTCCCCGCTCGCCCGCCGTGCCAAAGGCCACCCCCGGTTGGAGGTGTCTGAGACTGGGCGGCTACGGCGGCGCCCTACGCGTCCTCCGAGCCCTCGTCTTGGGCGGCGTGTGCGAGTACGTACTGGTGGAGAGCCTCCAGACACCCCTGGCTTGCTTCGGGGTCGAAGGTCTCCGCGTCGAACGCGGAGCGGCTCTGGTCGGACATCGCCTGGCATGAAGCGCCGAACGCACTCACGAGCTCCAGCATCTCCTGGCGTTTCCAGGGGCTGGCGGACCACTCGAATCTGGTCGCCCAGTCTTGGATCGCTCTCGGTGACACGCCATGAAGGCGTCGCATTGGGGCGAGCCTCGCATTCACGATTGCGAGGGCAGCTCGCTCTAGGCGAACCCTGAGCCGGAAGCTACGGGGCATGATCATTTTCCTTCTTGCATGCGACGAATCGCGCCGTATCTCGCGCCCAGGAGGTGAGCCTCGCAGCCCACCCGGTGAGCAGAGCGGGCTCGAGAGCCGGCGACGGGCGCCCGCCCACGGAAGCCTTCCGGGATCGACGCAAGAGATCATACTCTGCCATCGACAGGGGGAATCGAATTCCGGTCCGCTCGGCAGCGACGTACGGTGCCCTCGGCGAAAAGTGCGGTTCCCCTGACACCGCGCAAGCCACGACGCCTAGGTTCCTCGCGGCAACAAACATCACGCCCGCCTCAAAGGTAGCGTTTGGGGTCTTTGGCGCCGCCACGACTGATTCGTCCAACACACGGACGAGTTCCTCGGCTTCGGTCGGGCCGTCTGTATAGGGAGCCGGCGGGCCCAGTGTCGCAACGGCGTCCGGGGTAGCCGCTTGAACCTGGAGCCCAGCGAGTGGCCGCGATTCGAGGAAGACGTGCCACGCGAAGAGATGGCCCTTGGCATGCATCTCCCTGAAGCGGGCCTCGCCATACACGGAGACGTCATCAAACTTCTGCATGAGGATTCGGAGCGACCGCTGCGCTTTCGGCGTTTTGAGGAAGTCTTCCCGAGCGACTACGAGCAGATCGCTATCGCTGAATGCGTCGGCGTCGCCGCGCGCGCGTGACCCAAACAGTCTCAGGACGAGGAACCCCTCCCACATACCTTCATCGTTTGGCATGGCGTCTGACGAGGGTCGTTACGAACAGGCCAAAGAAAATCACGGTGGCAAGCGCGCCGGCGCATGAGATAATCGCTGCAGCCGTGTCGCTCAATCCAAAACCTGGGGTGGCGACCCCAAGCATCATTGGCAAGACATGAACCGACGCAAAGTGCGCGGCTCCCGCCGGATCCTCGGAAAAACGAGGCCCCCCAAAGGACGGGGCCCGCGCGGCGAGCGCGGCCCCAAGCATGAAAGCAACCACAGCAAATGCGCAGACTACCTTCGCGGGGGACTCCCCGTGTCCCCACGACAAGCCGGAGAACACATGTAACCAAAGACGCGCGCGGAAACCAATGCGCTGCAAACGCTTGGGATACTTCTTCCTGTAGTATTCCTCTTGGCCCGCAGCCGCCTGCTTAAGGTGGTTTTCTGTTTGACGCATTTCGTAGCCGAAGCAAGCGTGGACGGCCTCGATGTCGCCAATGGACTCCGCGTTCTTTCGCAAAGTCCGGGCGAGTTCTCGTCGGACGTTCGGGCGAGGCGGGAGCTGGTCAAACAAATCCATCGGATCCATCTGGGTCAGCAAGAACCGAGCGTAAGAAAAGTCGCACTCGGAAAACTCAGCCTTTCGAAGGTTGCACCGTTCGAACTCGCAACCGACAAACTTGCAGCGGACGAACTTCGCGTTGCGGAAGTAGACTCTAAGGAACACCGAGTAGCTGAAGTCGCAGTCAGTAAACTCGACGCCTTTTGCGCCGACGTCTGACATGTGAGAATACTGCAGTATGACCTTCCTTACCTCCGTACTGGTCAGGTCGCACCGGTCGTAGACGGGACCGGTTCGCAACTCAACAGGGAGGGCGGGGTCGGCCTCGGCAGTCTGTGAGGCGTTCGCTGCAACCATGCGCAGATTGTACCCACACTGCGCGAAAAAAGGGGAGCCCGGGCATCCCCATCGAGGTTGGCAGGATCGCTTCCCCTCTCCGCGGCTCAACCTCGGTGCGACGCGCTCCTTTGCTTCTTCCGCGCAGATTCGATCGAGCCCTGCGGATTGTCCGACATCATCCCTGGGATGCGTGCTCGATCATCGCCGTGACACGCCTGATGGGCTCAGCCAAGTATCGTGGCCGATGGCGCTCGAGCACCCTCGCGTAACGTTCGCGCTCACGGAGCAGCATCTCGGCGTCGCGTTCGGCAACTTCCCCGTCGGTGGTTTGCTCGAGAACTGCGATGAGTGTCTCAAGTGCTTTGAAGCGCCAGAGATCCACGGCTGCAATGAGCAGGCAGCGCAGGGCTACGGACGCAGCGGGGTGCCGCGGCACCGCTTGGCGCACCAGAGTCATTCGCCGGGCTACGGCATCGGCGTACTCAAAATAGGTGGGGGTTTCAGAGATCGCTTCGCCGAGACCATCCGCGTAGTGCCGGAGCAGGGCCTGGAGAGAGTCCGGCGCGAGTTCAGCGATCTGCGCCAGGCGGTCATCGGTCAGGTCGTCGAAGATCTTCCTGGCCAACAAGGGGTCACATTTGGCGAAGGCATGCACAAGGGCATCCACGACCTCGACGGTAAGCTGCCCAGGATGGTTTGCGAGAGAGCGAGCTCGTGCGATCGGATCGGCATCGGTCGAGAGCGCGACGCGGTAGGCTGCCACCTCCTGCTGGAGCTCGCGGACGCTCTGGTACCGATTCGCGGGGTTCGGCGCGACCGCACGTTCGACGATGGTACGGAGACCTACAGGAAGTACCGATTCGTCGACGTAGGCAGGATCGTTTCCCGTTACCAGTTCATACAGCACGACCCCCAGAGAGTACACGTCGACCCGGGCGTCGGCCTCGGCACGATCGCGGCGACGAAGCTCGGGGGCGATGTAGCCCTCGGTGCCGAGAAGGGTGCTCGTTCTTGTCAAGACGGTGGTGTCGCGATCGGCGAACACGGCCAGACCGAGATCGCTGACAACCCAGCGATCCTCGACCAATAGGACGTTCATTGGCTTCAGGTCGCGGTGCAACTGGCCGGCCGCGTGAATGGCCAATACCCCATTGCAGATGGCCTCGAACACGACGAGGGCGTCGCCTAGGGCCTGCCGCAGCGCTGCTGCCCGTTCGTCGAGGCGGCAGCGCGCCTCGGGCATCACGAAAAAGGGGACTTGGCCTTCCAGCTGCGCGTCGAAAACGGGCATTACGTTTGGGTGTGAGATCCGGCTCATGGCGCGGACCTCGCGGGCGAACCGTCGCTTGTCTTCCGGGCTTGCCTCGGGCGGACACTGCTTCAAAGCGACGCGTTCTCCGGAGGTGAGATCCGTGGCCCGGTAGACGACGCCCATTCCCCCTTCTGCGACGAACTCCACGATGCGATACCGGCTCGCGATAACCTGGCCGTCGAACAGACGCCCGTGTTCGTTTAGGGGTGCGGGCTGGTATCGCCGCCATGCGAACACTGGGTATCCCGAGACCTCGCCCGCCGGGTAGAGCTCCATCCGTCCCGTCGCAAATGGGTGTTGAAAGCCAAGACGAGCCGCTGCACGTCGTCGGGGTCGCGCCTGACCACCGGGTGAATCGTCTCGCAAAGGAACCTGAGAAGGATCTCGTCGGGACCATCTGCCAACCGAAAGCGTCGGTCCGAGAAGATCCAGTCGTTGGGCCAGTCAAAGTTCGCGACGCGATGCTGGATGATGTCGCCTTCGGCGTCCGAGTGCCGGCGGTCGGTGGAGGGTAGGGCCTCCAGGTCGTAGAGCCGGTTCAAGAACTCCGGTTCGCCCAACTCACCCCACCACCAGCCTGTCTCGAGTCGGAGGACGTCGAAGACATTCTGCCGGGTGACCTTGGTGATGGCCTGACCTGCGGTACTGTTTCCCGGGTCCATTCCTGCCTTATCCCAAAAGACACCTGGGTTGGGCTCGGGTCAAGCCGGGCGGGCCGTCGGTGCGGCCTACCTCCCGTTCGGCTGGGAGCGGGGTCATGCGTCTTCCTCTTCGAAGAGGGAGGATTGGGTGGCGGACCGCTTTCCCGCGTTCCTCCTGGCCCTGCGTTTGCCAGTGAGGCCGAGGCGTTGTTCTTCGCGGGCTCGTTGGGCGTTTAGGAGGTAGAGGCGGTCGATTACTTCGTCTTCGAAGGTTTGGAGGGCGGTGCGGTCGGCTTCCGTCTTGGGGCAGTAGGGGGGGACTTGGATGTCGGGCCAGGCGTAGGCGTCTAGGACGGCGCGGTCCATGGTTTCGTGGAGGCGGCGGAGGTCGTGGATGCGGGGGTCGTCGCAGGTTGGGTCTTTGAGGGCGTTGTACGTCTTCGTCAGGCCTTGGTCGGTGTCGATCATGTAGGCCGCGCGCGTTTCGTAGAGTGTCTCGCCGATGGCTTCGAGCGCGGGGATGACGGTGCGCGGGTCGGGCTCGGGGAAGGGGAAGGTCTGGAAAGCGCGGGTCGGATTGTATCTTTGGTCCTGTTTCAGGGTGGCGGAGAGAAGCACCGACCAAACCTCATGGAGCCTCGACTGAAGTACGGCGAACGACGTCATGGCGGGAAGCGGAAACACGATGATGGTCTGGTCCAACACGCGTTCCGTTGGTTGCATAGCGAAGGTGCGATGTTTGCTGCTGATCGCCGTGACTAGTACCCCCGGCCCGAAGTTCGATCCGGGTTTGGTGAATATCTGCGGGCTAGCGTCGATCCGATCGACGTGGCGCGAGGTCCAGCACCCGAGCCGCTGCGGATGTCGCGGCGGGTCCGTCGCGAGCTGAAGAAGCTCGTCCGGCGACATCGAGCGCCGTTCGTGACGGTGCAGCGGGCGCAGGCATTGTTGCTGGCGCGGGCGGGGATGGGCACGACGGCGATCGCGCGGCATCTCGGCTGGTCGGCTCGCAGTGTGCGCAAATGGAAGGCGAGGTTTCGTGCAAACCCGACGATCGCCGCGCTGGACGACGCGACGCGGTCCGGCCGTCCGGCGAGGGTGCCGACTTGGGTTCGCTGCCGGCTGGTTCAGATCGCGTGCGACCGGCCTGACGGCGTCTTCACTCCGTTCCGCGAGGTGTGGACGCGCGACGCGCTGGCCGAACACGTGGAGCGGCTGACCGGTCATCGGCTCAGCGTGAGCGAGGTCGGACGGATTCTCCGCAACGCAGAGCTTCGCCCTCACCGAATACGGCAGTGGCTGCACAGCCCCGATCCCGACTTCGACAAGAAGGCCAAGAGGGTCTGCCAGCTGTACCTCGAGCCGCCCCCGGGCGCCGTGGTCCTGTGCGTCGACGAGAAGCCGATGCAGGTCCTCGAGCGACTCGACCCCAACCACGTGGACCCTCGCGATGGCGCTCTGCGACAGGAGTTCGAGTACAAGCGACACGGCGTGCAGCAACTGATCGCGGCCTTCGATATCCGCAGCGGGCGCGTCGTCGGCCGGGTCGTGCCCAAGCGAACGGCGAAGGCGACCCTGTCGTTCATGAGCGAGATCGCACGACGGTACCGCGGTCGAGAGGTCTACGTGGTGTGGGACAACCTCAACACGCACTGCGACAGCAAGAGCGAACAGCGCTGGGCGCGCTTCAACGAGCAGCATGGAGGCCGGTTCCACTTCGTCTACACGCCCAAGCACGCCTCGTGGATGAACCAGGTCGAGATCTGGTTCTCCATCCTCCACCGTCGCATCCTGCAGCACGGCGACTTCGGGACGAAAGAGCGCCAACGTCAGGCCGTCAACGCGTTCATTCGCTACTGGAACGACGTGGAACGCCATCCCTTTCGGTGGACGTGGCGTGTTCAGCCGAGGCAACATCGTCGGGCCGCCTGAAAGCCCGATGCCCCGCTTCCACGCCGAAACTTGGGACCCGCCCGCGGTCGAACAGCGCCTGCACGATCGCGGGCTGACGCACCTACGTGCTCGCAAGCACGGCGCATCGGTCATCGTCGAATCCGGCCCCGAAGACGCCCCCTACAAGCACTTCCGCCTTCGGCGCGACACCGTCCACCTCTGGTGGCTCGACATGGCCGGCCACGGCTCGCGCTGGGAGAAGACCCCCTTCCGCGACCAGCGCGACAAGCTCGTCGACATGGTCATCGACCAGTTTCCATGGACCCTCGTCGACCTCCACGGAAACCCGGAGCGGACTTAGGATCGCCGCTACTAGGCACCTATCGATGTCCGCAGTCGCGGCGGCCGCTTCCGGACGGGCGGACGCAAACTGCCACCAGCGCCGCCTGACGTCACGGTTCCATGCGTTGCGCTCATGCAGTCGATCGCGTTCTGGCTTGACCCGGGATCGGATGATCGCAAGCAGCTCTGGCCACCCCTCGGCCTCGGCGAGTTCCATGTGACCAAAATTCAAGATGAACCGATCGTGGGTCTGCGTCGGACTTGTGTTGAGCTCCTGGCCATTGATGTAGGGGAAGATCCGCCCAGCGTTGCGCGGGTCGCTCCGAATGAGCGAACGGCGCTCGCTCGGGCCAAGCACAAAACCGGTCCCGAGAACAATGACCCCCTGAAAGCTACAGCCGTCGTTGGCACTGAGCCTGACCGCGTCCGGGCGTTCAGGTTTACCTCGCAGCCGTGAGTTGATCGCCGGTACCTCGACGCCATCAAGTCGTCGATGGACGGTGCACGCGATTGCGGAGCCTAGTGCGATGTTCACGATCGAGACCGTGACCGCCGCTGCTCCCGGCCACATCATCGAACTGGTTGCATCGTAGATATCTCCCCCGGCCTCTGTAAGGAGAAATTGAAGTCCTATCTTGCGCGTGTCTCCTTGCCCGATCGTGTTCGTTGCGATGAACCCGATCGTCCCATTGGGACCCAGCAGGTCGTCAGCTCGGCGAAAGAAGTAGGCGGAGAGGTCGCACCGCCCACGCATCCCTCGATCCCCCGGCACGGTCTCCTGCAACCAACCGACGTACGCTGGCCCCGACGTTGCGGCTACCCGCGTTACGCCCGCAAAGGGCGGGTTCCCGACAAACGCTTCCATGAACGCCGCTCGGTTCTCTCCGCCCGCCTCGAGCGGGTCGGGGCGTTCGAGGTAGAAAACCTCGGGGAACTCGATCATCCAGTGGAATGGGGCGTGCTGGTCGCGGATCGGCGCGGCCAGCTCTGCGAGTGTCTGCCAGGCGGCTTCGTCGCCTTCGAGCGCCCGCTGGAGCACTTCGAGGCGGCGGTTGCGCTCCTTCTCGCGCGCCTTCGGCTTGGCTTCTGCGAAGAAGGCGCCGACGCATGCGTCGGCGATCATCCGGATGCGCGCGGTGGCTTGCTCGGCGTACTCGAGGAGGCGCTGCTTCTCCCGCTGGGACGCCGCGTCCTCGTTCTCGGCGAGCTCGAGGATCTGTGCGCGGTGTTCGAGGGCTTGTTCGAGGGCGTCGTCGAGCGCCCGGCTGCAAAACTCGAGCTGCGCGTCGGGCTTCCAGTGGAAGCCCCGGATCTGGTCGAGATCCAATCCCACCAAGGAGTCGCCATGCCGCAATGCGTGGTCGACGAAGCTGAAGGGGAGCTCTTCGAGAGGGTGACGAGCCACAGGGAGAGTTTGGCGAGCTCGACGGCGGCGGCGTTTTTGTCGACGCCGTAGAGGCAGCGTTGGGCGACGAGGCGGCGGGCGTGCAGGAGGGCGTCGCCGTGCTCTTCGGTGAGGGCGGCGCGCTCGCCCGCGCGGTCCCACGCGGCGACGAGGTCTTCGGCCAACAGGCGGCATGCGGCGACGAGGAAGGCGCCGGAGCCCATGGCCGGGTCGCAGATCTTGAGGCTGAGGATTTGCTCGGCGGTGCGGTCGTCGCCGAGGCAGGCGAGGATGGGCTCGAGGGTGCGCTTGACGACTTTTTCGCTGAGCCAGCGCGGGGTGTAGTGGCTGCCGGTGCGGCGGCGTTCTTGGCCGGGTTGCAGCACGAGCCGCCCCGCACCGACGCGGTGGCGGGCCTTCGCGGCTTTGCCGCCGGAGGCGAGCTCGAGGAGCTGCTCGGCGAGGGCGCCCGGGTCGGGGGCGCTCGTCACGGCGTCTTCGGCTTTCTTGCGCGCGCCGGTCGATAGGCCGCAGGTGTCTTTCCAGAAGCGTTTGCGGTCGGCGGGCTTCATCGCGCGCACGGCTTCGGTCTCGGTGAGTGTCAAGGTAGTTGTCGCGGAATTCGTCTTGCAGGCACCGCTGATCCGGGCGTCGTCGCCGTCGGGCGGGCGAACAGCAGACCGCGCGGTGAGGAGACCCGAGTCGCGGTTCATGCGGCCGCTTCGTTCGAGGCGAGACGGAGGCGAGTCTCTGGTGACGGGTTGAGGAAGACCTGCTGGGGTGCCTTCCAGTCGCGCGTGTGATGTGCCCACCGCTGCGGGTTGCGACGGCGCGCGAGCTCGTAGACGTCGCGCCGCGCCTCGAGGATCTCGTCCGCGTGACCCCCGTGGCGCGCGGCCGGCGTGACGAAACCGATCGCGCTGTGCAGGTGGACTTCGTTGTACCAGGCGACGAAGTCCTCGACCCATGTACGCGCCGCCTCCAGGCTCTCGAAGGGCTTGCGCGGAAAGTGTGGCCGGTACTTCAACGTGCGGAAGAGTGACTCGGAGAAGGGGTTGTCGTCGCTGACGTGGGGGCGGCTGTACGAGGCGAGGATGCCGAGACGCTCCATCGTCGCTTTCAGCGTCGCGCCCTTCATCGGGCCGCCGTTGTCTTGGTGGACGACCAGGCCATCGGAGTCGAGGGCGTTGCAGCGACATATCTCGAGCAGCAGCTCGGAGGCGAGCTCGCCATCTTCGACGTGCTCGACGCGAAAGCCGACGATCTTGCGGCTCCACACGTCGACGAACAGGTACAGGTAGAAGAACATCCCGGCGACGGGCGACCGCAGGTACGTGATGTCCCAGCTCAGCACCTGGTTCGGTCCCGTCGCGCAGTGCTCGCGCGGTGGACGCGAAACGGGCGCCTTCGTCCGCCCACGATGCTCGAGTTGATCGGCCTCGCGCAGAACCCGGTAGAACGACGATTCGGAGGCGATGTACGTGCTGCGATCGGCGAGCGTCGGGACGATCTGCTTCGGGCTCATGTCCCTGAACTCGTCGCTGTTGGCCACCTCGAGGACCCGCCGGCGTTCCGCCTCGCTCAGCTTGTTCGGAGGGGTGGTCTTGGGGCCGTGCCGGCCGTCGTCACCCACGCCCTGCGCACGCCATCGCTGGATCGTCCTGAGGTCGAGCTCGAGCACGTCGCAACACGGTGCGAGCCGGGCGCCGGCGGCCTGTGCCTCCGCGATGAGCTCGAGGATCCTCATTCGTTGTCGTCGCTCGTGTCGTCGCCCTCTTCCCCCGAGAGGAAGAAGGCTTCCGCTTTTTTTCGCAGCACCAACAGCGCGGCCGCCTCCGCAAGTGCCTTCTCCTTACGCCTCAGCTCCTTCTCGAGCTGGCGGACCCGCTTCTGCTCGGGGCTGGGGCCTCGACGGCGATTGGCCTGCTCGCCCTTGGCGGCATCCGCGAGCAGCTCCTCTTGGAACCGTTCGAGATCCGCCTCGTGCAGGCCTTCCCGCCGCAGCAGCGCGCCGAGCCCCTCACCGGCCGCCGCTGCCTCCTTGATCACGCGCAGCTTCTCGGCCGCCGTCCACCGCTTGCGGCGGCGTGCCGTGCGCCCTTCTCCTCCTCGATCGTCGTTCGTCATGGCCCCGACCATGGCTCGCCGAAGCCACGCCGACAACGCGGACTGCGAGACCCCCACCTCCTTCGACAGCGAGCAGGCGGATCTCCCGTTTGGCCCCGTCATCTTCGCGACCATTTTGCTCTTGAATTTCTCCGAGTACGGCATGGGCATGTTGCCCCTCTCGCCCCCTGAGTCCCGTTCGATCAGGCGACGCGGCAACTACCCTGGCACAGGGGGGTCTCGACCCAGTGGTGCTCGCTGCCGAGGCGCACGGCGGGGCTTTCGACGCGCAGGACGTGGTAGCCCATGAGCGATTCGTAGACGGCGCCGATCTGCTCGACGTCGAGGGAGCGGTAGCTCAGGCGCTGGCCTTTGAAGACGACGAGGCGGTGCAACACGCGGTAGACGGTGTCGTCGTCGATGCTCGGGAAGCTCGACGGCCGCGCGTTGCTCGGGGAGCGTGATGGCGGCGGTCCAGCCGGGCAGGCCGCCTTCGAGGAAGGGGAAGGCGCTCGGGTCGAAGAGCTTGCCGCGGCGCGGCGGTAGGCGCAGGGCCGTGTCGCCCGTGCCGTGGCGGACGCCGAGGAAGATGGCGCGGAAGAGCGCGACGAGGCGGCCGTAGGCGCCGAAGCGGAGGTGCATCGACTCGGGGTGCGCGCCCGCGTCGTGGGCGAGGCGGTCGTAGAGGCCGAGGACGCTCAGGTGCTCGGCGTAGGTCGGGTGCTGGACGGGGACGAGGCTCTGGTCTTCGGCGTAGAGGATGAAGACGAGGCGCAGGACGACGCTCAGGATGCCTTGGTAGAAGTGGTCGTTCGGCGCGTCGAGCGCGGCGCGCAGCCAGTCGATGCGGTCGCCGCCCGCCGTGTCGCGCGCGGCGGCGTGGGCGAAGCCTTCGATGAGGATCTCGACGGCTTCGAAGACTTGCGCGGCGAGGTCTTTGGTGACGTCGGCTTGGCGGAGGCGGCTCTCGCGCAGCAGGCCTTCGAAGGTGTGCTCGGGGGCGGCGCCGTAGGTGCGGCTCGCGTGGAAGAGCAGCTCGAGGGCCGCGACGAGGGGGCGGCCGGCGGGCGCGCGCAGGGCGTCGAAGCGGAAGGTGAGGTGGGCGCTCGATTCGCCGGTGGGGGCGTAGACGAGGCGGAGGGCGCGGCGGTTGGTGATGAAGCCGATGGGAATGCCGGTGTGGCGGAGGAGGCGCTCGAGCTTGGCCGTCGGCGGGTAGCGCCAGGGGCCGGTCGCCGCTTCGCTCTTGTCGAGGTCGAGGGTGAGGGCGGCGCCCTCGGCGTCGGTGGTGAGATCCCAGACGAGGGCGATGAGCGGGGAGGCGCCGTCGGCGGCGGGCGCGGGGTCCGCGGGCTCGGCGTCGTCGAACGCGGCGAAGGGGTCGTCCGCGGGCGCGTCGAAGGGGCCGCGCGCGATGGCGAAGCTCGGGCGGAATCTCTTGGCGGCCTTCGGGCGCGTAGAAGGACAGGTCCGCCGGTAGGTCGTCGCGGGCGACGAGCATGCCGGGGCGCGCGTAGCCGAGGAAGGTCTCGAAGAAGGCGCGCACGTCGCCGAGGGCCGGGCCGTGCTCGGTGTCTTCGAGGTGGGCTTCGAGCTCGGCCGTGATGCCGGCGCGCACCTTCGGGGCGATCTGCGCGTCGGCGAGGACGGGGATCGAGAAGACGAGGCCTTCGACCGGCTGCGCGAGGCCGAGCCATTCCTCGTGGAAGCGGGCGTCGGCGTCTCTCATGCGAGCTTCCTCGTGCCGGCGCTCGCCGGCTCGCCCTCGTCCCCCACCCCGAACCTCCTATCCGGCGGCGGCCGAAGGTGCGGGAGCGACCCACCCCTTGCGTTGCAGCATCCCGT